>NZ_CP116339.1:2695000-3895000 GCF_028198165.1 Pseudoxanthomonas sp. JBR18
CTGCCGGCTCAGTCCGATCCGGTCCTGTTGGGCATCACCAAGGCCTCCTTGGCGACCGAATCGTTCATCTCCGCGGCCTCCTTCCAGGAGACCACGCGCGTGCTGACCGAGGCCGCCGTGCGCGGAACCCGTGACGGCCTGCGCGGCCTGAAGGAGAACGTCATCGTCGGCCGCCTGATCCCGGCCGGTACCGGCCTGACCTACCACAGTCAGCGCCGTCGCAATGCCTCGGGTCTGACCGAGTCGGAAATGGCCGCCCTGTCTGGGTCGGCCGCTGCCGAAACGGTAGTCGAGGCCGGTGAGGCCGAATCGGAAAGCGGCGCCGAGCAGCAGTAAGCAGTCGCAAGTTGCCGGGCGGCCTCAGGGCCGTCCCGGACCAAGTGGAAGGGGGCGCTGGATGCGCCCCGTGTCCCGGTCCCAGGATGGACCAGACGGCATGAGCAGGCGTCGGTTGACGACGAATTCTCAAGCCCGCTATACTCTCCTGTCTCGGCAGGCCGCTTCTACGGCCTGCCGTCGTTTTCACGCACAAGGCCCGGCGTCACGGCCTTCATTCAAAGAATCCAAAGATGGCAACGATCAACCAGCTGGTCCGCAAGCCGCGGCAGGCGACGACCTACAAGAGCGCCTCGCCGGCACTCGAGAACTGCCCGCAGCGCCGCGGCGTCTGCACGCGCGTCTACACCACCACGCCCAAGAAGCCGAACTCGGCGCTGCGCAAGGTGGCCAAGGTGCGCCTGACCAATCAGGAAGAAGTCATCAGCTACATCGGTGGCGAAGGGCACAACCTCCAGGAGCACTCCGTGGTGCTGATCCGTGGCGGTCGCGTCAAGGACCTGCCGGGTGTGCGTTACCACACCGTGCGTGGCTCGCTTGACGCCGCGGGCGTCGCCAAGCGCCGCCAGGCCCGTTCCAAGTACGGCGCCAAGCGCCCGAAGAGCTAAGGGAATAAGACATGTCTCGTAAAGGTTCCGCGCCGCAGCGCACCATCCTGCCCGATCCGAAGCACGGGTCGCAGACCATCGCCCGCTTCATCAACATGGTGATGCTGAGCGGCAAGAAGTCCGTGGCCGAGAAGATCGTCTACGGCGCGATGGACGTCATCGGCGAAAAGAATCCGAACCCGCTGGAGCTGGTCGAGAAGGCCCTGGAGAACATCTCTCCGGCCGTCGAGGTCAAGTCCCGTCGCGTCGGTGGTGCCACCTACCAGGTGCCGGTTGAAGTGCGCTCGTCGCGCCGCCTGGCCCTGGCCATGCGTTGGCTGATCGAGTCCGCCCGCAAGCGTGGCGAGAACTCCATGCCGCGCAAGCTGGCTGCCGAGTTGCTGGATGCCTCCGAGAACCGCGGCGGCGCCGTCAAGAAGCGTGAAGAAACCCATCGTATGGCCGAAGCCAACAAGGCCTTCGCGCACTATCGCTGGTAATCGCAATGCCGGGCCTTGAGATTCAAGGCCCGAGGCGCCATCTAGGCGCTACTTAGCGGTGGATTGCCGCCAAAGAAGCCGAAAGCCGCCGCAGGGCGGCGTTCGGTCTTTAGGAATCCGGTGATCCAGTGCCCCTGTCCGCGCGTTATTCGCGCGGCGTTCTTTCAACAAAAAAGAGAGACTGTCGTGGCTCGCACCACTCCCATCGAGCGTTACCGCAACTTCGGCATCATGGCCCACATCGACGCGGGCAAGACCACCACGTCGGAGCGCATCCTGTTCTACACCGGCGTCAGCCACAAGATCGGTGAAGTGCACGATGGCGCCGCCACGATGGACTGGATGGAGCAGGAGCAGGAGCGTGGCATCACGATCACCTCCGCTGCGACCACCGCGTTCTGGAGCGGTATGGACAAGTCCATGCCGCAGCACCGGTTCAACATCATCGACACCCCCGGCCACGTCGACTTCACCATCGAAGTCGAGCGTTCGCTGCGCGTGCTCGATGGTGCGGTGTTCGTGCTGTGCGCCGTGGGCGGCGTGCAGCCGCAGTCCGAGACCGTGTGGCGCCAGGCCAACAAGTACCGCGTCCCGCGCCTGGCCTTCGTCAACAAGATGGACCGCACCGGTGCCAACTTCAACAAGGTCGTCGACCAGTTGAAGGCGCGCCTGGGTGCCTATGCCGTCCCGATGCAGGTGCCGATCGGCGCCGAAGATGGCTTCGAGGGCGTCATCGACCTGGTCAAGATGAAGGCGATCCACTGGGATACCGCCTCGCAGGGCACCGTGTTCGAATATCGCGACATCCCGGCCGATCTGCAGGCCCAGGCCGACGAAGCACGCAGCTTCATGATCGAAGCCGCCGCCGAAGCCAGCGAAGAGTTGATGGACAAGTACCTCAATGAGGGCGAGTTGTCCGAGGCCGAGGTGCTGGAAGGTCTGCGCCAGCGCACCCTGCGTGTGGAGATCGTGCCGGTGTACTGCGGCACGGCCTTCAAGAACAAGGGTGTGCAGGCCATGCTCGACGGCGTGATCCAGCTGCTGCCGTCGCCGGTCGACGTGCCGCCGGTGCAGGGCATCGACGAGGACGAGCAGGAAGCAAGCCGCAAGTCCGACGACAAGGAGCCCTTCTCGGCCCTGGCGTTCAAGATCATGACCGACCCGTTCGTGGGCTCGCTGACCTTCTTCCGCGTCTACTCCGGCGTGCTGAACTCCGGTGACCAGGTCTACAACCCGGTCAAGTCCAAGAAGGAGCGCGTGGGCCGCATCCTGCAGATGCACTCCAACAATCGTGAAGAGATCAAGGAAGTGCGCGCGGGCGACATCGCCGCGGCGGTGGGTCTGAAGGACGTCACCACCGGCGACACGCTGTGCGCGCAGGATCACATCATCACCCTGGAGCGCATGGTGTTCCCGGAACCCGTCATTTCGATGGCGGTGGAGCCGAAGACCAAGTCCGACCAGGAGAAGATGGGCCTGGCCCTGGGTCGCCTGGCGCAGGAAGACCCCTCGTTCCGCGTGCGGACCGACGAGGAATCCGGCCAGACCATCATCGCCGGCATGGGTGAGCTGCATCTGGAAATCCTCGTCGACCGCATGAAGCGCGAGTTCAACGTGGAAGCCAACGTGGGCAAGCCGCAGGTGGCCTACCGCGAGACGATCCGCAAGGGCGTCAAGCAGGAAGGCAAGTTTGTGCGTCAGTCCGGTGGTCGCGGCCAGTACGGCCACATCGTCATCGAGATGGAGCCGGCCGAGCGTGGCGCGGGCTTCAGCTACGAGAGCGCGATCGTCGGTGGCGTGGTGCCGAAGGAATACGTCGCCGCGGCGGGCAAGGGCATTGAAGAGGCGCTGAAGAATGGCGTCCTGGCCGGCTTCCCGGTGGTCGACGTGGCCATCAAGGCGGTCGATGGTTCGTTCCATGACGTCGACTCCAACGAAATGGCGTTCAAGGTCGCCGGCTCGATGGCCTTCAAGGAGGCCTTCGCCAAGGCCTCGCCGGTGCTGCTGGAGCCGATGATGAAGGTCGAGATCGTCACCCCCGAGGAGTATCTGGGCGACGTGATGGGCGACGTGAGCCGTCGTCGCGGCATTCTGCAGGGCCAGGACGACAATCCGTCGGGCAAGCAGATCAACGCGATGGTGCCGCTGGGCGAGATGTTCGGCTACGCCACCACGCTGCGTTCGATGTCGCAGGGTCGCGCGACGTTCTCGATGGAGTTCGACCACTACGCCGAAGCGCCGGCCAACATCGCTGACGCGGTCACCAAGAAGTAATCGACCGCTTCGGCAAGACCATCAATTCAGACAACATTTGAAGGACAACAACAATGGCAAAGGGTAAGTTCGAGCGCACCAAGCCGCACGTGAACGTGGGCACCATCGGTCACGTTGACCATGGCAAGACCACGCTGACCGCCGCACTGACCAAGGTGGGTGCCGAGCGTTTCGGTGGCGAGTTCAAGGACTATTCGTCGATCGACGCGGCGCCGGAAGAGAAGGCGCGCGGCATCACGATCTCCACCGCGCACGTGGAATACGAATCGGACAACCGCCACTACGCCCACGTGGACTGCCCGGGCCACGCCGACTACGTGAAGAACATGATCACCGGTGCGGCCCAGATGGACGGCGCGATCCTGGTGTGCTCGGCCGCCGACGGCCCGATGCCGCAGACCCGCGAGCACATCCTGCTGTCGCGTCAGGTCGGCGTGCCGTACATCGTCGTGTTCCTGAACAAGGCCGACATGGTGGACGACGCCGAGCTGCTCGAGCTGGTGGAAATGGAAGTGCGCGAGCTGCTGAGCAAGTACGACTTCCCGGGCGATGACACCCCGATCATCCATGGTTCGGCCCGCCTGGCGCTGGAAGGCGACCAGAGCGAGATCGGCGTGCCGGCGATCCTGAAGCTGGTCGAGGCGCTGGACACCTTCATCCCGACGCCCGAGCGCGATGTGGACAAGACCTTCCTGATGCCGGTGGAAGACGTGTTCTCGATCTCCGGCCGCGGCACCGTGGTGACCGGTCGTATCGAGCGCGGTGTGATCAAGGTGGGCGAGGAAATCGAGATCGTCGGTATCCGCCCGACCCAGAAGACCACCGTGACCGGCGTGGAAATGTTCCGCAAGCTGCTGGACCAGGGCCAGGCAGGTGACAACGCCGGTCTGCTGCTGCGCGGCACCAAGCGTGACGACGTCGAGCGTGGCCAGGTGCTGGCCAAGCCGGGTTCGATCACCCCGCACACCGAGTTCGAGGCCGAGGTGTACGTGCTGTCCAAGGACGAGGGTGGCCGTCATACCCCGTTCTTCAAGGGCTACCGTCCGCAGTTCTACTTCCGCACCACCGACATCACCGGTGCGATCGAGCTGCCGGAAGGCACCGAGATGGTGATGCCGGGTGACAATGTGAAGATGAAGGTCACCCTGATCAACCCGGTGGCGATGGACGACGGCCTGCGCTTCGCGATCCGCGAAGGTGGCCGTACGGTCGGCGCCGGCGTGGTGGCCAAGGTCATCAAGTAAGATCCCCAGCGCCACCCCGGCGGGGTGGCGCGTCGGAGAGCAGTATCCGCCGGCCCCTCCCTGGGAGAAGTGGCTGGCTTACCGCGAAAAGAGGTGCAGGAAGCGCCTCGTGTTCGCCAGACAGGAAGTTGATGCGTGAAGCACTGGTGCGAAAGTCCGCTTCCGTGCCAGCGTGCGTCCGGGTAGTTGACGGCGCGTTTCGCGCGTTCTATACTTTTCCGTCTGGGCAGGCCGTTCATCGGTCTGCCTTGTTTGTCAGGAAGATTCCCGGGCCTTCTCGGCCCCGGCGCGCCATCTGGCTCAGGTGGCACCAGGCGCAGGGACTTCGAAAAGCACGTGGACCATTACCGGGGCAAGGCATCCCAGAGGCCGCGCCCGTCGCTCTTTCAACACAGGAAACCGTCATGGCGGACCAGAAGATCCGTATCAGGCTCAAGGCCTACGATCATCGCCTGATCGACCGCTCGGCAAGCGAGATCGTCGAAACGGCCAAGCGGACCGGCGCGCAAGTGCGCGGCCCGATCCCGCTTCCCACCAAGATTGAACGCTACACCATCTTGGTCTCCCCGCACGCCGATAAGGACGCGCGTGACCAGTACGAGACCCGCACGCACAAGCGCGTGCTGGATATCGTCGATCCCAACGACAAGACCGTCGACGCGCTGATGAAGCTCGAGCTGGCGGCTGGCGTTGACGTCCAGATCAAGCTGACCTAAAGGCACCGACCATGACTGCGAAGAAATTTTCGTTGGGCATCGTTGGCCGCAAGGCCGGCATGACCCGGGTATTCACCGAGGACGGCAAGTCCATTCCGGTGACCCTGATCGAAGCCACCCCGAACCGCATCACCCAGATCAAGACCGCTGAAACCGACGGCTACAGTGCCGTGCAGGTGGCCGTGGGGACGCGTCGCGCCTCGCTGGTGACCAAGCCGGTCGCCGGACACCTGGCCAAGGCCAAGGTCGAAGCCGGTCGTGGTCTGTGGGAGCTGCGCGTGGAAGCCGACAAGATCGGCGACTTCAGCGTTGGCGGCGAGATCAAGGCCGACATCTTTGAAGTGGGCCAGAAGGTCGACGTCCAGGGCGTGACCAAGGGCAAGGGCTTTCAGGGCACGATCAAGCGCTGGAACTTCCGCATGGGCGACGCCACCCACGGTAACTCGCTGTCGCATCGCGCGCCGGGTTCGCTGGGTCAGCGCCAGACCCCTGGTCGCGTGTTCCCGGGCAAGAAGATGTCTGGCCACATGGGCGCCGTGCAGCAGAGCACGCAGAACCTGGAAGTCGTCCGCGTGGACGCCGAGCGTGGCCTCATCGCCATCCGCGGTGCCGTGCCGGGCGCGCCGGGTGGTGACGTGATCGTGCGTCCGGCGAGCAAGGCATAAGGAGAACCAACATGGAACTCGCCATTAACGGCAGCGCCAACAAACTGTCGGTCTCCGACGAAGTGTTCGGCCGCGAATTCAGTCAGGACCTGGTCCACCAGGTCGTCGTCGCCTACCGCAACGCCGGTCGCGCGGGCACCAAGGCCCAGAAGACCCGTTCGGAAGTCAACGGCACCACCAAGAAGTCCAAGAAGCAGAAGGGCGGCGGCGCGCGTCATGGCGCCCTCACGGCTCCGATCTTCGTGGGCGGCGGCGTGACCTTTGCGGCCAAGCCGCGCAGCTTCGATCAGAAGGTCAACCGCAAGATGTACCGCGCCGCGATGAAGGCCATCCTCAGCGAGCTGGCTCGCCAGGATCGCCTGACCGTCGTCGACGCGTTTGATGTCGAGGCGTCCAACACCAAGGGCCTGATTTCCAAGCTCAAGGATCTGAACGTCGGCAAGCGTCCGCTGATCGTGACCGAGGATGCCTCCGAGCACCTGTACCTGTCGGCCCGCAACCTGCCTTACGTCGAAGTGCGTGACGTGCAGGGCCTGGATCCGGCTTCGCTGGTCGGTGCCGACACCGTCGTGATCACTGCTGATGCGGTGAAGAAGATCGAGGAGTGGCTGGCATGATCAGCAACGAAAAAATCTTCAGCGTGCTGCGCGCCCCGCGCGTGTCCGAAAAGACTGCACGTCTGCAGGAAGTTTCCAATCAGTATGTCTTCGAAGTCTCGAACGACTCCACCAAGGCCGACATCAAGGCCGCGGTCGAGCAGCTGTTCGACGTCAAGGTCGAGGCCGTCAACGTGGTGAACGTCAAGGGCAAGAACAAGTCCTTCCGTAACCGCGGTGGCCGTCGCGGCGACTGGCGCAAGGCGTACGTGCGTCTGGCCGATGGCCAGGCCATCGACGTGTCGGCCACGGCCTGAGGTAGACCCACATGCCATTGATGAAATTCAAACCCACTTCTCCCGGCCGTCGTTCGGCTGTGCGTGTAGTGACGCCCGACCTGCACAAGGGTGCTCCGCACGCTCCGCTCCTGGAGAAGCAGAGCAAGTCCGGCGGTCGCAACCACCACGGCCGGATCACCACCCGCCACGTCGGCGGTGGCCACAAGCAGCACTACCGCATCATCGACTTCAAGCGCGACAAGGTCGGCATTCCGGCCCGCGTCGAGCGGATCGAGTACGACCCGAACCGCACCGCGCACATCGCGCTGCTGTGCTACGTCGACGGTGAGCGCCGCTACATCATCGCGCCCAAGGGCCTGAAGGCCGGCGACCAGGTGATCGCGGGCCGTGACGCCCCGATCCGCACCGGCAACACCCTGCCGCTGCTGAACATCCCGGTCGGCACCACGGTGCATTGCATCGAGCTGAAGGTGGGCAAGGGCGCGCAGATCGCTCGTGCCGCCGGCGCCTCGGTCCAGCTGGTCGCGCGTGAGCAGGGCTTTGCCACGCTGCGCCTGCGTTCTGGCGAAATGCGCAAGGTGCCGGCCGAGTGCTGCGCCACGATCGGCGAAGTCGGCAACGACGAGCACAGCCTCGAGAAGCTCGGTAAGGCTGGTGCCAAGCGCTGGCGTGGCGTTCGCCCGACCGTCCGCGGTGCGGCCATGAACCCGGTCGACCATCCGCACGGCGGTGGTGAGGCCAAGGCTGGCCAGGGCAACCCGCATCCGGTCACCCCCTGGGGTGTGCCGACCAAGGGTTACAAGACGCGCCATAACAAGCGCACGCAGCAATTCATCGTCCGCGATCGTAGGGGCTAATCGACCATGGCACGTTCACTCAAGAAAGGCCCGTTCGTCGATCACCACCTCGTCAAGAAGGTGGAGGCTGCGGCCGGTAGCAAGCGTCCGATCAAGACCTGGTCGCGTCGCTCCATGATCCTGCCGGAGATGGTGGGTTTCACCATCGCCGTGCACAACGGCAAGAACCACGTTCCGGTGCTGGTCAACGAGAACATGGTCGGCCACAAGCTCGGCGAGTTTGCCGTCACCCGGACCTTCAAGGGTCATGGCGGCGACAAGAAAGCCGGCGGCAAGCGCTAAGGAGAGATGACAATGGAAGCGAAAGCCATCCTGCGCACCGCGCGCATCTCCCCGCAGAAGGCCCGCCTGGTCGCTGACCAGGTGCGTGGTCTGTCGGCCGAGCGCGCCGTCAACCTGCTGAAGTTCTCGGACAAGAAGGCCGCCCACCTGATCAAGAAGGTAGTGGAGTCGGCAATCGCCAACGCCGAGAACAACCAGGGCGCCGACGTCGACGAGCTGAAGGTCCAGACCATCATGGTCGACGAGGGCCCGACGCTGAAGCGTTTCATGGCCCGCGCCAAGGGCCGGGGCACGCGCATCCTCAAGCGCACCAGCCACATCACCGTGGTGGTGGGCGAAGGCAAGGGCAAATAAGACTATGGGCCATAAAGTACATCCGACCGGTATCCGCCTGGGCATCTCCAAGGACTGGAACTCCAAGTGGTACGCCAACAAGGGCGACTACGCCAGCTATCTGGCCGCTGACCTGAAGGTTCGCGAGATGCTTCGCAAGAAGCTCGCCCAGGCCGGCATCAGCAAGATCATGATCGAGCGTCCGGCCAAGACCGCGCGCGTGACGATCCACACCGCCCGTCCGGGCGTGGTGATCGGCAAGCGCGGTGAGGACATCGAGAAGCTGCGCAAGGAAGTGAGCCAGATGATGGGCGTTCCGGCGCACATCAACGTCACCGAAGTGCGCAAGCCCGAGCTGGACGCCCAGCTGGTGGCCGAGTCCATCGCCCAGCAGCTCGAGCGCCGCATCATGTTCCGCCGCGCGATGAAGCGCGCCGTCGGCAACGCGATCCGCCTGGGTGCCCTGGGCATCAAGGTCAACGTCGCCGGCCGTCTGAACGGCGCCGAGATCGCCCGTTCCGAGTGGTATCGCGAAGGCCGTGTGCCGCTGCACACCCTGCGCGCCGACATCGACTACGGCTTTGCCGAAGCGAAGACCACCTACGGCATCATCGGCATCAAGGTGTGGGTCTACAAGGGCGAAGTGTTCGACTTCAGCCAGGTGGGTCAGGAGAAGCAGGACGATTCGCGCCCCGAGCGTGGTGACCGTCCTTCGCGCCCGTCCCGCGATCGTGACGCGAGGTAACCGGCAATGTTGCAACCCAAGCGAACCAAGTACCGCAAGATGCACAAGGGCCGCAATGACGGCCTGAGCTGGAGCGGAAACCTCGTCTCATTCGGCGAGTACGGCCTGAAGGCCACCGCGCACGGTCAGCTGACCGCGCGCCAGATCGAGGCCGCGCGCCGTTCCATCAGCCGCTACGTCAAGCGCGGCGGCAAGATGTGGATCCGCGTGTTCCCCGACAAGCCCATCACCAAGAAGCCGATCGAGGTCCGCATGGGCTCCGGTAAGGGCAACGTGGAGTATTGGGTGGCCCAGATCCAGCCGGGCCGCATGATCTATGAAATCGAGGGCGTCGACGAAGCAACCGCGCGCGAGGCGTTCCGCCTGGCCGCCGCCAAGCTCTCGGTCACCACCACCTTTGTGACCCGGACGGTGCGCTAATGGCTATCAACGAACTCCGCGAGAAGTCGGCCGACGAGCTGAATGCCCATCTGGGTGAGCTGCGCAAGGAGCAATTCTCCCTGCGTATGCAGAAGGCCACCGGCCAGCTGCCGAAGACCCACGAAACCCGCCGGGTCCGCCGCGAGATCGCTCGCGTCAAGACCCTGCTCGGCAGCAAGAAGTAAGGACCGCCGACATGAGTGACAACGAACAGAAGACGCAGCGCACGATCGAAGGTCGTGTCGTGAGCAACAAGATGGACAAGACGGTCACCATTCTGGTGGAGCGTCAGGTCAAGCACGCCCTGTACGGCAAGTACATCAAGCGCTCGACCAAGCTGCACGCCCATGACGCGGACAACGCCTGTAACGAAGGCGACCTGGTCCGCGTGGTTGAGGTGGCGCCGATGTCCAAGACCAAGAACTGGAGCGTGGTCGAGATCGTCGCCCGCGCGGCCGAATAAGAGGAGTCTGAATCATGATCCAGATGCAGAGCTATCTCGATGCGGCCGACAACTCCGGTGCCAAGGAGCTGATGTGCATCAAGGTGCTGGGTGGTTCCAAGCGCCGTTATGCCGGCATCGGCGACATCATCAAGGTCACCGTCAAGGACGCGATCCCGCGCGGCAAGGTCAAGAAGGGCGAGGTCTATGACGCCGTGGTCGTGCGTACCCGCAAGGGTGTGCGTCGTGCCGACGGCTCGCTGATCCGCTTCGACGGCAACGCCGCCGTCCTGCTGAACAACAAGCAGGAGCCGATCGGCACCCGTATCTTCGGACCGGTGACCCGCGAACTGCGCTCCGAGAAGTTCATGAAGATCGTCTCGCTCGCACCCGAAGTGCTGTGAGCGGAGGAAATCACAATGGCTAACCGTATCAAGAAGGGCGACCAGGTGGTCGTCATCACCGGCAAGGACAAGGGCAAGCAGGGCGACGTGCTGCGTGTGGATGGCGACCGTGTGGTCGTGTCCAACGTGAACATCGTCAAGCGCCACACCAAGCCGAACCCGCAGGCGGGTGTCGCCGGCGGCGTCGTCGAGCGCGAAGCCTCGATCCATATCTCCAACGTTGCCCTGTTCAATGCCGATTCCGGCAAGGGCGAGCGCGTTGGTTTCAAGGTGCTGGAGGATGGACGCAAACTGCGTGTGTTCCGCTCCAGCGGTGAGGCGCTTGACGCCTGAGGAATGAGGTCATGACCACTCGTCTCGAAAAAATCTATAAGGAAGAGGTCGTTCCGAACTTGACCAAGAAGTTCGGTTACGCCAATCCGATGGAAGTCCCGAAGATCACCAAGATCACCATCAACATGGGTGTGGGTGAAGCGGCGACCAACAAGAAGATCCTGGAAAACGCCGTCGCCGATCTGGCCAAGATCTCCGGCCAGAAGCCGATCACCACCAAGTCGCGCGTGTCGGTGGCGTCCTTCAAGATCCGTGACGGCTGGCCGATCGGCTGCAAGGTCACCCTGCGCCGCGCGCACATGTATGAGTTCCTGGACCGCCTGGTGAGCATCGCGCTGCCGCGCGTGCGCGACTTCCGTGGCGTGTCCGGTCGTTCCTTCGACGGCCGTGGCAACTTCAACATGGGCGTCAAGGAGCAGATCATCTTCCCGGAAATCGACTTCGACCAGGTTGACGCCGTGCGTGGTATGGACATTGCCATCACCACCACCGCCAAGACCGACGCCGAGGCCCGGGCGCTGCTCGAAGCCTTCAAGTTCCCGTTCCGCAACTAAGTCGAGGAAAACCACATGGCAAAGACCTCCATGGTCAACCGCGACCTGAAGCGGGCGAAGCTGGCCAAGAAGTACGCGGCCAAGCGCGATGAGCTGAAGAAGATCATCTCCAGTCAGGATGCGTCCTACGAAGAGAAGATCGAGGCGTCCACCAAGCTGCAGAAGCTGCCACGCGACTCCTCGCCGAGCCGTTTCCGCACCCGCTGCGAGCTGTCCGGCCGCCCGCGCGCCGTGTACAGCAAGTTCGGCCTGGCCCGCAACAAGCTGCGCGAAGCCACCATGCGCGGCGACGTGCCCGGCCTGCGCAAGGCCAGCTGGTAACACGCACGGCAGTTATGGTGTAGAATCCGCGCCCCGGATTCTTCACCTTCCGATAGCCTGGCCTCCGTCGCGTGGCCGGGCTTCGATGCGGAAGTCAATCCCGCAAGGGCAGGGCCCCGAGCCCGGCCTCCACAACCCAAGATCTTCGCGAAAGCGGATATCGGTGCACTCATAGGAATCGCACATGAGCATGACTGATCCCATCGCCGACATGTTCGTCCGCATTCGTAATGCGGCGGCCGTCGGCAAGCAGACGGTGAAGATGCCGTCCTCCAACATCAAGGTCGCCATTGCCGGTGTCCTCAAGTCCGAGGGCTACATCACCGACTCGCGCGTCACCAAGACCGAGAACAACAAGGCTGAGCTCGAGATCGTCCTCAAGTACTTCGAGGGCAAGCCGGTTATCGACACGCTCAAGCGTGTGTCCCGTTCGGGCCTGCGCCAGTATCGCGGCAAGGACGAACTGCCCAAGGTGCTCAATGGCCTGGGCGTTGCCATCATTTCCACGTCCAAAGGCATCATGACCGATGCGCAGGCGCGCCAGCAGGGCGTCGGCGGTGAAGTCCTGTGCTTCGTGGCCTAAGGGAAGGAGACTGACATGTCCCGCGTCGCCAAGAAGCCAATCACCCTGCCGAAGGGTACCGAAGTCAATACCGCCAACGGCACGATCACCGCCAAGGGCCCGAAGGGCTCGCTGACGCTCGCTCAGCCCCAGGGCGTGAGCCTGTCCAACGAGAATGGCGTGATCAGCCTGTCGCCGGCGACCGCTGAGCACGAAGCCATCACCGGCACCATCCGCGCGATCCTGGCCAACATGGTCAAGGGCGTGTCGGAAGGGTTCGAGCGCAAGCTGGAGCTGGTCGGCGTGGGTTATCGCGCCGCCATGCAGGGCGCTGACCTGAACCTGTCGCTGGGGTTCTCGCACCCGGTGCTGTTCAAGGCGCCCGAGGGCATCACCCTGGCGACCCCGACCCAGACCGAAATCCTGGTGCAGGGCGCAGACAAGCAGCGCGTCGGTGAGGTTGCCGCCAAGATCCGCGGTTTCCGTCCGCCGGAACCCTACAAGGGCAAGGGCGTGAAGTACTCCGACGAAACCATCATTCGCAAGGAAGCCAAGAAGGCCTAAGGCGCTTCTCCTTCCCGAGGATCAAGATCATGAGCATCAAGAACACTGCCCGTCTGCGTCGCGCCAAGTCGACCCGTGCCCACATCCGCAAGCTCGGCGTTCCGCGTCTGAGCGTGCTGCGCACCGGTCAGCACCTGTACGCGCAGGTTTTCACCGCCGACGGCTCCAAGGTGCTGGCCTCCGCCAACACCCTCCAGGCCGACGTGAAGGATGGCCTGAAGAACGGCAAGAACGCCGATGCCGCCGCCAAGGTCGGCAAGCTGATCGCCGAGCGCGCCAAGGCAGCTGGTGTCGAGAAGGTCGCCTTCGACCGTTCCGGCTACCGCTACCACGGCCGCGTCAAGGCGCTGGCCGATGCCGCGCGCGAAGGCGGCCTGCAGTTCTAAGCTTGAATCGCGTGGGGCTTGTCCCCACGCACCTCCTGCCGGCGCGGGTGCGCCGGGCGCCGCGGCTCTTATGCAGCCGCGAGACGCAACACAGCGGTAGACCACAACGATAAGCGGCCCAGCCGTACAGACCCTTTCAACAGGAAACCAACATGGCAGAAGAACGTTCCCGCGGGCGTGATCGCAACCGCGAAGAGAAAGTCGACGACGGCATGATCGAGAAGCTGATCGCGGTCAACCGCGTCAGCAAGACGGTCAAGGGCGGTCGCCAGTTCACCTTCACCGCGCTGACCGTGGTCGGCGATGGCAACGGCCGCATCGGCTTCGGCTACGGCAAGGCCCGTGAGGTTCCGGTTGCCATCCAGAAGTCGATGGAGTACGCCCGCAAGGGGATGCTCAACGTCGAGCTGAACAACGGCACCTTGTGGCACCCGGTCAAGGCCGGCCACGGCGCGGCCCGCGTGTTCATGCAGCCGGCCTCCGAAGGTACCGGTGTGATCGCCGGTGGCGCCATGCGCGCCGTGCTCGAGGCAGTGGGCGTGAAGAACGTGCTGGCCAAGGCGGTCGGCTCGCGTAACCCCATCAACCTGGTCCGCGCCACCCTGCGTGGCCTGGAAGACATGCAGTCGCCGGCCCGTATCGCGGCCAAGCGTGGCAAGTCGGTGGAGGAACTTACCCATGGCTAATGAGTCCCACAAGACCGTCAAGGTCCGCCTGGTGCGTGGCCTGCGTGGCTCCCAGTCCCGTCACCGTCTGTCGGTGAAGGCGCTGGGTCTGAACAAGCTCAACGATGTGCGTGAACTCAAGGACAGCCCGCAGGTGCGCGGCCTGATCGCCAAGGTTCACTACCTCGTCCGCGTCGAGGAGTAATCACTATGCGTCTCAACACTCTCGCGCCCGTCGAAGGCGCCCGCACCGAGCGCAAGCGCGTCGGTCGTGGTATCGGTTCGGGCCTGGGCAAGACTGCCGGTCGCGGCCACAAGGGTTCGTTCGCCCGCGCCGGTAAGGGCAAGATCAAGGCGAAGTTCGAAGGCGGCCAGATGCCGCTGATCAAGCGTCTGCCCAAGGTCGGTTTCCGTTCCAAGCTCAAGAAGGACACCGCCGAGGTGCTGTCCTACCAGCTGGACCGTCTGGAAGCCGGTGAGATCGACTTCGCCGCACTGCGTGCCGCCAAGCTGGTGCCCAGCACCGCCAAGCGCGCCAAGATCGTGAAGAAGGGCGACCTCACCAAGGCCTTCACCCTGAAGGGCGTGCTGGCCACGGCTGGTGCGAAGGCCGCGATCGAAGCTGCCGGCGGCAGCGTCCAGGAGTAATCAAGGCATGGCGCAGCAAGGCATTGCGGGTGGTCTGGGCAAGTTCACCGAGCTTCGGCAGCGGTTGCTGTTCGTGCTGGGTGCCCTGATCGTCTACCGGATCGGCTGTTTCGTTCCGGTACCGGGCGTGAATCCGGACGCAATGCTGGCGCTGATGCAGCAGCAGGGCGGCGGCATCGTGGACATGTTCAACATGTTCTCGGGCGGCGCCCTGCATCGCTTCAGCATCTTCGCGCTGAACGTGATGCCGTACATCTCGGCCTCGATCGTGATCCAGCTGGGCGCGCACATCTTTCCGGCGCTCAAGGCGCTGCAGAAGGAAGGCGAGTCCGGGCGGCGCAAGATCACCCAGTACTCACGCGTCGGCGCGGTGCTGCTGGCGATCGTGCAGGGTGGCAGTATCGCCCTGGCGTTGCAGCACCAGACCGCCCCGGGTGGCGCGCCGGTGGTGTACGCACCGGGCATGGGCTTCGTGATCACGGCCATCGTGGCCCTGACCGCAGGCACCATCTTCCTGATGTGGGTCGGTGAGCAGGTTACCGAGCGCGGTATCGGCAACGGTGTCTCGCTGATCATCTTCTCGGGCATCGTCGCGGGCCTGCCGGCTGCGGTGATCCATACGTTCGGCGCCGTCAACGACGGCACGATGAGCCCCATCGCCCTGATCATCGTGGCGCTGGTGGTGTTTGCATTTACCTGGTTCGTGGTGTTCATCGAGCGCGGTCAGCGCCGGATCACGGTCAACTACGCGCGCCGTCAGGGCGGTCGTAACGCGTACATGAACCAGACCTCGTTCCTGCCGCTGAAGCTGAACATGGCAGGCGTGATTCCGCCGATCTTCGCCTCGTCGATCCTGGCGTTCCCGGCGACGCTGGCGCAGTGGTCCGGCGAGGCCAGCTCGGCCATCTGGCTGCAGCGCATTTCGCAGGCCCTGGCGCCGGGCGAGCCGCTGCACATGATCGTGTTCGCGGCGATGATCATCGGCTTTGCGTTCTTCTATACCGCCTTGGTGTTCAACTCCCAGGAGACGGCGGAGAACCTGAAGAAGTCCGGCGCCCTGATCCCGGGGATCCGGCCCGGTCGCGCCACGGCCGATTACGTCGACGCCGTTCTGACGCGCCTGACGGCAGCTGGCTCGCTGTATCTGGTGGCGGTGTGTCTGCTGCCGGAAATCATGAGGACCCAGCTGGGCACCTCGTTCTACTTCGGCGGCACCTCGCTGCTGATCGTGGTGGTGGTGGTCATGGACTTCATTGCGCAGATCCAGGCGCACCTGATGTCCCACCAGTACGAGAGCCTGTTGAAGAAGGCCAACCTGAAGGGCGGTTCGCGCGGTCTGTCCCGCGGCTGATCCCCAAGGCAAGCACATCGGCGGTCCCATCCGCCACCAAGCCCGGCCATCGGCCGGACTTTCAAAATGGGCGGCTCGTGCGGCGGTCTCGCGCGCGGGTGTGAAGCGATCGGTCCCTGCGCAAGAGTAGTGCGGGGCGGGGTCTTGGCCGACAGGGCGGGGCACCAGGTCGTTTCCGGCGCCGGAGCATGGGCACACTCCCCATGCCGGGTCCGTGGAACCTGTTGGTTCCATGGACTTCCAAGTAACCCGAGACCTTGGTACAATTTCCAGTTCCCTACGCCACTTGCCGTCAATCCGCCATCGGATTGTCGTGCATCCCGGCCATCAAACAGTTTGGAGAATCGCGTCATGGCGCGTATTGCAGGTGTCAACCTGCCTGCCCAGAAGCACGTCTGGGTGGGGCTGCAGAGCATTTACGGCATTGGCCGTACCCGGTCGAAGCAGGTCTGCGAAGCCGCAGGCGTCGCGACGTCGACCAAAATCCGTGACCTGTCCGAGCCGGAAGTCGAGCGCCTGCGCGCCGAAATCGGCAAGTACATCGTCGAAGGCGACCTGCGTCGCGAAGTGGGTATGGCGATCAAGCGCCTGATGGACCTGGGCTGCTATCGCGGTCTGCGTCATCGTCGTGGTCTGCCGCTGCGCGGCCAGCGCACCCGTACCAATGCACGCACCCGCAAGGGTCCGCGCAAAGCCATCCGGAAATAAGGGGCGCACCTCATGGCCAAGCCAGCTGCCAAGACCACCAAGAAGAAGATCAAGCGCGTCGTCACCGACGGCGTTGCCCACGTCCACGCTTCGTTCAACAACACCATCGTCACCATCACCGACCGCCAGGGCAATGCGCTCTCGTGGGCCACGTCGGGCGGTGCGGGCTTCCGCGGTTCGCGCAAGTCCACCCCGTTCGCCGCACAGGTCGCCGCCGAAAAGGCCGGCCGTGCGGCTTTGGACTACGGTCTGAAGTCGCTGGAAGTCCGCATCAAGGGCCCGGGTCCGGGTCGTGAGTCGGCCGTACGTTCGCTCAATAACGTCGGCTACAAGATCACCAACATCATCGACGTGACGCCTATCCCGCACAACGGGTGCCGTCCGCCGAAGAAGCGTCGCGTCTAAAGGGAGCGATAACAAATGGCTCGTTACATCGGTCCTACCTGCAAACTCGCCCGCCGCGAAGGCGCAGACCTGTCCCTCAAGAGCCCGGCGCGCGCGCTGGACTCCAAGTGCAAGCTGGAGCAGAAGCCCGGCCAGCACGGCGCCACTGCCCGCCGCGGCAAGCTGTCGGATTACGCCAACCAGCTGCGTGAAAAGCAGAAGGTCAAGCGTATCTACGGCCTGCTGGAGCGTCAGTTCCGCAACTACTACAAGAAGGCCTCGACCAAGAAGGGCAACACCGGCGAGAACCTGCTGCAGCTGCTGGAAACCCGTCTGGACAACGTCATTTACCGCATGGGTTTTGCGGTGACCCGTCCGGCCGCCCGCCAGCTGGTGTCCCACCGTGGGGTGCTGGTCAACGGCAAGTCCGTGAACCTGCCCTCCTACCAGGTCAAGGCTGGCGACGCGATCGAGCTGTCGGAAAAGGCCCAGAAGCAGCTGCGCGTGCAGGAATCCCTGACCGTGTCGGCCCAGCTGGACCTGAGCCCGTCCTGGGTGGAAGTGGATTCGAAGAAGTTCGCCGGCGTGTTCAAGGCCGTGCCGGTCCGTTCGGATCTGCCCGCCGACATCAACGAAGCGCTGATCGTCGAGCTGTACTCGAAGTAATCACATTCCCACCCCCGCCGTGGCGGGGGTTTGCAGGAGACAAAGCAACATGACGGGTATCACTCAGCAAGTGCTGCGCCCCCGCGGCCCGCAGATCGAGCGCCTGACCGACAACCGTGCCAAGGTGGTCATCGAACCGCTGGAGCGCGGTTACGGCCATACGCTCGGCAATGCGCTGCGTCGCGTGCTGCTGTCGTCCATCCCCGGCTTCGCCATCACCGAGGTCGAGATCGACGGCGTGCTGCACGAGTACAGCACCATCGAGGGGCTGCAGGAAGACGTGCTCGAAGTCCTGCTCAACCTCAAGGATGTGGCCATCCGCATCCACACCGGTGACAACGCCACCCTGAGCCTGGCCAAGCAGGGCCCGGGCGTGGTGACCGCCGGCGACATCAAGACCGACCACAACGTCGAGATCCTCAATCCCGACCACGTGATCGCGCACCTGACCAAGGACATCGCGGTCAACCTGCGCCTGAAGATCGAGCGCGGCTTCGGCTACCAGCCGGCCGCCGCGCGCCGTCGTCCGGACGAAGAGAGCCGTACGATCGGTCGCCTGGTGCTGGACGCCTCGTTCTCGCCGGTCCGCCGCGTGGCCTATGCGGTGGAGTCCGCCCGCGTCGAGCAGCGTACCGACCTGGACAAGCTGGTCATCGACATCGAGACCAACGGCACCATCGACGCCGAGGAAGCCGTGCGCACCGCCGCCGACATCCTGAGCGACCAGCTGTCGGTGTTCGGCGACTTCACGCACCGCGATCGCGGCGCGCCGAAGCAGCAGACCGGTGGCGTGGATCCGGTGCTCCTGCGCCCGATCGACGACCTGGAGCTGACCGTGCGTTCGGCCAATTGCCTGAAGGCCGAGAGCATCTACTACATCGGCGACCTGATCCAGAAGACCGAAGTCGAGCTGCTCAAGACCCCGAACCTCGGCAAGAAGTCCCTGACCGAGATCAAGGAAGTCCTGGCGCAGCGTGGCCTGTCGCTGGGCATGAAGCTGGAAAACTGGCCGCCGGCCGGTGTTTCTCAGCACGGTATGCTGGGCTGATCGTGAAGTGACATGGGTCCCCGCCTCGTTGGTGGGGACCTTGTTGTAAGCAACACAGACGTCGACGGGCCAAAAGGCCCGCGGCGATGTCCGGGAAGGATCCCGGACTTGGGCCATCCGCAGTCCATGCAACAACGCCAATGAAGGCGACAGCGAACCTCAACAGCATCAATCTTTTCTAGGAACCAAGACCATGCGCCACCAGAAAGCCGGCCGTAAGTTCAGCCGCACCAGCTCGCACCGCGCTGCGATGTTCTCTAACATGGCTGCGTCGCTGATCAAGCACGGCCTGATCAAGACCACCCTGCCCAAGGCCAAGGAACTGCGTCGTGTCGCAGAGCCGCTGATCACCCTGGCCAAGGTCGATGGCGTCGCCAACCGCCGCCTGGCCTTCTCGCGCCTGCGCGACAAGGAAGCCGTGGGCACGCTGTTCACCACGCTGGGCCCGCGTTACCAGTCGCGCCCGGGTGGCTACCTGCGCATCCTCAAGTGCGGTTTCCGCGCTGGCGACAACGCGCCGATGGCCTATGTCGAGCTGGTGGACCGTCCGGAAGCGGCCGCCGAGTAAGCGCGGCGATACATCGCTCCAGACATTCTGCAGACCCCGGCGCATGCCGGGGTTTTGCATTCTGGGGTGGGCAAAAGGCCGTGGTGTTGGCCGTGCGTGCCGTGGATGGGGATAATGCGGGCATCATCCTCTCGCCTGTCGTCATGAACCCTTTTCGCTGGTCGTTCCGCGCACAGTTTCTTTTCGGCTTCCTGGTCTGTGTCGCCCTGCTCGGTGCCGCGCTCTACACCCAGTACTTCCAGGGGCAGATCCCGTGTCCGCTGTGCAGCTTCCAGCGTGGCGCCTTCGCGCTGCTGGCGGTGGTGTTCCTGATCGGCGGCCTGCACGGCCCACGGCGGCGCGGCGGGCGGGGCGTCTACGGGATCCTCGCGCTGATCGCCGGCGGGTTGGGAATCGCCATCGCCACCCGGCACGTCTGGCTGCAGCACCTGCCCAAGGATCAGGTGCCGGCATGCGGCCCGGATCTGGCTTACATGATGCAGGCCTTCCCGCTGGGCGACATGGTGCGCCATGTACTGACCGGCGCGGGCGAGTGCGCCGAGGTCACCTGGCGCCTGCTCGGGCTGTCGATGCCCGAATGGGCCCTGATCTGGTTCGTGGCGCTGGTGCTGTGGGCGCTGATTGCCGCCTTTCGCAGCCGCAAGCCCAACCTGCTGCGTGAGCTGCGGATGCCCTGAATCCGGCTGGGACCGGTCGCGATCGTCGACCGGCCTTGCGCCATGAGGTTGCGAACGACGCGTCAGAAGTCCTGCTGCACGCTCAGGAAGACGCCGCGCCGCGGCGCCCATTGCGGCGCGAACACACCGATGCCGCCGCCGTCGCGCAGCTGATAGCTGCGATCCAGCGCGTTCACCGCAGCGATCTGCACGTGCAACGGATGCTGGGTGTTGGCCTCGAAGTCGTGCCCCGCGCTCAGGTTGAGCTGGAAATAGGAAGGCAGCGAGGCGCCGTTGGGCACGGTGTCCGTATCGGTACGCAGGCCGCTGCCATACAGGTAGTTGGCGCCCACCCTGTTGTGGCCGGCGAAGCTGTAGTTGATCCCGCCCGACGAGGTCAGCTTCTGGTCGTGGTCCAGGTGGATCCAGTTGTCCGCCACGTAGGCCAGGGCGTCGGGATCGAAGTTGTAGGCGCCGGTCATGACCTGCTTGCCCATCGCCCGGCTGTAAGCCGCGTTGAAATACGCGCTCACCGGCCCGTTGTCGTAGTCGGCGGAGAACTCCAGGCCATGGACGTGGCCGTAGCGGTAGTTGAAGGTCGAGTAGATGTAGGCGGCGCCGAACTGCCCCTCGTCCTGCAGGCGGTCGGCCAGGCGGTCGTAAGCGTCCAGTCCCAGGGTCAGATGGTCGCCGACCTGTTGGGAGATGCCCAGGTCGTAGTAGTCGCTGCGCTCGCTGAGCGGAACCTGCGCGCCGGCGGCCAGTTGCTGGTTGGTGGTGCCATCGAACAGGGCGATGTCCCCGGAGGAGATCAATTCGCTTGCCGGCGGCGTGAAGTAACGCGCGTAGCCTGCGTGCAGGGTGGTGCGGTCGGTGGCCTGCCAGATCGCGCCGACGCGTGGGCTGAGCTGGCTTTCGGTCCGTCCGAAGGCCTTGTAGCGGTCTGCGCGCAGGCCGTAGTTCACCGTCCAGTCTTCGCCGAGTTTCCACTCGTCCTGCAGGTAGAGCGCCGTGGTGCTGGCGTGGAAGCGGCTGCTGTCGCCGATCAGCTCGGGAACGTTGCTGGTCTGGTTGCCATCGGCATCGGCCGGGAAGACCCAGCTGTTGTCGCTGGCGGTGGCGTGCTCGAAGTCGCCGTACAGGCCGTAGCGCAAGGTATGCGATTGGCCCAGCGGGGTGGAGACATCGGCCTGCAGCACGTTGGCGCGGTTGCCGCGATCGACCTGCGAGGCGACGCCATCGAAGATCAGATCGCCGGTCACGTCGGGATCGAAGGCCACGCTGCTGTAGCGCTGGCCCAGCGAGACCTGATAGGCGCTGTCGCCGATCAGGCCCTGCAGCGCGACGGTGGCGAAGCGGGTGTTTTCGCGCTGGCGCTCATCGAGTGCGCTGGAATCGAAATCGGTCTGCCCCCGGTTGTCGAACGCCGGAGTCTGCCCGGGGTTGTTGGGCACCTGGAAGCGGTTGTTGGCGTAACCGGCCATCAGGCTCAGGCGCGTGTCCTCATTGACCAGATAGGTCAGGTCGGCGAAGGCCTTGCCCTGGTGGGTCTTGTCGTGATCGGGCGTGCGCGAATTGGTGGGATTCTCCAGGCCGATCTTGTTCTGGTCGTAATCGCCGGTCACGAACCAGCTCCAGCGGCCCTGGCCGCCCCACCAGGCCAGCGAAGGATTGAAGGTGCCGAACGAGCCCGTGGTCACCCCGACGCTGCCGCCGTTGCCCAGCGCCTGGCCGCTCTTGGTGGTGATGTCGACCACCGCGGCGGTCCGGTCACCGAACTGGGCCGGCAGCGCGCCATCGAGCAGCCGGATGCTGGCCACGGTGCGCGGATCCAGACTCTGGCCGAAGCCGGAAATGGACTCGGGCAGGATCACGCCGTTGATGCGGTACTGCAGATTGGCGTGGTCGCCGCGGACGTGGACGCCGCCGTAGGAATCCTGGACGACGCCTGGCGCCTGCAGCAGGACCTGGTTCATCGGCGTGGAGGCCCCGAGCGGCAGCCGGTCGATGTCGGCCCCGGTAATGGTGAACTGGCTGCTGCCGATGTCAGGCGACAGTGCATTGCGCGCCTGGTCCAGCTTGGCGTGGACCTTGACCACGTCCAGGTCGACCGTGGTGTCCGTGGGGGCGTCGTCGGCCAGGGCGAGCAGGGGTGTGGTCGCCAGTGCCAGGGCGATCGCTGAGGCGAGCAGGTTCGGGGTTTTCATCGGGGGTGGGGCCGTTGTGGAAAATGTTATGAGATAACGTTCCTCCTGCTGGGCTTGCGCCGCCCAGGCCGAAAGTCATGCGGAGCAATTCCGCGTTTCCCGGGGTTTAGAGACCTCGGAAAACTGTCGGAATCGACAGGGAGTTCGTCCTGGGTCCCGCGCTCTGCGATCATGGGGCGTCCTTCAGGAGCCCCGCATGTCCGCCGCAGCCCCCGCGATTCCTCTTTCTGCCACGTCTGGCGACTGGCGCCCCGACAGCTGGCGCACGCGCCCGGCGCTGCAGCTGCCCACCTACCCCGATGCGAGCGCGCTGCAGTCCGCCGTGGAGGAACTGGGGCGCCTGCCACCGCTGGTGACGTCCTGGGAGATCTTCGCGCTCAAGAAGCAGCTGGCCGAGGCGCAGGAAGGCAAGCGCTTCCTGTTGCAGGGTGGCGACTGTGCCGAGAGTTTCGACGACTGCGAGTCAGGCCTGATTTCCAACCGGCTCAAGGTGCTGTTGCAGATGAGCCTGGTGCTGGTGCACGGGCTGCAGCTGCCGGTGGTGCGGGTGGGGCGGTTCGCCGGGCAGTACGCCAAGCCGCGCTCGGCCGACCTGGAGACGCGCGGGGACATCACCCTGCCGAGCTACCGCGGCGATCTGGTGAACGGTCCGGAGTTCAGCGAGGCCGCGCGCATTCCCGACCCGCAGCGCATGATCCGCGCGCACTCGCGCTCGGCGATGACGATGAACTTCGTGCGTGCGTTGATCGATGGTGGGTTCGCCGATCTGCACCATCCGGAATACTGGAACCTGGCCTGGGTGGGCTACTCGCCGCTGGCCAACGAGTATCAGCAGATGGTGGCCGACATCGGCGGCGCGGTGCGCTTCATGGAGACCCTGGCCGGCTCGGAGGTGCACAACCTCAACCGGATCGATTTCTACACCTCGCACGAGGCATTGCTGCTGCCCTACGAGCAGGCGCTGACACGCGAGGTTCCGCGGCAGCGGGGCTGGTTCAACCTGTCCACCCATTATCCGTGGATCGGCATGCGCACTGCCGCGCTCGATGGTGCGCATGTGGAGTATCTGCGCGGCGTGCGCAATCCGATCGCGATCAAGATCGGGCCCTCGGTGCAGCCCGATCAGCTGCTGCGCCTGATGGACGTGCTCAATCCGGATGACGAACCGGGGCGCCTGAGCTTCATCCACCGCATGGGTGCAGGCCAGATCGCGCAGAAGCTGCCGCCCCTGCTGGACGCGGTCAGGCGCGACGGTCGGCGCGTGCTCTGGGTCTGCGATGCGATGCATGGCAACACCGAGAGCACCAGCAACGGCTTCAAGACCCGGCGCTTCGACAACATCCGCAGTGAGGTCGAGCAGTCCTTCGAGCTGCACGCCGCCGCAGGCACGCGTCTGGGAGGCGTGCACCTGGAGTTGACCGGCGAGGATGTGACCGAATGTACCGGCGGGGCGCGCGAGCTGACCGACATCGACCTGGAGCGGGCCTACCGTTCGACCGTCGACCCGCGCCTGAACTATGAGCAGTCGCTGGAGATCGCGATGCTGATCGTGCGCAAGCAGCGCCAGTCACGCGGGCAGGCGGCCTGATTGCGGTGTTTCACGGTGCCGGCGCGCCCGGCACCGACATGAACTGCACGACGGGCTTTGGCATAGTCCAGGCATGAAGCACCTGGACTGGAACTCCGCCGCCCCCTACGTCGTGCCGCTGGGAATCTCGCTGTTGCTCGGGCTGCTGGCCTGGAGCGTGTTCCTGTGGATGGCGCGACGCACGCGCAACAAGGATTACCGGCGTGCGCGCATCGTGCGCGTGCTGAGCGTGCCGTTGGCCTTCCTGTTGCCGATGCTGTTCCTGATCATCGGATTGGAGGCCACGCCGCTGCGCGACGGCGACCTGGCCCTGGTGGTGCGCACCCTGCATATCGGCATCACCGGCTGCGTCACCTGGTTGCTGGTGCGGGTGGTCAACGCGATCGTCGCGGCCATCCTGCGGGATCACCCAATCAACGTCGTGGACAACCTGGCGGCGCGCCAGATCCATACCCAGACCCGCGTGCTGGGCCGGATCGCGGCGGGGCTGGTGATGCTGATCGGCGTGTCGGTGGTGCTGCTGAGCTTCGATGAGGTCAAGCAGGTCGGCAAGACGCTGCTGGCCTCGGCCGGCATCATCGGCCTGGTGGCCGGCATCGCCGCCAAGCCGGTGTTCGGCAATCTGATCGCAGGCCTGCAGATCGCCCTGGCCCAGCCGATCCGGCTGGATGACGTGGTCATCGTGGAAGGCGAGTGGGGCCGGATCGAGGAGATCACCAGTTCCTTCGTGGTGGTGAACATCTGGGATGAGCGCCGCATGGTGGTGCCGTTGACCTGGTTCATCGAGAACCCGTTCCAGAACTGGACCCGGCGCAGCGCGCAGCTGCTGGGGACCATCATGCTGTTCCTGGATTACCGCACGCCGATGGGTGAGGTCCGCGCCGAGCTGGAGCGCATCTGCAAGCGCGATGCGCGCTGGGACGGCCGGGTCTGCATCGCCCAGGTCACCGACACCACGGAAACCACCATGCAGGTCCGCCTGCTGGTCAGTGCACGCAATTCGGCCGACGCCTTCGATCTGCGTTGCGTGGTGCGCGAGCAGATCCTCGAGTTCCTGGCGCGCGAACACCTGTACGCGCTGCCGCGGACCCGCGCCGAGCTCAGCAGCGATCCGGAACCGATGCTCGACACGCCCGCGGTACGGCCGTCCCTGCACCAGACGCGCTCGCCCAGTCCCCAGGATGGCCCGCCGCCGATCAGCCACGGCGATCACGACGCCGCGGAAGTCGCATCGCGGCCCGAGTGACCGCCGTCAGCGCGTGCAGCCTTACGGCTTGGCGGCGCTGGCGGACATCGCGATGGTGGGAAGGTACTGCGGCGGCTTGCGCGCCTGCGTGCGCTGCTCGTAGTCGTAGCCCAGCTCGATCAGGCGAGCTTCACTCCAGGCCGTGCCCATGAACAGCACGCCGAGGGGCAGGCCCTGCGCGGTGCTCCCCATCGGGATGGTCAGGCTGGGATAACCGGCCACCGCCGCCGCGCCATAACCGGCCCCGGGAAAGGGATCCTTGAACGCGGGATCGGTGCGCCAGGCCGGGCCGGTGGCCGCCCCGACCAGCGCGTCCAGGTGCTGTGCCTTGAGCGCGGCGTCGATGCCCTCGGGGCCGGCCAGGCGCTTGATGCGCGAGCGTGCCTGGATGTAGGCCGGATCGTTCAAGCCCCCCATCGCCGCGGATTGCTCGAACAGCTCCTGTCCGAACAACGGCATTTCCTCGCGCGCATGCTGCTGGTTGAAGCCGATCAGCTGCTGCAGGGAGGTCACGGGCGCGTCGTGCGTGGTGAGGTAGCGGGCCAGGCCGTTCTTGAACTCGGTCTTGAGCACGAACAATTCATCGTCGTCCCACTGCCCGGCAGTGGGAATCTGGGCATCGACCACGGTCGCGCCCGCCTGACGCAAGGTTTCGACCACGCCTTCCATGGCCTTGGCCACCTCCGGGGAGAACGCGAAGGTGCTGCGCAGTACGCCGATGCGGGCCCCCTTCAGCCCGCCCGGACGCAGCCGTGCCTGGTAGTCCAGCGCCGCATTCAAGGTGGCATACCCGGTGGTGGCATCGGCCGGGTCACGGCCAGCCATCACCCCGAGCAAGGTCGCCGCGTCGGCCACGGTGCGGGTGATTGGACCTGCGGTGTCCTGGCTCCAGGAAATCGGCACGATGCCATCCCGGCTGACCAGGCCCACCGTCGGCTTGAGCCCGACAACGCCGTTGACCGAGGCCGGGCAGATGATGCTGCCGTCGGTCTCGGTGCCCACCGTGGCCGCAGCCAGGTTGGCCGCGGCGGCCACGGCGCTGCCGGCGCTGGAGCCGCAGGGATTGCGATCCAGCGCATAGGGATTGTGGGTTTGCCCGCCCAGGCCGCTCCAGCCAGAAATCGACTCGGAGGAACGGAAGTTGGCCCACTCGCTCAGGTTGGCCTTGCCCAGGATCACCGCGCCTGCCTCGCGCAGGCGCTTGACCAGGAAAGCGTCCTGGCGCGGCTTGAAGTCCCTCAGTGCCAGCGAGCCGGCCGTGGTCGCCATCGGCGTGGCGTCGATGTTGTCCTTGAGCAGGATCGGGATGCCCTCGAGCGGGCCACGCACGGTGCCGCCGGCCCGCTCGCGGTCGCGTAGTGCCGCTTCGGTCATGGCATCGGGGTTGAGCTGGAGGACCGCGCCCAGGTGCGGGCCGCTGCGATCCACCTGGGCGATCCGGTCCAGGTAGGCGCGGGTCAGGGTGCGACTGTCCAGTTCGCCCGCTTCCATGCGCGCCTGCAGTTGGGCGATGGATTGCTCGGCATAGAGGAACTGGGTCGGCGGCGCGCTGGCCTGGGAATCGGCCGGCTCGGGTGTCGAACAGGCGGACAGCGCCAGCAGGCACGACAGTGTCAGCGCAGGCCAGGCACGCATGGAAGGATTCCGCATCGGGGATGCTCGCAGGCTAAACGCAGGCGCCAGGCGGGCGCAACGGTCAGCCGTGGCGCCGGCGCCGCAGCAGGTCGCGGGCGAGGATCGCCACGACCAGGACATTGATGATGACCACCGCCCAGGTGTGCCAGCCCGGATGCCGGACCAGCGCATACATGTCAAAGGGCAGGTAGACCGCCGTGCCCACACAGCCCAGCCACGAGGCCCAGGCCTTGGCCCGCCACAGGCCCCAGGATTCCACCAGGCGCCAGATGGCGTAGACGGTGACGACCGCCACGGCCAGGTGCACCGCCTCGGGATTGATGGCGTTGAGCAGCGAGGGCAGGGTGCCGCGGTCCGGATCCAGGTTGAAGCGCGCGATCATCTGGTGGATGAGGCGACGGATGGGCTCGGGGCCCATCACTTCCAGGCTGGCGGCGGCGATCAGGGCCAACAGCCCCTTGGCCAGCTCGAACAAAGCCAGCGCGTGCAATCCCGGATGCGCGTGTGGATCCGGGTTGTAGGGGCGCTGGCGCTGTGACATCGGGCCGGAAGGATACGCCGGAATGCATCCCGCGCGGCGATCAGGCCGCGCGCGAGGCCCGCTTGCGGTCGCTTTCGGTCAGGAACTTCTTGCGCAGGCGGATCTCCTTGGGGGTGATCTCCACCAGTTCATCGTCGTCGATGAAATCCAGGGCCTGCTCCAGCGAAAACTTGATCGCCGGGGTCAGCTGGATCGAATCGTCCTTGCCCGAGGCGCGCATGTTGGTCAGCGGCTTGGTCTTGATCGCGTTGACGGTCAGGTCGTTGTCCTTGGAATGGATGCCGACCAGCTGGCCTTCGTACACGTTGTCGCCTTCGGCGGCGAACAGCTTGCCGCGCTCCTGCAGCGGGCCCAGCGCGTAGGCCGGGGTCGCACCCGGGGCGTTGGCGATCATCACGCCGTTGGGGCGCTTGGCGATCGCGCCCTGTTCCTTGGGACCGTAGTGGTCGAACACGTGGAACAGCAGGCCACCGCCCTGGGTCAGGGTCTTGAACTCGTTCTGGAAGCCGATCAGGCCACGCGCCGGGATTTCATAGTCCAGGCGCACGCGGCCCTTGCCGTCGGGCTCCATGTTCTTCAGCTGGCCCTTGCGCACGCCGAGCTTCTCCATGACACCGCCCTGGTGGATTTCCTCCACGTCGATCACCAACTGCTCGATCGGCTCCATCTGCTGGCCGTCGATCTCCTTGATGATCACTTCCGGACGCGACACGGCCAGCTCGTAGCCCTCGCGGCGCATGTTCTCGATCAGCACCGACAGGTGTAGTTCGCCACGGCCGGAGACCAGGAACTTGTCGGCGTCCTCCAACTGCTCCACGCGCAAGGCGACGTTGTGCACGGTCTCGCGCTCCAGGCGGTCCTTCAACTGGCGGCTGGTCAGGAACTTGCCACCGGACAGGTCCTTGTTGCCGGCGAACGGCGAGTTGTTGACCTGGAAGGTCATCGAGATGGTCGGCTCGTCCACGGTCAGCGCCGGCAGCGCCTCGGGCGCGTCCAGGGCGGTGACGGTGTCGGAGATGGTCAGCTCCTGGATGCCGGAGATGGCCACGATGTCACCGGCCTCCGCGCTGTCCTGCTCGATGCGCTCCAGGCCCAGGAAGCCCAGCACCTGCAGCACCTTGCCTTGGCGCTTCTTGCCTTCGCGGTCGATCACCGCCACCGGCATGTTCTTCTTCAGGGTGCCGCGCTGGATGCGGCCGATGCCGATCACGCCGACGAAGTTGTTGTAGTCCAGCTGGCTGATGCGCATCTGGAACGGGCCTTCCGGATCGACTTCCGGCTTGGGCGCGTGCTGCATGATCGCTTCGTAGAGCGGGGTCATGTCGCCTTCGCGGGCGTTCTCGTCCAGCGAGGCATAGCCGTTGAGCGCCGAGGCGTAAACGATCGGGAAGTCCATCTGCTCGGGCGTGGCGCCGAGGCGGTCGAACAGGTCCCAGACCTGCTCGACGACCCACTCCGGACGCGCGCCGGGGCGGTCGATCTTGTTGACCACCACGATCGGCCTGAAGCCCATCGCGAAGGCCTTCTGGGTCACGAAACGGGTCTGCGGCATCGGCCCGTCCATGGCGTCGACCAGGATCAGCACGGTGTCGACCATCGACAGCACGCGCTCGACCTCGCCGCCGAAGTCGGCGTGGCCGGGGGTGTCGACGATGTTGATGCGGTTGCCCTGCCAGGTGATGGCGGTGTTCTTGGCCAGGATCGTGATGCCACGTTCCTTTTCCTGGTCATTGCTGTCCATCACGCGGTCCGCAAGGACGGTGCGTTCGGCCAGGGTGCCGGACTGCTTGAGCAGCTGATCGACGAGGGTGGTCTTACCGTGGTCGACGTGGGCGACGATGGCGATATTGCGAAGGTTTTCGATGGACATGCGGCACGGGCGCGACAGAGCGCGCAGGGCTGGGGAGGGAAGCGCGTATTATAGCCGGTTACCGCCCACAACCGGGCTGCCCGTTCCTAAGGAGTCCCAAAATGTCCCTCACCGCCACTTTCAACACCTCCCGCGGCCCCATCCAGGTCGAGCTGTACCCCGACAAGGCCCCGCTCACGGTCGCCAATTTCGTCAACCTGGCCAAGCGCGGCTTCTACGACGGGTTGAATTTCCACCGCGTCATCCCGGATTTCATGATCCAGGGCGGCTGCCCGGAGGGTTCGGGCCGTGGCGGCCCGGGTTACCGCTTCGAGGACGAGACCACCAACGGCGTGGCCCATGAGCGTGGCGTGCTGTCCATGGCCAATGCCGGCCCCAACACCAACGGCAGCCAGTTCTTCATCACCCACGTGGCCACCCCGTGGCTGGACGGCAAGCACACCGTGTTCGGCAAGGTGGTCTCGGGCCTCGAAGTGGTCGATGCGGTCAAGCAGGGCGACACGATCGACTCGCTGGTGATCGATGGCGACACCGATGCCGTCCTGGCCGCCAAGGCCGACCGCGTGGCCGAGTGGAACAAGCACCTGGCCGCCTGAGCCCAGTGCCGCAGGGCGGGCGACGGCCGCAAGTAGACCTTTAGGTGAAAGCGGCCGTACCCGGCCTCCATGCTAAAATTCCGCGCCGCACAATCGAGGCGGCGCCCATCAGGAGCCTGCCGTCCATGTCGATCCCGCCGTGTCATCCGAAGGATGCATGCGAGATCCGGACCCCGGCCCCCGTGAGCCCTCCATCCGCCTGGCGCGCCTAGCGCCTTCTCCCCAGAGGCGGGCATCGGCCCGCCTTTCGATGCACGAGGAATCCACACCATGAAACAACCCGTCCGAGTCGCCGTCACCGGTGCCGCCGGCCAGATCGGCTATGCCCTGCTGTTCCGCATCGCCTCTGGCGAAATGCTGGGCAAGGACCAGCCGGTCATCCTGCAGCTGCTGGAGCTGCCCATGGAGAAGGCCCAGGCCGCGCTGAAGGGCGTGATGATGGAGCTGGAAGACTGCGCGTTCCCGCTGCTGGCCGGCATGGTCGGCACCGATGACGCCGAAGTGGCGTTCAAGGATGCCGACTACGCCCTGCTGGTCGGCGCGCGTCCGCGCGGCCCGGGCATGGAGCGCAAGGACCTGCTGCTGGAAAACGCCAAGATCTTCACCGCCCAGGGCGCGGCGCTGAACAAGGTCGCCAGCCGCAACGTCAAGGTGCTGGTGGTCGGCAACCCGGCCAACACCAATGCCTACATCGCCATGAAGTCCGCGCCGGACCTGAATCCGAAGAACTTCACCGCCATGCTGCGCCTGGACCACAACCGCGCCCTGAGCCAGCTGTCGACCAAGCTCGGCAAGCCGGTTGCTGGGATGGAGAAGCTGGTGGTGTGGGGCAATCACAGCCCGACCATGTATCCGGACTACCGCTTCGCCACCGCCGATGGCGCGTCGATCGCCGATGCGATCAACGACCAGGAGTGGAACGCCAACACCTTCATCTCGACCGTGGGCAAGCGTGGTGCGGCCATCATCGAGGCGCGTGGTTCGTCCTCGGCCGCTTCGGCCGCCAACGCCGCCATCGATCACATGCACGACTGGGCGCTGGGTAGCGACGGCAAGTGGGTGACCATGGGCGTGCCGTCCGACGGCTCCTATGGCATCCCGGAAGGGGTGATCTTCGGCTTCCCGGTGACCACCGCCAATGGCGAGTACACCCTGGTCAAGGACCTGCCGATCGACGACTTCAGCCAGAAGTACATCGACAAGACTCTGGGCGAGCTGGAAGAAGAGCGCGCCGGCGTGGCCCACCTGCTGGGGTGAGCAAAGGCTGCCTGCGGGCCATGGGCCCGCAGCCTTTGCGAACGCCCGCGCCGCTTGCGCGGGCCGGGCGTGCCATTCGCCAGTGACTGCAAGACAACGCCGGGCCGAGAGGTCCGGCGTTTTTCTTTGCCGGTATCGGCTTCGACCAAGGTCGGGCCGCGCGCATGGAGCCCCCTCGCTACGCTGGCGGCCTTCGCATGGGCACCGGGAGGGCCCGATGTCGCAGCAGGCCTATACGTCCGGGCTGGAGCGGAATCCGGCCAATTTCACCGCCCTGTCGCCGCTGAGTTTCCTGCGCAAGGCGGCGCTGGTGCATCCGCAGCGCATCGCGCTGATCCATGGTGCGCGGCGCCTGAGCTGGAGCGAGGAAGACGCGCGCTGTCGGCGCCTGGCGTCGGCCTTGCAAGCGTGGGGCATTGGCCAGGGCGACACGGTGGCAGCCATGTTGCCCAACACACCGGCGATGTTCGAACTGCACTACGGCCCCGCGATGCTGGGCGCGGTGCTCAACACGCTCAATACGCGCCTGGATGCGGCCACGCTGGCCTTCATGCTCGATCACGCCGAGGCCAAGGTCTTGTTCACCGACCGCGAGTTCTCGCCGGTGATTGAACAGGCGCTCGCGTCGTGCAAGCACCGCCCCCGCGTGATCGACGTGGACGACGCGGAGGCGATGACCGGCGTGCTGCTCGGCGAGATCGAGTACGAGGCGTTCCTTGCGGCGGGCGATCCCGACTTCGAGATGTGCCCGCCGCAGGACGAGTGGGAGGCCATCTCGCTCAATTACACCTCCGGGACCACCGGCGATCCCAAGGGCGTGGTCTACCACCATCGTGGGGCGTACTTGAATGCCATCGCCAACATCATCGACTGGTCGATGCCGCAGCATCCGGTCTACCTGTGGACGCTGCCGATGTTCCACTGCAACGGCTGGTGTTTCCCGTGGACGATGGCGGCCGTGGCCGGGACCCAGGTCTGCCTGCGCAGGTTCGATCCAAGGCGCGTGTTCGAACTGATGCGCGAGCACGGCGTCACCCACTTCTGCGGCGCGCCGATCGTGCACAGCGCCTTGGTCGCCGCGCCGGACGAATGGAAGGCAGGCTTGCGCGGGGTGCAGGCGCAGGTCGCCGGTGCGGCGCCACCGGTCGCGGTGATCGAGGGCATGGAGCGCATGGGGTTCCACATCACCCATGTCTATGGCCTGACCGAGGTCTACGGCCCGGCGTCCTTGTGCATCCCGCGGCAGGAATGGGATGCGCTGGAGGTCGGCCAGCGTGCCGAGCGCAACAGCCGACAGGGCGTGGCCTGCCTGCTGCAGGAGGACATGCAGGTGCTTGACCCGGACACACTGGCGCCGGTGCCGTGGGACGGGACGACCATCGGCGAGATCATGTATCGCGGCAACCTGACGATGAAGGGCTACCTGAAGAATCCCGATGCCACGCGGCGGGCCTTCGAAGGGGGCTGGTTCCATACCGGTGACCTGGCCGTGGTCGACCCCGATGGCTACGCCAGGATCCGTGATCGCGCCAAGGATGTGATCATCTCCGGTGGCGAAAACATTTCCTCGATCGAAGTCGAAGACGCGCTGTGCCGGCATCCGGCCGTCATGGCCGCCGCCGTGGTGGCGCGGCCGGATGAGAAGTGGGGCGAGACGCCGTGTGCCTTCGTCGAACTCAAGGAAGGCGGCGCGGCGCTGGACGCCGACACGTTACGCGAGCACTGCAGGGTCCATCTGGCGGGGTTCAAGATGCCTCGCGCCTTTGTCTTCGGCGCCTTGCCACGCACCGCCACCGGCAAGGTGCAGAAGTTCCTCCTGCGCGACCGTGCCAGGGACCTCGACGGCTGACACGCGCGGCCGCTTTGCGCCGCAGTGCAGCTTCGACCTTTGTCCAAAGGTGCGCCTGGCACCAGGCCTCTATGCTCGGCGGCACCGGTTCTGGGAGGGACGGTCATGACGTCGTACGAAGCGGTTTACCGTCGTTCCATCGAGGAACCCGAAGCGTTCTGGGGCGAGGAAGCCAAGGCGATCCACTGGCATGTGCCGCCGCAGAAGGTCCTGGATTATTCGAATCCGCCGTTCCGTAAATGGTTCGTCGGCGGGCAGACCAACCTCTGCTACAACGCGGTGGATCGGCACCTGGAAACGCGTGCCGACCAGCTGGCGCTGGTGGCGGTCTCCACCGAAACCGACATCACCCGCGAGATCACCTATCGACAGCTGCATGTCGAGGTCAACGCCTTCGCTGCGGTCCTGCAGCAGTTGGGCGTGGCGCGCGGCGATCGCGTGGTGGTGTACATGCCGAACATGGCCGAGGCGGTCTTCGCGATGCTGGCCTGCGCCCGCATCGGTGCCGTGCACTCGGTGGTCTTCGGCGGATTTGCCGCGCATAATCTGGCCCTGCGCATCGACGATGCCAAGCCCAAGCTGCTGATCGCCGCCGATGCCGGCATGCGCGGCGGCAAGGTGATTCCCTACAAGCCGATGATCGATGCGGCCTGCGCCGAAGCGCGGTTCGCCCCGCCCAAGGTATTGATCGTTTCGCGCGATCTGGATCCGGCCGAGCCGAAAGTGCCTGGGCGCGACGAGGACTACGCCACGCTGCGCGCGCAGGTGGGCGATGCGCAGGTGCCGGTGGAATGGCTGGAATCCAATGAGCCCAGCTATCTGCTCTACACCTCGGGCACCACTGGCAAGCCCAAGGGCGTGCAGCGCGATGTCGGTGGCTACGCGGTGGCCATGGCGCAGTCGATGCGCACGGTCTTCGACTGCGCGCCGGGGCAGGTGATGTTCTCCACCTCGGACGTGGGCTGGGCGGTTGGGCACTCGTACAACGTGTACGGGCCGCTGATCGGGGGCTGTACCTCGCTGTTGTACGAAGGCCTGCCCATCCATCCCGATGCGGGCATCTGGTGGGCGCTGTGTGAGCAGTACGGCGTGCGCACGATGTTCTCCTCGCCGACGGCGATCCGCGTGCTGAAGAAGCACGACATCGACTTCATCCGCCGCCACGACCTGTCCGAACTCAAGTACCTGTTCCTCGCCGGTGAGCCGCTGGACGAGCCCACCGCGCACTGGATCAACGATGCGCTGCGCAAGCCGGTGATCGACAACTACTGGCAGACCGAGACCGGCTGGCCGGCGCTGTGCGTGCTGCCGGGCGTGGACATGAAGCCGGTGCGCTTCGGTTCGCCGGGCTTCCCGAACCTCGGCTACCGGATGAAGGTCATCGACGAGGCGTCCGGTGAGGAAGTCGCGCCCAACCAGAAGGGCGTGCTGGTGATCGAGCCGCCGCTGCCGCCGGGTTGCATGAGCACGATCTGGAACGACGACCAGCGGTTCCTCGACAGCTACTTCAGCCATTTCAAGGAGCTGCTCTACAGCTCGCTGGACTGGGCCATCCGCGATGAGGACGGCTACACCTTCATCCTTGGGCGCACCGACGATGTCATCAACGTGGCCGGCCATCGCCTGGGCACGCGGGAGATCGAGGAGTCGGTGTCCGGCTTCGGCGCGGTGGCCGAGGCGGCCGTGGTCGGTGTCGCCGATGAGGTCAAAGGCCAGGTGCCGATCGTGTTCGCCACCCTGCGCCAGGCCACCGATGAAACCGCCGCGCGCAACAGCGCTGCCGATGGCATGCGCAGGATCGTGGAAACGGACCTGGGCGCGGTGGCGCGCCCGGCGCGGGTCTACATCGTCGGCGCCCTGCCCAAGACCCGCTCGGGCAAGCTGCTGCGGCGCTCCATCCAGGCCCTGGCTCAGGGCGACGATCCGGGCGACCTGTCCACCCTGGATGATCCCAACGCGCTGGACGAGGTGCGTCGTGCGCTGGATCGCGGCCCCGACGCCGGGGCCTGAAAGCTCGCTGGTGATCTGTCGTGCACCCGTTGGTGCAGCGGGGCCCATGTGCGGTGGCGGACGCTCAGTCCGCCGGTGCGGCCGCCGGCGGCAATCCGGTGTACTGCGCGCGTGGGCGGATCAACTTGCCCAGCGTCTGCTGTTCCAGTGCATGGGCCAACCACCCGGCCAGGCGGCCGCTGGCGAAGGTGACCAGCGCCGGCGTGGCGGGAAGCTCGAAGGCGTAACACAGCGTGGCCAGCATCAGGTCCACGTTGGGGCGCAGCCCGCTGACGTCCTCGGCGCAGGCGATCACCCGTTCGACCTCGCGCATGCGCGGGGTGTCGCCCACCGCAAGGCGCAGCATCGCCAGCAGTTCGGCGGCGCGTGGGTCGCCATGCGGATACAGCGCATGGCCGAACCCGGGCACGTCGTCGCCACGGTTCCAGCGGGTGGCCAGCGCATCGGGGCCGGCTTCCAGCACGGCATAGGCCCGCGCGGTCGCGCCGCCGTGACGCGGTCCGGACAACGCGGCCAGGCCGGTGCAGACCGTGGCATGCAACGGTGCCCCGGTGGAGGCGACCACGCGCGCGGCGAAGGCCGAGACGTTCAGTTCGTGATCGGCGCACAGCACCAGCGCCGCGCGCACCAGCTCGGCGAAGGCGGCGCTACCAGGCACCCAGTGGCCGGCCAGCTGTGCGTGGACCGGCGTGGCGTCGGGTGGGCGGGCGACCAACAGCGCCGCGTTCTGGCGCAGGAGCAGGGCGGCGGCCTCGTGCCGGACCGGCATGGCGAGGTTGAACGAGCCGCGCGTCTCCAGCGCCAGCAGGGGGATGCAGGCCAATGTGCGCTCCAGTGGCGGCAGTGCGTCGTCCAGGGCCACCCGGGTGATGGTGTCCGGCCACGGCGCAGGCGTGCTGGCGAACGGGTCCTGCACGCCGCAGTCCCACAGCAGGCGCGCGGTGTCCTCCAGCGTGGCGCCGTCGCGCACCGCCGCGACCGCCGAACGGCCGCGGTAATACGGACCATCGGGCTGGATCAGCGATATCCGGGTCTCCAGCACGGGCAGGCCGCGGTCCAGGCTCTGCGCGGCTCCGCGTGCCGCCCCGCGCCCGGCGCGCTTGTTCTGCGCCAGCCGTTCGACCTGGGCGCGTCGATACATGCGGCTGCGGTGGTCCGCGCCAGGGCGCGACTCCAGCAGGCCACGGCTGACATAGGCGTAGAGCGTCGCCGGGCTGATGCCCAGCAGGGCACAGGCCTGCCGGGCGGAAATCAGGTCGTGAGGCATGATCTATTGATTTGATCGATCAAGATTGATCAATGCTTCGCAGGGTGCCAGATTGCGCCTCGTCCTGCGAGCGACCGTCCGGGTCGGGCTCGCTTATTGATAAGGAGTGATGTCATGGCCTCCCCAAGTGCCGGCGCCCGCTTCCGTGCCGCCCTGGCCGCCGAGTCCCCGCTGCAGGTGATCGGTGCGATCAACGCCAACCATGCGCTGCTGGCCCAGCGCGCCGGCTACAAGGCGATCTACCTGTCCGGCGGCGGCGTGGCGGCAGGTTCGCTGGGCATGCCGGATCTGGGCATCAACACGCTCGAAGACGTCCTCATCGACACCCGTCGCATCACCGATGTCTGCGATCTGCCGCTGATGGTGGATATCGACACCGGCTTCGGCGCCAGCGCGTTCAACATCGAGCGCACGGTCAAGTCGTTGATCAAGGCCGGCGCGGCGGCCTGCCACCTTGAGGATCAGGTCGGCGCCAAGCGCTGCGGCCATCGTCCAGGCAAGGAGATCGTGTCCCAGGGCGAGATGGTCGATCGCATCAAGGCCGCCGCCGATGCGAAGACCGATCCGGACTTCTTCCTGATCGCGCGCACCGACGCGATCCAGGTCGAGGGCGTGGACAAGGCGATCGAGCGCGCCATCGCCTGCGTGGAGGCTGGCGCCGATGGCATCTTTGCCGAAGCCTCCTACGACCTGGACACCTACCAGCGCTTCGTCGAGGCGGTGAAGGTGCCCGTGCTGGCCAACATCACCGAATTCGGCGCCACCCCGCTGTTCACCCGCGAGGAACTTGCCAGCGTCGGGGTGGCGATCCAGCTATATCCGCTGTCCGCGTTCCGCGCCATGAACAAGGCTGCAGAACACGTCTACGAAACCATCCGCCGTGACGGTCACCAGAAGGCGGTGGTCGACACGATGCAGACGCGTGAGGAGCTCTACGAGCGCATCGGCTATCACGCGTTCGAAAACAAGCTCAATGCACTGTTCTCCAAGAGCAAGGTGGGCTGAGCCCCACGCTTGAGCAATCCGCGACGCGCGGCCCTGCGGCGCATCGCATCCAAAGGCATGCAAGAGGAGCGAGCGCCATGAGCGAAACCACCACACCCGGCTTCAAGCCCAAGAAGTCAGTCGCCCTGTCGGGCACGCCGGCAGGCAATACCGCGCTGTGCACCGTCGGCCGCACCGGCAACGACCTGCATTACCGCGGCTACGACATTCTGGACCTGGCCACGACCAGCGAGTTCGAGGAGATCGCCTACCTGCTGGTGCACGGCAAGCTGCCGACCGCCGCCGAACTGCGCGGCTACAAGGCCAAGCTCAAATCGCTGCGCGGCATCCCGGCGGCGGTAAAGGCGGCGCTGGAAGAGCTGCCGCCCTCGGCGCATCCCATGGACGTGATGCGTACCGGCGTGTCCGTGCTGGGCTGCGTCTCGCCGGAGAAGGACGACCACAACCATCCCGGCGCGCGCGACATCGCCGACAAGCTGATGGCCTGTTTGGGCTCGATGCTGCTGTACTGGTATCACTGGAGCCACAACGGCCGCGCGATCGATGTGGAAACCGACGATGACTCCATCGGCGGCCACTTCCTGCATCTGCTGCACGGCGAGAAGCCGCAGGATTCCTGGGTCAAGGCGATGCACACCTCGCTGATCCTGTATGCCGAGCACGAGTTCAATGCCTCGACCTTCACCTGTCGCGTCATCGCCGGGACCGGCAGCGACATGTACAGCGCGATCGCCGGCGGTATCGGCGCCTTGCGCGGGCCCAAGCACGGCGGCGCCAACGAGGTGGCCTTCGAAGTGCAGAAGCGCTATGACACGCCCGACGAGGCCGAGGCCGACATCAAGGCACGCGTGGAGCGTAAGGAAGTGGTCATCGGCTTCGGCCATCCGGTGTACACGGTCAGCGATCCGCGCAACAAGGTGATCAAGCAGGTCGCCCGTGAGCTGTCCGAGGAGGCGGCGAGCACCAAGATGTACGACATCGCCGGGCGCCTGGAGTCGGTGATGTGGGACATCAAGAAGATGTTCCCCAACCTGGACTGGTTCAGCGCGGTGAGCTACCACATGATGGGCGTGCCCACGGCAATGTTCACACCGCTGTTCGTGATCGCGCGCACCGCGGGCTGGAGCGCGCATGTGATCGAGCAGCGTATCGACGGCAAGATCATCCGTCCCAGCGCGAACTACATCGGGCCAGAGGATCTGGAGTTCATTCCATTAAAAAAACGTATCTGAGACGCTGCAGCTAGGCGCGTTTTGGGTCAAGAGAAAGGCCGGCGATCGCCGGCCTTTCTCATGCGCGTGATACGCGCCTGGGTCAGGAGCGGGGCTTGAGCGATTGCACGCGATAGAACGTGTGGTCGCCGATGGTCGCTACCGTGTAGGAGTTGCTCCAGGTCGGGTTGGCGATCGCGTGCGCCGCGAAGTGGCTGGCGCCGGGGACGATCTCGCGCCGGGTGCCGCGCGGCAATGCCCAGTTGCGCTCCGAGTCCAGCGCCACTCGAACCGAGCTGGCCCACGCGCCATTGTTCCGCAGGCGGGTGGAGGCCGGCACGATGCCCGGCGCGAACTGATGCCGGGCGGTGACCACATCGCACAGCGAGTCGCCCCACAGGCCGCTGTCGCGGCGCCGCAGCGCGACCTCTGCAACCGCTTCCTGCCCGCGCAGGCTCTGGTCGCGGGCTTCCAGGTAAACCGTCGTCGACAGGCACAGCGAGTCGGCGGCTGGCTGCGGCAACACGTGCGACAGCCAGAGAATCCAGGCCAGTTTCATCGAACTCCTTGCTCCGTTTGGCCACATCGGGGCTGTCGTCCCGGTACACCAGGGAAGACGGCTGACGACATGGTTGGGCGTCATGGGGAGGCAGCCGTCTCGCGGGCTGCCCGGTGCCGGTCGCACTGGGGATCAGTGCAAAGACCGGACAAACCCGCCTGAACTGGGCGGCGGGTCGAAAAAGTTGGCGCACGGTAAGGGGCGAATTCGAAACCTCACCTGAACATGGCGGCTTGCATTCACCCCCCGATTCAGGGTCATGGCGCGCCGTTTTCGACGTGGGGAACGCCTCTCGAAGCCTGCTCAGAGTGACGCGGCGAGGCGGCTAGCCTGGTCGATGGCGCGCTTGGCATCCAGTTCCGCGGCGACGTCCGCGCCGCCAATCAGATGAATCTTCATGCCTGCCGCTTCCAGCGCCGTGGCCAGCTCGCGCCGCGGCTCCTGTCCTGCGCACACGACGACCGTATCGGCAGGCAGCACCTGCACGACATCGTCGATGCGGATGTGCAGCCCGTCGTCATCCATGCGCAGGTATTCCACGCCACCCAGCATGTGCACGCCCTTGGCCTTCAGCGTGGCCCGGTGCACCCAGCCGGACGTCTTGCCCAGCCGCGCGCCGGGGCGACCGGCAGAGCGCTGCAGCAGCCACACTTCGCGGGCGGCCGGCTCAGGGCGGGGAGCGACCAGGCCGCCCGGTGCCTCGAAGCGGGCGTCCACCCCCCATTCGGCCATCCAGCGCGCAGGATCGGTCGAAGGGGATGCGCCGTCCTGGACCAGATACTCGGCCACATCGAAGCCGATGCCGCCAGCCCCGATCAGGGCCACGCGGCGGCCAGGCACGGCGCGTCCGGACAGGACATCCACATAGCCGACGACACGAGGATGGTCGGCGCCGGGGAATTCCACCTGGCGCGGCGTGATGCCCGTCGCGAGCACAACACGATCGAAGCTGCGCAGCATCGACGGGTCCGCCTGCGTGGACAGGCGCAGCGCGACCCCGGTGTCGTCCAGGCGCTGGCGGAAGTAGCGCAAGGTCTCGTGGAACTCTTCCTTGCCCGGGATGCGCTTGGCGTAGTTGAACTGGCCACCGATCTCGGCGCCGGCCTCGAACAGGGTGACGGCGTGCCCACGCTCGGCCGCGACGGTCGCGCAGGCCAGGCCCGCAGGACCTGCACCGACCACGGCCACGCGCTTGGGGGCGTCGGTCTTGCGGTAGACCAGTTCGGTCTCGGCGCAGGCGCGGGGATTGACCAGGCAGCTTGCGCGCTTGTTCTGGAACACATGATCCAGGCAAGCCTGGTTGCAGGCGATACACGTGTTTATTCGTTTGGCGTCGCCTTGGCGGGCCTTGCGGACCCAGTGCGGATCGGCGAGCAGCGGGCGGGCGAGGGACACCATGTCGGCCTGGCCTGATGCGAGGATGCCCTCGGCGACCTGGGGCATGTTGATTCGGTTGGTGGCGATGACCGGCACGGCGACCTCGCGCTTGAGCTTGGCGGTCACACTGGCGAAGGCCGCACGCGGCACCGAGGTCACGATCGTGGGGATGCGTGCCTCATGCCAACCGATGCCGGAGTTGATCAAGGTGGCACCCGCCGCCTCGACCGCGCGAGCCTGCTGGACGATGTCCGGCCACGCATTGCCGCCTTCGACCAGATCCACCAGGGACAGGCGATAGATGATGATGAAGTCCGGGCCGCAGGCCTCGCGCACGCGTCGCACGATCTCCACCGCAAAGCGCATGCGCCGCGCGACATCGCCGCCCCAGGCGTCGTCGCGCTGGTTGGTGCGGGCGGCGGTGAACTGGTTGATCAGATAGCCCTCCGAGCCCATCACCTCCACGCCGTCATAGCCGGCTTCGCGGGCCATGCGCGCGGCATGCACGTAGGCGCCGATCTGCCGCTCCACGCCCCGCGCGCTGAGTCCGCGCGGCTTGAACGGGTTGATGGGGGCCTTGATCGCCGACGGCGCGACCGACAGCGGATGGTAGGCATAGCGACCGGCGTGGAGGAGCTGCAGGCAGACCCTGGCGCCATGCGCGTGTGCGGCCTGGGTGACCTGCCGGTGCGGGCGGCCTTCCCACGGCCAGGACAGCTTGCCGCCGAAGGGCTTGAGCCAGCCGACCATGTTGGGCGCGAAACCACCGGTGACGATCAACCCGACCTCTCCCTGCGCGCGCTCGGCCACATAGGCGGCCAGCTTGGGAAAGTCCGTGGCGCGATCTTCCAGGCCGGTATGCATGGAGCCCATCAGCACGCGGTTGCGCAGCCGCGTGAAGCCAAGATCCAGCGGCGCCAGCAGATGGGGATAGGCGACAGGGGTGTCCGGCGCGTCGGAGGTCGGCATGTCAATACGCTTGCGTACGGTAAGTGCGCGCACCTTGCCGCAAGCGCGTTCGTGGAGCAAGGGTCAGCAGTGCGGTGCCATGCCTGAACGGCGGCCAATGAACGATTTGGATACAAATTCGCGGCGTGGATTTCACGCTCTGTGCGCCCTGGCCTCCGTATAACGTGCCCCGCGCCCAGCACGGAGCGCTGAAGACTTGTTAGGCAGCTGTTAACGTGGTCTTCACGAGTCCCTGCATAATGTGCGCCGGATGTTGACGGCCCAACCGCTGTTCAAACATGGAACTGGAATGCAGAACAGGTCGGGTTTTCCCGCTCCCACGCAGTTCGGTTTTCAAATCTCTGATCTCTCAAGGAGTCGCAAATGAACAAGAAACTTCTCTGCGCCGCGATGCTGGCCGGACTGAGCGTGGCGCAGGCCGCTGCGGCTCAGGAATTTGATGACCGGTGGTACCTGACCGGCGCTGTGGGCTGGAACATGCAGGACAACGATCGCGCGACGGACGATGCGCCGTTCGCCTCGATCGGCCTGGGCAAGTTCATCAGCCCGAACTGGTCGCTGGACGGTGAGCTGAACTACCAGAACCCCAACTTCGAAGACAACCAGGACCTGAACTGGAGCCAGTACGGCATCTCGTTCGACCTGCGTCGCCACTTCATCCAGGAAGGTCGCGGCTGGAACCCCTACGTGCTGATGGGCCTGGGCTACCAGCGCTCGGAAGAAGAGTACGACGCGTTCCCGAGCCCGAACTCGCCTGGCCAGAGCAAGGACGGCAACTTCGCCGCCAAGGTCGGCGTCGGTCTGCAGACCACCTTCGAAAGCAAGGTCGCCGTGCGTGCCGAAGTCGCCTATCGCGGTGATTTCAACGACCAGAGCGTTCGCGCTCCGGACGAGTCCTACTTCGGTGACGTGCTGGCCTCGGTCGGTGTGATCATCCCGCTGGGCACCAAGGCTGAGGCCGCTCCGCCGCCGCCGCCGCCGCCGCCGGCCCAGACCTGCGCGGACCTGGATGACGACGGTGACGGCGTCAACAACTGCGACGACAAGTGCCCCGGTTCGCAGGCTGGCCAGACCATCGGTCCGGACGGCTGCCCGGCTCCGGTCACCATCGACCTGAAGGGTGTGAACTTCGACTTCGACAAGTCGACCCTGCGTCCTGACGCGGTGGCGATCCTGTCCGAGGCCGTGGAGATCCTGCAGCGCTACCCCGACCTGCGTGTTGAAGTCGCCGGCCACACCGACTCGGTCGGTACCGACGCCTACAACCAGAAGCTGTCCGAGCGTCGCGCCAAGGCTGTGTACGACTACCTGACCAGCAACGGCATCGACTCCTCGCGTCTGGTCGGCCCGATCGGCTATGGCGAGAGCCGTCCGATCGACACCAACGAGACCGCCGAAGGCCGTGCGAAGAACCGTCGCACCGAGCTGAACGTCCAGAACTAATCTGGCGTCTCGCCGAGCGCCGCAGCCCTGCTGCGTCGCTTCGGGAAATTCGCAGAAGCCCGGCCTCGTGCCGGGCTTCTGCGTTTCCGGGTGCAGGCGGGAAGGCGGAGCGTATTCAGTCTTTTTATTTCAAGTATTTGCAAGAAAAACATCGCGTAACGGTTGATTGCCGGGCGGACGCCTGCCTACACTCGCGCCACCTCTTTGCCAGACACTTTTCCTCCATGCGCGTGCTTCCGTTTGCAGTCCTGTCGCTGCTCGTCGTCGCCCCATTCGCACACGCCCAGCAAGCAGGCGGCTGCAGCGGGATCAGTCCGCAGCCGTTGCCGCAGCGGGCGACGATCCTGCCGCCGGTCGCGGTGGAACTGTTCGCCAACACCACTCGTCTGGGCGCGCCAAGCGGTGTGCTGGCGCAGTCCTATGACGAGTCACAGTCGGTCGACCGCGTGTTGACGCGAATGAAGCTGGACGGCTGCCGGGAGACCGCCATGGCCACGCCTGCGGCCTCGGCCAACGATCCGGCGGCTTACAAGCCCAAGACGCAGTTCGACAACTCGCCCTGGCGTTTCGACATGAACCAGAACGGCAAGCGCATGACGGCCGACGAGTTCGATGCCTGGATGAAGGCGCGTGGGGTGCGCGTGGTCAAGGCCAAGCCAGCTGCGGCCGTTCCCGCCCCGGCAGCGCCGGGTGAGGCCTCCACGGCACCGGCGAGCCAGGTGCCGGCCGTGGCTGAGCCGGCGGGTAAGAACTGAGCATCTCCTGCCGTCACGGCGGTCGATAGGGCTGGGTTTGAACGGATGACCGTGCGCCGCAGGCCCTTGCAGGGCGCCGCACCGCGCCATGGGTTGGCGCGGGCACTCTCCAAGTTGGGGCTGTGTTCGCGCACCGAGGCGGCGCGCTGGATCGAAGCCGGTCGCGTGCGCGTTGACGGACGCGTGGTGCGGGATCCCGAATTTCCGACGATCGCAGGCGGGTCGCGCATCGAGGTCGACGGTCTGTCGGGTGCAGGCGCCAAGCGCCGTTATCTGATGCTCAACAAGCCACGCGGCTTGGTCACGACTGCGGCCGACGAGCATGGGCGCGAAACGATCTACCGCTGCTTCGAGGGCGTGGACCTGCCTTGGCTGGCGCCGGTCGGACGCCTGGACAAGGCCAGCGAGGGCCTGTTGCTGATGAGCAACGACCCTGCATGGGCCGCCGCGATCACCGATCCTGGGATCGGTCCGTCCAAGACTTACCACGTGCAGATCGATGCGATTCCCGACGCCGCGCTGCTGGCGCGGCTGGAACAGGGGGTCTTGAGCGAGGGCGAACCGCTGCGTGCCGCCCGTGCCACGCTGCTGCGCACCGGAACACGCAATGCCTGGCTGGAGATCACCCTGGACGAGGGCCGCAATCGCCAGATCCGCCGGCTGCTTGAGGCCTTCCACCTGGCGACGCTGCGCCTGGTGCGCGTGGCGATCGGCACGTTGCCGCTGGGCGGGCTGGCGAAAGGCGCGTGGCGGGACCTGACGCCGCAGGAAGTCAGCGCGCTCGCGCCGCCTTCGGACGTCCGCTAGGCATCACGCCAGCGCTGCAGGCGCTTGTCCAGCAACGCGGTGACCACTTCGATCGCGCGCGCATCCCGCGGGCCATTGGCGTCATGATGGCGGCCCTTGCCGTGATTGCATGACGCGCACGCCAGTGCGAGGTTGCGCGGATCGTCGGCATCGCCGCCGACGCGGGCGGTCAGCGCCTGTGCGCTTGCCATGCCGAACCAGCTTTGCGGCACCACGTGTTCCAGTGTCGCCGCGCCAAGCGGTTCGCCATCGGCACGCAGCTGCAGGACGCGCCGACAATGCAGGCAACGGGTGGTCCAGACCTCTTCGTTGAAGACGGCATGCGCATCGGTCCGCGCGGCCAGCAGCAGGCGTTGACGCAGGACGGTGCGCATGGCGGCAGGACTCAGCCCTTGAGCACGCCTAACTCGAGGCCAATGCGGGTGAAAGCATCGATGGCCCGATCCAGGTGGGCGCGCGTATGCGCCGCACTGATCTGGGTGCGGATACGCGCCTGGCCCTTGGGCACAACCGGAAAGAAGAAGCCGATCGCGTAGATGCCTTCTTCCAGCAGACGCTCGGCGAAGCGCTGCGCCAGCGGGGCGTCGTAGAGCATCACCGGGCTGATCGGGTGCACACCGGGCTTCACATCGAAGCCGGCGGCGCTCATTTTCTCGCGGAAATAGGCGGTGTTCTCCTTGAGCTGCGTGCGCAGGTCGCCGGCCGCATCGAGCATGTCGAAGGCGGTAATGCCGGCGGCCACCACGTGCGGCGGCAGCGAGTTGGAGAACAGGTACGGGCGCGAGCGCTGGCGCAGCAGTTCGATCACTTCGCTGCTGGCCGTGGTGAAGCCGCCCAGCGCGCCGCCCATCGCCTTGCCCAGTGTGCCGGTGATGATGTCGATCTTGTCCAGCACGCCCTTGACCTCGGCCGAGCCACGGCCGGTGTCGCCGAGGAAGCCGGTGGCATGGCATTCGTCGATGTGGACCAGCGCGTTGTACTTTTTCGCCAGCGTGGTGATCTCATCGAGCGGGGCGATGAAGCCGTCCATCGAGAACACACCGTCAGTGGTGATCAGCTTGGTCCTGCAGCCCGAGGCGTCGGCGGCCTGCAGTTGGGCTTCCAGGTCGGCCATGTCGCAATTGGCGTAGCGGAAGCGCTTGGCCTTGCACAGGCGCACGCCATCGATGATCGAGGCATGGTTGAGCGCGTCGGAGATGATCGCATCGTCCTCGCCCAGCAGCGGTTCGAACAGTCCGCCGTTGGCGTCGAAGCAGGCCGCATACAGAATCGTGTCCTGCTTGCCGAAGAAGTGGGCGATCTTGGCTTCCAACTGCTTGTGCAGGTCCTGGGTGCCGCAGATGAAGCGCACCGAAGCCATGCCGAATCCATGCGTATCCAGCGCGGCCTTGGCCGAGGCGATGATGTCCGGGTGGTCGGCCAGTCCCAGGTAGTTATTGGCGCAGAAGTTCAGCACGGTGCGGCCATCGGCCAGGGTGATTTCCGCCGACTGTGGCCCGGTGATGACGCGTTCGGATTTGAACAGGCCGGCGTCCCGGATCCCTTCCAGTTCCTCGGTATAGCGGTGGGTGAGGGCGGAAGCATCATTCATCGGTCAGGCCTGTGTGCGAACGGGAGCCCGCATTTTACGCGGCAGCTGCGAGCCAAATCGGTCACGCGTGCTGTGCAGTCCTGGTCTTGAGGCATTGCGCGCGATTTGAAAAAAGTGTGCGCTTTCGCTCGCCATGCCAACGATCCTGCCCGCGCGACCCCGCAGGGCTGATGGCTTGGTGAGGAGATCGGGGGCGTTCCCGCCAAGTTGCACGTATATGCGGTTGAATTCGTAACAAAAAATCGGTTGACGGCGTCGGAGGGCGCAGCGCAATATCCAGAGAACTTGCGGTTAAAAAACCGTGAAAGCGCCGATCAGTTCTCATCGCAGGCGCGCTTCACTGCAGTTGTGTTGGTAAGGCGCTGTTCCCCCACCCACGCAGGAGAGTCAGATGAATGCAGCAAGCGTGCGTTTCGTCGTGGCCGTCGTCGTCCTGGCGACGCTGCCAATGGTTGCAATGGCGCAGGAAGCTCCGGAGGAAGAAGCCGGATCGGCCTGGTCCTGGTCGCTTAGCGCGACCACCGATTACCGTTTCCGCGGTTTGTCCCAGACCGGTGTCGATCCGGCCTTCCAGGCAGGCCTGACCTACAGCGCGCCGTTCGGCCTGTACGTCGGGACCTGGGCGTCCAATGTCGACTTCGGCGAGGGCGATCCTGACTACGAGGTCGACGCCTTCATCGGCTACAACGCCGATCTCACCGACTGGGCCAACCTGGACGTGATGATCAACCGCTACAACTATCCGGGCGCTGGTGCGTTGAACTACAACGAACTGTTGACCAAGGTGACCTTCCTGGAGAACTACAGCCTGTTGGTCGGCTACACGGACAACGTGTTCAACAGCGATACCGATGGCTGGTATTACCAGGCGGCCGCCAGCTACCCGTTGCCTAGGGATTTCAGCGTGGGCGCCTCGGTCGGCAAGAGCGAGTTCGAGGATGGCACGGTCGGGCGGGACTACATGGATTGGTCGGTGAGCATCGGCAAGTCCTTCGGCCCGCTCACGCTGACAGCCGCCTACATCGGCACCGACGGGGATGGACGTGACGCGTATGGCGAGATCGCCGACGACAAGGTGGTGATCAGCGCGACCGTGGCCAACTGAAGCACGTCGCCGGCTTCAACATGAAAAAGGCGCCCGACAGGGCGCCTTTTTCAAGGGGAACGAACCTCAGTTCCAGCTCAGCACCACCTTGCCGGCCTTGCCTTCCTCCATCAGGTCGAAGCCCTTCTGGAACTCGTCGATCGGCAGCTGGTGGGTCAGCACCTTGCCCAGCGGGAAGCCGCTCAGCACCAGCTGGGTCATCTTGTACCAGGTCTCGTACATCTTGCGGCCGTAGATGCCCTGGACGGTCAGACCCTTGAAGATGATCTTGTCCCAGTCGCAACCGGCGCCCTTGGGCATGATCCCCAGCATGGCGATCTTGCCGCCGTGGTACATGCACTCGAGCATGTCGTTGAAGGCGCGCGGATTGCCGCTCATCTCAAGCCCGACGTCGAAGCCTTCCATGTGCAGTTCGCCCATCACCTCCTTGAGCGAGGTGTTGGACACGTTGACCACCCGCGTGGCGCCCATGTCGGCGGCTAGCTTGAGGCGGAAATCGTTGACGTCGGTGACCACCACGTTGCGCGCGCCGATGTGCTTGCAGATGCCCGCGGCGATGATGCCGATCGGGCCGGCGCCGGTGATCAGTACGTCCTCGCCGATCACGTCGAACTCCAGCGCGCAATGCGCCGCGTTGCCGTAGGGATCGAAGAATGCAGCCAGCTCGGACGGGATCTGGTCGGGGATCGGCCACAGGTTGGAGGCCGGCATGACCATGTACTCGGCGAAGGCGCCATTGACGTTGACACCGATGCCGACGGTGTTGGGGCACAGGTGCGGTCGCCCGCCCCGGCAGTTGCGGCAGTGGCCGCAGACGATATGGCCTTCGGCCGACACGCGCTGGCCGACCTCGTAACCGGTCACCGCCGAGCCCAGCTCGGCGATGCGGCCGACGAACTCATGGCCGATGGTCAGGCCCGGCTTGATCGTGCGCTGACTCCACTCGTCCCACAGGTAGATGTGCAGGTCGGTCCCGCAGATGGCGGTCTTCTCCAGCTTGACCAGCACCTCGTTGGGGCCGGGCGTGGGCTTGGCCACCTGTTCCAGCCAGATGCCCTTGCCCGCTTCGCGCTTGACCAGCGCCTTCATCGTGTCCGCCATGGTGCCAGAGAACCCAAGCCAAAGAAGGCGACGATTATAGGCTGGAGGCCGTTTCAAATCGTTTCACCCAACACCTTCCTGGTGCCGGAGCCGGCTGGCCCGGGGCGGGCCAGCCGGCGGGAGGCGCCTCAGAAGCGTGCGTCGATTGTCAGGAACAGCTGGCGCGGGGCCCCGGCCATCAGGGTCTGGTTGTAGCCGTCCGGGTCGGAGGCCACATAGCCGCCCGTGCCGGTGGTGGCGAAGTAATGCTTGTCGGCCAGGTTGGTCACGTTCAGCGAAACACCCAGGCTGGACAGCATGCCAATCTGGCCGAAGTCGTAGCCGCCGCCGGCGTTGAACAGCCAGTAGCCCGGCACCTGGGAGTCGTTGAGGTAGGTGATGTAGCGCTTGCCGGTGTACTTGCCGTCGATCGAGGCATGCCAGCCGTCCTTTCGCCAGGACAGGCTGGAGGAGGCCATCAGCTCCGGCAGGCCGACCACGTGCTTGCCGGAGGTGGCGACCACGCCGTTGTTGAGGTAATCGTCCTGATACTCGGACTTGTTGTACGACACGGTGTTGAGCCAGCTCAGTCCATCGGCCGGCTTCCACACCAGGGCCAGATCCACGCCGGTGCTGTCCACCTCGCCGACGTTGCTCAGGATCGCCGAGCAGGTCTGGATCGCGCTGCACGGCGAGATGGTCAGCAGGCGGTTGGAGAAGCGGGTGTAGTAGGCGCCGACCGAGGCCTCGTAGCCCTCGCCATGTGCGCGCCAGCCGGCCTGCAGGGTCTTGGATTCCTCAGGCTTGAGCGTGTTCTTGAGGCTGTCGAAGGTCGCCTGGCTGGTGGCGAACGGGCTGTAATCGTAGGCGGCGATGTTCTTGCTGTAGGACGCGTACAGGTCCTGCGCATCATTGAGTTTGAAGCTGGCGCCGACCTGCGGCAGGAAGCCGTCGTCGGCCTTCATTTCCCCCTGGGCGTAGCTGGCGCTTGTCACCAGCGAGCGTGCGCGGACCGTGGTGCTCACCGCTTTGGCGCCGACGTTGACGGTCAGGCGGTCGTCCATGAAGTGCATCGTGTCCTGGGCGTAGAACAGGCGCGAGTGTGTCTGATATTTCTGCAGGAACTGGCGATAGAACGGCGTGCCGACGTCGTAGAAGTTGTAGATCGAGGTGAACGGCGCATCGAGCGTGAAGTAGTTGCGCTCCTGGGTGTTCTGCGCGTTTTCCGCCCAGCCGCCGAGCTCAAGGTCATGCTGGCCGATGCTGAACTTCAGCGCGCCGGTCGCGCCGAAGCGGTCCAGCCCGTAGTCGGTGGTACGCATGGACAGCGGCACGGTGGCCGAGGAGGGGACGTAGGGCGTGACCCATTGTCCTTCGCCGCGGTCGCCATGGTAGTAGCCGGTGACATCCAGCGTGGCGGCGCCACCCAGGTTGAAGCTGCCGGCCAAGGCGGCCAGGGTGTCGTTGCGCAGGCCTGCGCCCCAGTAATACGCCGCGTCCAGCCAGTCGTAGTCGGCCGGCAGTGCCGCCAGCGAGGCGGGATAGCCGTTGGCCACGCCGCTGTAGGTGCCGGTGGACTGGTAGGCGTTGGCCATCTGCGCGGCGGTCGCCCAGTCGGGACTGAAGTAGTCCCAGTTCCAGCCCAGTGCCTTCTGGCTGGTCAGCGACAGGTCCATGTAGTCCTGCTCCTTGCGGCGCGACTTGTCCACAAACAGGCTGATGCGATTGCCATCGCTAAAGGTGTAGAGCGCCTTGGCGTTGAACTGTTCGTAGCGCTGGCTGCCGTCGCCTTTCCACTTGTCCATGTCCGAATCGGCATAGGCCAGGTACGCGGAGAACCCGTTGTGTTCACCGGTATCCAGGCGGGCATAGGTGCGGCGGGCGCCATCGGAACCAAAGGTCTGCGCCACGCGCCCGCCGAAGCTCATGTCCGGGTCGGCCGAGTAGAACTGCAGCGTGCCACCGAGATTGCTGTTGGAGGCGGTGCCCAGGGCGCCGGCGCCCTGCGCCAGTTCGACCGAAGCGATGTTCTCGGAAAGGATCGCGCGGGTGATCGACAGGCCGTTGGTGACGCCATAGCTCATGTTGCCCAGCGGCACGCCATCCAGGGTGAAGCCAAGCCGGCTCTGGTCGAAGCCATGCAGGTAGATCGAGGTGGACCACTCGTAAGCGCCGGTGGCATCGGCCGACTGGAACTGCACGCCGGGCAGCTTGTCGATGGCCTTCAGCGCGCTGCTGCCGGCGGGCAGGCGTTCGATGTCCTGCTGGCTGATGCGCTGCACCTGGCGGGTACTGCCGGGGGCGACCACGGAAACGGCATCTAGCTGGGTGGCGCCGGTATCGGCCGTGTCATCGACAGGCGTGTCGTCGGCCTGTGCGATGGCGGGAAGAAGGCAGAGCAGGGCAAGCGCCAGCGCCGAAAGGCGCGGCGAAGGGTTGGGAGATGACATCAGCGACAGTCTTGGTAGGGGAGGCGGCGGCACGGTGTCACGCCATCATGAAAGCGCGATGACGCAACGGTGACCGCGTCACCTGTCGTGCGCTTGCCATCTACTTGACGTATACCGTCGAGCGCGCCGCGCCCAAGCGGTTGGCTCTCCCGTTCGCACAAGGTCCCTGCATGTCCACGCTGTCGCGTCGTGATTTCCTCCAGCGCCTGTCCGCACTCACCGCCGCTGGCCTGCTGCCGGCCTCCATCGGCCGCGCGCTGGCACTGCCGGCACAGGTGCGCAGCGGCACGATCGCCGACATGGAGCACGTGGTGATCCTGATGCAGGAGAACCGCTCGTTCGATCACTACTTCGGTACGCTGCGCGGGGTCCGCGGCTTCGACGATCCGCGTCCGCTGATGCTGGGCGAGGGGACTTCGGTGTGGCAGCAGCGCCAGGACAACGGCGACGCCATCCTGCCGTTCCGGCTGGACGCGCGCGCCACCAACGCGGCGCTGATGAAGAGCCTGGATCATTCGTGGAAAGGTGCGCCCGGGCAGGACGCGGCGCGCTGGCAGCACTACGACTGCTGGGTGCCCTACAAGAGTGCGATGAGCATGGGCCATTTCGCGCGCCAGGACATCCCCTTCTATCACGCGCTGGCCGATGCCTTCACCGTGTGCGACGGCTATTTCTGCTCGATGCACGGGCCGACCAATCCCAATCGCATGTACCTGTTTTCCGGCAGCAGCGGACTGTGCGTAGGCAACGACGGCGCGCAGGCGGTGGACAACGCCGATGACGGCAACTGGACGGCCGACATGGCGCGCGACAAGCCGGGCTTCACCGGCATGCGCTGGACCACCTATGCCGAGCGCCTGCAGGAAGCCGGGATCGATTGGCGCGTCTATCAGGAGTTCGACAACTACGGCGACAACGCGCTGTCCTCGTTCGCGCGGTTCCGGGCGATGGACGTGCGCGATCCGCTGTATCAGCGCGGGCGTTCCATCGTCGCCGGTTCGACCGCGGAAAACGCGGCGCAGACCACCGCCCAGCATCTGGTCGATGCGTTCGCAAGCGATGTGCGCAATGACAAGCTGCCGCAGGTGTCCTGGATCGTCGCGCCGTATCCGTACAGCGAGCATCCCGAGGCCACGCCGGCGCACGGGGAATCGCTGGCCTCGCGCATCCTCGATGCGCTCACCGCCGTGCCCGAGGTGTGGTCGCGCACCTGCCTGATCATCAACTACGACGAGAACGACGGCTTCTTCGATCATGTGCCGGCGCCGCAGCCGGCGCTGGACGCGACCATGGGTGTGAGCCAAGTCGACACGCAGGGCGAAAGTTACAAGGGCACGCCGGTGGGCCTGGGCATCCGCGTGCCGATGACGGTGGTGTCGCCGTGGACGCGCGGGGGCTGGGTGAACTCGCAGGTGTTCGACCACACCTCGGTGCTGCGCCTGCTGGAGGCGCGCTTCGGGGTCGCCGAGCCGAACATCAGCCCGTGGCGGCGCGCGGTGACCGGCGACCTGACCAGCGTGTTCGACTTCGCCACGCCGGACGATTCGGCCCTGTCCGCGCTGCCGTCCACCGACGACTACCTGCAGCGCATGCAGGCCGCTTCGACCCAGCCCGCGCCGGTGGTCCCGGTGCCGGGAATGCAGCCGAAGCAGGAGCCGGGCCAGCGCCCGGCGCGCGCGCTGCCCTACGCGCTGCAGGTGCACGCGCGCCACGGCGATGAAGGCCTGCGCCTGACCCTCATCAACGACGGCGATGCCGCTGCGGCATTCAACGTCTACGCGCCCGGCAGCGGTGCGGGTCCGTGGTACTACACGGTGATGCCACGCAGCCGGGTGGAAGACGCGCCGCACGGGCTGCCGCCCGGCGCTTATGCGCTGGCGGTGCACGGGCCCAATGGCTTTTTGCGCGAGTTCGCCGGCGATGCGCAGGCCGCGCCGCAGGTCGAAGCCATGCAGGACGGCGGGACGCTGGTGCTGCAGTGCTCCAACCCGACCCGCGAGGCTTGCCAACTGCAGGTGCGCGCGCTGGACTACGCGGCTCCCGCGCCGCAATCGCTCGATCTGGCACCCGGCCAGCGGCACACCCTGCGCCTTGCCCTGGCCGACAGCGACCACTGGTACGACCTGGAAGTGGTCCAGCCCGGCGCGGCCTTCCGTCGGCGCCTGGCCGGCCATCTGGAAACCGGCCGCCCCAGCCGCAGCGACCCGGCGATCGGACGCGCCAGCTGACGCCCACGTCGGCACATCGCGCCGGGCCGGCAGGGCGGTCACAATACGCGCCCCCTGCCGTAACCCCGTGCCGCGCCCGTGTCGATTTCCCGTTCCCTCGCCGAGTGGCTGGACCACATCCAGGCCCAGCATCCCAGCGCCATTGAACTCGGGCTGGACCGCGTCCGTGCCGTTGCTGCTGCGATGCGGCTGGAGTGTCCGGCGCGTCAGGTCATCACCGTCGGCGGCACCAACGGCAAGGGATCGACCGTGGCCTTCATCGAGTCCATTGGGCGCGCCGGCGGCTGGAAGGTCGGCGCCTACACCTCGCCACACCTGCTGCGCTACAACGAGCGCGTGCGCATCGATGGCGTGGACGCCGATGACGTGGCGCTGGTCGAGGGTTTCGAGGCAGTCGAGGCCGCGCGTGGCGACACGCCGCTGACCTATTTCGAATACGGCACGCTGGCCGCGCTGTGGCTGTTCCAGCGCGCCGGACTGGACCTGGCGGTGCTGGAGATCGGTCTGGGCGGGCGCCTGGACGCGGTGAACATCGTCGACCCAGACGTGGCGGTGATCACTACCGTGGACATCGACCACACCGACTGGCTGGGGACCGATCGCGAGGCCATCGGCAAGGAGAAGGCCGGCATCGCGCGCGCCTGGACGCCGCTGGTGTTGGGCGAGGTGACCGCGCCGTCCAGCGTGCTGGCGCATGCCTATGCCATCGGGGCCGGGGTGATCCAACTGGGCAATGATTTCTTCCATGAGCCGGCCGAGGACGGCCAGTGGCGCTGGCGTGAGGTCGGCACCGAACTGCTGCTGCATGCGCCGCTGCTGGACGCCCCGGTGCAGCGCGCCAATGCGGCCACCGCCGTCGCCGCGCTGCGCGCGTTGCCGGAGGAACTGCCGGCCAGCGCGTTTGTCCGCGGAATCGCCCAGGCCCGCGTGCGCGGCCGGCTGCAGCGCTTCGAGCGCGATGGCATCGAGGTCCGGGTCGATGTCGCGCATAACCCGCAGGCCGCGCGCGAGTTGGCGGCTTTCCTGGACGGTAACCCGATGCAGACCGTGGCCGTCTACGCGGCGCTGGCCGACAAGGACAGTGCCGGCGTGGTGCAGGCGCTGGAAGGGCGCATCGCCCGCTGGTACCTGGCGGGGCTGGAGGCGGGCACGTCGCGCGGCCAGGATGCCCAGGCCCTGGCCGCGCGCCTGGCCGACACTGGAGCCGCCGCAGGGGCGCGCTTTGCGAGCGTGGGCGAGGCCCTGTCCGCCGCGCTTGAGAAGGCCAGCGCCGGACAGCGGGTGCTGGTGTTCGGCTCGTTCCACACGGCTGCCGAAGCGCTGGCGATCCTGGGTTCAGCCCCATGAGGAAAGCCGGGCAGGTCCAGCCCTTATAATTTGCAGCTTCATGACCGAGCCCGTCGCCCACGACGATGGATACTGCTTTGAGAAACCGCATCATCGGCGCCATCGTCCTGGTGGCCCTGGCTGTTATTTTCCTGCCCATGCTGGTCAAGGGGCCGGCCAGCGACAGCGGCGTTTCGGACATTTCCACCGACGTGCCCAACGCGCCGGATGGCCAGTTCGAGACCCGTGAGCTGCCGCTGGTCACCCCCGGTCAGGCGGGCGCCAATGGTGCGACCGGCATGCCGGCCCCGGCGCAGGGCGGGACCGAGGCTCTCAAGCCGGTCGATGCGCCCAAGACGCCGACCAACAGTCACGGCCTTCCGGTGGCCACCGCCGGCGGCGACTACGCGGTGACCTTTGGCGCTTATGCGACGCAGGCCGATGCCGACGTGGTGATCGACCGCCTGCGCCAGTCCGGGCTGGAATCCTTCCGCCAGGAAGCCACCATCGGCGGCAAGCCGGCCTGGCGGGTGCGCGTGGGGCCCTACGCCAACCAGGCCCAGGCCGAGATCGCGCGCCTGGCGGCGGTCAAGGTGCGCAGCGACGTCAAGGCCGAGGTGATCGCGCTGGACGCAACGCCGGACGCCGCGCCGACCGGCCCGGCGGCGCAGCCGCAGACGCCGGCCGCGGACAATCCCGATGCCGCCCAGTTGGCGTCCGAAGCTCCGCCGCCGGCCGCGACGCCCGCACCGGCCAAGCCGGAGCCCGCCAAGCCCGAGCCGCCCAAGGCCCAGCCAGCGCCGGAGGCCAAGCCGCCGGTGACGGCGGTCCCCAAGCCGGCCGCGACCGGTGTGGGCTTCGCCCTGCAGGTCGGTGCGTTCAGCAAGGAGGGCGATGCCAATGCCCTGCGCGACAAGCTGCGCGGCAATGGCTTCAGCGCTTTCGTCGAGCCGGTGTCCACCGACAGCGGGCGCCTGTACCGGGTGCGTGTTGGGCCGGTCTCCACCCGCGCCGAGGCCGACCAGCTCAAGGCCCAGGTGGCCGCACGCAACGGCCTGGCCGGGATCGTGCGCCCGCATCCGTAACCACCGGCCCGCGCCTCAACGCGGACCCGGGGTCCAGGACTGGACCGACCACGCAGCCACGGAGGGAGCACCGATGGACAACCTGACGCCGTATCTTCGGGAAGGCCGGCCCGCCGGCCCGTCGCCATGATCGATCTGGTCCTGCTGACCATCATCGTCGTCTCCACCCTGCTGGGACTGCTGCGCGGTTTCATCGGGATCGTGGTGGGCACCCTGTCCTGGCTGCTGGCCGGGTGGGCCGCGTTCATGTTCGGCGGCGACGCGGCGGCGCAATTCGCCGATGGCGCGCGGCCCGGAATGGCCGACTACCTGGGCGGCTACGCGCTGACCTTCGTCGGGGTGATGATCGTGGTGGCGCTGATCGGCATGGTGATCCGGGCTTCGGTGCGCAACACCCGCCTGTCCGGCGTGGACCGCCTGGCAGGCGGTGGGCTCGGGCTGGTGCGGGGTGGATTCTTCGCCTGCGTGCTGGTGCTGCTGATGTCCTTCACGCCGCTGACCGGCGAATCGGCGTGGCGCCAGTCGCGGGTGCTGCCGGTGTTGGAGCCCGGCGCGCACTGGATGCGCGCCCAGTTGCCGGACTTTTCCGTGCCCGCGATGCCCTCGATGCCGGCCATGGAGGACATGAACATGGACACGTTGCGCAACATGGACCTCAACAAGTTGCCGTTGTCGGGCGATAATAGGGACCTCGACGACAGATTCCAGCAGGCAGCCGCACAGCTGCCGCATCTCGGACAGACGGTGTCCGATGCATTGGGAGGCGCCCGGGCACCCGGGTCGAACGGCCTGCCCAAGCCCCTGAACGAGCCGGCCGCGCCACAGGGCGACCCGGCCCAGGTGCGTCCCAACGAACGCGACCCGGCCCGGGTCGTGGCAAGCCCCCAAGGCCAGGAACGGCCGCTCTAACGCCACGCAACATACGCAGCAGCGACAACAGCGGAGAACGCCCCATGTGCGGCATCGTCGGAATCGTCGGCAACCAGAACGTTGCCGGTCAGCTTTATGACGGCCTGACGGTGCTTCAGCACCGTGGCCAGGATGCCGCCGGCATCGCCACCGCGGACGGCACGCGACTGCGCGTGCAGAAGGCCAATGGCCTGGTGCGCGATGTGTTCGACGAGCGCCGCATGGCCGTGCTGGAAGGCCGGGTGGGCATCGCCCACTGCCGCTATCCGACCGCCGGCTCGGAGGGCATGGACGAGGCGCAGCCGTTCTACGTCAACTCGCCCTACGGCATCGCCCTGGCCCACAACGGCAACCTGACCAATACCGAGGCCCTGCGCCAGCAGGTGTTCGAGGCCGACCGCCGCAACATCAACACCGACTCGGACAGCGAAGTGCTGCTGAACGTGTTCGCTCATGAGCTGGACGCCCAGCGCATGCTCACCCCCGAGGCGGCGATCCGCGCCGTGGCCGGCGTGCACCGCCGCTGCCGCGGTGGCTACGCGGTGGTCAGCGTGGTCCTGGGGCTGGGCCTGGTGGCCTTTCGCGATCCGCACGGGATCCGCCCGCTGGTGCTGGGCAAGCGCGAGAACGTCGACGGCGACGAATACATCGTGGCCTCCGAGTCGGCGGCGCTGGACATCCTGGGCTTCACCCGCGTGCGCGACGTGCGCCCGGGCGAGGCGCTGGTGATCACTGCGCGCGGCGAGCTGTTCTCCGAGGTCTGCGCGACCACCACCGACCACAGCCCGTGCATCTTCGAGTACGTGTACTTCGCGCGGCCCGATTCGATGATCGACAACGTCTCGGTGCACAAGGCGCGCATGCGCATGGGCATGAAGCTGGGCGAGAAGATCCTGCGCCTCAGGCCCGACCACGACATCGACACCATCATCCCGATCCCGGACACCTCGCGCGACGCCGCGCTGGAGATCTCCAACGTGCTGGGCGTGAAGTACCGCGAGGGCTTCGTCAAGAACCGCTACGTCGGCCGCACCTTCATCATGCCGGGGCAGGGCGAGCGGGTGAAATCGGTCCGCCGCAAGCTGAATCCGATCCACCTGGAGTTCCGCAACCGCGTGGTGCTGCTGGTGGACGATTCCATCGTGCGCGGCACCACCAGCCGCCAGATCGTGCAGATGGCGCGCGATGCCGGCGCGCGCAAGGTCTACCTGGCCAGCGCCGCGCCGCCGGTGCGCCACCCCAACATCTACGGTATCGACATGCCGGCGGCCGAGGAACTGGTCGCGCACAACCGCAGCGAGCAGGAGATCCAGGAATTCCTGGGCTGCGACTGGCTGATCTACCAGGACCTGGATGATCTGGAAGCGGCCGTGCGCGAGGGTAACCAGGACTTGAAACAGTTCGATTCGTCCTGCTTCAACGGCGAGTACGTGACCGGGATCGAACCGGGCTATTTCGATCGCATCCAGCAGCTGCGCTCGGACGAGGCCAAGCACCTGCGCCGGGCGGTCTGAGCGGAAGCGGCGATGGCGATCACCCTGGAAGACCTGGCCGTCACCCTGGAGCCCGGTGACCGCGCCGGCCTGCTGGACGACTGGGACTGGTTGCTGGGTCCGGGCGCCCAGGTGTTGATGGTGACCGTGGCCGGCGATGCCTTCGTGCAGCTGCCGCAGGCGCCCGGCGTGCACTGGCTGGACTGCGCCAGTGGCGTGGTCCAGAAGGTGGCCGACGACCTGCCCGAATTCCTGCAGCGGCTGACCGACGCGGACTTCGTCGCGGCCTGGTTTCGTTTCGATCTGGTGGCCGAGCGCCTGCGCGCCGGGCAGGCACCCGATGCCGGCCACGTGCTGGGGCTGCGCGTGCCGCTGGTGCTGGGCGGGGCGCTGGAGGCGTCCAATCTGGAGCCGGTCGCGCTGCCCGCGCACTTCGCCCTGACCGGGCAGGTGCACGCCCAGGTCGCTGCGTTGGCGCCGGGGCAGGCGCTCGCCGACATCTCGCTGGCGACCGAGTGAGCGTCGCCGCGCGACCTGGCTGACTGCGATGTCCGTCCCGTCGTTGTTCGAGGCGGCCCAGGCCTGCCTGGCGGCCTGCGACCCGGCCGAGAAGGTCGCGCTGACCCAAGGTCATGCCGCCGCCTTTGCGCGTGGTGAACTGTGCATTCCCGAAGACACCCCGCCTCCGCAACCGATTGGCATGCCCGGGCGGCCCGCGCGGCCCCGGCTGGTCCATCCGCGCGAATTGCCCAAGCGTGGCCTGGGCAGCGTGGAGGGTCGGGCAGCCTTTCTCCACGCCATCGCGCACATCGAGCTCAATGCCATCGACCTGGGCTGGGATGCGGTCTATCGCTTCCGCGGCCTGCCGGCGCAGTTCTATGCCGACTGGGTCGGTGTGGCCAACGACGAGTCGCGTCACTTCACCTTGTTGCGCACGCGGTTGAAGTCGCTGGGCTACGACTATGGCGATTTCGACGCGCATCACGGGCTGTGGGAGATGTGCGAGAAGACCGCGCACGATGGCCTGGCGCGCATGGCGCTGGTGCCGCGAGTACTGGAGGCGCGCGGCCTGGATGTCACCCCGGGGATGATCGAAAAGCTCGGCAAGCTGGGCGACGCCGAGACCGTCGCGATCCTGGAGGTGATCCTGCGCGAGGAGGTCGCCCACGTCGCCGCTGGCTCGCGCTGGTACCGCTGGTACTGCGAGCGCGAAGACGTCGAGCCGCGCGCGCGCTTCCGCGAACTGCTGCGCGAATACGCCGGCGGCTACCTGCGCGGGCCGTTCAACCTGGAAGCGCGCCTGCAGGCCGGCTTCGACCAGGAGGAAGTCGACGCCCTGCTCGCGCTGGCGCCGGCGCGGTCGGCATAGGGCGGGCCGCGCCCCCATCAAGGCCAGGGTCGGGGCATCGCGAGGTCGAGGAAACGCGGTAGCGCCGAGCTTGCTCGGCTGGGGCGTTACCGAAAAGGCTTCAGCCGAGCAAGCTCGGCGCTACAGGTAGGAGCCGCCATGGCGGCGATCGGGGCCTTGCTAGGAAGGCCGGGCACAGACAGGCCAATGGCGGCGATCGTGCGTGATGGGGAAGGCGTCATCGCCGCCGTGGCGGCTCCCGCGCCCTCAGCCCAGCGGCAGCACCTGCAGGTCGTCGCCTTCCGGCGTGACCCGCAGCACCGAGCCCTGTTCGTACCAGTCGCCCAGCACGATGCGGGTGCACGCCTGGCCGCCCGCTGTCAGCGCATGCACCGCGGGGCGATGGGTGTGGCCGTGGATCATGCGGGTCAGGCCGTAGCGCACGAAGCTGGTTTCGACCTCGGCCGGGGTGACGTCGGTGAGCGTCTCGAATTTCGCACTGTCGTCTTTCATGCCGCCCTGGTGGGCGGCGCTGGCGGCGCGGGCCTGGGCGGCGAAGGCGATGCGCGCGGCCAGCGGCTGGGCCAGCATCTGCGCCTGCCAGGCCGGGTCGCGGGTCTGCGCACGCACGGCCTGGTAGGCCACGTCCGAGGTGCACAGCAGGTCGCCGTGCAGCAGCAGCACCGGCTCGCCGTAGAGTTCGACCACGGCCGGGTCGGGCAGGATGCGCATGCCGCAGCGATCGGCATAGTCCTGGCCGAGCAGGAAGTCGCGATTGCCGCGGATGAAGAACACCGGCACGCCGGCGTCGCTGACCGCGCGCAGGCCGTCGGCCACCTGGGTGGCCAGCTCGGACGGATCGTCATCGCCCACCCAGGCCTCGAACAGGTCGCCCAGGATGTACAGCACCTCGGCGTGGATCGCCTCGCGCTGCAGGAATTCCAGGAACAGGGTGGTGATGGCCGGACGCGCGGCGTCCAGATGCAGGTCGGAAATGAACAGCGTGGTCATCGGGCCATGATACCGGGCGTTCGGACCGTGCCGCCCGGGCCGGGTAAAATGGTGGAATTCCTCTGTCATACGCTTCCGGGCCTTCCATGACCTGCCGTACCCGCTTTGCCCCCAGTCCCACCGGTTACCTGCACATCGGCGGCGCACGCACCTCGCTGTACTGCTGGCTGGAGGCGCGCCACCGCGGCGGTGAGTTCGTGCTGCGCATCGAGGACACCGACCGCGAGCGCAGCACCCAGGGCGCGATCGACGCGATCCTGGAGGCGATGGACTGGCTGGGCCTGGGCTATGACGAGGGCCCGATCTACCAGACCCAGCGCGTGGCCCGCTACAAGGAAGTGGCCGAGCAGCTGCTCGCCGACGGCAAGGCCTATTACGCCTATGAGACCCGCGAGGAACTCGACGCCATGCGCGAGGCCGCGATGGCTAAACAGGAAAAGCCGCGCTACAACGGCGCCGCGCGCGAGCTGGGCCTGCCCTACAGGGACGATCCCAACCGGGTCATCCGCTTCAAGAACCCGCAGGACGGCGTGGTGGTCTTCGACGACCTGATCAAGGGCCGCATCGAGATCGCCAACAGCGAGCTGGACGACATGGTGATCTTCCGCCCGGACGGCTACCCGACCTACAACTTCGCCGTGGTGGTGGACGACTGGGACATGGGCATCACCGAGGTCATCCGCGGCGACGACCACATCAACAACACCCCGCGCCAGATCAACCTGTACGAAGGCATCGGCGCGCCGGTGCCGAAGTTCGGGCACATGCCGATGATCCTGGACGAGCAGGGCGCCAAGCTGTCCAAGCGCACCGGCGCGGCCGACGTGATGCAGTACAAGGACGCCGGCTACCTGCCCGATGCCTTGCTCAGCTACCTGGCGCGCCTGGGCTGGTCGCATGGCGACCAGGAACTGTTCACGCGCCAGGAATTGATCGACCTGTTCGAGGTGAAGGACTGCAACTCCAAGGCCTCGCGCCTGGACATGGCCAAGCTGGGCTGGGTCAACCAGCACTTCCTCAAGACCGAAGCGCCGGCCGCCATCGCGCCGCACCTGGTCTATCAGCTGGACAAGTTGGGCCTGGACCTGTCGGCCGGACCGGCACCGGTGGACGTGGTGCTGGCCCTGCGCGAGCGCGTGCAGACCCTGAAGGAAATGGCCGAGAAGGCCGTGGTCTGGTACCAGCCGTTGACCGAATACGACGAGGCCGCCGTGGCCAAGCACCTCAAGCCGGCCGCCGCCGCGCCGCTGGCCAAGGCGCGCGAGCTGCTGGCGGCGCTGGGCCAGTGGCATGTCGAAGCGGTCTCCACCGCGCTGCACGATGCGGCCGCCGCGCTGGAACTGGGCATGGGCAAGGTCGCCCAACCGTTGCGCGTGGCCATCACCGGCACCCAGGTCAGCCCGGACATCTCCCATACGGTCTATCTGGCCGGACGCGACGAGGCCTTGAAACGCATCGACGTCGCGCTTACCAAGATCGCGTAACGCTGTCTGATTGAAGAGAGGATGTGCCCCATGTCCAGCAAGCACGCCCATGCCTGCATCGACCCGACCCATCACGTGCACAGCGCCGAAGCGTTTGTGCATGCGGTCGAGCATGCCTGCAGCGAACGCGGCCTGCGCCTGACCCCGATCCGCGCGCGCGTGCTGCAGCTGATCGCGCAGGCTGGCAAGCCGATCAAGGCCTACGAGCTGCTGGATCTGGTCCGCGCCTCCAAGGGCGTGGGTGCCGACGCACCGCCGACGGTGTACCGCGCGCTGGATTTCCTGATGGCCAATGGCTTCGTGCACAAGCTTGAATCGGTCAACGCCTTCGTCGCCTGCCATCACCCCAACAGCGATGCGCATTCGGTACCGTTCCTGATCTGCGACCGCTGCCATTCGGCGGTCGAACTGGAAGACCGCGCCGTGGTCGATCAGCTGGAGGCCCGGGCCAAGGCTCTGGGATTCCAGCCGCAGGCCCAGACCCTGGAAGTCCACGGCCTGTGCGCGCGCTGCGCGGGGGCCGGCGCCGTCTGAGCCTGTCTGGCCGGCGCCCGCCCGGCGCTGCGTTGTGACCGCTGATTCCCCTTGGAAACACGGCCATGCAGCTGTCGCGAACGCAGTCGCACGACACGAGCGTCTATTACTTCGGCGTGGCCCTGCTGGTGGCCGTGGCCGGCTTCTATCCCTCGTTCTTCTCCCAGCCGACCCGGGTCGGCACGTTGCGCCTGGTCCATGGAACGCTCGCCACGACCTGGCTGCTGCTGTTGATCGTGCAGGCGACCCTGGCGCGGACCCGGCATTTGGCGCCGCATCGGATCCTGGGCTGGTCTTCGCTGGCGATCGTCCCGCCGTTCCTGGTGTCCGGCGTACTGCTGGTCTGTGACGCACTGGCGGGAACCAACCCGTTCCAGCGTGCCTATGCCACGCGCCTGGCCTGGGTGGATTTCCTCGGGTTGGCGTTCTTCGCCTGCTGCTATGTCCTGGCGCTGTGGCACCGGCGGCGTCGGCCGCTGCACCTGCGCTACATGGCCTGCACCGCCGTGCTGGTGCTGCCGCCGGCGACCGCGCGTGCGCTGGGCGCCTACCTGCCGGGCGTGTCGTCCTTCGATACGGTCTTCCATGCCGGCATGCTGATCAGCGTGGTGGTCGCCCTGGTCCTGATGGTGCGCGACATGCGCGCTGGACGGCTCCTGCCGCCGTATCCGCTGCTGCTGGCGGTGCTCTTGGCGCAGCAGGTGGGATTCGTGGCCATCGCCGGTTCGACCACCTGGGCGGCGCTGTGTCGGCATCTGGCCGGTTGAAGCCCCCGGGCCAGCGCTCGACTCGCGGATGACATCGCCACGGAGTCATCGATCGGGCCTGAGAAAGCCTTGCCGCCCTTCAGGGCGCCGTTGGGCGATCAGGTGCTCTGCCCCTGCATCCATGGCAGCTGATGCCGGGCGGCCTCGGCATAGGCCGGGCAGTCGGCGTGGTGGGCACCGGGCAGGTAGCCCAGGCTCATCAGGAACTCGCCGGTGATCTCCCCGCCGGTGAAGCGGAAGGTCTTCTTGAACAGCTTCACCCAGTCCGCATTTTCCAGCGGATGGTGCGCATCCAGCCACGCGGCAAAACCGCCGTGCGAGGCGCGCAGGCGCTGGATGACCTGGGCGTTGTGGATGGCGGCCAGCACCTTGAGCCGGTTGCGGATGATGCCGGCGTCGGCCATCAGGCGCGCGATCTCCGCCTCACCGTAGGCGGCCACCGCATCCACGTCGAAGCCGCTGTACGCCGCGCGGAAGGCCGCGCGTTTGCGCAGGATGGTTTCCCAGCTCAGCCCGGCCTGGTTGATTTCCAGCAGCAGGCGCTCGAACAGCACCGATTCGTCGCGTTGCGGAAAGCCGTACTCGGTGTCGTGGTAGGTGCCGTGGATGGGGTGGCCGGGGGCGATGGTGCAGTAGCCGCTCATGCAGGCAATCCTTTGGAAAGAGTGTGGGGCGAGGTCAGGTTCACTTTCCTTCGTCGTCTGTATCGCCTTGGAGGACGTCGGGGGAAGTGAACCTGACCCCGCGTGCCCGTCATCCAGCCTCGCGCACCACTTCGATCAGCGCCGGTCCGTAGCGATCCAGTTTGCTGCCGCCAACGCCGCCCACCCGGGCCAGGGCGCGCAGGTCGATGGGGCGCTGCTCGGCGATGTTGCGCAGGGTGGCGTCGTGGAAGATCACGTAGGCCGGCACGTTCTGCTCCTTGGCCAACTGCGCGCGCAGACGCCGCAGGGCCTGGAACAGCGGCTGGTCGACTTCGGACAGCTCGGCGGCGACCTGGCTGCTGCCATTGCTGGTGCGCTGGCGCAGCTTGGGCGAATCCTTGCGCAGCAGCACGGTCTGCTGGCCCTGCAGGATCGGCTTGGCCGACGCGGTCAGGCGCAAGCTGCCGTGGCCTTCGGCATCGACCTCCAGCACGCTGGCCGCCACCAGCTGGCGGAACACCCCGCGCCACATCGACGCGTCCAGGTCCTTGCCGATGCCATAGGTGGTGAGCTGGTCGTGGCCGAGCTGGCGGATGCGTTCGGTGTCAGCGCCGCGCAGCACGTCGATCAGGTGCGCCGCGCCGAAGCGCTGGCCGGTGCGATACACGCAGCTCAGCGCCTTGCGCGCCGCCTCGGTCGCATCCCAGCTGGCCGCGGGCGTGAGGCAGTTGTCGCAGTTGCCGCAGGGCTGGGGATAGGTCTCGCCGAAGCCGGCCAGCAACACCTGGCGGCGGCACTGCATGGATTCGCAATAGCCCAGCAGCTGGTCCAGCTTGCGCCGCTCAAGTCGCTTGCGTTCCTCGGCGGCCTCGCCCTGTTCGATCATCTGCTTGAGCAGGACCACATCGCCCAGGCCGTAGGCCAGCCAAGCCTGGGCCGGTTCGCCGTCGCGGCCGGCGCGGCCGGTTTCCTGGTAGTAACCCTCCAGCGATTTGGGCAGGTCGGTATGCGCCACGAAGCGCACGTCCGGCTTGTCGATGCCCATGCCGAAGGCGATGGTCGCGCAGACCACGATGCCGTCCTCGCGCAGGAACCGGCGCTGGTTGTCCGCGCGCACCTGCGCCTCCAGGCCGGCGTGGTAAGGCAGGGCGTCGAAGCCCTTCTCGCGCAGGAATTCGGCGGTCTGCTCGACCTTCTTGCGCGACATGCAGTAGACGATGCCGGCCTCGCCCTTGTGGTCGGCCAGGAAGTCGAGCAGCTGACGGCGGCCATTGTCCTTCTGCACCACGGTATAGCGGATGTTGGGACGGTCGAAGGAGCTGACGAAGCGGCGCGCGTCCTCCAGCTGCAGGCGCTCGGCGATCTCGGCCTGGGTCGGCGGATCGGCCGTCGCGGTCAGTGCGATGCGCGGGATGTCCGGCCAGCGCTCGTGCAGGACGGTGAGCTTGCGGTATTCGGGACGGAAATCGTGGCCCCACTGCGACACGCAATGCGCCTCATCGATGGTGAACAGGCCGATTCGCGCGCGGTCCAGCAAGGACAGGAAGCGCCCGGTCAGCAGCCGCTCGGGCGCGACATACAGCAGGTCCAACTCCCCGGCCAGCAGGTCGCGTTCGACCTGCTGCGCGGTCTCGCCATCCAGCGATGAGTTGAGAAATTCGGCGCGCACGCCGAGCTGGTGCAGCGCCTCGACCTGATCCTGCATCAGCGCGATCAGTGGCGAGACCACGATCGCGGTGCCCTCGCGCAGCAGCGCCGGCACCTGGTAGCACAGCGACTTGCCGCCGCCGGTGGGCATCAGCACCAGGGCATCGTGGCCGCTGGCGACATGTTCGACGATGGCGGCCTGCTCGCCGCGGAAACCGGGGTGACCGAACACCCGGTGGAGGATTTCAAGCGCACGTTCCTGCATGTGCACAGGATACCGGGCCGGCGTCTCATTCCCCAGGGACGCAATGCCCGGCGCAGGGCCGGGCATAGGCGACACATCACGTCGGAAATTTCTGGAGGCCGACTGCAGCTTCCCAATCAACTCGCTGGTGGAAAGCCCCCTTGAGTCAAGGGGCGTGCCGAAGGCGCGGCCCCCAGCATTTGCGGTACAAATGCCGGGAAGTGATGCCTGGTCAGCAGGCCAGACCGGACCTTACTGCAGCAACGAACGCAGCATCCACGCGTACTTTTCGTGGGTGTTCAGGCGCTGGGTCATCAGATCCACGGTCGGGTCGTCGTTGCCTTCCTCGGCGGTCTTGAGGGTCTGGCGCGCGGTGCGGCAGACCGCCTCGTTGCCGACCACCAGCTGGCGGACCATCTCCTTCCAGTCGGCGCTGTTGGACAGGCCCGGCTCCTCCGGGATGGAGGTCAGCTTGACGAATTCGGCGTACGAGCCCGGCGCGTTGTAGCCCAGGGCGCGGATGCGCTCGGCCACCTCGTCCAGCGCGCCCCACTGTTCGGTGTACTGCCCCTCGAACATGGTGTGCAGTGAGTTGAACATCGGCCCGGTCACGTTCCAGTGGAAGTTGTGGGTCTTCAGGTACAGGGTGTAGGCGTCGGCCAGGAAGTGCGAGAGTGCATCGGCGATGTGCTTGCGGTCGTCGGGGGCGATCCCGATATCCACGCCGGGCGCGCTGGGGGCGGCCGCCAGCGGGGTGGCCTTCTTCTTCTTGGTCGCGGTCTTGGTCTTGGCCATGTGGAGCTCCTCGTCAGTGGCGATGGTTCACAATAAACCGCGTAGATGAAGTTTGGTAATCAAAAGATCCAGATCGATCGATTCATGGCATCAATCGTAGAACTCCCCCAGTCTCCCGACGCCGCCCGGCGCGCCATCGATGGCGCGCTGAGTCGCGACCGTGGCCGCCTTTATGGCCTGTTGTCGCGCTGGAAGGCCAAACCCGGTGACGAGCAGCTTCGCGAGCGCTTTGGCCAGGCGCTGAGCGCCTCGGTCGCCGCCTGCCAGGCGCGCGCGGCCTCGTTGCCGGCGGTGACCCTGGATGACGCGCTGCCGATCGCCCGCGAAGGCGAGCGGATCGTCGAATTGATCCGCGACCATCAGGTCGTGGTGATCGCCGGCGAGACCGGCTCGGGCAAGACCACGCAGTTGCCCAAGCTCTGCCTGGCGGCCGGACGCGGCGTGGCCGGCATGATCGGCTGCACCCAGCCGCGCCGGATCGCCGCGCGCGCGGTGGCCCGGCGCGTAGCCGAGGAGCTGCAGGTGCCGATGGGCGGGGCGGTCGGCTACCAGGTGCGCTTCAACGACAACGTCGGCGAGGACACCCGCATCAAGTTCATGACCGACGGCATCCTGCTGGCGGAAATTGCCAGCGACCGCTGGCTGTCCAACTACGACACGATCATTGTCGACGAGGCGCACGAGCGCAGCCTCAACATCGATTTCCTGCTGGGCTACCTAAAGCAGCTACTGCGCAAGCGCCGCGACCTGAAGGCCATCGTCACCTCAGCCACCATCGACACCGCCCGCTTCGCCGCGCATTTCGACGATGCGCCGGTGGTCAGCGTGGAGGGTCGCACCTTCCCGGTGGAGGTGCGCTACCGGCCGCTGGGTGAGACAACCGGCTCGGGTGAGCACCATCAAGGTGCTCGCCAGGTTGTCGAACGACCGGCCACGGATGGCCGGGCCGGCGATTCCGGAGCCGATCGAGTTTCGCCACGGACGGCCGCGGATGATTCGGAGCAGGGCGAGCGCAGCGTCAACGAGGCCATCGTGGCCGCAGTGGACGAGATCACCCGCGAAGACGCACGCGGCGACGTGCTGATCTTCCTGCCCGGCGAGCGCGAGATCCGTGATGCGCACCAGGCCCTGGAACGGCGCAAGTACCGGCATACCGAGGTCCTTCCCCTGTACGCGCGGCTCTCGGCCAAGGACCAGGACGCGGTGTTCAATCCTGGCTCGCAGCGGCGCATCGTGCTGGCCACCAACGTCGCCGAGACCTCGCTGACCGTGCCGCGCATCCGCTACGTGGTCGATCCGGGCCTGGCGCGGGTCAAGCGCTACAGCCCGCGGCAGAAGCTGGACCGCCTTCATATCGAGCCGATCAGCCAGGCCAGCGCCAACCAGCGCATGGGCCGCTGCGGCCGCGTGGCCGAAGGCATCTGCGTGCGCCTGTTCGCGCAGGCCGATTTCGAGGCACGCCCACGCTATACCGACCCGGAGATCCGGCGTTCGTCGCTGGCCGGCGTGATCCTGCGCATGCTGCAGCTGGGCTTGGGCCGGATTGAGGACTTCCCGTTCCTGGAGGCGCCGGACGAGCGCGCCATCGCCGATGGCTGGCAGCAGCTGGTCGAGCTGGGCGCGGTCACCGAGGCTGATCGGCATGGCCTGCGCAAGCTGACCGAGGTCGGTCGGCGCATGGCGCGCCTGCCGGTGGACGTGAAGCTGGCGCGCATGCTGGTCGCCGCGCAGGCCCACGGCTGCCTGCGGCCGATGCTGGTGATCGCCGCGTTCCTGGGGATCCAGGATCCGCGCGAACGCCCGCCCGAGGCGCGCGAGGCGGCCGACAACGCGCATGCCAAGTTCGCCGATGCGCGCTCGGAATTCGTCGGCATCCTGCGCCTGTGGGACGGCTACAACCAGGCCCACGAAGACCTGACCCAGTCCAAGCTGCGCGACTGGTGCGGGCGCAATTTCCTGGGCTTCCTGCGCATGCGCGAGTGGCGCGAACTGCATCGCCAGCTGCGCGTGCTGTGCGAGGAGCTGGGCTGGGCCGAGGAACCAGTCGCCGCCGCGTTGGCGCCGCTGCTGGCGGGTTCGCCTGCTGCTTCGGTGGGCCATGACGGCAAGCCCGCCTCGCGTCCCACCCGGGGCGAGCTGCATCGGGCCGCGCGCTTGGCGCGGGAGGGGAAAGCAAAAACGGGGGCAGCGTCGACTTTCTCCGGGAGCGCACCAGAGGCGGCCAAGCCAGAACGGAAAGTCGACGCGGACCCCGGTGTACGCATCAGCGAACGCGAACGCAGCGCCGCCTACCAGTCGCTGCATCGCGCGCTGATCGCCGGTTTGCCCACGCAGGTGGGCCACCGCACCGAGAAGGGCGATTTCCTGGCGCCGCGCCAGCGCCGCTTCCATCTGTTCCCCGGCTCGGCGCTGGCGAAAAAGCCGCCGGCCTGGGTGCTCACCGCCACGTTGCTCGATACTCAGCGGGTGTGGGGCCTGACCAACGCGTCGATCGAGCAGGACTGGGTGATCGCCGAGGTGCCGCAATTGCTGGCGCGCAAGCATTTCGACCCGCACTGGTCCCGCGCGCAGGGACAGGTGCTGGCCTCCGAGCAGATCAGCCTGTTCGGCCTGGTACTGGCGCCGAAAAAGCCGGTGCACTACGGGCGCATCGCGCCGCAGGAGGCGCATGAACTGTTCGTGCGCCAGGGGCTGGTGCCGGGCGAGATCAATACGCGCGCCGCGTTCGTCGCCGACAACGGCAAGGTGCTGGCCACCGCGCATGAGGAAGAAGCCAAGCTGCGCCGCGCCGGCATCGTCGCCGACGAGGACTGGCAGGCGCGCTGGTACTTGGACCGCATCCCGGGCGAGCTGCATTCGGCCGCCGGACTGGACGCGTGGTGGAAGACGCTGGCCGACGACAAGCGCCAGACCCTGCGCTGGTCGCTGGCCGACCTGCTGCCCGGCGAAGGCAGCGAGGCGGACCGGTACCCGAAGTATTTCGCGCTGGGCGATGCGCGCCTGCCGCTGCAGTACAGGTTCGAGCCGGGCGCGGAAGACGACGGCGTCACCCTGGAGGTGCCGCTGCATCTGCTCAATGCGCTGGATCCGGCGCGGCTGTCGTGGCTGGCCCCGGGCTTCGTCGCCGAAAAGGCGGCCGGCCTGATCCGCTCGCTGCCCAAGGCGCAGCGGCGCAACTTCGTGCCGGCGCCGGACTTCGGCCGGGCGTTCTATGAAGCCTTCGCCAAGCCGTCCGGCGATGACCTGCGCGGCGAGCTGGCGCGTTTCCTGACCAAGGCCACCGGCGTGGCGGTGAGCGCGCTGGATTTCGACGAGGCCGCACTGGAGCCCCACCTGCGCATGCATCTGCGCCTGCGCGACGAGCACGGCAAGGTGCTGGCGTCCTCGCGTGACCTGGAGGCACTGCGCGCGCGTTTCGGGACGCAGGCGGGCCATGCATTCGCTGCGCGTGCCGGGCGCGCGCTGGCCAGCGAGGGCCTGCACGCGTTTCCGTCCGAACCGATCCCGCTGCAGGTCCCCGGCGAAGCCGGCGTACCGGCATATCCGGCACTGGTGGACGAGGGCGATAGCGCCGCACTGCGCATCTTCGCCGATCGCGCCCAGGCGGTCGCCGCACATCCCCGCGGCGTGCGTCGTCTCATGGAGCTGGCGCTGGCCGACAAGGTCAAGCAAGCGCGCAAGCAGCTGCCGGTGTCGCCCAAGACCGGGCTGCTGTACGCGGCGCTGGAATCGCAGGAACGCCTGCGTGGCGACATCGTCGATGCGGCCTTGAATGCGGTGCTGGCCGAGGGCTTAAGCGAGGTCCGCGACCCGGGCAGCTTCGCCCAGCGCCGCGATGCGGCCGGCAAGGCGCTGTTCGGCGAGGCGATGGAACGGCTCAAGCTCGCCGAGGCCATCCTGGCGGCCGTGGCCGAGCTCAAGCCCGAACTGGAAGCCCCGCTGATGGGCTGGGCGCGCGGCAACCTGGATGACCTGCACGCCCAGCTCGACGCGCTGGTGCACCCGGGATTTTTGCGCGAAACCCCGGCCGAGGCGCTGGCGCAATTCCCGCGTTATCTCAAGGCAATGAAGCTGCGCGCCGAACGGGCCAAGCGCGATCCCAGCCGCGACCAGCAGCGCATGCTGGAGCTGACCCCGTTCGTGCAGGCCTTGGAAGACGCTGCCGCGCTGGGCCGCGTGCAGTCGGACGAGTGGCAGGCGCTGCGCTGGGACATCGAGGAACTGCGCGTGTCGCTGTTCGCCCAGGAATTGGGCGCGCGCAGCGGCATCAGCCCCAAGAAGCTGGCGCAGCGGGTGGCGGCGCTGCAGGGGCGCTGAAGCGATAGGCCTTACGCCCGCCGCGATTCCACGGGCCAGCGCACGAAGGCGAAGATCCAGAGCAGGATGAGATTGACGCCGGGGATCAGGCCCAGCAATGCCAGGGCGCCGGGATAACCCGCCTTGGCCACGATGCGCCAGAAGGGAATCACCCAGACCAGCGAGACAAACAGCAGGATCGTCCAGTGTCAGACGCTCATTGAGCCCATATCGTGTCCTCCTTGTCGTAACGGTCCGGGCGCGTGGCGAATTTGAAGTGCCAGTCGGCCAGTCTCGACGGTAGCGCATCGATGGCGCACCTGGCGGCGAACGCTAGTCCTCGCCCCGTCCGCGTTCGCCCATGAGTTCGCGCTGGCGGTTCTCCAGTTCCTCGGCATAGCGCTTGCGCACGAAGCCTTCGGACAGCACGCCCAGCACCTTGCGCGCGTCGTCGACCACGGCCAGTTCGTCGGCCTGGGTGGCATCGAAGGCCTGCATGATCGAGACGATATCGGTGTCGGCCGACAGCGCCGCGTCGCGGTTCTGCGCGTAGTCGGCCACGGTCGCGTCCTTGCCGATGCCATCGGCATAGATCAGGGACAGTGGCACGACACCGGCGTAGTGGCCATCGGCGTCTTCCAGGACCACGCGCTGGGTCGAGCCCAGCGGAAAGCGTCGGCGGAACTCGGCCACGCTAGTGGTTTCCGGCGTGTGGTTGGCGTCCTTGCGCATCATCTTGCCGGCCGACAGGTTGCGCACCCAGCCCACGTCGCGGGCGCTGCGGATGCTTTCCCCGCGCAGATGCAGGCGCCAGGTGGAGAACGAATAGCCGAAGGCCTGGCGCACCACCGTGTTGGCCACCAGTACGGCGACCATCACCGCGCTGGCCAGGACGAAATCATGCGTGCCCTCCAGGATCAGCATGGCCATGGTCATCGGCGCGCCGACGATCGCCGCAGCCAGCGCGGCCATGCCGACCAGCGAGGCGCTGGTGACATCGACCACCGAGGTATCCACCAGCTGGTTCATGCCCACGGCGAAGAACGCCCCGACCAGCGAGCCCATGAACAGCGAGGCGAAGAACAGGCCGCCGCGGAAGCCGAAACCCAGCGAGATGCCCGAGGCCAGGCATTTGAGCACCAGCAACGTGGCCAGGATCCGCAGCGTGTTGGCGTTACCCATGTCCAGGTGCAGGGCGCCGTGGCCGGAGGAGAGGATCTGCGGGGAATACAGCGCCAGCGGGATCAGCAGCAGGCCGCCGACCACCGGCCGCCCCCAGACCGGCAGCTCCAGCTTGCCGATCACCCGCTCGATGCCCGCGACCAGCCGCATCACCGCGATCCCGATCAGGGCGCAGGTCAGGCCCAGGGCGATATAGATCGCGTAGTCGCGCGGGGCCAGCTCGTAGGTGGAGGCGGCCGGCAGCAGGTAGGGCGGGGCGCCCAGGGCTTCGGCCAGGAACGCACCGGACAGGGTGGCCGCGGCCACGGGAGCCAGCGCCGAGGGCGTATAGGCGCCGATGACGATCTCGAAGGCGTAGAACGCCCCGGCCAATGGGGCCCCGAACGCGGCGGCGATCGCACCGCCGGCGCCGGCGCCGACCAGGGTGCGCATGTCGGCCCGGCGCACGCGCAGCAGGCGTCCGAGCTGCGAACCGGCGCCGGCGCCCATCTGGGCATAGGCGGCTTCCAGCCCGACCGAGGCGCCGAAGCCGTTGGACAGCAGCGTCTGCAGGGAGATGATCAGGTTGTCGCGCATCGACATGCGCCCGCCGTGCAGCGCGTTGGCCTCGACCGCATCGACCAGCGCGCGCTTGCGCCGTCGCGCGGCCAGCGTCACCAGGCCGACCAAGAGTCCGCCAAGCGGCAGGACCAGCAACTGGGACACGCTCATGCTCCCGGAGGCGCTGAGATGCTCGCCAGGCGCCAAGTCATAGAGCATGGCCTGCATGGCGCGCGACAGGCCGCCCTGGAGCAAGGTCAACGCGGCCGCGATCAGGCCGACCAGCGTGGACAGGCCGATGAACCACAGGTCGTTGGCGCGGAACTGGCGCCGCAGCCAGTCGATGGGCGCGTGCAGCCGCACGCGGAGCGCATCGCGCGCCGGCTGCGGCGACGCGCTGGTGTTCACTTGATGCGCTTGACCGATGCGGAGGTGTTGAAGCCTTCGATGCGCATGTATCAGGCCCCCCGGACGTCAGGCTGGATCGTCATGATGGTATGGGCGCAACGGACGCTTACCAGGGCCGCAGAATCCACCTGTCGCCAGGCTTGTCCATTGGCAAACGTCCACTTGCATCCCTTGTCGAACCCTTCGAAGCGATCGGAAATCGTCGACTTGATGGGCTCCTCGGAGACAAAGCTCACGAAGTGACGGTTTTCTTCGCTCACTTCCTCGCGTCCTGCTTCCCTGGCCTTGACGACCTCGGCGCGGCCGAGCTTGGCGTCCGCCCTCGCAGGGGTGGCGGTCGCTGCCGACTGGGTATCGACACTGTGATTCGGCCAAGCGTTGAGGTGGGCCAGTTCGCCGGCGCCGAGCCTGTCCAGGTCGGCCGCCTTGAACGCGCTCGGCCTCATCTGCTGCCTCAGATCCGTCGCCGGCGCCGCCTGTTGCGCCGCGGCGTGCAGCGGCAGGAAACGGACAGAGGCCGGCAGGCTGTAGCGCAGGGCGCGAGGCATGGGTGTTCCCGGATTGGGCGGACCAGTAGTGTATTCGCAACCATTCCCCGCTTCGTGTCATGGTCGCGTCGATGTCCGCCGTTCCCCCAGCTCAATCAGATGTCGTTTCAGGGGTGCTTGCCGCACTGCCCTTGTCGTTGCGCGACCCCCTGCAAGAACGCCTCCAGCAGGAAGACGTGCAGAACGGCATGCCCGACCCTTGGCCGGTGCTGGCCGATGCGCTGCAGACCCTGACCGGACTGTCGGCCGATGGCGAAGTGCTGTGCGCAGCCTTGCTGTTCGGCGTGCCCAACCTGCAGGAGGCGCTGTCGCCCGATCTGCGCGCCGCGCATCCGGGGCTGCTGGCGCTGCTGGAAGGGCAGCAGGCCGCTGCGCAGGTCTGGGCCCTGCACGCCGAACCGGCCGCCGCGCGCAACACCGAAGGCCTGCGCCGGCTGCTGCTGGCGATGATCCAGGACCTGAGGGTGGTGCCGATCCTGCTGTCGCGGCAACTGGCGCGGATGCGCAAGGCTGCCGCAATGCCCGAGGACGCCCGTCGTGAGCTGGCCTTGCTCACGCGCGACATCCATGCGCCCCTGGCCAACCGCCTGGGGATCTGGCAGCTCAAGTGGGAGCTGGAGGATCTGGCCTTCCGCTACCTGCAGCCGGAGACCTACCGGTCCATCGCCGCCCAACTGGACGAAAAGCGCACCGGACGCGAGCGTTACATCGAGCAGGTCAAGACGACCCTGCGTGCGGCGCTGGCCGAGCACCGCATCGCAGGCGAGGTCAGCGGGCGCCCCAAGCACATCTACAGCATCTGGAAGAAGATGCAGCGCAAGCAGGTGGCGCTGGACGAGCTATTCGACCTGCGTGCGGTGCGCATCGCAGTGGACGACGTGGCCCAGTGCTACGCGGCGCTGGGCGTGGTCCATGCGCTGTGGACGCCGATCTCCTCGGAGTTCGACGACTACATCGCCCGGCCCAAGGCCAATGACTACCGCTCGCTGCACACCGCGGTGGTCGGCCCGGAAGGACGCGCGCTGGAGGTGCAGATCCGCACCCACGACATGCACGCCCAGGCCGAACTGGGCGTGGCCGCGCACTGGCGCTACAAGGAGGGCGGGGGTGACGCCGCCTTCGACCGCAAGATCGCCTGGATGCGGCGCCTGCTGGAACATGCCAACGAGAGCGAGTCGGCCGGCGGCCAGGGCCTGGAAAGCGAGTTCGGCGCCGAGCTGGCCGAAGACCGGATCTACACGCTCACGCCCAAGGGCGAAGTCATCGACTTGCCGCGTGGCGGCACGGTGCTGGATTTCGCCTACCACGTGCACACCATGGTCGGGCACCGCACGCGCGGGGCCAAGGTCAACGGTCGCATCGTGCCGCTGGGGCATGTGCTGCGCAGCGGTGACCGGGTGGAGATCCTGACCAGCAAGACCGGCGAACCCAAGCGCGACTGGCTGCTGCCGGCCAACGGCTTTTTGGCCAGCAACCGCTCGCGCGAGAAGGTGCGCCATTACTTCCACAAGCTGGACCGGGCCGGCAACGTCGCCGCGGGCAAGGACCTGCTCGAGCGTGAACTCAAGCGTCTGCACCTGCATCAACTGGATCTGGCGCCGGCGCTGCGCAAGTTCCGTGCAGAATCGACCGAAGAGCTCTACATCCAGGTCGCCCTGGGCGATACCGGCCCCAGCCAGGTGGCGCGCGCGCTGCAGGAGGACCAGCGTGCCCAGGCCGGCGAGGCCCCGTTGCCGCCGCAGAACCCCATCCGTCGTGCCGTCCAGCGCGCGCCCGGCGCGGACAAGTCGCGCTTCACCGTGCAGGGTGTGGGTAATCTGCTGGTGCAACTGGCCAAGTGTTGCCAGCCGGTCGCCGGCGAACCCATCGTCGGCTATCTCACCCGCGGGCGCGGGGTCACTGTGCACCGCCGCGACTGCCCGTCCCTGCGCCGGCTGGCCGCGCAGCATCCACAGCGCGTCCTGCCGGTGGAGTGGGGCGTGGCCGGAGGGGGGTACGAGGTCGACGCGCTGATCGAGGCGATCGACCGCAAGTGGCTGCTCAAGGACGTCACCACGCTGATTGCCCAGGAGGATGCCCACGTACTGGACATCCACAGCGACGCCAGCCGCGGGACGGGCAAGGTCCGCTTCCGCCTGCGTCTGAAGGTGTCTGACTACGGCCAGTTGTCCACCTTGTTGCGCAAGCTCGATGCCCTGCCGGGTGTGCAGCAGGCCCTGCGCGCCGGTTAGGAAAGCCGGGGTGCCACGCGTTCAGCGTAGGGATCGGCTCATCACGCGCCCTGGCGGATACTGCGCGGCGTGAACCCGGTGTCCGACCAGCGTCCCGACGGCAGGATCGAGCCACGCATCGACTGGCCAGCGCCATCGACGATGGCCGATCCCGTGCGCGCCCGCGCGCCGGTGCGGCCTGTGCACGCGCGTCACCGGACATGGATCGCCGCTGCGGTGATCGTCGTGGTGCTGCTGGCCTGTGCGGTGGCCCTGCGCAAGCCGATCGCCGACCGGATGTGGCAGGGCGCGCATATCCAGGCATTGCTCGATCAAGGACACGTGGCGCTGGCACAAGGACACCTGACCGCTGCTGATGGCAGTGGCGCGCGGCAGCGGTTCGAGGCGGCGCTCGCGCTGGACAACGACCGCAGCGAAGCCCGGGCCGGCCTGGCGCAGGTCGGGCAGGCGGCGGTTGCCCAGGCCCATGCGGCCCTGCAGGCCAATGATCTGCCGGCGGCGCAGGACGCGCTGACCCTGGCGCGGCAGTTGCAGGTGCCGCGGGCGCAGTCCGATGCCATTGCCAGCGCGCTGCGCAAGCGCCAGGCCGATCGTGCCGGCGTCGGTGCGCTGATTGCGCAGGCGGTGGCCGCGCGTGAGGCGGGCCATCTCGACGGCGACCCCGGCGCGGCCCTGCCCCTGTTGCGCCAGATCCTGACCTTGCAGCCGGACAACACCATTGCCCTGGAGGCGCGGGAGGACCTGCTGTCGGACCAGTTGCAGACCGCACGGCGCGACATCCATGCCGGTCGCCTGGCGGAAGCCGCGCGCGCGATCGAACAGGCGCGCACCTACGATCCTGGCCACTACGACCTTCCCGAAACGCGTGCCGAGCTGTCCCGGGGGCTCGAGCGCGAGCGCGGACGCGCCGATGCAGCGCTGCGCGGCGGTCGCCTGGAACAGGCGGTGTCGACCTATCGTCGCGTGCTCGAAGCCTCGCCCGAGGACGGCGCGGCCACGCTGGGTCTGCAGAATGCGGCGGCCCTGTACGCGCAGCGGGCCGCGCGCCGGGCCGCGGATTTCGACTTTGCCCCGGCCGCTGAGGATCTGGCACAGGCCCAGGCGCTGGCGCCGAATTCCCAGGCCGTTGGCCAGGCCGAAGCGGCGATCGACCGCGCGCGTCGCAGCCAGGCGCGGCTGGATCAGACGACCCCGGCAACGCCGCAACGCCGTCGGCAGATCGGCGCGTTGCTAGCGGCCGCCGCCCGTGCAGAGGCGCGGGGCGACTGGATCGATCCCCCTGGGGAGAGCGCGTTCGACAAGCTGCGCGCGGCCCAGGCACTGGCCCCGGATGATGCGGACGTGCGGCGTGCCGCGCAGCGCCTGTTGCCGGACGTGCGGCGCTGCGTGGGGCAGGAATTGGCAGCCAATCGCGTACGCGCTGCGCAGGGCTGTCTGGATGCCTGGCAGGCCCTTTCGCCGGGTGATGAGGACCTGACGGCCGCACGGCGCCAGCTGGCGATGCGCTGGATCGACATCGGCACCGAGCGCCTGGGCGCGGGCGAGCTGGGGGTGGCCGGCGAGGCCCTGCAGCGCGCGCGCGGGCTGGATCGCAATGCGCCCGGGCTGGCCGACTTCGCCTCGCGCGTGGCGCATGCCCGCGCGGGTGGTGGCTGAGCTACCGATGCGCCGGGGCCCGTCCACGCCGCCCCCGCTTGCCGGGGAACTCATCCCCGGCGGCAGCGCCGGCACGCTGAGCCCCCAGGACCTGGAACAGCTGCGCCAAGCCGTGCAGCGGCTGGAAAATCCCAGCTTCGGCGCGCGTGTGGCCAGCGTGGTCGGCACGCCTGTGGAGAAGCTGCTGGGCTTCCTGCCGCGGCGCGCCAACACCGTGATCACCTACGCGGCGCGCAAGGCCATCGGCGCGGCCTTGCGGGTGTCGCTGACCACCATGGACACGCGGGTCAAGCCCGAGGGGGCACGCAAGTCTTCGGATTGGTGGCACCTGGGCGCCACGGCGGCCACCGGGGCGGTGGGCGGTGCCTTCGGCCTGACCGCCCTGGCTGTCGAGCTGCCGCTGACCACGACCATCATGCTGCGCTCGATCGCCGATATCGCCCGCAGCGAAGGGGCCGACTTGACCGATCCCGCCGTGCGACTGGAGTGCGTGCGGGTGCTGGCGATGGGGGGCAATTCGCCCACCGACGATGCCACCGAAGTGGGCTATTACGCCGCCCGCGAAGCCATGAGCCGCATGGTCTCCGACGCGGCCAGCCATGTCGCCCGGCACGGGCTGCAGAAGGAGGGCGCGCCGGTGCTGGTCGGCCTGGTCAAGGCCATCGCCGAGCGCTATTCCATCCAGGTCAGCGAGAAGGCCGCCGCACAGTGGGTGCCGATCCTGGGCGCGCTGGGCGGGGCCACGGTCAACTCGGTGTTCACCGACCACTTCCAGAGCATGGCGCGAGGACATTTCATCGTGCGCCGGCTCGAGCACCTGCACGGACCGGAGACGGTGCGCCGCGCCTACCTCGCCCTGGCGGCGCTGCTCGCGGACTGATTACGCGCTGGGCGTGGCGGCGTCGAAAAACACCCGGCGTACCGTCTCGCGCGCCGCCTCCAGCGAGAAGTGGCGGCGCACGTTGTCCAGGCCGTGCGCGGCCAGTGTGTCCCACAGCGCCGCATCATCGTGCAGGCGCACGATCGCATCGGCGAAGGCCTGCGCTGATTCCCCGACCAGCACGTCGCGTCCATCGGCCAAGTGCATGCCTTCCACCGCCATCGGCGTGGCCACTACCGGCAGGCCGTGCGCCATGGCTTGGTTGACCTTGCCCTTGACGCCGGCGCCGTAGCGCAGGGGCGCCACCGCGATGCGGCTGCCATCCAACAGCGGTTGCAGGTCGGGGACGTGGCCATGGACCAGCACCCCGTCGCGGCCGTGCAGGCGCGCGACCTGCGGCGGCGGATCGACGCCCACGACATGGAGGCGCAGTTGGGGCAATTGGGCGCGCACACGTGGCAGGATCTCGGCAGCGAACCAGACCACGGCGTCGACATTGGGCGGATGGTGGAAGCCACCCACGAATAGCAGGTCGGCGCGCTCGGCGAACGGCAGGCCGGGTTCGCCCAGGCGATGCAGATTGGAGAGGATCTCCACCTGGACCTGCGGCGCGGCGAGAGCCAGTGCCTCGCGTTCGACCGGGCTGACCACCAGCGTGGTGTCCGAGGCGGCCATCACCGCCAGCTCGCGTGCGCGGGTCGCCTGGGACTGGCGCAGCATGACCGCATCGCCACTGGCTTCGGCGCCACGCTGCTCGCGCAGATAATGCAGGTCCACCGTGTCGAATACGATGCGCGCCTGCGGGCCGTGGCGGCGGAGCAAGGGGATCAACGCGTCAGCGACGTAGTGCCGGCACAGCATGACGGCCGAGAAGCGGTGGCCGTGCTGCTGCAGCAGCCGTGGCAGGGCCTTGGCGAACGGGGCGTACCAGACTTCCACGCCCATGCGCTGGAGTGCTTCGGTATAACCCGGCGTGCGCGCCAGGTCGGATGCGACGAAGCACACATGCGACCCTTCTTCCTTCAGCAGCGCGATCAGGTTGACTAGGCGCAGCGAAGCCGAATCGCGATCAGGGCTGGGTGTCATCGAATCCACGATCAGCAACTGTCGCTGTCCTGCGTGCAGCGTCGAAGGCGAGGGCACAGTCCCAGGCGTCGGTTGCGCGACCAGCGCCTGGCGCCACTTCTCGGCGAAGATCACCGCGTTGCGCACCTGATAAGCCTTGATCCCGCTGCCGGTATCGGTGCCGGCCGTGGCGCCTTCGCGATGCACGACCACGGCCGCCGGCTGATAAATGACCTTGTAACCGGCCGCGCGCACCGCAAAGGCCAGGTCGGTGTCCTCGTAGTAGGCCGGCGCGTAGCGCGTGTCGAATCCGCCGATCGCGATAAACAAGTCGCGTGGAAGGGCGATGGCTGCCCTGGAGCAATCGTCCACCTCGCGTACGTAGGCATAGGGTGGATCATCAGGATTACCGTGCCGGCCATAACCGCACCGAGAACCGTCGGCGAAGACCACGCCGCCGGCTTCCTGCAGGCGGCCATCGGGATACACCAGTTTCGCCCCGGCCAGCCCGGTGCCCGGGTATTGGGCAAAGGTCTCCAGCAGCGCATCCAGCCAACCAGGTTGGGGCAGGGTGTCGTTGTTGAGGAACACCACGTACTCGCCCCGCGCCAGCGCAGCGCCGTCGTTGCAGGCGGCGATGAATCCGCCGTTGCGTGCGCGCAGGTGGTAATGCAGGCCGTCCACCTGCTTCAGGCAGGCGGCGGTGTCGTCGGGCGACCCGTCGTCGACCACGATGATCTCCACCGGCACCTGTGGTGGCCGCGCGGCCAGGGCGCGTAAGCAGTCCACGGTCATCTGCAACTGCCCGTACACCGGAATGACGATGCTGGCGCGGGGCGTGGCGGCACAGGGCACGGAGAACGGCGCAAAGGGTGCCGAGGCCGGCAGCCACCGCGGTTCAGCGGGCGGGGGCCGGGTCAGGCGGCCGGACAGGCGTTCCCACGCGCGACGGGCCGTCGGGGCCACGCCCCGGGTGCGCGCGCTGGCCAGCAGGCGGCGCAGGGTCGATGCCGCACGCGTGAACAGGAAGCGTGCGTCGTCCAGCAACATCGGCATCGGGGGACCTAACTCCAGCTGATCAAGGGGGTGCCCGGCGCCTCGGCCGCCGCACGGGCTGCGATAGACTCGCCAGTCCATTTCATTGTCGCATCCTTAAGTGGCCCGCAAAGACGACGAACACGGCGCCGACGACGCGTACGAGCACTCCGGCAAATCCGCCTCTCCGTGGCGCAGCCGCCTGATCACCGTGGTGTTGGGCCTGTTGGCCCTGGCGCTGGGGTTCCTGATCCCCTACGTGGCCTACCTGAATCACCAGGTGACCGAACGTTTTGGCAACCTGCAGTGGCAGGTGCCCACCCGGGTCTATGCCCGCCCGCTGCCGCTGGCGCCGGGTCAGGCGCTGGATGCGGACACGTTGAAGACCGAGTTGGACGCGGCCTCCTACCAGGACGACGGCACCGGCGAACTGCCCGGCACCTACGCGCGTAGCGGCAACCGATTCACCATCTCCAACCGCGGCTTCACCGACGTGGACCACATCATCCCGCCGATGCGTCTGCAGGTGGTGCTGTCCAACGGCACCGTGCTGGGGGTGCGCGACGTGCGCCGCGGCCGCAACATCACCTCGGCGCGGCTGGACCCGGCGCGCATCGCCACCCTGTACGGCAAGTCCCAGGAAGACCGCAGGCTGGTCCAGCTGGAGGACGTGCCCGAGCTGCTGGTGACCGGGCTGCAGGCGGTCGAGGACCGCGATTTCGCGACCCACCACGGCATCGACCTGTCCGGCATGGCGCGCGCGGCCTGGGAATTCGTCCGCTCCGGCGGCCAGGTGCGCCAGGGCGCAAGCACCCTGACCCAGCAGCTCGCCCGCAGTGGCCTGCTGGGCATCGGCCGCGAGCAGACCCTGACCCGCAAGTTCAACGAGATCCTCTATGCGCTGATCCTGGAGGCGCGCTACGACAAGCGCACCATCCTGGAGGCCTATTTCAACCAGGTGTACTGGGGCCAGCGTGGCGGGCAGGCCGTGCACGGCGTGGCCGCCGCCTCGGAGTTCTGGTTCGGGCGTGACCTGGACAGCCTGTCCACCGAGCAGGTCGCCCTGCTGATCGGCATCGTCAAGGGGCCGTCCTATTACGATCCGCGCCGGCATCCCGAGCGCGCCAAGGAGCGTCGCGACCTGGCCCTGCGGCGGATGCTGGCCACGACGCTGATCGACAAGAAGGAGTTCGATCGCGCCAGTGCGGCACCCCTGGAAGTCACCCGCGATCCGGGCTTGAACGCGGCCAACCGCTTCCCGGCCTATGTGGACCTGGTCCGCCGCCAGTTGGCGCACGACTACCCCGAGGGCGCCCTGCGCGGGGCCGGCCTGACCGTCATGACCGGCATGTCGCCCTCGGCCCAGGCCTACGCCGAAGGCGCGGTCAAGCACACCCTCGGCCAGCTGGAGAAGGGCAAGCGGCCGCCGCTGCAGGCCGGGCTGGTCGTGACCGACGTGCACAACGGCGATGTGTTGGCGGTGGTCGGCAATCGCCACGTCACCGAACCGGGGTTCAATCGCGCCGTGGAAGCCCAGCGCCAGGTCGGCTCGCTGATCAAGCCGTTCGTCTATCTGCTGGCCCTGGCCCAGCCGGACACCTGGTCGCTGGCCAGCTGGGTCGAGGATGCGCCGATCACCGTGCCGCTGGGGCGCGGAAAGTCCTGGTCGCCGGACAACTCGGATAACCGCAGCCATGGTCGCGTGCGGCTGATCGACGCCTTGGCCCATTCCTACAACCAGGCCACCGTGCGCGTGGGCCTGAAGGTCGATCCGCAGCGCGTGGCCGACGTGCTCAAGGTCCTGGCCGGCATCCAGGCGGCGCCCAATCCCGCGCTGATCTTGGGCGCCACCGATCAGAGCCCGTACGCGATGGCCCAGGCCTACCAGTTCCTGGCCTCCGGTGGGCAGATCCAGCCCCTGCACGCCGTGCGTGGGGTGATCGACGCGCAGGGCCGGGTGCTCAACCGCTACGACAAGACGCCCGCAGCTGCGCAGGAGGGGGACTCCATCGCGGCCCATCTGGTCACCGTGGCCCTGCAGGACGTGGTCACCGAAGGCACTGGCCGGCAGTTGCTGTCCGATGGCCTGGGCCGGCTGTCGCCCGCCGGCAAGACCGGCACCAGCAACGACGGCCGCGACAGCTGGTTCGCCGGCTATACCGGCGATCACCTGGCGGTGATCTGGATGGGCAACGACCAGAACAAGGAAACCGGCCTGTACGGCGCCACCGGCGCGATGCGGGTGTGGGCCGGTATTTTCTCCCGTCTGCCCAGTGCGCCGCTGCAGGTCTCCAGCAAGGGCTTGGATTACGCGTGGGTGGCCGACTCGGCCGCCACCGATGCCAGCTGCCCGGGCGCACGGCGCTTCCCGTTCGTGGCCGGGCATGCGCCGGCCTACGCGGACTGCCAGCAGTACACCCTTCCCAGTGACGGCGACACGGACGGAGGAGGTGGCGGCTGGCGTCGCTGGTTCGGCCTGCCACCGAAGAAGGACGAGGAGCCGCCGCCGGCCCACTCGCTGCCCACCCCCTCACCCAACCAGAGCCCGCTATGAGTCCCCTGCGCCGTCTGTTGCTGATCAGTCTGGCCGTGCTGCCGGTCGCAGCCTGCGTCACCGAGCCCACCCCGGCGCCGGTGCCGGTGGCGCCGCGCGTCACGCCGACCCAGGCGCTGACTGCGGTAATGGCGGCCGGCAAGTCCGATGATCGCGAGCTCTCGGTCCAGCCGTTGATCGATCCGCAAATCCAGGACCTGCGTGACACCGCCGATGCCGCCAAGGCGCGGGCAGACTGGTCCGGTGCGGCCGACGCGCTGAACCAGGCGCTGCTGCTCAGCCCGGAAGATCCGACCCTGCTGCAGGAGCGGGCCGAAGTCGCCCTGGCCCTGGGCGAGTGGGAGCGCGCCGAGACCCTCGCGCGCAAGGCCCTGGACCTGGGCTCCAAAACCGGCCCGCTGTGTCGGCGCCACTGGGCGACCATCGAGCAGTCGCAGCTGGCCCGTGGCGAAGATCAGAACGCGGCCTCGGCGCATGCGCAGATCGCCAGCTGCACCGTCGCCGGCTTTGACCGGATGTGAGATCCGTACCGATGACCTGCCGCGGCGCCGGCCCTGGCCTGCGCCGAGCCGCAGGCCAGGGCCGGCGCCGTGGGACGACACGGCGGACCGGGCACCTGAGCTCGCGATGTCCGCTCTGACTTCCCTGGCGATCGACGCCCTGCAGACCGGCGGCGCGCTGGCCCAGCGGCTGGACGGCTTCGTCGCGCGCGAGGCTCAGCAACGGCTGGCCGCCGCGATCGCCGAGACGCTGGACGCCCGCGACACCCTGCTGGCCGAAGCCGGCACCGGCACCGGCAAGACCTTCGCCTACCTGGTGCCGGTGCTGCTGTCGGGGGCCAAGGCCATCCTCTCCACCGGCACCCGGGCCCTGCAGGACCAGCTGTTTCATCGCGATCTGCCGCGGGTGCGCGCTGCGCTGGGTGTGGGCCACAGCGCGGCGTTGCTGAAGGGGCGGGCGAACTACCTGTGCCGTTATCGCTTGTCCCAGGCGCGCGGCGAACCCCGCTTCACCAGTCGCGAACAGGCCGACCAGTTCCAGCGCATCGTGGTGTGGAGCGGGCGCACCCGCTATGGCGACATGGCCGAGCTGGAGTCCCTGCCCGAGGACTCGCCGCTGTTGCCGATGGTCACCTCGACCGTGGACAACTGCCTGGGCACCGAGTGTCCGTTCTGGGACGACTGCTTCGTGGTCCAGGCCCGGCAACGGGCGCAGGCGGCCGACGTCGTGGTGGTCAACCATCACCTGTTGCTGGCCGATCTGGCCCTCAAGCAGGAAGGCTTTGGCGAGATCCTGCCCGGCGCGCAGGCCTTCGTCATCGACGAGGCGCACCAGTTGCCGGAACTGGCGGCGAACTTCTTTGGCGAGGGCTTCGGCATGCGCCCGCTGCAGGAACTGGTGCGCGATGTGGTGGCCGAAAGCCGCGCTGTGCCGGGCGCGCTGGCCAGCGTCGAGCCACTCGCGCGCCTGCTCGACCAGGCGCTGCGCGAGCTGCGCCTGGCCATGGAGCCACTGCCGCCGCGCGGCACCCGCCAGCGCGCGCTGGGCAGCGCGGCGCTGCGCGAAGGCTTCGACACGCTGGTGCTGTCCCTGCAGGACCTGGGCCGGGCGCTAGCTCCGCTGGCGTCTTCCTCGCCGGGCCTGGATGCCTGCGCCGCGCGCGGGCGCGACATCGAAGGCCGGCTGTTGCGCTGGTTGGGCGACCCGTCCGCCGATGAGCCCTCGCCAACGCCGCGCGGTGGCGAGGTGCCGTCGGCCGATCACCAGGACTTCCCGCTGGCACCGGATGAGGTGGCGCACGCTGGGTCGACCGACGTGTTCTGGTACGAGCTGACCCCGCGCGGCTTCCGCTGCCAGCGCACGCCGCTGGATGTCTCCGGGCCGCTGCGCCAGCATCGCGAGGCCTCGCATGCGGCCTGGATCTTCACCTCGGCCACGCTGGCGGTCGGCGGGGGCTTCGACCACATCGCCCAGCGCCTGGGCCTGGACGATCCGCACACGCTGCTGCAGCCCAGTCCGTTCGACTGGCCGCGCCAGGCCCTGTGTTACCAGCCGCCGGGCCTGCCCGATCCCAATGCGCGTGGCTATGGCACCGCGCTGATCGCCGCCTTGCTGCCGGTGCTGCACGCCTCCAATGGACGCGCGTTCCTGCTGTTCGCCTCGCACCGGGCGCTGCGCGAGGCCGCCGAAGCCCTGCGCGACGCGCCTTGGCCGCTGTTCGTGCAGGGGCAGGCGCCGCGCGCCACGCTGCTGCAGCGCTTCCGCGAGTCCGGCAATGGCGTGCTGCTGGGGTCGGCCAGTTTCCGCGAAGGCGTGGACGTGGTCGGCGAGGCCTTGAGTGTGGTGGCCATCGACAAGCTGCCCTTCGCCGCGCCCGACGATCCGGTGTTCGAGGCGCGGCTGGAGGCGATCCGCAACGCCGGCGGCAATCCCTTCCGCGACGAACAACTGCCGCAGGCGGTGATCGCGCTCAAGCAGGGCGTGGGCCGGCTGATCCGCAGTGAATCGGATCGCGGCGTGCTGGTGCTGTGCGATCCGCGGCTGTCCACCAAGCCCTACGGACGCGTCTTCATGCAGTCGCTGCCGCCGTTCGCCCGCACCCGCGAGGTGGGCGAGGTCGAGGCCTTCTTCGGCAAGTAGCGTCGCCAGACGGGACAGGCTTGGTGGACGCCGCCATGGCGGCGATCCTGGGCGTAACCGGGAAAGCTTCATCGCCGCCATGGCGGCTCCCACGAAGGCGACTGGGATGTTCTGAAATAATGGCGGCGTCCGCTTTCGCACACGCACCAGGTGACCCATGCCCGCAACGCTTCGCATCGCTATGGCCCAGTTCGATTATCCGGTCGGCGACCTGGCGGGCAATACCCGGCGCATCCTCGAGCAGATTGCCGTGGCTCGCGACGAATACGGCGCCGACCTGGTGCTGTTCCCGGAGCTGGCGCTGAGCGGCTATCCGCCGGAAGACCTGCTGATGCGTCCTTCCTTCCTGGCCGACTGCCACGCGGCCATGGACGAGGTCGCGGCCGCGACCCACGGCATCACCGCCGTGGTCGGTTGGCCGGAAAGCGCCGGCAGCATCCTCTACAACGCCGCCTGTGTGCTGCGCGACGGCAAGATCATCGCCAACTATCGCAAGCGCGAACTGCCCAACTACAACGTCTTCGACGAGCGTCGCTATTTCCACGTCGATCCGGACGGGGGCCCATGCGTGTTCGAGGTCAAGGGGGTGCCGGTGGGCCTGGTGATCTGCGAGGACCTGTGGTTCGCCGAGCCGCTGGCCGATACCGCCAACGCCGGGGCCGAGCTGGTGTTGGTGCCCAATGCGTCTCCGTTCGAGCACGACAAGCACGCCCAGCGCGATGCGCTGTTGGCCTTGCGCAATCGCGAGACCGGCGTGGCGCTGGCCTACCTCAACGTGGTCGGGGGGCAGGACGCGCTGGTGTTTGACGGGGCCTCGGTGGTCGCCAGTGGCAACGGCGATATATCCCCGGCCGCGGCGGCCTTCACCGAGCAGTGGCTGGTGGTGGATTACGACGCAGCCACCCGTGGCTTCACGCCCGTACGCTGGATGGACGAGGGTGACGAAAGCCGCGATGCCCTGGCCTGGCGCGCGGTGACGCGTGGCATCGCCGACTACTGTGGCAAGAACGGTTTCGGCAAGGTCTGGGTGGCGCTGTCCGGCGGCATCGATTCGTCCATCGTGCTGGCCATGGCAGTCGATGCGATGGGCGCGGACAACGTCACCGCCGTGCGCCTGCCATCGCGCTACACGGCCGGCCTGTCCAACGCGCTGGCCGAGGAGCAGTGCCGGGCGTTGGGCGTGCGCATGGAGACGGTAGAGATCGAGGGGCCGTTCAAGGGCTTCCTGCAGGCGCTGGGGCCACTGTTCGAGGGGCGCGAAGCCGACACCACCGAGGAAAACCTGCAATCGCGCACGCGCGGGGCAATCATGATGGCCTTGTCCAACAAGTTCGGCGGACTGCTGCTGACCACCGGCAACAAGAGCGAGTACGCGGTCGGCTACGCCACGATCTACGGCGATATGTGCGGCGGCTACGCGCCGATCAAGGACCTGTACAAGACCGAGGTCTTCGCCCTGGCGCGCTGGCGCAACACGGTGGGCGGCGCGCCGGTGATCCCGCAGGCGGTGATCGACCGCCCGCCCTCGGCCGAACTGCGCGAGAACCAGCTCGACCAGGATTCCCTGCCACCCTACGACGTGCTCGACGCGATCCTGCTGCGTTATGTCGACCGCGAGCAGTCGCGCGAGGAGATCATCGCCGCCGGCTTCGACGCCGAGGTGGTCAACCGGATGCTGCGCCTGGTCCGGATCAACGAGTGGAAGCGTCAGCAGGCCGCGCCCGGACCCAAGGTTTCGCTGCGTGCCTTCGGTCGCGAGCGTCGCTATCCGATCAGCAACCGCTACCCGGCCTAGTTTCAGGCGGCGTGAGACGAAAACGAAGAAGGGGCCTTGCGGCCCCTTCTTTCATTGCGCGGGTCGGTCCACCGATCAGTGGCCGTGCGCCTCTTCGTTGTCCAGCGCCGACTTCTCGCTGGCGAACGGGTTGAGCTTGCGCCAGTTGCCCGGGTAGTCGGGCCACTTGCCGGCCAGCCACGGATGCTGCGGATCGTTGAGTTCCAGCACGCGGCGGGCGTCGTCGGCCAGGGTCTTGTTGCCCAGCTTGGTGTAGGCCTCGGCCAGGGCGGCGATTGCGTCGTACTGGAACTCGCTCTGCGGATAGGTTTCCAGGATGTACTTGGCCCGGGTCACCGCCGCGGTGTAGGCGCCGCGGTGCAAGTAGTACAGCGCGGTTTCCATGTCGTGGCGGGCGAAAGTATTACGCAGCTGGATCATGCGCTCACGCGCGTCGGCGGCGTAGCGGCTGTTCGGATAGCGCTCAGTGACGGTGTTGAAATCGCTGTAGGCCTGCATCGGCGTGGACAGGTCGCGGCGGCTGGAATCCAGGCTCCAGACCTTCTGCAGGAACACCGTGTCGCGGTTGGAGTTGGCCAGGCCACGCAGGTAGTACATGTAGGGCACGTTGCGCTGGGTCGGATAGGTGCGCAGGAAGCGGTCGATGCTGGACACCGCCTCTTCCATCTTGCCGGACTTGTACTGGGCGTAGGCGATTTCCATCTGCGCCTGCTCGGTGTACGGACCGTAGGGATACTGGGCGATCAGCGCCTGGAACTGGCGCTCGGCACCGCTCCAGTTGCCGCGCGTCATCGCGGTATGCGCCTCGCTGTAGATCGCCTCCACCGGACGCGATTCCCGGGCCTTGTCCTTGCTATTGCGACCACAGCCGGTGGCGGCGAGGGCGGCCACCAGAAGCAGGAGCACGATGCGGACGGTGTTGCGGGTGAACGGAGCTGCGAAACGCTGGGACATGGGCAGGCGGGCGGGCCGCATCGGGGAAACGAAGGGGCGATGATAGCCTAGGCGGCTGCCGGGCCATGAATGTCCGGTCAATCAACACCGCAGGCCCCTTGACCAAATGACCGCTGCTGCAGACGACGACGCCCTCGATTCCCCCGCCGCCGAGGGTCCGCGCACCGCGCAAGTGCCGGTCAACGCCGCTGGGCGCCGGTTCGACGCGGTCCTGGCCGAATTGTTCCCCGAGTTCTCCCGCTCGCGGCTGGCCGAGTGGATCAAGTCCGGCGATGCGCGCCTGGACGGTGAAGTCGTGCGCCCACGCGACCCGGTCACCCCCGGGCAGGTGGCCAGCCTGCAGGTGGTGATTGAGACCCAGACTCACGCCCTGCCCGAGGACATCCCGCTGCAGGTGCTCTACGAGGACAGCGAGGTCATCGTGCTGGACAAGCCGGCCGGGCTGGTGGTGCATCCGGGCGCGGGCAACCACACCGGGACCCTGGTCAACGCGCTGCTGTTCCACGATCCGGCGCTGTCGGCGCTGCCGCGCGCGGGCATCGTCCATCGCCTGGACAAGGACACCTCGGGGGTCATGGTCGTGGCGCGCACGCTGCAGGCCCACACCTCGCTGGTGGCCCAGTTGTCCGCGCGCCAGGTGCATCGCCAGTACCTGGCCGTGGTGGTCGGGGCAATGGTGTCCGGGGCGACCGTGGATGCGCCGATCGATCGCCATCCGCGCGACCGCCTGAAGATGGCCGTGCGCGAGGACGGCCGCGAGGCGGTGACCCATTACCGCCTGCGCGAGCGCTTCCGGGGTCACACCGCCGTGGAGTGCCGCCTGGAAACCGGCCGCACCCACCAGATCCGCGTGCACATGGCGCATGCGCGTTTCCCGATCGTCGGCGACCCGCTCTACGGCGGTCCGCTGCGCCTGCCGCGCGGGGCCACCGAGGCGCTCAACGCGCAGCTGCGCGGCTTCCGCCGCCAGGCACTGCACGCCGAAACCCTCGAGTTCGTGCATCCGGCCACCGGCGAGCCGGTGCGCACCAGCGCCCCGGTGCCCGCCGACATGCTGGACCTGCTCGCAGCCCTGCGCGAGGACACGGCCGCGCACAAGGGGCGATGAACGCGCTGCTGCCCGCCGACTGGCCCGCACCGCCGGGCGTGAGCGCGCTAGTAACGCTGCGTCATGGCGCCGGTGGTTCGGCCGCGCCATTCGACACCTTCAACCTGGGCAACCGGAGCGCCGCCACCGGCGACGACCCGGCCCAGGTAGAGGCCAATCGCGCGGAACTGGCGGCGCTGGCCGACTTGCCGTCGTTGCCGCAGTGGCTGCGCCAGGTGCACGGCACCGGGGTGGTGCGCATCGATGCGCCGTTGTCCGCGCCGCGCGCCGCTGCGGACGAGCCCCAGGCCGATGCCGCCGTGACCAGCGCGCCCGACGTGGTCCTGGCGATCCTCACCGCCGACTGCCTGCCGGTGGTCTTCGCCGCGGTCGACGGTAGCGAAGTTGCCGCCGCGCACGCGGGCTGGCGCGGGCTAGCCGACGGCGTGCTGGAGCGTACTGTCGCGGCCATGCGCACGCCTGCCGCCCAGGTGCGCGCCTGGCTGGGGCCGGCGGCCGGCCCGCAGGCCTACGAGATCGGCGTGGAGGTCTTCGAGGCCTTCATCGCCGCCGATCCGCAGGCCGCGACCGCTTTTGCCTCGACCCGGCCGGGCCACTGGAACGTCGATCTGTATGCCCTGGCGCGGCGACGCCTGGCTGCGGCCGGCGTGGTCGATGTCCACGGCGGCGGCCTGTGCACGATCAGCGACCCGGGCCGGTTCTACTCGCACCGGCGCGATGCGCGCACCGGGCGCATGGCCACGCTGGCCTGGCGGTCGGGCTGAGGATCGATTGCGCATGGAAGCGAGCCTCTGGTCAGACGTCGATTCCGCGCCGGGTTCCGCCGCGCCTCCTCTTTTTGCCCGCGTGCTCGGCCAGGAGGCGTTCGCACGATTGCCGGCGCCGGTGCGTGCCCTGCACGATGCGCAGCAGGACACCTGTTGGGCCGGAAGCGGGGAGGTGATCCGCGGCGGCCATCCGCTGATCCTGCCGCTGGCCTGGGCGGCCCGGCTGCCTCCGGCCGGCGTCGTTCCGGTGCGCGTGGGATTCGTGCGCGCCGGCGGTCTTGAGCGCTGGCAGCGGCGCTTCGGCCACCACCGCATGGACTCGACGCTCTGGCAGCACGGTCGGCTGCTGCGCGAGCGCCTCGGGCTGGTGACCTTCGATTTCAGCCTGCGCGCGGACGCGGCAGGGCTGGTCTGGTCGGTGGAGGCGGTGCGGACCTGTGGAGTCCGCTTGCCGCGGCGCTGGTTCGCCAGGACGCGCGCCTTCGAGTCGATGGACGCCGGCGTCTATGTCTTCGACGTGGACGTGGTGCTGACCTGGGTCGGCCTGCTGGTGCGTTACCGCGGACGACTCCAGCCGGGCTGCCCCGATGCGTGAGGATGCGTCCCTCCCCGCAGGCGCCGTGATCGTCTTCGACGGCACCTGCGTGCTCTGCAATGGCTGGGTGCGGTTCCTGCTGCGCCACGACCGACGCGGTCGATATCGCTTTGCGGCGATGCAGGGTTCCAGCGGACGGGCGCTGCTGGCGGCGCATGGGCTGGATCCTGAGGATCCCGCCTCGTTCCTGCTGGTCGACGCGCAGGGCATGCGCACCGATACCGCAGCCATCGTGCGGGTCTTGGTCGGGCTCGGCGGTCTGTGGCGGCTGGCGCTGCTGGCCCGCGTGCTGCCACGAGGCTTGGGGGATGCGGGCTATCGCTTCCTGGCGCGTCGGCGCAAGCGCTGGTTCGGGAGCACGGCCTGCACGGTGCCCAGCCCCGAGCAGCGCGAGCGCTTCCTGGACTGAACGCCGCAGGTCGCGGCGATTCGACGCATCACCTCACCGAGCCGGCGCACGCGCACTTGGTGGCGCGTCGCCCTTGATGAAAAGGCGGCTAGCGCAGCACGACCAGAATGACGGCGGTCAGCACCAGCACCAGCGCGATGCCGACGGCGACATCCTTGGGAATGTGGGTCAGGCCCGGACGGGCGTCGGCCAGGATCTCCTGGCCATCGGCATCGGGACCGTCGGCCGCGCCCAGCTTCCACATCCAGAATGTGGTCAGCAGCGCGGTGGCCACGCACAACACGCCGCCCATGATGGTGAAGTGCAGGGTGATGACCTCGGTCTCGCGCAGCACGAACAGCACCGCGCTCAGCGCGTGGCCGCAGGCCAGGCCGCGCAACGCCGCCGAAGCGCCCAGGCGCTTGACCCACAGCCCCATCAGGAACACCGCCACCAACGGCGAGGCGACGAAGGCGAAGACCTGCTGCAGATAGGCCCACAACCCGGAGAAGTGCTGGATCATCGGCGCCCACAGCGCGGCGATCATCGCGATCACCAGGGTCACCAGGCGGCCGGTCCAGGCCAGCTGGGTCGGCGAGAGATGCGGCTTCTTGGGCCGCACGAAGTCCAGGGTGACCAGGGTGGCCGCCGAATTGAGCGTGGCCGAGACGGTGGACATCAGCGCGGCGATCAGACCGGCCAGGATCAGGCCGGTGACGCCGGCCGGGGTGAAGTTGGACACCATGGCCGGGAACACTTGGTCGGGATGCTCCAGGCCGGGCAGCAGCACGCTGGCCATCGCGCCGGGGATGGTCATCAGGAAGATCGGCAGCAGCTTGAGCGTCGCGGCGATCACCGCGCCACGCCCGGCGGTTTCCACATCGCGCGCGCCCAGCACGCGCTGGATGACGTACTGGTTCATCGTCCAGTAGTAGAAGCCTACGATCGGCACGCCGGTGATCAGGCCCAGCCATGGCACGCCGGGATCGTCGAGCGGGCGGATCAGCGAGAGTTTCTCCGGGCTGACCTGGGCCACCACGTTGGACCAGCTGTAATCGAACTTGCCGAACACGATGAAGCTCAAGCAGGCCGCGCCGGCCAGCAGCACCACGCCCTGCATTACGTCGGTGTAGACCACCGCACGCAGGCCGCCGCAGGCGGTGTACACCGCAGTGAACGCGGCGATGGTGATGCACACGCTCCACAGATCGAACATCGGCAGGAACGTGGTGACGATCAGGCCGCCGGCATACAGCGTGCCGGCCGTGTCCAGCACGATGGACAGGAACAGCGTGATCACCGACAGATACTTGCGCAGGCGCGAATCGAAACGCCGCTCCATCAGCTCGGGCATGGTCGAGACCTTGGCCCGCAGCAGCACCGGCATGACGAAGATCGCGGTGAAGATCAGCACCACGCCGGCCATCCACTCGTAGTTGGCGGCCGAGATGCCCGTGCTGTAGGCCGCGCCCGGCAGCCCGACCAGCGTGTCGGAGGAGATGTTGGAGGCGAACAGCGACACACCCACCGCGATGGGCCCCAGGCTGCGGCCTGCGAGGAACAGTTCGTCGGAGGACGCGGACTTGCGCGTGGCCGAGAAGCCGATGATCGCCGTCAGCAGGAAGTAGCCCGCGATGACCCAGTAGTCGAGTGTTGAGAGGTGCGCCATGGCCCCACGTCATCTGGTGAGATTCATTCAGGGAAGCACGATCGCGCGCCGCGATGCAAATGCGCGCCGCACGCGCAAAGGCCTGAAACAAGCCCTTTTACGCACATGCGTGACACGTACGGGGGCAGGCCATGATCATCGCCGCAAGGCAACATGCGCATCGCACGGACGAGGGCGCCGGAGCTTGCTTGCCATGGTGTGAAGCCCGCGCCGCCGCCTGCACGGCGGTCTCGGCCATGGCGCGTCCTTCGCCTTGGTGGCACGCTCTGTCGCCGTCCCCTGATGCAAGAACCCTTCATGTCCATGCGATCGACGTTGCTGGCGATGACCTTGGCACTGTTGTCCGCCTGCGCGGTCCAGCCCACCCGCTCCAGCCAGACCACGGCCGCGATGCAGGGCGACGCCGCGCGCCCGGCGCAGGCCGCCGGCTGGGTCCGCAGCGAGCTGTATTTCGGCGTGGGCGCCGACGACGGTGTGGCCGACCGTCCGCAGGATGCACCGATCGGCCAGGCGCAGTGGCGCGCCTTCCTGGACAAGGAAGTGACTCCGCGGTTCCCCGATGGACTGACCGTGTTCGATGCCTACGGACAGTGGATGTTCCGTGGCGCCCCGGCGCCGAACCGGCTGAAGACCAAGGTGCTGGTCATCCTGCATCAGGACACGCCGCAACACCGGGCCGACATCGAAGCCATCCGCCTGGCGTGGAAGCAGGCCACCGGCCACCAGTCGGTGCTGTGGGCGCGCATACCGGTGGAGGTCTCGTTCTGAGCATCACCGCCGCGCCGTTTGAGATCCGACCCGATGACCTGAGCGGTGCACAGATCCGTGCGCTGCTGGAGTAACACCTGCGCCAGATGCATGCCCACTCGCCGCCGGGCAGCGTCTTCGCGCTGGACCTGACCGGCCTGCAGGCACCGGGCATGCGCGTGTGGAGCGCGTGGCGCGGCGATGCGCTGGTCGCGGTGGGCGCGCTCAAGGACTGGGGCGACGGCACCGGCGAGCTCAAGTCCATGCGCACCCACCCCGACCACCTGCGCCAGGGCGCGGCCGCCGCCGTGCTGGAACACATCATCGGACAGGCGCGTGCACTGGGCCTGCATCGGCTGAGCCTGGAGACCGGCTCGGGCGAGGCTTTCGAGCCGGCGCTGGCACTGTACCGGCGGCGCGGCTTTGCCAACGGGCCGGCGTTTGGCGACTACGTCGCCAGCGACTTCAACCAGTTCCTGCATCTTCGGATTGAAGCAGCATCGCGCTGAGCGGATGCCACGTCATGCCGGTTCGCGTAACGCTCGCCTGGCGGAGGCGCTTGGCATTGGCATGACCGCCAGCAGCGCGGCGCCGACGATGAGGGCCGCGCCGGCCCAGCCCCAGCTGCCGAGCCGGTCGCCCAACCACAGCGCGCCGAACAGGGCGCCGAAGGCCGGTTCGCAGCCGCCCAGCACCGCCACGCGGGTCGCGCTGCGGTGGCGCGCGCCCAGGTTCTGCGCACCGGTGGCGAACAGGGTGCAGCCCAGCACCAGCCAGGCCAGCGGCAGCCACAGGTTTTCGACGGTGTCGGGATGCCAAACGGTGCGCAGGGATCCGGGCAGGACGAGCAGGGCCAGCAGCGCGCCCAGGGCGACCACGCCGGACTGCACGCCGGTCAGGGCCAGGGCGGGCACCGGACGGCGCAGCATCTGCTGGCGGGTCAGCACGCCCAGCGCGCTGCGGCTGACCGCGGCGGCCAGCAGCAGCCCATCGCCCAGGCGCAGATGCAGGCCGCCGTCGGTGGTCAGCAGCACCACGCCGCCCAGCGACACCGCGCACGCCACCGTCTCGGGCAGCGTAGGGCGACGTCCCAGCCAGGCCCACTCGGCCAGCGGCGTCAGCACCAGGCACAGGCTGATCAGCAGAGCAGCGTTGGCGGCACTGGTGTGCAGGACCCCCACGCATTCCAGCGTCAGGGTCACCAGCATCAGTGCGCCCAGCACAGCCAGCCGCAGCCAATCGGTGCGCGGCAGGCGCAGGCGCAGCCACGCCGGGGCCAGCAGCAGCGACGCCAAGCCAAAGCGCAAGACCAGCAGCATCGCCACCGGCACCCAGTGCAGGGCGGACTGGGTGACGCCATAGCTGGTGGCCCAGACCAGGGCGGACAGGACGAGCAACAGGTCGGGCCAGCTCAGAGGGGCGCGGGAAGTTGGCATGAAGGCCTCGGGAGGGGGCGGACACGCAGTCTCCATCCTTGCCAATGGATAGATAATCCGGATCTGATGCACATCACCTGTGTGCTTGAGGCAACAATCGAGGCGCCGTGGACGACATCGACCTGATCCCCCTGTTGCCGGACATGGCGGCCTTCGTGCAGGTGGCCGAAGCCGGCAGCTTCTCGGCCGCCGCGCGGCGACTCGGCGTGACCCCCTCGGCGGTCAGCCGCCAGGTCCAGCGCCTGGAGCGCGCGCTGTCGGTGCGGCTGATCGAGCGCTCCACCCGCCAGCTGCGGCTGAGCGATGCCGGCGAGGCCGTCTGTGCCCGCTGCCGCGACATGCTGCAGGCGGCGGCCGCCGCGGTGGGCTCCGCCGGCCAGCTGCAGGCCGCTCCGCGTGGGCTGGTACGCCTGAGCGCGCCGGTGGCTTATGCGCGGCACCGGATCCATCCGCATGTCCCGGAGTTTCTCGCGCGCTATCCGCAGGTGGACCTGCAACTGCTGCTTCTGGACCGGCTGGTGGACCCGATTGCCGAGGGCGTGGACCTGGTGGTGCGGGTGACCGAGCAACCGTTCGAGGGCTGGGTGGCACGCGCGCTGCATCGGGTCGAACACGTGCTGTGCGCTGCGCCGGATTACCTGCGCGCGCACGCTGAGCCGGACCATCCCCGGGCGCTGGCCACGCATCAGTGCCTGCACCTGGGCGAGTCGCGCCAGGATCAGCGTTGGCAGTTCACCCGGGGCAGCGAGCGGGCGCGGGTAGAGGTGCATGGGCGCTATCCGGCCAATCACAGTGCGGTGCGCGCCGAGGCCGCCGCAGCCGGTCTGGGCATCGCGTCGCTGCCGGATTTCGTGGCCAGTCCGTGGCTGGCCGATGGCCGCTTGCGGCGGGTGCTGGCGGACTGGACGTTTCATCCGCCGGTCTACGCCGGGACCGCGTGGCTGATGTATCCGCCCAACCGCTACCTGCCGCCCAAGGCACGCGTGCTGATCGACTTTCTGGTCGAGCGGCTGGCCGCGCCTTGCGCGTGACGTTGTCCGGCAGGGTGACCAGCGCCTAGGATCGACAGCTTCCCCGCGTCGGCGCCACCTGCATGCCTGCTTCCGCTCCCCGTTCCCCGGCGCCCGCGCGCTGGTTCGTTCCTGGCGACCTCAACGGCTTTTTCGGCCTAGTGGTCGACAACCTGTCCATCCTGGGCTTCATCGCGATGGCGCTGGTGGGGATGTTTCAGTTTCCCGCCGAGGTGGTGTTCGGTCGGATGTTCCCCGGCACGGCCTTCGGCGTCCTGGTCGGCAACCTGGCCTACACGGTGATGGCGCGCCGCCTGGCCCGGCGCACCGGACGCAGCGATGTCACGGCCATGCCGCTGGGCCTGGATGCGCCGACCAGCATCGGCATGGCGCTGCTGGTGCTGGGCCCGGCCTTCTGGACCTTCCGCAACCTCGGCATGGACGCGCACGCAGCGGCGATAGAGACCTGGCACTTGGGCATGGCCGCGCTAGTGATCATGGGCGGACTCAAGCTGGTGCTGTCGTTCTTCGGCGAGGCGGTGACCCGCGCCCTGCCGCGCGCGGCGCTGCTGGGCTCCATCGCCGGCATCGCGCTGGTGCTGATGGGGCTGCTGCCGCTGCTGGAAACCCTCAAGTCGCCCGTGGTGGGACTGCTGACCCTGGGCTTGCTGCTGTACGTGCTGATCGCAATGGGACGTTTGCCGGTGCGCCTGCCCGGGGTGCTGGTCGCCTTTTTGATCGGGACCGCGCTGTATTACCTGTTGGGGCTGTCCGGCCTGGGCGTGCCGGGCTTCGCGGTGCCGACCTTCACCGCACCGCATGTCGTGCTGCCCTGGCCCTCGCTGGGCTTCATCGACGGGATGCCGCATGCGCTGCCATACCTGCCCTTGCTGCTGCCCTTCGGGCTGTTGATGGTTGTCGGCGGCATCAACGTCTCCGAGAGCGCGCGCGCGGCCGGCGATGACTACCGCACCCGCGACATCCTGCTGGTCGAGGCGATGGCCACGCTGGTGGCCGGCGTGTGCGGCGGCGTGGCCCAGACCACGCCCTACATTGGCCAGCCGGCCTACAAACACATGGGCGCGCGCAGCGGGTACACGCTGCTGACCGGGCTGTTCATCGGCATCGGCGGCATGTTGGGCATCGTCTCGATGCTGGTGCAGTGGCTGCCGCTGGCCGTCCTCTCGCCGATCATCGTCTACGTGGCCATCGACATCACCACCCAGGCCTTCGAGGCCACCCCGCGCCAGCATGCCGGGGCGATGGTGCTGGGCTTCCTGCCTTCGGTGGCCTACCTGTTGCTGATCAAGGCGCAGGGCTGGGTGCCGGCCGACCGCATGGACTACCTGCTGGCCACGCCGGATGCGCATGGCCTGTCGGAAATGGCGGTCATCAAGCTGCTGGGCAATGGATTCATCATCACCTCGATGCTGTGGATCGGGGCGGTGGTGGCGATGATCGACGGGCGCCTGCTGCGCGCCGGCGCGTTCTGGCTGGTCGCCGCCGCGATGACCCTGTTCGGGCTGATCCACTCGGTCGCCGCGGGCGGCGGCATCTACGTCCCCTGGCAGGTCCATGGCCTGCCGCGCACGATGATGCTGCAGTTCGCCGGTGCCTATCTGGCCCTGGCGGCCCTGATGTGGGGCCTTTCGCGCCTGCATCGGGCCGGGCCCGCCGAACCCGTCCAGGGCACCGACGGAACCTAGGCGAACCGACGCGGTCAGAAGATGTTCTTGCTTCACCAGGACATCCGCATCATGCAATCCAGATCTTCCCGTTGGCCCTGGCTCATCGTCGTCGTTGTCGTGGTGGGCGCCGGCTGGTGGCTGTTCCGGCAGAACATGCCCCAGGACACGCCCGCCGCGGAGGCTCCCGCATCTGTGCCAGCTCCCACCGCGCCCTCGTCCTCGACGCCGCCTGCTCAACAGGTGCCGCAGATCCAGCACCCCATCGCCGATGCCGTGGCCGATGGCGCCGATGCGGCCGATGCCGCCGCCCCCGCGTTGCCGGCGCTGGGCGACAGTGACGCCGGTGCGTGGGACGCGCTGGCCCAGGCGGCCGGCACTGCGCCGGGCCTGGACCTGCTGCTGCGCGACCGCCTGATCCCACGCCTGGTGGTGATGATCGATAACCTGACCCTGCCCAGCCTCAGCCAGCGCGCCATGGCGATCAAGCCGGTGCCGGGCAAGCTGGCGGTAGAGCAGGCCGACACGGCGACGACCATCGCCACTTCCAACGCCCAGCGTTACGCGCCCTACGTGCAGGCTTTCACCCAGGCCGACCCCACTACGCTGGTGCGCGCCTACAAGCGCTTCTATCCGCTGTTCCAGCAGGCCTATGTGGACCTGGGCTATACCAACGGCTATTTCAACGATCGCTTGGTGGCGGTCATCGACCATCTGTTGCAGGCACCCGAACCGACGCAGCCGCCCGCGCTGGAGCTGGATGCCAAGGGTCGCTATCGCTACGTCGATCCGGTGCTGGAAGGCCTGTCGGTCGGACAGAAGGCCCTGGTGCGAGTGGGGCCGGAGCAGGAGCGGGCGGTCAAGGCTCAGCTCAAGGCGATGCGCGCCGCGCTGACTCGGATGTGATCGCCGCCGTCGGGCGCCGCCTTCAGGCGGCGTCCAATTCCGGGTAGTGGCGGAAGATTCCGTTGGTGTTGAACGCCACGCGTCGCTCCGAGGCCAAGTAGGCCGCGATGCCGGGGCGCTGCTCGACCCGGTCGGCCAGTGCGTGCAGCAGCGGCAGGTCGGGCGCCAGGGTCGCCATGCGTTTAGGGAACATGTGCGCGAGTCCGCGCATCAGCTGGAACAGCGACAGATCCACGTAGGAATGCTGGCGCAGGGCGTGCTTGCCTCCGCCGTCTTCCACCACGCTCTCGAAATAGCCCAGGAACTTGGGCAGGCGGTTTTCCCGCAGTTCCTGCGCCCGCCGCTTCGCCTCGGGTCGCTGGTCCTCGTAGTACAGCGAGGTGGCGACCGGGTGATGGGTGTCGTGCACTTCGGCCACCAGGTCGGCGATGGTCAGCTGCAGCTGCAGGGCCTGGATGCGCCGCGATTCCGCGTCGGGCACCAGCTCCAGCGTGGGGCCCAGGAAGTGCAGGATGTTGGCCACCTGGGCGATCACCAACCGTCCGGCCTTGAGGAAGGGCGGTGCGAACGGACGTGGACCTTCGTGGCGACCTTGCAGGAACGCCTGCATCACCCCGTCGCCCTGCTCACGTGCCACGTCGGTGTAGTCGGCGCCGGCATCCTCCAGCGCCAGGCGGACGAATTCGCCGCGCCCCTGCAGGCCGGTCCAGTAGTACAGGTGGTAGTGCATCGTGACGTACCCGGTGGTGGAGGGAGTTCGAGGCTAGTGGGCCCGGCGCCACCGCGCCGTGATCCAGATGCCCTTTGGCGACATCGCGCGATGTCGCGCTCGGCTACGCACGTCGGGCTTCAGGAGGCGGCCACGAGCGATGATCCCTGCAACCAGGCCAGCTTGGCGGCCCGTGGCAGCTGCTTGAGCGCCCACTCGGCGCGCGAGGCGCTGGCGCGATCCGGATAGCTGCGACTGCCGAGGATGCGCAGGGGCGGGTGGGCACGGGTGTAGCGTGCACCGCGCCCGGCCAGGTGCGCGGCGAAGCGGGCTTCCAGGTTGTTGGTGATGCCGCAGTAGTAGCTGCCGTTGCGACATTCCAGCAGATACAGGCACCAGGGCGCGGTCTCGGGCATGGGCCGATTATGCGGCGGACGGGCCTGGCGGCGACATTGCGCCGGATCAAGGCCGCGCACGCAGGGCGGGGCGAGGATGGGGCCACCTGCAGACGTGGCGACGCGGTCTCACCGGACCTTGAAACACGCCACGTCAACGCCATCTCAGGATCATTGCCGGCCGCGCCGGCCACTCACTTTCGAGGATTTCCCCATGCGGATGGACAAGCTCACCTCGCGCTTCCAGCAGGCCCTGGCGGATGCGCAGTCGCTGGCCGTGGGCCGCGACCACAACCTCATCGAACCGGTGCACCTGCTGGTGGCGCTGCTGGACCAGTCCGGCGGCTCCACCCGCCCGCTGCTGGCCCAGGCCGGCGTCAATGTGCCAGTGCTGCGCGAGCGCCTGGGCGAGTCGCTGGAGGCGCTGCCCAAGGTCACCGGCCAGGCCGGCAACCTGTCGATCGGCAACGACCTCTCGCGCCTGCTCAACGTCACCGACAAGCTCGCCCAGCAGCATGGCGATGCCTTCATCGCCAGCGAGTGGTTCGTGCTGGCCGCCGCCGAGGACAGTGGCCCGCTGGGCGTGGCCCTGCGCGCGGCCGGGGGCGACAAGCAGAAGATCGCTGCGGCGATCGAGAAGGTGCGCGGCGGCGAGACCGTGCAGAGCGAGAACGCCGAGGACCAGCGCCAGGCGCTGGAGAAATACACCATCGACCTGACCGCGCGTGCCGAGGAAGGCAAGCTGGACCCGGTGATCGGCCGCGACGAGGAAGTGCGCCGCACCATCCAGGTCCTGCAGCGTCGCACCAAGAACAACCCGGTGCTGATCGGCGAGCCTGGCGTGGGCAAGACCGCCATCGTCGAAGGCCTGGCCCAGCGCATCGTCAACGGCGAGGTGCCCGAAAACCTGCGCAACAAGCGTGTGCTGTCCCTGGACATGGGCGCGCTGATCGCCGGGGCCAAGTTCCGCGGTGAGTTCGAGGAGCGCCTGAAGGGCGTGCTCAACGACCTGTCCAAGAGCGAAGGCCAGATCATCTTGTTCATCGACGAGCTGCACACCATGGTCGGCGCGGGCAAGGCCGATGGCGCCATGGACGCGGGCAACATGCTCAAGCCGGCGCTGGCGCGCGGCGAGCTGCACTGCATCGGTGCCACCACGCTGGACGAATACCGCAAGTACGTGGAGAAGGACGCCGCGCTGGAGCGCCGCTTCCAGAAGGTCTTCGTCGGCGAGCCAACGGTGGAGGACACCATCGCGATCCTGCGCGGCCTGAAGGAGCGCTACGCGGTCCACCATGGCGTGGAGATCACCGACCCGGCCATCGTCGCGGCGGCCACGCTGTCCAACCGCTACATCGCCGATCGCCAGCTGCCGGACAAGGCCATCGACCTGATGGACGAGGCCGCCAGCCGCATCCGCATGGAGATCGACTCCAAGCCGGAGGAACTGGACCGCAAGGAGCGCCGCCTGATCCAGCTCAAGATCCAGCGCGAGATGTTGAAGAAGGAAAAGGACCCCGAGTCGGCCAAGCGCCTGGCCGACCTGGAGGCCGACATCGATACGCTGGAACGCGAGTTCTCCGACCTCAACGAGGTGTGGAAGTCGGAGAAGGCCGCGCTGCAGGGCGCGACCAAGATCAAGGAGCAGATCGAGGCGGCCAAGGTGGAACTGGAAGGCGCGCAGCGCCGCCAGGACTACGCGCGCATGAGCGAGATCCAGTACGGCGTGCTGCCGCAACTGGACAAGCAGCTCGCCGCCGCGCAGGCCGCCGAACAGCAGGACTTCAAGCTGGTCCAGGACCGGGTGACCGCCGAGGAAATCGCCGAGGTCGTCTCGCGCTGGACCGGCATCCCGGTGAGCAAGATGCTGGAGGGCGAGCGCGAGAAACTGCTGCAGATGGAACAGCAGCTGCACACCCGCGTGGTCGGCCAGGAAGAGGCGATCAAGGTCGTGTCCGACGCGGTGCGCCGCTCGCGCGCCGGACTGGCCGATCCCAACCGCCCGGGCGGTTCGTTCCTGTTCCTTGGTCCGACCGGCGTGGGCAAGACCGAGCTGTGCAAGGCGCTGGCCGAGTTCCTGTTCGACTCCAGCGACGCGATGATCCGCATCGACATGAGCGAGTTCATGGAGAAGCACTCGGTCGCGCGGCTGATCGGCGCGCCTCCCGGCTATGTCGGCTATGAGGAGGGTGGCTACCTGACCGAGGCGGTGCGCCGTCGTCCATACTCGCTGATCCTGCTCGACGAGGTGGAGAAGGCGCACGGCGATGTGTTCAACATCCTGCTGCAGGTGCTCGACGACGGCCGCCTGACCGATGGCCAGGGCCGCACCGTGGACTTCCGCAACACCGTCATCGTGATGACCTCCAACCTTGGCTCGCACCAGATCCAGGAAATGAGCGGCGACGATTCGCCCGAGGCCTATGTGCAGATGAAGGCCTCGGTGATGGGCGTGGTGCAGGCGCACTTCCGCCCCGAGTTCATCAATCGGCTGGACGACATCGTCGTGTTCCACCCGCTGGACAAGGCGCAGATCCGCCAGATCGCCAGGATCCAGCTGCGCGGACTGGAGTCGCGGCTGCACGAGCGTGGCATCGCCCTGGAGGTGTCCGATGGCGCGTTCGACCTGCTGGGCAATGTCGGATTCGATCCGGTGTACGGTGCGCGCCCGCTCAAGCGTGCGATCCAGCAGCAGCTGGAGAACCCGCTGGCCTCCAAGATCCTCGGCGGCGAATTCGGCGCCGGCGACACGGTCAAGGTCGATGCCGCAGGCGGGCAGCTGGTGTTCGCCAAGGGATAAGGAAAGGCCCCGCGCACGCGGGGCCTTTTTCTTCCGCGACCGGATCGGGGACGGACGGCGCTGGGACGCGACTCGCCGCGGTGCGGCCTTCGGCACGAACGGCGGAGGCCATGGGGTTCTGGCGGCCAGGTCTGCCATGTGGGGATGGGTAGCGGGCCATTGAGCGGCTTTTTCCTCCCGCCCGCGGCGCGGACTCTGACGCCGGACAGACTGCAGGTGTGACGCCGGTTGCCTTGGTGTCGCGCAGCGCGCCGTTGTGGGCAGAATGGCGGGATGGGGGAGCGCGCAACGACGTCGTTGAGAACCATGCTGCTGCTTGGCGCGGTGGGCTTGCTGTTGCAGCGGGTCAGCGTCGGCTATCCGTCCTTCCTCGGGCGCAGCGCCGAGATGGCTTCGCTCGTGCATCCGCATACGGGCCTACTGCTGGCCGTGGCGATGCTGTTCGTCCGCACCCGCGTGCTGGCCGGACTCCACGTCGTGCTGTGCCTGGGCTGGATCGCCGACTGGATGCTGTTCATGCATGGCAGCTGGTATGAGGTGCCGGTGGGCATCGGCGCGTATGCGCTGCTCTTCGGATGGACCTGGCTCTGTGCGCGGCTGATGGGCTGGCCGCGCGCGCGCGCCCAGGCGCATCTGCGTCTGGGCGACCTGCCTGGCTATGTCTGCGTTGGACTGCTGCTGTATCCGGTCGGCATCGCCTTGATCGGGGGGCTGGCCTCGCTCTGGCTGTTCCCTGCCGGCGAACGCGTGCAGGTCATGGTCGAGGTGTACTTGTCCAAGCTGTTCGGCGTGCTGGTGGTGACCCTGCCGCTGGTGGCAGCCTGGACCGAGCGCGGGACCCCGGTGCCTGACGAGCGACGCCTGCGCGCCCTGGGCTGGCTGCTGGTGTTGGCGGTCGCGGTGGCGGTGAGCTTCCTGGCCGAAGGCTATCTGCGCCAGCATCTGGGCGCACGCACGGGCCAGCCCCTGCCGCTGATGGACTTCCGCTTCACCCTGTTCGTCCTGGTCGGCGCGGCGGTGATCCGCCTGCGCTATCCGGTGTCAATGGCCTTGCTCGGCGCCTGCCTGCTGCTGATTGCCTATGGCGCGGCGCGCGCGGCCACGGCGAGCAATACCCCTTTGGGCTTCGTCAATCTGCTGCACATCGCCGTCGAACTGGGCGTATTGCAGATCACCGCGCTGTATCTGCTGATCGTGCTGCGCGATGCGCGCCGCAACGCGCGGCAGTTGGATCGGGAGACGCGGCGCGATGCGGTGACCGGCCTGCCCAACCTGAAAGCGCTGCGCGATGGCGTTGCAGAGCGCACACGTGCGCCGGAACGTCGGCAACTGGGCTATCTGCTGCTGGACCGGACCGAGGATCTGGTCTCGGTCTATGGCCTGGAGGTCCAGGCCGAAGTCATGACCGAAGCGGCCGGCCGCCTGGGCGAGGATGTGGAGGCCTATGTGGTGGGCACCGGGCAGTTCGTTCTGCTGCCGACCGCACAAGCGCCCATCGACAGCTGCTGGGAGGACTTGATGGAGCGGCTGCGCGACGTGCGGATCGAGGCGGGCGGCGGACACTTCCGCATGCTCCCGTATCTGGGTGTGGCCGCATTCGCCCACGATACGGCCCACGATCTGGAAGTGGCCCTACGCAATGCTTCCCGACTGGCTTTCCAGGCGCGCCGTCGCAGCGAGCTGCACCCGCTGCTGCACGATCCGGACGAGGGTCGGGTGGGGGCATGGCAGATGGTCAGCAGCGCCTCCGATGCCCTGGCGGCACTGCGCAAGGGGCAGGTCGAGCTCTACTTCCAACCGCTGCATGCGATCGACCAGGCGCATGCGCCGCTGGACTGGGATGCGCCATTGCACGGTGAAGTGCTGTGTCGCCTGCGCGATGAATCCGGCCAGCTGATGATGCCCGCGGCGTTCCTGCCGCAGATCGAGGCGGTCGGTCGCGGTGGCGAGCTGGACCTGGCGGTGGTGCGGGCACTGTTCGACACCCTGGCCGCGCGCCCGGAGGCCATCGGGCGTTTCGCCCGACTCGCCATCAACCTCACCGGACAGAGCCTGGCCTCGGCCAGTTTCGCCAGCAGCCTGCTGGCCCTGCTCGACGACGCGCCGATTCCCGGCAGCCGCTTGATCTTCGAGATCACCGAAACCGCCGCGATTCTGCAGGCCTCGGTCGCGCGCGCGCTGCTCGAGCAACTGCGCGAACGCGGCTGCCTGATCGCCATCGACGACTTCGGCGTGGGCATGCAGAGTTTCGAACGTCTCAAGCTGCTGCCGGTGGATGTGATCAAGATCGACGGCTCGTTCGTGCGCAACGTGGCGGCAGGCGGCAAGGACCACGCCGTGGTGCAGGCCTGCGTGGCCGTGGCACGCGCCTTCGAGGCGCAGACGGTGGCCGAATTCGTCGAGGACGCGCAGACCCTGGCGTGCCTGCAGGCGCTGGGCGTGGACTGGGTGCAGGGCTATCTGATCGCCGCGCCGCGCCCGCTGCAGCTGGTCCTCGGAACGGATCATGCGCTGAGCTAGCGCGCGGGCACGTTGTCGGCGTGATCGAGTGCACGCATCCGGATGGTGCTATGCCGCATGCCGCGACGGCATGTCACGATGCCGCCCGATCGCCGCCGGAGTGCGCGTGGCGACAGGGGGAATGCCGGAATGAGGCACTGGACGGCCACGCGGCTGGGCAGGATCGTTTTGCTTGGTCTGACGGGATTGGTCCTGCAGCAGGTCGCGATCGCTTACCGCATCGATTTTGCAGGCAAGGTGCAGGATGCATCGCTGGTGCACCTGCATGCCGGCCTGCTGCTGGCCATCGCGCTGCTGGCGCGCGATCGTTGGACCATGCCGGGCGTGGGCCTGATGCTGGCCTTGGGCTGGTGCGTGCGCCAGGCTCGCGGTGGTGAAGGGGGCTGGCCCGTGCTGGCATGGGGCTTGGCGGCCTGGTGCGTCATCGTGCTGTGGACCAGGCTGTGCGCGCATTGGACCGGCTGGCCGGTGCCCGGTCACGGGCGTCGCTTTGTGCGCACGCGATTGCCACGTCTGGCGGCGGTGACCCTGTTGCTCTATCCGCTGGGCACGGCGCTGGTGGCGGCTACGTCCATCGTGCTCGACCCGCCGCGCCGCGAATGGCTTGGGGAGATCTTCCAGACGTTCTTTGCCAAGCAGTTCGGCGTGGCCGTGGTCACCTTGCCGCTCATGCTGGCCTGGACCGAACGCGACCATCGGCGGTGGGGTCGCATGCCCTCGCGCGCATTGCGTGTTGGCTGGCCGTTGCTGCTGGGTGGGGCCTTGGGGCTTGGTGTGCTCGCTTCGCATTGCCTGTATCGCGGGTTCTCCGATGCCGGGGTGATGCCGCCGGTGCTGATGGACTTCCGCTTCGTGATGTTCGTGGTGCTGGCCTTTCTGGTCATCCGCCTGCCACCGCTTGGCGCCATGCTGGCGCTGTCTTCGGGGCTGTTCCTGTTGGTAGCCGCCGCCGCCGGTGCCGCGCCCTACGGCAACACCGTGCTTGGGTTCTTCAACCTGCTGCACATCGCGGTGGAGGTGAGCATCCTGCTGATCAGCATGCTCTATGTGTGGCTGGGACGACGAGATCGTCGGATCTTGGCCCATGACCTGTCCGAGCAGGCGCTGCGCAACAGCATCACGCTGCTGCCCAATCTGCGCGCGCTGACCCGCGATCTGCAGCGACGCCCCGGTGGAGGGTGCGAGCTGGCCTATCTGCTGCTGGACCAGGTCGATTTCATGGTCACCGGCTTTGGCCTGGACACCCAGACCGCGGTGATGCAGCAGACCGCCGCGCAGCTGCGCCGGCATGCCCGGGTGTATTACGTGGGCACCGGCCAGTTCGTGCTCATCCGCGAGCCGCAGGCGCTGTCCTGGGAACAGCTGATGCACACCCTGGAGGCCGCCGAGTTGGACCTGGGCGGGCAGCGGCTGCGTCTGTCGCCCTATATGGGGGTCGCTCCCCTGTACGGCGAGGGGGCGTCGGGGCTGGACGCGGCGCTACGCGCATCCTCCCACCTGGCCTTCGATGCGCGGCGCCGGAGCGACGTGCTGCCGCGCTACGCCGCGGCCGCCGACCTGCAGCAGCAGGACCTGCAGCTGCGCCAGCTGCAGGACGCCGGGCAGGCGCTGGACAGCCTGCGGCGGCATCGCATCGCCCTGCATTTCCAGCCCATCGTGCCCTTGCGCGATGGCGGCCATGCCGCCGACAAGCTCTGCGGCGAGGTGCTGTGCCGTCTCTTCGACCAAGACGGCACGCTGATTTCGCCTGCGCGTTTCATGGCGCCGATCGAAGCCGCCGGGCGCGGGGTGGAGCTGGACCTGGCGGTCATCCGCACGCTGCGCGGTGAGTTGGAACGGCACCGTGCCGCGCTGCCGCACTGTGGCCGGATCTCGATCAACCTCACCGGTCAGAGCGTGGCCTCTCCGAGCTTCCGCTCCGAGCTGCGCAGCCTGCTGGCGCGATGGCCGCTGCCGCTGTCCACCCTGTGCTTCGAAATCACCGAAACGGCCGCCATCGCCAGCACCGCCGCGGCCATCGAACTGCTGGAGGAGCTGCGCGCCGGGGGGTGCCGCATCGCCATCGACGACTTCGGCACCGGCATGCAGAGCTTCACCCGGCTCAAGGAGCTGCCGCTGGACGAGATCAAGATCGATGGCTCGTTCATCCGCAACGTCGTCCAACGCGGACGCGACCATGCGCTGGTCCAGGCGTCGGTCGCGGTGGCCCAGGCCTTTGGCGCGGAAACCGTGGCCGAATTCGTCGAGGATGCCGAAACCGCCCAGTGCCTGCGGGCGATGGGCGTGGACTGGGCGCAGGGGCACTTCTACGGCAGGCCGCGCCCGCTGGCCGACGTACTGCTCGACCTGGCCGTGCCCGAACTCACCCCGAGCCTGGCCTGAGCGGCGACCTGCGCGTCGCCTCGGGTGCTCAGGCCTCTTCTTCGGCCAGTCCCAGCAGCCGGTCGGCCTGGTCGCGCCAGGCCGGCAGCTTGGCCAGCACGCCGACGCGACGCAGGTATTCCTCGTCCACCGGGTCGCCGCTGATCAGCGAGGTCGCCACGTGCACCGCGCCGGTCACCCAGAAGCTGCGCAGGCTGGAGCTCTGCGGATGCCGCTGGAAGGCCACCGCCTCGATGATCGGCATGGGCAGGCCCCACAGTCCCAGCAGATAGGCGCCGGCCTCGCTGTGGCCGGGACGCTCGTCCTGGTCGTCGGCCGGGCCGGCGCGTTCATCGCGCACGCCGGGCAGCAGCAGGCCGATATCGGCCAGCAGCGAGGCGGTCGACCCTAGCTCGGCGCTGGTGGACGGCAGGATCTTGGCCGCCAGTCGCGAAGACAGCAGCGCGCGCTGCTGCATGGCGTTGCGTTCCTCGGGCGACAGGGTCTGGACCGAAAACACTTCGCTGGCCAGGACCAGGTCGCGCAGGGTCGCAACACCCAGGCGGGTCACCGCCGTGCGCAGGTCGGCGATGCTGCGCCCCCCGGAGAAGAACGCCGAGTTGCACAGCTGCAGGACCTTGGCCGCGATGGCCGGGTCGGCCGAAACCAGCTTGGCGATGTCGTTGGCGTCGGCGCCCTCGTTGTCTTCCAGCGCGTGCACCAGGCTCAGGTACAGGTGCGGGGGCGAGGGCAGCTTCTCGATGCGGCCGATGGTCGAGCGCAGGCGCGGGTTGTCCAGCAGCTCGCGCAGTTCTTCCAGGCTGGTGACCGCTTCGAGCAGGGCTTCGGGCATCAGCGGCATGGACAGGAAGCGGTGGGCCACGCCAAGCAGGCGCGCGGCGGGGCCGCGCTGGGCCTGCTCCGGATCGACCATGGCGATGCGGCTGGTCTCAGGCCGCAGGGTGCGGATCTGGCCCAGCAGGGTGGCCGTGGTCAGGTCGGGCAGCACGGGGGCGGCGATGACCACGTCGATTGGCGTATTGGCGACCATTTCCATCGCCGCATTGCCATCGGCGACGGTTTCGACCTGCCAGTCCTCGCCCAGATCGGTGAGGTACGCCATCAGCTCCAGCGACAGGCTGGCTTCGTTTCCCACAAACAGAATACGCAAGACACTTCCCCGAAAAGCCGGATGCCGCACCGGCCCGAAATGAAAGGCGACTGTACCGAAAGTCGCGACCCCGGTCACCGCTGCGAACCAGCGCTCCGTCGCAGTTTTGTGCTGGCAATGCGCGATCCTGGCCTCAGGAGGCGGTCTGCGCGCGCGGTGGCCGGTATGGGGGCATCGACAGGATCATTTCCGCCAGCGAATGGGCCAGTTCGCGCTCGGCCAGCACGGCCGCGTCGGCGCCGTGCTCGAGCAGGTGCGCCACCTCGCCCTCGCTATGGGCACGCGCCAGCACGGTCAGCGCCGGGTTGAGCGCGCGCAGCTTGGCGATGGCCTCGCCCGCTTCGAGTGGCTGGGGGATGGCCAGCACCGCGATGCGCGCTTTCTCCGGCTGGGCCTCGGCCAGAACCGCGTCGGCCGCGGCGCTGCCGCGGATGGCGGGAATGCCGGCGGCGTGGGCCTTGTCCACGTTGTCGCGGTTGTCGTCGATGACCACCAAGTGGACCCCGCGCTCGGCCAGCACCCGGACCAGGCTGCTGCCCACGCGGCCGTAGCCGATCACGATGGCATGGTCCTGCGCAATCAGCGGCGGGCCGGGCAGGGGGTCGGGTTCGGGCGTATCGGTGGCCGGGGCGTCCTGGGCCTGGCGGCGGCTCCACGCGTCCAGGGCGGCGAAGAGGAACGGGTTGGCCACGATCGACAGCAGCGCCCCGGCCAGGATCATGTCGTGGCCGGACTGCGGCAGGATCTTCAGGCTCAGGCCCAGGCCGGCCAGGATGAAGGAGAACTCGCCGATCTGGGCCAGGCTGGCGGCAATGGTGAATGCGGTCTGCCGCGGATGGCCGAAGGCGCGGACGATCGCATAGGCCGCCAGCGACTTGCCGACCACCACGATCACGAAGGTCGCTAGCACCTGCAGCGGGTACTTCACCAGGATCATGGGGTCGAACAGCATGCCGACCGAGACGAAGAACAGCACCGCGAACGCATCGCGCAGCGGCAGCGAATCATTGGCCGCCTTGTGGCTCAATTCGGACTCGTTGAGCAGCATGCCGGCGAAGAACGCGCCCAGGGCGAAGCTCACCCCGAACAGCTTGGCCGAGCCGAACGCCACGCCCAATGCGATGGCCAGCACCGAGAGCGTGAACAGTTCACGCGAGCCGGTGGCCGCGACCTTCTCCAGCGTCCACGGGATCACCCGGCGGCCGATCACCAGCATCACCGCGACGAAGGCGGCCACCTGCAGCAGGGTGATGCCCAGCGCCTTGGCGATGGCGACCGTGATATTGGGTTCGCCCTGCGCGGCCTGCACCGCGGCGCCGCCACCCGCTTCAGCCGCGGCGCGCACCGTGCCGGCATCGCCCAGGGCGCCGGCCAGGGCTGGCAGCAGCACCAGGGCCAGGACCATGACCAGGTCCTCGACGATCAGCCAGCCCACCGCGATCTTGCCGCGCCGGGTATCGAGCATGCGCCGGTCCTCCAGCGCCCGCAGCAACACCACCGTGCTGGCCACCGACAGCGCCAGGCCGAACACGAAACCCTGCAGCAGCGGCCAGCCCATGAACCATGCCAGCGCCCAGCCCAGGCCGATGGCCACGGCGATCTGCACGATCGCGCCGGGGATGGCGATGCCCTTGACCTCCATCAGATCGTCCAGCGAGAAGTGCAGGCCCACGCCGAACATCAGCAGCATCACGCCCAGCTCGGATAGCTGCGTGGCCAGGTCCTGGTCGGCGACGAAGCCCGGCGTGAACGGGCCGACCACCATCCCGGCGACCAGATACCCCACCAGGGGCGACAGGCGCAGCTTGTTGGCCAGCGCGCCCAGCAGGAAAGCGACCGCTAGGCCGACGGCGATGATGTCGATCAGGCTGGTGTCGTGATGCATGGGCTCCCTTGGTGATGTGTCCTTCCGGCCACGAGTGTGGCCCAGCTGAACTAGATGGGGCAAATCGAAAATGACTGATCGGTTCATGCCGCCTATCGGCATGGCGCGCCGAAGAGGCACGCGGATCCACCTTACGCCGGGGACGCCACGGCGTGTCTGGTCAGGCGAGTTGGAGGGGGCCGAAAAAGCACAACCCCGGCGCGGGCGCCGGGGTTGTGCGTGGATGTTGCCGGTGAAGCAGGCTTACCAGGTGTAGCCGATCTTGCCGTACACATAGGCACCGTTGAAGCCGAACGGCGAGTAGTTGCTGTACGGAAAGACGCCGCTGGTCGAGTTGGCGTAGATGTTCCGGTCCGGGTAGGTGTCCAGCACGTTGTCCGCGCCCAGGGTAAGCGTCCACTGCGAGGTCGGCTTGTAGCTGGCGGTCACGTCGACCAGCCACTTGGCATTGAAGCTCTGGTCGCGCGCGGCCGTGGTGCTGTTGCGCACGGTGAAGCTGCCGTAGCGGGTGCCGGTCAGGCCCAGGCTCCAGCGATCACTGTGCCAAGTGCCGCCCAGGATGGTCTTGTCCTTGGGGAAGCTGTCTTCCAGACGGCCCACCTCGTCACGCGCGACCAGCGAGGTGGTGATGCCCAGATCGGTCAGCGCGCTCGGCGAGGCATCCAGATGCTGCACCTCGGTCTTGCCGTAGCTGTAGCTGGCGGTCAGGTCCAACGCGCTGGCGGCGAACGGGATGCTGTAGGTGCCCACCACGTCCACACCCCGGGTGCGGGTATCGGCCGCGTTGGTGAAGTAGCGGAACGAGTTGACCCCGCTCAGGCCTAGGCTGGACAGCAGCGCCTGCGCCTGGGTGTTGCCGGACAGGCTGACGTTGGAGGACAGCAGGATGCGGTCGTCGATCTCGATCTGGTAGGCATCCACGGTCAGCGACAGCCGGTCGATCGGCTGCAGCACCAGACCCATGCTGTAGGAGGTCGAGGTCTCGGCCTTCAGCGGCTTGGAGCCCAGCGCCTGCGCCGCCGCACTGCTCGCCGGGAAGGTGCCGCTCTGGTAGAAGACGCCGTCGGAAATGATGCTGGAGATCGACTGGTAGCTCTGCTGGGCCAGCGACGGGGCGCGGAAGCCGTTGGAGACCGTGGCGCGCAGGGCGATCTTGTCGGTGAAGGCGTAGCGTGCCGAGAGCTTGCCCGAGGCCTTGCTGCCGAAGTCCGAGTAATCCTCCCAGCGGCCGGTCAGGCCGGCGGAGAACTTGTCGGTGAAGTCCGCCTCAAGCCCGGCATAGACCGCGTAGTTGTGACGGTCGGCATGGACGGCGTTCTCGGCGCTGAAGCCCGGGAAACCTTGCGCGCCGCCGCCGTAGTAGGACGCCGCCTCGCCCGGCGACTGGTTCCACTTTTCCTCGCGATATTCGGCGCCGAAGGACAGGGTCACCGGGTAGGCCAGGCCCCACTCCAGCGGCTGGGTGAAGTCGGCATTGAGGATGTTCTGGGTGTATTCCAGCGCACCGTCGTGGAAGCGGGTCGGGCTGTCGGTGCCCAGGTCGTAGTTGAGCGTGTTGCGGGTTGCGTAATCGACTTTGTTGTAGCCGTAGTTGTAGCTCACGTCCCAGGTGAAGCCGCCGTCGGTGGCGCCCTTCAGGCCGGCCACCAGCGAGCGGTCCTTGGAGTACTGGTTGATCACCGGCACGTAGCCGTCCGGATAGAACTGGGCGATCAACGCGCCCTGGTTGCTGTGGTTGGGTGAGCGGTAGAACGCGTAGGAATCGATGTCGCGGTTGCTGGCCAGCGCGGTGGCATAACCGGTGATGCGGTCGGTGAAGTCGAAGCTGCCGTTGGCCGACACCGCGCCTGCGTGCACGTCGGGGTCGCCGATGACAAAGGCCTTCTCGCCCACGCCAGGAAAGTTGCCGGTGTTGGGGGTGCTGCCGGCGTAGGCGCCGGAACGGTTGGTCGGATCCTGGCTGCCCACCTGGCCGGCCAGATGCACGCGGCCGCGGCCGTCGGCGAAGCTCACCCCGGTATCGCCGGAGAGCTGGAACTGCTCACCGTCGCCCTTGGAATATTCGCCATAGTTCACGCCCAGGCTGCCGCCCTGGCCGGCGCCCTTGAGCACGATGTTGATCACCCCGGCGATGGCGTCCGAGCCGTACTGGGCCGAGGCGCCGTCACGCAGCACTTCCACACGCTCGATGGCCGACACCGGGATCGAGTTGAGGTCCACCGCCGAGGCGCCACGGCCGATGCTGCCGTTGAGGTTGATGGCTGCCGAGGTGTGGTAGCGCTTGCCGTTGACCAGCACCAGCACCTGGTCGGGCGACAGCCCGCGCAGCTGCGCCGGCCGAATGCCGCTGGTGCCGTCAACCAGCGCCGGGCGCGGGAAGTTCAGCGAGGGCAGGGCGCGCGAGAGCGCGGTCGCCAGTTCGGTGGTGCCGGTGGCCTGCAGGGCTTCGGGGGTGACGATGTCGATCGGCGATTGCGACTCGGCCACGGTGCGATTGGTCACGTGGGTGCCGGTGACGATCACCGTGTCCAGCGTGCTGGCCTTGGTGGTGTCGGTGCTGGAAGCCTGCTGGGCGAAGGTGGGGGCGGCGATCAGGGCGAAAGCCACGGCTGCGGCAAGGCGTGTTTGGATCGGCTGCATGGGAAGCTCCATCGAAGAAGTGCGAAGGACAACAAGGTTCAACAGGTCGGCGTTGCGTTGAGTTGTTGTGAGGTGCCTTCGTAATTATTCGTTAAGCCCATCGGCCGCGCCTACAACCATTGCTGATCAACTCATGAAGAATTCGCATGGCGGTGCCGCGTTTTCGTCATCGGCGTGGGCCTTTGTCCGGATGTGTCGACGTGTGTCGGTGGGGCGGACCTCATGGCGTCTTGCGAAACGAAAAGAGCCCCGGCAATGCCGGGGCTCCTGACGGGGCCGCGTATCTGCGATACGCGTGGGGGTTTACCACTTGTAGCCGATGTTGGCGTACAGGTAGGCGCCGTTGAAGCCGAACGGCGAGGTCGCGCTGTACGGGAAGTAGCTGCGCGTGCCGGCACCGGCCACGGTGCGGTCCGGATATTCGTCCAGCACGTTGTCGCCACCCAGGGTGAAGCTCCAGTCGGCCAGCTTGTAGGTGGCGGCCAGGTCGAGCGTCCACTTGGCGCTATAGGTCTGGTCGGCCGCTTCGGTGGTGCCGAAGGTGGTGAACTCGCCCCAGCGCGTGGCCGTGGCGCTGAACGCCCAGGCGCCCGGGCTCCACACGCTGCCCAGGTAGAACTTGTCCTGTGGCGAGCCTTTGGTGATGCGGCCGATCTCGGCACGACCGATGCGCACCGCATCGGGGTCGATCGCCTCGAGCGCGGCCGGGTTGGCGGCGATCTTGTCGATGTCGGTCTTGTTGTGGTTGTAGCCGGCGCTCAGGTCCAGGTTGCTCGCCGCCAGCGCCCAGCGATAGGTGCCGACCACATCGACGCCGCGCGTGGTGGTGTCCACGGCATTGGTGAAGTAGCGCCCGCCGCCGATGCCGCTGAAGCCGCCCGGTCCGTTGAGATAGTTGCGCACCGCGGTTGAGGTGAGGTTCTCGGACAGCACCACGCGGTCGTCGATCTCGATCTGGTAGGCGTCGATGGTCACGTACAGACCGTCGACCGGTTGCAGCACCAGCCCCAGGCCGTAGTTGGTCGATTCCTCGGCCTTCAGCGGCTCGGCACCCAGGGCCACGGCGGCCGCGGCGTTGGTGCGGAAGGTGCCGATCTCGAACGGCGTGGCCACCACCGAGCCGTCGGGCTGGGCGACGTTGATGAAGTTGGTGGCGATGGACTGGAAGTACTGCTGCTGCAGCGACGGTGCGCGGAAGCCGGTCGAGGCGGTGGCGCGCAGGGCGACCTTGTCGGTGAAGGCATAGCGCAGCGACAGCTTGCCGTTGCCGGTATCGCCGAAGTCGCTGTACTTCTCATAGCGCCCGGCCAGGCCGGCGGAGAACTTGTCGGTCAGATCCGCTTCCAGGTCCGCGTAGAACGAGTAGCTGTTGCGGTCGAAGCTGCCCGAGTCCGAGGGCTTGAAGCCGGAGAACACCTGCGCGCCCGGCAGCAGCGAGCCATTGGCCGAGGGCACCCCGCCGTTGACGTAGGAGGCTTCCTCGCCCGGGGTTTCCTTGAACTCCTCGCCACGCCATTCCGCGCCGAAGGCCAGCGTGACCGGATAGGCCAGGCCCCAGTCCAGCTGCTTGTTGAAGTCGGCATTGAGCACGTACTGGTTCACTTCCAGCGCGCCGGCATAGAAGCTGGTCGGCGAGTTCAGGCCCAGCGAGTTGTTGAGCGAATGCTTGACGTCGAAGGTCAGCTTGTTGTGCCCGTAGTTGGCGCTCAGGTCGATGTTGAGGCCACCTTCGGTGTAGGTCTTCAGACCGCCGACCCAGGACACGTCCTCGGACTCGTTGTAGATCTGCGGCAGAAAGCCGTCCGGATAGATTTCCGGTCGGTTGCGGTTGTCCTCGGCGGCGCGGAAGTAGCCGTTGGAGGTGACCTTGCGCTTGCTGGCCATGCCGTAGGAATAGAACGTCAGGTAGTCGGCGGGCTTGAGCTCGCCGTTGTAGGACACCGCGCCCTGCTCGACTTCCGGATCACCGTAGCGCTGCTCGACCCGGCCGTTGTAGGGCGTGGCACGGTCGGTGTTGTTCTGGTGACCGGCCTGCGCGGCCAGGTGCACGCCGCCGACCTCGCCCAGCTTGAAGCCGGCATCGCCGGAGAGCTGGTACTGGGCACCGTCGCCGGCACTGTACTTGCCCCCGCGCAGGCTCACGCTGCCGCCGCTGTCGCTGCCCTTGAGGACCACGTTGATGACGCCCGCGATGGCGTCCGAGCCGTACTGGGCCGCCGCGCCGTCACGCAGCACCTCGACCCGCTCGATGGCGGCGATCGGGATGGTGTTCAGATCGGCCGGGGAAGAGCCTCGGCCCTGGCTGCCGTTGAGGTTGACCAGCGCGGTGGTGTGGTAGCGCTTGCCGTTGACCAGCACCAGGGTCTGGTCGGGCGACAGGCCACGCAGCTGCGCCGGGCGCACCGCGTCGGTGCCATCGGTGACCGCCGGGCGCGGGAAGTTGAGCGAGGGGATCGCGCGGGTCAGCGCGGTGGCCAGTTCGGTGGTGCCGGTCTGCTCGAGGACTTCGGGGGTGATGATGTCGATCGGGGACTGGGACTCGGCCACGGTCCGGTCGGCGACGCGCGTGCCGGTCACGATCACGTTGTCCAGGGTCTTGGCGGGGGCGTTGTCCTGGGCCAGGGCGGGGGTGGCTAACGCAAGCGCGATGGCTGCCGTCAGCAGGGTGGGCTTGTATGACATGGTGGCTCCGGTCAAGTTGGGGGACTGACGTCGCACGCCCAACCCGGGATCTGCGTCCCGGTGTGGCGAATTGTCGCGACGCGAACCACGAATACCTTGGGTTGCGTGGCTGTGCAACGGTTTCTTAACAAACCATCACATTCGTCAGGACCCGATACACTGTGCGGTCCGCTGCACCCACCCCCTGGAATTGCCTGTGATTTCCCTTCGCAACTTCGCCCTGCGCCGTGGCGAGCGCCTGCTGTTGTCCAACGTCGACCTGACCATGCACGCCGGTTACCGCGTCGGCGTGGTGGGCCGCAACGGCACCGGCAAGTCCAGCCTGTTCGCCGCGGTCAAGGGCGAGCTGGAGGCCGACAAGGGCGACGTGGAACTGCCGGGCAAGGTGCGCACGGCCAGCGTGGCGCAGGAGACTCCGGCACTGGACGAGCCGGCGCTGGAATTCGTCCTGGGCGGCGACGAGGAGATCGCCGCGGTGCTGCGTGCCGAGGCCGACGCCACCGCGCGCGAGGACTGGGAGGCGGTGGCCGATGCGCACCAGAAGCTGGCCGAACTCAACGGCTACGACGCCGAGGCGCGCGCCGGCAAGCTGCTGCACGGCCTGGGCTTTCCGGCCGACACCCATGGTCGGGCGGTCAAGGACTTCTCCGGTGGCTGGCGCGTGCGCCTGAACCTGGCCCGCGCGCTGATGATGCCCTCGGACCTGCTGCTGCTGGACGAGCCGACCAACCACCTGGACCTGGACGCGGTGTTCTGGCTGGAGCAGTGGCTGCTCAAGTACCCGGGCACGCTGCTGCTGATCAGCCACGACCGCGAGTTCCTGGACAACGTCGCCACCCACACCCTGCACCTGCATGGCGGCGGGGCCAAGCTCTACGTCGGCGGTTACACCGACTTCGAGCGTCAGCGCACCGAGCACCTGCGCCAGCAGCAGGTCCAGCACGAAAAGGCCGAGGCCGAGCGCGCGCATCTGCAGAGCTTCATCGACCGCTTCAAGGCCCAGGCCAGCAAGGCCAGCCAGGCCCAGAGCCGGATCAAGCGCCTGGCCAAGATGGCCGGCACCGAGGCGGTGCGCGCCGAGCGCGAGTTCCGGATCGAGTTCGCGCCGCCGGCGCGGCTGCCGTATTCGTTGATCCGCCTGGACCATGTCGACTGCGGTTATCCCGCCGTGGGAGCCGCCAGGGCGGCGAAGGGGCTTTCCGCAGAGGAACTCGCCGCCATGGCGGCTCCCACCGTGATCCTGCACGACGCCGGTTTCGGCCTGGAAGCGGGCGACCGCATCGGCCTGCTGGGGCCCAACGGCGCGGGTAAATCCACCCTGGTCAAGACCCTGGTCGGCGAGCTGGCCCCGGTCCACGGCGAGCGCAGCGCGCATCCGGACCTGCGCATCGGCTACTTCGCCCAGCACACGGTCGAGTCCCTGCACGAGGGCCAGTCGCCGATCGACCACTTCCGCGAGATCGCCCCGGACACCTCGACCCAGGTGTTCCGCGATTTCCTGGGCAAGTGGAATTTCCCCGGCGACCGCGCCTTCGAAGTGGTCGATGGATTTTCCGGCGGCGAGCGCGCGCGCCTGGCGCTGGCGCTGATCGCCTTCCAGCAGCCCAACGTGCTGTTGCTCGACGAGCCCACCAACCACCTGGACCTGGAGATGCGCGAGGCCCTGGCCGAGGCGCTGAGCGATTTCGACGGCGCCATCGTCATGGTCAGCCACGACCGGCACCTGATCGGCCTGGTCTGCGACACCTTCTGGCGCGTGGCCGATGGCGTGGTCGAGCCGTTCGCCGGCGACTTGGACGACTACGCGGCCTGGCTGCGCGCGCGGCCCACCGCCCAGGGCAGCAAGAAGATGGACAAGGTCGAAAAGCCGATCAATGCCCAGACCGCGACGGCCGTGCCGGCGCCGGCCAAGCCCGCCGCGGCGAAGAAGCCGGTCAACCCGCACAAGTTGGCCGCGGCCGAGGAACGGGTCGACGCGCTGGGCGCCGCCCTGGCCGAGCTCGATCGGCAGCTGGCCGACCCGGCCAACTACGCCGACAGCGCGCGCATGAGCGCCATCACCCGCGACCGCGAGGCCACCGCCGAGCAGCTGGCCAACGCTGAGCAGGCCTGGATGGAACTGCTGGAAAGCGCGGCCTGAGGCTTCAAGCCGAGACGGGCGCCGCCGTGGCCTCCAGCCATTGGCGGAAGCTGCGCATCGCCTCGCGCTCCTCGCGCGATCGCAGCCGGGTCAGCCAGTAGCCGCCCACATTCACCCCCAGGTCGAACAGGCGCACCAGCCGCCCGCTGTCCAGGTCGCGCTGGAACATCGCCAGCGGCAGCAGGGCCACGCCCACGCCGGCGGCAGCCGCCTCGGCCAGGGCCAGCGACGAATCGAATACCGGGCCGCGCGCTTCCAGCACGGGGATGCCCGCCGCCTGGCTCCAGCGCGCCCATTCGTCCTGGCGGAACGAGCGCAGCAGGGTGGCGCCGACCAGGTCGCGCGGTTGGTGCAGGCGCCGGGCCAGGGCCGGGGCGCAGGCCGGTGCCAGCGGCGCGGCGCAGATCGAGGTCGCCTCCAGCCCGGCCCACTGGCCATCTCCGAAACGGATGGCCAGGTCCAGGCCATCGCCGGCCTGCTCGATACGGTTGTTATGGGTCTGCACGCGCAGGTCGATGCCCGGATGCGCGCGGGTGAAGTCGAGCAGGCGCGGCAGCAGGAAGCCGGTGGCGAAGGTGCCGACCACGCCCACCGTCAGCGCCTCGCGGTGGCGGCCACCGTCGAAGCGGTCCAGCGCCGCGCCGATGCGGTCGAAGGCCGCGCGCAGTTCCGGCGCCAGTGCGGCGCCTTCCTCGGTCAGCGCCACGCCGCGTGGCAGGCGATGGAACAGGGACAGGCCCAGGCGGTCTTCCAACTGACGGATCTGATGGCTCAGCGCGGCCTGGCTGACGTGCAGCTCCAGTGCGGCGCGGGTGAGGTTGAGGTGCCGCGCGGCGGCCTCGAAGGCGCGCAGGGCATTGAGCGGGAGGGCGGATCGGAGCATGACGGCCTGTTCGAGGTCGGGGAATGCAGGCGCGGTGGCGGCGGCCGCGCAACCGGCACTGTAGCTCAGCCATAGATTCAGCTTATGGCTGCCTCTGAAACTTCGCGCTGGTGGGCGCGGATCTGCCTTCCAATAATCCTTCGGATCTTTCAGTCCGGAGTGCTGCCATGTCTGACCGTCGTCGATTCCTCCAACGCAGCGGCACCGCGTTGCTCACCGCCTTTACCGTCCCCTTGGCGTCGGCTGTCGTCCCGGTGGCGCCTGTGGCCAAGTGCCGTGTGGAAGCCGCGATCGCCAGCGCCAAGGATCTGGCCGCGCTGGAGCAGATCAGCGGCGGGCGCCTGGGTGTGACCCTGCTGGACGTTGGGACGGGCCGCCGCCTGGGCCGACGCCAGGACGAGCGCTTTCCCATGTGCAGCACCTTCAAGGCGTTGCTGGCCGCCCACGTCTTGAGCCTGGCCGACGCCGGGACGCTGTCGCTGGATGAGCGCATCCCGATCGGCCAAGCGCAGATGATGTCCTGGGCACCGGTGTCGGAGCGGCACCTGGGCAAGGACCTCAGCGTGCGCGACCTTTGCCGGGCCATTGTCACCCTCAGCGACAATCCCGCGGCCAACCTGCTGCTGAAGCGGGTTGGTGGACCGCCCGCGCTGACGGCGTTTCTGCGCAAGCAGGGCGATGCGGTGACGCGCAACGATCGTTACGAGCCGGAGATGAACAGGTTTACGCCGGGCGATCCACGCGATACCACCAGTCCCGCGGCGATGGCCGCCAGCCTGGCGCGCTTCGCCGTGGGGGATGGGCTGTCTGCGGGCTCACGGGCGCAGTATGCGGACTGGTTGATCGACAACCAGACCGGCGACGATTGCCTACGCGCCGGCCTGGGCAAGCGTTGGCGTGTGGGCGACAAGACCGGCAACAACGGTCGCGACACGCGCAATGATCTGGCGGTGTTATGGCCACGCGCCGGCGGTACGCCTTGGGTGCTCGTGGCGCTGCTGCAAGGTGCGCGCGTGGACGAGGCTCAGCGCGATGCGGTGCTGGCACGCGTGGGGGCGCTGGCCGATGCGATGATCGCTTGAGCGCGCGGCCGCATCCGGCGCGCGGCGGCTTTTTCTCATCGCGGGCCGTGGGCGTTTCGACTTCGCGGCGACGGCGGTCAGCGTCGCAGCGATTGCCGCTAGCAGAGCAAGCTCCGCGCTACGGGGCGGGCTGGATGTCAGTTTTCCCACGGTAGAAAGGCCGCTTCGCAGCGGCCTTTCGGCTTCCCACGATGATGCCGAAGTGGCTTGCCGCAGCCTGGCATCGGCGCTTCGCGCCTCGGATCGAGCGCGTCGGTTGCCTCCCGCGAGCGAATGTCATCGCGCACGGCTCGCTCAAAAGTAGAAGCCGATGTTGAGGTTCAGCCGCGAATGCCAGCCCGGGTTGTCCGGCGCGGCCAACCCGATGCCGTCGCCGCCGGCAAACCACATGTTCTTGCCCGCGATCCAGTCGATGTACACCAGCATCGGACCTTTGCCAAAGCTGCAGCCGGTGACGTTCTGGACCGAGTCGCGCAGGCCTGGTGCGCCGCCGACCGGCAGGGTCGCGCTGAGGTCGTTGTAGCAGGTGATCGTCTCCAGCCGGCCGGTGCGGGGCAGGGCGTAGGACAGGTTCAGCGTGGGCACGTCGGCCTCGCGCGCAATCTCGAACGGGGCCTGGAAGGCGGACAGGGCGATGCGGTCGCCCGGGATGCGATATCGATAACGGGCCCACTGCGCCTGCCAGCTCAGGCCGTCGCGGCTCCACTGGGCGTGCAGGGCGGCGCCCTGGTGACCGTCGTCGTGGCCCGTATCGCGGCGCTGCACCCGGCCGAAAAAGACAGACGCTCCCAGTTGTAGTTCGCCGCCACGCCATTGGCTGGTGTGCGCATAGCGCAGGTTGAGCCGGCCATGCTCGCGGTAGGGCAACGCATCGGTGGTGGCCACGTCGAACGAGTAGCGGTCGTAACGCCGGCCACTGAGGTACTCGTCGCCGGCAAACAGCCCCACGTGCCATTGATGGGCGCCGACGTGGCGCTGCCAGACCGCGCCCAGGTCGTAGTCGTCCTCCAGGCCAAGGTAGTAACCCGAACCGAACCAGAAGCTGTGCGAGGCCGTGGGCAACAGGCCGAACGGCACCTGCGCCACGCCCACGCGCAGGTCCGACGCGGCATCGAACTTCCAGCCGGCCCAGGCGTGGTGGATCGCGCTGAAGCCGTCGTACCAGCGGTACTGCACCGAGAAGAACGCAGGGCCCGCCTCGCCCTTGAGGTCCACGCGCAGCAGCTCCAACTGCAGCCGACTGGTGGGCGCGTAATCGAGCCAGCCGTAGTTGAAGCGCGCCGCGCCGCCAAATTCGAAGGACGCCAGGGTGTCTTCGGGCGGTGGGGGCGCTTCGGCGCGCTCGGCCAGTGCGAGGGGCACAGCGGCCAGGCTGGCAGTGCACAGCAGCAGTTGGGCGACGAGGCGGGACACGTCGGTGGACCTCCAGCGCTAGGCGCTTGCCAGGCAGGGTCGGTGAGGGGCAAGGGGCGCCATGCAGGCCGGCGCCAGGCGGGCCAACGCCGGTTGCGGACAGGCGCCAGCCTAGCCGGGTCGAGGTGAGGCCTGCGCCACGACACCTGACATGGCGATCCAGCGCAGTGGACCGCGGCGAAAAAAGAAAGGCCGCGTTGCCGCGGCCTTTCCTCGTGCAGCGAGACGCTGAAGGCTTACTTCAGCTTGGCATCGGCGCGCAGCGCCTCGGCCCGGTCGGTCTTCTCCCACGAGAAGGCGGTGGCGGTGTGCTGCTTGCCGGCGCCATCGGTGTAGGTGAATTCCTTCGGCTTGCGGCCGAAGTGGCCGTAGGACGCGGTCGGCTGGTACATCGGGTGGATCAGGTCGAGCATCTTGATGATGCCATACGGGCGCAGGTCGAAATGCTTGCGGATCAGCTTCTCGATCTTCTCGTCCGGGATCTTGCCGGTGCCGAAGGTGGTCACCGAGATCGAGGTCGGCTCGGCCACGCCGATGGCGTAGGAGACCTGCACTTCGCAACGGTCGGCCAGGCCAGCGGCGACCACGTTCTTAGCGACGTAGCGTGCGGCGTAGGCGGCCGAACGGTCGACCTTGGACGGATCCTTGCCCGAGAACGCGCCACCACCGTGACGGGCCCAGCCGCCGTAGGTGTCGACGATAATCTTGCGCCCGGTCAGGCCGCAGTCGCCCACCGGGCCACCGATGATGAACTTGCCGGTCGGGTTGATGTGGAACTTGGTGCCCTTGTGCAGCCACTTGGCCGGCAGCACCGGCGCCAGGATTTCCTCACGCACCGCTTCGATCAGGTCCTTCTGCTTGATGCCCGGATCGTGCTGGGTGGACAGGACCACCGCGTCGATGGCGTTGGCAACGCCATTCTCATAGCGCAGGGTGACCTGGCTCTTGGCATCCGGGCGCAGCCACGGCAGCGGCGAGTTGCGCTTCTTGCGCACCTTGGCCTGCTGCTCGACCAGGCGGTGCGAGAGGTGGATCGCCGCGGGCATGTAGCTGTCGGTCTCGTTGGTGGCATAGCCGAACATCAGGCCCTGGTCGCCGGCGCCCTGCTGCTCGGGGTTCTTGCGGTCCACGCCCTGGTTGATGTCCGGGGACTGCTTGCCGATCAGGTTCAGCACGCCGCAGGTCTCGCCGTCGAAACCGACCTCGGAGCTGTTGTAGCCGATGTCCAGGATCACCTTGCGGGTCAGGGCTTCCAGGTCGATCCAGGCGCTGGTGGTCACTTCGCCGGCGACGATCGCCACACCGGTCTTGACCAGGGTCTCGCAGGCCACGCGGGCGCGCTTGTCCTGGGCCAGGATGGCGTCCAGCACGGCATCGGAAATCTGATCGGCGATCTTGTCCGGATGGCCTTCGGAGACCGATTCGGAAGTGAACAGGTAGCTGGACATCAGGCTTATATCCTTCAATGCGGATGAAAAGATGGCCGCGCATGATACACGCGTGCGCGGCGCGGCGCATGGTGGCGCCCCCCATGTTGCGCTGGCGTTACCGTTCCCGCCCACCGCCCGGGCCTGCGGCGGCGCGCCACCGTGTCACCGGACTGCCGCGATGCTGCAATGCAGCTGACGCCGTTGGCGCCCAGTCTGGCGCTCCAGATCGTCCGCTATCGTGGGAATGGGGCCCGCCATGCGACCTCTGGAAGACACCCTGATTGAACGTTATCCGCGTTGGTTCGGCGGTCGCCGTGGCCTGCTGACCCGACCATTGCTGCGTCGCTACGGCCACTGGTCCGGCATCGACCAGGCGATGGCCTTCCTGCGCGATCACCAGGACAGCGATGCGTGGGACTTCGTCACCGCCTCGCAGTCCTTCCTGCAGTTGGAGGGCGCGCACGATGCGCAGGCGCTGGCCCGCATTCCGCCATCGGGCCCGCTGCTGGTGGTGGCCAACCACCCCTCGGGCGCGCGCGATGCGATGGCGCTGCTGGATCTGGTCGGCCAGGTGCGCCGCGACGTGCGCATCGTCGCCAATGCGCTACTGACCCACATCGTCCCACTGCGGCCACTGCTGCTGCCGGTGCGCGTGTTCGGCGGCAGCGCGGCCGCCGGCAGCCTGCGCCAGGTGCGCGCGGCGCTGGAGGCGGGGCAGTGCGTGATTGTGTTTCCGGCCGGTGAAGTTTCGCGCCTGCATCCGCTGGGCGTGCGTGACCCGCGCTGGCGGCCGGGCTTCGTGCGTTTCGCCCGGGCCAGCGGCGCGCCGGTGCTGCCGGTCCGCGTGCAGGCGCGTAACTCGGCGCTGTTCTATGGCGCGTCCGCGGTATTCAAGCCGGCCGGCACGGCGTTGCTGCCACGCGAGATGTTCGCCCGACGCCGGCAGCCGCTGCGCCTGCACGTGGGCCATGCCCAGGTGCTGGAAGCCGGGCGCGACGAGACGGTGGTGCTGCGCCAGCTGCGACGTGCCCTGTATGCGCTGGGCCGTCGGGCGGATGCGGCGACCGAAGCGCCGGCCGCGCTGATCGCACCGGTGCCCGTGGACGTGCTGCGCCAAGCGGTGGCGCAGCTGCCTGGCCTGGGCCGCACCAGCGAGGGGCGCCGGATCGTGGCCGGCCCGCTGGCCGCCGACTCGCCGCTGCTGCGCGAGATCGGACGCCTGCGCGAGCTGACCTTTCGCAAGGTGGGCGAGGGCACCGGTCGCGCGCTGGACCTGGATGACTACGACACCTGGTACGACCATATCGTGCTGTGGGACGAAGATGCCGGCGCGGTCGCCGGCGCCTACCGCGTGGCGCGGGGCGCCCAAGTGCTGGCGCGACGCGGGCTGGCCGGGCTGTACACGGCCAGCCTGTTCGACTGGTCAGAGAGCGCCTTGCCGCGCATCGCGCAGGGGATGGAACTGGGGCGCAGCTTCGTCGCGCCGGACTACTGGAACAGCCGCAGCATCGACCAGCTGTGGCAGGGCATCGGCGCCTATCTGGTGGCGCATCCGCAGGTGCGTTACCTGTTTGGCGCGGTGTCGATGAGCGCGGCGCTGCCCGAGGCGGCGCGCGCGCAGATCGTCGCGTATTACCAGCGCTTCCATGGGGCCGACGCGGTCGCCACGGCGCGCCATCCGTTCCGGCTGCAGCAGATGCCGCCGCAATTCGAGGCGCTCGACGCCGGTGCCGCCTTCGCCCTGCTGCGCGAGAACCTGGCCGCGCTCGGCGCGCAGGTGCCGATGCTGTTTCGCCAGTACACCGAGCTGTGCGAGCCCGGTGGCGCGCGCTTCCTCGCCTTCGGCGTGGACACGGATTTCGCCGGCTGCGTCGATGGCCTGATCGAGGTGGATCTCGAACGCATGCAGGCACGCAAACGCCAGCGCTACCTCACCGCCCCCACGCAGGAGCAAGCCACATGAACCGCGCCGTGTTCGTCTCCGATGTGCACCTGGGTTCCACCCATTGCCATGCCGCCGAGTTCGCCGATTTCCTCGGCCGGGTGAAATGCAGGCAGTTGTATCTGGTCGGCGATATCGTCGACCTGTGGTGGATGTCGCAGCGACGCGCGCGCTGGGATGCGGCGCACCAGCGCGTGGTCGAGGCATTGCATGCGCTGGCGCGCAACGGCACCGAGCTGATCTACGTGCCCGGCAACCACGACCGCGCCGCGCGTCGTTTCTGCGGGCTGATGCTGCCGGCGATGCAGGTGCGCCGCCGCGTGATCCACACCACCGCCGACGGCCGCCGCCTGCTGGTGATCCACGGCGACGACTACGACGCGGTGACCCACTTCGGCGGACTGCAGGAGCGGTTCGGCGACTGGCTGTACTACCGCATCCTCACCGGCAACAAGCTGGTCAACCGGCTGCGGCGGCGCTTCGGCCTGCGCTACTGGTCCCTGGCCGAGTACCTCAAGCGCAAGAGCGCGGCGGCCGAGCGCTATATCGGCCGTTTCGTCGAGGCCGGCCTGGCCGATGCACGCCGGCGCGGGCTGGATGGCATCGTCTGCGGCCATATCCATCGCGCCGCGCTGCTGCGTCGCGACGGTCTGGTCTACGCCAACGACGGCGACTGGGTGGAAAGCCTGACCGCGCTGTGCGAGACCGCCGACGGCAGCCTGCAGTTGCTCGCCCACACAGGGCAGGTGTTGAGCGAACTGCCGGCGCGGTTGCGTCTGGTGAATGACGGAGCGGCCCTGCCGCAGGCGGCCTGAGCATCGCCCAACCGGCTCCTGCGTGAGGCGACTGTAGTCGCGCTTTCTTTCGTAGCGCGGCCGTGTCCGTGTCGATCCGTGGCCTGCGTGAAGCGGGCATGGACCTGCCACGACTGCGTTCGTTCCTCCCCGGATGGCTGCTGATCGCCGTGCTGATTGCGTTGGCATTCGGCCGCTCGGCGGCCGGCACCGCGCGTGACGGCCTGACCATCGACGAGCCGTATCACTACACCGCCGGGCTGTCGTACCAACGCTTCGGCGACTATCGGCTCAATCCCGAACATCCGCCGCTGGCCAAGCGCTGGGTCGCATGGCTGGCGCCTTCGCGGGTGGTGATGCCGCCACTCCGCGTCGTGCATGAGAAGCGCGACGAGCGCCGCTTCGTGCAGACCGTCGCGTATCTGGATAACGCTCCGGCCGAGACCCAGGCCAACATCCGCCACGCGATGTACCTGCTGAACCTGGCGCTGCTGGCGGCGCTGGGCCTGGTGGTCTGGCGCGTGGCTGGGGTGTGGTGGTCGGCGGGGTTGCTGGCCTGGCTGGCGGTCGAACCCACCGTCGGTGCGCACCTGCCGCTGCTGATGACCGATCTGCCGGTGGCCTTGGCACTGGGCCTGACCGCTGCGTGCGCCGCGTGGCTGGCGTCGAGCTGGCGCTGGCCGGCCTGGTGCGCGTTCGCGATCGCGGCCGGGCTGGCGCTGGGCGCGAAACATTCGGCGCTGGGCGGACTGGTGGGGGTCGGCGCGGCGTTGCTGGCGCTGTCGCTGTGGACACGCGGTGTCGCCTGGCGCGTGCGGTTGCAGCGTGTGGCCGCCGTGTGCGCGGCGGCGGTGCTGTCGCTGGGGCTGCTGTGGGCGCAGTACGGCTTCCAGTACCACGCCAGTCCCGATGGCGGGGATCCATTCAACCGGCCGTTTGCCGACAAGATCGACGACCTCGCTTCGCCCACGCAGCGGGCCGTGCTGACTTTCGTCGACCGCGTGCACCTGTTGCCGCGCCCGTACGTGTGGGGCCTGGCCGATACGCTGCGCGCCGGGGTGGAAGGCCGCGGCCAGCGCACCCACAAGCTGTTCGGCCACAAGTATCACGGTGCGCCGCCGTGGTTCTTCTGGCCGGGCGAACTGCTGGCGAAGATTCCCTTACCGCTGCTCGCCGGCGCGCTGTTGGGCCTGCTGGCGCTGTGGCGCGCGCCGTTGACGAGCAACCAGCGCCGGCTGCTGGTGACGATGGGCGCGCTGGGACTGGCGTACTGGCTCTCGCTGCTGCCCTCGCGCGGGACCTACGCGGGCGTGCGCCATGCGCTGCCGCTGTTCCTGCCGCTGGCGACGCTGGGCGGCGCGCTGGCCTGGCGTGCGTCGGTGGCCTTGCGTCATCGGCAGGCGCTCAAGCCGCTGGCGTTCGCACCGGCTGCGCTGGCACTGGTGATGACGGTGCGCGAGCCGCGCCTGTACGAATACTTCAACGAACTGGCCGGCGGCAGCGCCAACGCCTGGCGCAACTTCAGCGACGAAGGCGTGGACCTGGGGCAGCGCTTCCCCGAGATCGAAGCCTACGCGAACGCGCACCTGCCGCCGGGCACGCCGATCTACAACGCCTACATGTACATGCCCGAGCTGATCCGCGCGCGCCGGCTCAACCTGCATCGCTATGTCGAATCGGTCGACGACACCAATGTCGCCGGGCACTACGCCGGCTGGTTCGTGATCCCGCTGGACACGCAGATCCCGGCCCCGGAATACGACTACGACCCGAAGAAATTCCTGGCGCACATGACTCTGGTCGATCGCATCGGCACCCTCGGTGTCTGGCGCGGCGAGGTGGACGAGCCGCGCCTGCGTGCGATGGGCCTGTTCCCGATGCTGATCGAGGAGATCTACGAAAAGCCACGACCGAACTGGCGGCTGGTCGCCCAGCGCTGCGGCGAGATCGTGGCCAGGATGCCGTTCCATGTCGGCTGCGCGGTGGAGGAGGGCAACGCACTGGCCCGGCTGGGGGACGTGGCCGGTGCGCGCAAGGCCTGGGCGCAGGCGCGCGCCACCATGCCGGCCGACGATCCCACCGTCGTGCAGTTGCTGGCGCTGGAACGGGCGAGCGCCAACGGCAAGTTGCCCACCCACTGGCGGCCGGTGCGCGATCCCTGGCTGGAGTGATCGTCATCCCGCCGCGCGGTGACGCACTGCTAGCATCCAGGCCCATGGATTCGATCACCCACCTGCTGCTCGGCGGCGCCATCGGCGCGGCCATCGCCCCGGCCGGCCAGCGCCGCGCGGCCATCCTGGCCGGTGCGGCGCTGAACACCGTGCCCGACCTGGACGTCGTGCTGCTGCCCTGGTTCACCGACGATCCGGTCGCGCTGATGACCTGGCATCGCAGCTTCCTGCATTCGATCTTCGTGCTGCCCTTCATCGGCTGGCTGGTGTGGTGGGTGTGCCGGGTGCGCGGCAAGCGGGTCAACTCGGCGCCGCTGCGCTGGTTCTGGCTGATCCAGGCCTGCCTGCTCAGTCATCCGCTGATCGATGCGTGCACGGTCTATGGCACCTCGCTGTTGTGGCCATTGGAGGTGCCCCCGGCGATGTGGTCGCTGTTCTTCATCATCGAGCCGGCCTTCACTCTGTGGCTGTTGCTGGGCTGCGTGATCGCCTGGTGCGTGCCGAAGAAGCCCTGGGGCCGGCGTGGCGCGATCGTGGGGCTGACGCTGGCCGCGGGTGTGCTCGGTGTGGCGGGGGTGTCCAAGTGGAAGGTCGACCGCCAGGCCGAGCGCACGCTGGCCGCGATGGGCTTGGCCCACGCGCCGTACTTCTCCACCCCGATGCCGTTTTCCACGCTGCTGTGGCGCGTGGTGGCGATGACCCCCAGCGGCTACGTCGATGCCGAGCGCTCGGTGTTCGATGACGGACCGATGGTCTTCCACGGGCACCCGTCCAATACCCAGGCCCTGGCGCGCGCGGAAAAGATCGGCCTTCCCGCGGTGAGCCGGCTGGCCTGGTTCAACCATGGCTTCATGCGTGCCCAGGTCCAGGGGCAGCGTCTGGTGCTCTCGGACCTGCGCATGGGACTGGACCCGGACTACACCTTCAGCTTCGCCGTGGCCGAGCGCCTGGACGATGACTGGCAGGCCATCGCGCCGCAGCAGCTCCAGGTGCCACTGCCGGTTTCAGGCATCTCGGGCTTGGCCAGGGTGATCGCGGCGGTCTGGCATCGCACCTGGCATGAGAGTGGCACGCCGCTGCGCGAGCTGATCGTCGCGCCGCCGCCTCAGGCGGCGGTTGCGAATCCTGAAGGTCAGCCGGCTTCCAGCGCATCGAAGTAGGCAGCGGTCAGGAGAGGGGTAACTCTGCCAGTGCAATCGATTTTTAGCAGGCTAAGCACTTGCCTAGAAAGATGTAGTTACGGCCGAGGACTGCAATTGCGCCAGCGGTATCTACGCGCTTTTAGATTGTAGATTGGGGGATGGGTGAGTTGCTTGCGCGAAGATGGTCGCTTGGAGGGTTGTGAGAAGGTGGTGGCTGGTCAGCTCCTTTAGGCATGGTTTGAACAATGCGGCTTCATGATCAGCTTGCGCTATGGAAGGCGCGTTGGGCGCCAGACTTCAATGGGGGCGATGAATTCAAGGCTCCTGGACGGGACTTTCCGCCTTACAGGCGCACGGCTCCTGTCGCCGGCGACGATTGCCCGCGCACTATCCACAGGCTGGACAACGCTAACAGCGTCAGCACCTGCCGTGTGTTCTTGGCAAGCAGCGATAGCGCACCTTGGTGTAGCCAAACTGGCGCTTGACCGCCCGGAACGGGCGCTCCACCTTGGCCCGCAAACCGGCAATGAAGTGCTCCCGGTCCTTGGCCGCCGCGCTTGCGCTTGTGACCTTCTCCCCGTACTAGGCCCGAGCAGAACTGGAAAATTCGGCTTTGTGACCCACCCCCGATAGCAGGGCCATCAGCCGGTAGAGATTCCGACCTTCTTCGGCACCTGGGAATTCGCTTGGGACCCGTGTTCTCGGGCGAATTCCGCAGGGGTTTTCCATGCCAGTGCACTGTGGGGACGCTCCTCGTTATAGAAGCGCCGCCACGCTTCGATTTTGCTCCGCGCATCGGCCAACGACAAGAACCAATGTTCGTTCAGACACTCCTGCCGCAGCCGGCCGTTGAAGCTTTCCACCATCGCGTTGTCCGTCGGTGTGCCACGGCGGGAAAAATCCAGCTCAACGCCAGCCTCATACGCCCAACGGTCCAGCACCTTGCCAGCAAATTCACTGCCGTTATCCACCTTGATCGCTTCCGGCTTGCCGCGTTGAACAACCAGGCGCGTCACCGCCTCAGCCACGTCGTCAGCACACAGGGACTGATCGACGACGATATCCAGACACTCGTGTGTGAAGTGATCCAGCACCGGTAACAGCCGGAAGCGACGGCCGTCGAACAATGCGTCACTCACGAAGTCCATCCCCCACAGCGTGTTGGGTGCGGTCGCAATTTTGATCGGCTGCCTGCGACGACTGCTTCGGCTGCGACGCGGCCGGCAATGCCTTAAAGACAGGCCTTCTTCCTTGTAGATGCGATGCACGCGCTTGTGGTTATCGCGCCACCCCTCCCGGCGCAGCATCACCAGCACCCGCTCGCAACCATAGTGGATGCGCGTCTGCGTGATCTCGCGCATCCGCAAGCGGATGGCGCTGCAGTCGCGCGCCTTGGCCTTGTACGAAAACGCTGAGCGCGACATCGCCACTGACCTGCCGGGCTTTTTAGGACCACTGATTAGTCGAGGATGGCTCGGTGGTGGGTGTTGTTTGCTGTTCTTGTTGCTGGTCTTTCTTGAACTGCTTGGGTGTCCGATAGCCGAGGCTCGAGTGTGGCCGATCCTCGTTGTAGCGCTGGCGCCAAGTTTCGATGATGACTCGCGCTTCGGTCCGGTTCCGGAACCATTCCATGCTCAGGCACTCGTCGCGGAACTTGCCGTTGAGGCTCTCTGCGGTGCCATTCTGCCAAGGCTTGCCCGGTTCGATGAAGGCAGTCTCGATGCCGGCGCCCTGCAGCCAATTCAGGACTGCTCGGCTGACGAACTCCGGACCATTGTCCGACCGCAGGTAACGAGGTGCTCCATGGTCACTGACCAGCCGCGACAGCACCTCGATCACGCGTCGGGAACGGATGCTGCCCTGGACATCGATTTCCAGCGCCTCATGGGTCCACTCGTCGGTCACGATCAGGCACTTCAGGCCCTGGCCGTTGGCGCAGCCGTCGAAGACGAAGTCATAGGCCCAGACCTGGCTCGGGCCCACGGCCGGCAATGGTCGCGGCCGGGACGCAGCCACGCGCTTGCGCGGTCGCTTCTTCGGCACCTGCAGCCTGGCCTGTTGCCAGAGCCGGAACATCCGGTCCCAGCCCATCCGCAGGCCCTCTCGCTCCAAATAGACGTGAATCCGACGATAGCCGAACCGAGGATATATGGCCGCATAGTGCTTCATCCGTTCGATCACCAGCGCGTCCTTGGCTGGCAGGGTGGCAACGTAGCCGAGCGTGGAGCGCGGCACGCCCACAATCGCGCAGGCGCGGCGCTGACTGATTCCGCGTTCGACCAGCACCGCAACCAGAGCGCGCCGTGCCGGCGCGCTCACCACTTTTTTGCGGTGACCTCCTGCATGACCTCGACCTCCAGGTCCCGTTCGGCCAGCAGCTTCTTCAGCCGGGCGTTCTCCTGCTGCAGGCCGCGTAGCTGCTTGACGTCGGCTGCCTCGAGCTCACCGTAGCGCTTGCGCCACACGTACAGCGTCTGCTCGCTGACGCCGTGCTTCTTGGCAACGTCGGCCACCGGTGCCCTGTCGGCTTCACGGAGGATCTTGACCATCTGGTCTTCGCTAAATCGGGACTTGCGCATGGGCTCCTCGCTCTGTCAGGAGCCATCCTCTCAACTCTCAACCGGTCCGGAAATCACCCGGCAGGTCACCTTAGCGGCAGGGAATTTATAGCGCCCATTCCTTTCCGTCCTCAATAGGAGCACCTCGGGAGCCAAATTTTTTTGCGACCCTATTACGCAAAGCGGGAATAACGAAGTCCATCCTTGACATGGCTTCGGTGCTTCGGGTAAGGATGTCACGCGGGCGCACTGGTTGTCTTGCTTTAATTTAGGAATTTACCCGCATAACGACGTGAACTACAAACTAAGGATGGACTATGAAGATTTCTAAAAATCGCGCACCTTTCATGATATTTTTGGTGGGTATTGTAAGTCTTGCTTGGAGTGGTTCTGCCCTTGCTGGGTGCACGTGGGGGGGGGTTTATCACGACGATTGTGGAGTTTATCCTCCAGGCACCCCCATCCCCGGGCCATCGTGCCACCCAGTCCAGCAATGTCTTGCTTACCAGAATGGCAGCTGTACTTCATACATAACTTATACGGTTTGCGATCCTGGCGCACCGACGCCTGAACCTCCTGTTGCCAGCATAGATCCGTAACAGATCGGGTGCATTTATTTTGCGAGTGCTTCGCTAGTCAAATGAGATGAGAGTGGTTCTGTCTCGACCGCCAGTTGGCTCTAGTGCGAGATAATTTATTTATCAGCACGGCGAAGTCGTTCGGCATGCTGCCGTTTTTGGTGCTGTGATGTTTCTGGCCTGTATTTTGGGGCAATTTTGCATTTCTCTGCGCTGGCTAGTCCTGCGCAGGGAAATGCCATCGCGAAAATTACCTGCTGGTACATCGTGTTGAGCAGTTTGCATTGCTTGGTATTAGATGCAGAGCCTTACTGTGATTTGGATGTATTGAAGCTAATATTTAAATTTCGTGCTGGGACAGTCCTGTTCGCTTGCTCACGGGCCGGCTCAGGCCGCGACGGCGAACGGTGCCGGCACGCCGGCGGCCAGCGCGCCGAAGTAATCGGCGGTCAGGCGCAGCTGCTCGTCGGCGGTCTCGGCGCGGTTGACGACCGCGCGGAAGGCAGCGTTTTCGGGGCGGTCCTTCGCATACCAGCCCAGGTGCTTGCGCGCGATGCGCACGCCCTGCGGCTCGCCGTAGAAGTCGTGCAGCGCCCGCAGATGCCCGAGCAGGATGTCGCCCACTTCGGTCACCGACGGCGGTGGCAGTTCCTCGTCGGTGGCCAGGTAATGCGCGATCTCGCGGAAGATCCACGGCCGCCCCTGTGCGGCGCGACCGACGAGTACCGCATCGGCGCCGGTCTGGCGCAGCACCTGCGCGGCCTTGCGCGGTGAATCCACATCGCCGTTGGCGAACACCGGAATCGTCAGCGCCGCCTTGATCGCGGCGATGGTGTCGTACTCGGCCACGCCGGTGTACTGCTGATCGCGGGTGCGTCCATGCACGGCCAGTGCGGCAATACCGGCGTCCTGGGCGATGCGTGCGATGGTGGGCGCGTTACGGTGCGCGGCATCCCAGCCGGTGCGGATCTTCAGCGTCACCGGAACGTCCACGGCCTGGACCACCGCCTCGACGATGCGCGCGACCAGGGCTTCGTTGCGCATCAGCGCCGAACCGGCCCAGGCATTGCACACCTTCTTGGCTGGGCAACCCATGTTGATGTCGATGATCTGCGCGCCGTGGTCGACGTTGTAGCGCGCCGCCTCGGCCAGCTGTCGTGGTTCGGTGCCGGCGATCTGCACGCTGACCGGTGCCGGTTCGCCTTCATGGTCCATGCGCCGCAGCGACTTGTCGGTGTTCCAGAAGCGCGGGTCGCTGATGGTCATCTCCGACACGGCCAGGCCGGCACCGAGCCGCTTGCACAACTGGCGAAACGGCTTGTCGGTGACCCCGGCCATGGGGGCCAGGATCAGCGGCGGGTCGATCGTGTAGGGGCCGATGCGCATGCGGATCATTGTAGCGGCCGCAGGGAAATCGGCAGCGGGAGCTCAGGGCGTGCGCGACGCGCTGCGGACTGATCGAGCCCATGCCGGGGCCACATCCGGTGTTGTCGTCGTTGGCCCGGCGGGCCGGGAAGACCTCGCCGCGGCAGGTCTTGAAGTCGGGCGCCAAGCAGCTGCCGCGGCACTTGGCGACCAACGCGCTTGCTCGCCACCTCCAAGACCGTCCCGTTGCGGCGTTCACCTCGTGCCACAGGCAGGCGCTGGTTGAAGCACTGCCTCGTGCTTACGCCTCGGGCGTCAACCTGGGCATGGAGGCAGCGGCGCCTTCACCTTCGGTGGAACGGGCGGCGAAGCGGTTGGCAAAACGCACGTGGGTGTTGAACGCAGCCTGCGGCGCCTGCGCCAGCGAGGCGGCCAGCGCCCCGTTGAACGCATCCCCCGCGCCCGTGGTGTCCACGGTCTGCGCCGCTTCGGCACCGACGCGGTAATACGGCTGGGTATCGCCGCGCAGCTGTTCGTCCTCGTGGGAGACGAACACGCCCACCGCGCCCAGGGTGATGATCACCGTGCCGCCCGGCAGCAGCTGGCGACACAGGCCGTGCAGCGTATTGCCGTCCAGCGCGGCCACGTCGTCGCCTTCCATGCGCTGGCCGACATGGCGGCCGAGCAGGGCGGCGAACTCGGTCTCGTTCGGGGTGAGGATGTCGCTCTGTCGCAGCAGCGCGATGCTGGCCACCGCATTGGCCGGTGCGGCATTGAGGATGGTGGTCACCCCCGCCGCGCGCGCGGCGCTCATGGTGGCCTCAATGCTTTCCAGCGGCGATTCCAGCTGGGCCAGGACGATCTTCGCGCCGGCCAGCGTCTCCTGCTGGGCGGCGATGAAGTCCGGGCTCAGGGTGAAGTTGGCGCCGGGGCCGATCACGATGGTGTTGCGCCCGTGGTTGTCCACGTAGATGCCGCCGGTGCCGGTGGGCTCGGCGCTGGACTCGGCCACGACGGTGACGCCATCGGCCGCAGCCAGCTCGCGCGCCATCGTACCGCCCGGGTCCTGGCCCAGCGAGCAGATGAATGTGGTGGCTGCGCCCGCGCGTGCGGCGGCGATGGCCTGGTTGAAGCCCTTGCCTCCGGGCCCGGAGCTGTAGCGCCCGGCGATGGTGGCACCCGCGGCGGGCAGGACATCGCAGCGCCAGACGTGGTCGACATTGAAGGAGCCGACGACAACGACAGAACTCATGTGCTTCTCTTTATTCAATGATCCACGCCGGCCCATGGCCGGACGTGTGGGGGGCGCCAGTATGACGCAGACCCTGTATGGCCGCCCGGTGGACGCCGGATTTGCTGAACGAACGGCGCGTCCCGTCCGTTCAGCCCATCACGTATCGGCTCAGCTGAAGTGGGTCAGCACGCCGGCGATGGTGGCGGTCATGAAGGTGGCGATCGAGCCACCGAGCACGGCGCGCAGGCCGAAACGGGCCAGGTCCGCACGGCGTTCCGGGGCCAGGCCGCCGATGCCGCCGATCTGGATGGCGATGGAACTGAAGTTGGCGAAGCCGCACAGCGCGTAGGTGGCGATCAGCCGGCCCTCGCTGCTCAGGCTGGCACCAGGCACCTGACCGTTCACGATCTGGGCCAGCTCGGTATAGGCCACGAACTCGTTGATCACGACCTTCTGTCCGATCAGCGAGCCCACGGTGGTCGCATCCACCCACGGCGTGCCGATGACCCAGGCGATCGGCGCCAGCACGTAGCCAAAGATGGTCGCCAGGTTGGTCGGCTTGCCGATGGCCGCGGCAATGCCGGTGACATCGCCGAACCAGGTCAGCGGCGCGTTGATCAGCGCGATCAGGGCGATGAAGGCCAGCAGCATCGCGCCGATGTTCAGCGCCAGGCGCAGGCCGTCGCCGGCGCCGGCCGCGGCGGCATCGATGATGTTGCTGGTGGTCTTCTCCACTTCCATCTTGACCGTGCCGCGGGTCAGCGGCGTGCCGGTTTCGGGAATCAGGATCTTGGCCACCACCAGGGTCGCCGGGGCGGCCATGATGCTGGCCGCCAACAGGTGCTTGGCGTAGAAGGCCTGCTGGGCCGGGTCGCCGCCGCCGAGCATGCCCACGTAGGCGGCCAGCACGCCGCCGGCGATGTGGGCCATGCCGCCGATCATCATGGTGATCAGCTCGGACTCGGTCATCTTGGGAATGTACGGGCGCACGGTCAGCGGCGCCTCGGTCTGGCCGATGAACACGCTGGCGCACACGCTGGTGGTCTCCGCGCCGGACACGCGCATGACCTTGGTGATCGCCCAGGCCATCATCCGCACCACCGCCTGCATGACATTGAGGTGGTACAACACGCCCATCAGGGCGGAGAAGAAGATGATGGTTGGCAGCACCTGGAAGGCGAAGATGAAGCCGTAGTTCTGGACATTCATCAGGCTGCCGAAGATGAAGGTCGAGCCTTCGGTGACGAAGCTCAGCACCTTGACGAAGACCTGGCCCAGCCAGTCGAACACATCGCGGCCGCCGGGGACCAGCAGCACCAGCGCGGCGAAGCCGATCTGCAGGACCACGCCGGTGAGCACCAGGCGCCAGTCCACTGCGCGCTTGTTGTTGGAGAACAGCCAGGTGATGCCCAGCAGCACGACCAGTCCGAACAGGCCGAAGCCGATCCGCCAGACACCTTCCAGCATTGCATTCCCCAGAACATACGAAAGACACAACAATTTTCGCAGACTAGAGGACGGCGGGGGTGGCGGCAAGACGCCGGGCGCCGGCGCGCGCCATGGCGCGCTCGGGCGTTACTGGCAGGGCGCCGGCGCGCCGGGGTTTGCGTCGGGCAGCACGGTGACCTGGCTGGGGATGGGCCAGGCCGCAGGCCGGCTGCCGAACGATTCGCGATAGAGACGCTGGGCCAGCATCTCGGACCGGGCCCGCTGGCGCGGGTCCAGGGAGGTGGTCGGGGTAGGGGCCTGGCGCAGATAGGACAGCAGCAAGGCGTAGGCGTCGGCCTGCACCGGATCGTCGGGGACCAGCGCGTCGAACAAGCCATCATCGTCGGCGTAGGCGTGACCGAGCAGGACGGCGGCCAGGGGATTGCCGGCGTGGAGCGCACGCTGGGCCATGGGCACCGCGTCGCGATACCAGTCCTCGAAGCCCGGGGCATGCAGGTAGCCGTGGTCGGTGGCGGCGTGACCCGGCGCGATGGCCCCAGGGAACGGTCCAACCGCGTAGCGCACCATGGCATCCAGATTGCCCCCGACCGCGGCCTTGCGCAGATAGATCGCCGCGGTGAGTTGATCGCTCGCGACGATGTCCGGGCACTGGTCCGGCGCAGCGTCGCAACGCGCCAGTTCCAGGCCCACGCGGCAGGCGGCACGCGGGTCGCCTGCATCGGCCTGGCGTCGCAGGTCATCGAAGCGGTCGCCGAGGGGCGCGTTCCAGGACGGCAAGGGCGCACTGGCCACAGGTTGTTGGGGGGTTGGGCCCCGGTCACCGCGATCGGCCTGTGGGCGCGGGAGGGTGCTGCTGTGCGCCGGGGGCGCGGCTTGCGCGGCGATCCTGGCTGAGATCGCCTCGGCCTCCTGTGCCTGCTGCCGCCAGCGCCAGAACCCGAAGGCCAGGGCCGTGGCGACCAGGACGCCCATTGCCAGGTTGAACCTTCCGCGTGGGGTCACGGTGCGGGTGTGCGGGTTTGAGGCATGGCGGCAAGTCTGCCATGGCCGGTGTCGCCCACGGCGTGGACGCGGGTGCTTGCGCAGGGATCGAGGAAATCGATCACGACGATTTGACTCTCCAATGAGAATGATTATCATCCAATGCACGCCAACCAGGAGCTCCGCCATGTCCGTCCATCCCGTCGCGTTCCCGCCGGCCCTGCCGCGCACCCACGAACAGAGCCCGCGCGTCGTGCCTCCCAGCGACGTCCTGAGCAGCGAGGTGCTGCTCAAGGGGCGTAAGGAAATCCTGATCCAGCACGGTGACCGCACCTATCGCCTGCGCCATACCAGCAACGACAAACTGATCCTGACCAAGTAAGCCCTGGTTTCGCGGGCGATGGAGCGCCCGCTGCCGTGTTCACGCCCGCACCGGGCGGCGCAGCGGCCAGTTCGCGACCGGCGATGGGTCTCCCTCTCTCCCTCATCGCCGCGCGCGGGCCGCTGTCGCCGCCGGTGCACCCGCCTGACGCCATCCGCCCAAGGAGCTGGTCATGACCCTCGACACGATTGCGCCGACCACGCGCGCCGATGCGGCCCGCTCGCTGCCGCTGCCGCAGCAGCTGGCCGCGCTGGGCACTGTGCTGTGCCTGTATCGCGCCCAGCACGGCAGTGAGCTGGCCGGCTGGAACCAGGCGGTGCGCGCGGCGATCCAGGCGGGCGTGGAAAGCGATGGGCTGCGCGAGAGCCTGCTGTTCTTCGACCGCGACGGCGCCTGCTGCTGGCGGCTGTGCCTGCTGCCGGACAGCGACTTCCTGGCCTGGGATCAGCTCAGTGCGCGCCTGCCGGCGCATGCGGCCGGCAATCCGCACGGGCGCGGGGTGAGCGAGCGGCTGTGGCAGCGCCTGGCCCGGCGCCTGACCGGCGAACAGTGGCGCGCGTGCCCGGTCCGCTTGCATGCGCTGCCCGCCTCGGGCGCGCAGGCGGTGCTGGCTGCCAGTCTGACGCCGGTTTCCGCACTGGGCGCGGCCGCCACGCGCGAGATCGTGCAGGCCGAAGGCGCCGAACTGGCTGCCTGGGACGACTGCTGCTGCGCGCAGGCCGCGCTGCAATCGGTGGGCGTCGGTATATCGCATGGGGACCTGGCCGACTACGTGTTCCGGCCCGACCTGAGAACCGGTCGATGACCTGTCGCGCACCACCTTTACATGGACCGCCGGCTCGCCTCACCCGATGGCATGCACCGCCGGTGTGGGACGGACGTGACCGCGCCGGGCCGCGCTTGCCTGGGGCGAGCACCTCCGACTGAACCCCAGGCGCCTGCGCCTCACCGAAACGACAGTGCCATGTCGGGATCGCCGCGACCTGCGCCTGCCTGTTGAACCTCACCTTGCGGTGGCCCTGCGTCACCGCGTCCTCCTTCCTCCTGGGCGCCAGCCTCGACCGTGCATGGTCGCGCCAGCCTGCCGGGTCACCTTGCAAAGGGCCTGTCATGCCGACGTTCCGTGTTTCCCTGCTTGCCTGTGCGCTCGCCTGCGCGTTGGCGTCCCCGGCGCGCGCCGCCGATCCCGCCATCGTCCCACCGGCCGGTGCCGACGCTGCGCTGCCAACGCGCGATTTCGATCCGCTGCAGGTCACCGCCACGCGCAGCCAGCGCGCGGTGTCCGACGTGCCCAACACCGTGGATGTGATCGAGCGCCAGCGCCTGGACCAGACCCTGGTCTTCGACATCAAGGATCTGGTGCGTTACGAACCCGGCGTGTCGGTGACCTCCAGCTTCGGACGTTTCGGCCTGGGTGGCTTCCGCATTCGCGGTCTGGAGGCCAACCGCGTGCAGATCATCACCGACGGCATCCGCGTGCCCGACGCGTTCGCCATCGGCAGCTATTCCAATGCCAACCGCAACTTCGTCGACCTGGACACGGTCAAGCGCGTGGAGATCCTGCGCGGGCCGGCCAGCGCGCTGTACGGCTCCGACGCCCTGGGCGGCGTGGTCGCCTTCGTCACCAAGGACCCTTCGGATTATCTGAAGGCGGGCAAGGACGCCTACTTTGGCCTCAAGTTCGGCTATGCGGGTGATTGGAACGGCCTGTTCGCTGGCGCGACGGCCGCCTTCGGCGGGGAGCGCTGGAGCGGCCTGGCGGCGGTCAGCCATCGCCAGGGCCAAGCGCAGGAGAACATGGGGCGCGATCGCAGCCTGGCGCCGGTGGGCACTGCCGCCAACACCCGCACCGCGCCCAATCCGCAGGACCGCAACGGCACCAGCGTGCTGACCAAGCTGGTCTACGCGCCGTCGCAGACCAACCGCCTGCGCCTGACGGTGGAGGGCAACCGCGACGACACCGACACCAACGTGCTCACCTCGCGCGGCTACAGCGCCTCGACCCGCGCCACCACGCTGGACCTGCGCGGTGCCGACCATCAGTCGCGCGAACGCGTGGCCCTGGCGCAGGAGGTGGACGCGCTGGACTGGGCGCTGGCCGACAGCGTGGATTGGCAGGTCTATTGGCAGGACAGCCAGACCACGCAGGACACCCACGAGCTGCGCACCACCGCCAGCCTGGGCCAACATCGCCGCGACCGGCGCTTCGACTTCGAGCAGCGCGAGATCGGCGTGCAGGTGAACCTGCTCAAGACCATCGACGCCGGCAGCGTGGTCCACACCTTGCGTTACGGTCTGGACCTGCAGCGCACGCGCACCGAACAGGAGCGCGATGGCCGGGTGACCTACGCCGATGGCACCAGCACCAATGTGATGTTGCCGGACGTCTTCCCGGTGCGCGACTTCCCGATCACCGACACCACGACCTCGGCCCTGTACGTCCAGGACGAGATGGCCTTCGGCCAGCGCTTCAGCCTGGTGCCGGCGGTGCGCGTGGACCATTACGACCTGGACCCCAAGCCCGATACCATCTTCGTCGAGGACAACCCGGGCATGGCGGTGACCGGCCTGAGCAAGACCAGCGTCTCGCCCAAGCTGGGCGCGGTGTGGAAGTTCGCCGGCGACTGGTCGCTGTACGGCGGCTACGCGCTTGGCTTCCGCGCGCCGCCCTACAACGATGCCAACCTGGGCTTCACCAATCTGCAGTTCGGCTACACCGCCATCCCCAACCCGGACCTCAAGCCGGAGACCAGCAACGGCTTCGAGCTGGGCCTGCGCTACACCGGCCCGGCGGTGTACGCCGCGCTGACCGGCTATCGCAACGACTACCACGACTTCATCGAGTCGCAGGGCTTCGTGGGCTACAACGCGCAGGGGCTGATGGTGTTCCAGTCGCGCAACGTGTCGCGGGCACGCATCTATGGCGGCGAGTTCAAGGGCGGCATCGACCTGGGCGCGCTGGCCGGCTGGAGCGGCTGGTCGCTGCGCGCGGCCGCGGCCTGGTCGCACGGACAGGACCTGACCGCCGATGTGCCGCTGGACACGATCGATCCGCTGACCGGCACCCTCGGCCTGGCCTATGACGCGCAGGCCTGGGGCGTGGAGCTGGCCGGTACCTTCGCCCGGCGCAAGGACCGTGTGTCCGACGCGAGCTACTTTCGCCCGGCCGGCTTTGGGGTGGCCGATCTGATGGGGCACTGGAACTTCGCCCCCGGCGCCCGGGTGAACGTGGGCGTGTTCAACCTGGGCGACCGCAAGTACTTCAACCCGGGTGACGTGCCGGTGGGCACGCTGGCGAGCAGCGCGACGCTGGATCGCTACACCAGCCCGGGCCGCAGCGTCTCGGCCAGCCTGACGGTGGAATGGTGAGTCTGCCCATGCGCCTCGCACGCCGCCGCACGACACCCGCGCCCGCCGGGTTCCAGCCTTCGTTCCCAATCAAAGGAAAGCCTTCCATGCCCCGACGCCTGCCGCTCGCCGCCCTCGTGACCCTAGTCGTGCTCGCACCGGCGCGTGCGCAATCCGCCGATCCGGCCCGTGACCATGCGGCCATCCTGAAGATCGCCGGCGAGTTCGCGGTGGACTTCGCCTTCGACGAGACCGTGCTGCTGCAGTCCGGCTATGAGCGCGCCGCGGCCATGCGCAGCAGCGCCGACGAGGCGGTGGTCGTGGTTGAGGACACGCCCACCCGCGTGGTCCTGCAGCACCTGCTGGTCGACGGCAAGCGTGGCCATGTCACCAAGCACTGGCGCGAGGACTGGGTCTACCAGGCGCCGCAGCGGTTCGAGTTCAGCGCCGACCAGACCTGGACCGTGCGCGCGCTGTCGCCGCAGGAGACCGCCGGTGCCTGGACCCAGTGCGTGTACGAGGTCAGCGACGCGCCGCGCTACTGCGGCACCGGCCGCTGGACCTACAGCGGCGAGGTGGCGACCTGGACCAGTGACGAAGGCTGGCGTCCGCTGCCGCGTCGCGAGTACACCCGCCGTAGCGACTACAACGCCCTGCGCGTGGTCAACCGCCACACCATCACGCCCAACGGATGGAGCCACGAGCAGTTCAACACCAAGGTGCTGCGCAAGCCCGACGGCGGCCAGGTGGAGATCGCGCGCGAGTTCGGCTTCGACGACTATCGCCGCGACAGCCAGGTCGACTTCGCGCCGGCCTACGCCTACTGGCAGGCGACCAGCGACTTCTGGGCCGGCGTGCGTGCGCGCTGGGCCGGGTTCCTGAACGCGCCCCCGGGCCTGCACCTGAAGACCAAGCTCGATGGCATGGCGATGGTGATGCCGCTGTTCGAGCAGGCCGACACCTTGGTGCAGGGCGGCAAGGTCGAGGCCGCGCAGACCGACGCGGTGTTCGCCAGGTATGTGGAAGCCGCGCCGGCCACGGCCGAACGCTGAGCGTCGCGGCGGACGCGGGTCACGTCGGCGCATCCCATGCACGCGCCCCTATAATCGCTGCAGGAGCGCCCGCCACGGGCGTGGGGTGAGGGGAGCGCAATGGGAACGGGAATGATCCTGGCCGCGGTGATCGTGGTCTTCGTCGTGGTCACGCTGTTCAAGGGCGTGCGCGTGGTGCCGCAGGGCTTCGAGTACACGGTCGAACAATTCGGCAAGTACACCAATACGCTCTCGCCGGGGCTGCACATCCTGATTCCCTACATGCAGGGCGTGGGCCGCAAGGTCAACATGATGGAGCAGGTCTTCGACGTGCCCTCGCAGGAAGTCATCACCAAGGACAACGCGGTGGTGAAGGTGGACGGGGTGGTGTTCTTCCAGGTGCTGGACGCGGCCAAGGCGGCCTATGAGGTGTCCAACCTGGACCAGGCGATGATCGCGCTGGTGCAGACCAACATCCGCACCGTCATCGGTTCGATGGACCTGGACGAATCGCTCAGCAACCGCGAGACCATCAACGCGCGCCTGCTGGGCGTGGTCGACCACGCCACCAGCCCGTGGGGCGTCAAGGTCAACCGCATCGAGATCAAGGACATCCAGCCGCCGCGCGACCTGGTCGACGCGATGGCCCGGCAGATGAAGGCCGAGCGTGACAAGCGCGCCTCGATCCTGGAGGCCGAGGGCGCGCGCCAGTCGGAGATCCTGCGCGCCGAAGGCGAGAAGCAGAGCGCCATCCTGGAGGCCGAGGGTAAGCGCGAGGCGGCCTACCGCGAGGCCGAGGCCCGCGAGCGCCTGGCCGAAGCCGAAGCCAAGGCCACCACGCTGGTGTCGCAGGCCATCGCCGAGGGCGATGTGCAGGCGATCAACTACTTCGTGGCGCAGAAGTACGTGGAAGCGTTCAAGGAACTGGCCACCGCGCCCAACCAGAAATTCGTGCTGATGCCGATGGAGGCCTCCGGCATGATCGGCTCGCTCGGCGGCATCGCCCAACTGGCGCGACAAGCCTTGGGCGAGGATCCGGCGCGCCCGCCGACCGTGCCCCCGCGCGTGCCGCGTCCGGGCGCCTGACATGGCCACGCGTCTGGCGTTCTGGGCGGTGCTGGCGCTGGTGTTGTTCGCGGCCGAGGCGCTGGTCCCCGGCGCTTCGCTGATGTGGCTGGGCTTGGCTGCCGCGGCGATGATGGCGGTGATGCTGGTCGCTCCGGGCCTGGACATCCTGCCGCAGGCCATTCTGTTCGCGGTCTTCGCCATTGCCTCGCTGCTGGTCTACGGGCGCTGGTTCCGTGCCCGTGCCCAGGTCAGCGACAAACCGCTGCTCAACCGCCGCGCAGAGCAGTTGGTCGGCCAGACCGCTGTGCTCGAGCACCCCATCGTGCGCGGCCGCGGCCGCATCCAGATCGCCGACACGTACTGGAGCGTGGAGGGTCCGGATCTACCGGTTGGCACTGCAGTGCGGGTCGTGGCCACCGATGGCATGACTCTGCAGGTGGTCGAGGCCTGATCTGGTTCAATGATGTCACGCGCATTGGCATGGGTCTGTCTGGTCCTTGCGCTGGTCGCGCCCCATCTGGGTGTTCCTTTCTTCCTGTACCCGATAGCTGGCTTGGTGTTGTGCCGCGCGGCGCTGAAGCTTCAGGGAATGCGCTGGCCGGAAGTGGGCGTTTCCGGATCCCGCTGGCGCTGGTCGCAGCTTGTACTGGGATGTGTCCTTGGCAGTGTGTGGGGGCTGGTCAATTTCCTGGTCCTGGGTCCCTGGATCGTGTGGCTCACCGGCCTGCGTCCAGACTTTTCGGACTTCGTATTCGTACAAAGGGGGGTAGGCAGCCTGCTCGCGGCCTGGAGCGCGGCGTGGCTGATTGGCGGGCTTTACGAAGAATGGGTCTTTCGGGGCGTGCTCCATGCGTCGCTCCGTCGCATGACGATGCCGGGGCGGGCAGGGGCGGTGATGGCGTTCTTGGCCACCAGTTCCGCTTTTGCGCTCTACCACGTGCAACTCGGGATTTTTGGCGTGATCAACGCGGCACTGCTGTGCCTGCCGCTCGGGTTGCTCCAGTGGCGCTATCGGCAGCAGCTCGCTTCGCTTGTGGGATTCCACGCATGCTCGGACATGGTGGCCCTACTTCTCATCCCCCTGGGGCGCATGCCAGGGTAAGGCGGGCTTGCTTCTGGGATAATGCCGGCTTCTTTGAACGGACCAGGCCATGACCCAGAAGACCATCCTCAACGACAGTCACCGCGCCCTGGGCGCCAAGATGGTGGATTTTGGCGGCTGGGACATGCCGATCAGCTACGGCTCGCAGATCGAGGAACATCATGCCGTGCGCCGCGACGCCGGGATGTTCGACGTCAGCCACATGACCGTGGTCGACCTGCGCGGGCCGCGCACGCGCGAATTCCTGCGCTACCTGCTGGCCAACTCGGTGGACAAGCTGAAGAAGCCCGGCAAGGCGCTTTACACCGCCATGCTCGACGAGCGCGGCGGGGTCATCGACGATCTGATCGTGTATTTCCTGGACGAGGCGTTCTTCCGCCTGGTGGTCAATGCCGCCACGCGTGAGAAGGACCTGGCGTGGATCAACCGCCAGGCGCAGGCCTATGGCGTTGAAGTGACCGAGCGCCCCGAGCTGGCCATGGTCGCGGTGCAGGGGCCCAACGCGCGCGCCAAGGTGATCGGCCTGTTGCGTGAGGAAGACCGCGCCGCCGCCGACAAGCTCGGCCGCTTCGCCGCGCTGGAGGCCCGCACGACCGACGGGGTGGACCTGTTCATCGCCCGCACCGGCTATACAGGCGAAGACGGCTTCGAGGTCGTGCTGCCGACCGAGGCGGCTGTGGCGTTCTGGAGTGCACTGGTGGATGCCGGCGTCACGCCGGCTGGCCTTGGCGCGCGCGACACCCTGCGCCTGGAGGCGGGCATGAACCTCTATGGCCAGGACATGGACGAATCCGTCTCTCCCTACGAGGCGGCGATGGGCTGGACGGTGGCGCTGGACGAGGGCCGCGAGTTCGTCGGTCGCCCAGTACTGGAGGCGCAGCAACTGCAGGGCGCCCCGCGCCAGCTGATCGGGCTGGTGATGGACGACAAGGGCGTGCTGCGCCACGGCCAGAAAGTCCTGACCGCCCAGGGCGAGGGCGAGATCCTGTCCGGAACCTTCTCGCCGACCCTGGGCAAGGCCATTGCCTTCGCCCGCGTGCCAGCGGGCGAGCCTGGTGCGGTCCGCGTCGACATCCGGGGCCGCGAGGTTCCGGTGCGGGTCGTGAAGTTTCCTTTCGTGCGCGACGGCCAGGCCCAGCCTGGCGTCCTGGAGTAGAACGCCATGGCCGAGTCCATCGATTACTTCGTCAGCCTGATTTCTCCCTGGTCCTACCTGGGCCACCAGGCGCTGATGGACACGGCCAGGCGACATCGGGCGACGGTGAAGGTGCGCCCGGTGCGGATCTTCGACCTGTTCGCGGAGGTCGGCTCGCTGCCGCTACCGCAACGTCCGCCGGTGCGGCAGTCGTATCGCCTGATCGAGTTGCAGCGCGTGCGTGCCCAGCGTGGACTGCCGCTCAACCTGCAGCCCAAGTTCTATCCGGTGGACGTAGCCCTGGCCGATCGCAGCGTGATCGCCCTGGTCGAGCAGGGGCACGATCCGGCCGGCTACATGGCCGATGCGTTCGCCGCGCTGTGGGTCAACGAGCAGGATCTGGCCGAGCCGGACACGCTGGCCGCGCTGCTGGCCGCGCGCGGCTTCGACCCTCAGGCGGTCCTGCAGGACGCAGCCAGTGGGCGCATCGAAGGCATCTACGCGGACAATACGCAGGCGGCCATCAAGGCGGGCCTGCCCGGTTTACCCGGCTACGTGCGCTTCAACGAGCCGTTTTGGGGGCAGGACCGGATCGAGATGCTGGACGCAGCGCTGGCCAGCGAGCGCCCGCCCTACCGTGCCGGGTGACAAGTCGGCGACGGCTTTGGCTAAACTTGCGTCCTTCCCTTCATTCATGAATTCGACCGGAGCACCCCCATGAGCGAGATCCCTGGCGATCTGAAATTCCTCAAGTCCCACGAGTGGGCCCGCGTCGAAGGAAACGGACGGGTCACCGTCGGTATTTCCGACCACGCCCAGAGCCTGCTGGGCGACCTGGTCTATGTCGAGCTGCCCAACGTGGGCGACACGGTCACCACGGGCAATGCCAGTGCCGTGGTCGAGTCGGTCAAGGCGGCTTCGGACGTCTACAGCCCGGTGTCGGGCACCGTGGTCGAGGTCAACGAGGCGCTGTCCGACAAGCCCGAGACGATCAACGAAGACGCCTATGGCGAAGGTTGGCTGTTCGTCGTGGAGATCAGCAACGCCGACGAGTTGGCTGAACTGCTCGACCCGGACGCTTACGCCGAGCAGCTCGAAGACGAAGCGTGACGCAAGCCTCCGGGGGTTCGCCCGGAAGAACGCATCACCCAACGCCGCGTCCGAAAGGACGCGGCGTTTTCTTTTCCGACGACGCGACCTGTGTGATGCGTGCGGGTGCAAGGGCGGGTGCGATGCGTGCTGCGTCGTCGACAAGGCGTCTGCAAGCGCGAAAAAGTTTGCGCAGTTCGCGCGGATCGAAGCTTGTGCAACGCGAAAAGCGGCGCGGATCACGCGAGAGAAATCAGCCGCGATTCAACTCCGCGCACAGGGCATGCACGGCATGCGTCGCATCGACGGCGTGTCTGCACGGCAACGTGCATGCACGCGAAGCCAAGCAGGAAACATCATAAAAAAAGCACTCTGCTTGAATGCATGTACGCACCTGCGGTGCCGTTGGATGATGCGATTGGCGGCGACGCGAACGCGGTTGCCGGAACATCGACTGGAGGGCGCGTAAACACGCGCGGAAATTTTTCTGAAAAACGGTTGACACCTATAAAAACCGTGATTAGGTTTCGCCCCAACGTACCTTCGCACCACAACGCAAGCGAGCCGGTCATCGCGACGAAACGCACAACGACAAGGTCGCCCACCCGTACCCCGAACAGGATGGTCGAAGGCTTCGCTTCCCCCGAGGAAACTCAGCGCCTGATTCAACTGGACACCTGCACCGCACCGGTCGCGGGTGTCTTTGCTTGGATCGGCCAACGGCATGCGCGCGTCGCGCTGCCGAACAAGATCCGCCCCAGCGCGCATGGCGCGTCGGCGGCTGCATGCGGGTCCGACTCCCGCTGCGTTTCAAGTACTGGGCCTAGTACTGGATGCTTCATCCAATAGTTCACTGACGAGGAGCCATCACATGGCAACGAAGAAAGCTGCAAAGAAATCGGCCAAGAAGGCCACCAAGAAGGTCGCCAAGAAAGCGCCGGCCAAGAAGACCGTGAAGAAGGCCGCCAAGAAGGCTGCTGCCAAGAAGGTCGCCAAGAAGTCGCCGGCCAAGAAGGCGGTGAAGAAGGTCGCCAAGAAGGCCGCTGCCAAGAAGGCCGTCAAGAAGACTGCCAAGAAAGCCGCCGCCAAGAAGGCTGTGAAGAAGGCCGCCAAGAAGTCGCCGGCCAAGAAGGTTGCTAAAAAGGCTGCCGCCAAGAAGGCCGTGAAGAAGGCCCCGGCCAAGAAGGCCGCCAAGAAGGCTGCACCGAAGAAGAAGGTTGCCAAGAAGAAGCCGGCCCCGGTCGCGCTGCCGGCCACTCCGGCGCCGCTGATCTAAAGAAGGCCGCGGCAACTGCCGCACGCAATACCGGAATGCCACTGCGAACCTTCTCCCCGGCGCCCAGCGGGGAGAAGGTTTTTTTTGCGCGCCGGTCAGACGTGGCGCAAGCGGTGATCTGCGCCATGCCTCGAAAAGCAAAACGCCGGGAATGACCCGGCGTTTGCGTTGAGGAGACCCAGACCAGGATCAGCGTGGCGCGGCCACGGACCTGCCGGCCGAGGCGCCGGGCTCGTCGTCATCGTCCCTGCCATCGTCGTCGGCCACGTGCATCGCGGCCGGGAGCGGGCGTCCATGGGTCTGGGCCAGTAGCAGTTGCTTGCCCATGTCGGTATTGAGCCACTGCTGCGGCGGCAGGCCCAGCGCCGTGTCCAGCACCGTGGGCAGCAGGGCGGAGGGCAGGTGGCTGGTGCTGTTCCAGAGGATCGCCACGCCGAAGTCACGTCCGGGCACCAGGGCGATCAATCCGCGGTACCCCTCCACGGCACCAGCATGAAACACCACCTGCTGACCGGAATAGTCGAGCACGCGCCAGGCCAGAGCGTAGCTGGCCGAATCCACGCGCGTCCCCCGCCAACCGGCATGCATTTCGCCCGGCGTGGTGATCAACGGGGCATGCAAGGTGGCCAGCAGCGGCGCAGGCAGGACGTCGGGACGATGCCCCAACTGCGCCAGCAGCCACTCGGCCATGTCGCTGGCGCTGGCGTTGACGCCGGCGGCCGGCGCCAGGCGGTAGTAAGTGGGCTTGGGCGCCAGCGAGGTCCAGCCGCGCCGTGCACGCACATGCGGTTTGGCCCAGCTGGCACTGTGTTCGATTCCGGCCAGACCGATGCTGGCGTCGTTCATGCCCAGGGGCTTGAAGATGCGCCGATCGACCGCCTGGTCGTAGAAACTGCCCGTGGCGGCGAACACCACGTCGCCCACCAGGCTGAAGGCGACGTTCTGGTACTCGTAACAGGCGCCCGGCTTGCAGCCCAGCGGAGCGGTCGCCAGCTTCTGCGAGACGGTGTAGTAGTCGGCGTTGTTCTCGATGTCGCGGTCGAAGGCGTTATGCCAGCGCAGCCCGGTCCGGTGGCTGAGCACGTCGGCCACGGTCACCTCGCGGGTGGCGGTCGGGTCACTGAGCTGGAAGCGCGGCACGTAGTCCACGACCTTGCTGTCCCAGCGCAGCACGCCATCGTTGACCAGCAGACCGGTCATCGTGCTGGCGAAGGCCTTGGACAGGGAGGCGAGGCGGAACACGGTGTGGCCGTTGATCGGCTGCGGATGGTCGACGTCGGTCACGCCATAGCCGCGTGCGCTGACGATACGTCCATCCTGCACGATCGCCATGGCCAAGCCCGGGACGCGTTCGCCCACGGTCAGGTCATTGGCCAGGGCCTCGAACGCTGCGACATCGAAGCCGGGGGCGACCGGGCGGATCTGTGCTGGCTTGAGCGCGGTGCGGTACGGCAGCGGCTTGGTCGGCGACTGATAGGGTGCCGGCGCGGCGCGCCAGGCCTTGGCTGCGGCAGGAGACGCTTCTGCGACAGCGGTCACGGCCGTCGCCGGTACGGCGGAAAGCGTGGGCGTCTGCGCGGTGGAGGACAGGGCCAGCGGCAAGAGCATGGCCAGTGAGCTCATCCGCAACGATCGCGCACGGCGGCGCCCGCTGTGTTCATTCATGTGCAAAACGCCCGCGTAAGACCTGCTTGATTCGATCATAACGCTGCTTTCGGGCGATGCACAAACGGCAGGAGATTGCGACGGCATCTTGTTCATCCTGTTCAGTTTTTTGATGTCCCCCAACAAGGGGAATTGCATCTGCCGTTCCAATCGACGCCCGCCAATTTTCCGGCGGCTGGAAATCTTCACCGGTAGCGCAGGGCAGGCGCGACCAAAGCATCAAAGACGACACCGCGAGCGCAGGTGATCATCGTGCCGATGCCTCCCCCCAACCCCTCCGCGCAGCGCAACGATGCTGGTGGCCTGATCGGCCTGAGCTTTGTCCTGGTCTGGTGCACCGGCTACATCGCCGGCAAGCTCGCCGTGACCCACGCCGCCCCCCTGACGTCGCTGGTGCTGCGCTTCGGGCTGGCGGCGGCGTTGTTCGGCGTCATGGCTGCGCTGGCGCGCGTACGGCCATGCAGGCGCGCCGACGTCTGGCACAGCGCGGTGACCGGCGTGCTGATACTGGCGATGCACTTCGGCGCGGTCTACGTCAGCTTCCAGTGGGGCGCCAATGCCGGCGTGTCCGCCTTGGTGATCGGGGCCATGCCTCTGCTGGTGGCGCTGGTATCCACGCTGGATGGCAGCGACCGGCTGGGGGCCGTGCGCTGGTCCGGCATGGCGCTGGGCCTGCTCGGCGTGGCGCTGGTGGTGGCCGATCGGGTGGATGGCGCCACGCCACTGCGCGCCTGGGCCATGCTGCTGCTCGGCTTGGCCGGCATCACGGCGGGCACGCTGTACCAGAAACGGCACGCGGCCCACGTGGACATGCGCCTGGGCCTGGCGCTGCAAAACGGCGCGGCAGCGCTGGTCTTGCTTCCGTTCGCGCTGGGGGAGGGCTTCGACTTCGACCACCGTATGGCGTTCTACGCGCCGCTGGCCTGGCTGGTCCTGGTCAATTCGATCGGAGGCTTTGCCCTGCTGTTCCTGCTGATCCGCCGTGGGGCGGCCACGCGGGTCGCGGCGCTGTTCTTTCTGATGCCGCCGGTAACGGCGGTCTTCGGGCACTTCACTCTGGGTGAGCATCTGACCGCGCTGAAGGCCGCCGGGTTCGCATGCGCTGCCTTGGGCGTGTGGCTGGTGACCCGCGGCGGCCGCGACTGAAATCGGATCGCGCGCATCGCAGGAACATTGCGGCGCACGGGGCATGCTGGCGATGCTGCGATGCATCGGATACCGTGCGCGCGTATCGCCTCGATGAGTCCTCCCCATGCTGGTGTGTGCGTGTCAGTCCCGGACGGAAAGCCTGTGAGCCTTCCGCAGGAATCGGTCGGGTGGCTTGGGCGCTTCCGCCATGCGCTGGCTGAGTCGCCGCCACTGATCTGGTCGTTCCTTTATTTCTTCTGCTTGCTCAGCGGTTATTACGTGCTGCGGCCGGTGCGTGAGGCGATGGGGGCATCCTCCGACGTGACCGCCGTGTTCCCGCCAGCGATGATCGCGTTCTTCGCCGAGCACGGGGTCGCGTTGGGGCACTTCACCCTGCAGGTGCTGTTCACCGGCACCTTCCTGATCATGCTGCTGCTGCAGCCGGCGTACGGGTTCCTGGTCAGTCGCTATCCGCGGCGTGTGTTCCTCCCCGTGGTGTATGGCTTCTTCATTGCCACCCTGCTGGTGTTCTACGGAATGTTCCGTTGGCAGGTACCCGGCCGCGGCATGGCGTTCTTCCTGTGGCTAGCAGTCTTCAACCTGTTTGCGGTGGCGGTGTTCTGGAGCTTCATGGCGGACGTCTTCAGCAGTGACCAAGCGCGGGCTTGCTATGGCTACATCGGTGCGGCCGGCACCATCGGTGCGCTGGTGGGGCCGGTGCTGGTGCGGGTCCTGGTCGGGCAGTTGGGGGTAGGCAACATGATGCTGATCTCCGCTGGTTTCCTAGCTGCATGCGTGGTGTGCATCTTCAAGCTGCGCGGGTGGGCAGTGAAACGCGAGCAGGAGCGCGGCCTGGTCTCCGGCGAGGTGCCGATGGGCGGCGACGTGCTGGGTGGACTGAAGCTCATCGCGCGTGAGCCGGTCCTGCGCTGGCTCGCTGTCCTGGTACTGATGGGCGTCGGCGTGGGGACCATGCTCTACAACGAACAGGCCGCGATCGTGCGCCGCACGTTCACCAACCCCGCCGACAGCGCACAGTTCTACGCCAACATCGACCTGGCGGTGAATGGACTGACCCTGCTGCTACAACTCACCCTGACCCGCCTGCTGCTATCGCGTTTCGGAATCGCTCCGGGCTTGCTGGTCCCTGGCTTTGCGATCGTGATTGGCTATGCGGCCCTGGCTGCCTCGCCGCTGCCGCTGCTGGTGGCGGTGGTGCAGGTGGTGACACGCACCGGCGAGTTCGCGCTGGCCAAGCCTGCGCGCGAGACCATCTACACCCGGGTCGGTCGTCAGTGGCGCTACAAGGCCGGCGCGGCCATCGACACCGTCATCTATCGTGGTGGAGACCTCAGCTTCGGCTGGATATACAAGGCGCTGTCGGGCCTGGGATCGCGCGCGGTGTTCATCGCAGGACTGTTCCTGGCAATGGGTATGACGGCGGGTGCGTGGCGCCTGCTGCGCGCAGCCGAACGACTGCCGTCCGGGGGCGATGCCCAAACCGGCGACGCGGCGGTCCGGCGAGCACGCGCGGGCACCTGAATCAATCAACCAAATTCCTGACACCGAGGAGGTGTGGACATGCCACCGATCGCAATGCTGCTCTCTGTGCTTGTCGCCATCCTGCACCTGTGGTTTCTGGTGCTGGAAATGGCACTATGGACCAAGCCGCTGGGCTTGAAGACCTTTCGCATGTCGCCGGAGAAGGCGCAAACCACACGCGTGCTGGCCGCGAACCAGGGGCTCTACAACGGCTTTCTGGCCGCCGGCCTGCTCTGGGGCGCGTTGCTGTTGAAAGACCTGCGCGTGGCCGCCTTCTTCCTGATCTGCGTCGTCGTCGCAGGTGCGTACGGCGCCGCCACGGTGAGTCGTCGGATCCTGTGGATCCAGGCCGCGCCGGCGGCGCTGGCGCTGGTCTGCCTGGTGGCGAACGTCTAGGCGCGCGCCGGCTTGGGCGACACCCACATGTCCACGCGTGCGGTGAAGACGATTTCGCCACCTGCATCGCGCACGGCGACATCGACCGGTAGCGCATAAGCTTCGCTTGATTCACGCAGCGGCTCGGCTGGCGTGGCCACGGCATGCTGGGTGCCAACGGCTTTTTTCAGGTATTGCACCGACATCCCTTTGGGGATCCAGCGCATCGACGGCGGCAGGCTGGCATCGGTCACCAGCCCAGCGGTGAGTTCGGCCAGGTTGCAGAGCGCGATCGCGTGCACGGTGCCAATGTGGTTGTGGACGCGACGACGGTCGGCGATGCGCGCTTCGCAGCGACCCGCCTCCAGTTTGACGATGCGAGGGCCGATGCTGCTGAAGTAGGGGGCCTTGAGGCACACCGCGCGGGAGAACAACCAGTCGCCGGCAGGCCAGCGCTGGAGGCGACGATACAGCGTGAGAAGTGATGCGGCCATGGTGCGCTCCGGAGACGGCAACGGCGGACCCTTGAGTCCGCCGTTGTGTGACTGCCCTTGTTGGATGCGTTATGCCGCTTCGCGTGAAGCGGTCTCCCTGGCATCTTCGCGATAGCCCGCCGAGCGCAGTTCGGCCGGATCGAAATCGTCCACGCTGATCGTGTCCATGGTCAGGGCGCGCAGCTCTTCCAACTGCAGACGCTCCTCGGCGCTGATGACGCCTTCGCGCACGGCCTCGTCCAGCTGGGCGGTGTAGTCCAGCGCTTCGATGCCCTTGGTCTTGAGGGCCTTGAGGAACTTGCGTTCCACCGGTTCGGCCGCCACCGCCTTGGCGAGGTAGCTGGCGATGCGCCCACCCGGGTTGTTCTCGCACGGGGTGAGGAACACGCCGCCTGCGAGCTGGTCGCGTGCCGCGTTGGGTGCCATCAGCAGCGCGGCGACGCGGTGGCCCAGACGATCGCCCGGCGCCTCGGCACGGCGGCCCCACGGGAAGATCAGTGCCCACATCAACCAGCCGACCGGACGGATCGGGAAGTTGCGCAGGGCCGCCGACAGCGCCAACTCGATCTCGTGCACGCTGTGGTGGAAGGCCCAGGCCAGCAGCGGACGCTCGGCCTGCGGCGCGCCATCGTCGTGGTAGCGCTTGAGCATCGCGCTGGTCATGTAGATGTGGCTCAGCACATCGCCCAGGCGACCGGACAGCGATTCCTTGAACTTCAGCTTGCCGCCCAGCATCAGCATGGACACATCGGCCATCAGGGCGAGGTTGGCCGAATAGCGGTCCAGCTTGCGGAAGAAGCGCTTGGTGTAGTCATCGCCCGGCGCCGCCCCGATGCGCGCGGCGGTCAGGCCAAACCAGAACGAGCGCACCGCGTTGGAGATGCCGAAGCTGATGTGGCCGAACAGGCTACGATCGAACGCGTCCAGGCCCGCGGCGCGGTCCGGGTCCTGCGCGGCCTTCATTTCCTTCATGACCCACGGATGGCACAGGATCGCGCCCTGGCCGAAGATCAGCAGGCTGCGGGTCATGATGTTGGCGCCTTCGACCGTGATGCCGATCGGTGCGGCCTGCCAGGCGCGACCAGCGAAGTTCTTCGGCCCCAGGATGATGCCCTTGCCGCCCACCACGTCCATCATATCGGACACGACCTCGCGGCCCATCGTGGTGCAGTGGTACTTGGCGATCGCCGACGGCACCGACGGCACGTCGCCGCGGTCCACGGCCGCCGCGGTGGCCTGGGCCAGGGCGCTGATGGCGTAGGCCTTGCCGCCGATGCGAGCCAGGGCTTCTTCCACGCCCTCGAAGCGGCCGACCGACAGACCGAACTGCTTACGGATGCGCGCGTAGGTGCCGGTCACCACTGCGCCAAACTTCGCGCCGCCCGAGGCGGTGGAGGGCAGGGTGATCGAACGGCCGACGGCCAAGCACTCGTTGAGCATGTTCCAGCCCTTGCCGGCCATGTCGGCACCGCCGATCAGCTGGCTCAGCGGGATGAAGACGTCCTTGCCATGGATCGGGCCGTTCTGGAACGGCGAGTTGAGCGGAAAGTGACGACGACCGATGTCCACGCCCGGGGTTTCGCGCGGCAGCAGCGCCAGGGTGATGCCGATGTCCTTGGTGTCACCGATCAAGCCATCCGGGTCGTACATGCGGAAGGCCAGGCCGATCAGCGTGGCCACCGGGGCCAGGGTGATGTAGCGCTTGTCGAAGGTCAGCTTGACGCCCAGCACGTTGGCGCCGTTCCACTCGCCTTTGCAGACGATGCCGTAATCGGGGATCGAGGTCGCATCGGAGCCGGCGAACGGACCGGTCAGGCCGAAGCAGGGCACTTCCTGTCCGGCGGCCAGGCGCGGCAGGTAGTAGTCCTTCTGTTCCTGGGTGCCGTAGTGGACCAGCAGTTCGCCCGGCCCCAGCGAGTTGGGCACGCCGACGGTGGAACTGGCGACCGAGGAGATCGAGGAGATCTTCTGGATCACCTTATGGTGCATCAGCGCCGAGAAGCCCAGGCCGCCGTACTCCTTCGGGATGATCATGCCGAAGAACTTGTGCTGCTTGACGAAGTCCCAGACCTGCGGCGGCAGATCGGCGCGGACGTGGGTGATGTCCCAGTCGTCGATCATGGTGCACAGCTGTTCGACCGGACCGTCGATGAAGGCCTGTTCTTCAGCGGTGAGCTGCGGCTTGGGATAGTTGAGGAGCTTCTGCCAGTCCGGGTCACCGGTGAACAGCTCACCCTCGAAGCCGACCGAGCCGGTTTCCAGGGCGATGCGCTCGGTCTGCGACAGGGGCGGCAGCACCTTGCGGAAGAACTTCATCATCGGCGCGCTCACCAGCGCCTTGCGTGAGGCGGGCAACAACAGTGGCAAGGTCACCGCGGCCACGATCACCGCAGCGACGACGCACGCGGTGGCGTTGGCGCCCAGGAGCCAGCACGCCACGAGCAAGCAGGCACTGATGGCCGCCCAGAAGGCCAAGCGAAGGCGATGATAGGCGGCGAATGCACCCGCCAGCAGAACGGCGACAAACGGGACCAGGATGCTCATGAGCGTGCTCCGGAAGCGGAATCGGGGACAGTATTGAAGAAACGGGAGGAGGAGGGTGACAGTGTTCGCAGGAAGTCCAGGACGGCATCGGTGAACGCGTCGTTGTGGTCGCCAGCCAGCATGTGCCCCGCGCCGGGCAACTGGACATGGCGGGCCTGGGGCACCATGGCCTGAAAGCTGCGGATGCCGGCATCGGAGACCATCTCGCTGCGGCCTCCGCTGATCAGCAGGACCGGGCAGCGCACGCTACGTGCGGCATGGGCGATGTCGTCCTGATGTCGCGCGCTGTCGCGCACCAGATCGTCGATCAACCTGGCATCCCAATGCCAACGCCATCGGCCATCGTCGCCCTCTTGCATCAGGGCGGCCAGTTCTTCCGGCGCGCGACGCGGCCGATCTGGCAGGTAGGCCGCCACCACATCCGCGGCCTGCTCCAGCGATTCGAAACCCGCCGGAAACGCCGTCGCGAACTCCAGCACCTTCGACAGGCCGGCCTGCTCCCAGTGCGGCGTGATGTCGACCAGCACCAGCGCCGAAAACAGGCCCGGCCAGCGCGCCTCGGCCAGCAGCCCGAACAGACCGCCCATCGAAGCGCCGACCAGGACCGGCGGGGCAGGATGTTCACCGGCCACGATGATCAGGTCATCCACGAACTGCTCGCCTGTATAGGCCTGGTCGTGGGGGTTGCGCTGGGAGGCTCCATGACCCCGGGCGTCGTACGCCAGACCGCCATAGCCATGGCGCGCCAATGTCTGGCCGGTTCGACGCCAGGCTTGGTGGGTCTGGCCGAAGCCATGGCTGTACAACACCTCCAGCGCATCACGCTTGGCGACGGGGGCCGGCGTGAATCGCACTCCGCTCAGCCCCATGCCACAGGCCCCGATCAGCCTCGCCGCAATCGGGTGCTCGTCGGGGTGATCGAGAGAGGGTGATGTCGTAACCATACGCAATAGTATGGGAGTGCGTTCGCGCCCACGTCAATCCATACAAGCGTTTGATCGGAAAGGATTTCGATGCTGCGGCGCAGCAAACGTACCGCTGCATTCCCGGCCGTATGGTTAAATGCGGACATGAACACACCTGCCGTGCCGACCCGGTCTTCCACTTCCACCCGCGCGCCTCGACTGAGCGCCGACGACTGGGCTCAGGCGGCGCTGGATCTGGTGGCCGAACAAGGGGTCGCGGCCGTCGCGGTCGAGCCGCTCGCGCGGCGTCTCGGCGTCACCAAGGGCAGCTTCTACTGGCACTTCCCCTCGCGCGACGCGCTCCTGCAGGCAGCGCTGGAACGCTGGGAGACGGTCGAGCAGGAGAGTGTGTTCGGCAGCCTTGAGGTCGTGCCCGATCCGCGCGAGCGCCTGCGTCAGCTGTTCCTGCTGGTGGCGCATGAGGCCAAGTCACACATTATCTATAGTGAGCTGCTCAAGGCCCTGGACCACCCGGCCGTCCAGCCTGTCATCCAGCGTGTGTCCCAGCGCCGCATGGACTACCTGGTGGCCTCCTTCCGGCAGGCTGGCCTTGGTCGCACAGACGCCCAGCACCGGGCCCGCTTGGCGTATGCGGCCTATGTTGGCTTCCTGCAACTCTCCCTACAGCTCCACCAGCCACGCATGCAACATGAAGAGTTCGACGACTACGTCAACCACGTGATCGCGGCGCTGATTCCCTGCTGAGGCTGACCATACCCAGCGCGGCGTCTTTATTGGTGAAAGGTGTGGGTTGTCAAGACTTCGGGAACTGTCCTTCAATGGCGCGGAAGTTCGCACCCGATGCTTTCAATCAATTTCTCGGCGCGGGGGGCGGACGCCGGTCCCGATGCGTATTAGGTCCCGTCCCAAGGACTCATGCTGCTTCGAAGCGGGCGCGTACCGGCGGGGGACGAGCAGCAAGTGAGGCCTTGGGGCGTGCCAAGTCAGGCAAAAATTCCTCCTCGAAGAGTTTGCCCGGCGGTCTCTAACCTCAAGCGCAACGCTATAGGTATAATGGGCGTCTATTGCGAGCACCTGAGCGCCGAGGAGCGCGGGACGATCATGGCGTTGCGGCAGCGCAAGGTCTCCGTCCGCGAAGGGGCTCGCGTGTTGGATCGTGCGCCGAGCACAATCTGCCGCGAACTGCGCCGCAATGGCGATCACACCGATTGCCGGCGACCTCCCATCGAACGCCTACGCCACAGCCCTTGATACCAGGCTACCCTTGCCGGCGCGCGCCAGATGCCTGCGTCGCAAGCCACGCACCCCACGCAAACTCGATCCACGTGGCCGGTTCTGGGGCCAGGTCTACAGCCTGTTGGCGCAAAGATGGTCGCCCCAACAGACTGTGGGCAACCTGGGCAGGGTGTCGCACGAAACGCTCTATAGCCATCTATGCCATGCCGCGCGGCGAACTGCGTCGTGAGCTGATCGCGTTTGTTAGGCCAAAGACACGGCAAGCGACAGCCACACTTACTCGGTATTGATCCGCGTGGCCAACTGCAAGAGATGGTCAGCATTCACGTGCGAGCGCCCCGAGGTACAGGACCGGCTGGTTCCGGCGCGCCGGGAAGGAGGCTTCATCAAGGGCGTTGCCAAAGGAAATGGCTCTGCAATGGGCAGCTGGCCCAGTGGGCCGGCCTGTCGATCTACTTCAGCGACCCACACAGCCCCTGGCAGCGTGGAATCGGTGAGAACTCCGACGGTTTGCCGCGCCAGTTATCCGCCTAGGGGCACGGACCTTAGCGTCTACACCCAGCATCAGCTCGACGCTATCGCCTTGGAAATGAACCATCAACCACGCGTCTCGATGAACTACCGCACCCAATGGGGAGTGTTCCTGCCCGCCCAAAAGACAGACTGGATCGATCAGGTGTTGCTGTTGGGACTTAAACTGCCCCTGAAAAAATTGCATAGCCCAAAATGTTTAGACGCTTTGCGCAGTGGGAAAAGTGCTTGGATTGCCAGCTTGGGCTGGGCTGAGCGCATTTTTCCTTGCACTTCCCAAACATACGCAAACAGCGTCCTGCCGTGGAGCGTGGTGCCGTTGAGGGCTTGTTAGGCCCGTCTGGGGAACCTTTTTGATCTGTGTCATCCACTTCCCCGGCTGACTAAGATCGACGCCCTGATCAGCGCTGGAGCAGGTGCTTTCGGCGGTCCTGCCGCCTGAATCACCAAGGGTTTCGTAGACACCTACGAGCCGCCTGATTGCTGCTTCTCGAACTCTACAGGCGACACGCCCCCGGCGGAACCATGCCGGCGCCTCGGGTTGTAGAACATCTCGATGTAATCGAAAACCTCGGCCCTGGCTTCGGCCTGGTCGGTGTAGATCCTTCGCTTGATCCGCTCGCGCTTGAGCAGTTGAAAGAAGCTCTCCGCCACCGCGTTGTCATGGCAGTTGCCCCTCCGGCTCATGCTGCAGACGATCCCGTGCGCTTTCACGAACGACTGCCATTGCTCATCCGTGAATTGCGTGCCCTGGTGAGAGTGCGGCAGCAGGCCCGGTTTGGGCTTGCGGCTCCAGACCGCTGCAAGCAGCGCCTGCAGAACGACGTCTGCATGCTGAGTCGAGCGCATCGCCCAGCCGACGACCTGGCGCGAGAACAGATCGATCACCACAGCCAGGAGCAGCCAGCCAGCATGGGTGCGGATATAGGTGATGTCCGTCAACCAGAATGTTGGCAGCCACCAACGCCGCCGCCACACCGCGCGGCCTTGGCATGCGCTTGTAGCCGACCATGGCGCGAAGCCCGTCCTCCTTCATCAAACGTCCCACCCGGTGCCGGCTGCAAGTTTCGCCCTGGTCGCGCAGGTCCAGCGTCACCTTGCGATGACCATAGACACCACCGCTTTCCAGCCACGCTTGCTTGATCGAGCCCAGCAAGCGCTGGTCCTCCTTGGCCCTTCCGCTGAGCGGTGCTCGCAGCCAAGCGTAGTAGCCGCTGCGATGCACGCCCCAGCACGCAACACATCGCTGCCAGCCGGAACTCGCGTGCGTGATCCTTCATGAACGCGTACTTCACCCGGACGTCTTGGCAAAGCACGCGGCGGCCTTTTTTAGGATGTCCCGCTCCTCAGTGACGCGACGGAGCTCGGCCTTCAGGCGGCGCATCTCAGCGCTCTGTTCGACCTCGGACGCGAGGCTACCGGCCCTGGGGCTCCTGCATGTCCGGATCCAACGGTAGAGACTGTACGTCGTGATCCCCAGGCGCTCGGCCACCTCCGCCACGCGATGGCCCCGCTCGGTGACCTGACGTACCGCTTCAATCTTGAACTCGTCTGTGTATCGCTTCCCGCTCATTGGCACCTCCTGCATCGCCATTGTGGATGGCTCCGAGGTGTCTACAAAAGGCTGGGCGATTCAGGGCGGCAACAGTCCAACTGCAAGATGTAGGTGACAAGACGTTTGCGCTCATTTCGCGATCTGTTGCGAATTGATTAAGAATTTGTCAATAATTGGGTAAGGCTCACACTAAGTGACGTGAGCTGACAATTTTGACAACTGGGGAAATTTGATGAGTACGATGAGCCGCACCCTGCGCCGCGCTACCTTGTGCGTGGCTTTGAGCATGAGCATCGCGTCCGTCGCGCATGCACAGTCCACCACGGGCACCATCTTCGGACAGGTCTCGGCCGAGCCTGGTACAACTGTCCTGATCGAAAACACCGCAACAGGGCAGTCGCGCACCGTTACTGTGGATGCGGCAGGCCGTTATCGGGCTACCGCATTGCAAAACGGCGTTTACAAAGTCACCCTACTTAAGGATGGACAAGCTGTTAGCACTCGTGAGGACGTCAACGTGCAGATCGCTGGCGGTACGGAAGTATCGTTTGCCGGTGATGCTCAGGACCTAGACCGCATCGTGGTGAAGGGAACCGGGATGTCGCCGATTGACGTTTCCTCGGTTGACACCCTCACCGTGTTCACCGCTGCAGAGTTGAGCAAGATCTCCGTGGGGCGCAGCATTGAGTCGGTGGCGCTGCTTGCACCGGGTGTGGTTGGTGCCGATTCTCGCTACCCTGGAACGGCTTCTTTTGGCGGCTCGGCGGCGTCAGAAAATGCCTTCTACATCAATGGCTACGCCGTCACCAACCCGCTGACTAATCTTGGCTCCACCACGCTGCCGTTTGATGGCATCAGCCAGCTCCAGGTGATCACCGGTGGTTACGGCGCCGAATTTGGGCGAGCAACCGGCGGTGTTGTTAATATTGTGACCCAGCGTGGTACGAATGAGTTCAAATTTGGGGGGCTAGCCACATTCAGTCCCTCTGGATTGCGCTCTGACTACAAAAACATCCGCTATGAAAACAACGGTACCTCCAGCGATGGTTTGGTCTACCAGAAGCGCGATGAGAACAGCCGCCAGGAATTCTCTTACGCGATGTCGGCCAGTGGTCCAATCATCAAGGATCGCCTGTTCTTTTATGTCGGCGGTGAGATCACGCAACAGGACAGGGTTGGTGTGTTGGCGCGTCCAGGTAGCGCTACAAGTGGCTACCAGGCATCACGGTACGATATCCCACGCTGGCTGGCGAAGTTGGACTGGAATATTACCGACAACCACGTACTTGAGTTCACGGGGGTGTCCGACGTCACCAAACAGCGCGTGGATTACTACGGTTTCACCTACGCCGGCGGTCAGGATGAGTTCTCACGCTCGTATGATAAAACCGGTGGTTACTACTACAAAGACGGTGGAGAACTGTACATTGGGAAGTACACCGGCTACATAACTGATGACCTGACGGTGAGCGCCCTTTACGGCAAACAGCATCAGGATCACGAGGCTATTCCTGACGGCTATGACCCCAGCGTCACCTACGTGAGTGATTCCCGTGGCGGGGCTTCGCCTGTACAGTTTGGGTCATACGCACAGCTTGCGTTCCCCGATGCATACGATGAAACTGATGGTGGCCGCTTCGACATTGAATATCGTCTGGGTAACCACACGCTTTGTGCGGGCTATGATCTTCAGAACCTCGAGTCGCGCTCTGGCCAGGTGACCTCTGGTCCTGGCTACCGCTGGATCTACAATACCTGCGCTCCTGGTGACACATTGATTCCTGGCGGCGGTGGCGCGGCTTGTCCGGGTGGTAATGGCGACTATGTTTCGCAGTATAAGTACGCTAATGGAGGTACTTTTAAGGTCAAAGAGTATGCCTATTATCTGGAAGATCGCTGGCAGATCAGCGATAACTGGCTGCTCTCGCTAGGTGTCCGCAACGAGAACTTTGAGAACTACAACGCCGACTCTGTGGTTTATGTCGAGCAGAAGGATCAATGGGCGCCGCGTATCGGCGTGAGTTGGGATGTTAATGGTGACTCTACGCTGAAGATCTATGCTAATGCCGGCCGCTATCACCTCGCCATGCCTAACAACGTGGCGTTACGTGGCGCTGCAGGCTCGTTGTTTACGAACGAGTACTTCTCCTTTACCGGAATTGATCCGAATACGGGTGCTCCGCTGGGTATCGCACCCTTGGGCGATGGTCCGTATTCTTCCAACCGGGAATACGGTCAGGCACCGGATCCGCGTACCGTCGCGGCGCAGGGCCTGAAGTCACACTACCAGGATGAGGTCATCCTCGGTTTCCAGCAGCAGATCAACGAGGATTTAACCGTCGGTGCACGTTACGTGTATCGCACCCTGCGTAGTGCTATTGACGACATGTGCGATTATCGTCCCGCTTATGCATGGGCTATCGACAATGGTTATTCGGAGGAGGTTGCCGAGAATCTCGGAAACGGACTTGCTTCTTGCCGTCTGTTCAATCCTGGCGAGGCCAATACCTTTCTGCTAGATGACGGCAGCGGTAACTTCGTCCAAGTTCCGTTGACGGCTGAGGAGCTGGGTTTCCCGAAGCTCAAGCGCATCTATCAAGGTGTGGATCTTTTTGCGGAGCACCCGTTTGATGGCAAGTGGTATGCCCGTGTGGACTACACCTTCTCGCGCAATTACGGTAATGCAGAGGGACAGCTCAATTCCGACGTCGGCCAGGGAGACGTCTCGCAGACGCTTATCTGGGATCACCCAGAATTGATGGAGCATTCCAACGGGTATTTGCCGAATGATCGACGCCACTATCTGAAGTCCCGTGGTTTCTATCAATTGACGCCAGAATGGCGTGTGTCGGCGACGGCAACGATTCGCTCTGGGCGCCCGAAGAGCTGCACAGGTTATTACCCGAATACACCGGAGAACGAAGAGTTCAATTCCTTGTATGCGTACGGTGGCCCGTATTACCATTACTGCAACGGCGAGGCGTCGGCACGTGGCACTAATGGTCGTCTGCCCTGGGAATACAAGCTTGATATGGGCCTGAGTTATATTCCGGCTGCAGCGGCTGAACGCTTGGAGTTCTCAGTGGACGTGTTCAATGTCTTTAACAAGCAAGTGGCACAGAACATCGTGGAATATGGCGAGAATGGTGGTGTGGGTCGTCCGTACAACTCGACTAACCGCGTGATCAGTTACTCGGACCCCCGTTACGTTCGCTTCGCGGTGCGTTGGAATTTCTAAATAGGACTGCGGTATGGAAAGAAAGGGCCGCCTAATAGAGTAACGCCGGTCAAATAAGCGCCGAATGGCGGCCTTGGTGCGAAAGGGGAGCGTGTTCACCACGCTCTCCTTTCGCCGTGTGTCCGATGTCGGTAATTCCCCGCAGATTAGCGGATGCTGTTGCGTCCTCGTTTTCCGAGTCAGTCCGAAATACAGGTGGCGGATGAGGCCATGGAGTATGCGGCGGGTGAGCTTCCGCCAAGTGCGCAATGAGTGCGCTGGTGGTTGTATCGATATCGTCGATCTTCGGTTATGCAGCGGACCTCATCCAGGCTGGTGAAGACTGACCTCCTCCCCGTACTAGGCCCGAGCGGAACTGGAAAATTCGGCTTTGGGTTGAGGGGTGAATCGGGCGGCGAACTTGGCGGGCGGGACATCGCCGATCGATGAGTGCGTCCGGAAATGATTGTAATCGACCCTCCAGCTTTCGATCTTCTGGCGAGCGTCATCCAGCGACAGGAACCAGTGAGTGTTGAGGCACTCGTCTCGGAAGCTGCCGTTGAACGATTCGATAAGCGGGTTGTCGGTGGGTTTGCCGGGACGGGAGTAATCCATGACCACGCCATGGTCGTAGGCCCAGCGGTCCATCACGATCGAGATGAACTCGCTGCCGTTGTTAGTCTGGATCCGCTGCGGCAGATCACGCTGGTGGCGAAGCCGCTCCATTACCGCCACAACGTCATCGCCCTTGAGATGTTGGTCGACCTCGATGGCAAGGCTCTCCTTGGTGAAGGTGTCCACGACCGTCAGGGCCCGGAACCGGCGTCCATCGAACAGGGCGTCCGCAACAAAGTCCATACTCCAGACCTGGTTGGGGGCCGTCAGCACGGTGCGCTCCAGGCGATGTGCCGCGGCTTTGCGTCGACGCGGACGCTTGCGCCGCAGGTTGAGCCCGGCTTGGCAATACAGGCGGTACACGCGCTTGTGGTTGGCCCTCCAGCCTTCCCGGCGCAGTAACACGAAGATCCTCCAGAAGCCGTAGCGGACCCGAGCGGCGGCAATCTCCTCGATCCGCTGAAGCAGTGGCGCATCATCGTTCTCCCGAGGCTGGTAGTACCACGCCGAGCGGCTCTGCCTCACCACTTCGCAGGCTCGGCGCACGCCGACGCGGTAACGGTCGATCAGATGGCCCACGAGCGTCTTGCGCTGCGCGGGCCTCAGAGCTTTTTTGATAAGACGTCCTGCAGCATGACCTTGTCCAGGCTCAGATCGGCGACCAGCTGCTTGAGCTTGCGGTTCTCTTCTTCGAGCTGGCGTAGCCGGCGCAGCTCGGCCACGCCAAGCCCGCCAAACTTCTTGCGCCAAGCGTAGAACGTCGCTCCGCAATGCCCATCTTGCGACACACCTCGCCCACCGCCATCCCCAGCTCGACCTGCTTGAGCGCGTACGCAATCTGCTCCTCGGTAAAACGGGACTTCTTCATCGCCCGATTCCTCGTGATCCACGGGGCCCGTGCGGGGCGAAGTCTCTACTTTACGTTGGCTCGGCTTTCTGGGGGGGGGGCACAAGGCCAAGGCGCGCGACTGTAGCGCCATCCGCTTGCGGATGCGCGAGATCACGCAGACGCGCATCCACTATGGTTGCGAGCGGGTGCTGGTGATGCTGCGCCGGGAGGGGTGGCGCGATAACCACAAGCGCGTGCATCGCATCTACAAGGAAGAAGGCCTGTCTTTAAGGCATTGCCGGCCGCGTCGCAGCCGGAGCAGCCGTCGCAGGCAGCCGATCACAATTGCGACCGCACCCAACACGCTGTGGGGCATGGACTTCGTGAGTGACGCATTGTTCGACGGCCGTCGCTTCCGGCTGTTGCCGGTGCTGGATCACTTCACGCACGAGTGTCTGGATATCGTCGTCGATCAGTCCCTGCGTGCTGACGACGTGGCTGAAGCGGTGACGCGCCTGGTTGTTCAACGCGGCAAGCCGGAAGCGATCAAGGTGGATAACGGCAGTGAATTTGCTGGCAAGGTGCTGGACCGTTGGGCGTATGAGGCTGGCGTTGAGCCGGATTTTTCCCGCCGTGGCACACCGACGGACAACGCGATGGTGGAAAGCTTCAACGGCCGGCTGCGGCAGGAGTGTCTGAACGAACATTGGTTCTTGTCGTTGGCCGATGCGCGGAGCAAAATCGAAGCATGGCGGCGCTTCTATAACGAGGAGCGTCCCCACAGTGCACTGGCATGGAAAACTCCTGCGGAATTCGCCCGAGAACACGGGTCCCAAGCGAATTCCCAGGTGCCGAAGAAGGTCGGAATCTCTACCGGCTGATCGCCCAACAGTGGCGCGATCAGAGATCCTGCTCGTACCGCACGTACGGGACGGTGCCGTCGTCGGCGATCGGGGCGTCCGGGGCAAATGGATTCTTGCCGCTGGTGACGATGTTTTCCGCGCCCACGGTCAGCTGGCCGCTCCACGGGGTGCGCCAGGTCAGTCCAACACCAAGACCTTCCCACTTGCCTGGTTGGCCAGGGGCATCGATGACGCGGCCGATGATGCTGCCGCTGAAGGGGCCGTAGCCTCCGCCAAAGCTGAAGCTCTTGCTGTTCCAACGATCGGGGATGATGCTCAGCTCTGAGGCGGGTACCAGCCGTGCCCGCGCTAGCGTGCCGCCGATGGTGACAAAGCCCTCGCGGCCGATGTTCTTCTGCCCGAATACGGCCAGATCGTTCTGCTCGAAGCGTCCAGCCGACGAACTGCCGGGAGACATCCAGGCCGGCAGGGTGTCCCGACCGGTTCCCACGCTCAATCCTAGCTTGCCTTCCGGGCGACTCAGGCTGGCCGAGGCGTTGAAATGCTGGTCGTTGCTGGAGGACGCGTCGTCATTCACCATCGCCACATTGCAATAGGCGATCAGGCTGCTGATGCTGCTGCCGATACCATTGCGGTTGTTGCACAGCAGCCCCAGCGACTCGCTCGAATCCAGGCCGAATGCGGCGCTCAGGGTGTTGCGCCCCAGCCGCCAGCGCGCCCCGGCAGCGGCCTCGTCGGTGGGTTCGAGAATCAGGGCGCCTTCGACCTGGCCACGGCTGTTCCAGACAGGCAGCATCGTGGTCCCCGCAGTGGCATTCCCGCGCGTTTGGGCATGCGCACCCATGCTCGCCGAGGTGGCGAGCAGCAGCGCAAGCAGCGAACGGCGGAAAGGAAGGCGCATCGTGCGACTCAGACAGACGGGACGGGAAGAAGTTCCCATCACGTGAGGGTTACGGAAAATTATCCGATTTATGTTTATTTAACAAGATCTGCGTGAAGGCGCTGTGTCAGTACGTGATCTCGCTCACTGCAGGCGCTCAGGTCCCTGCGCCATGAGCGTTCCGGGCGCAAAGAGCGCCTTGATCTGGTCGGGGCTGAACAGGTAAGACCGGCCACAGAACTCGCAGCGGACCTCGGCCGTGCCTTCCTCGGCCGCGGCCATGGCTTCTTCCTGGCCTAAGGAGGCGAGCATGCCTTCGACGCGTTCGCGAGAGCAAGAACAGGCAAAGCGCAGAGGCTGCCGATCCACGATGGCAACTTCTTCCTCGTGGAACAGGCGGTGCAGCAACTGGGCCGGTGGGGTCTGCAGCAGCTCATCGCGACCGAGCGTCTCGAACAGCATGCCGGCCCGCCGCCAGCCATCGGTATCGCCTTCGTCGCCGGGGAGCTTCTGCAGCATGATGCCGGCAACCTGGTCGGCATCTGCTGCGAGCAGCAGGCGGGTCGGCAACTGCTCGGAGTTGCGGAAATAATCCTCGAAGGCGCCGTCCAGCGAAGGCGCTGCCAGCTCCACCAGGCTTTGGTAACGCTGCGGTTCGCGGGGATCCAGCCCGGGATTCTCGATCGTGATGGCCAGCAGCGCGTCCTTGCCAAGGGCGGTCAGGTCCGACGGAGCATCAGCGCCTTCGGCCAACTGCACGATGCCGCGCACGGTGCCGGCCGAGGTGCATTCGGCAAACAGGGTCCGCATGCCGCCGCTACTGCGCAGTTGGATGGACAGGCGTCCGTCGATCTTCACGTGGCCGGTGAACAGGGCGGAAGCCGCCACGGCCTGGCCAAGCAGGTCGCGCGCGCGATCAGGATAGGCTGCCGGCTCCAACAGCGTGGTCCAGGCCTGGTCCAGGCGAACGCAGACGCCGCGCACGCCGGCGACGGGCAGAAGGAAACGAAGGCGCGTGTCGCGCGTGTCATCGATCTCGGACATGGCAGGATTTCGGCGTTGTCGCCACAGGCGGGAATTAACTTCCTATCGTGTGGGCGATGAGCGGCCATTCCAAGTCGAGGCGGGCAGGGAGCTGGCGGCTGTGGGCCCCCGGAGGGGCTTCATGCGCCATGCCAGGCTCGCATGCGGGCCGATAGGGCGATGGCCAGGCGGGGGCGTGGCAAAGGTCGCGTCAGAAAGCGCGGGACGGAGGTTAACATCGTCGGGATGCCCGACCCGCAACTCAATCATGAGAGCCCTGTTGCCGATGTGCCGCTGCGCCGGAGCCGATGGCGGCGTTGGCGCCGCTGGCTGCTCGCGCTGCCTCTGCTTTTCGCGGCTGGTAGTGCCTTGCAGGTGCTGGTGCTGCGCTTTGTCGATCCGCCGTTTTCGGCCTTCATGGTGACGCGGCAACTCGACGCCTGGGGAGACGGGCAGTGGGCGTTTCATCCGCGCTACGCGTGGCGCGATTTCGACCGGATCGCACCAGCACTTCCGCTGTCGATGATCGCCGCGGAAGACCAGCGCTTCGCCACGCATTCGGGCTTCGACCTGCAAGCCATCGAAAAGGCCAGAGCGCACAATGAGCGCGGTGGCAGACTTCGCGGCGCCAGCACCATCAGCCAGCAGGTGTCCAAGAATCTTTTCCTCTGGTCCGGCCGCAGCTATGTGCGCAAGGGCATCGAGGCCTGGTACACCGTGCTGATCGAGCTGTTCTGGCCCAAGCAGCGGATCCTGGAGGTCTACGCCAACATCGCCGAGTTCGGCGACGGGATCTATGGGGCGCAGGCCGCATCGCAGGCGTTCTGGGGGATCGATGCGTCCCGGCTCAGTGGCGACCAGGCCGCCCGACTGGCCGCGGTGCTGCCCGCCCCCGGACGCTACAGCGCGAGCAGGCCGGGCCCCTACGTGCAGCGACGGGCGGCCTGGATACAACGTCAGGTGCGACAGCTCGGTGGCACCGCTTACCTGGATGAGCTGGAGTGACCATGGCCCGTGATTGTCTGACCGTGGTGGTGGCCGCGCGCAACGAGGCGGAGGCCCTGCCGGCCTTGCATCCACGCCTTCGGGCAGTGCTGGTCCAACTGGAGGCCTTGGACTGGCGCGTGATCTATGTCGATGACGGCAGCCTGGACGCGACCTGGGAGGTCATGCAGCGCCTTGCGGAGGAGGACCGACGGGTCGGAGTGCTTCGGCTGTCGCGAAATTTCGGTAAGGAGGCGGCCTTGACCGCTGGACTGGATCTTGTCGCGCCGCACAGCGCCGTGCTGATCCTGGATGCCGATGGACAGGATCCGCCGGAGCTTATCCCCCAGTTCGTTGCCGCCTGGCGGGAGGGGTACGACAACGTGTTCGGCACACGGGTCGAGCGCGATGGCGAGACCTGGCTCAAGCGGTTCAGCGCACACGGCTTCTACCGGGTGATTGGACGCCTGTCCAAGACCCCGATCCCGGCCGATACCGGCGATTTCCGTCTGCTTTCGCCGCGTGTCCAGCAGGCACTCAAACAGTTGCGCGAGCGGCACCGGTTCATGAAAGGCTTGTTCGGCTGGGTGGGATATGGCCAGCGCGCCATTCCGTATCACCGCGAGGCGCGCATCGCCGGTCGCAGCAACTTCAGTGCCTGGAAGCTGTGGAACTTCGCCCTGGAGGGCATCACCAGCTTCTCCACCGCCCCCTTGCGGGCCGCCACCTATCTCGGACTGCTGGTGGCGGCGCTGGCCTTCATCTATGCGGTGATGATCGTGGTGCGCGCGTTGTGGCACGGCGATCCGGTCGCGGGTTGGCCCAGCATGATGACCGTCGTGCTCTTCTTGGGGGGGACGCAGCTGATCGCCCTGGGAATGATCGGGGAATACCTGGGCCGACTGTACGACGAGGCCAAACAGAGACCGTTGTATCTGATTGACCAGTGGAACCCGGCCAGCGAAGGCGTATCCTCCGGACCAACCGAGGCTACCGGAGCGTCCCATGCGCACGGTGAAGCAGTTGCTGGACGGCAAGACCGCTGAGCTGGTCGCGGTCGAGCCGCATGAAGCGGTGTTCGAGGCGGTTCGCAAGATGGACCGGCACGGTGTCGGGGCGGTGCTGGTGATGCGCGGTGAGGTGCTGGTCGGGATCCTGTCCGAGCGAGATTACGCGCGCAAGGTGGTCCTGCTGGAGCGCTCATCGCACAACACGCGCGTCGATCAGATCATGACCACGCAGGTCGTGACGGTCGAGCCGGGCCAGAGCGTTGCCCACTGCATGGAGGTGATGACGCGTCGTCGTTTCCGCCACCTGCCGGTGATCGACGAAGGGCGGGTGATCGGGGTGGTGTCGATCGGCGATTTGGTCAAGGCGGTGATCGAGGAGCAGCAGGCCGATCTGGACGCGCTGCAACGCTACGTCGCTTCCTGAAGCGTCACTTGGCGTACTGGCCGCCGCACTGGCTGTCCTGTCCACCACCCGGGTCGATCGTGGCCAGCAACGCTGCGGGCGGGGCGATGGTGCCCAGCGCCAGCGCGATCGCCCCGCGCAAGCCGAGCTTCTTCAGGTTGGGGCGGAACGACGGATCCTTGAAAGTGCCACCGATCTCCAGCGGCGTGCGGAAGCTCAGGATGCTGCGATCCTTCGGGCGCGGGGTCAGGGTCAGATTCAGTGATTCGTCCTTGAGATTGATCGAGCCCTCGCCCAGCACGATGGTGTCGGTGGTGTCGAATGCCATGGCACGACTTTGCATGAGCCCATCCTTGACGCCGAAATCAGCGAATGCGCACCGGATTGGGACCTGCTTGTCCTGATCGAAGAGGTAACCCAGCGACTGCGTCACATCCAGCCCGGCCAGTTCCACCAGAAGCTGCGGGAGATGGCCTTTGCCCATGCCGACGCCCAGCTCGCCGTTGGCGTTGGCCGCCATGGCGGCGATCGAATTGCCCGAAGTTTCGATGTTGATGCCGCCGCCAATGCGTCCGACGGCGTCCTCGGTCAGTTTTACCTGCGGAAACAACTGCCCCAGATTGAGCTTGCGCACTGAAATGTCGGCGCGGGTGCGAATCGTGGACTGGCGTGCGTCCATGCGAATGGTGGAGCGGATGTCGCCGCCAGCGACGCCGAAGTTGAGCGGCTGTAGCTGGAGTAGTCCGTCGGTCAGGCGCAGATGCGCGTCCATGTCGTCGATAGGAAGCTTGGGAGCATTGATACGCGCGGCTTTCCATCGCACGTCTGCATCCATCGAGCGCAGTTTGGACAGGTCGTAGCGCGTCTGGGGCAGGACGCGCGGGCTGGTGGCCAGCTGGGCGGCCCGATGGGTCTGTTCGGCGTTGCGGGTCTCGCCCGCGCCGCCCCTGGGCGGCGCGCCGACGAAGCCGGCCAGATCGTCGAAATCCAGGCGCCTGGAGGTCAGATCGGCCTCAAGCTTCAGACGCGGCCCGCCGGTGCTCACCGCCACGGCGCCGTGGAGGTCACTGTCACCCAGCGTGCCGCTGAAGTGGTCGTAGTGCCAGGTCGAGCCGGTCCGGGTCAGGGTGCCATCGAGTGCATAAGGCGGCGATGCCGGGATCGCTACGCCGATCAGGGGGTACAGGTCAGCCAGGTCCTTTCCGGCCAGCGACATGCGCAGGTTGAATCCGCCCAGATGTAGCGGGTCGATCAGCGTGCCTCGGGCGTGGGCCTTGGTGGCCCCCGCGGCGGCCCGCAGATCGATCAGGTAGGGTCGCTGCGTCTGGGCCAGATCCAGCGGGGACTGGATGCGCCCGGCCAGGGTGAAGGTGTTGGCCGCCCAGTGGCCACTGCCTGTCAGGTCGATTGGCGGTGCCTTGTACTGCGCATCGGGCTGCCCACTGTTGGCCTCAATGCGCAGGTCGGTCTGGTTGGGCGGATCCAGATAATGCAGGCGCGCGTCTTCGACGATGAGCGCGCCGATGCGCGGCATGGTCCCCTCCTCGTCGCGGCCGGCGGTACGGGTGTCTTCAAAGACCCAGTTGCCCCCTTCGCCGGCAGCGCGGTTCTGCAGCTCGATCACCGGGCGCTCCAGTCGGATCGCGGGAAGCACGACACGGCTGTGGAAGATCAGCTGCGGCACGTCCAGCTTGATCTCCAAGCGCTTGACGGTGGCCATATTCGGCGCGGTCTTGCTTGCCCAGTCGCTATTGCCCAGACGTAGACCGTCCGCGCGGACGATGGTGATCCGGCCCAGGTCGACATCCAGGTCGCCATCGATATGAAAGGCGCGGCCCGTGCGGGCCTCGACTGCGCGTTCGACAGGACCTTTGAACCAGTTCCAGTCCCACAGCAGGACCAGCAACAGGACGATCACCGCCAGGATGCCAAGCGCGGTCAGCAGCGGATGGGCGCGTGCGGGATTGCGTGGCGGGGAAGCGGCTGGGTCCATGGCCGTCACTATCTGTGGGCCAGGTGTTCACGGCCTGCGAAGACGCCTGCAGGTGTTCAGTCGTCCGTGTCAGGCTCGGGTCCGATCAGCCGCCGTGGTGCAAGCGCGGCACCAGCACCTGGCCGGTCACCGCCACGAAGTGGCACACGCTGCCGGCCAGCACGAACAGATGCCAGATCGCATGGAAATAGCGGACTGAGTCGCGCTGGTAGAAGTAGGTTCCTAGCGTATAGAACACGCCGCCGGCCAGCAGCCAGCCAAGCGTGAAGCCATCGACGGACTTCAGCAGCGGCTCGATGGCGATCACGACCAGCCAGCCCATTGCCACATAAATGGCTGTGGACAGCAGCTTGAAGCGCCCGGTGAAGAACAGCTTGAAGACCACACCGAACACGGCGATGGACCAGATCGCGGCAAACATGCCCCACCCCCAGGGCCCGCGCATGCCAATCAACAGGATCGGGGTGTAAGTGCCGGCGATCAGCAGATAGATCGCGCAGTGGTCGAAGATCTGCAGCCGCGCCTTGGCCATGGGGTGCTGGATGGCGTGGTACAGCGTGGAGGCCACATACAGCAGCAGCAGGGTGACGCTGAACACGATGGCAGTGCCGAGCTGCCAGCCATCGCCGTAGAGCGCGGCCAGGGTGATCAATACGGCGCCACCGGCCAGCGCCGCGACCGCGCCCAGGCCGTGGGTCAGGGCGCTGGCGATCTCGTCGCGCAGGTTGGTCTCGGGATGCGCCTGTAAAGCCATAGACCGACTTTAACGCAATCCATTCTCAACAACATGGCAGGCCAGCCCTGCATTGGCCCGGCTTGGTCGGCGAGACGGGCTCATGTTCAGCTTGCCTTGCGCCTGCGACCGCTCAGTCGGTGGCCACGCTGTAGGCGTGTTCGCGCGTGGCCGAGAAGCGCACGTCCGGTGCCCGTTCCTGGGCCAGCTGAAGATTGACCCGGGTTGGCGCCAGGTAGACCAGTTCGCCGGCCGCGTCGATGCCCAGGTTCATCGCGTTCTTCTCGCGGAACTCTTCAAGCTTCTTCTCGTTGTCGCAATGCACCCAGCGTGCGGTGGTCACCCCAACCGGCTCGAAGATCGCATCGACGCCGTATTCGTCCTTCAGCCGGTAGGCCACCACGTCGAACTGCAGGACGCCCACCGCGCCCAGGATCAGGTCGTTGCTCATCAGCGGGCGGAAGAACTGGGTGGCGCCTTCCTCGGAGAGCTGGGCCAGGCCCTTCTGCAGCTGTTTGAGCTTGAGCGGATCGCGCAGGCGCGCGCGGCGGAACAGTTCGGGGGCGAAGTTGGGGATGCCGGTGAAGCTTAAGGATTCGCCCTCGGTGAAGGTGTCGCCGATGGAGATCGTGCCGTGGTTGTGGATGCCGATCACATCACCCGGATAGGCCTCGGCGGCGATCTCGCGGTCGGAGGCCATGAAGGTCAGCGCGTTGGCCAGCTTCTGCTCCTTGCCACTGCGTACGTGAAAGGCCTTCATGCCGGCGGCAAAGCGGCCCGAGCACACGCGCATGAACGCCACGCGGTCGCGATGCTGCGGGTCCATGTTCGCCTGGATCTTGAACACGAAGCCGGTCAGTTTGCCTTCGGTGGGCTGCACTTCGCGCCCGGTGGTCGCGCGCTGCTGCGGGGCCGGAGCGTGTTCGACGAAGAAGTCCAACAAGGGTTGTACGCCGAAGTTGTTCACGCCCGAGCCGAAGAAGACGGGGGTCTGCTGGCCGCTCAGGTAGGCGTCCAGGTCAAAGGGATTGCTCGCCCCCTGGACCAGTTCCAGTTCGTCACGCAGGCTGGCCAGCATCTGCGGACCGATCCTGGCCTCCAGACCCGGGTCGTCGATCGACGGAAAGATGGTCGAATCCTGCCGGGTGAAATTGCGCCCTGGCTCGTACAGGTGGACCTCGCCGCTGATCAGGTGCACCACGCCCTTCAGGCGCTGGCCCATGCCGATCGGCCAGGTGACCGGCGCGCAGCGGATGCCCAGCACGGTCTCCACTTCATCGAGCAGTTCGATCGGGTCCTTGCCCTCACGGTCCAGCTTGTTGATGAAGGTCATGATCGGCGTGTCGCGCAGGCGGCAGACCTCCATCAGCTTGATCGTGCGTTCCTCCACGCCCTTGGCCACGTCGATGACCATCAGCGCCGAGTCCACCGCGGTGAGCACGCGGTAGGTGTCCTCGCCGAAGTCGGCGTGGCCGGGGGTGTCGAGCAAGTTGATGATCTTGCCCTCGTACGGGAACTGCATGACCGAGGAGGTCACCGAGATCCCGCGCTCCTTTTCCAGCGCCATCCAGTCCGAAGTGGCGTGGCGCGCGGCCTTGCGGCCCTTCACTGAACCGGCCATCTGGATCGCCCCACCGAACAGCAACAGCTTTTCAGTCAGCGTGGTCTTGCCGGCATCGGGATGGGAAATGATGGCGAAAGTGCGGCGGCGCGCGGCTTCGCGGGAGACTTCGGACATGGTCGTCGCGCCCGGGTGGACGCATTGGGGAATCAGGGAGCCGACAAGTATAGCGGCGCCGTGCGGCCGGGTTCAGCCGATCGGTGCGTCGGCCGCCAGCAGCGCCTCAAGCTGGCTGGCCGAAGCGCGCGCCATCGGGCGTGCATCGATCGCAGACAGGGGCGCCTGGCGCAGCGCCTGGCGCGGCAGGACGAGCAGATCGAAGTTCACGCCGTCGGCGACCAATTGCCACACCGTGACGTCGGCCTGCCGCGCCTGGTCCAGGCGGATGCGACGCGTGCGGGGATCGGCGGGGATGTGGTGGTCCTCGAGAAACCGCGAGATCGCGTCCTCGTCGTCGCTGTGCAGGTGCAACTGCACGCTCGACTGCCCATCGGCGGTGCCATCCAGCACCGGGCCAGCCAGGCGTGGGGAAAAGTCCGCGAAAAACGCCATCGCCTGGAGCGCTGCCGCACGCCGCGAGCGCAGCAGCCCGGCATGGTCGGGACTGGCGAACAGGCGCTGGTACTCGCGCAGCGCCTGTTCAATTTCCCGATTGGCCGGCAGAGACGCCTCATCCAGCATGCCCAGCCGACTGGCGGCCTTGCGCTTGGCCTGGCTGTAGTCGTTGATGCCGCCTTCGGCCATCAGGCGGGCAGCCTCCTGCGCCACGTGTCGGCGGCGCTGCGCCGTCTGGGTCTGCGCATGCTGGCGGGCGTGTGGCATCTCCAGCCTCAAATCGTCAGGGGCCACCGGACTCTACACGAGCCCGGTAATGACCCTGGTCAAGCGATCAGAAGATGTCGAACGCCGCCTCGTCCTTGCTGGGATCCTGGTCCTGAAGGTTTTCATCACCCTGCATGCGATCCAGATCTTCGACCTTGATCCACTCGGTCGCCCCGTTGCGCGTGACCTCGACCATGCCCTCGGGCGGGTCATTGGGGGTGATCGGCTTGTCCTTCAGGGCCACGCGCATGTAGTCGATCCAGATCGGCAGCGCCGCACGACCGCCGTATTCCTTGTAGCCGAGCGAGCGGAAGTTGTCCTTGCCCACCCAGACCGTGGTCACGTAAGGGCCGGCGAAGCCGGAGAACCAGGCGTCGCGGTGGTCATTGGTCGAGCCGGTCTTGCCGGCCGTGTCCTCGCGGCCAAGTACGTTGGCCGCCGTGCCGGTGCCGCGGCGGACCACGTCGCGCATCATCGACACGATCTGGTAGGCGGTGCGTTCGTCGATCGCGCGCGGAGCGACCTTGGTGCCCGGCGGCGGCTCGTCATCCTGGCTCGGATCCGACTTGGAGGTCGCCAAGGGTGCCGATGCGCTGGCCTGCGGATCCTGCATCGGACCGAAATTGAAGCCGTCCACCACCTGGCTTGGCGGCTTGGCATTGGCGCCATGGCGTCCGCAGGCACGGCAAGCCACGGCCGGGTCGGCCTGGAAGACCACCTTGCCATCGCGGTCGGTGACCTTGTCGATCAGCCATGTCTCCACCAGGGAGCCCCCGTTGGCCAGCACCGTATAGCCGCGGGCCATCGACAGCGGCGTCAGCGAGGCCGAGCCCAGCGACATCGACAGATTCGGTGGAAGCTCGGATTCCTCGAAGCCGAACTGGCTGATGTACTTGCGCGCGAAGTCCACGCCAATGGCGTCGAGCAGGCGCACCGACACCAGGTTGCGTGACTGCACCAGCGCCTCGCGCAGGCGCATCGGTCCTTTGAACTTGCCGTCGTCGTTGCCCGGGCGCCAGACATGCCCGCGCCGGTCGCGGAACACGACCGGGGCATCGAGCACGATGGACATCGGATTGAAGCCCTTCTCGAACGCCGCGGCGTACAGGAACGGCTTGAAGCTGGAGCCCGGCTGGCGACGGGCCTGTGTGGCCCGATTGAACTTGTTGGCCGCGAAACTGAAGCCGCCGACCAATGCGCGAATGGCGCCGCTGTTTGCATCCAGCGACACCAGGGCCGACTGGGCCTGGGGCACCTGATCCAATGTGTAGACGTATTCGGGCTTGGCGGCCGGATCGGTCTGCTTGTCCGACTCCTTGCGTTGGGCCGCGATACGCACCATGTCGCCGCGTTCGAGCAGCTTGGCCGGGGTACGCCCGGTCCACTTGCTGGATGAGGCGGGCAAGGTGATCAGCTTGGCATCGCGGGTCACCACCGTGGCGCTGCCGTCTGCTTCGGTGGAGGCGACGATCACCGGGTCCAGTCCGCCTTGGGAGACCTGGCCGGCCAGGTGGCTGGCCAGGGACTCGGCGTCGGCACCGGCGGTCACGTCGAAATGCTTCTCCGCACCCCGCCAGCCGTGGCGATGGTCGTAGGTTTCCAAGCCTTCACGGACGGCCTTGTCGGCGGCCGGTTGCAGCAGCGGGTCGATCGTCGTAGTGACGTGGTAGCCCTTGTTGAGGACATCGCCGCCGAACTTGGCGACCATTTCCTGGCGGACCATCTCGGCCACGTAGGGCGCGTAGACATCGATCGGGCGCTCGTGCGGCTTGGCGTGCTCGGGCTCGGCCCGGGCCTGCGCCGCCTGCGCCGAGGTGATGTAGCCATCCTCGAGCATGCGGTCGATGACGTAGACCGAGCGCTGGTGGTTGCGGACCGGATTGCTGAGCGGATTGCCGCTGGAAGGGAACTTCAGCGAGCTGACCAGCGTGGCGGCCTCGGCCAGGCTGAGTTCCTTGAGGGATTTGCCGTAGTAGAACTCGGCAGCGGCCGCCACACCGTAAGCCCGATTGCCGAAGAAGCTCTTGTTGAGATACAGCTCCAGGATCTGGTCCTTGGTGAGCATGCGCTCGATGCGCATGGCCAGCATCATCTCGGCCAGCTTGCGGGTGTAGCTGTATTCGTTGCTCAGGAAGAACTGTCGGGCGACCTGCTGGGTGATCGTGCTGCCGCCGGCCACGCGCCCATCCTTGGTCAGGGTCTGCCAGATCGCGCGGGAGATGCCCTTCGGGTCAACGCCGCCGTGCTCGTAGAAATTCGAGTCTTCGGCGGCGACGAAGGCGCGCCGGACCTGCACCGGGACATCCTCGATGTCCACCGGGTAGCGCCGATTCTCACCGAACACTGCGATCAGGCTGCCGTCGTCGGCGTAGACGTACATCGGCTCCTGCCACTGGACGTCGCGCAGTGACTGGATCGAAGGCAGCTTGGCAGCGATCGAGTAATAGAAGAAGCCCAAGACCGTTGCGCCGACAACGGCACCGACCAGGCACAAGACCAACGCCCAGCGCAGCAGGCGGCGAAAACGAGACATCCGGAGCATCCGATTGCACAATTCGTGGCACGGGAGTATAGATGCATCCCGAAGCAGGGGACGGCTTCTCCGGGGGAAACAAACACTTGGGGCATATCCTTAGAAAAAGGTTGCAAGCCGTGGCGTGCAGCTCCGGAGCGCTTGCAAGTTGTGAATAATTCATTATTAATGTGAGGGTGGGCTGAACTGGCCCATCAGTTCCGCAGGGCGGAAGGGGACACACCGTGGGGCTCATCCCGAAAAGTCAAGCTACGCTCGTGGGCGTAGACATCAGCTCGACTGCGGTCAAGCTGTTGCAGCTGGCGCGCGTCGGCAATCGCTTTCGCGTGGAACACTATGCTGTGGAACCCCTGCCGCCGAACGCGGTGGTGGAGAAGAACATCGTCGAAGTGGAGGCCGTGGGTGAGGCGATCCGTCGCGCGGTGACCCGGGCTGGCACCAAAGCCAAGAACGCGGCTGCGGCCGTGGCCGGGTCCGCGGTGATCACCAAGATCATCCCGATGCCTGCCGATCTGGACGAGAGCGAACTGGAAGCCCAGATCGAGCTCGAGGCCATCAACTACATTCCCTATCCCATCGAGGAAGTGAACCTCGACTTCGAGGTGCTTGGCCCGCTGCCGAGCAATCCGGAGATGGTCCAGGTGCTGCTTGCAGCCTCGCGCTCGGAAAATGTCGAGCTGCGCCAGTCCGCGCTGGAGTTGGGTGGCCTCACCGCCAAGGTGATGGATGTCGAGGCATTCGCCATCGAAAACGCCTTCGCGCTGTTGGCCGGCGACCTGCCGGTACCGCACGACGGCGTGGTGGCGCTAGTGGACATCGGGGCCACGATGACCACGCTCAATGTGATCCGCACGGGCCGGAGTCTCTACAGCCGTGAGCAGGTGTTCGGAGGCAAGCAGTTGACCGACGAGGTCATGCGCCGCTACGGCCTGACCTATGAGGAAGCTGGCATGGCCAAGCGCCAGGGCGGCCTGCCGGAAAGCTATGAGATCGAGGTGCTCGAGCCGTTCAAGGAAGCGACGGTCCAGCAAATCAGCCGGTTGCTGCAGTTCTTCTATGCCGGCAGCGAGTTCAACCGGGTGGACCAGATCGTGCTGGCGGGCGGCTGCGCCGCGTTGGCCGGGCTGCCTGAGATGGTCGAGGAGCAGTTGGGCGTGCCGACCATCGTGGCCAATCCGCTGGCGCAGATGACGCTGGGTCCCAAGGTGCAGGCGCACGCGCTCGCCCAGGACGCGCCGGCGTTGATGATCGCCACCGGCCTTGCCCTGCGGAGCTTTGACTGATGGCAAAGATCAATCTTCTTCCGTGGCGCGCGGAACGCCGCGTACAGCGCCAGAAGGAGTTCTACGGCATGCTCGGCGTGGCCGCGGCCGCCTCCGTGTTGCTCGCGCTCTTCATCTGGTTCTACTACAACGGCCAGATCGACGGGCAGAACGACCGCAACGCGTTTCTGAAGGGCGAGATCACCAAGCTCGATGCCCAGATCAAGGAGATCGAGGCGCTGGACAAGCAGAAGGACCGCCTGCTTGCGCGCAAGAAGGTGATCGAGGAACTGCAGGCCAATCGCTCGCAGATGGTGCACCTGTTCGATTCGCTGGTCAGGACCATTCCCGACGGCGTGGTGTTGTCGAGCATCAAGCAGGACGGGAACATCCTCACCCTGCAGGGCCGTTCCCAGTCCAATGCGCGGGTGAGTACCTACATGCGCAACCTGGAAGGCTCTGGCTGGATGACCAAACCCGACCTGTCGGTCATCGAAGCCAAGAGCGATGACAAGGCGGCGCCGGTCGCCTCGGCAGGGCGGGCTTTGCCCTACGTTTTCAGCCTCAAGGTCGAGCTGGCGACGCCCACCGAAACCGATCCTGCGACCGTGCCGGCGGATGCACCCGCGGCGGCCCAGCCCGCCACGCCTGACGCACAGCCCGCGCCCACCCAGACGCAAGGGACTCCCGCGTCATGAGCCAGAAGAAAGTCAAACTCAACGAGCTGGATTTCAACAACATCGGCGGCTGGCCCCAGAACTACAAGGTCGGGTTCTGCGTGCTGGTTGGCGTCCTGATCCTGCTGCTGGCCTACCTGCTGGTGTTTCGGGGCCAGCGCGAAGAGCTCGAAGGGCTGGAGAGTCAGGAAACCACCCTGCGCGGCGAGTTCGAGCAGAAGGCCGGACGCGCTGCCAATCTCGAACCGCTCAAGCAGCAGCTGGCGCAGATGGAACAGGTGCTGCAGCAGATGCTGCGGCAGCTGCCCAGCAAGACCGAGATGCCGGACCTGATCGTGGACATTTCGCAAACCGCGCTGTCCAGTGGCTTGACCAACGAGCTGTTCCAGCCAGGTCCGGAAACCCCGAAGGAGTTCTACGCCGAGAAGCCGATTGCCCTGCGCATGGTGGGGAGCTACCACCAGTTCGGTGCCTTCGTCAGTGGCGTGGCCTCGCTGCCGCGCGTGGTGATCCTGACGATGCATGACATCTCCCTCCAGCCGGTCGATCCCAAGGCGGGGCTCTCAAGCGGCAATCTCGAGCTTTCGGGCACGGTGAAGACCTACCGTTATCTGGATGAGGAAGAAACCGCGGAGCAGGAGAAGAAGGCTGGCACGCAACCTGCAGGAGGCCAGCCATGAGTCGTCCTTCTTCAATGCTCCGCGTCTGCGCCTGTGCTGCCACGCTGCTGGTCATGGTCGGCTGCACCCGCAGCATCACCAGTACGCCCGGCGACGCGCCGAATCTTGAGGATTGGGTTGCCAACGTGCGTGCGCGCCCTGCGCCGCCCCTGGATCCTCTTCCGGTGATGCAACAGTTCGAGACCTTCGAATATTCAGCGCAGAACCTGCGTGATCCCTTCAGCACCGCCTGGGGGGCGGCGTCGGACTCCAGTGGCCTGCGTCCGGATCCGAATCGGCGCAAGGAAACGCTCGAGCAGTACCCGCTGGACAGCCTGAAGATGGTGGGCACCATCGGGACTGGCGCAAGCCTGGTCGGCCTAGTGATGGGACCGGACAAGGTCACTTACCGCGTGTCGCCGGGGGCCTACATGGGCCAGAGCGATGGTCGCATTACCGATATCCAACAAGATCGCATCGATCTCGTTGAGCTGGTGCCGGACGGCGCGGGTGGCTGGCTGGAACGCCCAGCTGCCGTGACGCTTGATGATCAATGATTAGGGGATACACGATGACCGCTTTCAACGCTGACAGCCTGCGTCCCCTGCGGCGCCTGGCCACGACACGACTCTGTGCGCTGGCATGTGCCGTCGCCATGGTCGCCGGGCCAATGCCGGCCTTCGCCGCCCAGACCGCCTCGGTCGCGCCTGCAGCGCAGCGGAGCGCGGTCCAGGTATCCAACATCGATTTCCGTCGTGGGGACGACGGAGCCGGACGTCTCATTCTCAAGTTCGATCAGAAGGGCGCAACGCCCGATCTGCGAACGGAGAATGGCAAGATCGTGGTCGATCTTGCCAACGTCTCGATGCCTGCCTCCCTGCAGAAGCAGATGAATGTGGTGGATTTCGCCACACCGGTGCAGCGCATTGATGCGCATGCCTCTGGCAAGGGGGCGCAGTTGGTGCTCGACACGCGCGGCGCCGTAGACTCGCTGGCTTATCAGACCGAGGACCAGTATGTAGTTGAAATCTCGCCTCGCGCCGACAAGCCCGCGGTGGGTGCGGCGTCGGGTGCGGTGGCAGGCGCCGCCCAAATGGCGGCGGTCGGGGCCAAGATCTATTCCGGCAAGCCCGTGACATTCAACTTCCAGGATGTGCCGGTCCGCACCGTCCTGCAGCTGATCGCCGAAGAATCCAACCTCAACATTGTGGCCTCCGACACGGTGCAGGGCAGCGTGACCCTGCGGCTGGTGAACGTCCCGTGGGATCAGGCACTGGATATCGTGCTGCGCGCCAAGGGCCTGGACAAGCGCCGCGACGGTAACGTGGTCTGGGTTGCGCCGCAGCCCGAATTGGCCAAGTTCGAACAGGACAAGGAAGATGCGCGCATCGCGATCGAGAATCGCGAGGACCTGATCACTGACTACGTGCAGATCAACTACCACAGCGCTACCGAGATCTACAAGGCGCTGACGGAAGCCAAGGGAATTGGGGGGCAGAACGGTGGCGGGCAGGGAAGCCAGCAGGAAAATGGTTTCCTGTCCTCGCGTGGCCGGTTGGTCGCCGATGAGCGCACCAACACCCTGATGATCAGCGACATTCCGAAAAAGGTCGCGTCGATGCGCGAACTGATCAATGTCATTGATCGGCCGGTCGATCAGGTCCTGATCGAAGCTCGGATCGTGGTGGCCACCGATACATTTGCACGTGACCTGGGTGCAAAATTCGGCATCGGTGGTACGCACACCTATGGTGACAACGTTGCGACCATCGGCAGCGGAGCGACCGGCGGTGGTACGGCTGCTACGAGAGGGCTAAACGTTGATCTGCCAGCTGGTGGCTTCACACAAGGCGCAACGGCGCCGAGCTTGGCTTACACGCTTTTAGGGGCCAATTTCAATCTTGATCTGGAGCTTTCTGCATTGCAGCAAGAGGGACGTGGCGAAGTCATTTCCAATCCGCGCATCATCACTGCGAACCAGCGTGAAGGTGACATTAAGCAAGGTACCGAAATTGGTTACGTGACCATTACTGGAGGTACTAATGGAACTGCCGCGACGCCGAACGTCCAGTTCAAGGAGGCGTTGCTGGAGTTGAAAGTGACGCCCACCATTACTCATGACGGGCGCGTGTTCCTGAACATGTTCGTCAAGAAAGATGATGTCGCGGACTACATTGATCTTCCTAATTATGGTGTCGTGCCTACGCTGAATCGGCGCGAGATCAACACCGCGGTTCTGGTAGAGGATGGTCAAACTGTAGTAATTGGCGGTGTGTACGAATTCACGGACGATGCATCGGTGTCCAAGGTCCCCTTCCTCGCGGACATCCCCTTCCTGGGCAATCTCTTCAAGAAGCAGGGCAGGCAGAAGAACAAGGCCGAGCTGCTGATCTTTGTGACACCCAAGATCATTGCGGTTCGCCAGTAACGCGGGCGCAGTCAGCATTAAGAAAAGCGGGGCCCTCGCGCCCCGTTTTTTTCGTTTGGCTCAAGGCTGCGGCCTTGCCAAGCCGGCGCCGGGTTCGCCCGGAAGCCGAAGTCTTCGCTGAACGGGGGACTCAAGGTATGGTGAGGCACGGAACCCCACCGATCCTGGCAGGTCTGATACCGCGCCCGGCCTCGACCGCGAGAACTACATGGCTCATACCCCCAATGCCGTTTCCTCGACATCTTCACGCTCGTCGGAGACCACCGAAGAGCATCTGCACGCTGCTTTCAGCGCGCTGCGGAACTCGCTGGCACAGACGATCGTCGGACAGCAGTCGCTGGTGGATCGTCTGCTCATCGCGCTGCTGGCCGATGGCCATTTGCTGGTGGAGGGCGCGCCGGGTCTGGCCAAGACCATGGCGATCCGCGCGCTGGCGGCGCGGCTGGAAGCCGACTTCGCACGTGTCCAGTTCACGCCTGACCTGCTGCCGGCCGACCTGACCGGGACGGAGGTCTGGCGCCCGCAGGATGGGCGGTTTGAATTCCAGTCGGGCCCGATCTTCCATCCGATCCTGCTGGCCGATGAAATCAATCGCGCCCCGGCGAAGGTCCAGTCCGCACTGCTCGAGGCGATGGGCGAGCGCCAGGTGACGGTCGGGCGTCATACCTATCCGCTGCCACCGTTGTTCCTCGTCATGGCCACGCAGAATCCGATCGAGCAGGAGGGCACCTTCCCGCTTCCGGAGGCGCAGCTGGATCGCTTCTTGATGCACGTCAAGATTGGCTACCCCGAGGCTTCCGCGGAGTCCGAGATCCTGCGGCTGGCGCGCGCCCGGGCGCGTGACGCGCTGGAGCCGGCTACCGAACACCTGGAACGGCTTTCGCTCGAGGACGTCTTTGCCGCGCGGCGACAGGTGCTGGACCTGCACATGGCGCCGCAACTGGAGCGTTATCTCGTCGAACTGGTCCTGGCGTCGCGTGATGCCTCCCGGTACGACGCCGCCCTCGGGCGGCGCATCGCCTGGGGCGCCAGCCCGCGTGGCTCGATCGCGCTCGAGCGATGCGCACGCGCGCATGCATGGCTGGCAGGCCGCGATTACGTCACGCCCGAGGACGTGCGTGCCATGGCGCCGGATGTGCTGCGGCATCGCGTCCTGCCCAGCTATGAGGCGACAGCGGAAGGCTGGGATGGCGCGAGGCTGGTGGAGGCGCTGATCGAGCGCGTCCCGCTGCCCTGAGTCGGCGCGGCCTGCGGCATGGCCGTGGCGCGTTGGCTGCTTTCACTCTTTCGACATCCTGCTGAGCGGGTGCCTGTCACCCGCCGGAGACTTCCGCGGTTCGATGGCTTTGCAGATCCCGACATCGAAGAAAGGCGCCGCACCCGCGCCTGGAGCAGGCGATGGCCTTCGTCCGACATTGGCCGAGTTGGTCCAGTTGCGGACGCTGGCCCAGCGCCGGCCGGCCGCACGACGCGGAAGCCATCACCTGACCGGGCCGGCCGCCTCGCCGCTGCGTGGGCGCGGGATGGAGTACGCCGAGTCGCGTGAATACGTCGCGGGTGACGACGCCAGGCATATCGACTGGCGGCTCACGGCCCGCAGCGGCAAACCTCACACCAAGCTCTTCCAGGCCGAGCGCGAGCGGCTGACCCTGGTGGTCGCCGATACATCGCCGGCGCTGTATTTCGGCACGCGCGTACGATTCAAGTCAGTGCAGGCGGCACGTGCCGGTGCGCTGGCGGCCTGGGCGGCGGTTCGCGATGGGGATCGGATCTCCATCCTGCGCGGGGCGTCGCGTGAGGCGCCCGTCGCACCGGCGTCCGGGACGCGCGGGGCGCTGCGCGTGCTGGATGCGCTGCACCGCTGGTACAGCGAGCCGCCGCAGGATGATGCGGGGCTCGGCTCGGCCCTCGAGCATGCGCAGCGTGTCCTGCGTCCGGGTTCACGGCTGGTCGTGCTGGCCGATCCACGCAGTCTGATGGACATTCCCGAGGTGCGCTGGCCGGCGCTGGCGATGCATCACGAGGTCGTCGTCCTGCTCTTGACCGACGCCATGGAGCAAGCGCCTCCCAAGGCCTCGCTGCCTTTTCATTCTGGGGAGCACCGGCTGGAGCTGGACCTGGGCAATGCGACCCAGCGGCAGCGGTGGAGCCGTGAATTCGTACAGCCGCTGCATGCGGCCCTGGAACGCCTGCCCACCCGGGGCGTGAGGGTATTCGCGCTCCGCGCCGATGCCGCATCCGATGCCTGGCTCCCACTGCTGGGGCGCGCACCCGCGCCAGCCACGGCATGAGTCAGGCTTCGCCCACGTTGGTGCTGCGCGACGTGCACGTGCCGCAAGGCCCGGGCTGGTGGCCACCGGCGCCGGGATGGTGGCTGGTCCTGCTGGCGGTGCTGCTGCTCGTTGTGCTGCCGTTGGCCGTGCTGGCCTGGCGCAAGCGACGCCAGCGCCGTTGGGCCGAATTGTTCGATACCCAATGCCATAGCGCCCTGGCACCGCCGGCACAGGTGGCCGCGGCCTCCGAACTGCTGCGCCGCGCTGCCCGGCGTGTCGATCCTGGCGCCGACCGGTTGCAGGGAGATGCCTGGCTGCAGTTCCTGGATGGGAAGGGAAGCAAGGCAGGTCACCCATTCAGCCAGGGCGAAGGCCGCCTGTTGCTGGACGGTGGCTACCGACGGCGCGTCGATCCGCGCCAGCTTGAAGCCCTCCGTGCCCTGGCCCGGGGGCGGTTCCTGCAGCTGATGCGGGGGCGCGCATGAGTCCGATCGAACAGTGGGTCCAGGCCTTCCAGCTGGGATTTGGCGGGTTTGCCTGGCCCTGGATGTGGCTGGCGCTGCCGTTGCCCTGGCTGGTCGCCGCACTGCTGCCCGCCGTGCGCAGCCAGTCGCCGGCGCTGCGCGTGCCCTATGGCGATCGCCTGGAGGGGATTGCGGCCACCGGGGCGGTGGCGCGCCGTTTCCGGGTCAACTGGTTCGCGGCCCTGGCGTGGCTGCTGCTCTGCGCCGCCGCGGCACGCCCCCAGCAGTTGGGCGAGGCCATCACGCCGCCCCAGGCCGGGCGCGACCTGATGCTGGCGGTGGACCTGTCCGGCAGCATGCGCGAGCCGGACATGGAGCTGGGCGGACGTGCGGTCGATCGTCTGACCGCCGCCAAGGCGGTGCTGGCCGACTTCCTGGACCGGCGCATCGGTGACCGTGTCGGCCTGCTGGTGTTCGGCAGCCGGGCGTATGCGGTGGCGCCGCTGACGCTCGATCGGGATTCGGTGCGCAGCCAGCTGCGCGACACCGTCAGCGGACTGGCCGGGCGCGAGACAGCGATCGGAGACGCGATCGGTCTGGCGGTCAAGCGGCTGAGCAAGCAGCCGGCCGGCCAGCGGGTCCTGATCCTGTTGACCGATGGCGTCAACACGGCAGGGGCGCTGGATCCGCGCAAGGCGGCCGAACTGGCCAAGAACGAGCATGTGCGCATTCACACCATCGCGTTTGGCGGCAACGGCAGCGGCATGTCCATCTTCGGGATGCGCCTGCCTTCGCAGGGCGATGACGACATCGACGAAGACACCCTGCGTGCCATCGCCAGTACGACGGGCGGGCGCTTCTTCCGCGCGCGCGATACCGAGGAACTGGTGGGGATCTACGCCGAGCTGGACAAGGTTGAGCCGATCGCACGGCCCGGGCGCGCCGTGCGCCCGCGGATCGAGCGCTACCCGCTTCCGCTCGCGCTTGCGCTGGGATTCGGGCTGGTTGCGCTGGGCTGGCGAGGGCTGAGGTCATGAACGAGCGCGGGTCTTCCCTGGTCCAGGCACTCGGCGATTTCCATTTTCTGCGGCCGTGGTGGCTGCTGGCCTTGCTCGTCTTGCCCGTGCTGTGGTGGTTGTGGCGCCTGACCCAGCAGCGGGCCAATGCGTGGCGCGGCCTGGTCGATGCCCATCTGCTGGCGCACCTGCAGGTCGGCGGCGGACGCAGGCAGCGGTTGACCCTGGTCGGCTGCCTGCTGGCCTGGAGCCTGGGCGCACTGGCGATGGCCGGGCCCACTTGGCGTCAGGCCGAACAGCCGTTGTGGCAGACGCGCGCGCCCCTGGTCATCGCGCTGGACCTGTCGGGCAGCATCAACGCCAACGACCTGCCGCCTTCCCGGCTGCTGCAGGCGCGGGCCAAGCTGGCCACGCTGCTGCGTGAGCGCGCCGGCGGTCAGGTGGGGCTGGTGGCCTACGCGGGGCAGCCCTTCACCGTGGCGCCGCTGACCGACGATGCCGCCAACGTGGCGTTGTTCCTCGATGCGCTGCAGCCCGGGATCATGCCCGTGCCAGGCAACGATGCCCGCCAGGCGATTGCCTGGTCGCAGGGCCTGTTGCGCCAGGCGGGATTCGATCAAGGGCAGATTCTCCTGCTGACCGACCATGCCGATGACAACGCCGAGGCCGCGGCGCGGAGCGCGGCGGCTCGGGGTTACAGCGTGTCGGTGATGGGCCTGGGCACCGCCGACGGCGCGGCCTATCGCGATGCCGACGGGCAGATCGGGCGTGCACGTCTGGATGCGGCCTCCCTGCAGCGGCTGGCATCGGCCGGTGCGGGGCGCTACACGCCACTGACCAGCGACGATCGCGACCTGAAGCTGCTCGGCGTGCTCGATCCACAATCCGAGGACGCGCGCGCCGCCCACGGTGAGAAGGGAACGTCCTGGCTGGACCAGGGCTACTGGGTGCTGCCGCTGTTGATGCTGCTGTGCCTGCTGGCCTTCCGCCGGGGCGGAGTACTGGCGGTGCTGGCGCTGTGCGCGGTCTTGCCGATGGCCTTCCCGGCGGGGGCGGTGGACTGGTGGCAGCGGGCCGACCAGAAGGCCCAGGCCAGGATCGAGCAGGGGGCGCAGGCCTACCGCCGGGGCGATTTCGAGACCGCTGAATCGAAGTTCCGCGGCCTGCCGACAGCCGACGGGCTTTACAACCGTGGTAACGCGTTGGCCAAGCAGGGGCGCTACGACGAGGCCATCGCCGCCTACGATGCTGCCTTGAAGCAACAGCCTGGCATGGAGGACGCCATCGCCAACCGCGCGGCGGTCGAGGCGGCGCGCAAGCGCCAGCAGCAGTCCGGCGACGGGCAGGGCGGCCAGGGCGGAAAGGGGGGGCAAAAGCCTCCACCGCAAGGCCAGAACCAGCAACAGGATGGCAAACAGGGCGCCGACAAGACCGGCGCGCAGGATCGCTCCGAAGGGAATTCGAAACAGCAGGATCCCAAGGGCGGCGAACAGGATGGCAAACAGGGCGATCCGCAGGAGGATCCAGCCAAGTCCGAAGCCCAGCGCCAGCAGGAGCAGCAGTCAGCCGACGCGGCCCAGCGCCAGCGCATGGAGCAGGCCATGCAGCAGGGTCAGGGCGAGCAGGATGCCGACAAGGCCGCACAGGCAAACGGCAAGCAGGAAACCCCGGCCGAGCGCGAGCGGCGGCAGGCAACCGAGGCCTGGTTGCGGCGCGTCCCCGATGATCCGGGCGGGCTGCTGAAGGCCAAGTTCCAGCTTGAGTACGAAAGACGCCAGAGGGAAGGACAATGATGCGACCGGTGACCCCCATGCCGCTCCGCCGCCAGCGGGCGCACGGCATCGTGCGGATGCCGGTCGTAGCGCTGCTGGTCCTGCTCTCGCTCCTGGTCTGCGCGGCGCCCGCCCTGGCCGAAACCCGTGCCTGGCTGGATCGCTCGCGCACCGTGCTGGGCCAACCGGTGGTGCTCAACATCGAGAGCAGCAAGGACATCGGCCAGCCGGACATGACGCCGCTGCAGCGCGACTTCGATGTCGTCGATACCTCCAGTAGCCGGCAGGTGGAGATGGTCAACGGGAGGATCAACCGCTCGACCCTGCTGGCCATCACCCTGCAACCGCGCCGGACCGGCGAGCTGACCGTGCCACCGCTGGAATTCCAGGGCGAGCGCACCCCTCCCCTGGGCCTGCGCGTGGCCGACGCGCCGGCGGCGCAGCCGGGCAGCAGCAATGCCTACATCGAGACCGAAGTCGATGACCTCACGCCGTACGTGCAACAGACGGTCGGGGTCACGCTGCGGCTGTTCTACGCGGTGCCGCTGGTGTCGGGACAACTGGACATGGATCCGCCCAAGGGCACCTCGCTGCAGCGGGTCGGGGATGACGTGCAGTCCACCAAGGAAGTCAACGGGCGTCGCTACAACGTGGTCGAGCGGCGGTTCCTGCTGGTGCCCGACCGCAGCGGCACGCTCACCTTGCCGGCGGCGCGGTTTACCGGGCGCGCCGCTGGCGGTGGCTTCTTCGACAGCATGCTGGGCATGGGCCAGCGCAGCGAACTCAATGCCGTCGGGCAGTCTCAGACGCTCCACGTGCAGCCGCAGCCTGACCAGGCGCGACAGCCATGGTTGCCGGTCTCCGATCTGCGCCTGCGCTATGCCACCGCACCGCGTGACCTGACCGCCGGGCAGGCGAGCAGTTTCGTGGTCCAGGCCACCGTGCGCGGTGCGACGCGAACGCAGCTGCCGGACCTGCCGATCCCCGACGTCCAGGGCGCGCAGGTCTTCGCCGAACCGGCCACGTATGAGGAGCGCTTCGACGGTGCGACACCGGTGGTAGAGGTGACGCGCAAGTATTCACTGGTGCCCAACGGGGCCGGGAAGCTCGTCCTGCCGGGGTTGAAGATGGACTGGTGGGACGTCAAGGCCGACCAGGCGCGCACCTCGGCGCTGCCCGACATGACCCTGCAGGTGGCGCGTGGCGCCGGCAGCTTCGCCAACGCCACCCTGCCGCAAGCGGCGCCTGCGCAGGCCGCGGAAGATGCCCCCGCACCGGAGGCCAGGACGCAAGCGATCCCCATGCCCAACGCCGGTGGCGACCTGTCGCGGGGGGCGGGCAACGCGCGGATCTGGATGCTGTTCGCCGTGCTGTTCGCGCTGCTGTGGCTGCTGACCCTGGGCTGGATGCTGTGGCGCGCCCGCACCGGGCAGGGGCCGTTGTCGCGGATCGCGCCGGCGTTGGGCTTGCCGGTCGCCGCCACGGGGCCAAGGCCGACCCATGGCTTGCCCGACCTGCGCAAGGCGCTGGATGCCGGCACCCTGGAAGAGGTGGCCGAGGTGCTGCGCGGCATGGCCGCGCCGCCCGCCGCGGATCTGGATCGCCTGACCGAGGCGCTGGCCGATCCCGCCCAGCGGGCGGCGGTCGATGCGCTGCGTCGCGCGCGCTGGGCCGATGGCGATGGGCCGGCCGCGCGCGCGCGACTGCGCGACGCGTTCGCGCGTGGCCCCCAGTGGAAGGCGCAAGGCGCCAAGGCGGGTGACGCGCAGCTCCCGCCGCTGTACCCCGGCGGCGACTGAGCGTTCGCGCGCACGATTGACGCGCTCACCCGCCCGACGGAGTGGGGCACCCTGTAGGCTTCCGAGGCGGCTCCAGCGGCGGGCAGCTCCTTGCTAAGCTGCGCGGATACCTTCCAGGAGCGCCGGATGTCCGTTTCCCCTTCTTCGCCCAAGCGCGGTCTTGAACTCCACTGGCAGATGGCCATCGGGTTCGTGGTGGGAACCGTGGCCGGCCTGCTGGCCAATTTCTATTTCGCCAACGCCGGCTGGCTGGAGACGCTGACCCAGTACGTCACCGACCCCATCGGCCAGCTGTTCCTGCGCCTGCTGTTCATGCTGGTGATCCCGCTGGTGTTCTCGGCGCTGGTGCTGGGCGTGGTGGAAATCGGCGATCCCAAGTCGCTGGGGCGCATCGGCCTGAAGACGTTGCTGTGGATCCTGCTGGTCACCACCATCGCGGTGACCATCGGTCTGGTGGCGGTCAACCTGCTGCAGCCGGGCCACGGCCTGCCCGAAGCGCAGCGTGCGCTGCTGATGGAGGCCGGGGCCCAGCGCGGCGGCGAAATCGTGGCCAAGGGCCAGTCCAACCCTTCCGGGATCGAACTGCTGCTCAACATCGTGCCCAAGAACCCGATCGCCGCCGCCGCCAATGGCGAACTGATCTCGGTGATGTTCTTCGCGCTGATGTTCGGCATTGGCGCCACCGTGCTGCGCACCCCTGGTGTCAACACCTTCGTCGGCGCCTGCCAGGGCGTCTATGACATCTGCCTGCGCCTGATCGAGTGGGTCATCAAGCTGGCGCCCTACGCGGTGGCCGCGCTGCTGTTCAGCATCACCGCCAAGCTGGGGTTCGAGGTGCTGGTCCAGCTGGCCCGTTTCGTCGGCACGGTGCTGCTGGCCTTGGGCGTGCATTTCTTCATCGTGTTTCCGACTCTGCTGTGGTTGTTCTGCCGGGTCTCGCCGCTGGCGTTCTGGCGCGGCGCGCAGCCGGCCATCCTGACCTCGTTCTCCACCTCGTCTTCCAGCGCCACGCTGCCGACCTCGCTGATGGTGGCCGAGGAGCGCCTGGGCGTGCCGCGCCAGGTGGCGCGCTTCGTCTGCACCCTGGGGGCGACGGCCAACATGAACGGCACGGCACTGTTCGAAGGCATCACCGTGCTGTTCCTGGCGCAGTTCTACGGCGTGCATCTTGGGCTGGGACAGCAGGTGATGATCCTGGTGCTGTGCGTATTCGGTGCGATCGGAGCGGCTGGCGTGCCGGGCGGTTCGCTGCCGGTGATCGCCATGATCCTGGCGATGTTCGGCATCCCGCCGGAGGGCATCGGCCTGATCCTGGGCGTGGACCGGCTGCTGGACATGTGCCGCACGACGGTCAACGTCACCGGGGACATCGTCGGTTCGATGGTGGTGGCCAAGGGCGAGCCGGCGCACCATGAGATTTCCGTGGAAGAGGAACTGCGGGCCGGCGCCTAGCGGCCGCAAATCCGCGCCGCCCCGGTCCTCATGTGACCTTCCGGGGCGGGGATGGGACAATAGGGGTTCCCGGCGCTGCCTGCGCCGCTTTCTGCCCCTGTCCCCTCATGTCCGCTCCGACCCGCCGCCAGCTCGCCAACGCCATCCGTTTCCTCGCCGCCGACGCGGTGCAGGCCGCCAATTCCGGCCACCCCGGCATGCCCATGGGCATGGCCGACATCGCCGAAGTGCTGTGGAACGACTACCTCAGCCACAACCCCAACAACCCCAAGTGGTTCAACCGTGACCGCTTTGTGCTCTCCAACGGCCACGGCTCGATGCTGCAGTACGCGCTGCTGCACCTGACCGGCTACGACCTGCCGATGGAGGAGTTGAAGAACTTCCGCCAGCTGCATTCCAAGACGCCTGGCCACCCGGAAGGACACCTGACGCCCGGCGTGGAAACCACCACCGGTCCGCTGGGGCAGGGCTTTGCCAACGCCGTGGGCTTTGCCCTGGCCGAGAAGCTGCTGGCCCAGCGCTACAACAGGCCCGAATACAACGTCGTCGACCACCGCACCTGGGTGTTCATGGGCGACGGCTGCATGATGGAAGGCATCTCGCACGAAGCCGCCTCGCTCGCCGGCACCCTGGGCCTGGGCAAGCTGGTGGCCTTCTGGGACGACAACAAGATCTCCATCGACGGCGACACCGACGGCTGGTTCACCGATGACACGCCGGCGCGCTTCCGCGCCTACGGCTGGCACACCATCGGTCCGATCAACGGCCACGCGCCGGAGGAGATCAAGGCCGCCATCGACGAAGCGCTGCAGATCACCGACAAGCCCACGCTCATCGCCTGCAAGACCACGATCGGCTTCGGCTCGCCCAACAAGGCCGGCAAGGAAGAAGCCCACGGTTCGGCCCTGGGCCCGGATGAAGTGGCGGCCACCCGCAAGGCACTGGACTGGCCGTACCCGGCCTTCGAGATTCCGCAGGAGATCTACGACGGCTGGCGCGCCACCGGCGCAGGGTCGCTGCGGCAGGGCGAGTGGGAGCAGCTGTTCGACAAGTACGCCAAGCAATTCCCGGCCGAGTCGGCCGAACTGGTGCGTCGTTCGCACGCCGAGTTGCCCGAAGACTTCGGTGCCAAGCTGGATGCCTACGTGGCCAAGCTGCAGGAAGAGGGCCCGGAGATCGCCTCGCGCAAGGCGTCCCAGCAGACCATCGAAGTGCTGGCCGGCCTGCTGCCCGAGCTGCTGGGCGGTTCGGCCGACCTGGCCCCGTCCAACCTGACCATGTGGAAGGCGGCCAAGACCGCGGTGGGCGAAGACCCCCAGGCCAACTACGTGCACTACGGCGTACGCGAGTTCGGCATGACGGCCATCGTCAATGGCGTGGCCCAGCATGGCGGCTTCGTGCCGTTCGATGCGACCTTCCTGACCTTCAGCGACTACGCCCGCAACGCGGTGCGCATGAGCGCCCTGATGCATAGCCGCGCCATCCACGTGTACACCCACGACTCCATCGGCCTGGGCGAGGACGGCCCCACCCACCAGCCGGTCGAGCATCTGGCCAGCCTGCGCCTGATCCCCAACAACGATGTGTGGCGCCCCTGCGACGCGGTGGAAACCGCCGCGTCCTGGAAGGCGGCCGTCATGCGCACCGAGGGCCCCAACTGCCTGATCTTCAGCCGCCAGAACCTTAAGCACCAGCCGCGCGACAAGGCCGGGATCGAGGGCATCTACCGCGGCGGCTACGTCCTGGCCGAGGCCGAGGGCGGCGCCCCCAAGGCGATCCTGATCGCCACCGGTTCGGAAGTGGGCATCGCCTCGGAGGCCCGCGAGAAGCTGCAGGCCGCCGGCATCCCGACCCGTCTGGTGTCCATGCCGTGCACTGATGTATTCGATCGCCAGGACGCGGCCTACCGCGAGTCGGTGCTGCCGCGCTCGGTTCGCGCGCGCGTGGCGGTGGAGGCGGCGTCGGCCGACTTCTGGTTCAAGTATGTGGGCCTGGATGGTGCGGTGGTCGGCATGACGACGTTCGGCGAGTCGGCCCCGGCCAGCGCGCTGTTCCCGTACTTCGGCTTCACCGCAGACCACGTGGTCGAAGCGGTGCAGAGCGTGATCCAGGGCTGATTACGGCTTTCCTGACTTGAGCGAAGAAGGCCGGGCCATGCCCGGCCTTCTTCGTTTCCGCGCCGCGCATGGCCAGATGCTCGACGGCATTGTTGGCCCAGCTTGAATGATGCTGTCCGTCCATTCGGCTTTATCCCTATGGGCGCTGCGACAAGACTGCAGATCCTGCGCCTTGGGCGCGAATCGAGAGACTGCGCATGGCGATGGAGCGGAAGGTCAACGAGCCGCCTCGTGCCGGCACTCCGGGAATGTGGCGCGCCGAGGTCCTGGGATATGCGCTGCTGCGCATCTGCTTCGGCGCGATTCTGCTGACCCATGGTCTGCCCAAGGCGCTGGGAACCGCGCATGGGTCGATGGCCGACCCGATGCAGGGCTCGATCCACCTGATCGGCGAACGCATGGGGCTGCCCTTCGCCCCACAGCTGGCCTGGCTGGTGATGCTGCTGGAAACCGTTGGCGCGCTGCTGTTGATCCTGGGCGCCGGCACCCGTGCGGTGGCCGCACTGGTGGCGCTGGAGATGGTTGGCATCTGCCTGGCGTTGGGCCCGACCTGGCCGTGGATCGACCGCGGCATCGAATACCCGGTGCTCATGGCCGTCCTGGCAGCGTACCTGGCCGTGCGCGGCGCCGGTCCGCTGGGGCTGGACGCGGTGTGGCGGCGCGGACGCTGATCCGGCCGCGCTCAGCGCGGCGGCGCGGTGGGTGTCGTCTTCGAAGCGTCGGAACCTGCCTGCCCCGGCGCCGTGTCGGTGGTCGGCGCGTCCGCGGGGACTCGGGTTGGCTGGACGTCGCCGACCATGCGCACGGCCGGTGTCGCTGGCGGAGTCTTGTCCACCGCCGCATCGACGGCGGCCGCAGCCGAGCCCGGCATCGAGGTCGGCTGGACCTCAACGCCGATGGCGCGCTTTGCCTGGTAACGCTCGATCATGCGCAGGCCCACCGCGCCGATCACGATGCCCAACAACAAGGTCAGCAGGAATCTCATCGGAAGCTCTCCACTTTTTGGCGCTGTGCCGTGGGTGGCGCCGCGCCGATGGATACCATGCCGGGTCGGGTTGCGCGGGCAGCGTGAAGATCCGCCTGCGGGCCCATCGCCGCGCGCATGCAATGACAGCTGAAATGCCGATGCCGGTCGCGCTTGCGGCAGCGTGTGGCATACGCGCATGATGCGCGCCTTCCCAGATTCCCACCGACATGGACGGCGTTGCATGAGGCTTTCGCAGTGGCGTGCACGTGGCGCCTGGCTGGAGCGCTGGCTGCCACGCCTGCAACGCGCGCGACCGTGGCTGGTCGCCCTGGCCGCGCTGATCGTCGCGGGGCTGGTGCTGGTGGCGTTCGGCGACCTGTCCCACCAGCTCAGCTATGCCGGCGTCCTGGCGGCGGTGCGCGAGATTCCGGGCTGGAAGCTGGGCATGGCGCTGTTGGCCACCGCGGTCAGCTTTGTGGCCCTGGGCGGCTATGACGCCTCCTCTCTGCGCTATGCCGGTGCGCAGGTGCCGTACCGGATCGTGGCCAAGACCTCGTTCATCGCCTACGCCCTGAGCAACATGATCGGGCTGGGGGTGTTCACCGGTGGGGCGGTGCGGCTGCGCCTGTATGGCGCGGCGGGCGTCGAAGCCGGGGTCATCACCCGGGCGATCGCCTTCAACGCGCTGGCCTTCGGCCTGGGCATCAGCGTGGTCGGAGCGGCGGGCGTGCTGCTCGATGCGGCGGCCCTGGCGCCGCTGGCGCATCTGCCGGCGTGGGCCCTGCGCGGCGGCGCCGGGTTGGCCCTGGCCCTGGCTGCGACCCTGATGCTGGCCTGCCGACGCGGTGAATTCGTCGCCGGGCCGATCCGCATCCGCCTGCCGGCCCCGGCGCTGGCCTGGCAGCAACTGGGCGTGTCGGTGGTGGACATCGTGGCCTCGGCCGCGGTGCTGTGGTGGCTGCTCCCCGACGGCGCGATCGGCTTCCCGGCCTTCGTGGGGTTCTATGCCGCGGCCATGGTGCTGGGCGTGATCAGCCACGTGCCGGGCGGGTTGGGCGTTTTCGAAGCGGTGATGCTGGTGGCCCTGGGCGGTCGTATGCCGTCGGAGGACCTGGCCGGCGCACTGGTGCTGTATCGCCTGATCTATTACGTGCTGCCGTTGTTGCTGGCCATCTGCACGCTGGCCCTGCATGAGTTGGGGCGCAGCCCCGCCGCACCGGTGGGCCGGGCGCTGGTCGGGCTGGCACCGCGCCTGCTGGCCGCGTTCGCGGCGGTGGTCGCGGTCATGCTGCTGGTGTCGGGCGTCACGCCCGCCACGGACCGGGCGACCAACCTGCTGGCCATGCACGTGCCGCTGTTGCTGGTGGAGGCGGCGCACTTCCTCAGCTCGGTGGCCGGCGTGGCGCTGCTGTTCGTGGCTCGGGCGCTGTTACGGCGGCTGGATGCCGCCTGGTGGGCGGCCCTGGCGATCAACGTGCTGGCCCTGGTCCTGGCCTTGCCCAAGGGCTTGGCGGTGACCGAGTCGCTGGTGCTGGCCTGTCTGCTGGTGGTGTTGCTGCTGTCGCGTCGCCAGTTCAACCGCAAGGCCTCACTGCTGGCGGTCCCGTTCAGCGGCGGCTGGCTGCTGGCCATGGCGGTGACCTGCGTGGCGGTGACCGCGCTGTTGTTCTTCGTGTACCGCGACGTGGATTACCGCAACCAGCTGTGGTGGCAGTTCGAGTTCGATGCCCACGCGCCGCGATCGTTGCGGGCGATGGTGGGCGTGGCCATCCTGGCATTGGCCCTGGCGCTGCGGCAGCTGCTGCGCCAGCCCGCGCCGCCGCTGCCACTGCCCACGCCCGACGAACTGGAGCAGGCCGCCGGCATCGTGCGCCTGCAGAGTTCGGCCGACGCCGGCTTGGCCTTGACCGGCGACAAGCCGCTGATGATGGCGGCCGACGCGCAGGCATTCGTGATGTTCGGGCGCCAGGGCAAGTCGTGGGTCGCGCTGGGCGATCCGGTGGGACCCCGCGTGGCGTGGGATGAGCTGGTCTGGCGCTTCCTGGAGCGCGCCCGTGAATCCGGCGCCCGCGGCTGCTTTTACCAGGTCCGCCCCGACGCGCTGCCGCTGTATCTGGACGCAGGCCTGCGCCTGTACAAGCTGGGCGAATACGCCTGGGTGCCGCTGGCCGACTTCAGCCTGCAGGGCAAGCGCCGCAGCAACCTGCGCAATGGCGTCAACAAGTGCGAGCGCGAGGGCCTGGTGTTCGAGGTGGTGGCGCGCGAGGACGTGGCCCCGATCCTGCCCGAGCTGCGCGCGGTGTCCGACGCCTGGCTGCACAAGCACCACACCGCCGAGAAGCGCTTTTCGGTCGGCGCCTTCGACGATGAATATGTGATGCGCAATCCGGTGGCGGTGGTGCGCCGCGAGGGCCACATTCTGGCGTTCGCCACGCTGCTGACCACCGAGCTGAAGCAGGAGGCCAGTATCGACCTGATGCGGCACCTGGAGCAGGCGCCCAACGGCACGATGGATTTCCTGTTCGCCAAGCTGATGCTGCACTTCGCCCAGGCCGGCTACGCGCGCTTCGGCCTGGGCATGGCGCCGCTGTCGGGCATGGCCGGCCATGCGCTGGCGCCGCGCTGGCATCGCGTCGGACGGTTGCTGTTCGCCCATGGCGAGCATTTCTACAACTTCCGCGGCCTGCGGGCCTTCAAGGAAAAATTCGATCCACAGTGGGAAGCCCGCTACCTGGCCGCGCCAGGCGGGGTGACCCCGCTGCTGGTCATGGGCGATGTCGCGGCGTTGATCAGCGGCGGTTACAAGGGAGTCATCGGGAAATGATCCGGATTGCAAGTGGTCTGCTGGTGCTGGCCTGCGCGCTGCCGCTGTGCGCGCAGACCCGGGCCGCATCAACGCCTGCGGCCTCGCGCCAGGGGGAAGTGCCGCATGTAGAGGCCGAGCGCATCTCGCACGGCAACTTCCGCGACGTGGCGCTGTACAGGCCGGTCGGGCCGCTGAAGCAGGTGGTGCTCATGCTCTCGGACAGTGCCGGGTGGAATGCGGCCATGGATGCCGACGCGCGCGCGCTGGCGCAGAACGGCACCTTCGTGGCGGGCATCGATACGCCCCAGATGCGCAAGCAGTTCACCGGCGACGGCAAGGGCTGCGTGTTTCCCGACGGCGACCTGGAAAACCTCTCGCACTACCTGCAGGGCTACGCGCAGCTGCCGGGCTACCGCGCGCCGCTGCTGGTCGGTGAAGGCAGCGGGGCCTCGATCGCCTATGCGATGGCCGCGCAGGGCGATGCCGGCGTGTTCGCCGGGGCGCTGACGGTGGACTTCACGCCCACGTTGGACCTGGGGCGGGTGCCCTGCGAAGGCCAGGGCAACATCTTCGATGTGCTGCCGCGCAAGGGCGCGGTGACCACCCTGGTGCCGGCAACCCGGCTGGGCGTGCCCTGGGTGGCGCTGAGCTCGGGCGGCAAGGCGGCGGGCTTCGATGCGCGGACCTTCGTGGCGCACACCAAGAACGCCTCCTTCGTGCAACTGGTCGCCGCGCAGGACGAGGGCGCGGTGCGCCGCGCCGCGCTGGCGACCGCTGCGCACATGCTGGCCCGCGAGGAGCACGCCCTGCTGCCCCCACCACCGCCCAAGGATCTGGCCGGTCTGCCGTTGACCGAAGTCCCGGCCAACGGTGCGGCGGGCGACACCTACGCGGTGCTCCTCAGCGGCGACGGCGGCTGGGCCGGATTGGATCAGGAGGTGGCCGCGGCCATCGCCGCCAAGGGCATCCCGGTGGTGGGTTTCGACTCGTTGCGCTACTTCTGGAAGAAGCGCACCCCGGAGGGGCTGGCCGGTGACCTGGACCGGATCCTGCGCTATTACGGCGCGCACTGGGGCAAGTCGAAGGTGATCCTGATCGGCTACTCGCAGGGTGCCGACGTGTTGCCATTCGCGGTCAATCGCCTGGCGCCGGATACGCGCGCGCAACTGGCCCAGGCGGTTTATCTGGCGCTGAGTGACACCGCGGCCTTCGAGTTCCATGTCACCAACTGGATGAGCGACGACGTGGCCGATGGTCTCTCGACCCTGCCGGAAATTCGCAGGCTCAACGCCGCCCAGAACCTGTGCATCTACGGCGAGGGCGATGACGACGAGGTCTGCAGTAAGGTCCCGGCCGGGCATCTGCGCGTGCAGGCGCTCAGCGGTGGGCACCATTTCGATGGCGACTACGGGCATCTGGCCGAGTTGATCCTGGCCGACGCCGCCGCGACATCGCCGCGCTAGCGTGCGGTTTCAGCCAGGGCCAGGCGCAGCAGACGGGCCATCAGGCGCTCGCCGATGCCGTGGGGCGCGGCCAGGTCCATGCGCGTCAGCGCGGATGCGTCGTGCGGTGGTCGGGTGGACAGCGCGCGCATGACCGTGCGCAGCTTGTCGCCGCGCGAGGCCGTGTTGGCCTTCAGCCAGCTCAGCGCGCGGACCAGGCGTTGCTCGGTGTCGGTGAAGTCACTGCCCAGCGGGTAGTCGGGCAGGGTGCCGTTGCGACGGAATGGGGCGAGCCGTTCGGCCAGGTGCTGCGGTGTATTGCGTTTCCAGGCGGCCGGGGCGCTGAAGTCGCTGCGCAGCTTGCCGGCCGCCTTGGCCTGTTCCAGCAGCGGCGCGATGAAGCGGGCATCGGTGATGCCGGCCATGGCGATGATGCAGTCCTCGTCGGTGCGCGCGCGCAGGTCGGCGATGCCGTATTCGTCCACGTAGACATCGCGCAGGTGGCGGGCGATGGTGGTGTGGCCGTAGTGCCAGCGGATGTTGGACCTGGCCTGCACGCCTTCGCTGCGCTGGCTACGCAGCATGAGCACGCTGCGCGCGTCGTGCAGGGCGTGGGCCATGGTCACGAAATCGTGCTGTCCCCCCACGCCGGACACCACCCGCCCGTCCTCCAGCCCGTCGGAGACCGCCGCCCCGAGCGCGGTGGCCATCATGCAGCTGTTGAAGAAGCGTGCGTCCACTCGTTGCAGGCGCTCCAGCGCCTCATTGCCGCCATACAGCTGGTTGATCTGGCTGATGCGCTGCATCCCGATGGCGCGGCGCTGATCGTGGTCCAGGTTGCGCAACCAGTCGTAGAACATAGGCGACCCGAGATAGAAGGCGCCGTGCAGGTACTGGCCGTCCGCCTGCAGGCGGGCATGGTCGTCGTCGCTGGCGGTGCCCTCGGCCATGCGCTGCATGAGCGCGACGTCGTCGAGCACGCGGCGTTTGATGACGCCATGCTGCACCAGCAGGCGAAAGCCCTCGTTGAGCATCTCGCTGCAGCCATACAGGCCGATCCGGAACGGATCCAGGCCGCCGCTCTCGATCACTGCAGGATGCTGCGCCAGGCCGGGGTCCAGCGCATGCAGGACGCGCCGGTAGGCAGCGTTGTCGGTATGGCGCAGCACCAGTGCGTGGCTCAGCGCATCGGCTAGCGTCCCGATGCCGATCTGCAGCGTCCCGCCGTCGCGCACCAGGGTGCTGGCGTACAGGCCGATGGCGTAGTCGGCGTCGCCGACCGGCTGCCGCGGCAGGGCGAACAGCGCCGGATGCGGCCCGGGTGGATCGATCACCACATCGAAGAAGTCTCCGGGCACCGCGGCCTCGCCATCCAGCCACGGCAGTTGCGGGTCGACCTCGGCCACCAGCAGCGGGCGCGGCAGTCCACGCCGGGCGATGGCATCCAGCGTGTCCTGGGTGGTGTCGTTGTTGCACGACAGCGACAGGCGCAGCGGCGCGTCTTCGACTGCCTGCGGGTGACGCGCGACTTTCTGCACGATCACGTTGGGCGCGCGCCGGGCCACGCCATCGGCGGCGTGGGTGTAGTTGAGGCTCACGTAATGGCGCTGCATTCGCCGCGAATGCAGCAGCGCGCCGGACTGCATGTAGAACTCTTCAACCTGGATGTGCGGCGGCAGCGCATCGGCCTTGAGCGCCTGCACATAGTGCAGCGTTGGGAAATCCTCGCCAAAGTGGCGTGCGCCGAATGGCTTGAAGAACCGTGCCTCCAGGCCGTCGCCTCCTGGCGCAGGCGGGTCGAGCGACAGCGCGGTGTAGAGTTGGAGTGGACGCGAGGGATCCGGCGCGATCCGGTCGTAGAGCGCGTTGAGCAGGCGATGCGGCTTGCCAATGCCCAGTGGGGCGGCGACGCGCAGGGCGCCCGGGACGCGAAGCAGGATCAGGTCGACGGCGTCTGACAGGGCGATGAGGCGTTCGGGCATGGGTCCAGCTTCCAGGGGCGTGCGTGCAGTTCGGGTCGACGTGGCGGCTGCGCCCGTCCTCCACAAGATGGCACGCGGGTGCCGAACCGTGGCACAGGCGACATGGGGGCCTTGTGGCGAACGAGAATTATTTTCATTAAAATGGCGTTCCCGGTGCCATGCAGGACCTGCTTGCCCGGGCCCGCCAGCCGCACATCGCGACTTCGCCAGCGGATGTTGTCCCCACCTTAGTACGTGTTCCGGGCGGCCAAGCCTGGCCGGGACGTCTTGTCGCACACATTGGAAATGCTCATGACCCAGTTCCATACCGCCCCTCCCGCTGCCTGCCTGCAGCATCCGCGCCGCCTGTCGCTGGCGTTGCTCGCCGCGCTTGGCGTGGCCTCGGTGGCGCCGGCCTGGGCGCAGGACGCATCAGGCACCGATACGCCGGCCGACGCCGACGTGACCACGCTGGACGGTTTGAAGGTCAAGGGCGAGCGCGCGGAAGGCTACAGCGTGCGCAGGACGACCGCCGGCACACGCTTCGACCTGACCGCGCGCGAGATCCCGCAGTCGGTGAGCATCATCAGCCACCAGCGCATCGAAGATCAGGGCCTGGACGACATCATCGACGTGCTGGAAAACACCACCGGCGTGTCCAATACGCGTACGGACAGCGAGCGCTTCGAGTTCTATGCACGCGGCTTCTATATCGACAACTATCAGTTCGACGGCATCCCGACCACGATGGTGCAAAACTGGAGCTATGGCGATTCTGCACTGGACCTGGCGTTGTACGACCGCGTGGAAGTGGTGCGTGGCGCGACCGGCCTGCTGACCGGCACAGGCAATCCTTCCGCCTCGGTCAATCTGATCCGCAAGCACGCCGACAGCCGCACCCTGACCGGCAGCGTCTCCCAGACCTTCGGCAGCTGGGACCGCCGCCGCACCACGGTCGACGTGACTACGCCGCTCAATAGCACCGGCACCGTGCGCGCGCGCGTGATCGGCAGCTACCTGGACACCGACTCTGCGGTGGACCGCTACAGCCAGAAGAAGTCGCTCTTCTATGGGGTCATCGATGCAGACCTGACCGACAACACGCAGCTGAGCGTGGGCTACGACTATCAGAAGAAGGAATCGGACGGCGTCACCTGGGGCGGCTTCCCCCTGTGGTACTCGGACGGCAGTCGCACCGACTACTCGCGCGCCTTCAATCCCGCCGCCGACTGGACGTACTGGGACACCACCGTCAAGCGCGCCTTCGCCACCCTGCAGCACGACTTCGACAACGGCTGGAAGCTCAAGGCCAACGCAACCCACGACAAGACCGATGTCAGCGACAAGTTGTTCTACCCGTATTACACGATCTACGGTTTCGACAAGAACACCGGCGCGGGGGTGGTGCCGTATTCGGGCTACTACATCACCGGGCGCAAGGTCGATGGCCTGGACGCGTACGCCGAAGGCCCGTTCCAACTGGCTGGGCGCGAGCACGAACTGATGGCCGGCGTGTCCTACAACCGGCGCGAATATCGCAATACCGGGGCCTACGACTTCCCCGGCCCGCTGGACACCTACCTGGGCTGGACCGGTGACTACGCCGAGCCTGACTGGTCGCCGATCTCGGTGTACAGCACCGGTACGGTCACCCAGAAGGCGGTCTATGCAGCCGCTCGCCTGAGCTTGGCCGATCCGCTGAAGCTGATCGCTGGCGCGCGCTACACCGACTGGAAGGTGGACGGCACCGAAAGCGGCGCGCCGTATGCCAGCGAGGAGAAGAAGACCATTCCCTATGCGGGCCTGGTCTACACGCTCAACGACACGTGGTCGACCTACGCCAGCTACACCGACATCTTCAATCCGCAGACCACCAAGTCGGCCGACGGCAGGTATCTGGATCCCACGACCGGCAAAAGCTACGAGGTCGGCGTCAAGGGCGCCTGGTTCGATAACCGCCTCAACGCCTCGATGTCGGTGTTCCGCATCGAGCAGGACAACCTCGCGCAGGCCACGGGCCAGTATTCCTCTTCGGGTGAGGCGATCTATGTGGCCGCGCAGGGCACGGTGAGCCGTGGCGTGGAATTCGAGTTGAACGGCGAGCTGGTCCCGGGCTGGAACGCCACGTTCGGCGCGTCGCGGTACGTGGCCAAGGACGGCGAGGGTGACGACATCAGTACCCAGCTGCCGCGGACAACGCTGAAGGCGTACAGCAGCTACACCCCGCGTGGGCTGTCCGCGTTGACCTTCGGTGGTGGCGTGAACTGGCAGAACCGGATCTTTTACAGCGATGCGACCTACGGCCGTTTCGAGCAGGGGGCCTACGCCTTAGTCAATGCGTTTGCCCGCTACCGGTTCAACCAGCACTTCTCGGTGCAGGCGAATCTCAACAACCTGCTAGACAAGAAGTACTACTCGCAGATCGCCGGCTACGGCGCTTACGGGGAACCTGCCAACGGCTCGGTCACTCTGACGTATTCGTTCTGATCCCATCGGGCGTCGCGAACGTGCAGAAGCGCCGGCATGCCCGGCGCTTCTGCCTTTCGGGCAGCGGCACGGATGCACCAAGAGGGGTTGACAGCTGATCGATTACGCACGTAATTTAATTAAAAATTACGGGCGTAAACGAGATGGCGATCAGTGAAGCCGAGGCGGTCGTGATGGAGGTCTTGTGGGGCCGCAGCCCACAGGGCGCCGATGAGGTGGTCGCCGCGTTGGCCAGCCGCACCGACTGGGCCGAGCCGACCATCAAGACCTTGCTCAACCGCCTGCTCAACAAGGGCGCGATCCAGGCCACGCGCGAGGGCCGCCGTTATCTCTACGCGCCGTTACTGAGCCGGCAGGCTTGGGTGCAACAGCAGAGCGAGGGCCTGCTGGAGCGGGTGTTCGGTGGGCGCGTGGCGCCGCTGGTGGCGCACTTCTCCGAGCGCGGCAAGCTATCGGCACAGGACATCGCCGATCTCAAACGACTGGTCCAGGAGTTGGACGATGAACAGTGAGCTGATGACCTGGCTGGGTGGGACGACGCTGGCGACCAGCGCGGCGGTGGTGCTGGTGGCATTGCTGCGCCGGCCGATGCGCGCGGCTTTTGGCGTGGGCGCGGCCTATGCGCTGTGGGCGCTGGTACCGGTGGCGTTGATCGCCGTGTCGTTGCCGGCACCGGTACGTCCGGTGCTGCTGGTGCCGATGGCCGCGAAGGTGGGGGTCATGCAGGCCGTCGGCGAGGCATCGCAGGAATCCACGCTGCCTTGGACTTTGCTGCTCGCCATCGCATGGGGCATGGGCGGCCTGGCGATGGCCGGCCTGCAGTTCTGGCAGCAGCGCCGCTTCATGCGTCGCCTGGGGCCGTTGCGCCTGCATGCGGACGGCCTGCGTCTGGCCGCGACCAGCGCGGGCCTGCCAGCGGTGACCGGCGTGCTGCGGCCACGCATCGTGCTGCCCGCGGATTTCCTGCATCGCTATGACGCCGACGAGCGCGCGCTGGTCGTGACCCACGAACGCCAGCACATCGCGCGCGGCGACCTGGCGTGCAATGCGCTGGCCGCGCTGCTGCGCTGCGTGTACTGGTTCAACCCACTGCTGCACTGGGCGATGGCCCGCTACCGCCATGACCAGGAACTGGCCTGCGATGCGCGCGTGCTGCAGCGTCATCCGGGCGCCCGGCGCACCTATGCGCAGGCGATGCTGAAGACGCAGCTGGACGACTTCGCCCTGCCGGTTGGCTGTCACTGGCACACCCACCCGATCAAGGAACGGATCGCCATGTTGAAGTGTCCCAGTCCCCGCTGGTGGCAGACCGGCGTGTCGTCGGTGTTGCTGATGGCGCTGTTCGCGGGAGGTGGCTATGCGGCGTGGGCCGGCCAGCCGGCGGCGCAGGCGACAAAAGCCGCGCCCATGCGGTACGCCGCGACGTTGCGACTCGAGGTGGACGGCGAGCAGCAGGCGTTTGACATGCGAAGCGATGCCGGCATGCCATTCGCCTTTGCCCTGCACACCAAGGCAGGACATCGTTGGGAGGGCACGGCCACCATCTCCCCGTTCGCGGCAGGTCAGGTCCGCGTGGACATCGCGTTCAAGCAGGATGGCGTTGCGCTCCCGGATCCGATGATGCTGGTCGCCCGGTTGGATGAGGACGCTTCAATCAAGCTCTCGCCCGATGCGTCTTCGGGTCCGCTCGTGTTGACCATGCGGGTCGGTCAAACAGCGCCGCAGCACGTGCACAACGCGACGAGCACAGAGAAGGCCGGTCCCAGCCAGCGCGCGCAGGCATCCACGGGTCCGGATGACGATGCAAGTCCGTTCGATTACACCCAGCACGCGCCGCCGCGTTATCCCAAGGAGGCCGCCAATGCAGGCATCACTGGGACGGTCGTGATGCTGGTGGACATCGCGCCAGATGGGCAAGTGGCACGCGTCGTGGTGGAGCATTCCGCACACAATGCGCAGCTCGATGCGGCTGCAGTGGAGGCCGCGCGCAAGTGGCGTTTCAGGCCCAAGCTGGAAGCGGGCCGGGCCGTGGCGCACCGCGTCCGGGTGCCCATTGAATTCAGTATCGATGAGCCTACCGAAGGAGCCGCGTCAGCATCTGGCGACAAGCGCGTGGTCGGGCAGGACACGCCCTTCCTAACCGGACAACTCCAGGCATCCGCGGGCTCGCCAGGCAAGAAGATTCTTACTGACGTCCCTGTGGATGGCAGCACCGCGCATGTCCGCCTTGCTGCCGGCCGTCCGCCGGGCAAGTGGGACCGCGCCATCATGGGAGCTGCATGCTGATGCCCCGCGCATGCATCTGCGTGATGGTCGCCCTGCTCGTAGCCGGCTGTGCCACCCGGACGCCCGCGATGCAGGAAGACACCGCCACCACCCGCAACACCAATGTCGACCAGCGCATGTTGATGCCCGAAGGCGGGCAGGAAGGGGAGGCCAAGATCAAGCGCTACACGCTGGCGCCGAGCGAAGTGTTCCGCATGCCCGAGCCGACCGCGGCGGGCAATCCGGAGCTGCCACCCGATTCGCCGCGCCAGACCCTGGCGCCGACCACGGTCTGTGCGCGCGTGGTCCTCGATGCCCAAGGCGGGGTGCAGCGCGCCGAACTGTTGGACGACCGCGCCGACTGCGCCGCCGGCGCGCAGCCGGATAACGCGGACCTGGTGCAGGCGATGTTGGGCAAAGTGCGGCAGTGGCGGTTCGTGCCGGCCGCGGTCTGCCACTTCTCCGCCGACCAACCGCCGGCCGATCCGCAGCGCTGCGATGGGGCGCAGTCGGTGGAGCCGGTCCCGGTGACGCTGCTGTACGCCTTCACCTTCGAGGTGGAACAGGGCCGCGTGCACGTGGAGCGCGGTGGTATGGGCGGGCAGTAGCGCGCTGTAGCTGTTGGCTTGGTGGGAGCCGATTTATCGACGATGTGGCTTCACCGAGGTGGCCCGATCGCCGATGCATCGGGTCTCATAGACATCGCTGTCGCTACAGCATCTCCGGCTTGAACAGCCTGCGCCGCGAGCGTTCGCTGCCTGACACCATGAACTGCCCATCGCCCCGGTAGTGCAGCGTGCGCGGCAGCTTGGGTGTGGGCGCAACATGCGCCTTGACCACCTCCCAGACGAACAGGTTGTAGCGGTCCACCAGCGCGTCGTCGTGCAGACGGCACTCGAAGCTGGCATGGCATTGCGCGATTAGCGGTGCGTCCACGCAACTGGCCCGCTTTGCGGTCAGGCCGAAGGCCGCGAACTTGTCGACCTCGCCCCCGCTGCAATTGCCGATCCGCACCACCGTGTCCAGCAGCGGCTCGGTCGGCAGGTTGATCACGCACTGTCGGCTGGCACGGATCAATCCGAAGCTGTGGTTCGCGCGGGAGATCACGCAGGCCAGCAGCGAGGGCGCGAATTCCATGACCATGTGCCAGCCCATCGTCATGATGTCGCGTTGACCGTCGTGCGCGCTGCTGACCAGCACCACCGGGCCGGGCTCAAGGAAACGGCGCACCTGATGTACGGGAAAATCCTGTTTGGCGATGGGCTGCATCGGGCGTCGGGCGCTGGCTTTAGAGGTGCACCAGTGTGCGTGGTGCGCCGTGACGGGTGTCTTGCCGCCGTATCGGCGCGGTAGGCTTGAACGCCACGCACGCGCATCGCGTCAACGGAGAGATCGGCATGTGGGAAACCCTGGGCACGCTGCGCGATCTGGGCCGGCTGCAGGAGATCGCCTCGGTGCTGGTGCGTTACGGCTTCGGCGACGTGGTGCGCAGGATCGGCCTGGCCAATGTGCTGGAGCGTGCCGGGCGCCTGGTACATGCCGAGCACGCCGGCGAGTTCCTGCATCTGCAACCGGCCCAGCGCCTGCGTCGCGCGCTGGAAGAACTGGGGCCAACCTTCATCAAGCTGGGCCAGGTGCTGGCCACGCGCGTGGACCTGCTGGCGGCAGACTGGATCGTCGAACTGGGCGCCCTGCAGAGCGCGGTGCCGGCGCTGGACTTTGAGCAGGTGCGTGCGCAGGTGCGCGAGGACCTGGGCGCCGAACCCGAGGCGGTCTTCGATCGCATCGACACCGCCGCGCTGGCGGGCGCATCGCTGGCGCAGACCCATCGTGCGTGGCTGGCCGATGGCACCCCGGTGATCCTCAAGATCCGCCGCCCCGGCATCGTCGAGGTGGTCGAGGCCGACCTGCGCCTGCTCGCGCGGCTGGCCGACATCGCCCAGGCGCGGCTGCCGGACCTGCGCCGCTTCCGGCCGGACGAGGTGGTCAAGCAGTTCACCGCCTCGCTGCGTGCGGAGCTGGATTTTGCCGCCGAGTGCCGCAATGCCGAGCAGATCGCGGCCAACTTCGCGCAGTTCCCGGGCATGGTGGTGCCGCGCGTGTACTGGACGTGGACCAGTGCCCGGCTCAACGTGCAGGACTTCGTCCAGGGACTGCCGGGCGGCGACATGGCCGCGCTGGATGCCGCGGGCCTAGACCGCAAGGCACTGGCGCGCACCGGCGCGCAGATCGTGATGAAGATGGTGCTGGAGGACGGGCTGTTCCATGCCGACCCGCATCCGGGCAACCTGTTCTACCTGCCCGACGGTCGCATCGCGCTGATCGATTTCGGCATGGTCGGGCGCGTGTCCCAGACGCGGCGCGCGCAGATCGCCCGGCTGCTGCACGGCCTGGTCACCCAGCAGCCCGAGGCGGTGGCCGACATCCTGCTCGACTGGGCCGGTGATGAGGGCCAGGGCGAGGCGGACGAGGCTGTGCTGCTGGCCGATATCACCACCTTCACCGACCAGTTTCACGGCGTGCCGCTCAAGGACCTGCGCATCGGCCGGATGCTGACGGAGATCTCCACCCTGCTGCGCGTGCATGCGCTGGTGCTGCCGCCGGATCTGGCGCTGATGATCAAGGCCTTGCTGACATTGGAAGGGCTGGGCCGGCAACTGGACCCGGACTTCGACATGGCCGGCCAGGCGCGGCCGTTCCTGGAGCGGGCGATGCTGGCGCGCTACGCGCCGCGGCACCTGGCCCGACGTGGAGGTCGGATGCTGGGCGAATCGCTGGACCTGCTGGGCGAGCTGCCGCGCGATGTGCGGCGGCTGGTGCGCGCGGCCGGACGCGGGCGCATGAAGCTGGAGATCACCAGCCTGCGCAGCGTCGGTGCGCAGCTGAACCACGCGGTGAATCGGCTGACGATGGGCATCGTTACCGCGGCGCTGATCGTTGGCTCGGCCATCGTGATGAACAGTGCCGGCGGCGTGCCCAGCGCGTGGCGCACCGGGCTGGGCCTGGCCGGCTTCATCGGCGCGGCCGTGTGCGGCGTGGGCATCCTGCTGTCGATCTGGCGCAGTGGACGCCGCTGACCCCGCCGGCGCGCCCTTGCGGGTCCGCCACTGTGTAGGGACTCGCCGATTCCCGTAGCCGAGCGTGCTCGGCCGGGGCACTATCGGCCGTGCCCACAGCCGAGCAAGCTCGGCGCTACAAGCGGATCCAGCGCATTACAGCACGTGCACCGCGTCGGCCAGCTGCTGCACCTCATCGGGCTGATGGCTGACGTAGAGCATCGGCAGCCCGGTCCGCTCGCGCACGCGGCGCAGATAGGGAATCAACTCGCCGCGTCGCGCCGGGTCCAGCGCGGAGAGCGGCTCATCCAGCAGCAGCATGGCCGGCTGGGAGAGCAGGGCGCGGCCGATGGCCACGCGCTGGGCTTCGCCCCCGGACAGGTTGCGTGGGCGCCGCGCCAACAGCGGCGCGATGCCCAGCAGGTCCACCACGGCGTCGAAGCCAAAACCATTGCCGCCCTTCGCGCCGTGGCGGCCGTAGCCCAGGTTGCCGCGCACGTCCAGGTGCGGGAACAGGCGCGCATCCTGGAACACGTAGCCGATGCGCCTCCGGTGTACGGGCAGGTTGATGCGGGTGACGCTGTCGAATAGCACGCGGCCATCCACCTCGATCCGACCGGCCTGCGGCCGCAGCAGCCCGGCAATGGCGTTGAGCACGCTGGTCTTGCCCACGCCGGAAGGCCCGGTGAGCGCCAGCACGCGGGCATCGCTGTCGATGCGCACCTGCCGCGCGAAGGCGCCGCGGCGCAGCTGCAGATCCACGTGCAGGTTCACAGCACCTCCTCGGCGTCCGTGCCGCGCTGGCGCCGGGCCAGCCATTCGCTGAGCATCAGCGCGGCCAGCGAGAGCGCTAGCGACACGCCGGCCAGGCGCCAGATGCCAGCCTCGGCCCCGGGCACCTGCAGCAGGTTGTAGATGGCCGAGGAGATCGTCTGGGTCTGCCCGGGGATGTTGGAGACGAAGGTGATGGTCGCGCCGAACTCGCCCAGCGCCTTGGCGAATGCCAGCACCACGCCGGCCAGGATGCCCGGCCACGCCAGCGGCAGGGTCACAGTGAAGAACACGCGCCACGGTCCCGCGCCCAGCGTGGCGGCGGCGTGTTCCAGGCGGCGGTCGACGTGTTCGATGGACAGGCGCACCGCGCGCACCATCAGCGGGAAGCCCATCACCGCGCAGGCCAGCGCCGCGCCGGTCCAGCGGAACGCGAAACGGAAGCCGAAGTGTTCCAGCAGCCAGGCGCCGACCACGCCCTGCGTCCCCATCACCACCAGCAGCGCATAGCCGGTGACCACCGGCGGAAGCACCAGGGGCAGGTGCACCAGCGCATCGAGCAGTGTGCGCCCCGGGAAGCGCCGGCGCGCCAGCAGCCAGGCCACGGCCACGGCCGGCGGCAGGCTGGCCACGGACGCCACCAGCGCGACTTTCAGGCTCAGGCCGATGGCGGTCAGTTCGTTCGGGGAAAATGCCAGCATCGCGCGAGGTTACTTGAGCAGCGAGAAGCCGTGTTTCTCGAAGATGGCCCGCGCGGGCGCGCTGCCCAGCCAGGTCACGAACGCCATGCGCCCCGGCGCAGTGCCGGCCTTGAGCGCGGCGACGGGATAGACGATGGCCGGGTGGCTGCCGGCCGGAAAGGTGGCCACCACGCGCACGCCGGGGTCGGCGGCCGCATCCGAGCCGTAGACGATGCCCAGCGGCGCCTCGCCGCGCGAGACCAGCAGCAGCGCCGAGCGCACGCTGTCCGACTCTGCCAGCCTGTCCTGTACGCCCTTCCACTGGCCCAGCGACTGCAGCGCGGCCTTGGCGTACTTGCCTGCCGGCACGCTGTCGGTCTTGCCGACGGCCAGGCGGCCATCGCCCAGGGCGGCGGACAGGCCGCCGGACTGGCCGAGGCTGACCTGCGCCTGGCTGGCCTTGGGCGCGACCAGGACCAGGTCGTTGCCCAGCAGGTTGCGACGGCTGGCGGTGTCGATCAGGTCGCGCTGCTGCAGGTCGTCCATCCACGCCAGGTCGGCGGAGATGAATACATCGGCCGGCGCGCCCTGCGCGATCTGCCGGGCCAGGGTGGAACTGGCCGCATAGGACACGGTGACCGCGGTGCCGGTGGTGCGCTGGTACAGCGCGGCGGCCTCGTCCATCGACTCCCTGAGGCTGGCCGCCGCAAAAACGGTGATCGGCTGCGCGGCGACAGCCTGCGTGGCGGTGAGGGCCGCCAGGAGCAGCAGGCCGGCGCGCAGCAGGCGCGAGGCGAGGTGGGCCGGCATGAACGGCAATAGGCGAGGCAGGCGCTTCATTGGATCTCCCGTTATATCCATCAGGATATACCGCGGCTGTGAGCGCGGCGCGAGGCGGCGGCTTCAGTCCGGCTGGCGTTGGGCCGCCAACCAGGCCAACTCGGCGGCCGCGGCTTCGGCGCAGCGCTGCTCGATGCGCCGGTAGGCGGCCAGCACCTGCAGTCCGAACGGGGTGAGCACGGCGCCGCCGCCACCCGTGCCGCCCTTGTTCGCCTGCACGACCGGCTCGCGGAAGACCTGGTTCATGGCGTCCACCAGATCCCAGGCGCGCTTGTAGCTCATGCCCATGCGGCGTCCAGCGGCCGAGATCGAGCCGGTGTCGCGCACGCCTTCCAGCAGCTCGGCCTTGCCCGGCCCGAGCGCGGTCGCTGGGGTGAGCATCAGGCGTAGTTTCAGGGGCAGCGGGGAGACGGAGGCAGGCATGGTGCAGATCCGGCGGCAAGGCCCGCGGCAGCATAGCCGAGGCACCGCCGCCGCCCTGCCGCGCTGCTAGGCTGTGGATCCCATCCGACGGCGAGGCCAGCATGGCATCCGACCCGATCACCGTGGTGCTGGAACAAACCGGCGACTACGCCTTCCACGTGCGTTTTGAAGGGCTAGAGGCGGAGCTGCACACCGACGAATCCCCGCCGCTCGGACGCGGTGAAGGGCCCAATCCCGCGCGCCTGCTGCTGGCGGCCATCGCCAACTGCCTGTCGGCCAGCCTGGTGTTCGCCTTGCGCAAGTTCCACAACACGCCCGGGCCGCTGCGCGCCACCATCACCGCCGTGCCGGTGCGCAACGCACAGAGGCGCGTGCGGATTCCGCAGGCGCAGGTCGTCCTGGAGCTGCCGGGCCTCAATGCGGACTACCAGCACCTGGAGCGGGTGCTGGACACCTTCGAGGACTTCTGCACGGTCACCCAGAGCGTGCGTGACGGCATGGACGTGGAGGTCACCGTGCGCGATGCCGCCGGCCATGTCTTGCACGGCCAGGCGCAGGCGGGGGAGGCCGGGGCATGAACGCGGCGCAGGCACTGCTGGTCGCCTGCCCCCACTGCCACGCACGCAACCGCGTTCCCGCCGCGCGGCTGGCGCAGGCCCCCACCTGCGGACGTTGCCACCAGGCGCTGTTCACCGGGCATCCGGTCGCGCTGGATGCCGCGCATTTCGACACCCATGCGCGCGACAGCGACCTGCCGCTGCTGGTGGATTTCTGGGCCGACTGGTGCGGGCCATGCAAGATGATGGCGCCGCACTTCGAGGCGGCCGCCGCGCAGCTGGAGCCACGCCTGCGCCTGGCCAAGGTCGATACCGAGGCCAATCGCACGCTGGGTGCGCGCTTCGGCATCCGCAGCATCCCGACCATGGCGCTGTTCCTGCACGGGCGCGAGCTGGGGCGTCAGTCCGGCGCCATGCAGGCCGCCGACATCGTGCGCTGGGCGCGGGCGACGGCCGGGATCTGACGCGGTTCCGCGCCAGGCCGTGGCGTCCTGCGCTCAGCTGCCGCCGAGCGCGGCGTTGAGAAGCTCGGCCAGGTGGGTGCCGGCGATGCGGATCTGGCGTTCGGCCACGGGCGTCCAGCGGTCGAAGTAGGCCTGGTCGATCTTCGAACCGGCCGGATACAGCCCGGGCGAGACCGCGATCCGGCAGGAGGCTTCGGCCCACTGGGCGCCATGCGGCGGCAGGATCGCGCCCTGGGTCGGGGCGGGCGCGGGCAGTGCGCGGATCTGGGCCAGCAGCGCGCCATCGTCCAGCCCGGTGTGGCGGAACAGGCCGCTGTCCCACAGGGCGTGCAGATTAGTGCCGCGGCCGTCGATGTTGACCTGCACTGTGTTGCCGCCCTTGTCCGCCGCCTTGCCAGCGTGCAGCGGCTGGTGCAGGTCGCCGGTGAAGTGCACGACGAACTTCAACGCCTGCAGGCGCGCGGCGGCAGGCTGGCTGCGGTCGGCCAGGATGGCGGTCTGGCGGTTGAGCGCCTCCACGGCGCAGTTGCCGCCGCGGCAATCACGCGGCGGATCGTAGTGGCAGTGATCCTCGCCCAGGTTGACGTAGTGCCAGGCGGCGGTGCGCTTGCCCAGGTCCGGATCCTGTTCGCGCAGATCGTCGGCCCAGCTGGCGATGCTGCCCAGGCTGGCGCCGGGCTCCTGGGCGAGCAGGGCATCGACCTGCCGGCGGGCGGCGGGGGTGAGGTCGGCGTCGGCCAGTTCGGCCACCAGACGATGGCCGGTGTGGCCCCAGGCCAGGGCTTGCAGGGGCGCGCAGGCGGTGGCCAGCGCGAGCAGCGCGGCCAAGGGCCGAGCGAGGAAACGATTCACGAACAGGCGGTCCAGCAACGGAAACGGCCAGCGATGATACGCCCGGCCCCTCGTGCTGCGGCCCGGCGCTGCGCTCAGAAATACCAGAGGTAGGACACCCCGAAGAACAGCGGGTCGACCTGCGCGCGACCGGCCTTGTGGCCCAGCAGTTCCAGGTCCGGGCCCATGTCGATCCAGCGCACGTCCACCCGGACCGCACCGCGGCTGCCCAACGCGAAGTCGATGCCCGTGTGTGCGGTCAGGCCATAGGAATCGCGCAGCGACAGGTCGGTGCCAGACAGCGCGCCCTCGTTCTGCTCGTCAATGAACGTCGTGTAGTTCAGCCCCAGGCCAACGAAGGGAGACACATCCCCACTGCCGTTGAAGTGGTACTGCACCGTGAATGTGGGTGGCACGGCGATGAAGCTGCCCACCTGTTCCCCTTCCCAGTCCAGGTCGCGGCGCCCGCCCAGCGGCAGGGCCAGTTCCAGGCCCAGATTCTCGCGGACGAAATATTCCCAGGTTGGCGTGACGGCGGCCGTGTTGCCGACCTCGAGCGAACCCCCGAGCACAGGGGCATCCCCACCGCTGGACCGCACCCCTTCCAGGCCGAGACTGGCGGTGCTGTGGCCGGCCGCCTGGGCGAAGGCGGCCGGGACGGTGCAGCAGGTCAGAACGAGAGCGGCCAGGCCGCGACGGATTGGCAGGTGCATCGAAACTCCCCGGTGGTGAAGACGTGTCACGGAAGTGCGTCCCGCCTCGTGATCCGTCCCCGCCGTCCTGGCGGTCCACCGACACCCGCAATCCCTGATGTCGCGAGTGTGCCAGCGCCCGCGCGATCGCGCGCGGACAATGGCCTCAGAAGTGCTTCACCCAGGCCACGCCGTAGACCAGTGGGTCGATATGCGCGGTGCCTAGGCTGGCGCCATCGACATGGACCTTGGTATCGATGTCCATCCAGCGCGCATCCACGCGCAGGGCGCTGCTCGGGCTCAGGGCGAAGTCCACGCCGACATGGGCGGCCAGACCCCACGAATCATCGAGCTTCAGGTCGGTGCCGGCCAGGGCGCCGGTGGTCTTCTCGCTGAAGAACGTCGTGTAGTTCAGGCCCGCACCGATGAACGGCGACACCTTGCCCGCGCTGTTGAAGTGGTATTGCAGCGAGACCGTCGGCGGAAGGTGCTTGGTGCTGCCCACGCGGCCGACACCGGCGATGTTGATGTCATGCTCGAATGGCCAGGCGGCCAGCACTTCCAGCCCCAGGTTGTCGGCCACGAAGTACTCCAGGCTGACGGTGGGCTTGGTGTCGCTGCCGATCTCCAGCGGCAGGGTGCCGCCGGCGAGGCTGCCGTTGTCCGACTTCGGATTGACCTGGTGGACGCCGACGCCCAGCGCCCAGTCGCCGCGCTGTTGGGCATCGCTGTTGAAAGCCGTACCGCCCAGGGCGAGGGCGGCGAGCAGGGGGAGGGTGAGGGTGCGCATTGCAAGGGTCCTGTTGGAGAAGTGCGCGCAGTGTCCGCGCAGGTCCCCGGGTGCGCCTTGATTGCAATCAAGGCACGGAACGCCACGATCGCGGCGGTGGAATGCCTTCACCGCGCTCGCCCGGGCCATGACCGGTTGCCAACATGGCGCGCTGCTAGAATGGGGCCCCTTCAACGCTGCGCCGCGCCGTTGCGTGCGGCTTACAGGAGTCCCCCAGCAATGACCATCAAGGTTGGCATCAACGGTTTTGGCCGCATCGGCCGCAACGTGCTGCGTTCGGCGGTGCAGAACTTCGAAGGCGACATCGAGGTCGTGGCCATCAACGACCTGCTGGAGCCGGACTACCTGGCTTACATGCTGCAGTACGACTCGGTCCACGGCCGTTTCAAGGGCACCGTGTCCGTCGAGGGCACCACCCTGATCGTCAACGGCAAGAAGATCCGCCTGACCGCCGAGCGCGATCCGGCCGCGCTGAAGTGGGACGAGGTCGGGGCCGAGGTCGTCATCGAATCGACCGGCATCTTCCTGACCAAGGAAGGCGCACAGAAGCACCTGGATGCTGGTGCAAAGAAGGTCATCATGTCGGCACCGTCCAAGGACGACACCCCGATGTTCGTCTACGGCGTCAATGACAAGGCCTACAACGGCGAGACCATCATCTCCAACGCCTCGTGCACCACCAATTGCCTGGCACCCATCGCCAAGGTGATCAACGACAAGTGGGGCATCAAGCGCGGCCTGATGACCACCGTGCACGCTGCCACGGCCACGCAGAAGACGGTCGATGGCCCGTCCAACAAGGACTGGCGCGGCGGCCGCGGCATCCTGGAGAACATCATTCCTTCCTCCACCGGCGCGGCCAAGGCCGTGGGCAAGGTCATCCCCGAGCTCAACAAGAAGCTCACCGGCATGAGCTTCCGCGTGCCGACCTCGGACGTGTCGGTCGTCGACCTGACCTGCGAGCTGGAAAAGCCTGCCACCTACGACGAGATCAAGGCCGAAATGAAGGCCCAGTCCGAGGGCGCACTAAAGGGTGTGCTGGGCTACACCGAGGACAAGGTCGTCGCCACCGACTTCCGCGGCGAGACCCGCACCTCGGTGTTCGACGCCGAAGCCGGCATCGCCCTGGACTCTACCTTCGTCAAGCTGGTGTCCTGGTACGACAACGAGTGGGGCTACTCCAACAAGTGCCTGGAAATGGTCAAGGTCGTGGCTGGCTGATCCAGGCATTCTTTGTGGGTGTCGACGAGCGGTGTCGCAGGGGCTGGCGGCGCCGCTTTGTTGTGGTATAAAAATGATCGCGGGGCTGGTCGCGTGCGTTGGCCGAGTCTCCACACCGGAAGTCAATTCAAGAGACAAGGAGTCATCTCATGCGCTTGAAAAGCGTTGCAGCCGTTTTCGTCGCAGCCGTCATGGCCGTTCAGGTATCCGCCGCGCAGGCTGCCTCCCCGCAGAATATTTTTGAAGTCGACTATGTCCTGTCGAACCTCAAGAAAGGGGTGACGACGAAGGATCAGGTCCTGGAGCACTTCGGTGAGCCGACCAAGCGCGATGTTAAGTTGACCTCTGAGGGCGGCGCTTCCGAGACTCTGATCTATCTGAAAGGCGCGCCCAAGAAGGCGGCCAAGTCCGGTGGGACAGGCTTCGGGAAGATGATGGGGTCATTGCGTGGGATCGTCTCTGACGTTTCCAGTGCCACGGGCAAGAATGTGACTGGAACCACGTATGCGCAAAGCTACGACGCGCAGCGTCGTGCGGAAGCGGCCGATCGGCTCGCCGCGCGAGCGGGAAGTGCGCAGGGCGATGCGGAGGATGCAGGCAGTGATGGTGCATCGCGCCTGACGATCCAGCTCAAGGATGGCGTTGTCAGCTCTTACGCAATGGACTGAGCACCATCCACGGTTATTTTGAGAATGGCCCCGATTTCGGGGCCATTTGTTTTCTGCGCATCCTTTCTCCAGTCCACTGCGGGTGTTGTTTGCCGCCTCACGCTCCAGCGCGGACAATGAGGGCCTGATCCCTGCACAGGAACCTCCATGACCATCCTCCGCATGAGCGACCTCGATCTGTCCGGCAAGCGCGTGTTGATCCGCCAGGATCTCAACGTGCCGATCGAGAACGGGCAGATCACCTCCGAGCAGCGCATCACCGCCTCGGTGCCGACGCTGAAGGCGGCGCTTGAGCAGGGGGCGGCGGTCATGGTGACGTCCCATCTGGGCCGCCCGAAGGAGGGGACCTGGAGCCAGGAGGAGTCGCTGGCGCCGGTCGCCGAGCGCCTCACGGCCTTGTTGGGCGTGAAGGTGAACCTGGTGCGTGATTGGGTGGACGGCGTCGAGGTCGAGCCGGGTCACGTGGTGCTGCTCGAGAACTGCCGCATGAATGTCGGCGAGGCCAAGGACGACGAGGCCCTCTCAAAGAAATATGCCGCACTGTGCGACGTGTTCGTCATGGATGCTTTCGGCACCGCGCATCGCGCGCAGGCCTCGACCCATGGTGTCATCAAGTACGCGCCGGTCGCCGTGGGCGGCCCCCTGCTGATGGCCGAGCTCGATGCCCTGGACAAGGCCCTGGCCGATCCGGCCCGTCCCCTGCTGGCCATCGTCGCGGGCAGCAAGGTGTCCACCAAGCTCGAGCTGCTGTCCAACCTGGTCGACAAGGTGGATCAACTCATCGTGGGCGGCGGCATCGCCAATACGTTCATTGCTGCGGCGGGGCATTCGGTCGGCAAGTCGCTGTGCGAGCCGGACCTGCTGGAGACCGCGTGCAAGATCGTCGCCGATGCGAAGGCGCGTGGGGCCGAGATCCCCCTGCCGACCGACGTGGTGGTTGCCAAGCAGTTCCTGCCCGATGCTGCTGCGACGGTGAAGTCGCTGGACGCGGTCGAGGACGATGACCTGATCCTGGACATCGGCCCGGACACCGCGCAGGCCTATGCCGATCGCATCGCAAAGGCGGGGACAGTGGTCTGGAACGGCCCGGTAGGCGTGTTCGAATTCGACGCCTTCGGCAAGGGGACCGAGACCCTGGCGCGCGCGATTGCCGCCTCGTCTGCCTTCTCCATTGCCGGTGGCGGCGACACCCTGGCGGCCGTCGACAAATACGGCATCGCCGAGGACGTGTCCTACATCTCGACCGGTGGCGGCGCGTTCCTCGAATTCCTCGAAGGCAAGACCCTGCCGGCCGTGGCGGCGCTGGACGCGCGCGGTTGATCTCGTGATCTCGCACCGGCCCGGCGCGTTTTCGCGTCGGGCCGGTCGCGCTGCGGTCCCTTCTCAAGCGAGCGTCATCCATGCGGTCTTTCCCGATTGTGTTCTTCGACCTGGACGGCACCCTGGTCGATTCCGAGCCCGGCATCATCAACGGCATCCAGCACGTGTTTTCCTCGCTTGGGCGCCCCGTGCCAGAGGCCAAAACATTGCGCCCCTGGATTGGCCCGCCGATGCGCGACAGTTTCCAGGCGGCCTTTGCCGACGAGGCGCTGGTGGCGCAGGCGCTGTCGTTGTACCGCGCCCGTTACGACACGATTGGCTGGACCGAGCTATCGGTCTATGCCGGCATTCCGGAGCTCATCGGCGCGCTGCATGCGCAAGGGCGCAGACTGGCCGTGGTGACCTCGAAGAACGAGCGCTCGGCGCGCCAGATCCTGTCCGGGCTCCCGTTCGGCGCCTGCTTCTCGGACATCATCGGCGCCAGCGACGACGGGTCACGACGCTTCAAGCCCGATCTGATCGCCGAGGCGCTGCGGCGCCTGGAGGCCGAGTCAGGGCAGTGCGTGATGATCGGAGACCGGCGCATGGACATCGACGGCGCCAACCACCATCACATGCATAGTATCGGCGTGCTTTGGGGATTTGGTGATCGCGACGAACTTGAGCAGGCCGGTGCGGGCGCCGTCGTGACCAGTCCGGCAGCGCTTCAACAACTCTTGGTCTGATGGCGCATCGCGTCCCGCGCGCGCCGCTGGGAATTCGCGCAGTAAGATGCCAATAAAATACCATTTTGGAGTGGTGGCGTGACTTGTCTGATTCCGTTAAATCCATTTCAGATCAATGATTTGAATCTAGGTGCTTGATGCGCTCCGGTGGCGCGTGCGGTCTTGGTTGCATCGCACAAGCGGACCACAAGCAGTCCTGTGATAGCGTTTACCGCTTCGGAGGACATCATGAACACGACACAGCAGCGCCGCACCAAGATTCTTGCCACCCTCGGGCCCTCAACCGACGCACCTGGCGTGCTGGAAAAGCTCTTCCGGGCGGGGGTCAACGTGGTCCGCCTGAACTTCTCCCACGGATCGCCCGATAGCCAGCGCCAGCGCGCCGAAGCGGTGCGGGCCGCCGCTGCCGCGGTCGGCGCGGAGGTGGGCATCATGGCCGACCTGCCGGGGCCAAAGATCCGCATCGAGCGCTTTGCCGCCGGCAAGGTCTACCTGAAGGCGGGCGCACGGTTCGATCTGGTCGCCGAAGCCGATGCACCTCCAGGCGACGAGCAGCAGGTCGGTGTGAGCTACCTGGGGCTGCCAGGCGATGTGGCGCCGGACGATGTGCTGCTGCTGGACGACGGCATGCTCCAGCTGCGGGTCAAGCAGGTACAGGGCCAGCGGATCATCACCGAAGTCCTCAACGACGCCGCCCTGAGTGACCGCAAGGGCCTGAACAAGCAGGGAGGCGGTCTGTCCCTGGGCGCGCTGACGCCGCATGATCATGACCTCATCAAGGTCGCGGCCGACATCGGCGTGGATTTCATCGCTGTGTCCTTCTGCCGCAATGCGGCGGACATGGAAGAGGCGCGGGCCAGCGCCCGCAAACACGGCAGCGATGCCCACGTGGTGTCCAAGGTCGAACGTGCCGAGGCGATCGCCAATCTCAAGGAAGTCGTCGGCGCCAGCGACGTGGTCATGGTCGCGCGTGGCGATCTGGGCGTGGAGGTCGGCGATGCCGAGCTGCCCGGCCTGCAGAAACAGATCATTCGCGAGGCGATCGAGCAGAACAAGGTCGTCATCACTGCGACCCAGATGCTGCAGTCCATGGTCGAAAGCCCGTTGCCCACGCGCGCGGAGGTCATGGACGTGGCCAATGCCGTGATCGATGGCACCGACGCGGTCATGCTGTCGGGGGAAACGGCGGCTGGGCAGTATCCGGTGCTGGCCGTCGAAGCGATGGCGCGCATCTGCGTGGGCGCCGAGCGTTCCTTCGCCATGGATACCGATTTCGAGGCCGCCCAGCGCAACCTGCAGCGGGCCGACCACGCCATCGCCATGGCCACGATGTTCCTGTCCGAGCACATCGGCCTGGGCGGCGTGGTGGCGCTGACCGAGTCCGGCGGGACGGCGGGCTTTCTGTCGCGCTTCCGCTCCTCGGTTCCGGTCTATGCCTTCTCACGGCACGACGCCGCGCGGCGCCGCATGTCCATGATGCGTGGCGTCACGCCGATCGCCTTCGATAGCCGCGGCATGGTCCCGCGCGAGGCCGCGCGTGCCAGCATCCAGATGCTGGTCCAAAGCGGCTTGCTGGCCGCAGGCGACCGGGTGGTGTTCACCAGCGGCGAGCACATGGAAACCCATGGTGCGACCAACACCCTGCGCCTGCTCGAAGTCGGCGCCGATGGGCGCGCCAGCGGGCTGGGCGAGCTGTAATCCGCCCCGCTTGCGTCCACTTGAGCGGGCGGCGCTGCGGACGGGTCTGGCGATGGCGGCCGCTATAATCGCGGCCTTTCCCGCTGTCGTGACAGGATCTCCATGAGCGTTGAAGAGCTCGCAGAAACCGCGCTCGCCCTGGTCTCGCCAGGCAAGGGCCTGATCGCCATCGACGAGTCGTCGAACACGATCGCCAAGCGGTTCGCCAGCGTGGGGGTCGAGAACAGCGCGGAGCATCGCCGCCGCTACCGCGAGTTGTTGATCACCACGCCGGACCTCAATGCGTCCATTTCCGGCGCGATTCTGTTCGACGAGACCATCCAGCAGTCCACCCGGGATGACGTCCCGTTCGCGCGTTACCTGGCCGACCACGACATCATCCCCGGCATCAGGGTCGACAAAGGCGCCGTACCGCTGGCTGGCTGCCCGGGGGAGCTGATCACCGAGGGGCTGGATGGTCTGCGCGATCGCCTCAAGGCGTACTACGCGCTGGGCGCCCGGTTCGCCAAATGGCGGGCCGTGATCACGATGGGTGACGACATTCCTTCCGGAACCTGCCTTGAGACCAATGCGCACGCGCTGGCCCGGTTCGCCGCGCTCTGCCAGGAGCAGGGGTTGGTGCCGGTCGTCGAGCCAGAAGTGCTGATGGATGGCGATCACGACCTCCAGACCAGCTACGAAGTGACCGAGGCGATGCTGCGCTCGCTGTTCGGCGCGCTCTACGACCAGAACGTCCTGCTCGAAGGGACGATCCTGCGGGCCTCGATGATCTTGCCGGGCAAGTCCTGCGACGAGCAGGCCAGCGTCGAAGAGGTCGCCGAAGCTACCGTGATGTGCCTGAAAAGCACGGTGCCGGCAATCCTGCCGGGCGTAGTGTTCCTGTCGGGCGGTCAGTCCGACCGTGATGCCACGGCGCATCTCGATGCGATGAACCGCATGGGCAAGCTGCCCTGGGCGCTGAGCTTTTCCTATGGGCGTGCGCTTCAGCAGGCCGCGCTGTCGCATTGGTCCAAGGACCTGGCCGGCAACTTCGCCAAGGCCCAGTCCATCGTCGCCAAGTGGGCACAGGCCAACAGCCAGGCCGCTCTGGGGCAGTGGAACGGTTGAGCCTGCAACGTCGGCCCAATCTGTCAGGTCGAGATAGACGACAACGCCGGCGGAAGCCGGCGTTGTCGCGTGTGGCTGAAAGACCTGGGAAGCTTGTGCCTGCCGGCCTCTGCGTCTTAGCGTAGGCCCGACAGGCGCATGTAGCCGTCGATGATCTCGTGGCCCCAGAAGAACACAATCCAGCCAGCGATGGCCAGGTAGGGGCCAAACGGGATCTGGGTGGAGCGATCGCGACCCTTCAGGGCCAGCCATGCGCCGCCGATGACAACGCCAACCACGGAGGAGAACAGGATGGTCGGCAGGATGCCCGTCAGCCCGGTCCAGGCGCCGATGGCGGCCAGCAGCTTGAAGTCGCCATGGCCCATGCCCTCCTTCCCCGTGAGCTGTTTGAACAGCCACCACACTGACCAGAGCGAGACGTAGCCGGCGATCGCGCCGAGCAGGGCGGGCTTGGGCTGGACGTAGAGATGCTCGAGGCTGGCGATCAAGCCCAACCACATCAGCGGCAGGGTGAGGTCATCGGGCAGCAGCCGCGTCCGCAGGTCGATGCCGGACAGCGCGACCAGGAAACAACTCAACAGCGCAGCGCCGAAACCCTGCCAGCCGAAGCCAAATCGCCAGACGCAGGCCAGCGCCAGCACCGCGACCAACAGCTCCACGGCCGGGTATTGCACCGAGATCGGCGCATGGCAGTGCCGACACCGTCCACGCAGCGCCAGCCAGCTGAACAGCGGGATGTTCTCGAACCAGGACAACCTGTGCTTGCAGTGGGGGCAGTGCGACGGCTCCACTACGATGCCTGGCGGGGGCGGGTCGTAGATCTCCGGCTGCTCCAGGATCTCGTTGGCATCCTGGCGAGACTGCCACTCCAAGCGGCGCGGTAGGCGCAGGATCACCACGTTGAGGAAGCTGCCGACCATGAGGCCGAGCGCCCCGGCGACCGGATAGCCCAGTCCGGGGTGTTGATCAAGGAACGACATCGATCAGCCGACCACCGCGCCGAGTTTGAAGATCGGGAGATACATGCCGATCACCATACCGCCGACCAGGACGCCCAGAATCACCATGATCGCAGGCTCGATCAGGCTGCTCAGCGCGTCCACTGCGTTGTTGACTTCCTGCTCGAAGTATTCGGCGACCTTGAACAGCATGGTGTCCAGTGCGCCGGCTTCCTCACCGATGGCGGTCATCTGGATGACCATGTGCGGGAACAGGTTGGTCTGCTTCATCGCCATGTTCACGGGGTAGCCGACCGCGACGTCGTCGCGAATGCGCAGGACCGCTTTTTCGTAGACTGTGCTGCCGGTGGCCCCCGCGACGGTGTCGAGGGCTTCGACCAAGGGCACGCCCGCCTTGAAGGTCACCGCCAAGGTGCGTGCGAAGCGTGCGATCGCGCTGTTGTTGAGGATCTGGCCGATGACGGGGATCTTCAACAGCGCACGGTCCACTGCGTGCTGCATCGGGATTGATCGCTTAAGCGCAAAGATAAACGCAAACGCACCACCACCGGCGACGATCAAAGCGAGCCACCAGTAGGTGGTGGCTACCTTGGATGCAGCGACGATCATTTTGGTGAAGGCCGGAAGATCTGCACCAAAGCTGGCGAACACGGCCTCGAACTGTGGTACCACAAAGATCAACAGAATCGCACTCACGATCAGGGCGACCGCGATCGTCATCGCGGGATAGAACATCGCCTTCTTGATCTTGCCCTTCAGCGCTTCGAGGTTTTCCTTGTAGGTCGCAATGGTGTCCAGCACCGTTTCCAGTACACCTGCGCCTTCGCCCGCGCGGACAAGGTTGCGATACAGCTCATCGAACTGGACCGGGTATTTGCTGATCGCCTCGGACAGGGATGAGCCGCCTTCGATGTCGGTGCGAATTCCCTCGATCATCTTCTTCATGCGCGGGTTCTTGTGCCCGCCGCCGATGATCTCCAGCGAAGTGATGATGGGGACGCCGGATTTCATCATCGTCGCCATCTGGCGACTGAAGAATGCAATGTCGCCTGGCTTGATCGGCTTGCCGGCAGAACCGAACAACGGCTTCGGCTTCGGCTTCACCACCGTGGGCGTGATGCCTTTCGCACGCAGCTCGGCGCGGAGCAGGTTCGCGTTCCTCGCGTCCTGCTCGCCCTTCATCTTGACGCCACGCTTGTCGGCCCCCTGCCAGACGAACGTGGAAAGCTGCTTTGTGTTGCGCGCGACCGGAGTGGACTTCCGAGCGGCTGAACGGGTTACGGCCATGATGGTTCCCCAGATGCCGGCATCCCCATGCCGGGTTGCTCGATTCGCATCTTAGCGGGTTCTCCCCGCAAAACAATGCGTAAGTCCGCGATTCGGCGGGTCTTTCAGATGAGCTCACCGAGGCCGGCGCCGCATCCTAAAGTCGAAGCGGGCGGGGCGTGACAGGCGTCTGCCCCGCCGTTACAGGCGATCAGTCCTTGGTGACGCGATTGATCTCGGCCAGCCCGGTTAACCCCTGCTTGACCTTCCACAGCGCCGATTGGCGCAGGTCGCGGATCTTAGAGCGCTGGGCGGCCTCGGCGATCTGGATGGCACCACCGCCTTCCAGCACGATCGTGGCGATCTCGTCGGTCATCGGCATGACCTGATAGATGCCCAGCCGGCCCTTGTAGCCTTCAGTGCACTCATCGCAGCCCACCGGCTCGTAGACGGTGAAACCTTCGTCCAGCTCTTGCTGGGTGAATCCTTCGGCCAGCAGGGCGTGCGGAGGAATGTCGTGGGGACGCTTGCAGTTGGAGCACAGGCGTCGGGCCAAGCGTTGGGCGATGACCAAGGTGACCGAGCTGGTGATGTTGTAGGGCGCGATACCCATGTTCATCAGGCGGGCAATGGTCTGCGGGGCATCGTTGGTATGCAGGGTGGACAGCACCATGTGACCGGTCTGCGCCGCCTTGATCGCGATTTCCGCAGTTTCCAGGTCGCGGATCTCGCCGACCATGATGATGTCGGGGTCCTGACGCAGAAAGCTGCGCAGTGCCGCGGCGAAGGTCATGCCGCGCTTGTTGTTCTGCTGGACCTGGTTGACGCCCGGCAGGCGGATTTCCACCGGGTCCTCGGCGGTGGAAATGTTGCGCGTTTCATCGTTCAGGATGCCGAGCGCGGTATACAGCGACACGGTCTTGCCGGAGCCGGTCGGGCCGGTGACCAGCACCATGCCGTAGGGCTTGTGGATCGCATCCATGAACAGCTTTTGCTGGTCTGGCTCGTAACCTAGCTTGTCGATGCCCAGCTTGGCGGCGCTGCCGTCCAGGATACGCAGCACGATCTTCTCGCCGAACAGAGTCGGCAGAGTGCTGACGCGGAAGTCGATCTGCCGGGTCTTGGAGAGGTTGAGCTTGATACGCCCGTCCTGGGGGACGCGCTTTTCCGCGATGTCCAGCTGGGACATGACCTTCAGGCGGGCGGCGATGCGCTGATTGAGCTTCTGCGGCGCCTTGGCGACATTCTTCAGGATGCCGTCGATGCGCAAGCGCACCCGATAGTCGGTTTCGTAGGGCTCGAAATGGATGTCCGACGCGCCGCGACGGATGGCGTCGACCAGCACCTTGTTGACGAACTTGACCACGGGGGTGTCTTCGCCCTTGGCATCGATGCCGGTATCGCCGCTGATGTCGTCATCGCCGCCACTGGTGTCCAGGTTTTCAAGGCCATCCTCATCCCCGCCCAACCCGCCGAGGGAGTCAGACGCATTGCTCCAGGCCTCCAGCGTGCGCTTGAGCTGATCGTCGGCGACCAGGATCGGCTCCACCACCAAATTGGTGTGGAACTTGATCTCATCCAGCGCCTGCATCTTGGTCGGATCGGAGACGCCGACATAGAGCTTGTTGCCGCGCTTGAACAGTGGCAGTACCTGATGCTTCTGAAGCAGTTCCTCGCTGACCAGCTTGAGCGCGTTCTGGGAGGCGTCGAAGGCGCTGGCATCGATGAGGGGGATGCCGAATTCGATCGCGTTGGCTGCCGCGAGCTGCGCAGGCGCAACGAGCTTTTTTTCTTGGATCCACTGCGCCAGCGGCACTTTGGCCTGCGTGGCCTCCGCCATCGCAGTGCGCGCAGCGCCCTCCTCCAAGGCGCCGTCCATGACCAGTCGGCGGGCAATCCCGGTAATGCCGACCAAGTTAGGCGTTTGACTGGTGGCGACAGCGTTCACGTTGCGTGCTCCCTACGAATGAAAGTTTTGAGCTGCGATTAGATCGCGATATCCGATCTCGTCCGGGCCGTGCTCGCTGCTCAGCTTCGGCAGTTGGCGGGGACATAGGCCGGATCCCCTGACACTAGCGTACATGTCCAGATGATGGGCGCATCAGCGTTGAACTCAGGCGACAGCTGCAAAGTCACGGCACCGGCGCGCGCTGTTGTGGAGACCGCCAGGATGCCGCTGCTGCTACAGGACAGTGACTGGACATTCTCTGTGGCAACCGTCAGATCAGTAACGCCGCTGCAGGCACTGGAGGCATCAAGCGCATTCTGGTTGTTGATATTTTCCGAAACAATGGCCTTGGCAGCAGCCATCATGGAAATCGCCTCTGACACCCGCGCCCTGGTCACATAGCCTTGATACGCAGGCAGCGCGATGGCGGCCAGGATGGCAACAATGGCGACCACGATCATCAGTTCGATGAGGGTAAAGCCTCTTGTTTGCTTCATTTCCGTTGCCCGCTTGGGATGTATGGTGTGACGCTTCCACGAAGTTGCATGTAATTGGCTTGCCGGGCAACCCATAAAGCATGGGCCCGCACTTGGCGGGCCCATGCTTTGGCAAGATGCCGATTCAAAGAGCTTATTAGCCGCGGCAGGTAGCCGGAACATGCTTCGCTTCGCCCGAAGTATGGGTGCATACCCAGGTAATCGGCGCATCGTTATCTGCCTGCGTCGGGGTCAGCACCAGAACGGGATCCGTCGTAGCGCCGGTTGCCTTAGTGGTGACGGTGATCTCGCCTCCGTCTGCGATCGCCACGCTCTTCACATAGTCGGTAGCGTCATCTTTAAGTGAGAAACCTGCGTTATCGGTCGTGACGTTCGCAAGTCCACCAAGCGACTGCGCTGCTTCTGACACAGCCAGCTTCGCTGCGTCAGCCTGGACCAAGCCTTCGGACACCTTGGCGCGAATGGTGTAATCCTGATAGGCCGGCAGTGCGATGGCGGCCAGGATGGCGATGATGGCGACCACGATCATCAGTTCGATGAGGGTGAAACCGCCCTGCATGTTCTTCTTCATGAAGTACTTCCTTTGTTGGCTGGATGGATTGCTTGGGGACACTGTCTCCCCCGTGTCCCCGGACTGTCGCGGACCGTGGGTGCCGTGGCTGACCCACGTGCAGGAAAGGTTCAGCAGAAAGCGTGCCAACCCATGCGAGGGGCGTGTTCGGTCGTTTTCGCTGGACAGGCGGTCGGGTGGTCCAGGCGAGTCGGGAGGGCTGGGTCAGTCGTGACAGGTTGCGTCACAAGGTGACGCGATGGGTCATGAGGGCGTGGATGTCGATGCGTGCATGGGCCAAATGAGCGCGTAATCACGCTTTCCGGCAAGGGTTGTTCGCGTGCAGAGCATGGCGCGATGCCAGGCTGTTGTTCGCAGGCTCAGGTCTGCTGCGGCGCGCAGGTGGCCCCGGCGAACGAGACGTCACGAGGAATCGTGGGTCGTGTGGGTGCGTGCCGGTGCCTGCGCGGTCGCTTCGCGTCTCGTTGCCGGGGGGGGGGGGGCGAATCCGGCCGTCGCGATCCGGGACGCCCCCTCAACTCGGTACGGGGAGCGTCGCGGGCCTGACGTGGCGCCCAGGCGGCCTTAGGCCGCGCAGCCCTCACCAGGGATGACGCCCTTGATCCGGATCAGGCGCCACTGCTGGTACAAGGATCTCTATTCGATCCCGAGCTTCTTGAGCTTGTAGCGCAGGGCGCGGAACGTGATGCCCAGCTGCGCGGCGGCTTTGGTCTTGTTCCAGCGGTTGTCTTCCAGCGCCTTGTGGATGGCCGCGCGTTCCATCTGTTCGATGTAGGAGGGCAGCGGGCCTTCCGCCTCGCTGGCGGGTTGGGGCTGTCCCGACGAGGCTGGCTGTTGCCCGAAGGCGGGCGGAGCCGAGCGGAAAGGGTCATAGTCCTGCGGCGCCGGCTGCGTCGAAGACTGGGGCGCGGCGCGGCGCTCGACCTGCGGCAGGCGCAGGTCGGCCGCATCGATGGCGTCCTCGTCGGCCATGGCCATGGCGCGCTCCAGGATGTTCTCCAGTTCGCGCACATTGCCCGGGAACGGGTACTGCGCCAGCAGGTCCAGCGCCACCGGTGAGAGCTGCGGGGGCTGGCGCTGCTGGTGCCCGGCCAGGCGGGTCAGGATGGCCTTGGTGAGTTGGGGCAGGTCGCCGGTGCGCTCGCGCAGGGGCGGGACGCGTAGTTCGATCACGTTGATGCGGTAGTACAGGTCGTGACGGAAGCGGCCATCGTGGGCCAGTTCGCCCAGGTCCTTGTGCGTGGCCGACAGGATGCGCACATCGACCTGGACCTCGCTGGAGGCGCCGACCGGGCGCACGGCCTTTTCCTGGATGGCGCGCAGCAGCTTGACCTGCATCGGCAAGGGCAGTTCGGCCACCTCGTCCAGGAACAGCGTGCCGCCACTGGCGGCCTGGAACAGGCCCTGTTTGTCGGCATGGGCGCCGGTGAAACTGCCTTTCTTGTGGCCGAAGAACTCGCTCTCCATCAGCTCGGCCGGGATCGCGCCGCAGTTGACCGGGACGAAGGGGCCGGACGCACGCGCGCCTTGCTCGTGGATGGTGCGGGCGACCAGTTCCTTGCCCACGCCGGATTCGCCCAGGATATAGACCGGGGCCTGGCTGCGGGCCACCTTGGAAATGGTGGCGCGCAGGTCTTCCATCGCCGGCGAATCGCCGAGCAGGCGCATGGCGTGCTGGGGCGGGGCCGGTGCGGGCGCCGGGCGCTCGGTGTTGTTGAGCTCCAGGGCGTGCCTGACCAGCCCGCGCAGGACGGTGAGATCCACCGGCTTGCTGACGAAGTCGAAGGCGCCGGCCTTGAGCGCCTCCACGGCCAGTTCGACGTTACCGAAGGCGGTGATCATCGCCACCGGGGTCTTGGGAAAGTTGGCCGAGATCTCGCTGACCAGTTCGATGCCGTTGCCGTCGGGCAGGCGCATGTCGGTAAAGCACAGGTCGTAGGGGTTGCGGGACAACAATTCGCGGGCCTCGCCAAGGTTGGCGGCGGTATCGATCCGGATGCCCATGCGTCCCAGGGTCAGGGTCAGCAGCTCTCGGATGTCGCGCTCGTCGTCGACGATCAGGGCGCTACGGGGGTCGCTCATCGTGGTCTCGCGTTGCTTCGCCGTCAGTCTACTCACTGAACAGCAGGTTGGGGGAGGCGTCACGCTGACGCGATTTTACTCGCAAGGCAAGGTAGGTCAGGCCGAAAGCAGGGAATTGGGGCCGGGCATGGCGATGCGGAAGCAGCTGCCGCCGCCGGGCACGGGGACGTATTCCAGGTTGGACTGGTTGGCCCGACAGAGCTCGCGGGCGATGTATAGCCCCAGGCCGGTGCCGTGCTCGGAGGTGGTGAAGAAGGGGCGAAACAGTTGCGCCGCCACGGCAGGGGGAATGCCCGGGCCGCGGTCCAACACATCGACCATCGCCCGGTTGTCCAGTTGGAATACGCGCACGCGGATGCGGGCGGGTTCGCCGGGCAGCCGCCCGTAGTTCAAGGCGTTGTGGACCAGGACGGTCACCACCTGGTGCAGGTGCCGGGGGTCGATGAGGGCCATGACCGGGCGATTGCCGGTGACCGCCTCCAGGCTGTCGGTCTCGATGGACATCGACTGCTGGTAATCGTCCACGAATTGGCGCGCGAAGGCGTTGAGCTCGGTGTGTTCGGCGATGGCGCGTTCGCGCCTGGCCAGACCCAGCACGCTCTCCACGATGCCATTGGTGCGCTGGCACTGCTGGTGGATGATGCCCAGCAGATGCCGGTCGCTGGGATTGAACTCGCGGGATTCCTCGAGCAACTGGACCGCATAGTTGATGGCGGCCAGCGGATTGCGGATCTCGTGGGCGAGGCTGGCCGAAAAGCGGCCCAGGGCGGCCAGGGTGAGCGATTCGGCGCGTCGCGAGACCACCGTGGCGTCGTCCAGGAACACCAGCGCCAGCTCGCTACCCGCCAGCAGGCGCGCAAAGCGAGGTTGGATATCGGGCTGGTCCTGGCCCAGGGGCATGGGCGCCTCATCCTCCTGCGCCCCGGCCCGCCAGCGCTGCAGTCGCCTGGCCAATTCCGGGGAGACGTCCTGCAGCCGCGCCTCTCCCGATGGATCGCTGACTGCGGTGCCCAGCAGGCCGGTGGCGGCCTCGTTGGCCAGTTTGACCCGGTTGTCCCGGTCCACCACGACCACGCCGGTGCGCATGCGGCGGATGATCAGTTCATTGACCTCAACCAGATTGGCGACCTCGACGCCACGCGCTTCTGCGAGCTGCTGGCTGCGGCGTGCGCGCAAGCCGACCTGGACGGCGAGCAGGCCCACGGCGAAATAGCTGACGCAGAACATGATCACTTCGGCGACCGGTCGAGCCGAGCTGTTGAGTGTGAAGGTCGCGACGAGGTATTCGATGAAATGGGCCGTGGTCGCCCCAATGGCCACGCCGATGCCCCAGCGCAGCGGCAGCAGCGTACAGGCGGCCGCGACGTTGAAGAGCAGCAGCATCGCCACCCCCGGCGCGGCGGCCGGTAAGGCATAGGTGATCAGGCAGGCGACCTCGATATCCACGCAGACACCGATCATGACGATCGGCAGCAGGTGCTTCTCGTTGCGCCCCAGGAAGAACATGGCCAGCGAAAAGGCGAGATAGAACACCGTGACCCCGGTCGCCAGCATGGGGGACTGGGCCTGGTCGTTGTCCAGTACGTCCGAGAGCGGGCTGAACAGGAGTCCGGCCAGGATGCCCGCCTCCAGGACGCGGTACAGCGCCAGGAAATACAGCTCGCGACGGGGCGCTGAGGCCAGGGACAGTGCAGAGTGTTTCACGGCCCAGTGCTCAAGTTGGGGGAATCCTTCCACTGGATGGAACGAACCGAAGTATAGAGGGCGGCAGCCAAACTGACGCTTTTGCGTCGCAACACGCCCTTGGGCGACAATGCGCGGCCCATCGGCGCCCGGTTGCCCCTGTTCGTGGGGCGCGCGGCGGCGCGCGATGCGTACTGACCTTATTAATACGGTGACGCATGAATTTCCACGAATATCAGGCAAAACAGCTGTTTGCCGAGTACGGCATCCCGGTGCCGGCCGGACGCACCGCGTCCACGCCGGACGAAGCGGTCGAAGCGGCCAACGCCTTGGGCAACGGCCCCTGGATGGTCAAGGCCCAGATCCATGCGGGCGGTCGCGGCAAGGCTGGCGGCGTGAAGTTCTGCAAGACCACCGACGACGTCAAGGCCGCCGCGGCCAAGATGCTCGGCACCAAGATGGAAACCTACCAGTCCGCCGGCGTGGCCCTGCCGATCGGCCTGGTCCTGGTGACCGAAGCCGGTGAGATCGCCAAGGAGCTGTACCTGTCGGTGCTGGTGGACCGCGGGACCCAGTCCATCACCTACATCGCCTCGTCCGAAGGCGGCGTGGACATCGAGCAGGTGGCCGCCGAGACGCCCGAGAAGATCCAGACCCTCAACGTCAACTTCGTCGAAGGCCTGCAGCCCTACCAGGGCCGCGAGATCGGCTTCAAGCTGGGCCTGACCGCCAAGCAGTCCAACCAACTGGCCAAGATCATGATCGGCCTGTACGAGCTGTTCAACGCCAAGGACCTGTCCCTGGTCGAGTTGAACCCGCTGGCGATCCTGGATTCCGGTGACCTGTACGCGCTGGACGGCAAGGTCAACTCCGACGACAACGCCACCTTCCGCCACAAGGATCTGGCCGCCATGCGCGACAAGACCCAGGAAGACGAGGCCGAGGTGCGTGCCAGCGAGTACGACCTGAACTACGTGACCATGGACGGCGACATCGGCTGCATGGTCAACGGTGCCGGCCTGGCCATGGCCACCATGGACGTGATCGCCCTCAACGGCGGCTCGCCGGCCAACTTCCTGGACGTGGGCGGCGGTGCGACCAAGGAGCGCGTGACCGAGGCGTTCAAGCTGATCCTGTCCTCGGACAAGGTCAAGGCGATCTTCGTCAACATCTTCGGCGGCATCGTGCGCTGCGACATGATCGCCGAAGGCATCATCGCCGCGGTCAAGGAAGTGGACGTCAAGGTCCCGGTGATCGTGCGTCTGGAAGGCACCAACGTGGAAGCCGGCAAGAAGCTGCTGGCCGAGTCCGGCCTGGCCATCACTCCGGCCGACGACATCAACGACGGCGCCAAGAAGTCCGTCGCCGCTGTCGCCGCCTGACGTATTCCTGGTTCGGGACGGAGCCCTACCCAGCCCCCTTGAGTCAAGGGGGCGGCAGCGCCGCACAGCGGCGTTGCGGGGGGGGAAGTACGCCCAAGCGGCGTTTCGCACCGCGAAATGCCGCATCGTTCCGAAGCCGACCAAATAGCAGAACTCTCAAGGACTCAAACGCATGTCTGTCTTGATCAACAAGAACACCAAGGTGATCGTGCAGGGCTTCACCGGCCAGCAGGGCACCTTCCACGCCACACAGATGGTGGAATACGGCACCCAGGTCGTCGGCGGCGTCACGCCCGGCAAGGGCGGCACCACCCACATCGAGCTGCCGGTGTTCAACACCGTGGCAGAGGCCGTGAAGGCCACCGGCGCCAACGCTTCGGTCATCTACGTGCCGCCGCCGTTCGCGGCCGACGCGATCCTCGAAGCCGCCGCCGCCGGCATCAAGGTCATCGTCTGCATCACCGAGGGCATCCCGGTGCTGGACATGCTGCGCGTCAAGAACGTGCTCAAGTCGCACCCGGACGTGGTCCTGGTCGGCCCCAACTGCCCCGGCATCATCACCCCGGGCGAGTGCAAGATCGGCATCATGCCGGGCCACATCCACCAGCCGGGCAAGATCGGCATCGTGTCGCGTTCGGGCACGCTGACCTATGAAGCGGTCAAGCAGACCACCGCTGCCGGCCTGGGCCAGTCCACCGTCATCGGCATCGGCGGCGACCCGATCAACGGCCTGAACTTCGTCGACTGCCTCAAGCTGTTCAACGAAGACCCGCAGACCGAAGGCATCATCATGGTTGGCGAGATCGGCGGCGACGCCGAGGAAGCTGGCGCCGAGTACATCAAGGCCCACGTCAAGAAGCCGGTCGTCGGCTTCATCGCCGGCGCCTCGGCCCCTCCGGGCAAGCGCATGGGCCACGCCGGTGCGATCGCTTCTGGCGGTTCGGGCACGGCCGCGGGCAAGTTCGCCGCGATGGAAGCCGCGGGCGTCAAGACCGTCCGCTCGCCGGGCGACCTGGGCGCGGCCATCGCCGAGCTGGTGAAGTAAGACCGCCCGCGCGCCCAAGCGCGCGTGGCGTTGAAGACGGGTCGCCTGCGGGCGGCCCGTTTTCGTTTGCAGCAGCGGAACGTGGACGACCGCAACCATCCGTGCCGGCCGCTGCGTTTCGTGTTTGCGTAAGGCAGGGGGCAAAATGCCCATTCGCCTGTCCCTCGATTGATGCCTGTCATGTATCTGCTTGCCTTTGAGACCTCCACCGAAGCCTGTTCGGTCGCGCTGCACATCGACGGGCGTGTGCTCGAACACTTCGAGCTTGCCCCGCGCCGGCATGCGGAGCTGGCCCTGCCCTGGGCGCAGGCGCTGCTGGAGGAAGCCGGCATCGCAAAGTCCCAGCTCGATGCCATCGCCGTGGGGCGAGGCCCGGGGGCCTTCACTGGCGTCCGCCTGGCCATCGCCCTGGGGCAGGGGCTGGCGCTGGCGCTGGACCGCCCGCTGATCCCCGTGTCGACCTTGCAGGCGCTGGCACTGCGTGCCCCGCAAGGCGCCGGCAAGGTCGTGACCGCGATCGACGCGCGCATGGGAGAGGTCTATGTCGCCTGCTTCCAGCGTGAGGGTGCGTCGCTGCGCGGGCTCGATGCCGAGCAGGTCATGGCGCCGGACCGGGTCAGGCTGGCCGATGGACAGCCGGGATGGTCGGCGGTCGGGACCGGCTTCGCCGCGGCCGAGGGCATGCTGCGCGACCGGCTGGCCGCGCAGCTTGACCAGGTGGATGCGCAGGCGCTGCCGCATGCCGCCGATGTGGCGACGTTGGCCCTCCAGGCCTATGCCCGTGGCGAGCGGCCCGCGCCGGAATCGGTGGAGCCCGCCTATCTGCGCAACAACGTGGCCCTGACCCTGGAAGAACAGCGCGCCGCACGCGCGGCCAAGCAGGCGGGCTGACGGCGCGCACGGTTTCCGACCAACCCTGTTGGGGGCGTGGTGCAGCGGAATGTCTTCTCGCGGATCGCGGCCTGGCCGTGTACGGACTCGGCCTGGATCGCGTGGCATCGACGGGGCGCGATCCAGACCGCACTGCCGCCCCTGACGTCGGGACCGCCACCGTGCGATCGGAGATTCTGTGACTACTGGTCGCGCACTTCGCCACCCGGCAGAAACACCCAGGTCCGGGTGACATGCAGGATGTCGATGTTTTCCGAGGTGTGGGGAAGGGGCGGGAAGGGGGCGGCCAGGCGCACGATGCGCAGGGCGGTCGAATCCAGCAATGGGATGCCGCTGGACTGGATGATGCGGCTCTGTTCGACGCTGCCGTCACGCCGCACCGCCACCGAGATCACCACCTGGCCCGACAGGCGCCTGCGGCGTGCCTCGTCGGGATAATTGAGGTTGCCCACGCGCTCGGCGCGGTCCACCCAGGTGCGCAGGTAGTCGGCCCAGGCGTATTCGCGTGTGCTGGCCGAGACGAACTTGCGCTTGGGCCGCTTGGCGTAGAGCTCCGAGCGCAGGTGGATCTCGGCGGCCAGGCGTGCCATCTCGGCGTCGTGCTCGATCTTCTGCTCGCCATGCGGCAGGTCCGGCCGGTCCGGCTGTGGCCGGGATTCCTGCGCAGGGGTGGTGATCTGGCTGTCGCGGGTGGTCACCACCCGCGCCTGCGGCGGCGGCGCGGCATCGGGCGACTGCGCGCGCAGCGGTTGTGGCGACACGCCCGCCTCGGCCTGGGGCACCCAGCCGGCCTGGGCCTCGCGCGGCCGCTGCGCCTTGTCCCGGTCGCCACCGCCTTGCTGGTTGGCCGCGGCCAGGAAGTCGGCTTGCTTCGGGGTGAGTGGCGTGCTGGTCTGGCTGAGGATCACATCCAGGGTCGGGATGACCGGCGCGTTGTCATCCAAGGTGAAGCCTAGGCCGAGCAGCACAATCCCGTGTACCAGCAGTGACAGCGCCAATGTGGCGCCGAGCCTGGCGTTCTCGTCGATCCGGGGCGCGGCCAGTTGCGCGGACACGCTCAGGCCTGGAGCTTGCGCTCGATCGCGTCGAACAGCTGCCCGGCGATGTTCAGGCCAAACTGGGCGTCCAGTTCGCGCACGCAGGTCGGGCTGGTGACATTGACCTCGGTCAGGTAGTCGCCGATGACATCCAGGCCGACGAACAGCATGCCGCGCGCCTTCATCACCGGGCCGACCTGGCTGGCGATCCAGCGGTCGCGCTCGCTGATCGGACGGCCTTCGCCCCGCCCGCCCGCGGCCAGGTTGCCACGGAACTCGTCGCCTTGCGGGATGCGCGCCAGGCAGTAGTCGACCACCTCGCCATCGACCAGCAGCACGCGCTTGTCGCCGGCGCTGATGTCGGGCAGGAACTTCTGCGCCAGGGCCAGCTTGCGGCCGCCGTCGGTCAGGGTTTCCAGGATGACGTTGAGGTTGGGGTCGCCGGTGCCGGTGCGGAAGATCGAACGTCCGCCCATGCCGTCCAGGGGCTTGAGCACGGCCTGTCCATGCTCGATGACGAACGCCTTCAGCTCGGCCGCACTGCGGCTGACCCGGGTCGGCGGGCAGCACTGTGGGAACAGCAGCGCGGCCAGCTTCTCGTTGTAGTCGCGCAGGCCTTGCGGGTTGTTGACCACCAGGGCGCCGGCGTTCTGGGCAACCTCCAATACCTGGGTGTCGTAGATGAACTCCGGATCGACCGGCGGATCCTTGCGCATCAACACGACCTGGCCGGGGCCGAACGTCGTTTCGACCACCTCGCCCAGGGTGTACCAGCCTGCCTTGTCATCGGCCACGGTCAGCGGCGCGGTCCGGGCCAGGGCCTGTCCGTCCCGCAGCGAGAGGCTTCCGGGCATCACATAGTGCAGGCGGTGACCACGGCGCTGGGCTTCCAGCAGCATGGCGAAGGTGGTGTCCTTGGCGATCTTGATCGACCCGATCGGGTCCATCACCACGTTGACGTCGGCTTGCATGTTCGGGTGCCGGGAGGAAGCGGGGGACAAGCCGGCGATGTTAGCAGGCGCTGACTGTGACCTGTTCTGCAAGCCACGTCACATAGTGTGCTGAACGGGCTGCGCCGTCTTGACAGGGCAAGCCGCGCGGTGGGATATAGACGGCTTCGCAGCGGTGCCATCCAGAAAGTGCCGCGCGCAAGGGGAATGATCTGCGATGACAGACAACGACAGCCAGGCCGGCAGTTTCGGCGGCCTGCGGGTGATGGTGATCGATGATTCGAAGACCATCCGGCGAACCGCCGAAACCTTGCTCAAGCGGGAAGGCTGCGAGGTCGTGACCGCGACCGATGGATTCGAGGCGCTGGCCAAGATCGCCGACCAGCAGCCCCAGATCATCTTCGTGGACATCATGATGCCGCGTCTGGACGGGTACCAGACCTGCGCACTGATCAAGAACAATCAGGTCTTCAGGTCCACGCCGGTGATCATGCTGTCCTCCAAGGACGGGCTGTTCGACAAGGCGCGCGGCCGCATCGTCGGTTCCGAGCAGTACCTCACCAAACCGTTCACGCGGGAGGAACTGCTCGACGCCATCCGTACCCACGTGGCCGCCTGAGCAAGGGACAACGCCATGGACGCCGCCTCCCGACATCGCCACGCCGCCTCCGTCGTCCGCCCCGCGGGCCAGCCCGGAGCGCAGCCGTGATCCGGACCCCGTTCGACATCCTGGCCGACTACGAGCGCCGCAGCCTGGCCCATGCCGTGGCCCTGCCCGAAGTCCACGCCGGCAACGACCAGTGGCGTGGCGTGGCCTACCGCATCGGCTCGCGGCGGCTGGTTTCCAGCTTCGACGAGGTCGTGGAGATCGTCCGCATCCCGCCGATCACGCCGGTGCCCGGTGCACAGTCCTGGCTGCTGGGCGTGGGCAACCTGCGCGGCAACCTGTTTCCGGTGATCGACCTGAAGCAGTTTCTGCAGGGAGAGCGCACGGTGATGCATGAGGGGCAGCGGGTGCTGGTGATGCGCCAGTCCGGGGGCGACGTGGCGCTGACCATCGACGAGCTCTACGGGCAGCGCAGCTTCGAGGCGGTGCAATCCACCGACCCAGGCGCGCTGTCCGAGGGACGCTTCGGGCATTTCGTTTCCCAGGCCTTCTCCAGCGAGGGGCAGGCATGGGGCGTGTTTTCGCTGTCCTTGCTGGCGCGCACACCCGAGTTCAGACACGCGGCGCAGTAGCGCCGGTAGTCACGGCCGCGGCGGGGAGCCGCGGATCGCATCCAATGAATGAAGAATCATCAGGGGTAATGGAATGAGTACTGCGGCGGAATCTCCCAAGGCCAGGCTGGGCGGCATGGGTACGACGTTCTGGGCGATCCTGCTGGTGCTTTCCTTCCTGGTGGTGGCGGCCAATACGGCCGTGTCCACCTATCAGGGCAGTCGCCTGGCCGGTGCCGGAACCGGCGCGGCCGATCTGCAGGTCTTGTCCCAGCAGCTGGCCACCCAGGGCAACGAGGCGGTCAACGGCGACGCCGAGGCGTATACGGCCTTCAAGGCCACGCACGAGCGGATCAACCAGACCATCGCGTCGTTGCAGGAGCGCTTCGGCCAGGAGCCTGGCGTGAACGGCCCGCTGGAACAGCTGGTGGGCACCTGGAAGGCTCTGGATGCCAACGCCGGACAGATCATCAAGGCCGAGCCGGCGGTGCTGGCCCTGTCGGGCAACGCCAACCGTTTCGGTGCCCAGGTGCCGCAGCTGCAGGCCCAGCTCAACGAGGTGGTTCGCGCCATGTCGGCCAGTGGCACGCCGGCCTCGCAGGTCTATAGCGCCCTGCAGCAGGTCGTGGTGGCCGGGCGCATGGCCCGCAACGTGACCGAGATGCGGGCCGGTGGCAGCACTGCGACGATGGCCGGCGATGCGCTCGCGCGCGATGCCCTGGTCTTCGACCAGGTGCTCGAGGGCCTGCGCAACGGCAATGAAGAGTTGGGCATCGCGCCGTTGCGCAATGCGGCGGCGCTGGAGGCCCTGGAGCAGTCGCAAACGCTGTGGGCGCAGATGAAGCGCGACCTCGACGCGATCCTGGGCGGCTCGCGTAGCCTGTTTGCCGCCCAGAGCGCCTCGTCGGCCATCATCGGCGGCTCGGGCAAGATGCTGAGCGACAGCAAGGCGCTGTTCGACGCGTTCTCCGCGTTCGGTTCGGTGCGCGACACGCGTGTGTTTCCGAACCTCTGGTACACCATCATCGGCGGCATCGTGCTGGTGGTGTCGCTGATCGCCTTGCTCTACAGCCTCTACAGCAACAGCCGCCGCGAGCAGGAAGTCCGCTACCAGACCCAGGTCGAGTACAACAGCCGCAACCAGCAGGCGATCATGCGGCTGCTGGATGAAATCTCCTCGCTCGGCGAAGGCGATCTGACGGTCAAGGCTTCGGTGACCGAGGACATGACCGGCGCCATCGCCGACGCCATCAATTACGCGGTCGACGAGCTGCGCAACCTGGTGACCACGATCAACGACACCTCGGTGCAGGTGGCGGCCTCGACCCAGGAAACCCAGGCCACCGCGCTGCAGCTGGCCGAGGCGGCCAACCACCAGGCCGAACAGATCACCACCGCTTCGGAGCGCATCAACGAGATCGCGGTCAGCATCGAAGAGGTCTCGCGCAACTCCACCGACTCGGCCGAGGTGGCCCAGCGCTCGGTGCTGATCGCGACCGAGGGCGCCGGGGTGGTGCGCGAGACGATCCGCGGCATGGACCAGATCCGCGACCAGATCCAGGAAACCTCCAAGCGCATCAAGCGCCTGGGCGAATCCTCGCAGGAGATCGGCTCGGTGGTGGAGCTGATCAACGACATTTCCGAGCAGACCAACATCCTGGCGCTCAACGCGGCGGTGCAGGCGGCCTCGGCCGGTGAGGCCGGTCGCGGCTTCGCCGTGGTGGCCGACGAGGTGCAGCGCCTGGCCGAACGCACCTCCGGTGCGACCCGCCGCATCGAATCGCTGGTCCAGGCCATCCAGGCCGACACCAACGAGGCGGTCAGCTCGATGGAGCAGACCACCTCCGAAGTGGTGTCCGGTGCGCGCCTGGCCGAGGATGCGGGCACCGCGCTGGGTGAGATCGAGCGCGTGTCCAGCGACCTCAACGAACTGATCAAGAACATTTCTACCGCGGCCCAGCAGCAGTCGACCGCCGCGCTGGACATCACCCAGACCATGGGCGTGATCCGCCGCATCACCTCGCAGACCTCGCAAGGCGCGGGGCAGACTGCCGAATCGATCGGACATCTGACACAGCTGGCCTCGGACCTGCGTCGTTCGGTGGCTGACTTCAAGCTGCCGGGCTGAGGACTTTGAACGAATGAAGTGCATCAGCGACAACACGGTCACCCGCGCGCAGGTGCAGCCATGAGCGCCCTTCGCGAAGCGATGAGCCACGCCGTGCTCGGCTGGGTCAAGCCGGAGCTGGACCAGACCCTGCGCCTGGTGCGCGGTGAGATCGAGGCCTTTGCCGAGAACCTGGCCGACACCGCGCGCATGCAGGCGTGCGTGGGTTACCTGCACCAGGTGCAGGGCACCCTGCACATGGTGGAGCTGTACGCGCCGGCGATGGTGGCCGAGGAGCTGGAAAAGCTCGCCCAGGCTCTGCAGGAGAGCCGGGTGGCCGATGCGAACGAGGCGTGCGCGACGCTGATGCGTGGCACGGTGCTGTTGCCCGATTACCTGGAGCGCCTGCAAAGCGGGCACCGCGACATTCCGATCGTGTTGTTGCCCCTGCTCAACGACATCCGCGCCGCGCGTGGCGAGACAGGCCTGAGCGAGAGCGTGCTGTTCGCGCCCGACCTGGATCGCCCCTTGCCCCAGGACGTTCCCGCCACCGAGCCGCTCCCCGGGAATACCCGCGAGATCCGCTTCGCCCAGGCCTGCGATCATTTCGAGCGCATCCTGTCCGGTTGGAGCGAGGATGCGGCGCCTGCCGATGTCGGCGCGCTTGCCTCGGCGCTGCAGCCGCTGCAGCGCCTGGCCGAGCACACCGTCGCCCGGCGCATGCTGTGGGTGGCCACCTCGGTCGCCGAGGCGATGCGCGATGGGGCCATCGCCCCCAGCCCCGCGCTGCACCAGGCTTTCGTCGGCGTGGACCGCGTCGTGCGCCAGATCCGCCAGGGCCTGGTTCCCGGCGCGGCAGCGCCAGGGCAGGAGCCGACCCGCCAACTGCTGTACCAGGTCGCCAAGACCGACGCGGCGCATCCGGCGCTGGAAGACCTGCGGCAAGCCTTCGATCTGGCCACCGCTTCGCCGAGCCAGGCCGAAATCGAGCATGCCCGCAGTAGCATCAGCGGACGCAATCGCGCGCTGCTGGACACCGTCGGCGGTGCGGTGAAGGAAGAACTGATGCGCGTGAAAGACGCGCTCGACCTGCAGTTGCGCACCGGCGCGCAGATCGCAGAGCTCGCCCCGTTGGTGGCCGAGCTTGGCAGCATCGCCGACACCCTGGGCATGATGGGACAGGGGCTGGCCCGCAACGTGGTCCTGCAGCAGCGCGAGTCCCTGGCCGAGCTGGTCGACGGGCGCCGTACGCCCGATGAGAGCGCCCTGCTCGATATCGCCGGCGCGCTGCTCTATGTCGATGCCTCCCTGGACGACCAGGCCGCCAACCTGGCCGAGGAGGGGACTTCCCAGCCCCAGGCCAGCGAATCCCAGAACACTGTCGAGGTTCTGGCGGGCGAGGCGATCCGCAATTTCGCCGAGGTCCGCCACCAGTTCGTGGCCTTCATCGAGATGGACTGGGACCACGGTCAACTGGCCGACACCCCACGCTTGCTGGAAGAGGTGTGCGGCGCCCTGCGCATGCTCGAGCTGGCCGAGCCGGCCGACTATGTCGAAGGCGTGCGCCGCTACATCGCCACCGAGTTGATCGAGCGCAAGCGCGTGCCCAGCGGCACCCAGCTGGACACCCTGGCCGATGCCATGGCCAGCCTGGAGTACTACCTGGAAGCGTTGCGCGAACGCCGCCCCAATCGCGACGAGCTGATGGACATCGCGCGCTCCAGCCTGGAGGCCTTGCGCTACTGGCCGCTGCCCGTGCCTGCCGCGGCGGCCGCAGAAGACATCGAGACGGGGATGGTCGAGTCCGTCGATGACACGCCACCATCATTCGCGCCTGCGACCGCGGAACCCACGGCCGTCTCCCTGGATGACGCGCCCTCCCAGCCGGCGCTGGATCAGGACGCGCCGAGCAGCGCGCCGGCCGAGCCGCCGGTCGAGCTCGAGCGCGGTCCGGAGCTTCCGGCCTATGTTCCGGACGAGGCGGCTTTCGCGCAGTTCGATCCGGTAGCCAGTGAATACGCCGAATACGCCGACCAGTTGCCGACCGGCGGACTCCATGCGGCGTTGCCCGAGGTGGGGGACGTTGCACCGCAGGCCGTGGCCGACACGCCTGCCGTGGCGGTGGCCGATGACGCACCGGTCCCGGCCGCGGCCATCGAGACGGGCGCGCCTGCCCTGGAGTCGGGGTTCGACGCCAGCGGCCAGGACATCGACGACGAGATCCGCGACGTCTTCCTGGAGGAGTTCGACGAGGAAATCGCCAGCCTGCACGAGATGCTGCCCGGCTGGCGCGCCGATCCGGACAACCTGGAGCGCCTGCGTTCGATTCGGCGCGTCTTCCACACCCTCAAGGGCAGCGGCCGCCTGGTCGGCGCGCGCCAGTTGGGTGAGTTCGCCTGGAAAATCGAGAACACGCTCAATCGCGTGCTCGATGGCACCCGCGCGCCCACGCCTGCCGTGGTGGCACTGCTCGACCAGGCCACCGCCACGCTGCCGCAACTCAACCAGGCCCTGCGCGGCCAGCCGGGAGTCACCGCCGATCTGGCCGGGATCGAGCACGTCGCCGAGCGCATCGCCCAAGGCGAGGAAGCCTTCTACAGCGCGCCGTCCGCCGCCCCCGCGCCAGTCGAGGCCGCAGGGCACGACCTTGCGCACGCCGAACAGGCCGCAGCGGCCGCGCCGGAGCCTGACCTGGAAGGCACGCCGGCTTCGGTCGACAGCGTCCTGCGCGAGATCCTCGAGGCCGAGGTCGCCAACCACCTGCAGACCGTCGATGGCTGGCTGGCCCAGTGGACGCCCGGACGCGAGAGCCTGGCCGCCAGCGAGTCCCTGCTGCGCGCCTTCCACACCCTCAATGGCGCTTTTGCCATGGCCGACGTGCCGGAAATCACCGAGGTGACCGGCCGCGCCGAGCAGTACATCAAGCGTGCGCTGGGCAACGGTGCCAACATAGATCCGGCCGGCGTCGCGGGCCTGGCGGCAGCGACCGTGGCCGTCCGCGACACGATGACCGCGCTGCAGACCGAGCAGGCGCGCATTCCGCACTTCACCGCGCTGTGCGCGACGCTCTCCGAACTGCGCGACGGATTGCCGCAGGCGCCGCGGCCGTTGTCCACGGTGATCGACGACCGCCGGCAGAACACCTATGCCGGGCAGGGCGCCACGGACTTCACGCCGGATATCCCTGCCGGGACCGAGCTCACCGGTGCGATGGACCTGTCGCGTTTCATCGATACACCAGAATCGACCGGGCCCGGGATGCCGGCGCCCGAGCAGCCTGGCAGCGATGCAGCGAGTCGGGACGACGGGTTCGATCTCGATCATGGCGACCACGCCCAGCTGTCGGCCGAGCCGATCGCGCAGGATGGCGAGGGGCCGGAGGTGTCCGAAAGCGACCTGTCGGCAGGTCTCTCCTTCGACCCGGTGGCCGCCGAGTTCGACGCGCCGGCCGAGCAGCCCGGTACACCGCTCGAGGTGGAGAACGGCGAGCCGCAGGCGCTGGTGGAACCGGACGACATCGAGCGCACGTCCGTCCAGGATCCCGAGATCGATGTCGAGACCCTGGATGCCGCCGCCCTGCCGGCGACCAGCCCTGAGACCGAAGACGCCTTGGTGCTGGAAGACGCTGCCGCCTGGTCCGTGGCGCCGGTCGATGCTGACGCGGTTGAGGACGTCGATCTGACCCCGCCGGAAGCGGCGGCCGAAGCCGCGGCCTGGGCCGAGACCCTCTCCCCGCAGGCCGTCGAGGAGGCCATCGCGCCTGCGGCCCCCGAGGCTGAGGCTGTCTTCGATGCGCCTGGCAATTCCATCGCGGAAGACGCGCCGTCGCTGGCGGCGGGTGCTACCGAAGACCCCAGCCCCGACCTGCCTGCCGTGGGCGAGGCATCGTTCGACGATACGCCTGCTGATGGGCCCGCTGAAACGACCGTGTCCCAGGAGGACCCAGGCGTTGCCGTGGTCGATGCGCCGCAGCCGCCGGTCAGCGACCTGCCCTCGCAGGCGGCCGCCCAGACCCTGGACTTCGAGATGTTCGACCGCGATCTGGTCGACATCTTCGTCGAGGAAGGCAACGATCTGCTCGATCACTCCGATGGCCTGCTTGCGCGTCTGCGCGAAACCCCGGACGACCGCAGCTTGGTGATCGGCCTGCAGCGCGATCTGCACACCATCAAGGGTGGCGCCCGCATGGCCGGGATCTCGGCGATCGGCGACCTAGGGCATGCGATCGAGTCGCTCCTGGAGCAGGTCGCCGAACATCGTGCGGAGGTGGATCGTGGCGTGGTCGGGCTGCTCGAGCGCGGCTTCGACGTGCTGCACGGCATGCTGGCGCGCACGGCCGATTATCTGGTGGTCGAGTCGCAGCCGCAGCTGGTCGCGGAATTCGATGCACGCGCACAAGGTGCGACGTTGCCAGACGAGGCGTCGCCTGTCGCGGTCGAGCCGGTAGAGACCGAGGAAGCGGGCACGCCGACGACCGGCGCGGACGTGTCCGAGTCGTTGGCTTCGGACGCTTCTGAGGCGCCTGCGGAGTTCACCGCCGCCATGGACGATGTCGGCGCGACTTCCGAATCCGCGGTGACCGACGACGCAGAACAGCGCGAAGCCGCCGAGGCCGTCGAGCACCCTGCGCCGTCCTTCGAGGCGGATGCACCCACGGACGTCGTCGAGGTCGAGGAGGTCGCTGCCGACGACCTGGAGACCGTTGCGTTCGATCGCACGGTGTCCGAGCCCGCGGAAGCCGAAGATGTAATGGCGTCGGCGGACCCGGACGCGGAGCAGGCAAACGAGGAAGACCGCCTGCCTGCGCTGGATGTGGAAGGCATCGCCTTCGACGCCGGCGTGGATGCGCCAGCGTCGACGCCCGACGACCAGGAGTTGGCCGAGACCGCCGACACAGCGGCATTCGAGGTGCACACACCTAGCGAGGCGGAGGCGCCCCACGTTGCCGACGCCGTGCCGGAAGCCCCAGAACACCTGGAGGCACCGGAAACGGAGCGCGAGGTGCCGGTGGCCGCCGCGGCCGCTTTCGACACGCCTGCCGCGCCGCACCCGCTCGAAGCCCTTGCCGCGGTGGCAGCGGTGGCCACCACCGGTCCGCAGCCGATCCCGCACCTGGCTCCGCTGTCGGCGCCGATCGATCTGGAGGCGGCCGGCGAGGAAGACACCACCAGCCTCAGCACCGGGCAGGAACAGGTGCGTGTGCGCGCCGATCTGCTCGATCAGCTGGTGAACAACGCCGGCGAAGTGGCGATCTACCGAGCGCGCCTGGAGCAGCAGATGGGCGCCTTCCGCGCGGCCATGGCCGAGCTGGATCGCACCAACACCCGCTTGCACGATCAGTTGCGGCGCTTGGACCTGGAGACCGAAGCCCAAATCGTGGCCCGCTACCAACGCGAGCACGACACCCGTGACGCCGAATTCGATCCGCTGGAGCTGGATCGGTTCTCCACCCTGCAGCAGCTCAGCCGCGCACTGGCCGAGTCCGCGGCCGACATCAGCGGCCTGCAGGGCGTGCTGGACGATCTGGCGCGCCAGAACGACAGCCTGCTGGGACAGCAGTCGCGCGTGAGTTCGGAACTGCAGGACGGCTTGATGCGCGCGCGCATGGTGCCGTTCGAAGGCAGCGTCCCGCGTCTGCGCCGGGTGTTGCGCCAGGCGGCGCAGGACACCGGCAAGCAAGCCCAGCTGCAGCTGGAAGGCGCCCATGGCGAACTGGACCGCAACGTCCTGGAGCGCATGACCGCGCCGCTCGAGCACCTGCTGCGCAATGCGGTGGCCCATGGCCTTGAATCTCCGCAGGCACGCCGCGATGCGGGCAAGCCTGAAGAAGGCAGCGTGCGCGTGGTGCTGCGCCGCGAGGGATCGGAAATGGTGCTGCAGGTGGCCGACGACGGCGCCGGCATCGACCACGCCGCCATTCGGCGTCGCGCCGAACAGCGCGGCATCCTCAAGCCTGGCGCCGAGCTGTCTGAGATGGATCTGGAACGCCTGATCCTGGAGCCGGGTTTCTCGACCGCAGAGGAAGTCAGCCAGCTCGCCGGACGTGGCGTGGGCATGGACGTGGTCCACAACGAGGTTCGTCAGCTTGGCGGCACCCTGGAAATCGCGTCGGTCGCAGGTCGCGGCACCACCTTCACCCTGCGCCTGCCGCAGACCCTGGCGGTCACCCAGGCCGTGTTCGTGCAGGTTGGCGAAACTCAGTTCGCGGTGTCGGTGGCCGCGGTCGGCGGCGTGGGGCGCCTGAGCCGGGAACGTTTCGACTCCGGGGCCAGCTACGTCTACGGGGGCGAGGAATACGCGCTGCACGACATGGGCACCCTGGTGGGCCTGGACCCGGCCAAGGCCGAAGGCCAGCCGGTGGTTCCGCTGCTGCTGGTCCGCGCCGGCGAGCTGCGCGCGGCCGTGGCGGTGGACCAGGTGCTGGGCAACCGCGAGATCGTGGTCAAGCCAGTGGGGCCGCAGATCGGCTCCATCCCCGGCATCTACGGCGCCACGATCACTGGCGACGGCAGTGTGGTGGTGATCCTGGATGCCGCGCCGCTGGTGCGTCGCTACATGACCCAGCCGACCTCGATCACGCCGGTCGTCGCGGTCGTCGAACAGCGCCAGGTGCCGCTGGTGATGGTGGTCGACGATTCGCTGACCATGCGCAAGGTCACCAGCCGTGTGCTGGAACGCCACAACTTCGAGGTCAGCACCGCGCGCGATGGCGTCGAAGCGCTGGAACGCCTGGAGGAACGTGTTCCGGACCTGATGCTGCTGGATATCGAGATGCCGCGCATGGACGGCTACGAGCTGGCCACCGCGATGAAGGCCGACCCGCGTTTTGCCGGCGTGCCCATCGTGATGATCACCTCGCGGACCGGCGACAAGCATCGCCAGCGCGCCCTGGAGATCGGCGTGCAGCGCTACATGGGCAAGCCGTACCAGGAGCTGGACCTGATGCGTAATGTCTACGACCTGCTGGGGATTGCCCGTGTCCGCGATTGAGTCCGACACCGTGCCGCCCGCCGCGCCGCGGGTGGCCCTGCTGGCCCGGCCCGGGCGCGCCCGCGACCAGCTGCGCGATGCGCTGCTGGGAGCCGGCGCGCAGATCGCGCTGGAGGACGATCCCAACGCACTGGCGCCGGAAGCACTGTCCGCGGCCAGCCCGCAAGCGGTGCTGGTCGCGCTGGAGCCGGCCATCGAGGACGCGCTGGTCCAGTTGGACGCGGTGTTGTGCGATCCGGCGCTGACCGTCATCTATGACGACGCCGAGCTGGCTACCTCCCGCGATGGCTGGGACGCCCAGCGCTGGGCGCGCCACCTGGCGGCCAAGCTGTACGGGCATCGCGACGTGCTGCCTCCGGGCCTGGAGATCGAGGCGCCGCAGCCTGAGCCAGGCCGCCCGCAAGCGCCAGCCGAGGTCAGCGACGATACGGTCGACAGGCATCTGCAGGAAGCCGCCGGACAGGCCGCCGCGCTGCCCGAGGACACCGGATTCCAGTTCGATCCGACCTCGATCGAACAGGACGAGGAGGCCGACCAGGCGTCGGCGGCGTTCAGCATCGATGCCGAGCGCTGGACCCCGCCCGAGCAGCCCGAGCGGCTCGCGCTGGTGGACGATTTCTCCGCACCGGCCGATGCCGTCAGCGCGCAGGCGGACGCGATCGAGGCGCCGCCTGCCCAGCTAAGGGCTGAGCCCACGCAAGCGGCAGCTCCGCCCGCACTCCCTTCATTCGCGCACCTGTCGCTGGTGGAGGATTTCGAGATCGTGGCGCCGGCTAGGCGCGAGCCGATGGCGGCCCCGGTTCTCCCGCCCGGGCTGGACCACCTGAATTTCGAGCTGGAAGCGATCGAGGCCGAACCGGTCGGGGACGCCGCGCAGGAGGCCGCGGGCGCCAAGGTGGCCGGTGCGGTCCTGCTGTACGCCGGCATCGGCGGACCCGATGCCGTGCGTCGGGTCCTGGCCGGCCTGCCGGCCGATTTCACGCTGCCGGTGCTGGTGCAACTGCGCCTGGATGGCGGCCGCTATGACAACCTGGCACGCCAGATGGAGCGCGCATCGCCGCTGCCGGTGCTGCTCGCCAAACCCGGCATGGCCGCGCGGGCGGGTTACGTCTATGTCGTGCCCGATCAGGTGGCGGCGGCGGCGCAGGATGGCGTCGTGGTCTTCGGCGAGGGGGCATCGGATGTGACCGGTCTGCTCGATGCGCTTCCCCCCGCACGCACCGCGGTCCTGCTGCTCAGCGGCGCCGGGGTGGAATGCGCGGAGCCTGCCTTGATGCTTGCCGCGCGCGGGGCCCTGGTGGGCGGACAGTCGTTGCAGGGCTGCTATGACTGGACGGCGGCCAAGGCCCTTGAACAGGGGGGCGGGGAGACCGCGACCCCCGAAGCGCTGGCCCAGCGCATCGTCGACGCCTTGGGAGGCTGATCGCATGACCCGTTCCAACGACGAAATCCGAGGCTTCCTGATCCAGGCCGGCGCCGAGCGCGTCCTGCTGCCGAACGCCACCGTGGCCGAAGTCCTCTCGCGCGTGCCTGTCCAGGCCGTGGAGGGAACGCCGCACTGGATGCCGGGCAGGATCGACTGGCAGGGTTGGCAGGTGCCGGTGTTCTCGATGGTCGACCTGGGCGGCCTCGGCCACGAGCCGGTGACCAGCAGCAGCAAGATCGTGGTCCTCAAGACCCTGACCGGCAGTGAGACCACGCCCTACATCGGGCTGATGACCCAGTCGTTCCCGCGACTGATCTCGGTGCCCCGCGACGGGCTGCTGGCCGACGCCAGCGAGGAGCCGCTTCCGCAAGGCGTGCAAATGCGCGTGCTGCTGGGCGACGAGTCGGCGTTGTTGCCGGACCTGGAAGCCATCGAAACCCTGGTGTGCGAGGCCGCGGCCCAGGCGACCAGCGCCGTCTGAGTCGGTTCACGCCTCATTCGCGGCGTTGGTGCGAGGTTTTGCACCTCTTTTTGATCTCGCGAGGCACAGCACATGAAGTCCACGTTCCAACGCAGCCTGTGGTCGTGCCTGCTGCTGGCCGCCGCGGGTGCTGCCCAAGCCCAGTCGGCTACCGCTCCGCCGTCGACCGCTGCCCAGACCGTGGCGCCACCGCCGCGCTCTGCAGACAACACCCTGACCACCGAGTTGCCGCCTCCGGGCTTCAAGACCATGACGATGGAGACGCCGCAGGGGCCGGTCACCGTGAACTGGGGACAGCCGAACAAGTTGCCCAATGCCGCCGATTACCATGTCACCGTCGCCGAACTGGATAAGAACGGGGATGGCGTGCTGACCAAGGACGAGATCCCGCAGGACCAGGCGCTGTACAGCGAGTTCCGTCTGGTCGACAAGAATCACGACGGCAAGATCACGCCAGAAGAGCTCTCCCAATGGCATTGAGCCGCGTCTGATCTTTGCTTTCTTCCGCCAGAGATGAAAAAACGCCGGGCATTGCCCGGCGTCTTTGCTTCAACGGTCCCGGCACAGGCTTGCTCAGAGGTCGCCAAGCAACGCCTGGACCGCGGCAATGGCAGCCAGGCCCGCGGTTTCCGTCCGCAGCACGCGTGGCCCCAGGCGCAGGCCCTGGAAGCCCATGCCCTCCAGCGCTTGCCGGTCGCGGGGCGACCAGCCGCCCTCCGGCCCGATGGCGATGACCACCTGGCCGGACGCCGGCCGGACCAGGGTGGTCAGGCGCTGGGTGCCGATCGGATCGAGCAACAGGCGCAGGTCGTCGGCCGGCAAGTAGTCGGCGGCGGTCGCGATCGCGACCGGCTCGCGCACATCCGGAACGCGCGCGCGACCGGACTGCTCGCAAGCGGCGCGGACGACGCCACGCCAGTGCGACACGCGCTTCTGCAGGCGCTCTCCGGAAAGCCTGACTTCCGAGCGCTCCGAATCGACAGGCACAATCGCGGTGACGCCCAGCTCGGTGGCCTTCTGCAGGATCAGGTCCATCTTCTCCCCGCGGGCGATCCCTTGCAGCAGCGTCACCTGCAGCGGGGACTCGGTCTCGACCGCGCGTGCGCCGGTGATCTCCACCTGGCTGGTGCGCTTGCCCACCACGCCCAGGCGCGCGTCGTAGTCATGCCCATCACCGTTGAACAGCACGCAGGCATCGCCCTGGCGCAGGCGCAGCACCCGCGACAGGTGCGCGGCGGCTTCCTCCGGGAGGTCGAGCTGCATGCCAACGGCCAGGGGCTGCTCGACGTGGACGCGGGTCAGGCGCATGGCGTGCCCGCTGTCGGCATGCTGGGACGGGGCGGTTGGCGATCAGGCGGGGAAACGCTGGCCCGCTCTGCTAGGATTCGCGGCTGATGATCTTCCTGCATTCTTCCATGATATCCGCCGCTGCCCCGTGCGGCAGCAGGCGATCCGCGTGAGCCGCAAGCTGCCCACCATCCACGGCGTGACCCGGCACGATGTCGGGCCGCTGCAGATGGAGCGCCTGGACCTGGAGTTCTCCAACGGCGAGCGTCGCCAGTTTGAGCGCCAGGTCGGGCGAGGTCATGGTGCCGTCGTGGTGGTCCCCATGCTCGACAAGGACACCGTGCTGCTGGTGCGCGAGTACGCCGCCGGCATGCATCGCTACGAGCTGGGCCTGGTGAAAGGGCGGATGGATGCCGGTGAGACACCGGCGCAGTCGGCCGACCGCGAGTTGAAGGAAGAGGCAGGCTATGGCGCGCGTCGCCTGGATGTCCTGCGTGCGATGACCCTGGCGCCCACCTACATGAGCCACCAGTCGTGGCTGGTGGTGGCGCGCGACCTGTATCCGGAGCGTTTGCCCGGCGATGAACCCGAGGAGCTTGAAGTCGTGCCGTGGAAGCTTGATGCGCTCGATCAGCTGATGCTGCGCGAGGATTTTTCCGAGGGGCGCTCGCTCGCCGCGTTGTTCATCGCCCGCGAGTGGCTGGCGGGCCAGGCATGAGCCGCATCACCGCAGACCTGCACGAGGCGGTCATCGCCATCGCCCGCGATGCGTCGGCCGCCATCATGCAGGTCTACGCGGAAGACTTCGATGTCGAGCACAAGGCCGACAACAGCCCGCTCACGCGCGCCGACCTGGCCGCCCACCACATCATCGCCGACGGCCTGCGCCGGTTGACGCCGGAGCTGCCGCTGCTGAGCGAGGAGGGGGCCGACATTCCCTGGGCCACTCGCCAGGACTGGCATGCCTATTGGCTGGTCGATCCCCTCGACGGCACCCGCGAGTTCGTCAAGCGCAATGGCGAGTTCACGGTCAACATCGCCCTGATCGAGGCGCACCAGCCGGTGTTCGGAGTGATCATGGCGCCGGTGACCGGCACCATCTGGCACGCGCAGGCGGGGCACCGTGCGCTGCGCCGGGATGGCCAGACCGACCAGGAACTGCGCACCCGGCGTCCGGCGAACGCGCCGCTACGCGTAGCGGCGAGCCGTTCGCACCGCGATCCACGCACGCAGGCCGTCCTCGACCAGTTGCCCGATGCCGAGCCCATCCCGCTGGGCTCCTCGCTGAAGTTCTGCCGCATCGCCGAAGGCGCGCTGGACGTCTATCCGCGTTTCGGCCCGACCTGCGAGTGGGACACCGGTGCCGGGCAATGCATCCTGGAGGCTGCCGGCGGCGTGCTGCTGGCGCCCGATGGCCGGGCCTTCCGCTACAACCGGCGCGAAACCCTGCTCAACGGGGACTTCATGGCGCTGGGCGACCCGCAGCTGCCTTGGCAGGACTGGCGCTAGCGCACGAATGAGCGCCGGCTGGTTCGCGCTGGTGCTGCTGGCGGCAGTGGCCCACGCCGGCTGGAACGCGCTGCTCAAGCTGGGGCTGGACCGCTTCGTCTCGGCTTCGCTCATCCAGGCCTGCGCCGGACTGGCAGCGCTGTGCCTGGTGCCGTTCGTCGCCTGGCCGACGCCACAGATGTGGCTGTGGATCGGTCTGTCGGCCGTCCTCCATGTCGCCTACAACCTATGCCTGGCCCAGGCCTACCGGCACGGTGACCTGAGCCAGGCCTATCCGCTGGCGCGGGGCGGGGCGCCGCTGCTCGTGGCCCTGGCCGCCTGGGCGCTGCTCGATGAAACATTGGGGCCGTGGGGCAGCCTGGGCCTGGGATTGCTGGTGGCGGGGATCGCCTGGATGGCCCTGCGCGGCGGGGGCCGGACCAGTGCGCCGCGCGGGCCACTGCTGCGCAGTGCGCTGGCCACCAGCGCCTGCATCGCGGCCTACACCCTGTGCGATGCGAGCGGCGCGCGCGCCAACGATGCGCCGTGGTCCTATGCGGCGTGGTTGTTCGTTACCAACGGCGTGGTCGCGATGACCTTGCTGGGGGCGGTGCGCGGGCCGCGCGTGTTCGCCACGCTGGGGCCGCACTGGCGCGCGGGCCTGGCCGGCGGTGCGATGTCGATGCTCGCCTACACGCTGGTGATCGCGGCGACCACGCATGCCGCGGTGGGCCTGGTGTCGGCGCTGCGCGAAACCAGCGTGCTGTTCGCGCTGCTCATTGGTGCGCTGCGACTGCGCGAGCGCTTGCCGCCGGCGCGCATTGTGGCCGCAGCGCTGATCGTGGCCGGCGTGGTGGTCATCCGTCTGGCCTGAGCTGCCTACACTGTGCGGTGACTTCCCCCACATGGAGACACCATGCCTGCGCCAGATCCTGTCCAGACACCTTCCATCGATCGCCTGCTGTCGATCATGGCGCGCCTGCGCGACCCCCAACGCGGCTGCCCCTGGGATCTGGCGCAGGATTTCTCCACGATTGCCCCCTACACGATCGAGGAAGCCTACGAGGTCGTCGATGCGATCGACCGTGGCGACCTGGACGATCTGAAGGACGAGTTGGGCGATCTGCTGCTGCAGGTGGTCTTCCATGCGCAGATGGCCGCCGAGCAGGGGGCTTTCGAGTTCGACGAGGTGGCCGATGCGATCAGCGACAAGCTGGTGCGTCGACACCCGCACATCTTCGCCTCCGTGCAAGCAGACGATGCGGCGGACGTGGCGCGGAACTGGGAGGAGATCAAGCGCATCGAGCGCGCAGGCAAGGGCGAGCAGGACGCCTCGGCCCTGGCCGCCATCTCGCGCGGCATGCCCGAGTGGCAGCGTGCGCTCAAGCTGCAGTCGCGCGCGGCCAAGACCGGCTTCGACTGGCCCAGCCCGGCGCCGGTCATGGCCAAGCTCGAGGAGGAAATGGCTGAGGTACGGGCTGAGTTGGCGCGCGACGCCGATGATCCCGATCGCGCGGCGCGCCTACAGGACGAGATCGGAGACCTGCTGTTCGTCTGCCTCAACCTGGCCCGTAAGTCCCAGGTCGATGCCGGCAGCGCTTTGCGCCATGCCAATGCCAAGTTCGAGCGCCGCTTCCGCGCCATGGAAGCGGAAGCCGAGCGCGATGGCCTCACGTTCGCCGAGCTTGAGCTGGAGGCCCAGGAGGCCCTGTGGCAACGGGTCAAGCGCAACGAGCGCCAAGTTGCGGGCTGAAGTCTTCCTGGATCGGTGTCCTCAGGCGCCGGGGTCGTAGCACATCAGGAAGGCGGCGCCCACGATCAGGGCGAACGCCGCGTCGTGGTTTTACTTCAGCGGTTGGCGCAGCGACCAGATCGAAATCCCGCGAACACGGTCTGGCTGATGATCTCCGGGATCGTCTTGAGCTGGACCACCGGGTAAACCGCGCTGCCCATACGATTTGCAGGCATCTGCAGGCTTTACGCGAAGAAGGCGCTGCCCCAATGGTCACGATCACCAGCAGCGGCACGGCCGTGCAGTCGAGGTGTCCGTACCAGGTGAAAGTCATGGAAATGTCGGAGCCCGGCAGCACAATGATGGTCAGGACACGGTCGAGCATGGGAGATCGCTTGCGAAGCCGGAGCGCGACTCCAGCCACTCATGACGCCAAAGCGCCGTCCTTGGCTGAATCCGGGTGAACCGAGCCTCGCTTGAGCCGTTATGCGCTGTGGTCTTCACGCGCTGTCGACCGGCGGCTCTTTAGTTTCACAAACCTGAAGTTTGCGTTTCTCCGGAGATCTGACTATGCGGCATGCGCAGGAGACCTCGGGGCTGGTGCTGGTTGTCGAAGACAACCGCAACATCTCCGAGATGATTGGTGAGTACCTCGAAGGCAAGGGATTCGAGGTGGATTACGCGTCCGACGGGCTGGATGGCTATCGTCTGGCGACTGAAAACAGCTATGACGTGTTGGTGCTGGACCTGATGCTGCCGCGCATGGACGGCCTGGAAGTGTGCCGCCGCCTGCGCAGCGAGGCCCGCAAGTCCACCCCGGTGCTGATGCTGACTGCGCGCGACACCCTGGACGACAAGCTCAGCGGCCTGGGCACCGGTGCTGATGATTACCTCACCAAGCCCTTCGCCATCCAGGAACTGGAAGCCCGCCTGCGCGCGCTGATCCGCCGCGAGCGTCGTCAGGTGGGGTCGGAGGTGCTCAAGGTCGCCGACCTGGTCCTGGATCCGGTGAGCATGCGCGTGACCCGCGGTGGAACCGAGCTGATGCTCTCGCCGATCGGCCTGCGCCTGTTGACCATCCTGATGCGTGAATCGCCGCGCGTGGTGACGCGTCAAGAGATCGAACGCGAAATCTGGGGCAATGGTCTGCCCGACTCGGACACCCTGCGCAGCCATCTTTACAACCTGCGCAAGGTGATCGACAAGCCGTTCGACAAGCCGCTTCTGCATACCGTGCAGAGTGCCGGCTACCGCGTCGCTGACATCACCTGAACCCAGGCGGGCGCCACGGCGCCCGCCTGGACACCAGGTTCTTTCGATTCGATCGTCGTGCCCCACGGACTTCCACGCAGCATCAGGATCGCCTTCATCCTGAGGGTGGCATTGGCCAGCCTTGCGGTGATCGCGACCGTGCTCATTGCCTCTTCCGTCATCAAGCACAGCCTCGTGCAGACCATGCTGCGCGAGGAGGCCTCGCATTTCTGGGGGCTGTACGCCGCTTCGCCGGCGCAACCGCCCCCGAACACCCATGACTTGCGCGGTTATCTGGTCCTGCGCGGGCAATCCGAGCTGACCCTGCCGGATGAGCTGCGCGGCCTGGCGCCAGGCACGCACAGCGTGGGACGCGAGTTGGTGCTGGTCGAGGACAAAGGGCCGGGGCGGCTGTATCTGGTGTGGCTGGGAACGCAGGCCGAGCGACTGTTCTTCTGGTCCGGGACCTTGCCGTTGCTGCTGTGTCTCGCGGCACTCTACGGCGCGTCCTATCTGACCTATCGCTTCTTCAAACGGCTGGTGTCGCCGGTGTCGTGGCTGGCCCGGCAGGTGGCCCAGTGGGATCCGCGCGAGCCGGACACCACGGCGCTGGCACCCGAACACCTGCCAAAGGAAGTCCAGGGCGAGGCCCGGCAACTGGCCGTGGCCCTGCGCGGACTGTCCGAGCGCGTGGCCGCCCAGGTCGCGCGCGAGCGGGATTTCACCCGCGACGCCAGCCACGAACTGCGCACGCCGCTGACCGTTATCCGGGTCGCCAGCGACCTGGCGCTGGCCGGAGAGTTGCCGCCGCGCGCGGTGCGCTCGCTGCAGCGCATCCAGCGCTCGAGCCGCGAGATGGAAGCGGTGATCGATGCCTTCCTGATCCTGGCGCGCGAGGCCGATGTCGAGCCGCAGAGCGAGGATTTCGGGGTGGCCGAGATCGTGCTGGACGAGGCTGAGAGCGCGCGCGACCTGCTGATCGGCAAGCCGGTGGATCTCACCGTCGTGTGCAATGCCAAGCCGCGCCTGCACGCCCCGCCGCGGGTCATGCACGTGGTGGTCAGCAACCTGTTGCGCAATGCTTGCAGTTATACCGACGAGGGCCGGATCGAGGTCATCGTGGAGACCGACCAGTTCGTGGTGCGCGATTCGGGCATCGGCATGACCTCCGACGCGATGTTGCGCGCCTTCGAACCGTTCTACCGGGTGGACGAGTCACGCCAGCACAGCACCGGCCTGGGCCTGTCGATCGTGCACCGCCTGTGCCAGCGCTTCGGCTGGAAGGTCGAGCTGGCCAGCGTGCTGGGCCAGGGCACGACCGCGACGGTGCGCTTCGCGCCCTAGCGCCCCGGCACATCCGGAGCACGGTGGGTATCCTGCGCTGGACGCGCAAACCCGGAGTCGTTGATGCCTGTCTGCGATGCGCCTTTCGTGCTTGCGATCCACGGCGGGGCTGGGGTGATCGAGCCCGAGGCCCTGTCCGCCGACGAGGCGCGGGTCATCCATGCGGCCTTGGGCGCGGCGCTTGAGGCGGGGCACGTGCTGTTGCGCGATGGCGGAACCGCGCTGGATGCGGTGGAAGCCGCAGTGATCCGGCTGGAGGAGTCGCCCTGCTTCAATGCCGGGTTCGGCGCCGTGTTCACGGCCGAGGGCGCCCACGAACTGGACGCCGCGTTGATGGAAGGACACACGCGCCGTGCAGGCGCGGTGGCCGGCGTGCGCACGGTGCGCAATCCAGTGCGACTGGCGCGCGCGGTCATGGAGCGCTCTGCGCACGTGCTGCTGGCCGGCGAAGGCGCCGAGCGCTTTGCCGACGGGCTGCCGGACCTGGAGCGGGTTGCGAATGCCTGGTTTGGAACGCCCGCGCGCCACGCACAACTGTTGCTGGCGCAGGCCCGCGAGGCTGCGCCTGGCGATGGGCTCAAGGGACGCTATTTCGGAACGGTCGGCGCGGTGGCACTGGACCGCCACGGGCGTCTTGCTGCGGCGACGTCCACCGGTGGCATGACCAACAAGCGCTTTGGCCGGATCGGTGACTCGCCCCTGATCGGCTCGGGGACCTGGGCCGACGCGCGTTGCGCGGTGTCCGCAACGGGCTGGGGCGAGATCTATATCCGCTGTGCGGCGGCACACGACATCGCCGCGCGCATGGCCTACGGCGGGGCCTCGCTGGCCGAGGCGAGCGAGGCGGTGATCCTGGGCGAAGTGCCCGCGCTGGGCGGGGACGGCGGCGCGATCGCGGTGGATGCGGCCGGGAACCTGGCGATGCCGTTCAGTACCTCCGGCATGTACCGGGGTTGGATCGACCGCCATGGCCAGCGCTGCACGCGCATCTTCCGCGACTGACCATGGTGCGCACGCCTCAGCGCGCGGCGTCGACGTAAGGCTTCAACAGTCGGGTCCACAGCGCGTAGCCGTCGGCGTTCATGTGCAGCATGTCCGGGCCGAACAATTCCGGTCGCAGGCTGCCGTCGGCCTTGAGCATCGGAGTGAACACGTCGACGAAGGTCAGCCCGGGATCCTTGGCGGCCATCGCTTCGATCAGCGCATTGGCCTGACGGATCTGCGGCAGCAGGTTCGCGCGCGAGGGGCTGGGCTTGATCGCGACATAGACCACCGGTTCGCCCGGCAGGTCACGCCGGATGCGTTGGACGAACGCCGCCACGTCCGCGGCGACCTGTTGCGGGCTGCGCCCGGCCGCCAGATCGTTGTCGCCGGCATAGAAGACGATCTTGCGCGGGTGGTAGGGCACCACGATGCGGTCGGCGTAATAGGTGCTGTCGCGGACCTCCGAGCCACCGAAGCCGCGGTTGATCACGGTGGCCTCCGGGAAGTCCTGGGCCAGTGAGGTCCATTTGCGGATCGACGAGCTGCCGATGAACAACACCGCGTCGCGGGGCGGCGGATTGGCGGCGTCCTGCGCGGCGAAGTGATCCATGTCCGCGGCCCAGGCCGCATTGGAGACCTGCCCACTGGCCACTTCAGGTGGCTGCGCCGGCGCTGGCGCGGGCGGTGGCACGGTTGCCACCGGTGCCTGGGCGCAACCGCCCAGCAGGACGGCCGCCAACGCGGCGCAGACAAGACCTGACTTCATACCCATGCAACGTCCTCCCGGAATACAAACCGGGCGCCAGTGGAGCAGGCTGGCCTTGGCGTTGCAAATCCGGCCCGGTGTGGCGATATGGCAAAATCACCGGCCTTGCGCGACACGAGCGGCCTGATGTCCATCGATTCTGTTCCGTTCCCGGTCTTCGGGCCGGCGCCGCCGCACGGCCGGGGCGCCTGAGCGTGGCCGATCTCTACGGGCATACCCCGCGTGGTCCGGCCCGGATTCTGAAGGCCGCGCGCTGGTCCTGGCTGGGGCTGCGGGCGGCCTGGCTATACGAGTCCTCCTTCCGTCTGGAAGTGCTCTTGTGCGTGATTCTTGCGCCGCTGGGCCTCTGGTGGGGCAGTACCGGCGTGGAGCGGGCGCTGCTGGTGGGATGCCTGCTGCTGGTGCTGGGCGTGGAGCTGCTGAATTCGGCCATCGAGGCGGTCATCGAGCGCTACGGGGCGGAGTTTCACGAGCTCGCCGGCCGCGCCAAGGACATGGGATCGGCCGCGGTCTTGATGGCCATGCTCAACGTGCTGCTCTGCTGGGGCCTGATCCTCGGGCCGCGTCTGTACCTGTTGTTGTTCTCCCCCTCGCTTTAGGACCTACCCCCTGCATGAACCTCGAATTCCTCGCCGACCCCCAGTCGTGGCTGACGCTGCTGACGCTCAGCACGCTGGAGATCGTGCTGGGCATCGACAATCTGGTGTTCATCTCCATCGCCGTCAGCCGCCTGCCCGAAGCGCGCCGCGCCGGTGCACGCAAGCTCGGCATTGCGGTGGCCTGCCTGACCCGCATCGCGCTGCTCATCTCGCTGGCCTATCTGGCCCGGATGAGCTCGGATCTGTTCACGGTCGCCGGCATGGGCATCTCGGTACGCGATCTGATCCTGATCGTCGGCGGCGTGTTCCTGGTGGTGAAGGGGATCATGGAAATCCGCGAGCTGGTCAGCGGCGGCGAGGACGAGGATCCGTCCACGACCAAGGTGTCCTCGGTCTTCGGACTGGTGATCCTGCAGATCGCGATCATCGACATCGTGTTCTCGCTGGACTCGGTGATCACCGCGGTCGGCTTTGCCAAGGACATCCCGATCATGGTCGCGGCCATCGTGCTGGCGGTGCTGATGATGCTGCTGGCGGCCAATCCGCTGGGGCGCTTCATCGACGCCAATCCGACGGTCAAGATGCTGGCGCTGGCGTTCATCGTGCTGGTGGGCGTGGTGCTGGTGCTCGATGGCCTCGAGCTGCATGTGCCTAAGGCCTATGTGTACTTCGCCATGGGCTTCTCGGCGCTGGTCGAGAGCCTCAACCTGTGGATGCGGCGCCGCGCGGCACAGCACGGCATCAAGGGTGCGGGCGAGTTCTAGGGCTGCAACGAGGTCTTCATGTCGCCCTGTTCATAGTGTGACCCTCGCGGCCGGTCGCGCCGCCCGTGCCGGAACACAGGAGCCCACGCACCATGCGCAGCCTCATCCGTTCGATCTTGCTGCTCGCGACCCTTGGCCTGTTGGCCGGGTGCGGCTACAACACCATCCAGCAGAAGGATCAGGCCGTGAAGGCCAACTGGTCGGAGGTCCTCAACCAGTATCAGCGCCGCGCCGATCTGATTCCCAACCTGGTGCGCACCGTGCAGGGCTACGCGCAGCAGGAGCGCCAGGTGCTGACCGAGGTCACCAATGCCCGGGCTCAAGTAGGCAAGATCCAGGTCAATGCCGACGATGCCGCCTCGTTACAGCAGTTTTCCCAGGCACAGGGTGAGCTGGGGAGCGCGCTGAGCCGCCTGCTGGTGGTCAGCGAGAACTACCCCACGCTCAAGTCCGACCAGAACTTCCGTGACCTGCAGGCGCAGCTGGAAGGCACCGAGAACCGCATCACCGTCGCGCGCGGCCGTTACATCCAGGCCGTTCAGGACTACAACACCTATATCCGCCAGTTCCCGCAGGTGCTGACGGCAAAGGTCACCGGCGCCAAGGAGAAGCCCAATTTCTCGGTGGCCAACGAGGCCCAGCTTTCGCAGGCGCCGACCGTTGACTTCAGTCAGCCAGCGCCCGTGCAGCCCCAGGCGCCCGCCACAACCGAGCCCGCCACCAGCCAGGCGCCGGCGCCATCTCCTGCCCCGGCGCAATAAGGACATCCCGGATGCCGCTGCGCGGCCGGATGCTGCGATGGGTCCTGGGCCTGCTCTGCGCGCTGGCTTGGCCGGCCCTGGCGCAGGACGCCGCGATTCCATCGCTGGACGCGCCGGTGATCGACACCACCGGCACGCTGTCCGCCAGCCAGGCCGATGCGTTGCGCCAGCAGGCCCTGGCCCTGCAGCAGCGCAAGGGCGCGCAGTTGCAGGTACTGATGGTGCCCACTACCGCGCCGGAAACCATCGAGCAGTACACCCAACGCGTATTCGATCAGTGGAAGCTCGGCCGCAAGGGCGTGGATGACGCGGTGCTGCTGGTCGTCGCCAAGGACGACCGCCGCGTCCGCATCCAGCCGGGCTACGGGCTGGAGGGGGCGATTCCCGATGCGATCGCCAACCGGATCATCCAGGAATACCTCGTGCCGCGGTTCGGCCAGGGGGACTACGCAGGAGGACTGGCGGAGGCCACCGGCGTGCTGGTCAAGCTGGTCGATGGCGAGCCGTTGCCCGAGCCGCAGAGCACGCACAGCGAGCGGCCGCGCGCCAGCGGCGGCAACTGGATGTTCGGACTGATCGTCGGGCTGATCGTGGCCAACGTGGTGCGGGTGTTCCTGCGGGGAACGCCGCGCCCGATCAGGGCCATCGCCGGTGGCGCGGTCGGCGGCGGCGTGGCGTGGCTGCTGTCCTCGTTGTTCCTGGTGGGCGGTCTGGCGGGTTTCATCGGCCTGATCATGGGGCTGATGGGAGGCGGCTCGGGGGGGCGCTTCGCCGGACCCGGTGGCTTTGGTGGCTGGGGCGGCGGCGGATTCGGAGGAGGCGGCTTCGGGGGAGGCGGTTTTGGCGGCGGTGGTGGTGGCTGGAGCGGTGGCGGTGGCATGTCCGGAGGCGGTGGCGCCTCGGGGAGCTGGTGATGCGCTGGTTTCGCCATCTGTTTCCACCGTCGGCGCATCGACTGTTCCCGGCCGAAAGCCTCCAGCGCATCGCCGCGGCGATCGCCGAGGGCGAGCGGACCCATACCGGTGAGGTGATGTTCGCGGTCGAACCCGGGCTGGCGCTCGGCGCCGTCCGCCGCGGGCTGCAGGCGCGCGATGCGGCGTACGCGGCGTTCGGACGGCTGCGGACGTGGGACACCGAGGCCAATAACGGCGTGCTGATCTACCTGCTGCTGGCCGATCATAGGATCGAGATCGTCGCCGACCGGGGCCTGGAAGGGCGTGTGACCGAGGTGGAATGGCGTGAAGTCTGTGGCCGGATCGAGGCGGGCATGCGGGCCGGCACGCCGGAGGCCGCCATCATCGAGGGCGTGCGCGCGACGTCGCTGCATCTGGCGCGTCACTTTCCTGCGGATCAGGGCACTCCGGATGACAACGAATTGCCGGATCTGCCCACCATCCTGAACTAAGCGGGCGCGCCGGCAGGGTGTGAACTCCACCACAGTTGCCGTGCTGGTTAGCTGATTTTCATCACGTTGTCTTCACTGCAATGGTGGGCTGGGGCAGAATCCAGGGTCTGGCCGAGTCGCGGCACGCTTCATGCATCGTCCAGACAGGGCGCGATCGTCGCCCCACCCGCGCTCGGTGCGCCGTCTTCGTGGGTGTGCCTTCGTCCCGCCAGGACCCGCCATGCATCCCGCCATTGCCGACACCTTGTCCCGTCTGCCCGCGCTGTACAGCGCCGCGCTGCGTCCCCGTCATCGCGAACTGGCCGTCGCTGTCGCGGCGTCGAGCGCCCTGGTCGCGGCGGGCTGCAACGTCCTGGCGGCGCTGGCGCTGGTGCTGACCTGGTTCGAATACCTCTGCCACCGGCGTTGGGTGTTCCCGGGCGAGAACGAGCGTGCCACCTTCATGCGCGCCATTGCCTGCGTGGCCTTCGCCTGGCTCAGTACGGCTGCGGGCATCGGCGAGGCGGCCTGGGGGCTGGGCGCCTTCATCCTGGTGCAGACGGTGCTGGCGCTGCTGGGTTCACTGAAGCTGCGTCATGCATTTCTGCGCGATGTGGCCCACGCCAGCGGCGCGGTGCCGGCACACGAGCTGCTGCTGGCCTGCCGCAGCGATCGCGGTCTGGTCGAATCCTGGCTGGCGGGCGACGAATCGCTGGCTGAGCAGGCCCAGGCGGCCTTGCAGGTCGCCGGGTTGCGCCTGTTCCGCCTGCGTTCGCCAGCGCCCGTGGTGGACCAGGGGCCGGCCCAGTAGAGCTCCGATTTTCCCGCCGTGCGGCTCATTGGGCCGCGGCGTTGCATCGCCGTCCATGCGGGGGGGAGCTGTGTGCGGCAAAATGGCGTCTGTTCCGCCGCCGCCCGTGACGCATGATCTATCTGCACCAGTTCGACCCCATCGCCTTCTCGATCGGCCCGGTCGACGTCCACTGGTACGGCATCGCCTATGCGCTGTCCTTCGCCGCGGCCTGGTTCCTCGGGCGCAGCAGGATTCTCTCCGGACGCCTGCCCGGCGTGAACCTGGAGCATTTCTCGGATCTGGCCTTCTACGCGATGCTGGGCGTGGTCCTGGGCGGCCGCATCGGCTACATCCTGTTCTATGACCTGCCGGTCTACCTGGACAGTCCGCTGAAGATCTTCAAGGTCTGGGAAGGCGGCATGAGCTTCCATGGCGGCCTGCTGGGCGTGCTGCTGGCCGCGTGGCTGTGGACGCGCAAGCATCGCCTGCATTTCTTCGACACGATGGATTTCGTGGCGCCGCTGGTGCCCGCCGGCCTCGGGCTGGGTCGGTTGGCCAACTTCATCAACGGCGAGCTGTGGGGCAAGTACACCGACGGCAGCTGGGGGGTGATCTTTCCGAGCACCGACCCGGCCATCTACGACCAGCACCTAACCCAGGCCCAGCTCCAGGCACAGTACGCCGCCGGCGCGCTCAACCAATACGCGCGGCACCCGTCGCAGCTGTATGAAGCGGCGCTGGAAGGCGTGCTGATGTTCCTGGTGCTGTGGGTGTTCTCCATGAAGCCGCGCCCGCGCTACGCGGTCTCGGGCCTGTTCGCGCTGCTGTACGGGTTGTCGCGCTTCGTGGTCGAGCTGGTGCGCGTGCCCGATGCGCAGCTGGGCTACCTGGCCTTCGGCTGGGTCACGATGGGGCAAGTGCTGAGCCTGCCGTTGATCGCGCTGGGCCTGTTCCTGCTGTGGCTTTCGCGCCGCGCACCCACCTTGCAGCCGGCGCCGCCGGCTGCCGCCACGCCGGCCGGAGCGCACTGATGCGCCAGTACCTGGAGTTGCTGCAGCACGTGCTTGAGCATGGTGCCGAGAAGTCCGACCGCACCGGCACCGGCACGCGCAGCGTGTTCGGCTGGCAGATGCGCTTCGACCTGAATGAAGGCTTCCCGCTGGTCACCACCAAGAAGCTGCACCTGCGCTCGATCATCCACGAGCTGCTGTGGTTCCTGCAGGGCGACACCAACATCGCCTACCTGAAGGACAACAAGGTCAGCATCTGGGACGAGTGGGCCGATGCGGACGGCAACCTCGGTCCGGTCTACGGCAAGCAATGGCGCAGCTGGGAGGGGGCCAACGGCCAGACCATCGATCAGATGCAGTGGCTGGTAGAGGAGATCAAGCGCAATCCCGATTCGCGCCGGCTGGTGATCAGCGCCTGGAACGTGGCCGAGTTGCCGCAGATGGCACTGATGCCGTGCCACAGCCTGTTCCAGTTCTACGTGGTCGACGGCAAGCTCAGCTGCCAGCTGTATCAGCGCAGCGGCGACATCTTCCTGGGCGTGCCGTTCAACATCGCCAGCTATGCGCTGCTGACCCACATGGTGGCGCAGGCCACCGGCTTGGGCGTAGGCGATTTCGTGCACACGCTGGGCGACGCGCATCTGTATTCGAATCATTTCGAACAGGCGCGCGAGCAGCTGAGCCGCACGCCGCGCGCGCTGCCCCGGCTGCATCTGAATCCGGAGGTGACCGACCTGTTCGGCTTCACTTTCGACGATATCGAGATCCTCGGCTACGACCCGCATCCGGCGATCAAGGCGCCGGTGGCGGTCTGAACCGACGCATGCGGATCTCGTTGATCGCCGCGCTGGACCGCCACCACGCCATCGGGCGCGACAACGACCTGCCGTGGCGGTTGCCTGACGATCTCAAACGCTTCAAGGCGCTGACCCTGGGCAAGCCGGTGCTGATGGGGCGCAAGACGGCGCAGTCGCTGGGCCGCGCGTTGCCGGGGCGCCTGAACCTGGTGCTGACGCGCAGTGGGCAAGTGCCGTTCGAAGGCATGGTGGCAGTCGACTCCGTTGCCTCCGCGCTGCGGCAAGCCGAGGCGGAAGGCGCCGAGGAACTGTGCGTGATCGGCGGTGGCGAGGTCTACGCGCTTGTCCTGCCGCAGGCCGACGTCCTGCACCTGACCCACGTGGAGACCGAGGTGGCCGGCGCCGACGCCTTTTTCCCGCGTTTCGATGCCGCGCAGTGGCAGGTGACCTCGCGTGAAGCGCATGCGGCCGATGCCAGGCATGCGTTCGCGTTTGAATTCGTGGACTACGCCAGAACGCGCTAAGCGCGGCGGGGAAGCGCGGCCGGCGCTTCGACATCGCGACCGGGCACCTGCACCAGGCGCAGTTCGTCGCTGTCCAGCTGCAGCGCGGTGAGCTTGCCGCCCCAGACCGCGCCGGTGTCGATGGCATGCACGCCAAAGCCGAGCATCAGGCCCAGCGTGGACCAGTGGCCGCAGACGATCTTGAGTTCACGTAGCTCCCGCCCGGGGACATCGAACCAGGGATACAGCCCCTGGGCCTGGGTCCCGGGCATGCCTTTTTCCTCCACGGCAATGCGGCCGCGTGGCGTGCAGTAGCGCATCCGGGTCAGCACGTTGATGATGGCGCGCCACCGGTCGGGTCCGGCCAGTCCGGTGGACCAGTTGGGTTTGTCGCCGTACATGCTGCGCATCAGCTTGCGGAAGCCTGGTCCGCGCAGCTGTTTTTCCACTTCGCGCGCATAGCCTTCGGCCGCGGTGCAGGTCCAGCGCGGCGCCATGCCGGCATGCAGCATCATCCAGCCCAGCTCGCGGTCGACGTGCACCAGTTCGCGGTGGCGCAGCCATTCGAGCAGCGTGTCGCGGTCGTGCGCCTGCACGACGCGGCCCAGGTCCGGATTGACCTTGCGCTGCTCTTCCTCGGTGCGCGTGCCGATCGCCAGCAGTGACAGGTCATGGTTGCCCAGCACCACCTCGGACGAGTCACGCAGCGAATACACCAGGCGCAAGGTCTCCAGCGACTGGCCGCCACGGTTGACCAGGTCGCCGCAAAACCACGCACGGTCGCGTGCGGGATCGAAGTTCAGTTTTTCCAGCAGCCGTGCGGTGGCGTCGTAACAGCCCTGCAGGTCGCCGATGGCCCAGACCGCCATGTCGTGCGTTCCGTCAGTGCAGGGTGCGGGGCACCGACAGCGCGAATGGCGCAATGGGTGCGTCGAAGTGCGTGCCGTCGTCGGCCACCATGTCGTAGCTGCCGCGCATGGTGCCGTGGTCGGTTTCCAGCACCGCGCCGGAGGTGTACTTGAACTGCTCGCCTGGCCGCAGCCGTGGCTGTTCGCCGACCACGCCTTCGCCATCGACCTGGTCGACCTTGCCGTTGGCGTCGGTGATCACCCAGTGGCGCGCCACCAGGCGCGCAGGCTTGCTGCCGCGGTTGCGGATCACGATGGTGTAGGCGAAGACGTACTGGCCGTTGTCCGGCTCGGACCGCTCCTCCAGGAAGCGGGTCGCCACGTCGACATCGATGGCGTATTCGGTGGTGCTCATGCCGACAGTGTATTTCAAACGATCAAGGCTGTTCGACTTGCGCGGCGTGGAGCTGGTTGGCCAGGGTGATGAAATCGGCTACGTCGACCTGTTCGGCGCGCATGTCCGGGCGGATGCCTGCCGCTTCGATGGCGGCGACATCGCATACGGTGGACAGGGCATTACGCAAGGTCTTGCGGCGCTGGCCGAAGGCGGCGCGAACCACGGTCGCCAGCCGCTCCGGCGCGCGCACCGTGATCCGGGCCGGATCCTTTGGAATCATGCGGACCACGGCCGAGTCGACCTTGGGCGGCGGACTGAAGGCCCCCGGCGGCACGACGAACAGCGGGACGATGTCGCAGTAGGCCTGCAGCATCACGCTCAGGCGTCCGTAGACCTTGCTGCCCGGGCCGGCGGCCATGCGGTCCACGACTTCCTTCTGCAGCATGAAGTGCATGTCGGCGATGGCCGCGGCGTGGTCCAGTGCATGGAACAGGATCGGCGAGGACAGGTTGTAGGGCAGGTTGCCGACCAGGCGCAGCTTGCGCCCTGCGGCCAGCTCGGTGAAGTCCACCGACAGCACGTCGCGATGGACGATGGTCAATGTGCCGATCTCCTGCGCCGCAGCGGTGAGCGGTGCAATCAGGTCGCGATCGAACTCGATGGCGGTCAGCGCGCCATGTCGGCGCAGGAGCGGAAAGGTGATCGCGCCCTGTCCCGGGCCGATCTCCACCAGCGTGTCGCCCGGCTTGGGGTCCACGGCGTGCACGATGCGGTCGATGTAATGGCGCTCGTGCAGGAAATGCTGGCCCAGCGCCTTTTTTGCCGGCAGCACGAAGCCGGGCCGGTCGGCGGAATGCGAAGAGGTCATGATTCAGAGTGTACGGCGCGCGGCCATGGCCGCGCAGGTACGCACGGCGGCAAACAGGCTGGAGGGGTCCGCGATGCCTTTCCCGGCCAGCGGCAGGGCGGTGCCGTGATCGACCGCCACGCGTGGGTAGGGCAGGCCCAGGGTCAGGTTCACGGCCTGCTCGAAGCCGCTGTACTTGAGGACGGGCAGCCCCTGGTCGTGGTACATCGCCAGCACCGCGTCGCATCCGCGCAGCTTGTCGGGCAGGAACGCGGTATCGGCTGGCAGCGGACCGATCAGGTCGTGTCCCTGCGCGCGCAGCCGCTCCATGACCGGGATGATCAGGTCCAGTTCCTCGCGCCCGAGATGTCCCTCCTCCCCGGCGTGGGGATTGAGGCCCAGCACGGCCAGGCGCGGGGCGGCGATACCGAAGTCACGGCGCAGGGCCATCATCGTGGTATCCACGGCGTGACGTAGCGCGGTCTCGGTGATCGCGTCGGGGACGGCGCGCAGCGGGAGATGGGTGGTGACCAGGGCCACGCGGACGATGTCGTTGGCGAGCATCATCACCACCTCGCACCCGGCGTGCCGGGCCAGCAGTTCGGTGGTGCCGGTATAGGCGATGCCGCCGTCGTTGATGATCGCCTTGTGCACCGGGCCGGTGACCACGCCGGCGAACCGGCCGCTCACGCAGCCATCTGCAGCGGCCGTGAGCGCGCCGATCACGGCGGCGGCATTCCGGGGCTCGGGAACACCAAAGCGGGATGGAACGGCGTTGGAGATCGAGATGAGCGGCAGATCGCCCGGCTTCTGCGGGACCTCGTCGGGTCCGAGCAGCTGAAGCGGCAGGTCAAGCGCCTGGGCAGCGGCACGCAGCGTGTCGCCATCGCCGAAGGTCACCAGCCGGCAGTCTTGCCGCAGGGTCTGGGCCAGGCGGATGCAAAGCTCTGGCCCGATCCCGGCCGGCTCGCCCGGCACCAGCGCGAGCGTGGGGATCATGTGTGTTTACGGCATCTGCGAGGATGCAGCCGAACCCGGCACCTCGCTGTCGCTGCTGCCGCCACGCTTCTTGCCGGCCTTGGCGGCTTCTTCGGCAGCGCCCGGAGCGCTCATCACGGTATCGGGCGTCGCGCTGTCGATCGCGGCATTGCCGGTGCGGAAGCTGACATAGGCCTCGCCACGCAGCTCGAGCAGGTAGCGGTTGTATTCCTCTTCCAGCTTGCGGCGGCCGATGGTGTCACGCACCTGCGCACGACGGTTCTTTTCGGTCACGTCGGACTGGCGCGTGCCTTCGCGCTGGACGATGTGCCAGCCGGCCTCGGTGCGGAAGGGCTGGCTGACCTGCCCATCCTGCAGCGAGGTCAGCTGCTGGCCGAAGTCCGGGCCGAACTGGTCGGCGGTGAACCAGCCCAACTCGCCGCCATCGTTGTTGGTGTTGGCGTCCTCGGAGGACTCCTTGGCCACCTCGGCGAAATCCGCGCCGCCGGTGATGCGGGCGCGCAGGGTGTCGATCTTGGCCTTGGCCGCGTTCGCATCCTGCAGTTCGGTGATGCGGACCAGGATGTGCCGGGCGTGGTACTCGGTGACCATCTGCGGCTGCGCCTGGGAGGCGTCGCGGGTCTCCACCAGCTTGAGCAACTGGAAGCCGGACGGACCGCGGATCGGGCCGACCACCTGGCCCGGTTGCATGCCCTTGAGCGTGTTGACGAAGGCGACCGGGATTTCATCCTGGCTGCGCCAGCCCAGGTCGCCGCCTTCCAGTGCGTTGGGGCTGTCGGAATAGCGCACGGCGGCGGCGGCGAAATCCATTTCGTTGCGATCGAGCAGGCCCTTGACGCCGTCCACCTTCTTCTGGGCGGTGGCGATCTGCTCGGCCGTGGCACCCTCGGGCAGGCCGATCAGGATGTGGGCCAGGTGATACTGCACGCCATTGGCCTGGGCCTTGAGCGCGGCGTCGACCTCGGCTTCGCTGACCCGGATGCGACTCTGGCCATAGCTCTGGCGCAGGCGCTGGACGGTGATCTCATCCTTCAGCGAGGCGCGGAATTCATCGAAGGACAGGCCGTCGGCGGCCAGGCGCTGGCGCAGGCCATCGACGGTGGTGCCGTTCTGCTGGGCGACCGCGCCGACGGCATTGTTGACTTCCTCGTCGCTGACGCGGATGCCGTTTTCCTGCGCGCGCTGGACCTGCAGCTTGACCAGGACCAGGCGCTCAAGCACCTGCCGGCGCAACACGTCCGGGGGCGGCAGCTGGCCGGGGTTGCTGGCGTACTGGGCGTTGACGTTGGCCACTGCGCGGTCCAGCTCGCTCTGCAGGACGACATCGTCGTTGACCACGGCGGCGATGCCATCCAACGGCTGGGCCTGCTGGGCGTGCAGGGGGGCGGCAATGACGGATGCGGCCAGCAGGCCGGCGGCGAAGAGGGTTCGAATGGTCATGGAAGTCTTCAGAACGGATCGGTGCCGGCGTCGTCGCTGTCGTCGAGGTCCGGTGCGGCGACGCTGGGGGGAACCAGATAGAGGTCGTCGCGGTAGTAGCCGAGAATACCACGGCGCAGGGTCTTGTCCGTGTTCTGGCCCAGCGAGGCCAGGCCCTTGAGGATGAAGTCCAGCTGGATCTGGTTGTCCTGTTCACCCTCGCGATTGCGCACGTAGTGACGGCCGACCAGACGTACCGCCAGGCAGCAGCTGTCCCACTGCACGCCGGCGATGGCTTCCAGGGTCTTGCGATCCTGAAACGAGTAGTAATACCGGCCCACCACGCTCCAGACCGGGTTGATCGGATACAGGAACGAGAAGTCCGCCTGCTTGAGTACGTCACGGCGATACCGGTAGGACAGGTTGATCACGCCATCGCCGCCGATCAGGTAGCGCGAGCGGAAGCTGATCAGGTCGGCGCGGCTGTTCTTGGCGTCGTACTGGTAGGAGGCACCCAGGGTCCAGCGATCGGTCGGCATGTAGTTCGAGTCGGCGATCCAGGCCGATTTCCCCTTCTCGATGGGGTCCGAGTTGTTGTCCAGGACGACTTGGGAGTCCTCGAAATACAGGATTTGGCCCAGGCTGATGTTGAATTTCTCCAGGCCGTCGGTCTGGCGGATCGAACGGCTGGTCAAGGCCAGCGTCAGCTGGTTGGCATCGGTCTGGCGGTCGGCCCCCGAGAAGCGGTTGTCGCGGAACAACTGGCCCCAGCTGTAGGTCATGTCGCGGGTGTCGAACAATGGCAGGTTGCTCTGATCGCGATAGGGGACATTGAGGTAGTACAGGCGCGGCTCGAGCGTCTGCAGATAAGGCGTATCGCCCCACTGCGCATCGCGATCGAAGAACAGTCCCGCATCCAGGGTCGTGATTGGCGTCGAGCGGGTTGGCGTCCTGTCGCCGCCAAGCTGGTCGGCCAGGCCTTGGTCCAGATCATAGGCGGTGTAGCGATACGCAAGGCCCGGCTCGACGAACCAGGACGCACCGCGAAGGGGGAGCGAGACGTAGGGCTTCAGGTCAAGGCGGCTACCGCCATCCTTTTCGCTGTGTTCGAAACGGGTCGCGTTGGACTTCAGGCCAACGGTGAACCAGTCAGAGATCGGGCGCTCATAGTTGAAGAACAGTCGCGGGAGACTGTCATATGGCAAGTTGGCCTTGTTGATGGTGTAGTCGGCCGACTGATAGAGCTCGGTTTCCGCGCCCGCGCTCCAGTACTGCGAACGCCCGTAGATACCTGCGGTGCTGGTCAGGATCGAGGTGGCGTAGCCCGAGCCATTGGAAATGCCGCCGTTGTCTTCCAGGTAACGGGAGTCGCTGATCCACGAAAGATCGGCGCGTGCCTGCCAGGTGCTGTCGAGATCGTGATGGCCCCGGAAGCGCAGGAAGCCGCGGTTCTTGTCCCGGAGGGGGTCGCCATAGATGTCTTCGTCACCGCTGCCTGGCAGCGCGTTGGCGTACTCGTCCGCACGACGATCCACCAGATCGTCCTTGGGCATCCAGGCGCCTTCCAGCTTGCCTTCGCCACCGTGATAGAGGTAGCGGAACTCGCCGCCCAGCACGATCCCGCGATCGCTCATGTAGCGCGGATACAACGTGGCATCGTAGTTGGGCGCCAGGTTGAGGTAGATCGGCTGCTCGTAGTCGAAACCGTTCTTGCCCGACAGGCCGATCTTGGGGTACAGCAGGCCGGTCTGGCGACGGTCATCGATCGGGAACTTGAACCACGGGGCGTACAGGATCGGGATCTTGCCCAGGCGCACGACGGCGTGGTGCGCCGTGGCGAAGCCTTCGTCGGTATTGACGTCGATTTCCTTGGCACGCAGGTACCAGCGCTGCCAGGCCGGTTCCTGCGGATCGCAGGTGGTGTAGGTCGAGCCCAGCAGCTCTCCTTCTGGGCCGGCCATGTGGATGCGCGAGGCCTCGCCGTTGCCGCGGCGGGCCATCAGCTGGTACTGGACGTCCTCGACGGTATGGGTGTCCTGTTCCTGGTTGCCGCTGGCGCGCTTGGCGACCATGCGGATCCCCGAGTCCTGGTAACGGACATTGCCGTCGGCGGTGTAGGTGCCGGCTTCCTGGTTGAGGAACAGGTTATCGGCGTTGAGGTACTGGTCGCCGCGGCGCAGCACCACGTTGCCCTGATAGTTGGCCGCGCTCGGGTCGCCAGCCAGGGTATCGCCGGTGATGTCGGTGGGCAGGAGCTGGCTCTGCGCGCGCTGCGAGGCCTGATCCTTGGGCGCCACGGCGGCCGGTGCCCCTTCGAAGGCCGGGATCGGGTCCGTGACCGGACACAGCGCATAGCTGACAGGCTTTTCGTCGGCGGCCATGGCCGGCAAGGCCAGGGCAATGCTGAACGGGATGGGCAGCAGGCGGAAAGCTCGACGCACGCGTGGTGGAATCCGGACGAAAAACGGCCGTTAGCTTGCCGTATCGGTGTGCAGGGGGCAATGAAGACGCCGTCACGACGTCGGGCTCGGGTTCATCCGCCCCCGGTGGCGGCTCAGCGCAGGGCGGCCACATGGGCGCTGCTGCACTCGCGCAGCGCTTCCAGGTCGTAGCCGCCCTCGAGCATCGAAACGATCCGCCCGCTGGCGTGGCGCTCGGCGATCGCGCGCAGGCGTCCGGTGATCCAGGCGAAATCCTCGGTCTCCAGCATCAGGTCGGCCAGCGGGTCGCGCATATGGGCGTCGAAGCCGGCCGAGATCATCAGCAGCTGGGGGCGGAAGGCCTCGATCGCGGGCAGCATCTGGTCCTCCCACAGGTTGCGGAACACGAAGCTGCCGCTGCCCGGTGGCAGCAGGGCGTTGATCACATTGCCAACGCCACGTTCGGAAGGGGCGCCGCTGTACGGGTACAAGCCCGATTCGTGGCTGCTGAAGTAGGCCACGCGCGGATCCTCGAAGAAGATCGCCTGGGTGCCGTTGCCGTGATGGACATCGAAGTCGACCACCGCCACGCGCTCGAGCCGATGCTGGGCGCAGGCATAGGCCGCGCCGATGGCGATGTTGTTGAGCAGGCAGAAGCCCATCGCCGAGCTCGCCGTGGCGTGGTGTCCCGGTGGGCGGACCGCGCAGAAGGCGATCGGATCGGTCCCGTCCATGACTGCATCCACCGCGGCCACCGCCGCGCCGGCGGCGCGCAGGGCGGCCGCGCGCGATTGCGGGCAGATCACCGTGTCCGGGTCGAGCATGCGAAAGCCGGAGAAGTCCTGTTGCATGACCGCATCGACATGCTCCTGGCTGTGCACCCGGCGCAGGTCGCCGAGTTTGGCGGCAGGCGCTTCGCGCCAGTCCAGGTCGCCATGCTCCCGCCGCAGGGTCTCCAGGACCACTTCCAGGCGCGCCGGACGCTCGGGGTGTTCCGGACCGGGATCGTGGGCCAGGCAGGCGGGGTGGGTGAGGATGATCACGGCGCAGGCGTGCGGCGCTGGTGGTTCCAGAGGACTTCACCGGCGCCGTCGGCCCGGGCCAGGACGCGGGCCAGGACGAACAGCAGGTCCGAGAGCCGGTTGAGGTAATGCACCGCCTCGGCGCGGACCGGCTCCTGACGCCCCAGGGCGACGGTTTCGCGCTCGGCACGGCGCACGATGGTGCGGGCCAGGTGGCAGCGCGCGGACGCTTCGCCACCGGCTGGCAGGATGAAGTCCTTCAGCGGCGGCAGCGTCTCGTTGTACTGGTCCAGGCTGCGCTCCAGCGCGTCCACGTCCTGCGCGGTGATCGCCGCATGCCCGGGGATGCACAGCTCCCCGCCCAGGTCGAACAGCTGGTGCTGCACCATGGTCAGCAGGTCGCGGATGTCCGCCGCGATGCCTGGGACGGCCAGCAACACGCCCAGCGCGGAGTTGGCTTCGTCCACCGTCCCGTAGGCATTGACCCGCAACGAGTCCTTGCCGGTGCGGCTGCCGTCCCCGAGCCCGGTGCTGCCATCGTCACCGGTCCGAGTATAGATGCGCGAGAGTCGATGGCCCATGCCGGTCGGGCCGGCCTCAGCCGGCGTTGCGGCTGCGCGGCGTGGCCAGACGCACGACCTGCTGCACACCGACGTGCACGATCACGCCCAGGCCCACGTAGATCGCGGTGCTGCGCAGGAAGGGCAGGAACCAGTCGCTGTAGTTCTTCCACCAGCCCGCGACGGTCGGCTGCACGACGCTGTCGCTGATCCAGTAGAAGCTGCCCTGGCTGATCAGGTGGCACACGGCCACCGAGACGAGCAGGCTCGCGCAGGCGGTCGCCAGGGTGCGGTTGTCGGACTGGGTCAGCGACAGTCGCGCGGTCAGGCTGCCGCCCAGCCACAGGGCCAGATAGGCCGGTACCAGGCACCAGTAGGCGGCCGAGACGCAGTAGTGCGCCCAGAAGTCCATTCCCTGCCCGGTGATCACCGCATAGTCCACGCCCACGGCCAGGGCCATGAAGACCGGGAAGGCCCAGCGCGACCAACTGCGCAAGTAGAAGCCGCCCATGAAGAACACCGCCCAGGAGGCATCCGGCGTGGGCCCGAGGTGGGTCAGCAGTGCCGGCAGGTGCGAGCGGGTGGCGACCATCAAGACGGCCAACAGGATCAGGATCGCGGCGCGCGGGCCGGCATGTGCGGGAACGTGGCGGGTCATGGGGGCAAAAGCGCTCTGCGGAATTCAGCGACGATTCTAACTTGCGGGCAGGCCGATGGGCGCGCAGGCCGTTCATCGCTGGTATCCAGCCGCCCGGTGGACCAGGTCATGCGGTGCGCTGCGCCAGCGAGCGCGCCCTCCAGGTTGATCCGGGCGGCGTGACGATCAAGAGGTCCAGGCGGCCGTGAACCAGCACGCCGGCAGTGAAAGGGCCGCCGAACACGGCCAGGCGCGCGCAGCGCCGGTGAGTCGGCGCCGTATCATGTCGCCCATGAGTGCACGACATGATGTGGTGATCATCGGCGGCGGCCTGGTCGGGGCGAGTCTGGCCATCGCCCTGGACCGCCTGGGGCGCGAGGTCGCCTTGGTCGAGGCGACGCCGGCCGGCGAGATGCCGGCGGTGTTCGACGAGCGCAACCTGAGCTTCGCCGCGGCCACGGTCAACGCGCTGAGCGCACTGGGCGTGATGCAACGGCTGCAGACCCCGCCGGGGCCGATCCGCCGGATCCATGTCAGCCGCGCCGGGGATTTCGGCCGGGTGGTGCTGGACGCGGCCGACTACGGGCGCGAGGTCTTCGGCCAGGTCGTGGTGGCGCGCGATTTCGGCGCCGCGCTGGAGTCGGCCCTGGGCGACTGCCGGCATCTCACGCGCTACCGGCCGGCCAGGTTCCTGGGCCTGGCCAGCGCGGCGGGCGGTGTACGCGGGCTGCACGTGGCCACCGATGCGGGCGAGATCGAGCTGGAAACCCCGCTGCTGGTCGGCGCCGATGGCAGCCACAGCAGTGTGCGCGGGGCGCTGGGAATCCAGGCCGACGTGCACGACTACCGGCAACGCCTGTTCGTGGCCCGGGTGCGGACCACGCGCGCGCCGGACGGCACGGCCTGGGAGCGCTTTGGTAACGACGGGCCCACCGCGCTGCTGCCGCGCGGCGATCGCCATCACGGCTTCATCCATGGTGTGCCGGAAGACCAGGCCGACGCGGTGGCCGCGCTCGACGAGGCCGGCTGGCTGGCGCGTGCGCAGGCGGCCTTCGGCTGGCGGGCCGGGCGTTTCGTCGCCAGCGGACCGCGCAGCGCCTATCCCATCGTCAAGGTGCTGGCCCAGCGCGTCACCGCGCCACGCGCCGTGCTGCTGGGCAATGCCGCCCAGTCGATCCATCCGCTGGGCGCGCAGGGCTTCAACCTGGGCCTGCGCGATGCGCTGACCCTGGCCGAATTGGTGGCCGAGGCTGAAGATCCCGGTACCGACACGCTGCTGGACACCTACGCGCGCCGTCGCCAGCCCGACCGCGAGCGCACGCTGCGTTTCTCCGATGGCCTGGCGCGGCTGACCAGCAACGACGCGCCGCTGCTGCGCCCACTGCGCAGCGCCGGCCTGCTGGCGGCGGGGAATCTGGCCGCCGTGCAGTCGATGCTGGTGGGCGGGGCGATGGGCTTTGCCGGTGACGTCCCGGCGCTGTGCCGCGAGGACGCCGCATGAGCCGGCGCGGGCGCAGTGACGTGGTGGTAGTCGGTGGCGGTGTGGTCGGCGCGGCCTGTGCGCTGGCGCTGGCCGCGCAGGATCTGGACGTGACGCTGGTGGAAGGCCAGGCGCCGACGCCGTGGTCGGCCACCGTGCCCGACCTGCGCGTCTACGCCTTCGCACCGGACAACGCCGCGCTGCTGGAGCGGCTCGGCGTCTGGGCCCAGGTCCGCGACACCCGGGCGCAGCCTTACCGGCGCATGCGGGTGTGGGATGCCGCCGGCGGTGGCGAGCTGACCTTCGACGCCGACCGCCTGGGCCGGCGCCAGCTGGGCTGGCTGGTCGAACATGCCCTGCTGGCCGATCGGCTGTGGGCCGCGCTACCGGCCGCGGGGGTGCAGGTGCGCTGTCCGGCGCGGGTCGAGGCGATGGACCAGGATGCCGACAGCGTGCGCCTGCGCCTGGACGATGGCATGCGGCTGGAAGCACGCCTGGCGGTCGCCGCCGACGGCGCCGCCTCGACCCTGCGCGCGCTGGCTGGCCTGCCCACGCAGGGGCACGACTATCGCCAGCGCGGCGTGGTCGGCTACCTGCGCTCGGAGCGTCCACACGAGGCCACCGCCTGGCAGCGCTTTCTGCCGACCGGGCCGTTGGCGGTGCTGCCGTTCACGGAGGGACGCAGCTCCATTGTCTGGACCCTGCCGCAGGCCGAGGCGGCCCGCGTGCTGGCGCTGGACGACGCGACGTTCTCACGCGAGCTGACCCGCGCGTTCGGCGGCCGGCTGGGGGAATTGACCATCGATTCGCCACGGGCGGCCTTCCCGCTGCGCCTGCAACTGGCCCGGCAGTACGTGGAAGGCCGCGTGCTGGTGGTTGGCGATGCCGCGCACGCCGTGCATCCGCTGGCCGGGCAGGGCGTGAACCTGGGCCTGCGCGATGTGGCCGGCCTGATGGAACTGGTCGCCGCGGCGCGCGCGCGCCGGGCCCCGTGGGACACCCCGCACCGGCTGGCGCGCTGGGCGCGGACCCGGCGCAGCGAGAACACCGTCGCCGCCTACACCTTCGATGGCATCAACCGACTGTTCTCCAACGACGAACTGCACACCACCCTGGCCCGAGGCCCGTTGCTTGGCCTGGCTGGCCGGATGCCGCCGCTGACCGACCTGCTGTGGCGGCGCGCGGCCGGGCTGTAGCGGGCGTCCATTCCGGCTGACGTGAGGGCGCGGATGCGGCGCCACGTCAGCCCACATTGGTACCGACGGATCCTCTTGCTGAGCCAGGGCCTTGGTGCGCGCGCCGACGGCGAGCGCGTGAAACGTCAGCAAGTGCGGCATCGTGGCTGACCGTTTCCGGAGGGGCGGGCGCTGCCGCTGGATGTCCCGCTCCATCGTGATCGGCGGTCTTGCGTTTCGCACGGTATTGACCGACGCCGCGCGAGCATCGGCCATCACATTGCTGCAGGAGATCAGCCATGGTCAGTCCGACTCAGCAGCCGCCTTGGCGCCAAGCCGCCCCGGCCATGGCAAGGCTGCGCGTCCGGCTTGGCACCGCACACAAGGTCCCGGTGCGCAATCGGGCCGGAGTTGTCGGCCACCATGCTTCCCAGCTGGCCGACAGGTTGGCGATCGCACGCCAGACCAGACTGAAGGACAGGCCCGCATGAGCTGGCTCGGGTTGGTGATGGTGCTGGTCTTCGGCTACCTGGCCTTCAAGGTCGCCGCCGTCCTGCTCAAGGGGCTGTTCTGGGTGCTGGTGATCGTCGGCCTCTACTGGTTCGCTTCGGCGTTGCTGGGCCTGCCCTGGATTTTCTGAACGGTGTCATCGGCATGCAGCGCCTGCGTCACCGGGCTTGAACGAAAGGCTGCGCATGATGCGCACACGTCCACTCCCGCCGGGTCTGGAGCCATTCTCCCGACTGGCCCGTGTGGACGACCAATCCGGCGCCTGATTCGTCTCTTTCAGGCGCCTAGCAGCCAGGCCGTCGCGCCCTTCGCGGCGCGGCGGCCCGATGCGAAACACGCCGTCAGCAGATAGCCTCCGGTCGGCGCCTCCCAGTCCAGCATCTCGCCCGCGCAGAACACGCCCGGCACGGTGTTGAGCATGCCCTGCGCATCGATGCCCTCCAGGCACACACCACCGGCGCTGCTGATCGCCTCGGCCACGGGGCGTGGACGCTGTAGGGTCAGCGGCAGGCGATGAATGGCCTGGGCGAGGGCATCCTCGTCGTTGCGCGCCGCACCGCTGACGGTCTCGAATACCAGTGCCGCCTTGGCGCCGTCGATGCCGGCGGCCCGTCGCAGGTGTTCGCCGACGGAGCGGCCCTTGCGCGGGCGCGCCAGGTCGGCCCGCAGGCGCGCCAGTTCGCGGCCCGGGGCCAGGTCCAGATGCACCGTGGCCTGGCCGTCGCGGGCGATGGCCTCGCGCAGGTCCGGGGCGATGGCGTAGATCAGGCTGCCCTCGATGCCGGTCTGGGTCAGGACGCACTCACCCTGCAGCGCATGGGCATTGCCTTCGGCGTCATGCCAATGCGCGACCACGGCCTTGAGCGGGGCGCCGGCGTGCCGGGCCATGTGCGGGCTGAAGGCGATGTCGAAACCGCAGTTGGCCGGCTTCAACGGGCTCACCGCCACCCCGCGTGCGGTCAGCCACGGCTGCCAGGCGCCGTCCGAGCCCAGCTGCGGCCAGCTGGCACCGCCCAGCGCCAGGACGGTGGCCCCGGGACGCACGCGCAGGTGCCCATCCGGCGTGTCGAAACCCAGCGCCCCATCGGTGTCCCAACCGGTCCAGCGGTGGTGCACGTGGAAGCGCACGCCTTGTTCCTTGAGCCGGCGCACCCAGCCACGCAGCAGCGGGGCGGCCTTCAGGTCGGTGGGGAACACGCGTCCGGAGCTGCCGACGAAGGTTTCCACGCCCAGCCCGCGTGCCCAGCCGCGCAGCGCGTCGGCATCGAAGTCGTCCAGCCAGTCGCCCACCTGCGCGGCGCGCTCGCGGTAGCGGGCGTCAAAGCCAGGCCGCGGCTCGGAGTGGGTCAGGTTCATCCCCCCCTTGCCGGCGATCAGGAACTTGCGACCGACCGAACCCTTGGCTTCGTAGAGATCGACCTCAAGGCCGGCGGCGCGGGCGGTCTCGGCGGCCATCAGGCCGGCCGGGCCGCCGCCGACGACGGCCACGCTTGGAGTGGGAACAGGGGCTGCACACATCGCGCCATTATGCGGCGCGCGCGCATGACCGATGGCAGGGCCGGGTGCGGCCCGCGCGCGGGTATGGTGCAGGGCTGTCTTCCATTGCAAACGGGGAATCTTCGATGCGTGTGATGCCGTCTCTGGCCGGGGCGATGCTGTCGGCCTGCCTGCTTGCGCCCGTGGCCCATGCCCAGCAACCTGCGGCGCTGCCGCCGCAACTGCAGGGCTTCGATGCCTACGTGGACCGCACGCGCAGCCAGTTCGACGTGCCCGGCATCGCGGTGGCCATCGTCAAGGACGGCCAGGTGGTGCTGGAACGCGGCTACGGCTTGCGGGAGCTGGGCAAGCCGGACAAGGTCGATGCGCGCACGCTGTTCGCCATCGCCTCCAACACCAAGGCCTTCACCTCGGCCTCGATCGCCATGCTGGCCGACGAGGGCAAGCTGCGCCTGGATGACCGGGTGATCGACCACCTGCCGTGGTTCCGCATGTCCGATCCGTACATCACCCATGAGATGCGCATCCGCGACCTGCTGGCCCATCGCAGCGGCCTGTCGTTGGGTGCCGGCGACCTGCTGTACTGGCCGACCACCACCTACACCAACAAGGAAGTGGCCGAGCGCCTGGCCAATGTGCCGATCAAGGGCGGCTTCCGCTACCAGTACGCCTACGACAACATCCTGTTCGGCGTGGCCCAGCTGGTGATCGAGCAGGCGTCGGGGATGCCGTACAAGCAGTTCCTCCAGCAGAACTTCTTCAAGCCGCTGGGCATGGACGACACGGTCTACAACAGCGATGACCTCAAGTCCGGCGACGACGTGGCCACCGGCCATTCCAAGGCCGATTTCAAGGACCTGCGGCCGGCCCCGCGCATGACCTGGTCGAACGTCGGCGGTGCCGGCGGCATCTATTCCAGCGTGCACGACCTGTCCAAGTGGGTGCGGGCGCAGCTGGATGGCGGGGTGATCTCGGGCGAGGGCGACTCTGCCAAGCGCTTGTTCAGCGCCAAGCGCCAGGCCGACATGTGGACCATGCTCACGCCGATTCCGGTGTCCGATCCGTCGGTGCCTGAACTGGCGGCGGTCAAGCCCAATTACTTCGGGTACGGCGAAGGCTGGATGCTGTCGGACTACCGCGGCCACAAGCTGGTCTGGCACACCGGCGGTTGGCCGGGGATGGTTTCGCGCATCACCCTGGTGCCGGAGGAGAAGCTGGGCATCATCGTGCTGACCAACCAGGAGGTCGGCGCGGCGTTCAACGCGGTGACCATGCGCGCGCTGGATGCCTACCTGGGCGCGCCCGAGACCGACTGGGTCGCCGCCTACGCCAAGGCCGTGGCCAAGTCCCAGGGCGACGCCGATGCCAGCTGGAAGAAGCATGTGGCCGAGCGCGATGCCAGTGCCAAGCCCGCGTTGCCGCTGTCCGACTACGCCCAGACCTATCGCGACGCCTGGTATGGCGACATCGTGGTCAGCCAGGAACACGGCAAGCTGGTGATCCGTTTCTCCAAGACCCCGCAGCTGGTCGGTGACCTGACCCCGTGGCAGCACGACACCTTCGTGGTCCGCTGGCGCGAGCGCTGGCTCAACGCCGATGCCTTCCTGACCTTCAACCTGGATGCCGACGGCCACATCGTCGATGCCGGGATCAAGCCGATCTCGCCGCTGACCGACTTCAGCTTCGACTTCCAGGATCTGGTGCTCAAGCCGGTGAAACAGGACTGAGCCAGGCACCGTCCCGCTCGGACACGCGGGACAGCGTCGCCTCGCACGAGACGTGTGCCGCCGGTGCGGGGCGGCGCGCCGCGCTTACTGGGGCTTGACCTGCAGCAGGTCGATATCGAACACCAGCGAGGCGCCGGGTGGGATCACCCCACCGGCGCCTTCGTCGCCGTAGGCCAGGTCCGGTGGAATCATCAGGGTGCGGCGGCCGCCGACCTTCATCCCGACCACGCCCTGGTCCCAGCCCTTGATGACCGTGCCGCCGCCGAGCTGAAAGGTAAAGGGCGCACCGCGATCGACCGAACTGTCGAACTTCGGGCCGTGCTTGTCCGGCTTGGTGTCGTCGTAGATCCATCCGGTGTAATGCACGCTGACCTGATCGCCGGCTTTCGCCGTCGCGCCCTGGCCAGCGGTCACGTCGGTCATCTGCAGCGCGTTCACGCCTCCATGCAGCTCGACAGGCTGGCGGGGCGGGGCGCAGGCAGCCAGTGCAAGCGCCAGCACGAAGGGAGTCCACAGGCGCATCGCGCGCTCCTTTGTCTGGAATAACGGCGCGACACGTTAGCAGGGCCGCGGCGCCCGCGCCCGGTCCTGGCACGGATGTCATGACGTGAGAGCGACCAAGTTTCGCGGCGGGCTCATCGCGCCCCCGGCGCATCCGGCAAACGCGCAGCAGCTATCCTGTCGCGATGGCCAAGCTGCTGCTCAACCTGCGCAATGTCCCCGACGACGAAGCCGACGAAGTCCGTGCTTGGCTGAAGCAGGCGCGCATCGCCTTCTACGAGACCAAGCCCAGTCCCTGGGGCGTCAGCCACGGGGGGATCTGGTTGGAACAGGACGATGACCTGCCGCAGGCCAGGGCCTTGATGGCCGACTACCAGCATGCGCGCGGCGCGCGGGCCCGCGCCGACGCCGAGCAGGCCCGGCGCGAAGGGCGCGCGGAGACCTTCGCCGGGCTGCTGCGCCACCGGCCGCTGTACGTGCTGGGGCTGCTGCTGGCCATCGTGGTGATCCTGGGCGTCACCCTGGCCTTGCCTTGGTGGCTGCTGGGCTAGGGCCCGTCCGGCGGCTCAGCCAGCCTCGCGCGGCGCGGCGAACAGCGCCAGCAATCCGTCCAGGTAACCCTGCCATCCGGCGTGCACACGCGCCTGTCGATCATCCGATGGCGTGGCCACGGTCTGAGTCACGGTGAGCGTGCAGACCTGCGGTGCCTGCGCCATGAACGCCAGCACGACCTGCGCGCTGCTTGCCTGGGGAGGGGCGTCCTCGCTCCAGCGCATCACGATCCGGTGCGGACGCTCGAGCCTGTCGAACACCGCGTGCTGCGCATGGGTCCGCTCGCCGCGCCGGATTCGCAGCACCATCGCGCCGCCCACGCGAGGATCGATGTCCAGGCCGAGCAGCTCACCGCCCACCGTGGCCGGGTCGAACATCCACATGCCGAGCGTGCGGGGCGTCAGCCAGGCGTCGTACAGGCGCTCGCAGGCGACCGCATAGCGCTGCTGGAGCTGGATGGCCTGAGTCGGGGCGGGGGACGCGCGGTCGATCACGGGAGCGGCGGTGAAGGTTGAGCACCCCATTGTCCAGCATCCAGCCCCAGCGGCGCCGGCTAAAATGGCGGCATGATCCTCAATATCGCCGCTTACCACTTCGTCCGCATCGATGCGCCGCGCGCCCTGGCCGACGCGCTCTATGCGCGCGCCGATGCCGCCGGCCTGCGCGGCACGATCCTGGTCGCACCTGAAGGTTTGAACCTGTTTCTGGCAGGGGCGCCGGACGCGCTTGTCGGCTTTCTGGACACGCTGCGCGAAGACGCCCGCTTTGCCGGGCTGCAGGTCAAGGAAAGCCACAGCGAGGCGATGCCGTTCGGCCGCCTCAAGGCCAAGGTCAAGGCGGAGATCATCACCTTCCGTCATGCGGGCACCGCACCGCTGGACCGGCCTCGCGCGCCCGCCGTGGCTCCGCGCGATCTCGCACGCTGGCTGGATCAGGGGCATGACGATGCCGGCCGGCCGGTGGTCCTGCTGGATACCCGCAACGAAGAGGAAGTCGGCCACGGCAGCTTCGCCGGTGCATTGACCTTGCCGATCACCGACTTCACCCAACTGCCCGATGCCCTGGCGCCGCACCGGCCGGCACTGGCCGAAGCGACGGTGGTGAGCTTCTGCACCGGTGGCGTGCGCTGCGAGAAGGCTGCGCTGTGGATGCACGACACCGGCATGGACAACGTGCTGCAGCTCGAAGGCGGGATCCTGGGCTATTTCGAACACGTCGGCGGCCGCCACTACGACGGCGCGTGCTTCGTGTTCGACGACCGGGTGGCGCTGCGACCGGACCTGTCGCCGATCGCCGCTTCGGCGCAGGACTGAGGATCAGGGAGACCGCAGGACGCGGTCGCGGCCTTCGCGCTTGGCCCGCAGCAGGGCGTGGTCGGCCCGGCGCATCGCATCCTCCAACGACTCGATGGTGCGCACCTGGCACAGCCCGGCGCTGACGGTCAGCGGGCAAGCGCCCGGCATGGCGCGCACGGCATCGCACAGGGCCTTCACCATCTCCAGCGCCGCGGCCTCGGGCGCGCCGGGCATGAGCAGGACGAATTCCTCGCCTCCGAGCCGGGCGATCACGTCCTGGCGGCGCGCGTGACGCCGCATCACCCCGGCCACGGCGCGTAGGGCCGCATCGCCGGCGGCGTGTCCATGTTCGTCGTTGACCCGCTTGAAATGGTCCAGGTCCAGGTAGGCCAGCGACATCGGACGGCGCGCATTGCGTGTCGCCTGGAACACCGTGCCGGCATGCATGAACCAGCCCTCGCGGTTGTACAGCCCGGTCAGGACATCGCGCTCCACCCGCAGTTCCAGCGCCCTGCGCAGTTCGTGCAGGTCCACGGCGATCTGCAGCCGGGCATGGCGCATATACAACCCCGCCATGATGCCGAGCGCGATCACGGCCAGCGTCGTCCACCACTCGGCCAGCGCGGCCTGGCGCCAGGCCAATAGCGCCACCATGGGCAGGACCAGGCCCAACGACATGCCCAGCGTATCGCGCAGGCGGATGGTCAGCGGCAGGCTCTGCATGGCGACGAGCATCGCCACGACGTGCACCAGGCTCAGGCGCGCCGGCTCGGTCTGCACGCTCAAGGCCAAGGCCATGTTGATCAGCGCCACGCCGGCGATGGCCATCCACGCGCTCCCGCCCGGGCTCACCCAGTGACGGCGGATGGACTGACCCAGCGCGGCGATCACCAGCGACAATGCCAGCCGCACGGGCATCTGGCGCCAGGCGGTCGGATTGTCCAGCAGGATCTCGCGCACGCCGGCGATCAGGAACAGCAGCGGGGCGAACAGGAACAGGACCACGACATAGTGACGCGACTGCTCGCGCTGCTGCGCGATCAGCGCCTCGCGCTCTTCCCACGCCAGCTCGTCCAGCCGGCCGTTCAACCACCCCATCTCGCACTGCCCCTGTTCCAACCTGTCGACAATAGCCAAAAATCCCGCTCACCGGGCGAATGCCTGCGGCCGCTATGATCCCGGCGACGTGCACTGCCAAGGCCGCGACATGATCACCGTTCACCATCTCAACAACTCGCGCTCCCAGCGCGTGCTGTGGCTGCTCGAGGAGCTTGGACTGGACTACACGGTGGTCCGTTACCAGCGCGATCCGCGCACCATGCTGGCGCCGCCGGAGCTCAAGCAGATCCATCCGCTGGGCAAGTCCCCGGTCGTGCAGGACGACGCCCGGCTGCTGGCCGAGTCCGGCGCCATCATCGAATACCTGGTCGACACCTACGACGCGCAGCGTGCGCTCGCGCCCTCGCCGGGGACCGATGAACACCTGCGCTATCGCTACTGGCTGCACTATGCGGAGGGCTCGCTGATGCCGCCGTTGCTGGTGACCCTGGTGTTCAACCGCATCCGCAGTGCGCCGATGCCGTTCTTCGTCAAGCCCATTGCCCGGGCCATCGCCGACAAGGGGCTGGCCGGCTTCGCGCGGCCGCAGGTGCGGCTGCACCTGGATTACCTGGAAGCCGAGCTGCGGCAGCGGCCGTGGTTCGTCGGCGAGGATTTCTCGGCGGCCGACATCGCCCTGAGCTTCCCGCTGGAGGCGGCGCAGGCTAGGTACGGCTTCGAGGACTACCCGCTGCTGGCCCGATTCATCGAGCGCATCCATGCGCGCCCGGCCTATCAGCGTGCGCTGGCCCAGGGCGGTCCCTACGACCTGCTGAGCTGAATACAGCGTCGCATCGGCGGGGGTGGAAGCAGGCGGCCTGCGGCCTCATGTTGATGGCATGACGACGTCCATTCCCTCGATTCCCTATTCCGTGCTGGACCTGGCCCCGGTCTGTGAAGGCAGCACGCCGGCCCAGGCCTTCGCCAATTCCCTGGACCTGGCCCGCAATGCCGAGGCCCTGGGCTACACCCGCTACTGGCTGGCCGAACACCACAACATGCCCGGCATCGCCAGCGCGGCCACGGCCGTGCTGATCGGTCACGTGGCCGGCGGCACCTCGACCATCCGGGTCGGGTCGGGCGGGGTGATGCTGCCCAACCACGCGCCGCTGCAGGTGGCCGAGCAGTTCGGCACGCTGGCCTCGCTGTATCCGGGGCGCATCGACCTGGGGCTGGGGCGGGCGCCGGGCACCGACCAGCCCACCGCCCGGGCGCTGCGTCGCTACTTCGACAGTGCCGACCAGTTCCCGGCCGATGTGACCGAGCTGCTGCGCTATTTCGCTCCGGCCCAGCCCGGGCAACTGGTGCAGGCGGTGCCTGGCGCCGGGATCGAGGTGCCGGTGTGGCTGCTGGGGTCCAGCCTGTTCAGCGCTACCCTGGCCGCGCAGCTGGGGCTGCCGTTCGCCTTTGCCTCGCACTTCGCCCCCGATGCGATGGATCAGGCGCTGGCGGTGTACCACCGCGATTTCCGGCCTTCGCGCCATCTGCAGCAGCCCTACGCGATCCTCGGCCTGAATGTGATTGCCGCGGAGACCGATGCGCAGGCCAGGCGCCTGTTCACCACCGCGCAGCAGGCCTTCGTGAACCTGCGCCGTGGCGCGCCCGGCAAGATTCCCGCCCCGATCGACGATATCGAGGCCTACTGGCAGCCCCACGAAAAAGCCGGCGTCGAGCGCGCGCTGGCCTGCAGTGTGGTCGGCTCGCCGCAGACCGTGCGCGAGGGGCTGGCGGCCTTCATCGACCGCCACCGCCCGGACGAGATCATGATTGCGGCCAATATCTACGACCACGCCGCGCGGGTGAATTCTTACCGGATCGCGGCCGAGGCGTTGGCGCCGGCCCAGGCCGCCTGAACGGCGTGCCCGGGCCGAGCGGGGCGCGAGGGGTTACCCTAGTGCCTCACGCAGTCTGTCTTTCGTTTCCCATGTCGATCACCTCCAAGCAGCGCCGTGATGCGCGCAAGCGCCGTGAGCAGCGCGCCCGCAACCAGGACGTCGCCAGCGCCGCAGCGCCTTCCCCGATCGAGCCGCACGCCGAGCTGCGCGACGCCGACCAGCAACTGCTGGCCGGCATCGTGCGCCGCGACGGGCAGTGGGTGCTAGGCATGGATGGCCGCATCGCTGGGGAATCGGACAGCGCTGCGCACGTGCTGGCGCTGATCCTGCGGGCGGCCGAACTGCATGACCGTGCTGGCACCAACGTGCGTCTGGAGTATTCGGAGACGCTCAAGCAAGCCGCCCACGCCGAGGCGGCCGGCCAGGGCCTGAGCTTCGATCAGTTCCGTCAGCAGCTGGTGGCCGGCCTGCAGGGCGAGCAGGACACCCACTAAACCCGCATGGCCGTGCCCGCATCGCGCGTGAGCTTACGGCGCCTGTTGCGCACCGATGCCGCCGCGCTGATCGCCGCGCACCGCGCCAGCGTGGCCCTACATCGTTCCTGGGTGACCCCGTGCCTGGACCAGGCCGGGTTCGAGGCCTGGTTCTCCCGGACCCTGGCCGAGGACTATCTGAGCCTGATCGCGCTCGAACGCGGCAGTGGCGCCGTCGTCGGCGTGTTCAATGCCAGCCAGATCAGCCGAGGCAACTTCCTCAGCGCCTATCTGGGCTATTACGCCTGCGTCCCGTACGCCGGGCGTGGATTGATGCGCGAAGCGCTGCCGCAGGCGATCGCCTACCTGTTTGGCGAAATCGGATTGCATCGCATCGAGGCCAATATCCAGCCCGGCAACGCCGCCTCGATCGCCCTGGCCCGCGGGGCTGGCTTTCGCCTGGAGGGCTTCTCCCCGCGCTACCTGCGTATCGACGGGGTCTGGCAGGACCACGAGCGCTGGGCGCTGCTGGCCGATGAGGCCGGATTCTAGCGGCTCAGCGTTTCGCGTCGGCCTCGGACGCGGCCGAGGCCGGCACCCGCCATCCGCAGCTGCGGCCGGCGTTCTGCTCCTTCAGCCAGGCCTGTAGCGGTCGGAAGTATTCGAGCATCGGGCCGGCGTCCATCTTCTCGCTGCCGGTCAGGGTCTTGAGCGTCTGCTGCCAGGGCTGGCTGCTGCCCTGGCCGAGCATGGCCCAGAATTTCTGCCCGGCCACCTTGTTGTCGTAGAAGCTGCACTGGTTGAGGGGTCCGGTGTAGCCGGAGGCATCGCACAGTGCCTTGTAGAACTGGAACTGCAGGATGGCGGCCATGAAGTAGCGCGTATACGGCGTGTTGGCCGGCACGTGGTACTTGGCGCCCGGATCGAACTGGTCCTCGCTGCGCGCCGAAGGGGGCGCGACACCCTGGTACTGCGCCTTGAGCCGCCACCAGGCCGCGTTGTACTGATCCGGCTTGATCGAGCCATCGAACACGCCCCAGCGCCAGCGGTCGATCAGCAGTCCGAATGGCAGGAAGGCCACCTTGTTGAGCGCCATGCGCATCTGCGCGTTGACCAGCGCCTGTTCGCTCTGCGCCTGCTCCGGCACCAAGCCGATCGAGGCCAGGTAATCGGGTGTCATCGCCAGCACGATGGTGTCGCCGATCGCCTCGTGGAAGCCATCGTTGGCACCGGACTGGAACAGCGGCGGCTGCGCGTTGTAGGCCAGGTCGTAATACAGGTGGCCCAGCTCGTGGTAGATCGTGGTGAAGCTGTCCTCGTCCGGTTTGATGCACATCTTGGTGCGCACGTCGCCGGCCATGTCCAGGTCCCAGGCGCTGGCATGGCAGACCACATCACGGTCGCGCGGCTTGATGAACTGCGACTTGTCCCAGTAGCTGTCGGGCAGGGGCGGCATGCCGAGCGAGGTGTAGAAATCCTGCGCCCGGGCGGCCATGGCCTTGGCGCTGGCCAGGTCCGCGGCGTGGCGCAGGTCGGCGACGCGGGCGATCGCGCGGTCGTAGGCGCGGCGGTTCATGCGCTCGCGAGTGGCATCGTCCGGGGCATGCCCCAGCGCCTTGAGCTGGCTGGCGTAGTCCGCATCACGGGCATCCTCGAAGGGATCCTCGGTGTCCAGGCCGGCGTCCTTCAGCGTCTGCTCGTAGCGCTTGTCGTCGCCGGCCTGCAGTGCGGCGGTGATGTCCAGGCCACCGGCGTCCGGGTAGGGCTGCAGCAGGTCCCACAGATTGCTCCAGTCCTGGGCCCACATGTTGCCCATCAGCTGGGCCGGCAGCAGGCCGCCGTCGGCCTGACCGCGGGCGCCGTAGCGGGCTTCCAGCTTGCTGCGGGTGTAGCACTGCAGCTGTTCGTAGAGCGGTTTGACCTGGCCCCATAGCCGATCGGTGTCGGCGGCGATCTCACCGGGCGCCATGTCGTAGCCGCTGCGCCACAGCTCGCCGGCATCGGCGAAGCCCATGTCCCGCGCGCCTTCGTTGACCAGTTCCACGAAGCGCGTGTAGTCGCCGCGCATCGGCGCGCCGATCGCATGCCAGCCCTGCCAGGCGTCGAGCTGGGCGTCGTAGTCGCGGCTATGCGCCAGCACGTCCTCCAACTGGCCCAGCTGCCGGCATTGCTGCACATCGCCCTCGCCGGTGCAATAGCGGCCGGCGCCGTACATGCCTTCCATGCGCGTGGCGATGCGGGTCAGCTCAGCGAGCTTCTGCGGATCGCGCGGGGCCGGCATGGCGGTCATCAGCTTGAGCTGGTGGATGGCGCGTGCGGTCTGCGGCGCCATCTTCTGCCCTTCGAAGCGCCGCGACTGGGCGATCCAGGCATTGAGCTGGGTCAGGGCGCCTTCGTTGGCCTTGGCGGCCACGCGCTGGCTGTCGTCGTTGATGTAGGTGGACGACAGCCACTGGGCCGAGTTGATTGCCGGCGACTGGAGGCGCAACTGCGCGTTGACGCGTTCGACGAAGGCATCGGCGGTCTCACCTTCGGGTGCCTTGGCCACCCCGGGCGTCGCCGGTTCCTCGTCGCGGCCGCAGCCGGACAACAGGGCCAGCGACAGGCTGGCGGCGACGGCAAACACGAGGTGGCGTGGCTTCACGTGACTCTTCCCTGGGCGCAGTGCAGCCCGCAGGCTAGTGAAGGGCTGCGCGTCCCGCAAGCACGATGGCACCCGGGATCATGCGGGCAGGGCGGCGCGAATCTGTTGGCGCAGTCGCTGTGCCCAGCGACGGATGCGCCGCCGTGCGGTGGCACCGAACCAACCTGGCATGCGGGCGATCCGGCCCACGCGCGCCAGGGGCCTGACATCGACACAGACCAGCCGCGGGCCCGGTTCGTCGCCGACCACCAGCAGGTTGCCGGCATGGACGTCGAACAGCGGGATGCGATGTCTGAGCAGCCATTGCTCGAACTGATCCACGGCCGCGCACAACGAGGTGGCTGGATAGTCCGATGCCCCGAGCAGTAGCGTGGACAGGCTGGGCGCGGGTGCGCCGTCGGGCAGTGTGACACGCTCGCAGCACAGCGCCTGGCCGTAGGCGGTGCGGTACATGCCCAGCACGGTCGCCAGATGAGGCTGCAGGTCCTGCGGCGACAGCCGTGCCGAGAGCTGCAGCCAGGCGCGCAGTTCGGCGTGGTTTTCGTCGCGTTGCGGCGCCCGGCCGGCGCGCCAGCGCTGCACGCGGCGGCGCAGCCCGGCGCGCGCACGCTGGCCGGACGGGAGCATGAATTTGAGGCAATGACGCGTGTCGCGCCGGTCGATCACGCAGACCCGATCGGCGCTGCGACCGAGTACGGTCATGTGGTTCCAGGCATCACCGGGCCTTGGACCGGTTTCGGTACTCATCTGGCGTCCCCTGAAACGCGCGCTGTCCGGATTCTGGTCGTGACTCAGGTGGGCAGGCCGCGTTCGGCCAGCCAGCGCCGCGCATCCTCGGCGTCATGTTCGATCCACGCCGCGGTCGACCCGAGCCGGAACGAATACCCCCACGCGTCCATATCGGCCATCAGCCGCGCACGCCCCACGCCGGGCAGTTGGTCGGCCAGCACGACCTGCAGGTAGCAGGTGGCATCCTCCTCGATGTCCGAGTCGGTCGCGTCGGTATGGACCAGGGCGCGGGCCTCGGGCGTGAGCACGATCAGGTGGCAGGCCTCGTGCAGCATCGAGTGCACCGGCGTGTCGCCGCGCACGTAGACGTTGTGCGCGATCACGCCGGCTTCCGGATCGCCCCAGAAGCTGCCGGGGATCGGGACCCCGTCCGGCACCTTGTGCAGGACCAGGTCGAACCGCGCCAGCAGCGCGGCCAGCGTGTCGAACGCCATCTGTCCCACGCGCAACACGGTGGCCATGGCCGCATCACTGCCCGGCTCCGGCATGGGGTCGGAAAAGGCAAGGGCGTTTTGCGATGTCATGGCGTCGTGCGTGTGCGAGAAGAGGCACGGGCCGCGAGGCCCGCACCGGGATGGATCAGGCCTTGCCTTCGGGCAGGGCCACCGAGATGTCCAGCACGTCGTGGTCACCGTCCTTGAGCAGGTCGACCTTGACTGCGTCGGCGTCGATGTTGACGTACTTCTTGATCACTTCCAGCAGCTCGCGCTGCAGCAGCGGCAGGTAATCGGGCCCGCCACGCTGGTTGCGCTCCTGGGCAATGATGATCTGCAGACGATTCTTGGCCGTCTCGGCGGTGTTCTTCTTGGCTTTGAGGAAATCGAACATACCCATGCTCAACCTCCGAACAGCTTGCTGAAGAAGCCCTTCTTCTCGAATGTAGTGAAGCGCATCGGACGGTCTTCACCCAGCAGGCGGGCCACGGCGTCGTCATAGGCCTGGCCGGCGGGCGATTCCAGATCCAGGATCACCGGTTCGCCCTTGTTGGAGGCGTTGAGCACGTCGCCGGACTCGGGGATCACGCCGATGGTCTTCAGGCCCAGCACTTCCTCCACGTCCTTGATGGACAGCATCTCGCCGGTCTCCACGCGGGCCGGGTTGTAGCGGGTCAGCAGCAGCTGCGGGCTGATGGTCTTGCCCTCCTCGGCGCGGCGGGTCTTGGAATCCAGCAGGCCCAGGATGCGGTCGGAGTCGCGCACCGAGGACACTTCCGGATTGACCACCACGATCGCCTTGTGGGCGAAGTACATCGCCAGGAAGGCGCCCTTCTCGATGCCGGCCGGCGAATCGCACACCACGAAGTCGAAGCCGTCGGCATCCAGGTCCTTGAGCACCTTCTCCACGCCCTCGGACGTCAGTGCGTCCTTGTCGCGGGTCTGCGAGGCGGCCAGCACGAACAGCGTATCGAAGCGCTTGTCCTTGATCAGGGCCTGCTTGAGGGTGGCCTCGCCCTGGGTGACGTTGATGAAGTCGTACACCACCCGGCGCTCGCAGCCCATGATCAGGTCCAGGTTGCGCAGGCCGACATCGAAATCGATGACCGCGACCTTCTTGCCGCGACGGGCCAGGCCGCACGCGATGCTGGCGCTGGTGGTGGTCTTGCCTACGCCGCCCTTGCCGGACGTGACGACGATGATCTCAGCCAATGGTGTTCTCCGAAAAAAGGGGGTGCGATGGATGCATGTTGCAGGTGGCACCGGCCGGGGGACCGGCGCCGGCGCCGCGCGGGTCAATCCTGCGCGGCGATGTTCAGTTGTCCGTCTTCCAGCCAGACCTGCACGGCCTTGCCGTGCAGGGCACGGGGGACGTCGTCCAGGACCTTGTAGTGCCCGGCGATGGCGACCAGTTCGGCATGGAAGGCGCTGCAGAAGATACGCGCCTCCTGGTTGCCCTGTGCGCCGGCCAGGGCGCGGCCGCGCAGGGGACCGTAGATATGGATCGAGCCGTCGGCGATGACTTCGGCCCCGGCGCCGACCGTGGTCAGGACGGTCAGGTCGCGCTGCTCGGCATAGAGTTGCTGGCCCGAGCGCACGGCGGTCTTCTGCACCAGACCCGGCTGGGCCGGGCTCTTGGGCGGCGGTGCTGGGGCCGGCTCAGGGGCGGGCGCGACCGGCGGCGGGGCCGGGGCGGGCGCCGGTTCGCTGCGTTCGTATTGGGCGCGGAACTTGGCCAGCAGGGGCAGGCCGAGCTGCTCGGACAGGGCCTCGATCTCCGAGGTGCCGTACGCCAGGGCGATGGGCAGGACACCGGCCGCGCGCAGGCCCTCGAGCAGGGCCCGGGCGGTGTCCACGTCGGGCGTGCGCATCAGGCCGCCGAAGTCGATGATGACCGCGGCGCGCCCGAACAGCTTGGGCGCGCGCTGCACGCGCTCGCGCATCTCGCGCACCAGCGCTTCGACATCCAGGGTGCGCACGCGCAGGTTGGCGACGCCGACCTGGCCGATCTTCAGTTCGCCGGCCTGCTCGTAGCCGGCGACAGGGGAAGGTGCGCTCATGTTCCGGTCGGCCTCTGGGCGCCGGCCGCGGTGTAGCGGCGTGCCTGGGTCCACGGCACCTCGGGCAGCTTGCCGCCGTAGGTCTCCAGGACCCAGGGGTAGCTGCATAGCTCCTTCATCAACATGCTGGCGCGCACCTTGACCTCTGGCATCACGTGCTGGCCGATCTCGCGGAAGCCGAAGCTGCCGTGGAACAGCAGCGCCGGGTCCGCGCCGTGGTCAAGAAACACCTCGCAGGCCAGCTGCGGGTAGCGCAGCTCGGCATAGCTCTGCACGTCGGCATAGAAGGCGCGGCCGACACCGCCACCGCGACGCCGACTGGCGACCACGATGCGGTCGATGTAGAAAAATTCGGGATGGCGTTCCTGGAACCAGGCGTAATTGCTGCTGTCGTGGCCCACGCCGGAGCCAAAACCGACCAGGAAGCCGGCCAGGTTGCCGTCGCGCTCGGCGACGCGGAAGTATTCGGCACGTTCATAGAAGTCGTGCACGCGCGCGCTGTCCAGCGGCAGGATCGCCAGGCCCGCGTTGTTGTTCAGGGCCAGGACGGAATCCAGCTCGTGCTCGCGCACATCGCGGATGACGATCGACATCGGGCTTGCTCCAGAGAAACCACACCCCGATTGCGCGGGGGAGCACCGATTATCGCATGGGCGGCCGCGCCTGCGGGGCGTGGTGGCCCGCTTGGCGCGGGAAACGGGCATGACTTCAGGCCGGGTTGCGCGGCACCGCGGCGCCGTAAGATGCCGACATGCTCGAGCGAATCCCCCATACCCGTCTGCTGCGCGCCGCCGGGCTTTACACCTGGGCGCTGGTGGGGATTCCCATCGTCCTGAACGTCTGGTTCCTGCCGCCTTCGCGCGGGGCCGAGGGCGCGGGGCTGAACGTGCCGATGTCGCTGCTGGCCTACCTGGCCTTCGGCCTGTGCTACTGGCTGGCCACCCGCGCCCTGCACGAGCGACCGCCTCAGCATCCCAGTCTGGTGAACGTGGTGGTCCTGCTGGTGATGATCTCCTCCAGCGTGGCCGTCGGCTTCTACACCCAGACCGGTCTGGGCGCGCTGCTGCTGGTGGTGGTGGCTGGGGTGCTGCCCTGGATGCTGGAGTTGCGCTGGGCGGTGCTGTGGTTGATGTTCGCCCACGTGCCGCTGGTGCCCTCGTTCATGGCCCGCGACGACTTCAACCTGTGGGAATCGGTGTTCCAGTCCTCCTTCTATGTGGGCTTTGCGGCCTTCGTGCTGGTCACCGCCTACGTGGCGCGGCAGCAGGCGCAGGCGCGCGAGGAGCAGCGCCGGCTGAACGCCGAACTGCGGTCTACCCGCGCCCTGCTGACCGAGAGCGCCCGGGTCAATGAGCGCACCCGCATCTCGCGCGAGCTGCACGACCTGCTGGGCCATCACCTGACGGCCCTGAGCCTGAACCTGGAGGTGGCCGGCCATGTCACCCAGGGACGCGCCCAGGAGCACGTGCGCCAGGCCCATACGCTGGCCCGGCTGCTGCTGACCGATGTGCGCGAGGCGGTCAGCCAGCTGCGCGAGTCCGGCGCGATCGACCTGGCCGCTGCGCTGCGGCCGCTGGCCGAGCACGTGCCTTCCCTGCAGATCCACCTGGACCTGCACGAACCACTGACCCTGGAAGACCCCGAGCGCGCCCATGTGCTGCTGCGCTGTGCCCAGGAGATCATCACCAACGCGGTGCGCCACGCCGGCGCGCGCAACCTGTGGATCAGCTGCCAGCGTGAAGGCCTGGACCTGCTGATGAACGCGCGCGACGATGGCCGCGGCGCCAGCGAGTTCAACGCCGGCAATGGCTTGCGGGGCATGCGCGAGCGCCTGCGCCAGTATGGCGGTCAGATGCAGGTCGATACTTCCGATGGGCAGGGCTTTCGCCTGTCGCTGCGTCTGTCGGCCGGCAGCGATGATCCGCTGCTTGCCGGTCCGGTGACCTCTGCCGCCGTGCTTACTTCCACTGGAGACATTCCATGATCCGTGTCTGCCTGGTCGACGACCAGAACCTGGTCCGTCAGGGCATCCGTTCGTTGCTGGCCCTGGATGACGGTATCGAAGTGGTCGGCGAGGCCGCCGACGGCCAGCAGGCCGTCGCGCTGATTCCCCAACTCAAGCCCGACGTGGTCCTGATGGACATGCGCATGCCGGCGATGTCCGGACTGGAGGCGCTGCAGGCCCTGGCCCGCGCCGGCCAGCTGCCGCCGTCGATCATCCTGACCACCTTCGACGACGACCAGCTGGTCCTGGCCGGGCTCAAGGCCGGTGCCAAGGGCTATCTGCTCAAGGACGTCTCCCTGGAGCAGCTGGTCGGGGCCATCCGTACCGTGGCCGACGGGGGCTCGCTGGTCCAGCCGGCGGTGACCCAGCGCCTGCTCTCGGGCCTGGAGCACATGCGCAACGAGTTCGTCAGCCTGGATCGCCCCGATCCGCTGACCGATCGGGAGACCGAGATCCTGCGCCTGATGGCCTCGGGCTTCTCCAACAAGGAGATCGCCAATTCGCTGGGCGTGGCTGAGGGCACCATCAAGAACCACGTGTCCAACATCCTCTCCAAGTTGGGCGTGCGTGACCGCACCCGCGCGGTCCTCAAAGCCTTCGAACTGCAGTTGGTCTGAAGCTCGCCAAGGATCTGTTCGACGGGGCGGGGCACCGGGCAGGGGCGGCTTGGACGTGCCAGGGCCCAGGCGTGGCCTGAATTCTGGCAAGGCGAGGGTGCCGGCCCTGGAGATCCGCGGTTGCCTCGCTGGCGTGTTGCGCCGGAGCGTGTCGCGGCGATGCCCTGCCATGGTGCTTGGTCCGGCCTCCGCGGCACCACGGCGGCACACCAAGGGCAGCCGGTCCGGCATTGGTCTGTTAAGACTTCGTTTTCGCAGCAGAATCAGTGGCTCAGGGCGATTGTTCAGGCTGCGCAGCGCTCATCAAGCCTGCTACGATTGGGAACTTGCTCGCCCACCACCTTAAGGCCTCTCACCGGCCCCCGGAGACCGCTGAATGACCCGTTTGCTCGAGTTCCTGATTGCCCTGGCACTGGTATTGGTGCTGTTCCTGGTCATCGGCGTGGTCTTGCCGTCGCATCGGCATCTCGAGGGAAGCGTGGAGAGCAACCGCAAGATGACCATCGTGTATGACACGGTGAACAACGTGCGTCGCCTCAAGGATTGGAGCCTCATGCTGCCGGGCGATCCGGCGGTCCTGAACTATTCCGGCGGTGCCGAAGGTAACGTGGGCAAGGGCGCCAAGGTGAGCTTCAGCTCCGACCACGTGACCGCCTGGAAGCAGGGCAGCTGGGAAATCACCGACAGCAAGATGCCTGCGGGCAGCGGCGACACCGGCAAGGTGACCTACGCCATCAGCGACAACGCGCCGGGCACCAACAAGGTCAGCGAGATCGACCTCAAGCCGACCGGCCGCAACAACCGCAACGTGCGCATCACCCAGTCCTATGACGTGGACTACGGCTGGAACCTCTACGGTCGCTTCCTGGGCATGTACCTGAAGAGCCAGGTCGGTGATTCGCTCGATGCGGGCCTGCGCAAGTTGTCGACCAATCTGGCCACGATCCCGAACTTCGACTACCGCGTCGATGGCAGCAAGCTGACCGACATGAAGATCGCCGATGTGCCGGCCGAGAACCTGCTGGTCGTCAGCGCGGGCAGCATCGATCGCAACAACGACGCCATCAAGAAGGCGATCAACTCCGACCAGGAGTGGATCAAGCGCGTGATGGAATCCAACGATCTGGAGACCGCCGGTCCGCTGCGCATCGTCAGCACCGAACTGGCCTCGCAGACCTATACGTTCGATGTGGTCCAGCCGGTCCGCAAGAAGGGCACCGGCCCGAAGGGCGAGAAGTCCGACGATGCCAAGAAGGACGATGCCAAGCAGGACGACGCCGACAAGGCTGAGGAGACCGCTGCGGCCGAAACGCCGGAAGCACCGACCACCGATGCGCCTGAGCTGGAAGTGAAGGTCGCCGGCACCCCGGTCAACTATGTCCATACCCAGCCGCACCAGGCCGCCACGGCCAAGTACACCGGCTACATGTCCGAGCTGGAAGCCGCCCGCAACGGCCTGCGCGCCTGGGCGATGACCAACGGCCATGCCATGACCGACCGTCCGTACGAGACCTGGAACAGCGGCGTGGACAAGTCGTTCACTGACGAAAGCTCCACCTACAACATCTACTGGGCGATCAAGTACTGATCGCGCGGGTGGCGCGGGCCTGACGGCACCGCGCTGCTGCAAGGATGTCGACGACGCCGCGCCCCCGACAGGGCGCGGCGTTTTCATTTCAGGGCACGATGCCGAAGGGCCGGGTGCCTGACCGACAAGGGGACCCGCATGTCATTGGTTCGCTCACGTTCCGTCCCGACGCCCTCGGCCGCCTTTGGCGCGCTGCTGTGCGCGCTGTCCATCGGGCTTGCTGCCTACGCCGCCCACGGCGTGGCCGATGCCAAGGCCCAATCCTTTCTCAACACCGCCTGCCTGTACGCCTTCGGCAACGGCGTCGCACTGGCCGCGCTGGCGCCGCGGGCCGCGCGCGCGCTGGGACGCTGGGCGCTGCGGCTGTTGCTGGTCGGCACGCTGGCGTTCTCCGGCAGCCTGGCGCTGAACGTGCTGGCCGGGACGCCGACCACGCTGGCCCCGGCCGGGGGCATGGCCATGATCCTGGCCTGGCTGCTCTGGGCCATCGACGCGCTGCGGCGTTAGGGCCGGGCCAATGCCACGGCATGCGCGCGGGTTCGACACACAGGCCGCCTGGGATCACCTGACTCGGCGCGACCGCAGGCTTGGCGCGTGGATGAAGCGCATCGGCATGCTCGAGGCCGAGCCGCGTTGGCGCATGACCTTCGATCCGGTCGATGCCCTGGCCCGCGCGATCCTGTTCCAGCAGCTCTCCGGCAAGGCGGCTTCCACGATCGTCGGGCGTGTCGAGCAGGCGATCGGCAGTCGCCGGCTGCACTTCGATACGCTGGGGCGGGTGGATGACGCCGGGCTGCGCGCCTGTGGCGTCTCGGGCAACAAGACCCTGGCGCTGCGTGACCTGGCCGCGCGCGAGCAACGTGGCGAGATTCCCACGCTGCGGCAGATGCAGCACATGCACCACGACCAGATCGTCGAGGCGCTGGTGCCGATCCGTGGCATCGGACGCTGGACGGTGGAGATGATGCTGATGTTCCGGCTTGGCCGGCCGGACATCCTGCCCATCGATGACCTGGGCATCCGCAAGGGGGCGCAGCTGGTCGACAAGGCGGCGTTGATGCCCACGCCGAAGGAGCTTGCCGCCCGCGGTGAACGCTGGGGGCCGTATCGCACCTACGCCAGTCTCTATCTCTGGCGGATCGCCGACTTCGACGGCAAGGCCGCCGCGCCGACGAACCGCTCGCAGGACTGAAAGCCCCGCGGCTTCAGCGCTGATGCCGCCAGTGCCAGGGCTCGTAGACGATGCCGTGCGGGTTGTCGCGCGGATAGCTCATGTGGAAGCCGAAGCGCCCCGCATGCGCGGTCAGCCAGGCGAAGGCTTCGGTGTGCTCGAAGCTTTCCTCCGCCGGCGGCTGCCCCGGCGTACCGATGTCCAGCGCATCGCCGCCGTGGTGTTCGCTGTAGCCGGGCGCGGCATTGACGGTGAGGATCTGCGCCACGCGCTGCCCGCGCGCGCGCTTGCGCTCGAAAATCCCCAATTGATAGGCGTGGCTGCGATAGCCGGAGATCGCCTCCAGGCGCACGCCTTCGGTCGCGGCAGCGGCCTGCAGGGCGCGCCATGCCTGGCCGGCGGCGGCGGTCATCCACAGCGGCCTGCGGTACCGGTCAAAGCCGGCCAGGGCGAGGGTCGCCGGCTCGCCGACCAATGCCAGGCCGGTGCGGCGCGCATAGTCATCGGCGTCCAGTTCCAGGGTTTCCAGGCGCTGGCGCAGGCCGTACAGGGGCAGGGTGCCTTCGGTATCCGGTGCGGGCGCGCGGCGTGTCTGCTCGACCGCCTCGAGCCGATCCAGCGCCTGCTCCAGGCCCTCGCTGCGACTCCAGCCCGGCAGCAGGCCGACCAGGCCCTCAGGCACCACGGCCGCCAGATAGCGGCCATCGCTCTTGCGCCGCAGGATGCGGCTGGCGCGCGCGATCACCCGGGCGTCGCCGTTGCTCCGGGCGCGCAGGAGCGCGGCGGGCCACAGCTCGATCTGGTCGGTGTTGAGCAGGGTGGCGGCGACGGACGGGCGGGGGCGTGCGGGCATCGGCGCACTCTAGCCGGCGCGTGCGGGGCCTGCCAGCGCGCGCAGCCGCTGCAGCAGTCGCGCCGGGTCGGGGGCGTCGAGCAGCAGTGCATGTCCGGCCGTGGTCGGCAGTGCCAGCACGCGGTGGCTGCCGGCGATGGCGACGAAGGCCTTGCGCCGGTCGCGCAGCCGGTACCACCCGCTGCGCAGCCCGGGCAGGGAGAACCCGCGGACCTTGAGCCAGGGACGCCATTCACGGCGTTCGTCCAGGTCGACCACGCGCGCCTGGTCCAGCAGCAGCGCGTCCAGATCGACCCGGGTCCGGAAGAACGTACTGCGCACGGTGAGGCAACGCTCCTCGATGGACAGTGATTGCCGCCGCAGCGCGGCCGCCAGGAGGCCCCACAGCATCAGGCCCACCAGCAACACGGCGGCAGGCACTGCCAGGGCCAGCATCGACGTGGACAGGGCGATGCCCTGCGGCAGCACGCGCGCCTGCGGAGGCGACAGTGCCGTGGAGACGGCCGCACACAGCACTGGCACGCACAGGGTGGTGACGAACAGCCACAGATGCGCGCGGCTGGAGGGGGGCGTCAGCCGCAGCGCGCCCGCGGGGGGCGGTGGTGTGCGCATGCGGTTCATTGCGGGCGCTTGAACACGAGCACCACCGGCGTCATCGGCGCCGGCACGATCACATTGACCAATTCCCAGCCCAGGTTGCCCTGCCGGGTGAGTTCTTCCTGGATCAGCTCGGTCTTCAAGCCGCCCATCAGGCTGGGCTTGACCTCGACGGTGTGGTAACTCCAGCGGTTTGCGGTGCTCATGCGTCGTCCTCTGCATCGGGCGTGGGCGTTGGCCGTGGCAGGCGACCGGCCTTGCGCAAGGCATCGCGCAGCACGTACTCGATCTGCGCGTTGAGCGAGCGCAGATCGTCGTCGGCCCATTTCTGGGCGGCGGCGAGCACCTCGGCGCTGATGCGCAGCGGGTAGGCCTTCTTGTCTGCCATGCGGTCGGAGGATTGCCTGTTGGGGTGGGGCCTGTACAACGTGGTAGGGCTTGGAGCGTCGGTGTGCGCCTGATTCCTTGAACGGCCCGCCCAGCGGGGGGGCGGGCCATGCGCGAATGGATGCGCGACTAGTACAAGGTGCCGGCATTGATGACCGGCTGGGTCGCACGGTCGCTGCACAGCACCACCAGCAGGTTGCTGACCATGGCGGCGCGGCGCTCCTCGTCCAGCTGGACCGTGCCGGTCTTCTCCAGTTCGGTCAGCGCCATTTCGACCATGCCGACCGCGCCGGAGACGATCCGCGTGCGCGCGGCGATCACCGCGTTGGCCTGCTGGCGCTGGAGCATGGCCCCGGCGATCTCGGGCGCATACGCCAGATGGCTGATGCGCGCCTCGATCACGTCCACACCGGCCTGGGTCAGGCGCTCGTCCAGGTGTCGCTTGAGCTGCTCGCTGATTTCCGCCGGATGGCTGCGCAGGGAGATTTGGTCATCCTGGTGCTGGTCATAGGGATAGCTGGTGGCCATGGCGCGCAGGGCGGCCTCGGACTGGATGTGCACGAAGCTCTCGTAGTCGTCGACGTTGTAGACCGCCTCGGAGGCATCGACCACCTGCCACACGATCACTGCGGCGATCTCGATCGGGCTGCCGTCCAGCTCGTTGACCTTGAGCCGGCCGCTCTCGAAGTTGCGCACGCGCTGGCTGACCTTGCGCTTGGCGTAGAAGGGGTTGTTCCAACGCAGGCCGTTGTCCTTGACCGTCCCCACGTACTTGCCGAACAGGCTCAGCACCGCCGCCTGGTTGGGTTCGACCATGTAGACGCCGGACAGGACAAAGATGCCGAGCGCGATCCCCGCGACGCTGGGGATCAGCATCAGCGGTGTGAAGTGATGCACCACCGTGCCAACGATGCCCCAGCCCGCCAGCAGCAGCACGACGATGACCGCCAGCAGCACCGGGATGCCGGCAGCGGAACCAAGCGACTTTTCTTTCATGGTGGACGTCCTTGAGTGGTTGAGATTATTTGATATCAGTTTGATATCAAGCGCAAGCACCGCTCGTCGGGTGGTCGCCTGGCCGACCTCGCTAGAATTGGCGCCCCTTCCGCCCGCTGGCCTCCGCTATGACCACCCTCGGCACCCCGCTGTCCTCCTCCGCCACCCGCGTCCTGCTGCTGGGCTCGGGTGAACTGGGCAAGGAGGTGGCCATCGAGCTGCAGCGTTTCGGGGTGGAGGTCATCGCCGCGGATCGCTACGCCGATGCGCCGGCCATGCAGGTGGCCCATCGCAGCCATGTGCTGGACATGCTCGATCCGGCCGCGCTGCGTGCGCTGATCGCCGCCGAGCGGCCGCACCTGGTGGTGCCGGAGATCGAGGCCATCCACACCCAGACCCTGGTCGAGCTGGAAGCCGATGGCCTGCAGGTCATCCCGACCGCGCGCGCCGCGCGCCTGACCATGGACCGCGAAGGCATCCGTCGCCTGGCTGCCGAAACGCTGGGCCTGCCAACCTCCCCGTACCGCTTTGTCGACAGCCGTGAGGAGTACGAGGCGGCGGTGAAGGCCGTTGGCCTGCCGTGCGTGGTCAAGCCGCTGATGTCCTCCTCGGGCAAGGGCCAGAGCACGTTGCGCAGCGAGGCCGACATCGGCCCGGCATGGGACTACGCGCAGACCGGCGGCCGCGCCGGCGCGGGGCGTTGCATCGTCGAAGGCTTCATCGACTTCGATTACGAGATCACCCTGCTGACCGTGCGCCATGCCGGCGGCACCAGCTTCTGCGCGCCGGTCGGCCACTGGCAGAAGGACGGTGATTACCGCGAGAGCTGGCAGCCGCAGCCGATGAGCGCGGCCGCGCTGGCGCGCGCCCAGCAGATCGCCCGTGCCATTACCGACGACCTGGGCGGGCGCGGGCTGTTCGGCGTGGAGCTGTTCGTGAAGGGGGACGAGGTCTGGTTCTCGGAGGTCTCGCCGCGCCCGCACGACACCGGGCTGGTCACGCTCGCCTCGCAGGACCTGAGCGAGTTTGCGCTGCATGCCCGGGCCATTCTTGGCCTGCCGGTGGGGGCGGCCGACGGCGAGGTGATCCCGGTGCTGGCGCCGTCGGCCTCGTGCGCCTTGCTTGCGCAGGGACACGGCACCCCGGTGTTCGCCAACGTCGAGGCCGCCCTGGTGGCGCCTCAGACCGCGCTGCGCCTGTTCGGCAAGCCGCGCGTGGAAGGCCAGCGTCGCGTCGGGGTGACCCTGGCGCGTGGAGCCGACATCGACGCCGCCCGCGCCACCGCGCGCGATGCCGCGGCGGCGATCCAGATCGCTTTGGAATAAGCAGCGAAGGACAGCGCAGCGCGGCTTGCGCTTGGGGCGAGGATTGCCGATATTTCGGCCTGCCGTATGTGGCGGCTGGGAAGCCTGACAGGGGGAGTCACGTGAGTAAGTTCTGGATCGGCGGGCTTGTGCTCGCCGTTGCTGTGCTGTCGTCTGGTTGTGCAAGCGTCCCGCTTTCGACGAGCGCGGATTCGGCTGCGGCGAAGGCGTTTCCAGCGCCTGCCGATGGCAAGGCAGGTATTTACGTCTATCGCAGCAGCTTTGTGGGCAAGGCGCTGAAGAAGGATGTATGGATCGACGGGAAATGCGTCGGCCAGTCGGCTGGCAAAGTGTTCTTCTACGAGCAGGTCGATGGTGGGAAGGAGCACACGCTCTCCACCGAATCGGAGTTCTCGCCGAATGATCTGCTGCTCTATGCCGAGGCAGGGAAGAACTATTTCATCCGTCAGATCATCAAAATGGGCGTGTTCGTCGGAGGCGCCAGGCTTGAACGCGTATCGGACGAGGAAGGCAAGCAAGAGATATCGGAGCTCAATCTGGCCAAGTCGGGCAAGTGCTCGTAAATGGCTCGAGTCTTTTCGCTTGAACAACAGGCGCCGAAGGGCGCCTGTCGCGTTTAACGCGCTGGAAGTGAGTGCTCAGAACTGCAGGTCGGCCCACACCAGGTGATGGTCGCTGCCATCGGCGATGGCCGAGCGCGGGTCGGACTTCGGCGGCCAGAACACGCCGCCGCCCAGGTACGAGAAGCCCATCGACGGCAGCACGTAATCCAGCCGCATCGCGCCGGCTTTTGGCCCGAAATCGCCGGTGACCTGCTCCGGCGCGCCCTTGCGGACCAGCCCCTTGGCCGCGTAGGCGCGCGCGGTCGCCTCGCCGCCGGCGCTGGTCGGCGTGGGATGGCGCAGCACGCGCGGATGTTCGAGCAGTTCGACGATGGCCTCATGGTGACCGTCGCCGTCGACCGGGTCGTTGTTGAGATCGCCGGCGATGACGAACCGCGCGGCAGCCTCCAGTCCGCCGCAGCGGCCGGCGTCGTCGCAGAGCCAACGCGCGTCCGCGGCGTCGTTGTCCAGGTAGTGCCGCCACAGGCCGATTTCCTGCGCGTTGCGCTGGCCGTTGCGGTCTTCCGGGCCGTCGAACACGGGCGGCGTCGGGTGCGAGACCAGGAAATGCACGACGCCGCCGGGCGCATGCACCGGGACATCCCAGTGTGACTTGGACGACAGCCGCAATTGCGGCCAGGCCACGGCCGAATACCAGGGCTTGCCATTGCGCGGATCGACCGGATTGGCGGCGCCGGGCACCTGGGACCACTTCAGCAGGCGGAAGCTGCGCACCGCGTCCACATCGATCGGATACCGCGACAGCACCAGCATCCCGTACTGCCCCGGGTGCAGGCCGTAGCCCCAGGCATCGTTGCCGTAGTCGCGCGCCGCGCCCCCCACGCGGCCGTTGTTGTCCAGATCCAATCCGCTGGGCACGCCGGTGTTGACCGGTGCCAGATAGCGATAGGGATAGCGCAGCGCCGGTCCGCCGCCGGGTTGCGGGGTTTCCAGATACTTGCGCTGGAACAGGTCTGCGGCGCGGTGTTCGGGGTCGTAGTCGAACTCGTTGAGCAGGACCAGATCCGGGCGCACGTCCTGCAGCACCGCGGCGACCTTGCGCGCATGCGCGCTGTCGCCCTGCAATTCGGCGATCAGGCCGCCGGCCTGGTCCGAATACAGCGAGGTGTTGTAGGTCGCCACCCGGAACGGCGTGGGCGCATTGGACGGCGCGGCGTTGTGAGCACAGGCGGTCAGGCAGGCGAGGCTCATCAGTAAAGACAGGGCACGGGAAAGAGGCATGGCGCGATTCTAGGGCGCGACGACGACATCATCGGGCTCACGGCCCCAACACATCCTCGATGTCGTCCCAGCGACGCCCGTCGAAGGCCTCCAGCGGCGTGAAGCGTCGCTTGTAATCCATCTTGCGGTGCCCGGCGATCCAGTACCCCAGGTACAGCCACTGGCGCTGGTCGCGGCGAGCCCATTCGAGCTGGCGCAGGATGGCCAGGGTGCCCAGGCTGCGCGCGGCATCGTTGGGGTCGAAGAAGGTGTAGACCGCCGAGAGCGCCTGCGGCACCAGGTCGGTGACCGCCACGGCCAGCAGTCGCCCATCCTCGCGCAGTTCCAGGAAGCGGCTGTCCGACCAGCGCCCGACCAGGAACTGTTCGAACTCGGCCGCTCCATGGTCGTCCATGCCGCCACCGGCGTGGCGATGGGTCAGGTAGCGCTGGTACAGGGCCAGGTGTTCGGCGCTGCGCTGAGCCGGTACGACGCGGGCCTCGACGCGCGCGTTGCGTGCCGCGCACCGTCGCTGGCTACGATCCGGCGTGAAGCGGTCTATCGGGATGCGCACCGGGACACAGGCGCGACAGCCTTGGCAGTGGGGGCGATAGACCAGGTCGCCGGAACGGCGGAAACCCCAGGACAGCGCGGTGGGATAGAACATCGCCAGGCGGGGATCGCGCGGGTCCAGCACCAGGTCGCGCGCCACCCGTTCGGGCCAGTAGCCGCACGGGTGCTCGCCGGTATGGAACAAGCGTACGTCCTCACGCGGGCTCGCGGAATTGGTTCCCATCACGCCGACCTCCGGGCGCATCCACCGGGTGCATCGGGCGGTGCTGTGCAACTTGGATGGCGGGCGGGGAGGGCAACCATGGCCCCAGCATACTGCGCCCTGCCAGTCTTGCTGCCTGAGACCGCCACGAGCGCAGCCATCGGTTCGAGGGATGCGCCACGAGTGCCGGCCAGCGGTGCAAGCGTCGTTGACGGGACTGTCCCCTGTCTTAACGGCGCTGCTGGGAGGGTCAACGCCCGCGCCGCCCCGGCGTTTTCCCAGTCAGTGGCAAGCAGCCACGGACCTGAAGGAATGCACATGATCCGTAAGACCCTGATCGCCCTCGCCATCGTCGCCACACTGGGGGGCGGCACCGCGCTGGCTGTCGCGCAGGACGCTGCAACACCCCCGCCCCCGCCCAAGTCGCTGGACACCAACCAGGATGGCCAGATCAGCCGGGCCGAAGCTGCGGCATCACCGCGACTGGCCAAGGAGTTCGACACCCTGGACAAGAACAAGGATGGGGAGCTGTCGCGTGATGAGATGCCGCACCCGCACCATGGCCGCCATCACCACGGCCCGCGTCACGGCGAGCGCATGGCCAAGCTGGACACCAACAAGGATGGCCGCATCAGCGCCGAGGAGGCCAAGGCCGATCCGCGCTTTGCCGAGCACTTCGCGCAGATGGACCTCAACAAGGATGGCTTCATCGACAAGGCCGATCGCGAGCTGGGCATGAAACAGCGACGCGACGCGTTCTTCGCCAAGGCCGATACCAACAAGGACGGCATGCTGAGCAAGGCCGAATTCGAGGCGGCCAAGCCAGAGCGCCCGATGCATGGCCCCGGCCGTCGCGGCCATGGCCCGGGGGACGGGCACATGCCGCCGCCGCCCAGGGACGAGGCCGCGCAGGGCAGCTGATCGTCCGCACATGCTGACCGGCCCGCGCCTTCATCGGCGCGGGCTTTTTGTTTCGATTCGGGGCGAGGATCAGAACGCCGGCAGCCCGGCGCGCAGCACCGCCAACAGCAGTCCGCCCCCGCCGCACACCAGTCCCAGTGTGATTCCCAGCCAGCACATCGCGCGTTCGCGCCGGCGACGCTTCGCGGCCGCTTCCGGATCGATCGCGGCTTCCTGTGCATGCCGGCGCGCCTTGATGCGCGGCTCGACGATGGCCGACTGCCAGAAGATCACGCCGAAGAAGACGGCCGTCAGGCTGATGAGAGGCACCCAGCCGACGCGGAGCGTGGCGCAGGCACACATCGCCAGCACGAAGACGACGCTGGCCGCCGCATTGATCAGGGCACTGCGCTTGAGCTCGGCGCGTTCGCGGGCATCGATGGCGCCGCGCAGATTGCGCCGCAGTCCCCACCAGATCCCCAGCCCCGCGCCAGCCAGGCCGGCCCCGATCCCGCCCAGGCTTCCCAGCAGCACTTTGCCCAGGCCCTTGGCCCCGGCGCTGCCCGCCAGGCCAAGCGTCGTGGCTGCGGCGGCCGGTGGCGCGGCCACGGTCAAGGCGCTGGTCACCACCAGCGTGAAGGCGGCGGCCGGTGCGGTCCCGCGGGCGAATTCGCCAAAACGCGCCAGCAGTTCGCCGCGCACGGCCTCGCGCGCACGCGACAGGCGCTTGCGTACCGCCGCATCGGTCAGTCCCAGCAAGTTGGCCACCTGCTGCGAACTCTGGCCTTCGCGGTAGTACAGCATCAAGGTCTCGCGTGCGTCCTCGGGCAGGGTGGCGATGACTTCGGCTGCGACCGATTCCTCCTCGGTCTGCAACAGCCGCTCGTCGGGCGTTGGCGCGGTGTCGGCGGCCAGTTCGATCGCCAGCTCTGCCTGCGGGCCGGAGAGCGGGCGTTGTCGCGTGCTGCGCAGGTGGTTGCGGGCCAGGTTCCGCGCGATCTGGCGAATCCAGGGCAGGAAGCTGTCCGGCTGCTTCAGTGTGCCCAGATGCTTCCAGGCGCTCAGGAAGGTGTCCTGCGCGATGTCCTCGCTGGCCTGCACGTCACGGGTGATAGCCCAGGCCACAGCGGTGACCGTGTTCTGGCAGGCGCTGACGATGCGGCCGTAGGCGTCACGGTCGCCGCGCGCGGCGGCCGGCAATTCGCGGCGCAGGGTCAGATCGAGGTCAAGTGCGATGGCGGACATGGCGGTTCCCAGTGAAGATCGTGGAACAGGACACGCCCAGGCGACTGATGTGACGACCCGCTCGCGACCCCGTTGTGTGTCTACGATCCGGCCCGAGCCTACAAGCGCGCCAGGAAAAATGGCAGCGCCAGGACCAGCATGGCGAGGTCGGTGACCAGGATGGCGCCGACGCCGAAGCTCAGTCGGTAAGCGAGTTGGCGTCTGGCCGCGGTCTGCGGCGCGCGCGCGGTGTCCCGGGCGATCAGCGGCGCCATGACCTGGCGCAGCGGGACCAGCATCTCGTAGGTGATGGCTCCCAGACTCATAAGCACCGACAGCGCGAAGAGCCAGGCCTGGGTGGTGAATGCGGCCACAACCAGTACCGCGCCAAACCAGACCATGCTGACCACGATGTAGCGTCGATAGGCGGCCCAGACGGCGTTTCGTTCTTCTGGCGTTTCGGTAAAGCGGAACAGCACCTTGCGCATCAGCCAGGTGGTGATGCCACCGCCCAGCAGGGCGCCCAGGACCGTGCCCAGCCCGGCAGCGCCGACACTGCCGAGCGCCAGCTTGCCCAGCATGCCGCCGCCCAGCGTTCCGGCAGCCACTTCCACCGTGGCCGCTGCCGCCGGTTTGGCGGCGACGCTAATCATCCCTGCCAGGGTGGCGGTGAACGCCGCAGAGGGCGCGCTGCCGCGGGCAAACTGGCCAAATCGCTGCAGGAGTTCCTCGCGGACCGTGTCGCGGGCGCGCGACAGGCGCTTGCGCACGGCGGCATCGGACAGACCCAGCAAGGCGGCGACCTGACGCGAACTCTGGCCTTCGCGGTAGTACAGCAGCAGGGTTTCGCGGCTGTCTTCAGGCAGCGCGCCGATGATGTCGGCGGCCACGGTCTCCTGCTCGGTGATCAGCAGGTGCTCGGCCGGCTGCGGTGCTGGATCTGCGGCGATGGCGATGGCCAGCTCGGCCTGCTCACCGGTCATGGCTGCGTGGCTGCGCGCGCGCAGGTGGTCGCGCGCCAGGTTGCGGGTGATCTGGCGCAGCCAGGGCAGGAAGCTGTCGTGGTTCTTCAGTCGGTCCAGCTGTTGCCAGGCGCGCAGGAAGGCGTCCTGCGCAATGTCCTCGCTGGCGCCCACGTCGCGGGTGATCGCCAGGGCGATGGCGGTGACAGTGTTCTGGCAGGCCGACACGATGCGTCCGTATGCGGCGGCGTCGCCGTGGCGGGCGGCTGGCAGGTCGCGGTGCAGCGTGTCATCAAGGGTCAGGGCATGCACGGTCGGGAATCCTGTGGAAGTTCACGACCCATGACGGGTCTGGTCACAGGATGTGACCGCTCATCTCACTTGGCGGGCGGCGCGGGCGGCAGCATCGGGATCCGCACGCGCTGCTCGTCCTCTTTCAGGCCGTCGTCCTGCGGACTGCGTTGCGGCTGCCGGGCCGCGCGCGCGGCGGCGGCCTGCGCTTCGGCCTGGGCCTGCTGGCGCATGTCCCGATGATGCAGGAAGGTGAAGGCCGCGGCGGCCACGATCAGCGCCAGCAACACCAGGCGGATGCGTAGGGCCCAGGGGCGCTTGCCGGTCGCGCCGTCGTCACGATCGGCGAACTCGATCATGCGCGACTGGCCGGGGCGGGTGCTCTCCAGCAGGCCGCGCTCGCGCAGCAGTTCGCGCGCCCGCGGTTGATCGTCGGCGTGGCGCACCCACACGGTGGGTTGCTTGGCCTTGGCGGTCGGCTCGGAGTACTTGAACTGACTGCCGCGGCGCCCGTGGTACGAGCGCCCGTTGCTGATATAGGTGGCGATGCCGGCCTGTTGGAGCAGCTCGGCCACGCCTTCGACGGTCTCGACGCGCTGGCTGGTGAAGATTTGGCGCATGGCGGGTCTCTATTCCTTGGCCGGCACGTGGGCGGCATCGCCAGCGGTGGGCACCACCCGGACCAGGCCTTCCTGCGCGGTACTGGCCACCAGGCGACCTGCGCGGTCGAAGATCAGCCCGCGGGCCATGCCACGCGAATTCTGCGCGGTCGGGCTGTCGATGGCGTAGAGCAGCCAGTCGTCCGCGCGGAACGGGCGATGGAACCACAGGGCATGGTCCAGCGAGGCCATCTGCACATTGGGCTGGTAGTAGCTGATGCCGTGCGGGAAATTGGCCGTGCCCAGCAGTTGGTAGTCCGAGGCATAGGCCAGCAGGGCGCGGTGCAGCTCCGGCGAATCGCCGACCGGTTCGCTCAGCCGGAACCAGAACTGCTGGCGCGGCGGCAGGCGCTGCGGATCCAGCTCGTTGCGCGGCTGCACGTGGCGGAACTCGAACGGACCCAGCCGGTTGAGCCAGCGCTGCACCTTGGGCGGCAGGGTCGCCATGACCTCCGCTGGCACCGAAGGCTGTTCATCGATGGCTTCCGGCGCCGGCACCTGCGGCATCTCCGGCTGGTGCTCGACCCCGGGTTCGTCGCCCTGGAAGGACGCCGCGCAGAAGAAGATCACCTTGCCGTGCTGGATCGCGGTCACCCGGCGCACCGAGAAGCTGCCGCCGTCGCGCGTGCGGTCCACGTCGTAGACGATGGGGGCTTCCACGTCGCCAGCGCGCAGGAAGTACGCGTGCAGCGAGTGCGCGCGCCGCGCACCAGCCGGATCGACGGTGGCCTGCGCCGCGGACAGCGCCTGCCCCAGCACCTGGCCACCGAAGACGTACTTGGTGCCGATGTCCCGACTCTGGCCCCGGAACAGGTTGTCCTCCAGCCGTTCCAGGGACAGCAGGTCGATCAGTTCGGCGACGACGGGTTCAGGCGGCACGGGCAGCGCGGTCACGGCGGGGTTGGGCGGCAGTATAGCCGCGCCCCCCGGGCGGCCCGCGGGTTATGGAGGCTCGGCCGATGGGAGATTTCGCCCCAATCCGCGCTATCATCGGCGCCTCATTCCGTCCCCCAAGGGAACAGGTGGCCCGCGCCCTGCGCCGGCCGAGCGTGCGACATGAGCACTACCACCGCCCACTGCTGACTCGCCACGTGGACCCTGCTTGCAAGGCGCCCACAGGGCGCCTTTTGTATTTCAGGCTTTTCGTCCCCAATTCCCGTCATGCCGCGCGGCCGCTGCCGCCGGCGGCCCCAGACCGACTCGCAGACCCATGATCACCATTACTCTTCCCGACGGCAGCCGCCGCGAATTCGAAGCCCCCGTTTCCGTCATGCAGGTGGCCCAGTCCATCGGCGCGGGCCTGGCCAAGGCCACCGTCGCCGGTGCCGTGGACGGCGTGCTGGTCGACGCCAGCGATGTGATCGACCATGACGCGGCCCTGCGCATCATCACGCCCAAGGACGCCGAGGGCGTGGAGATCATTCGCCACTCCTGCGCGCACCTGGTCGGCCACGCGGTCAAACAGCTGTATCCGGACGTGAAGATGGTCATCGGCCCGGTCATCGCCGAAGGCTTCTACTACGACATCTACTCCGAGCGTCCCTTCACCCCGGAGGATCTGGAGGCGATCCAGCAGCGCATGGGCGAGCTGATCGCCGAGGACTACGACGTCATCAAGAAGATGACCCCGCGCGCGGAGGTCATCGAGACCTTCAAGGCCCGCGGCGAGGATTACAAGCTGCGCCTGATCGAGGACATGTCCGACGATGTCCAGGCCATGGGCCTGTACTACCATCAGGAATACGTGGACATGTGCCGCGGCCCGCACGTGCCCAATACCCGCTTCCTCAAGGCGTTCAAGCTGACCCGCATTTCCGGCGCCTACTGGCGCGGCGATGCCAAGAACGAGCAGCTGCAGCGCATCTACGGCACCGCCTGGGCCGACAAGAAGCAGCTGGACGCCTACATCCAGCGCATCGAGGAAGCCGAAAAGCGCGACCACCGCCGCATCGGCAAGCAGCAGGACCTGTTTCACCTGCAGGAAGAGGGCCCGGGCCTGGTGTTCTGGCATCCCAAGGGCTGGGCGCTGTGGCAGGTGGTCGAGCAGTACATGCGCCGGGTCTATCGCGAGAGCGGTTACGGCGAGGTGCGCTGCCCGCAGATCCTGGACGTGTCGCTGTGGCAGAAGTCCGGCCACTGGGACAACTACCAGGAGAACATGTTCTTCACCGAGTCGGAGAAGCGTACCTACGCGGTCAAGCCGATGAACTGCCCGGGCCACGTTCAGGTGTTCAACCAGGGCCTGCACAGCTATCGCGACCTGCCGATCCGCTATGGCGAGTTCGGCGCCTGCCACCGCAACGAGCCCTCCGGCGCGCTGCACGGCATCCTGCGCGTGCGCGGCTTCACCCAGGACGATGGCCACATCTTCTGCACCGAGGCGCAGATCGAATCCGAGGTGACCGCCTTCCACCAGCAGGCGCTGAAGGTGTATTCGGACTTCGGCTTCCAGGACATCCAGATCAAGATCGCCTTGCGCCCGGAATCGCGCCTGGGCGACGACGCTACCTGGGACAAGGCCGAGGACGCGCTGCGCTCGGCCCTGCGCAGCTGCGGGGTGGAATGGCAGGAGCTGCCGGGCGAAGGCGCCTTCTATGGCCCAAAGATCGAATACCACCTGCAGGACGCCATCGGCCGCACCTGGCAGCTGGGCACGATGCAGGTGGATTTCATGATGCCGGCCCGGCTCGGCGCCGAGTATGTCGACGAAAACAGCCAGAAAAAGCACCCGGTCATGCTGCACCGGGCGATCGTCGGCTCAATGGAGCGTTTCATCGGCATCCTGATCGAGCACCATGCCGGGGCCTATCCGGCCTGGCTGGCGCCGGTCCAGGCCGTGGTGGCCAACATCACCGATGCCCAGGCCGAGTATGTCGACGAGGTGAAGAAAATCCTTGCGAATCAAGGCTTCCGGGTCGTTTCGGATTTGCGGAACGAGAAAATCGGCTATAAGATCCGCGAGCATACGCTGCAACGGGTCCCCTACCTGCTGGTGGTCGGCGACCGCGAGAAGGAAAATGGCGCTGTTGCCGTGCGCACGCGCTCAGGCGAGGATTTGGGCACAATGAGCGTCCAGGCATTCGCCGAGCGGCTGCGCACCGAGCACGCAGCGTGATCAAGGAGCCGACACCGGACGGGTGTCGGCCCACCCCATAACGGAGACTGCAACATCAGTACCCCTGACAACAAGCAAAACCGAAAGAACCAAGAGATCCGCGTTCCGCGCGTCCGCGTGATCGGCAGCGGCGGCGAGATGATCGGCGTGCTTTCGCGTGACGAAGCGCTGGCCATGGCCGAGGACGAAGGCCTGGACTTGGTCGAGATCCAGCCACAGGCCGACCCGCCGGTGTGCAAGATCATGGACTTCGGCAAGTTCAAGTTCGAAGCCCAGAAGAAGGCCAACGAGGCCAAGAAGAAGACCAAGCAGGTCGAGATCAAGGAACTCAAGTTCCGCCCGGTCACCGACGAAGGCGACTACCAGATCAAGCTGCGCAACATGCGCCGGTTCCTGGAAGAGGGTGACAAGGTCAAGGTCAACATCCGCTTCCGCGGCCGCGAGATGAGCCACCAGGAATTGGGGCGCGAGATGGCCACGCGCATCGAAAACGACCTGGGCGAGGACATCGTGATCGAATCGCGCCCGCGCCTTGAGGGTCGGCAGATGGTCATGATGATCGCGCCGAAGAAGAAGCAGTAACCCCTTCGCCGGCGCCTGCGGGTGCCGCGAGGCTGGCAGCGAGACCGGGCATGGCCCGGTCTTGTCATGTCTGGAGTGGGCGGCAAAGCCCCTGATTTGCAAGGAAAACGCGCGCCATGTATCATGCGCGGCCCGGTTTCGTGCCGGGCTGGCCCTCGGGTCAGATGGAACCCGTCATGATCCTTGCGGATCAGTGACTTACAAGCCGGTTCGGGCAGGACGGAAAGTGTGGCGCAGCCACCGCCCAGGCCAGTTATCGAAGACCACAAGGATCTAGCAATGCCCAAGATCAAGACCCACCGGGCGGCTGCGAAGCGTTTTCGCAAGACCGCGTCGGGCAAGTTCAAGGCTGGCCACGCCAACCGTAGCCACATCCTCACCAAGAAGGCGACCAAGCGGAAGCGCGGTCTTCGTGCGACGAACATCATTCGCGCCGAAGATTCCGGCCGTTTGAACCGCATGCTGCCCTACCTCTGAGGATATAGACCATGGCACGAGTCAAGCGTGGCGTTACCGCACGTCGCCGTCACAAGAAGGTCCTGAGCCGTGCGAAGGGCTATTACAACGCCCGTCGCAAGGTGTTCCGCGTTGCCAAGCAGGCCGTCATCAAGGCTGGCCAGTACGCGTACATCGGCCGCAAGCAGAAGAAGCGCAACTTCCGCTCGCTGTGGATCACCCGCATCAATGCGGCGGCCCGTCTGAACGGTATGAGCTACAGCCGCTTCATGAACGGCCTGCTCAAGGCTGGCATCACCCTGGATCGCAAGGTCCTGGCGGACATCGCCGTCCACGACGCCGCCGGCTTTACGGCGCTGGCTGAAAAGGCCAAGGGCGCGCTCGCGGCGTAATGCACCCTCCGCACCGGTCCGCTTCGGCGGGCCGGTGGCCAACCGGAGAGCGGCAGACATGCATGGGGAAGGGCGCAAGTCCTTCCCCATGTTGTTTTTGGCGACCCGTAAAGGTGTGCGGGTCCGCCGGAATCCCAAAGGACTTCCAAGGACCGATGAGCGAAATCGAATCCCTCACCGCGCAGGCGCTGGCCGACATCGCTGCCGCTGGTGCACCCGATGCGGTCGAATCCCTGCGCGTGGCGCTGCTGGGCAAGAGCGGCCAGGTCACCGCCCAGCTCAAGCAACTCGGCACCCTGCCGGCCGATCAACGCAAGGCGGCTGGCGAATCCATCAACCGCGCGCGTGACGCGATTTCGCAGGCGCTGTACGAGCGCAAGGCCGTGCTGGAAGATGCCGCGCTCGACGCGCGCCTGGCCGGTGAAGCCATCGACATCACCCTGCCGGGCCGCAACGGCGGTCGTGGTGGCTTGCACCCGATCACCCGCACCCTGGAGCGCATCGCCGATATCTTCGGTCGCCTGGGCTACGAGTTGGCCGATGGCCCGGAGATCGAGGACGACTGGCACAACTTCGAGGCGCTGAACTTCCCGCCGCACCATCCGGCGCGCGCCATGCACGACACCTTCTATTTCGGCGATGGGCGCCTGCTGCGCACGCATACCTCGGGCGTGCAGGTGCGCTACATGGCCGAGCATCAGCCGCCGTTGCGCATGATCGCCGCGGGCAAGGTGTATCGCAGCGACAGCGACCAGACCCACTCGCCGATGTTCCACCAGGTCGAGGGGTTGCTGGTCGACGAGCATTCCACCTTCGCTGATCTCAAGGGCACGCTGGCCGAGTTCGTGCGCGCCTTCTTCGAGCGCGACTTCGAGATGCGCTTCCGGCCCAGCTATTTCCCATTCGTGGAGCCCGGTGCCGAAGTGGATATCGCCTGGCAACAGCCCGATGGCAGCACCCGCTGGCTGGAAGTGCTGGGGTGCGGCATGGTCCATCCCAACGTGCTGCGCGCCAGCGGCATCGACCCGGAGCGCTACACCGGCTTCGCGTTTGGCATGGGCGTGGAGCGCTTTGCGATGCTGCGCTATGGCGTGAGCGATCTGCGTGCGTTCTTCGAGAACGACGTGCGCTTCCTGCGCCAGTTCGCCTGATCGCTGATCCTCGCATTCCCGCATCGACGGCGGCGCCGCCTGCGGCCCGCGCCACGGAAAAGATCCCACGATGAAATTCTCAGAAAACTGGCTGCGCAGCCACGTCCCCACCAGCGCCTCGCGCGACGAGCTGTCCGCGACGCTGACCGCCATCGGTCTGGAAGTCGAGGAGGTCACGCCGCTCGGGGGCGGGCTGGACAAGGTGTTAGTGGCGCGCATCGTCGAATGCGCCAAGCACCCGGAAGCCGATCGCCTGCAGGTCTGCCAGGTCGACGCTGGCACCGGCGAGCACCTGCAGATCGTCTGCGGCGCGCCGAATGCGCGCCCGGGCCTGATCGCGCCCCTGGCCATGGTGGGGGCCACGCTTGGAGAGATCACCATCAAGGCGGCCAAGCTGCGCGGCGTGGCATCCAACGGCATGCTGTGTTCGGCCAAGGAACTCGGCGTCGATGCCGATGCGTCCGGCCTGCTGGAGCTGCCGAGCGATGCGCCTGTCGGCACCCCGATCGCCGATTACCTCGGTCTCCCGGACGCCAGCATCGAAATCAAGCTGACGCCCAACCGGGCCGACTGCTTCAGCGTGCGCGGTATTGCCTTCGACGTGGCCGCTGCCTGCGGCAGTCAGGTGCTGCCCTTCGACGCCACGCCGGTCGCCGCCGAGCACGACCGCGCGTTGCCGATCGCGCTGGACGCTGGTGCCGACGCGCCACGCTATTGCGGTCGCATCATCGAAGGCGTCGATGCGACCGCGCAGACCCCGGTGTGGCTGGCCGAGCGCCTGCGCCGCAGTGGCGTGCGACCGGTGTCGCTGCTGGTCGACATCACCCAGTACGTGATGCTGGAGCTGGGCCAGCCGATGCATGCCTTCGACCGCGACCTGCTCACCGGCCCGATCGGGGTGCGCAAGGGCCGGGCCGGCGAATCGGTGCAATTGCTCGACGGTCGCACCGCGGCGTTGGACGAGGGTTTCCTGGTGATCACCGATGCCGATCGCCCGGTCGCGCTGGCCGGGATCATGGGCGGCCAGGACACCAAGGTGACCGACGCCACGCGCAATGTGTTCCTGGAATCGGCGTACTTCGCGCCGTCGGCCATCATCGGCCGTGGCCGTCGCCTGGGCCTGCACACCGATGCATCCCACCGCTACGAGCGTGGCGTCGATCCGGCGCTGGCACCGCAGGCGATCGAAGTGGCCACGCGCCTGATCGTCGAACTTGCCGGCGGTGCTCCGGGTCCGGTCGTGCAGGCGTCCCTGGACGAGCATTTGGTGGCGCCCGCGCCGATCGCGCTGCGTCGCGCGCGCGTGTCCCGCGTGCTCGGCCTGGACATCGCCGATGCCGACATCGAACGCATCCTGCGTGCGCTGGGAATGCAGGTCGGCGTGACGGGCGAGGGCTGGTCGGTGATCGCGCCGAGTCGCCGCTTCGACATCGCCATCGAAGAGGACCTGATCGAAGAGCTGGCCCGCATCCACGGCTACGACCGCATTCCGGCCACGCTGCCGGGCGGCGCGACGCGTATTGCGGCCGGCACCGAAACGCGGCTCGACGCCGCGACCGTGCGCCGCCAGCTGGCCGCGCGCGATCTGCTGGAGACGGTCAATTTCGCCTTCGTCGATGCCCAGTTGCTGGACAGTTGGGGCCTGAACGACGGCGCGGTGCCGCTGGCCAATCCGCTGAGCAGCGAGCTGGGCATCATGCGCACCGGTCTGCTGCCGGGTCTGGTCTCGACCCTGCAGCGCAATGCGGCCCGCCAGGCTGGCCGGATCCGTCTGTTCGAACTGGGCAACGTGTTCGCGGCGGCCGGGCAGGGCCAAGCGCCGCGCGAAACCCTGCGCGTGGCCGCGGCCGTGTGCGGCGATGCGCACGCCGAGCAGTGGGGCGAGGCGTCGCGTGCAGTCGATTTCCACGACCTCAAGGGCGACCTGGAAAGCCTGGCCGCCGCCTCGGGCGCGGTGTTGACCTTCCAGCCGGCCGAGGAGGGATTCGGGCATCCCGGGCGCTCAGCCCAGGTGCTGCGCGACGGCGTGGTCATCGGCTGGATCGGGCAGTTGCATCCGCGCCTGCTCAACGCGCTGGACCTGGACGTGACGGTGTTGGGCTTCGAGGTCGATCTGGCGCCTTTGGTGGAGCGTGCGTTGCCCCGCGCGGGCGGGGTCTCGCGCTTCCCGTCGGTGCGCCGTGATCTGGCCTTCACCGTCGTCGAGGCGGTGCCGTTTGCCGCGATCGAGCAGACCGTGCGGACGGCCGCCGGTCCGCTGTTGCGACAGGTGCTGCTGTTCGACCGCTATGTCGGCCCAGGGGTCGAAAGCGGTCAAAAGAGCCTCGCTATGGGCTTGATTTTGCAGGACAACACGCGCACATTGAATGACCGCGATGTGGATCTGGTGGTGGCCGAGACGGTCGCCGCGCTGGCGCGCGAGCACGGCGCCCGCATCCGCGGTTGAGGCTCAGGGGACACTGATGGCATTGACCAAAGCGGAGATGGCGGAACGCCTGTTCGATGAGGTGGGTTTGAACAAGCGGGAAGCCAAGGAATTCGTCGACGCGTATTTCGACGTGCTGCGCGACGCTCTGGAGCAGGGGCGTCAGGTGAAGCTATCGGGTTTCGGCAACTTCGATCTGCGGCGCAAGAATCAGCGCCCGGGTCGCAATCCCAAGACGGGTGAGGAGATCCCGATCTCCGCGCGAACCGTGGTGACCTTCCGCCCAGGCCAGAAGCTCAAGGAGCGGGTCGAGGCTTACGCTGGAGGCGAGTCGAATGCTTGATCCGGGCAGTAACCGCGAGCTGCCGCCGATCCCGGCCAAGCGCTACTTCACCATCGGTGAGGTCAGCGAGCTGTGCGACGTCAAGCCGCACGTCCTGCGCTACTGGGAAACCGAGTTCCCCAGCTTGGAACCAGTCAAGCGTCGCGGCAATCGACGTTATTACCAGCGCCACGACGTGCTGATGGTGCGGCAGATCCGGGGCTTGCTCTACGAGCAGGGCTATACGATCGGCGGTGCGCGTCTGCGTCTGGAGGGCGATGGGGCCAAGCAGGAGTCCGCGCTCAGCAATCAGATCGTTCGACAGGTCCGTCTGGAACTGGAGGAAGTGCTGCAGCTGTTGCGGCGCTAGCGGTCCGCGGCGTCATGCTGGCGCCTTAAAGTCGCAAGGCGGGGTGCCCGTCGATCGACTTATCCGGTATGATGCGCGGCCCGCCTGCTGGCGGGTCATGTTTTTGCGAAGTCGGGGCGTAGCGCAGCCTGGTAGCGCATCTGCCTGGGGGGCAGAGGGTCGTCGGTTCAAATCCGGCCGTCCCGACCATTCGCAGACCTGTAGAGACCAGTAGAAGCATAAGGCGCCTGGCGAAAGCCGGGCGTTTTTGCTTCTTGTTGATTAGGTTGATCTACGTCCCACTTTCACGTGTTCTCGACCAGCGGTGAAGGCATATTGAGCTTGCTGAGTTGCAAGTAACCGTTGCGCCTTCCCGTGTTCACGATTGTGGTCAGGAACTGCTGGCCGGATACGTGGGTGCCCGGCGTTTAAAAATTGGTGCAAAGCAGCATCATTGCAAGCTTTCCGGACAATCGACGGCCTCACGCTGTCCGCTCTTTTCCTGAACTTGCGTGATGTAAGTCACATGAATTCATTTTGTTTGAAGTCTGGAGGCCTTCTGACCGCTGTGCCATAGTCAATCGTAGACCGTGTTCACCTTGGGCCTGCGGATGCTTTTCTCAAGTCCGGTGACGCTTGCACACCTCCTCGCAATGCGCTCCGCCTGCGCTGGTACGACCCGCAGGCGACGCGGGCTCCCCTTACTCACAAGGTAAAGACCAACCTTCATGGCCCTAGCCTCTTCCTCCAAAAGTCCATTCGTATGGCTCGCGTTGATGTGCCTGGTGTTTCTCACCAGTTGCAGTGCAACGCGCGGCATGCAGTCCTCATTGCCCGCGCCTGACCCGTTGGGCGAAATCAAGGAAACGCCGGAATACCGTATCGGTGCCGGTGACCTGATCCAGATCCAGGTCTTCCAGATCGAGGATCTCGAGCGCCAGGTCCGCGTCGATAACGAAGGCATGATTTCCTTGCCCCTGATCGGCAACATCAAGGCGGCAGGCCTGACCCGTAGCGAGCTGGAGGCGGAGATCACCCGGCGCTACGGCAGCAAGTTCCTGCAGGATCCCCAGGTATCGGTGCTGATCCAGGAGTTCACCAGTCAGCGCGTGACGGTCTCCGGCGCGGTTTCCAAGCCTGGCAACTATCCGCTCAATGGTGCGACCCAACTGACGCTGCAGCAGGCACTGGCCGAGGCGCAGGGCGTCAGCGACCTGGCCAGCCGCCAGAACGTGGTGGTGTTCCGCCAGATCGATGGTCAGAAGATGATCGCGCGCTTCGATTTGACGGAGATCGAGAAGGGGAAAGACCCCGATCCGGAGATTTATGGCGGTGACATCGTCGTGGTCTACCGTTCCGATGCACGCCTGCTCCTGCGTACCGTCCTGGAGCTCACTCCCTTTGTCATGGTCTTCAGGGCTTATCGATGAGTAGCGCCGATCACAGCCCCGTGCACAGCCACGCCAAACATGCCGACGTGACGCTTGCCGAGTACTGGCACGCCATCGTGTCTCGACGCTGGCTCATTGCCGGGATCACGATCCTGGTGGCCGCCGCCGTCCTGGTCGGGACCCTGCTCACCACGCCGCAATACCGGGCGACCACGACGTTGCAGATCAATCGCGATGCGATGAACGTGGTCAACATCGAAAACCTGATGCCCGCGGAGTCGCCGATGGATCGCGACTTCTACGAGACGCAGTACGAACTGCTTCGTAGTCGCACGCTGGCCCAGGAAGTGATCCGCAAGACCCATCTGGCGGATCACCCGGCCTACAAGGACATCGCCCAGAAGGCGGCGGAAAACGCCGCGGCGGGCGCGGAGGGTGACCAGGCTTCAGTCCAGAAGCGGCAGCAGGAGGCCGTCGAGCGCGCACTGACTGCCGATGTGCTGGCCGGGTTGGAGGTGGAGCCGGTTCGCAACTCGCGTCTGGCCAAGGTGCACTTCAGTTCGCCCGACCCGGCCCTGTCCGCGCAGGTCGCCAACGCGTATGCCAGTACCTTCATTGCGGACAATCTGCAGCGGCAGTTGGATGCGTCGACCTTCGCGGTCAAGTACCTGTCAGAGCGTCTTGACCAGCTTCGCGGCAAGGTGGAAGAGTCTGAGCGCGCACTGGTTGATTACTCGGGTGATCAGCAGATCGTGTCGGTGGGCGACGACCAGCCTTCGCTGCCAGCGCAGAACCTGAGCGGACTCAATGGCATGCTGGCCGCATCCCAGACCGCGAAGATCCAGGCCGAAGCCGCCTGGAACGAGGCGCGGGGCGGCAATGGGCTGAATCTACCCCAGGTGGTCTCCAGTCCGCTGATCCAGCGTCTGCGCGAAGCGCAGGTGGACATGGAAAGCGAGTACAACCAGAAGCTGGCGACCTACAAGCCGGACTATCCGGAAATGATGCGCCTCAAGGGACGCATCGAAGCCGGGCGCCGCCAGATTCAGCAAGAGATCGGCGTCATCCGGGCGTCTTTGAAGTCGCAATATGATGCAGCGGCGCAGCAGGAACAGTTGACCGAACAGCAGATCAATTCGCTCAAGCACGATCAGCTGGACCTGCAGGAGCGAAGCATCCGTTACAACATGCTCAAGCGGGACGTGGACACCAATCGCCAGATCTACGACGCGCTGTTGCAGCGCTTCAAGGAAATTGGCGTGGCGGGGAATGTCGGGGCCAACAATATCTCGGTCATCGATCCGGCCGAGATCCCGGGATCCCCGTACTCGCCCCGTCTGCCAGTCAATCTCGCACTGGGCATTGTGTTTGGCTTCTTCCTTGGATTGGTCATTGCATTGGTATTGCATTTGGTCAGCTCGATGAGGCGTGCGTCCCGGGGGTAGGTGCAACGGATTCACGCTGCCGACCTCAGCGTGAATCCTTCACCACGAACGTGCACCACTACACAGAATGCTGACGTCTTTCATGAGAGTGTTGCGTCGCACCACGCTCCAACTGTGCGACTATTGCCGTGCGGTAGATGGCACAGCACTCTCGAGTGGTACTTAAAAGGTACCGTCAACGGCCAAGGGGCAGGTGGATTCACGCACCTGCAGCGGCCGGAGGCGGGCGATTTCGACGTCTTGTATCGGTATTGGCGATCCCCCGCGCCGTGCCGGAATTGGATAAACGGAGAACGCCATGCTCTTGGCTGATTTGAGCGGCGGTGCTTACACCACCTCGTCGCCGCGCTTGCTTACGAAGTACTCTGCAGCAGCTGACGTGGTGCTGCGGGTCTCTGACATCCTGGTCGTCATCGCGGCGGCCCTGGTTGCCTATCGCCTGCGATTCGACACCTGGCTGCCGGCGGCAGGCTACAGAATGGTGATTGGAACCACGCTGCTGTATGCAGTGATCTGTTTCAGTGCCTTCCCGCTGTACCGCAGTTGGCGCGGCCGTGGGCTGGGGCGCGAGATCCTGGTTCTGGGGATGGCATGGACGGGCGTGTTTGCGCTCTTCGCCGTGCATGCCCTGATCGTCCAAATGGGGCAGTTCGTCTCCCGCGCCTGGGTCGGCACCTGGTATCTCACCGGGTTTGTGGCACTGGTCCTCTCCCGGACAGCGCTCCGCAACGGCCTCAATGTGCTGCGAAGCAATGGCATGGACGTGCAGCGCGTCGTGGTCATTGGCTTGCGTACCCCTGTCTTCCGTCTGCAGAAATATCTGGCCCGAAACAACTGGGTCGGTCTGCAGATGGTGGGTTACTTCCAGAGCCGTTACGACATGGTGCCCAGCGCGGCGTCCAGCCAGCTTCCGTGTCTGGGCATCTCCGCCCCAGAGGAGCTTGAGCGGTACCTGCAGCAGAACACCATCGAGCAGGTATGGATTTCCATGCCGCTTGGCGATCGCGACCGGATCAAGGCGTTGCTCCAGGTGCTCGACCGGTTCCCGATCACGGTCAAGCTCGTGCCCGACCTGTTCGACTTCGGCATGCTGAACCAGCAGGGCGAGCAGATCGGCAACGTGCCGGTGATCAATCTGCGCCAGGGCGGCGTCGATCGCGACAACTATTTCGTCGTGGCCAAGTCGCTGCAGGACAAGTTTGTCGCCATCGCCGCGCTCGCGGTGCTGTGGCCCCTGCTGCTCGCGATCGCCATTGGCGTGAAGCTGAGCTCCCCCGGCCCGGTGTTCTTCCGCCAGAAGCGCAACGGCCTTGGCGGCCGCGAGTTCTACATGCTCAAGTTCCGCTCGATGTACGTGCAGCAGGAAGGGGCGGTCGAAGTGAAGCAGGCCACCAAGGGCGATGCACGCATCACCCGTTTCGGTGGGTTCTTGCGGCGTACCAGCCTTGACGAGCTTCCGCAGATCTTCAACGTGCTTGGCGGCAGCATGTCCATCGTGGGGCCGCGCCCGCATGCGGCGCAGCACAACACCCACTACGAGAAGCTCATCAATCACTACATGCAACGCCACTACGTCAAGCCCGGCATCACCGGCTGGGCGCAGGTAAATGGCTTCCGTGGCGAGACGCCTGAGCTTCGGACCATGAAGAAGCGTGTGCAGTACGACCTTGATTACATCCGCCGCTGGTCGTTGTGGCTGGACTGCAAGATCATCGTGCTGACGGCGTTCCGCGTGCTTGGCCAGAAGACCGCGTACTGACCCCATGGCTGCTGTACCTCATCACGTGGTCTCCGGGCCTGGCCCGGAAGCCCGCGCGGTCGCGCATCCGCTGCGGGATCTTTTCATCGAGTTGCTGTTGCTGTTCTCGGTCGGTTACAACTTCGTTCTCGCGATTGTGAATGCGCAACTGGTCTCGATTTCGCCAGCGATGACCTACGCGGCGGAGTTTCTGATCTACGCCAGTTGTTTCGGTATCGGCATCTGGACCATGGAGCGCCAAAAGATCGTGGCGATCCTGTCCGGGATTGGCTTGGTCGCCGCGGTCATGCTGTTTCGCTACCTGATGGAATGGCATGTCGATGCCAAGTTCATCCGCGATGCCCTGATCCCGTTTGCGTTCCTCGTGCTCGGCACCAGCTACGGCGGCTCGTTGCCGCGTCTGTTCCTGCGCATGGCGATCATCGTCAGTCTGATTGGCGCGGTGGAGCTGACGGCCCCCGATCTTTATGGCAACGTCGTCAACCCCAAGAGCTACTACGTGAACACGCGTGGCGCGGATGCGAGCGGCTTCTGGAACCAGGACAGTAATCTGTTCGTCAGCGCGACGCGCCCTGGCGAGCGCAACTTCCTGCCGGGCAGCGATTTGCCGCGTGCTTCCTCGATCTTTGTCGAGCCGGTGACAACCGGTAACTTCATCGTGTTCTTCTGCGCGATCGTGCTGGTGTTCTGGAGATCCTATCGGCCTGCTCAGCTCGCGCTTTGCGGTCTGCTGCTGCTGTTTCTTGTCGTTGCCTCAGATGGGCGGCTGGCGGCCGGAACCAGCATTCTCCTGTTGATGGGGGCGCCTTTGCTTCGTCGGATGGATCAACGCCTCTCGTTTCTGATCATGCCCCTGACCGTCCTGGGGGCGATGCTGCTGGTGTGGATCACACGGGTGTCCGCCTACGAGGACACCACGCTGGGGCGCATCTATCTGACCGTGCATGCCTTGCGAGAGATGCCGGCCGAGGCGTGGCTTGGCCTCAACTTCGACGTGCCTTACACGTATTTCGACAGTGGCATTGCGTATTTCGTTGCGTCGCAGTCGATCATGGTCGTGGGAGCTTTTCTGCTGGCTTTTGCATTTGGCCTGGAAATGCCCACGCAGGACGGCCAGGCGTTCAAGAACTTCTTCATGCTGGCGTTCTCGACCAGTCTCCTTGTCTCCAATAGCCTGTTTTCCGTCAAGTCCGCCGCATTGTGGTGGTTCGTATGCGGCGCGATGTGGCAGTTGCGCGATGTGCCTTGGGTCGCTGGCGCGGCGGGGCCGTTCGGAAAGCGAGTGCGCTCTTCTCGCAGCGCCGCGGATGGGGTTGTTTCGTGAAAGTTGTGCATGTCGTGCGGCAGTTCCATCCATCGGTTGGAGGGATGGAGGACGTGGTCCTCAACGTGGCCAAGCATCATCGTGAGGCGAGCGGCGATGCGGTTGAAGTGGTGACACTCGATCGTGTGTTCAGTCAGCCCGAGCTCGCGCTGCCTGCGGAAGAGGTTCATCGCGATATTCCAGTCAAGCGTCTGTCCTGGTCTGGATCCAGCCGCTATCCCATTACGCGTGGTGTGCTTCAGGCGATCAAGTCGGCGGACGTCGTCCATGTCCATGGCATCGACTTCTTCTACGACTACCTTGCGGCCACCCGGTTGGTACATCGCAAGCCGCTGTTGGTTTCAACGCACGGTGGCTTTTTCCATACCGCCTATGCGTCAAGGTTGAAACAGCTCTGGTTCGGAAGCATCACGCGGGCTTCGGCACGTGCCTATCAGCGTGTGATCGCGACGAGCGAGAACGATGGGGCGGTCTTTTCCAAGGTTGTCGCGCCCGAGCGCCTGCGGGTGATCGAAAACGGTGTCGATGTCACCAAGTTTTCCGGTCGCGGCAGCGGCCAGAACGGGCGGACGTTGATCTATTTTGGTCGTTGGTCCGTCAACAAGGGGCTGATCGACACGCTGGACCTGTTCGGCGCACTGCGTTCGCGCAACCCGGAATGGCGCTTGATCATTGCAGGTCGTGAGTACGATCTGACGCGCGCGGACCTTGAGCGCGAGATCGGCGCGCGGGGCCTGAAGGACCATGTCGATATTGCTGTCTCCCCGTCAGAGGACGAATTGGGACGGCTCATCGAACAGGCACAGTACTTCGTGTGTCTTTCCCGTCATGAAGGGTTTGGAATCGCGCCCGTCGAAGCCATGAGCGCCGGCTTGATTCCGATCCTGAGTTCGATCCCGCCCTTTGTTCGGCTTGTCGACGAGTCTGGATTGGGTGTGATCGTAAACCCTTCAGACGCGGGCACCAGCGCAGATGTCGTGCAGGCCTACGTCGGGATCGATGATGAAACCTTCATTCGCCGCCGCCAGGACGCCATGCAATATGTGCAGCGGTACGACTGGCAACATGTGGTCGGACGCTACGTCGACGAGTACCACGCGGCGCTTGGCGCGGGAGGCCGGGCTTGAGCGCTGCTGAGGCGAACGTTGGCGTGGGTTTGGGAGCGCGTCCGGTACTCACGGTGCTCCAGCAGTTCAATGCGCCGACACCCAAGACCAATCCCTATTTGATCCAGCTGTTGCGCGCGCTTGAACCGATGGTGCGGGTCCAATTCTGGTCGCTGCGTCGCGCTTTGCTGACCCGCTATGACGTCGTCCACCTGCATTGGCCTGAATATACGATGCGCCATTCCAGTGCGTTGGGGCGCCTGCTCAGGCAGGCGGCGGTCGCACTGTTGTTGTTGCGCTGGACGTTGATGCGCACGCCAGTGGTGAGGACGCTGCACAACCTGGAGCCCCATGAGCGTGGTGGGATCATCGAATCGGTGCTGCTCAGGTGGATGGATCGCCTTGTGGTGCGCTGGATCCGGATTAATGCAACGACTGAGGCGCGCCTGCCCGCGACCGACACGGTGCTCCACGGCCATTACCGGGACTGGTTTGGTGCGCAGTCGCTTCGCCCGGTGCCGGGAAGGTTGCTTCATTTCGGCCTGATTCGTCCCTACAAGGGGGTCGAGGTGCTGCTTGATGTCATGGCAGGACTCGCCGACCGGGGGCTCGCCCTGCGGATCGTGGGAAATCCTTCCGACGCGGCGATGCGCGAGTTGGTGGAACGCAAGTGTGATGCGGATGCCAGGGTGAGCGCCCTGCTGCAGTATGTCGACGATGCCACCCTGGCGCGGGAAGTCGCTGAAGCGGAATTAGTGGTCCTGCCCTATCGAGAGATGCACAATTCCGGCACGCTGCTACTTGCGTTGTCGCTGTCGCGGCCCGTCCTCGTGCCGCGCACGGGCAACAATGAGGCGGTTTCGGCGGAAGTTGGCGAAGGTTGGGTCTTGATGTACGACGGTGAGCTGAGCCCGGAAGTGGTTGAAGAAGGACTGCGCCGCGCGCGCGCATTGGGTGGTGGCGGAAGCCGGCCCGACCTGTCCCGCCGTGAGTGGCTACGCGCGGGGCAACAACACTATCGGACGTATGCTGCTGCAATCCGCGCACGCCGTGCACGCGGTCGCAACAGCGGCATGGAACGCCGGCGCGTCATTGCAAGCAAGGGGCGTTGAGGCCATGTCAGCGACGGCGCAAGACGGGCCTCCGGGATCGACCTCGGGGCTAGGCTCCCGGGCGGCTGCTGGTGCGGCCAAGACCATGTTGGGGCAGGGTGCTCGCATGGTGGTGCAGTTTGGCGGGATCATCTTGCTGGCCCGCCTCCTGAGTCCGGAAGACTACGGTTTGATGGCGATGGTGACCGCCCTGGTCGGGATCTGCGAGATCTTGCGGGATTTCGGTCTGTCCTCGGCGGCCATCCAGGCCAAATCCCTTTCCAAGGAGCAGCGCGACAACCTGTTCTGGCTCAACAGCGGGATCGGGCTGATCCTGGGTCTGACGGTGTTTGCCGGCGCGGGCGCGATTTCGCGCTTCTATCACGAGCCACGCCTGATCGCCGTCGCACAGGTCATGTCGGTGACCTTCCTGCTCAGCGGGATGAACACCCAGTATCGGGCCCACTTGAGTCGTGGCCTGCAGTTCGGTCGTCTGGCCATGAGCGATGTCGGCGGCCAGAGTCTGGGCCTGATCGCCGGCGTGTGTGCCGCGCTCTACGGCTTGGGGTATTGGGCACTGGTCATCCAGCAGGTCGTGGGTGCGTTCATCGGGCTGTTGGTCTCCGCCATTGCGTCCAGGTGGCTTCCGGGGCGGCCGCATCGTGGCGTGCCCATGCGCAGCTTTCTCACATTCGGCGGCCACCTGATGGCGGCGCAGATGCTGGGCTATGTCAGCCAGAACATCGGGCAGGTCGTGATCGGCTATCGCATCGGTGCCGAGGCACTTGGCCTGTACAACCGCGCGTTCCAGTTGCTGATGATGCCGTTGAATCAGATCAACGCTCCGGCGACGACCGTCGCGCTGCCCGTGCTTTCCAAACTTCAGGACGAGCCGTCGCGCTATGCGGCATTTCTGCTGCGTGGGCAGACGGTGATGATCCATGTGATCGTCGCCATTTTCTCCTTTGCCTGCGCTCAGGCCTCGCCGCTGATCATTCTGTTCCTTGGCCAGAAGTGGCAGCCCGCTGTCCCCATCTTCCAGATCCTGACCCTTGGGGGAATCTTCCAGGTGGTGGCCTATGCGGCCTACTGGGTGTTCTTGTCGCTGGGGCTCACGCGCGAGCAGCTGACCTACTCGGTGCTGGTCCGGGTGCTGACCATCTGCTGCATTTTCGCAGGCGTGCACTGGGGTGCATTGGGCGTCGCCGTGGGCTACTCCACGGGTTTGGCATTGACATGGCCAATCTCGGTGATCTGGGTCACACGCGCCGGCAAGGCGCCCGGCATGGCGATGTTCAACAACGGACTGCGCGCCATCATTGGCTACGGTGTCTGCGCCGTCGCGTCCTGGTCCGCTTCCCATCATTTCGCCAATACGCCGGTCATGGAACTGGTTGTCGGCCTGCCGACGATCATGCTGGCCTTTGGCGTGGTCTGCCTGGTGTGGCCGGCCTTCCGCCGCGACGTCATGACCATCCTGAATAGCCGGGATCTTCTCCGTCGTCGCAAGTGATTCAAGCGGCCCGGTTGCCGCCCCTTAAGCTCTGCTCGTTCGATTTCGAACGTCTCACCAGCTGCCACGCGAACCGTTACCCGGATGCTGCGCGTGCATCCCCCGAACTGGAGACGTGTCTTGAACCAGAACAACAGCAAGCGCTTCGGCTATTACGCGGAGCGACTCTTCTCGCGTGGTCGTCATCCCGGCTTCCTGCGGCGCGCCGGTCGTGCAATGTTCCGCTGGGTGGCGCCCCGCCAAGGCACCGGTCCGCATGTACTGCTGGCCCCGCCTGGTGGTGGCAACATCGGCGACCAAGCCATGATGAATGCGTACCTGGAAAATGTCGCCGGCCCGGTGGTGATGGTGGTCAGGCGTGGCGACGCCGCTGTCCAGCAGCCGATCGCTGGCGAACGTGTGGACTGCATCGAGTTGGAGCATCTGGTGTATGGGGGCGGCTTGCTGCATTTGCGCGACGTGGTGCGCTTCGCGCAAGTGCTCCGCGGTGCCAGGTCACTGTCCATCATCGGCGCGGACATCATGGACGTTGCCTACAACGCCATGGCCTCGGTGCATCGCGCCAATCTCGCGTCCTGGTCGGCGGCTGCTGGGATTGACACGCGGGTCCTTGGCTTCAGCTGGAACGGCGCGCCGCATCCACTCGCATCGGTAGCCCTGCGCGAAGCGTCGCGCAATGGCGTGCGACTGTTTCTGCGGGATCCGATTTCCGCGTCGCGTGCGCGTGAAGCCGGGCTGGAAAACGTCCAGGACGTAATGGATACGGTATTTGCCGCATCCAGACAGGAGGAAGGGAAAACCTTGCGCCGTATTCAGGCTTTCGCCCAAGGTGGCGCCTACGCGCTGGTCAACGCCAGCGCGCTCGTGGCCGCTGGCGTCGATCAATGTGATGAATATGAAGCCGTCGTCCGTACGCTGCTTGATCGGGGGCTGCGGGTGGTCCTGCTTCCCCACGTTTCCCGTCCAAGCGGCGATGACAAGCGTGAACTGGAAGCGCTGCACGCACGCGTGACGGATCCTGGTGTGATGCGCGTCAACGAACTGCTGACGCCGGAGCAAGTACGCTGCATCGCACAACACGCGCGCTTGGTCATCACCGGACGCATGCATCTGGCCATCCTCTCGCTGTCAGGCGGTACGCCCGCAATCACTTTGGCTACACAGGGCAAAGTGGAAGGTCTCATGCAGATGTTCGGGACAGAAGAGCTCTGCATCGCGCCGAAGGCCGGATTCGGCGCGCGTGTCGTATCGCTCGTGCGTAAGCTGTTGGATGATCAGGGCCGTACCGAGCAACAGATCGTTTCACGCCTCCCCCACGTGTCACTCCTCTCCAGGAGGAATTATGTCGGTCTCTGACCTCGAAGCTGACGCGATCGAGCGACCTGCGCCGCCAGTGCAGGTCGCATCGATTCCCCAGCAACGGTATCTCGTGCTGTCAGCGCACGATTACCGGACGCCGCGTCGCGCCAACATTCATTTCATTACAGATGAACTGGCCAAGCGCGGCCCCACGCGCTTCTTTTCACTGCGCTACAGCCGTCTTTCCCGGATGAAGAAAGACATGCGCCTGCCGCTGGACGCCACCTCCAACCAGATCGTCAAGCACAAGGGCGTGGAGTGCTATCTGTGGCGGACCTTCGTCCACCCCTTCAATACGCGGCGCGCCTGGTTGCGTCCGGTTGAGAATGCGATGTTTCGCATGTATGCGTCCAACCCGCCGGCGGTGCTGGAGCAGTGGATCCGCGAAGCGGACGTCATCGTGGTCGAAAGCGGCACGGCGGTGGCGTTCATTCGCCTGGCCAAGCGACTCAATCCCGACGCACGCTTGGTCTATCGCGCCTCCGATGGCCTGAGCACCATCGAGGTCGCTGAGTTCATCTCGCGCGAATTCGATGATGTCTGCGGGATGCTGGACTCGATTGCGTTGGTCTCGCCGGTCATGGCCGATGAGATCAACAGCCAGCACAACGTCTATCACGTCGGCCACGGCGTGGATCCCAAGCTCGATGAGATGGGCGATCCGAATCCCTACGACGAGGAAGGCATCCATGCCGTGTCGGTGGGATCGATGTTGTTCGACCCGGCCTTCATCGCCCACGCCAGCCATGCGTTCCCGCAGGTGACCTTCCATGTGATCGGCTCCGGCCAGGGTCGGCACCCGGACTATGCCGATAACGTCATCGTCTACGGCGAAATGAAGCATGCTGACGTGGTGCGCTACATGAAGCACGCGCGTTTCGGCATTGCCCCCTATGCATCGGAGCAGGTGCCGGCCTACCTGGCCGATAGCTCGATGAAGTTGCTGCAGTACGATTTCTTTGGGTTGCCTGCGGTCTGTCCGCATGCCGTGGTCGGGACCTACGCCTCCCGCTTCGGCTACACCCCCGGTGACGAGGCCTCGATCCGAAGCGCGATCGAGTCGGCCCTCAATGCGCCGCATGTGCGCCATCGGGAATGCCTGGACTGGCCGCAGACCACCGATCGTCTGCTGGAGCCGGAGCGCTATCCGGAGATCCGCGTCGAATCTTGACCATTGGCGCGTCTGCGCTGCAGGCGCAATGGACGGGCCTTGCAGGGGAGGTGGCCGGACGGTTGGAGGCGCGCCTCGCCCCTAGGAGTGTGATGTGACTTTTCTTGAAAATCTTGTTGAGCGCCGCGAGCGCAAGGCGCTGTTCTGGTGGCAGCCCAAGGATGGCTCAGTCAATGTTGGCGACCATCTTTCCAAGGTGCTGGTGCAGCAGGTGCTCGCATTGCGGGACACCAACCTGTTGGCCAAGCGTCCCGGGACCCCGCGCCTGCTGTGCGTCGGTTCGGTGCTGCACTTTGCGGAGGATGGCAATGTCGTGTGGGGGAGCGGGATCAACGGCAAGATCCCGGATTCGGCGCATCGTTACAGCCAGCTCGATATTCGCGCGGTGCGCGGTCCGTTGACCCGTGAATACCTGCAGCGTCGCGGGCTGGAAGTTCCGGAGGTCTACGGCGATCCTGCGCTGCTGACCCCTCGCTTCTTCGAGAAGCGGCTGCTCATGCCCGAGACCCAGCGCCCTTACGCGATCGTGCCGCACTTCAATGAGCCCATCGAGAAGTACGCCGATTACGCGGACAAGCTGATCTCGCCCCGCATCGAGCCGGCTGCGTTCGTCCGCCAGCTGCTTGGGGCCGAGCGCATCGTGAGCAGCTCGTTGCACGGCGTGATCCTGGCCGAGGCCTACGGCATCCCGGCCGTCTATCTGGACTGGGGCAACGGCGAGGATCGGTTCAAGTATGACGATTACTACGCAGGCACCGGGCGGATGAGCTGGCGGTCGGGCAACTCGGTCGAGGAGTGCCTGGACATCGGGGGCAACGACGCGTTCGATCTGGCTCAGATCCAACAGGGTTTGATGGATGTGTTCCCGTATGACCTCTGGTAACGCAGTGGCTGCCCCGGATCCGATCTCCCTGCACGCTCGGTTCGAGGGCGAATACGTGCCGCTGGGGGGCTATCCGATCCTCAGCACGGACCTGGAGACCTTCAGCCGGAGATTGCTGGAGATGCTGGAGTCGGGAGGCCGGCAGTGCGTGTTCTTTGCCAACACCAATTTCGTGGTGGAGTGCCGCGGACTGCGCGAGGTCCTGGACGCGCCTGGGGTGACCATCGTCAACGACGGCATTGGCTTGGACCTGGCAGCGATGATGGTGCACCGCCGCCGGTTTCGGGAGAACCTCAACGGGACCGATCTGATTCCCTCGCTCTGTCAGCGCAGCCATCGCCCGCTGCGGGTCTTCCTGCTGGGTGCCAAGCCCGGCATTGCGGATGCGGCGGCCAAGACCCTGGCCGAACGCTATGGCCAGCAGGTGGTCGGCGTCTGCGATGGCTATGGCCAGATGCGGGCGCAGGGCACGCAGTTGGTGGATACCATCAACCAGGCACGCCCGGACATGCTGTTGGTGGCCCTGGGCAATCCACTGCAGGAGCGCTGGATCCTTGAGCATCGCGCCTCGCTGGACGTGCCGCTCGCCTTTGGTGTGGGGGCGCTCCTGGACTTTCTGTCCGGCAACGCCAGGCGCGCGCCGGCTTGGGTGCAGCGGATCCACATGGAGTGGGCCTTCCGCCTGTTGCATGAGCCGCGCCGCCTGCTCAAGCGTTACAGCATCGACTTGTTTACGTTCTTCGGCGTGTGTCTGCGCGCGCAGCGTCGGGCTGTTCAGGCCGAGCGTGCGGGCTGACGTGGTCCGCTCGGTCAGGCCCTGTCTGCCGGTGGGCACGGTCTAAACGGTCTCACGACAGAGCGCCCACGACGGCGCCATGCCCATTACGGCGCGCATGATTGCCGCTGTAAGGGTTGGCGCTCGAAGGACGGGGTTCCCCGAAGGGCCACTGTCGGCCTCTGAAAAGTGGCGCTACCGGCAGGACGAGCGATCCAATCAGCCGTGGGACGTCGGCGAGTTGGCCCCCAAGGGCGAGACAGTCCTTGGAGTCGGTCAGGCTCGAAGGCAGTCTGAAGGTCGGGTCCATCTGTGCTGCCTTGAGCGAGATCGACAAGCCTCCTCCTGCAGCGCAGAGAACCACGCCTCTGCTTTCGGTGCGAGTGCGGCACGCCTGCGGCACGTGCGACCTGCTTGCTACGATGGCGCCATGACAGGTGAGGCCGATCAACGCATCCACACATTGCAACTGGCGCCGCATCCGGAAGGCGGGCACTACCGGCGCGTACACGCGTCCGAACGCGTCGTGGCCGCGCCAGGAGGCCCGCTTCGGCCGGCGATGACCGCCATCACTTTCCTGCTCAAGCAGGGCGAGCGCAGCCGGTGGCACCGGGTGGATGCAGATGAGCTGTGGCACTGGCAGGCCGGCGGCGCGCTCTGCCTGCAGCAGTTCGACGTGGTCGATGGGACCTTGCGAACGGTGGAGCTGGGGCCCGCATCTGAGGGCCATGTCGCCATGGCGGTCGTGCCTGCCGGGCAATGGCAGCGCGCCTGGACGTCCTCCGCGTTCGCCCAGGTCGGCTGTGTCGTGGCACCAGGCTTCACCTGGGAGGGATTTGCCCTGCTGGAGCAGGCGCCGGAGGTGGGGGTGCGATTGCAGGCGCTTGGCGTCGGCGAGGACGCCTGAGCCGGGGATTTCAATGGGGGACGTGATGCGTCGATGGCTGCTGCTGGTGGGATTGGTGGGCTGCGCACTGGCAACGGTGGCTCGCGCGCAACAGGTACCGGCCACCGCTTCGCCGACGCAGGCGGAGCCTGTGCCCATTACCGACATGGCGCCGATGATCGTGTCGGGGGTGCAACCCGGGCCGGGCCTGTGGAAAGTGACAGCACCCGATGGCCATGTGCTGTGGGTCCTGGGCACGCTGACGCCGCTGCCCAAACGCATGGACTGGCAATCGCATGAGGTCGAAGCGGCCATCGACCAGTCGCAGGAGTTACTGCTCCCGCCGACCATGTCGCTGGACACCGGCCGGGGCATGTTCCGCAATCTGTTTCTGCTGCCGGCGCTGTTCAAGGCGATCAAAAATCCCGATGGCAAACAGCTGCAGGACGTGGTGCCGGCCAGTGAATATGCGCGGTGGCGTGTCCTCAAGGCGCGTTACATGGGCGGCGATCAGAGCGTCGAGCGGCGGCGTCCGATCTTCGCCGCGCTCGAGCTCTACAAGGATGCGATGCGTCGCTCGGGCTTGAGCACCGACAACGTCGTGGCCGACCGCGTGGAAAAGCTCGCCAAGCGCGCGGATTTGAAAATCACCCCGGTGGTGAGCACGGTCAAGCTGGAGGACCCGAAGGCGGCCATCAAGGAGTTCCAGCGCACCGGCCTGGAGGATCGGACCTGCTTTGCCAGGACGCTGGATGTCCTGGAGCATGAAATCGATGCGATGCGTCTGCAGGCCAATGCATGGGCGATGGGGGATGTGGAGGCATTGCGCGTGGCGCCGCAGGCCAGCCAGTACGCCGTGTGTCAGACGGCCATCGGCGAAAGCGCCATCGCCCGCAAACTGGGTCTCAATGACCTGCGTGAGCGCTCGCTCCAGCTCTGGCTGGAAAAGGCCGAGTCCGCGCTGGCCCACAACTCCAGCACGATCGCCTTGCTGCCCATGGGCCTGGTGCTGCGCAAGGGCAATCTGATGGACGCGCTGCGCGCCAAGGGCTACACCGTGCAAGCGCCCGGCGAGTACTGAGGCCAGCCAGATCCGCCGTGCGGACCGCGCAGCTGGTCGAGCAGCGACTTCGCCGCGGGAAGTTCCAGCACGCCCTCGCTGCCCAGGAAGTGCCCACCGTTTGGTAATACGGTGATCGGGGCGTCCAGGCGCTCGGCCAGCGCGACGCTCAGGGAGGCGGGTACGATGGCGTCATCCGCTGCGGCCAGGAGGGCACGCCTTGGTGCCAAGGTCTGCAGACGGGCGTAATCCAGGGAAATGTTGATAAGGGCATCGAGTTGGGGGAGGCCCGGCAGTGCGGTATCGAAGCCGGATACCAGCAGCAGGGCACCAAGGGGGGCTTCGGTCGGCTGGTGCTGGAGGTGACGTAGCAGCGCGATGCCTCCCAGGCTATGCGCGATCAGCAGGGTGTTCGGGCCGAGAGGCGGCAACGCTTGTTGGAGGTAGGCGTCCCAGCGGGCAGGCTCCGGTGCAGCAGGTTCGGGTGGCGACAGCACGATGACCTGGGCGCCTTGCGCCTGCAGGGCGTCGCGCAGCCACGGGAACCAGTGGTCGCCGGGCGAGGCGAGATAACCATGCAGGATGAAGACCTGCGCGCCGGCATACGGAAGCGTGGAGGAGGCGGTCATCATGATGAGCTCCGATGCGGGGAGCGCATGACCTTACCCGCGCGACGACTTCCCAGAAGCCGGGTTGTCGAAACGGATCATCTTGCCGCCGACAGGGGCGCGGCCTGACCTGACTGCAACTGCGGCCAGCGCTTCAGGACCGCGCTGCGGACGCCGCTTGCGTCGAGCCCGGCTTCCGCCAGCAGCTGCTCGCGGCTGGCGTGATGCTGAAACGCATCGGGCAGGCCCAGGTGCAGGATCGGTACGGCCAGGGCCTCGGCATTGAGCAACTCGGCCACGCCCGAACCGGCGCCACCGGCCACCACGTTGTCTTCCAGCGTCACCAGGCCGTCGTGACCGCGGGCCAGCTCAAGCACCAAGGCGCGGTCCAGCGGCTTGATGAAACGCATGTTGACCACCGTCAGGCCCAGTTCGCGGCCGACCTGCTCGGCGGCGGGCACGGTGGCGCCGAACGCCAGCAACGCCACCTGCCGCCCACGATGCCGGACCTGCGCCTTGCCCAGCGGCAAGGTGTCCAGGCTCGCCTCGATGCTGACGCCAGGACCGCTGCCGCGCGGGTAGCGCACCGCTGCCGGGCCCTGGTGCCTGAAACCGGTGGACAACATCTGGCGGCATTCGTTCTCGTCGGCGGGGGCCATCACCACCATGTTGGGCACGCAGCGCAGGAAGCTCAGGTCCAGGTTGCCGGCATGCGTGGCGCCGTCCGGACCGACCACGCCGCCGCGATCGATCGCGAACAGCACGTCCAGGTCCTGGATGGCCACGTCATGCACCAACTGGTCGTAGGCGCGCTGCAGGAACGTGGAGTAGATGGCCACCACCGGTTTGGCGCCGTCACAGGCCATGCCCGCCGCCAGCGTGACCGCGTGCTGCTCGGCAATCGCCACGTCGAAGTAGCGGTTCGGGAACTCCTTGGAAAAGCGCACCAGGCCCGAGCCCTCGCGCATCGCCGGGGTGATGCCCATCATGAGCGGGTCCGCGGCGGCCATGTCGCACAGCCAGTCGCTGAAGACGTCGGTATAAGTGGGCTTCCTGGTCCCGCCGGCGGCCTTGGGCACCAGGCCCTTGTCCGGGTCGAACGGCCCCACGGCGTGGTAGCCGATCTGGTCGCCTTCGGCCAGTTCGTACCCTTTGCCCTTGGTGGTGATGACGTGCAGCAGCTGCGGGCCCTTGAGGCCCTTGAGGGTCTTCAGGGCGCTGACCAGCGCCGGTACGTCGTGGCCGTCGATCGGGCCGGTGTAATGAAAGCCCATCTGCTCGAACAGCGTGGATGGCACGAACATGCCCTTCCAGTGCTCTTCCCAACGCCGCATGAAGCGCGCCGGCGGCTTGCGCTTGTCGCCGAGCAGCTTCTTGCCGCCTTCGCGCAAGGCGTTCAGGGTCCGGGACGAACTCATCCGGCCCAGCAGCTGGGTCAGCGCGCCGACGTTTTCGGAGATGGACATCTGGTTGTCGTTGAGCACCACGAGGATGTCCGGATCCTGCTCCATGCCACCGGCATGGTTGAGCGCCTCGAAGGCCATGCCCGCGGTCATCGCGCCGTCGCCGATCACCGCCACGGTCCGGCGGCCATTGCCCATGTGCGCGTTGGCGATGGACATGCCCAGCGCCGCGGAGATCGAGGTGGAGGAATGGCCGACCCCAAAGGTGTCGTACTCGGATTCCTCGCGCTTGGGAAACGGCGCCACGCCATCTGCCTGCTTGACCGTATGGATCGCATCGCGGCGCCCGGTGAGGATCTTGTGCGGATAGGTCTGGTGGCCGACGTCCCATACCAGGCGATCGTGCGGGGTGTCGTAGAGATAGTGCAGGGCCACGGTCAGCTCGATCACGCCGAGCCCCGCCGCGAAATGGCCGCCGCTCTTGCCGACCGATTCGATCAGGTAGGCGCGCAGCTCGTCAGCGATGGCGGTGAGCTCTGCCTCGTCGAAACCGCGCAGGTCTGCCGGGGTTTCGATACGGGAAAGGCGGGGATAGCGGATGGCGTCGATCATCGTGGCTGCCACAGATACAGCTGCGTATTTTCCCCCCCAGGGGAAGGAGGGGCAAGCAAGGGGTTCAGTCTGCGATCACCTGACCGGTCGGCGCGTGAAACGCGCGGTCGAGCGCGTTGCGTTGAACCGGCACGAGAATCAGGCCGATAGGCGCGAGCGCTTGGGCAGATGGGTCTTCAGGAAGGCCATCTGGTCGGCCAGAATGTTGCGGTTGGAGAGGATCAGGTGCTCGATCCAGCTGGGCCGGTAGGGCACGGCCAACAGCGGCATGTTGGCCTGCTGCGGCGTGCGGTTGGCCTTACGCGAATTGCAGTGAAAACAGGCGCTGACCACGTTTTCCCAGACATCACGGCCACCCTTGGAGACCGGCAGCACATGGTCGCGGGTGAGCAGTTGCCGCGAATAGGACTGTCCGCAGTACAGGCATAGATGGTCGTCGCGGGCGAACAGGGCCTGATTGGTCAGCGCCGGGGTGGGCGACAGGCCGGCGGCGCGGGCATGTCCGCGCGAGGCGACGATGGGGTGCAGGTCGATGAAGCTCTGCTGGCCTGTGAGCCGGTTCATGCCGCCGCGGACGGTCATGCAGGGGTCGCCCAGCGTCCAGGCGACCGCGTCGCGCGCGTAAAGGCAGGTCGCATCCTGCCAATTGATCCAGTTCAGCACTCGACCGTGGGCATCCAATGACAGGAAGCGCACGCCAGAGGATCGGATCAGAGGGGAGAGTGCGGCGACGACTGCGCCGTCCGACGTGGCGCCATCGATCAGGGCCGGGTTGCCGGAGTCATCCGAATGAAGCTGAGCGGTGTCTGCTTCCATCGGGAAAACAGCTTATACCTGATGGATGACGAATTGTGTACCGCGTTGCGCATTGCATCGTCCTCATGGCCTCCCAGCGGACCGCCGCGAACGCAAAGGGATGCCCTGAGGCGGGTCCACCGCGCTTGCGCGGTGGACCCGCGATGCGGCACTCAGGCGTCGAAACGCGCCTCGTCCATGGCCATCAGCGACTCGGCGCCGGCGCGGATGGCGGCGGCGTGGGCGAGCGTGCGCGGCAGCAGGCGGGCGTAGTAGAAGCGCGCGGTTTCCAGCTTGGCCTGCTTGAACGCCGCGTCATGGTCCGAGGCCTGCGCGGCGACCACGCTGCGCGCCCACCAGTAGGCCAGCACCACGTAGCCCGAATAGAACAGGTAGTCGGTGCTGGCTGCGCCCAGTTCCTCGGGGTTGGTGGCCGCGCGCTGCAACACGTCCTGGGTCAGGGCGCCCCATTCGGCGGCCTTCTCGCGCAGCGGGGCAATGAACTCGGCGGCGATCGCATCGCTTTCATGCGCGCTGGCGAACTGCTCGATCAGGCCCAGGAACAGCTTCAGCCCGGCCGCACCGCTGGCCGCGGTCTTGCGCCCGATCAGGTCCAGCGACTGGATGCCCGTGGTGCCCTCATAGAGGGTGGTGATGCGCGCATCGCGGGCCAGCTGCTCCATGCCGTGCTCGTGGATGTAGCCGTGGCCACCGAAGCACTGCAGCGCGTTGTAGGTGTTCTCGATGCTCCACTCGGTCTGGCAGGCCTTGGAGATCGGGGTGAGGAAGCCGGCGAGGATGTCCGCCCGTTCGCGCTCGGCCGGGTCGGTGGCGTGGTGGGCGATGTCGACCTGGGTGCCGGCGTGCAGGGCGAGCAGGCGCGCGCCTTCGGTCAGGGCCTTGATCGACAGCAGCATCCGGCGCACGTCCGGGTGGACGAGGATCGGGTCGGCCGGCTTGTCGGGGAACTTGGGGCCGGACAGCGAGCGGGTCTGCAGGCGCTCGCGCGCATAGGCCAGCGCGTTCTGGTAGGCGCGCTCGGACAGGCCGATGCCCTGTAGGCCCACGCCCAGGCGCGCGGTGTTCATCATGGTGAACATGGCCTGCAGGCCCTTGTGCGGCTGGCCGACCAGATAGCCCTGGGCGCCGTCGAAATTCATTACGCAGGTCACCGAGCCCTTGATGCCCATCTTGTGCTCGATCGAACCGCAGCGCAGCGTGTTGCGCGCGCCGACGGTGCCGTCGCGGGCGACCTGGAACTTGGGCACCACGAACAGCGAGATGCCCTTGGCCCCGGCCGGCGCGTCGGGCAGCTTGGCCAGCACCAGGTGCACGATGTTGTCGACCAGGTCGTGCTCGCCGGCGGTGATGAAGATCTTGGTGCCGGTGATGGTGTAGGTGTCGTCGCCCAGCGGCTCGGCGCGGGTGCGCAGCAGCCCCAGGTCGGTGCCGCAGTGCGGTTCGGTCAGGCACATGGTGCCAGTCCAGCGGCCCTCGACCAGCGGCTTGAGGAACACCTCCTGCTGCCAGGGCTGGCCGTGGAACTTCAGCGCCTCGATCGCCCCGTGCGAGAGCAGCGGGAAATTGCCCCAGGCCAGGTTGGCGGCGTTGATCATCTCGCCCAGCGGCACGCCCACGGTATGCGGCAGGCCCTGGCCGCCGAACTCGGTGGCCGCGGTCAGGCCGGTCCAGCCGCCTTCGGCGAACTGCGCGTAGGCCTGCTTGAAGCCGGTCGGTGTGGTGACCTCGCCGGTGGCGGCATCCAGGGTGCAGCCTTCTTCGTCGCCGACACGGTTGAGCGGGGCCAGCACGGTGGTGGTGAAGCGGCCGGCTTCCTCCAGCACCGCGTCGACCAGCTCGGCGTTGGCGTCGGCAAAGCCCAGGCGGGCGAACAGGGGCTCGACGTCCAGCACGTCGTAGAGGGCAAAACGAAGGTCTTTCAGCGGGGCGCGGTAGCGGCTCATACGGAGGCTCTCTGGGACGTGCGGGCCGCTTTCCGGCCCGCTTCGACCCGGAAGCATACTATGGCGTATGGATGTGGGTTTGACCGTGCCGGATGAACCGGCGCGCCGGTCGCGACGCGCCCTTCCTCGCGGCGTGTCAGCGCAGGACGCCGGGCAACCCGGGCGCCGGGCTGAGGGTGCTGTGCATGTCGATCTGGAAGTCGCGCTGCTTTTCGTCTTCCGGCGTGGCCTGGACGCTGCCCTTGAGCGCGTATTCGAGCACGGTGCCGCCGGCCAGGGCATTGGCCACCGCCATCCTGGCCTCGGCCGAGGGCGAGAGCCTCACTTCCACCACGTCGGCCGACTCGGGGCCGATGGAAAAGCCGGGAGCGGCCTTCAAGGTGCCGGCCTCCACGCCGCCTGCGGTGACCGCCAATGCGACCGTGTCATAGCGCATGGGGATGGAACTGTAGTTCTGCAGGCGCAGCTGGACTTGCCACTGGCCGTCGGCGCCCACGGACACCTGCTGCAGGCTGGCGGCGGGTTCCGAGACCCGCCGGACCAGCCCACGGTGACAGCCGGCCAGCAGGAGGACGGCGCAGGTCAGCAAACACAGCACAAGCGTCAGGCGGCGGGACATCAGGTGAGCCTCGAGTATCAGTGGCTGGGGAGGATACAACGCCGCTTTGTCTGCCCTCGCGGCTTTTTGCGAAGCCACCGCGGCCGCCGCCAACGGCAGTATCGATGGCATCGGCGCCAGGCAGGCGCCAACGCTCAGTGTCGTTGCACAAGCTGGGTCAATGTGACGCTTTTTACATCAGAAACGCGATCGTCCGCGCATAACCTGCCCAGACACGACCTTTGGTGGAGGGATTCTGCTTATGGACAAGGACATGCACGTCATCGCGTTGCCCTGGTTTTACGAAGACGATTACGAGGATTTCCGCGATCTGCTGCGCGAGCGCCAGTGGCATCGCAACTACCAGGACTGGAAGCAAGCCGCGCCCGGAGCGCGCGCGCGCCTGGAGCGGCAGGGCATGAAGGTGGTCCAGGTGCCGGTCCGCACCGCCGACCTGAAGGCCTTCTGCGACCAGCGGACCCGACGCGTCAACAACGATGCGCTGGTCGACTACTGCAACGAATGGGCCCGCGCCTCACGTGGCCTGGCCGCCAAGCAGCGTGGCAGCCTCAGCCTGGTCGACGAGAAGCCGCGCGCCGATCACCGGTAGTGCAAGGTGCCGTCTGGATCGATCCGCTCGATGGTGTCGAGCAGGCGGCGCATGTGCTCTTCCATGTCGCGGGTGGACATCGACGGCCCGGTGGCAGGCACGGTGCGCAGCAGGGCACCGTCCGGGCCGTACACCATCAGCACGCCTCGCATGCAGCGGTTCGGTGCGTCCACCAGATAGGACGTGGTCACCTCGAAGTCCCCGAACCTGCGTTCCAATCGTCAACCCGCCGCGCTTGAATCCCAGGGCGAATGGTAGCGGCAGTCGCGCGAAAGGCCCGTCACCGGCAGATGGCGGTTGCGTCATGTGGCAGGGCGGCGGGCGAGGATCCTCATTGAGGCCTCGCCCCTGCCTGCCGCCAAGCCCTCAGTTCCCGCGAGGCGAGGCCGCGCTGGCGTGCGGGTGTGAAGGCCGCCGCCGCAGCTTGCGCGACAGCCACTCGCCGATGTCGTCGATCAGGGTGAAGGCCGCCGGGATCACGATCAGGCTCAGCAGCGTGGAGGTTACCAGGCCGCCGATCACGGCAATGGCCATCGGCGCGCGGAAGCTGGAATCGCCGGCGAAGCCCAGCGCGATCGGCATCATGCCCGCGCCCATGGCCAGGGTGGTCATGATGATCGGCTGGGCGCGCTTGCGGCAGGCGTCGATCAGGGCGTCGTGTTGGCTCAGGCCATGCTCGTCCTCGGCGATCACCGCGTAGTCCACCAGCAGGATCGAATTCTTGGTGGCGATGCCGATCAGCATCAGCAGGCCGATCAGCGCCGGCAAGGACAGCATGTTCTGGGTGAGCAGCAGCGCGCCGAACGCCCCGCCCGCGCACAGCGGCACGGCGATCAGGATGGTCATCGGCATCAGCGCGTGGTTGAACAACAGCAACAGCACCATGTAGATGCACACGATGCCGGCGGCCATGGCCAGCAGGAAGCCAACGAACAGCTCCACGAACACCTCGGCATCGCCGGTGTTGAGGAAGCTCACGCCCGGCGGCAGGTGCTGCACGCTGGGCAGCTTCTGCACGGTGTCCATGACATCGCCCAGCGGCCGGCCGTTGAGCTCGGCGGTGAGGGTGACGTTGCGCTGGCGCTGGTAGCGCGAGATCTGCGAGGGGCCGCTGCCCAACTCGATATCGGCGACCGCCGCCAGCGGCACCGGGCCGTAGCGGCCAGGCACGCGCAGTTGGCCGATCAGCGCGGGATTGGACAGCGTCGCCTCGGAAAAGCCGACGCGGATCGGCACCTGGCGATCGGGCAGGTTGAGCTTGGCCAGGCGTTGCTCGTAATCGCCGGCCGTGGCGATGCGCGTGGCCTCGGCGATGTCGGTGGTGGATACGCCCAGGTCCGCCGCGCGCGCCGGATTGGGCACGATCTGGATCTCGGGACGCAGCAGCGATGCGCTCGAGGTCACGCTGCCCAGGCCGGGGATATCGCGCAGGTCGCGCTCCAGCGCGAGCGAGGCCTCCTGCAGGTGCTGCGGGTCGTCGCCGGACAGCACCAGCTGCAGCAGGTTGCCCGGTTCGGAGCTGACATAGCTCACGCGCACGCCGGGCAGATTTGCCAAGCGCGCACGCGCGTCACGCTCGAGCGCGCGCTGGTCGCGCTTGCGCGTGTCGGCCGCGCCCCAGTCCAGCACCAGGGTGGCCTTGCGTGGGTCGGCCACGCCGGTGGTGGACGGATCGCCCAGGTCCAGCACGCTGCCCACCGCGGTGTAGACCTGCTTGAGTTCGGGCATGTCCTTGAGCAGGGCACGCGCGCGCTCGGAGACGGCGACGGTGTCTTCCAGCCGCGTGCCCGGCGGCAGTTCCAGGCTGAGGTTGCTGCGGCCCAGGTCGGACTGCGGGATGAAGGTCGCCGGGATCAGCGGCACCAGCGCCAGCGACGCGACAAACAACCCGGTCGCGATCCACAGCGTGCGGCCACGGTGGCGCAGCGCTGCGTCCACCCAGCCCAGGTACCAGGTCATCAGCCTGGATTCGGCCTTTTCTTCGCCATGCGGCTTGAGCAGATAGGCCGCCATCATCGGGGTAAGCAGGCGCGCGACCAGCAGCGAGAACAGCACCGCGGTGGCCGCGGTCCAGCCGAACTCGCGGAAGAACTTGCCGGCGATACCGGGCATGAAGGCGACGGGGACGAAGACCGCGGCCAGGGTCAGCGAGGTGGCGATCACCGCGTTGCCGATTTCCCCGGCCGCCTCGGTCGCCGCCTCCAGCGGTGGCTTGCCCATGCGCAGGTGGCGCACGATGTTCTCGATCTCCACGATCGCATCGTCGACCAGGATGCCCACCACCACCGACAGCGCCAGCAGGGTGATCATGTTGAGGGTGAAGCCGAACCAGTACATCACCGCGAAGGTCGGGATGATCGACAGCGGCAAGGCCAGCGCCGAGACCCAGGTCGCCCGCCAGTCGCGCAGGAACGCCCACACCACCAGCAGCGCCAGCAGCGCGCCTTCGTAGAGCATGGTCATCGACGAGTCGTAGGAGCGGTGGGTCTCGTCGATGGCGGTGGTGACCAGGCGGAAGTCCACGCCAGGGTGCGAGGCCTTGAGCGCGTCCAGCGCCTTGTGCACGCCGGCCTCGACCTCAACTTCGCTGGAGCCGCGCGTGCGCGACATCGAGAACGCCACCACGTCCTTGCCATCCAGCAGGGCGGCCTCGCTTGGATCGGCCGATGCGTCGGTGACGGTGGCCAGTGCCGACAGGCGCACCGAGCGCCCGTCCGGCAGGCTGATCGAGTAATCGCGCAACGCCTGCGCGTTGGCGACCGTGCCCAATGTCCGGATGGTCTGCTGTGCGCCGTCCAGCTCGGCCTTGCCGCCAGCGCGTTCGACCTGGATCCTGGCCAACTGCTGCGACACATCGCCGGCGGTGACGCCGAAAGCGAGCAGGGCGTTCGGGTCGAGGTCCACGCGCACCTGGCGCTCGACGCCGCCCACGCGGGTGACCCGAGCCACACCGGGCACGCCGTACATCGCGCGCATGATCTCGCGGTCGACAAACCAGCTGGCCTCGTCGCGGCTCATCTTCGGCGCGACCAGGGCATAGGTCATCAGCGACCCGCCGATGTCGACCTTGGAGATCACCGGCTCCTGGATGTCCTGCGGCAGGTCGGTGCGGATGCGGGTAACCGCATCGCGGGTGTCGTCCAGCGCAGTGCCCAGGTCGACATTCAACTGGAACTCGATGCTGGTGGTGCTGACGCCTTCGCTGACCGTGGAGATCACGCGCTTGACGTTGCTGATCGTAGCGACCGAGTCCTCGACCTTGCGCGTGACCTCGGCCTCAAGTTGGCTGGGCGAGGCGCCCGGCTGGGTCACCGTCACGGTGGTCATCGGGAAGGCGATGTCCGGGAAGCGCGCCACCGGCAACTGGTGGAAGCCCCATAAGCCGGCCACGCACAGCACGAAGAACAGCATCAGCGCCGGCAGTGGTCGGCGGATGGCCCAGGCGGAGAAATTCATGGGGCGTTCGCTCCCTTGCCGGCGTCGACCACGCGCACGCGATCGCCATCGCCGAGGAAGCCAGCGCCTTCGGACACGACCCGTTCGCCGGCCTTGAGGCCTTCGACGATCTCGGTGCGGCCCTGCACGGTCTGCCCGGTGCGAACGCGCCGTCGGGTCACGCTGTCCTTGTCCTTCAGCGTGAACACATAGCTGTGGCCGTCGCGCTGGACGATGGCCGCGCTGGGCACCATCAGGGCCTGGCCGTCGCCGGTCAGGATGCGGCCTTCGACGAAGGTGCCCGGCTTGAGCGGCCCAGGCGTGGGCAGATCGGCATACACCGTGCCGGTGCGCGTCTGCGCATCCACGCCCGGCGTCACCGCGCGCACGCGACCGGCGATCTGCTGGCCGGCATAGGTCAAGGCAACCGGGTTGCCGACTGCCACGTCGGCGAGCTGCGCTTCGGGCAGTTCGGCGCGCCATTCCAGACGACCGTCGCGGATCAGGCGCAGCAATTCGCTACCGGCCGAGACGACCTGGCCGGGCTGGATCAGGCGCTTGGAGATCACCCCATCGGCGGGCGCGCGCAGTTCGGCGAAGTCGCGCTGTAGCCTGGCCGCGTCCAGCGAGGCGCGCGCGGTGGCCAGCTGGGCCCTGGCCTGGGTCGCGGAGGCGCGTAGTTCGTCCAGGTCGCTGACACTGATCAGCTGCGTGGCCGCGAGCTTCTCGCCGCGCGTCTGCTTGGCCTGCGCCAGGTCCAGCGCGGCCTTGGCCTGCTGGGCGGCGGCGTTGGCCTGGGCCACCTCGCTGTCCAGCGTGCGGTGGTCGAGTTCCAGCAGGACCTGGCCCTGCTTCACGGTCTGACCGACATCGACGTTGAGGCGGGTGATGCGCTGGCCGCTTAACTCCACGCCCAGCTGCATTTCCTCGTAGGGCGACACCGGGCCGGAAACGATCACGCTGCGCGCCAGCGGATAGGTCCGCACAGGCGTCAACGCCACGGCCAGCGCCGAAGATCCCTCCACAGGCTTGTCTTCGGCACCGCCACCGCAGGCGGCGAGCAGGGGCAGGGCGGCAAACAACAGGGACCAACGCAGAAGTGGCGCACGCATAGAGGAACCAAAGTGAAAGGGTGAGGTGTTGGCTGGTGCAGGGCGCCAGTTGGCCCGTGCATGGCTTTGAAAGCGGCGGTGTTCCGGGATGCGTCCCGGGGCGATCTAATGGGAAGGGACGGAGCGCTTCAGGATCTGTTGCTCGACCCCATCGAGGATGAGATCGATGCCATTGCTGAAGCGCTCGTCGAACTTCGGCTCGGCCAGTACCTCGCGCGCCTCCCAAAAGTGCGGAAAACGCGCCTTGGCCAGTTCGAAGAACGCCTGCTGGACGCCTTCGGCCGCATCGGGATAGTCGTGGTGCGACTGTTCCTCGATCACAAAGCCCATGACGTAGTAGATCGAATCCAGCGCCGAACTCGCGGCGAACGCCACCGACGCGCCGGCCTGCAGCAGCGCCGCGATGGTCGCATCGCCGACGCGCAGCATGTTCTCGGTCGCCAGGAACGTGCCCGCGAAGACGCGCGCGCCATCGCGGTGCGCCTTGAACGCGGTGCGGAACTCGTTTGCGATCTGGTGCATGGTGCTTCGCCAATCCTGTCCTTGTGGAATGTCACGCGCCACCTCGGCGATCAGCGCATCGGCCAGCGCGTCAATCAGCGCCTGCTTGCTCTTGAAGTGCCAATACAGCGAGGGCGCCCGGATCCCGAGGTTGCACGCCAGCTTGCGCAGACTGACACCCTCCATGCCCGCCTCGTCGAGCAGACGGAATGCCGCCTGGATGATGTGGTCTTGCGTGAGCGGGCTGCGCATGGCGTGGCGTCTAACAGCGTTAGGTTACGGACTCTAACGGTGTTAGGTCGGGGTGGCAATTGCTCCGCAGGCCTCCAACAGCAGAAGGAAATCTCGGTTATCCAATCGCATGAATTCGCGCGGCGCTGACGCGTCCAGCCAGACACGGTCGCGTCCAGGCCGAAGCGCTCCACGTCGCGATTGAGCGTTTCCAGGTCTTGGCCTGGGCCACCGACGAGCGCCTGATCGCCGGGGTCGGTGTTCGTCTGGACCAGGCGCTGTTCCACCTGTTGGTGTGGGAGGCGGGGCGATCGGTGTGGTCGACCTGGCCGGGCAGTTGGGCGCGATTATCCGACCGTCGGCCGTCAGGTCGCCAGGCTGGAGCATATGGAACTTGTGATCCGCCGCGGGAATCCCTAAACCCGCCGCAGGCGCGAAGCCGTGGCCTCGCCTAAGGGCAGGGCGGCGACCGACCAGCTCGACAGGCGCGCGGGCGCATGGCGCAGGACATCTTCAAAGACCGGTCTAAGACGGACATCAGCGATCTGGTGCGGCCGACGCGCAAGTTCGCCGACGCACTGGAAGCAGGGACCAAGGCATGACGTGGGAATGGCGATGTGCGTGGATCACAACGACGGTATTCCCATGGTTGAATGAAAAAGGCCTCGCATCGCTGCAAGGCCTTGTTTCGTTACGCTTTAGATCGCCACCTGAAGTGGTGGCCGGGGAGGGAATCGAACCCCCGACACAGGGGGTTATCTGGTGTTTGGATCCGTCCCGCTGTGTTTTCAAGTCTCTGTTATTGCTGAATCTACGTTTGGTTTGGTGTCGCCTTGTTCCGCTCAGTGTTTCCGTATGATGTTCGTACGGAATCGCAGGGACAGGTCACATGGCACGTTTCGACATCGACAAGGCGACGGTCCGCAACAAGCTCGAGCCGCGCCGAGAGCCCTACTGGGGCGCGCCGGTGGAGACCGGCCTGTATGTAGGCTTCCGGCGGCTGGAGATGGGCGGCAACTGGATAGCCCGCTACCGAACCGAGGAAGGCCAGCGATACCAGGCCCTGGGCGTGATGACCGCGCAGAACGACTACGAGGCCGCACGACGAGAGGCTCGTCGCTGGATGAAGCGGGTACAGGCCGGCATGGGGGCCACCGAGATCCATACCGTCGCCCAGGCCTGTGCGGAGTACGTCAGCAGCCTGGAGCTATCCAAGCGGCCAGAGGCGGCAGACGCGGCCCGCCAGAGCATGCGGCGCACGGTATACGCGGATCCGATGGGCGCCATGAAGCTCGACAAGCTGCGCGAGAAGCATCTGCAGGAGTGGATGCAACGCCTGGAGACCGGGACGTTCGTGCCCGAGGCGGTCAAGGGTGGCCGCAAGACGGCCCCGATGAAGCCGGCCACCATTCGGCGCACGTTGGCCTCGTTGAAGGCTGCGCTGAACCTGGCAGTGCGCAAGCGGCATATCGCCGCGGAGCGAGCCATCGAGTGGCAGGCAGTGGGCGTATCCAAGGCCGCAGAGACTCGCCGCGACCTCTACCTGACCCGAGAGCAGCGCAGGGCACTCAGGGACGCCGCCACGGGCTCTCTGCGAGACCTGATCGAGTGCGTGGCGCTGACTGGTTGCCGGCCTGGTGATCCTGCTGTCGCTCTGCGGAAGGACTACGACCACCGCAGCGGCTCGGTCACGTTCAAGACCAAGGAGCACCCGCGCACGATCCCGCTGTCGGCGCCGGCCCGCGAGCTGCTTGATCGACTGGCCAAGGGCAAACTGCCGCTGGCCCACCTGTTCACCGACGACGAGGGCAGCGCCTGGACCTCACGCCGCTGGCACGAACCTATGAAAGCCGCGGTTGAGGCGGCCGGCCTGCCGCCGCAGACGGTGCTTTACACGCTGCGCCACTGCTGGATCACGGACGCCATCGTCAGCGGCATGGACCTGCTCACCGTGGCGCGCTTGGTCGGCACTTCAGTGGCCATGATCGAGAAGAACTACGGGCACCTGGTCGACGCTGCTGCGCGCGATAGGCTGGCGCAAGTGAGCTTCATTTAATGGCAGGCTGACCCTTTTTAGCAGGTCGCTTTATCACGGATTCTGCGAAAACTTCGCCGGCGGGTTGCTGCTGGTCTAAGTGGGTGTACACGTCCCACATCGACTCTCCGCGCCATTCTGGATACAGCCCCAGTGCGTGGACGAATGAGACACCTTCTAAGCGCTTTCCTTTCGAAGAGTATTCGTTCGCCATCTCCCTGATGCTCTCCCAATGGGGCGACAGAACCCTTTCATACAGCCGGTCGATTTCGTTGCGATCGTCCTGGAAGCTATCCGTCAGACTCACTTGCGGCGGCGCTGACCGATACAACTCGGACTTGTCAGAGCTGAGCTGTATCGCCTCACAGGCCACAGCATCTTCAAAGTCCAGAAGCGTGGAAGCCATTCGGTAAATCGCCATAAATTTGGCGAGCTCTGCCGATTCCGCTTCCACAGCCAGAAGAACGTCGCCCATGGTCGAGTCTTCATTGACCTTATAGGAATTTAGGCCTACCTGAACTGCCCATTCGACAGCCTGGCTCAGTGACCTGTGCTGGGCTTTCGCAAGCAGTTCCAGACCCCTCAGCAGGGACGGGCGCAGGGTCAGATTGGTGCGCTGAAGCTTTTCACCTGGCGCACGAGGCGGTCGGCCGCCTTTCCCCTTGCCTTTCGCATTTCCGCTTGACATAGCCCAACTCCCCGTGTTTCATACGTTCAGTGCGTTTAGTGCGCACTAAACACATCCAACTAAACGAGAACACACTATGGCACAGCAGAATGAACCATTGAAGATGAGCTACACCGTTGACCAGGCACTGAGCGTGACTGGCCTCAATCGCAATGCCTTCTATGCCGCAATCAGCCGCGGCGAACTTGTGACGTTCAAGATCGGTCGCCGCCGCATGGTGTCGGTCCGAGCCCTACAGGAGTTCATTGAGCGCAAGGAGAAGGAAATCACCGCCGCCGTCGCTGCGTGATAGGGCCCGGCCATGCATTACGCCCAAGAAATAGAAACGGCCCGCACCGGGGGCAACCGGAACGAGCCGCTGAGTCACCGAACCATTGCGAGGAACGAGACCATGACCAGCATACCGCGCGCCGCCGCCGGCGCAACACGTGCAGCACCACGATTCCCGAACGCCAGCCCGGTGGTCGCGCAATTCCGCGACTGGCTGGAGCCTGAGTCCTGGCAGGCGCTCTGCGACCAGGCGCCAGACATCGCCGACGCGATCGCCTCGGAGATCTTCGAAGCGATCGAGGCCGATCTCGGCAGGAAGGTGCTGGCATGAGCGCGACCATCCTGCAGTTCCGCCCGCGGCCGAGGTGCCAGCCCGGCGGGGATCGGCCCCGTCCAGGCGCGCCCGCCCAAGCTGCCAACAGGAGCCCGGGCTATCAGCCAGAGGACGACGAGCAGTTTCTTGACGACATCCCCAACCCGTTTACCCGGCGCACGGCCGGACTACACGCCGCGATGGCGGTAAGGGAGGCTGCATGAAACGCCGAGACTCCTACACCGACAGCCTGCCGGCGCCCGATCCATTCAGCACCCGCGAGCCCGCCTATCGCATCGCCGCGTGGGCGATCAGCCGGCGCACACCGCCAACCGCGCACGACCTCATCCGTCAGTTCGGAATGAGCCGCTGCAACGCCTACAGGCACCTGCGCGCCATGCGCGTGGTTGGCCTACTCAAGGAGGCACCATGAACCTACCCAATGGCCGCCCACTGCTCGTGCAAGCCGAGCCGAGCTGGGCGCTGCATCGCCAGCTGCCCGACCTGGCCGAGAGAACGCAGGCGCAGATGCTCGAACTCCATCGCACTCCGACGCCGGAGAGGGCCGAGCGCCTGGCGATCGAGTTGGAGGGGGCCAGGCAGCACGTCCTGCGGTACCGCCAGGCGCTGATCCAAGAAGGCACGGGAAATGCCCAATGAGCCCTACAACCTGCTCAGCCGCTACAAGATGATCGAGGAGGCGCTGAGCGATGTCCGGTTGAGTAAGGGGGACTGCGCGGTGCTCAGCGTGATCCTGAGCCACGTCGACGCCGATGGCGAGGCGTGGCCAGGGATGAAGCGGATCTGTGATCGGGCGAGGATCCAGAAGCGATCAGCCATCCGCAGCGTCCAGCGCTTGGAAGATGCCGGATACCTGACAGTCGACAGGGTCACAGGCAGGTCGAACACCTACCAGTTGATCGTTCATCGTTCGCAAACCGGTGTCGCCAATGTCACCAGTTAGAGCCACGAATTTGACGATGACTGGTGACTCCAATGTCACCGGTGCGCGATTTGCACCCGTGCACAGAATGTCACCACCTAGTGACCTCCACGACACCAACCGGTGACACCAAGGTCACCAAACCAGTGACGCCGATGTCACCCGAACTTGCTTTAAGAACCTGCTTTAGGAAATTGATCCATTAACGTGGACCCATCTGTCGAGGATCAACATCTGAAAACCGCTCTCGGATATCCAGCAAATCACTCCGATCAGCGTGAATCTGAGATCCCCCAGGTCGGGGAGCTCAAGCCTGCAGGTCATTCGGCGATCGATCGTCGAGGGCTCGGCGATGCTGCCAGCAGTGCTACTAGCACGGAAAACGCTGCCCGTAGCAGGGAAGGCGCTGCTGCCAGCATGCGAACGCACTGCGACCGCGTGGGGTGCGCGGGCCACCCATTGGGCACGGAGTTCGCGCGTGACCACGGCCGTTACATCACGCGTTACGTCTCCTGCGCAGCCCGCGAAAGATCGCGAATCCTCTCGAGTGGAAGCCCCTTCCCAACCGAGCCGAAGCCTCAGGGGAAGCCTTCCTGCAAGCCTTGCCGAAAGGGTCGGATTTCAAATGCGACCCTTTGCGGACCGTCACCCAAACCGTTCGACGCGTGCAACCACGCGTCATCCACGCGTGACCGCCACGGAGAACACTGATGGACAAGACCGAAGTCATCGACCTGATCACCGCCCTGGCCACGGGCGACTGCTACCTCTCGGCGGACGCCTGCGCGGTGCTGCTGGGCCTGACCACCAAAGGCGGCGCACCGAACCGCCGCGGCTTCCTCGAGCGCGTGGCTGTCCGGGGCAGCTTCCCGGCGCCGCTGGTGATCGGAAACGAGAAGAAGTGGAAGAAGTCGAAGGTCCTGCAGTGGGCCGACGACGAAGTGCGGATCCTGGCGGCTTGACCATGAGCGGGTTTCTCGACGCATCGCAGGCGCACACGCGGATTTCCGCAGCCATCGCGCACGCGCGCGGGAAGCAACAAGGGAGCTAGCAATGGTCAATCCAGCACACCCTCTGTCCTTCAACTTGGCGGATCCCGATGATGAAGCGCGATGGATGCGCGTGGCCACACCCGATACCGGTGAAAAGCTGTCGGCTGCTTACTGGCGCAGCTTCAACGAGGTGGCGCAACACTGGCGGCTGGGGGATATCCGCTTGGAGCGGTGCCGGCGTGCCCTGCAGCGCTCTCTGGAGGCTCTGGACGACCTTTCCTGCGTGTACGGTCAACACCGGACCTTCCTGCAGGAGATCGGTCGCCTACATCTGGAAGCCGCCGAGCGGATTCTTGGAGAAGCCGCCAGGGCCTACACCCTAGAGCAGGGCGAGATGATCGTCCGGGCGCGCTCCACCAGGCGCAGGGAAGACTCCGACGACAAGGCCGAGGTGGTCAAGCTGGGGAGGAAGCTTCGCGACGACGGAATCCGGCTCCGCGAGATCACCGGCATAGTGGCCACCCGGATGCGTATGTCGGATGACGTAGTTCGGCCGGTGCTGCAACGCGCCGGGGTGATCAAGCCGAAGAAGGTCCGAAAACCGCAAAAGTAAGTGCCTGCGGTTTTCGAACGGTTCAATGGGGTCCATGACGGACACCGACACCCGAATTAGCGGAGCCAATACGGCACCACGCGACAGCCGTGGACGCTTCGGCCCCGGCAACCCAGGCAAACGCCGCGGGGCGCGCAACAAGGCCACCGTGGCCGCGCTGGGCCTGCTGGACAAGGGCTCGAAGCAGTTGATGCAGAAAGCCGTCGACCTGGCGCTTGCCGGAGATAGCACCGCGCTGCGGCTCTGCATCGAGCGAATCGCGCCTCCCTCACGCGAGCGCGCGCTCGCAATCGACCTGCCGGTGCCAAAGACCGCAGCGGACGTGCCGGACACGCTCAGGGCGATCCTGCGGGCCGCCGCCCAAGGTGACATCACCTCTGGCGAAGCAGAGCGCCTGTCGCGCACCGTGGAGACCTTCGCACGTGCGCATGAGCTGGCTGACTTCGATGCGCGCCTGAGGGCGCTGGAGGCCGGCAATGCGCAGTGACCTGAAGCGTCGGATTCGCGCGGTAGAGGCCGAGCGGGTCCAGGCGGTGGGGCCGGTGGTCGTGCTGGTGGCCGCTCAGCCGCATGCCGGCCTGATCCACGTAGACGAAGTGCAGGTCGAACGCTTGCCCGGCGAGGGCGACGACCATTTTCATCGCCGCGCCGGCTTGCTGCTCGGTGCTGACCACCTGATTCTGCTCGTGCCCCGGGGAGCGCCCGCCCATGCGTACTAACTCACGCCGCCGCCTGGAGGCGCTTGAGATGCGCCCCAAGGCCCTCCCAAAGCTGACCGAAGGCGATCGAGCGGTCGGAGCGGCCTTCTACGCCCTCCTGATCTCGCACGGGCACCTGGTCGAGTCCTTCACGGAGGTTGGCGCCTTCCTCAAGCAGGCAACGATCACTGACGGCATGTCGATGCACGAAGCCTCTGACGCCTGGAACGAAACGCTCCGGGCAGATGGCCACACAGTGGTCCACCGCACTCCGCAGGAGAACGCGGCCTGGATGGTCGACTTCATCGAAGCAGTTGGCCGTGTCGACCCAGCGGCTGAGCAGGAGTTCTGGCGCCTAACAGACGTGTGGGCTGAGCGAGAGGGCACCGACAGGCTGGTGCTCGCGAGGCCCGTTCGATAACGCTGGCCCGGATCACCAGCACCACCGCCGCGCCCAGCGGCACAACGAGGAGTGCAGCAACGTGTTCACCAGGAAGCCCCCGACCGACCCCGTGACCGTCCTGGTGGACGGCCTGCAGGTCGAGACCAATGAAGCCGGCAAGCTGGCCATCGAGAAGCTGCAGGCGCAGCTGGCGGAGCTGATCACCGCCAGGGACTCAGCCACTGAGGCGCTGACCATCGCCAAGAGCGAGCTGAGCGCCGCCAAGGCCGCGGCCGCACGCCTGGCCGACAGCAACGCCCAACAGGTCGCCGATCTGCAGCGGCAGCTGGACGAGGCGAAGGCGCCGCCGGCAGCGTCCATATCTGAGCGCCGATCGCCCCAGGATCATCCGGATCCGGTGGCGCGCGCCTTGGCGGACCGCGCCGCATTCCGTCAGCCGGCAGCGGACAACGGCTACGGCGCATTCGTGGACAGCCTGGATTACCGCACCCGGCAGCAGGAGACCGGCGCATGACCATGTTCAATGATCGGGCCACCGTGAGTGGCGCCCGCCTCACCGCCGACGGCTACCTGGTCGCGGATGCGCGAATCGCACGGACTGGCGTTCAGGTCTACAAGGGGGATGAGGTGGGACGCCCCGACCTGCCCACCGTCCGGCTCTACCGGCCGCCGGAGGAGGTGTTCAGCGACGCCACGATGCGCAGCTTCGCCCACCGGCCTGTCACCGTCGACCACCCGACCGAGAAAGTGGATGCAACCACCTGGAAGAAGGTGGCCGCAGGCCAGATCGGCGATCAGATCGCCCGGGACGGCGAGTTCGTTAGGGTGCCGCTGGTCTTGATGGACTCCGCAGCGATCGCAGCATGGCAGGCCGGCAAGCGCGAGCTGTCGGCGGGATACACCGCCGAGATCGTCTTCGGCGATGGCCAGACGCCTGAGGGTGAGGCCTACGACGCGATCATGACCAACATCATGGGCAACCACCTGGCACTCGTGGACAAGGCCCGTGGCGGCCCCCAGCTGCGCCTGGACTCCGCGCGGCCGCCGGCCCAGGTCTTCGACAGTGCCGGATTCCGTGCGCGCCTGGTCGAGCAGTTCAAGGACGCCCAGCACCTGGCGCCGACCGAGGTCGAAAGCATCATCAACCAGCTCACGGCCAACGCCGCAGCCGGCCACCGCAGCGGCGCCGATGCGCAGCCCAAGGATCAGGCGTTCGCCGACCAGTACCGCCAGCACAGGCAGGTGAGCGATAGCGCCTACGCGGAGATGTGCGCCGGCCTGCAGTCCGGTTCAACTGGTCACCGAGAGGAGCGCCCGGCATGAGCAACGAAACCCCGACCACCATCCTGCTGAGCGGTTCCTTGGCGCGCCAGTTCGGCCGGCGCCACCAATTCGTCGTCGACAGTGCCGCCGGCGCGATCAGGGCCCTGAGCGCCATGATCCCCGGCTTCAAGCGCTACATGATCGAGGCCAAGGACCGGGGCCTGCATTTCGCCATCTTCACCGGCAAGCGCAACATCGGCCTGGACCAGCTGCATGACCCCTGCTCGAAGGAGGTCATCCGCTTGGTGCCCGTGCTGCGCGGCGCCAAGAACAGTGGCTGGCTACAGGTCGTCATCGGTGTGGCCATCATCGTGGTCGCCGGCATCGCGTCCAACGGTGCTGCCTTCGGCGCCCTTGGCAGCGCTACTGCTTGGGGCGCTGCCGCGAGCGTGGGTCTGGCCATCACTCTCGGCGGCGTCTCCCAGATCATCGCCGGCACGCCCAAGGGGCTCGGCACGCGCGAGGAGTCGTCCAACCAGCCGAGCTATTCCTTCGGTGGGGTGGTGAACACCCAGGCCCAGGGCGGATGTGTCCCAGTTGGGTACGGGGAAATGATTGTGGGTAGCGCGGTCATTTCGGCGGGAATATTCGCGGAAGATCAACAATGAGCATCCAATCAACCCTAAGCCAGGTGTTCGGCCAGAGCGTGCCGCTCAGTTCCAGTGAGATTGCCGACCTGCTGCCGCTGGTGAACAGCGAACTCGCGCGCCTGGATGAGCGCTTCGGCCTGATCAATTCCACCGGCAAGGGTGACAACGGCACGCTCTACCGCGAACTGCTCCTCAAGGGCACGCCCGAGCAGGTCGCCGAGATGAAGGCCGAGTGCGATCGGCTGGTGATCGAGCGAGACCAGCTGAGGGCGAAGAGCAGGAAGCTGGCCGAGCTCAAGCAGGCCGCATTGATCACCGAGGCCACCGCCGAGCTGCCCGACCTGCAGCGCAATCTCATCCAGTGCATCGAGGTGGCGGAGCAAGCGAGGCGGGCCCTGGCCCAGGCCTTCAGCGCGATCGACGCTGCCTACAACGCAGTGACCGTGGCGCGCGGCCGCATCAAATTCACCGGCACGGAGCCAACTGTGAATGCGCAATTGGGCACGTTGAGCAGCTTGAACGCATTGGGCGCTCTGGCTCGTGCTGGCGGGCTCGGCAATGGGCCATGGTCCAGTGACCGGCCCTGGCACGAAGAAAACATTGGCCTTGATCGCGGCGGGCGCATCCAGGCCCCGCAGGCCGCCCAACCTCAAGCTACATGGAGTCAAGCATGAGCAAGGTCGAAGAATCCACGGCAGCGCAGGCGCTGGATGAGCGGTACCGGCGTCAGCTGCTGCTCGACGCACACCGCATGGCCCCGGGCATGTTCTTCTCCGACAGCGACACCGAGGAGGAGATCCGGCGGCAGCTGGTCCTGGCCTACCTCGGCCCGCAGCCAGGCTTCGATGCCACCGACGACCTGTTGATCTACGGCGCCTTCAAGGCGATGAAGGCGCGGGATGTCTGGATTGGGCCAGGCGAGCGCCAGGAACGAAAGATCGGGGGTCGGCTGCACCTGGTGCACTAGCCACGGACGCGCGGCCCGCAAGCCGTGCCGGACCAGCCGGATGGTGTCCGCAACAACGCCGGCAGTCGCTGAGCCAAATTTCGACACCGGGTGTCGCTCATGGGGGCGAGAGGCGACCAGGGCCCCGCTCCGGCGGGGCTTCTGTAGGCCCACCCTCACCGTCGTCTCTTCAGCGCCGCAACCTCGTTGCGCAGCCGCTCGATTTCGTCCAGGGCGTCCAGCATCACCTTGCCGGCTTCTGGGTAGCCCATATCGAAGAGCCACAGTCCCTCGGTTTGCAGCTGCTCTATAATGTCGTTGGCGCCCGCAGTTGTGCCCATTGAGCCCAGCTTTACGGCCTTTCGGAATTCGCTGATTGCCCGTTCGATCCAGGCATCGATCTCGCGCGAAACCCACAAGCTGCGATCGCCGACCTTGATCGGCGCGGGGAAGGTCTTCGCCGCGACCTGGCGATAGATCGTGGCGCGTGACAGGCCTACGCGGTGCGCGACCTGCGTGACTGGCAGCAGCGATAGATCGCTCATGCTCAACATTCCTTTGTCAGCTTGATCATTATCTCCGTCAACAGCTCCGCGATAAGGTCGATGAGCTCGATCTGGCTGCGATGGTTGGATGGGAGAACGCAGCATGAAGACTCGCCTCCAAAGTGGCTTGTCAGCGTTTCACGTTGTCGCGGCGCGCATTGCCTAGAACCGCATCTATCGCCGCCAACGTTTGGTCAATGTAGTAGTGGAGGTTGCCGTTGAGGCCGGCGAAACTTTGGGCAGCCTGATGAATGCTTTGCTCAAGATGTGTCTTTGGCACCCTGGGTCTCTCTTCGCGCGCAAGCTTGAGCAGCGAGATCACCTGATTCCACTGAGAGAGGCTTGCATTCAACTCAGCCATGGCGTTAAGAACCACTTCCGATTCGGGTTCCAGTCCCAGCATGGGTGCTTCGATCTTAGGCACCTCAATCTGAAGCGTAAGCAGAAATTCCATGTCCTGCGATCCAATCTCGTGGGCGCGATTATCGAGGATTTCATGGAGCGCCACAGCCGCATCCAATCTCATTCTCAAGTTCTCAAGATTCCCTCGAAGAGAGCGCAGCGCTACATGGGATCGAAATTTAGTCCGCCGCACCTCTCGGCGATATGGGAGCACTACAGCGACCACGGTGGCACAGGCCGCAGCCCAGCCTCCAAGTGCAGCCATCGCGTCCCAATTCAGCAAACACGATCTGCTAAGCGGAGCGCATTGAAAGATTCCGTAGACCCAGTCCATTCGTACCCCCAACCCCAAGACGTGATTCTGCCATGCGCATCCATTTCAGCGAACGCCTGGTCCTATGCACCAACGATCCATGGTGATGTGCCCGCGCTCTGCCCGGTTGGCGAGACGCCAGCTCAGCCGTAGGGGAAACACTTAGGCCGGCACGTGCCTATCCTGCGCCTCGAGCTTGCGGCCTACCCTTCTTTGTCATGACAAAAATCGTCCTTCACAGAGGGCCGAGCAAAGGGGGACTCGCGCCGGTCCAGGGGGCTATTTAAGATTTGTGCTAATTGATCGACAGCCAAAGTGGCGCAAAGGAGTCACACCGTGGAAGGTAGAGAGGCCCTTCAGGAGCTGAAAGAGGAAGTCCAGAAGGTGATCGACCAAGGGCAGGCGCTGAGCCCCGAAGGGCTGATTCAGTACGTTGATCTTTTGCTGGACAGCCTAGAGCCACAGCGGGACCCCGCTACGGAGTTGGAGCGAAAGAAAGCAATTTCCGAACTCCACTTGGCTGCCTACAACTCCGATCGCGCGGCTGCGCTTCAAGCACAGGCTCTAAATGCCGCGTCCGATCTCGAAGCATTCCGCACTGTAATTCAAGCTGGCGGAATTGCGAGGAAGGATCTCCTAGTTGTCAATGGAGGCGCTAGCGTGGCGCTGCTGGCCCTCCTTGGCCACTTCGTTTCAACCGGAAAGGCACAGGCCACAACTGCATTTGCTCCAGTTCTCCAGAGCTTCGCGGCAGGAGTCGCCTTATGCGTGCTATGCAGCGCCTTAACGTACGTCAGCCAGATCTTCTATCAACACGATGAAACACGGGCTAGCCGGTTCGCTGCTTGGGCTTTCCACTTCCTGGCAGTCGTCGCGTGGGTGGGCGGCGGCACGGGCTTCGTTCTTGGTGCATTCAAGGCTGCCAATATCTTCTCCATGCCGCTCTTCTAGCCAAACAGTGCCTAAAAGCGCGAGAAGGCCGGCGGCCGTTCGAGGAAGGGTCCGCCGGGGCAACGTGTAGACGTGCGACTTATCGGATCAGGGCTTGCCCCAACGGCGTCAGCAGCCCTCCCTTGACCATTCCGGCCTCCTCTAGGATCGTCCACTGAGTCGGGTCTGGCCGGGCTGTCCCGTTCTTGATCCCGGTTAGGGTGGCCTTCAACAGCTCGCGCGCGACGTCCATGTCTGCTCCTTTCGTGGTCTGGGGTCAGATTGCCATCCATGCCGGCATGCGCCCACGGGGGACGCTGCGAGGAGCTGTAGGAATCGTCTGACTGTGGTCTCAGCCTGTGCGCCGGGCGCCTCGCAAGCTCGACCCATGGAGACCAAAGACGATCGAAAGACAGGGCCCCGCGAGGCCAACAAGGATCCGTTCGACCACCTGACGCTGCGCGACACACGAACGCCGGAGGAGCGGCGCGAGGCTGAGTCGAGGGAGTGGGCCAGGCGCAAGGGCAGCGGGCGGAAAGACTGGTGGAAGAAGTACCTATCAGAGGGCGACCCGTGTGCAGGCCATCACCTCTGAGGACGCGCTTATCTGCTAGATGCCAGAACGCTGTACTCACCGGGTTCAATTTTGACGGTGCGTTCGGGAACTGGGCGCGCGCCGATGGCCGCTACCAAAGCCGGAAAGGCCCGTACCGCGGTAGCGTCAAAAAGAACCGAGTGCGGCTCTCCACGGCGGCCCATTTTCGACCAAATGGTGAAGCCGTTGCTGCTGTCCAACTGTCCTGCCCTGGCCAGCACCAACAGATTCTTCGCCACCTGATCAAGCAAGCCGCTCGACTCATCAATGAAAAGCTGGCTCTCCTCAGCGGTGTAGACCTTCTCCGCCCAAGTCATGGCATAGCCCACAAAGTTCGGGGAACCAGAATGCCTAGCCGATCCCGCCGCTGCAACAGATCCAGGCGCGAGTTTCCGTGCCGACGTCCGTACAACGACAAAGGCCACCCCGGAGGATGGCCTAAGTATTTGAATCGCTACAACTTTCGCCACCTGAAGTGGTGGCCGGGGAGGGAATCGAACCCCCGACACAGGGATTTTCAATCCCTTGCTCTACCAACTGAGCTACCCGGCCGGTGCCGCACTTACGGCCGAGCCGAAGCGAGGCGCGCATGATACGGATGGATTTCCGATCCGGCAAGCCATCGGTTTCCTGAACGTCCAGATTCGGACAGCGGACGGCGGCACATCATGGGCGCATGATCCTCCAGGCGGATTGCCATACATCAAAGGGAGTTGCCATGTCCAGGTTTCGCGCCTCGCTTAGAGGTTCTTTATTTGCTTTTGCGGCTCTGCTGTCTGGTTGCGCCTCGCTAGGGACTTCACGGCTGAGCGCGGCGCAAGATGTGGAACTCTTCCAGTCGCACGCTGGCGAACCCATCAAGGCTTTCAGCCCCTTTGGCGGAATTTCCCAATGGGAGACTGTAGGTGACTCGGCAGTTGCCGTTTGGACAAAGCCGGACACTGCGTATTTGCTCGGTGTCGCCGAGGGCTGCTTGGATCTTGAGTGGTCGCCGCGGCTGTCCCTGAGCCGCGAGCACGACAGGGTCTATGCCGGCTTTAATCATGTCCTTGTGAGGCGGCCGGGTGAGAAGGATGCTAAGCGATGCAGGATCGAGACGATTCAGCCCTTGGACGTGCAGGCCCTGCGAGCCGCGCAGGCGCGCGCACGCCCTGGTGCTCTGAAATTATCCGAGGCGGGATGAGAGGAGCTGCCAGTACGGTGAAGATGACAATTACGTCTACCTTTGCCGGATACCTCGCCAGATCAATGGCCGCCGCCCTGCTGGCCATACTCGGCGTGGGTTGCGCCACGACCGGACTGACCGACGAACAGGAGCTGGCGCTGTATCGCGCGCATGCGGGCGAGCCGGTGAAGAGCTTCACCTTCCTGGGTCAGCTCAATGGCTGGACGCCGCTGGGCGATACCGCGTTGGCGGTGTGGACCAGGCCCAGCGAGGCCTATCTGCTGGAGCTGCCGGGCCGTTGCATGGACCTGGACACCGCGCCTGCGATCACCGTGACCAATCAGGGCAGCCGGGTCTACGCGAAGTTCGACGACGTGCTGGTGCTGGGCGGGCTGCGCAATAGCTTCCGCATGCCATGCCGCATCGATACGATCCGGCCGCTGGACGTCAAGGCATTGCGCCGGGCGCAGAAGCAGTTGCGCGAAGCCAGGGCGGCCGAGCGACAGGCCGGTGCGCCGCCGCCGGCGAGCCCCTGAGAGGCGCCCTCACGGCGCATTGCGGTGTGCGGGCGTCTGATCTCCGACACCTGTGGACGTCAACGGAGCATCGTCATGCAGCGTCTGTGTTTCCTCTCGGTCCTGGCCGGCGCGTTGGCGCTCTTGTCGCTGGGGGGGTGTGCGACCGGCACCGGGCTCAGCGATGCGCAGCGTCTTGCGCTGTATCGCGAACACGCGGGCGAGCCGCAGCGCGATTTCCGCTACACGACCCGCCAACTCACCGGCTGGACCGCGCTGGGCGACGAGGCGCTGGCGGTGTGGACCAAGCCGAACGAGGCGTATCTGCTGGAGTTCGGGGGCGGTGGCTGCAGGGATTTGAACGCGGCCTCGACCATTCTGATCACCAACCTGCTGGGTCAGGTGTCGGCCGGGATGGATCGGGTGCAGGTGCTCAATCGACCGGCCGGCTTCAACATCGCCTGCCGCATCCAGACGATCCGCGCGCTGGACACCAAGGCGATCCGCGCATCGGAAAAAGCCCTGCGCCAGGCGCGCACCGCACAGCGTGACGCGGCCCCTGCCAGCGATTGACCCTTAGGCGTCGCTTTCGGGGGCAACGTAGCCAGCGGGCTTGTCGGTCTGGCCGCCGAACAGGAACTTGCGCAACTCGTCTTCCAGGAACGCGCGGTCCTTCGGGTTGCGCGGCGACAGGCGGTTCTCGTTGATGAGCATGGTCTGGTGGGCCAGCCATGCCGCCCAGCCGGCCTTGCCGATGTGCTCGAACACCTGCTTGCCCAACTCGCCGGGGTAGGGGACGTAGTCCAGGCCTTCGGTGTCTTTGTTTTCGTACTGGCAGAACACGGTACGGGGCATGTCAGGCATCCAGGAGTTTGCGGATGGGCGCGGGCAGGCCCAGCGTCGAAAGTTCGCCGGGTGCGACCCAGCGCAGGTCGGCATTGTCGCCCACCGCGTCGCGCGAGGACAGGCGCCGCCAGCGCAGCGGCTGCATGTGTAGACGGTAATGGGTGAAGGTGTGCGGCGTGTCGGGTAGTTCGTCGGCGGCGTCGAAATCGCCGGACAGATGCGCATCGAACCAGACGCGCGCGGCGGCGGTGTCATCGGCCTGCGGCAGCGACCACAGGCCCGACCAGATGCCCACCGGCGGCCGGCGTTGCAGCAGCACCCGGCCCTGCGCGTCGAAGGCCATCAGCATCACCGCGCTGCGTTCTGGCAGCGGCTTGCCGGGCTTGGGTGTGGGCAGTGCCTCGGTGAGGCCCTCGCGGAAGGCGACGCAGTCCGTCGAGATCGGGCACAGCAGGCAGGCTGGATTGGCGCGCGTGCACAGGGTGGCGCCGAAATCCATCTGCGCCTGGGTGTAATCGGCCAGGCGGCCTGCGGGGACGTGCTGGACGTGATCGATCGCCAGTGCCCACAGTTGCTTTTCGATGGCCGGCAGGCCGGGCCAGCCGGCGATGCCGTGCACGCGCGCGAGCACGCGCTTGACGTTGCCGTCCATGATGGCGAAGCGCGCGTTCCAGGCCTGGCTGAGGATCGCGCCGGCGGTGCTGCGGCCGATGCCAGGCAGCGCATGCAAGGCCTCGAAGTCGCGCGGCAGGTCGCCGTCGTGCAGCTCCACGCAGCGCTTGGCCGCGGCATGCAAGTTGCGGGCGCGGGCGTAGTAACCCAGGCCGGCCCATTGCGCCATCACCGCATCCGAGCTTGCGGCAGCCAGATCCGGCAACGTCGGGAACGCCTGCAGGAAACGCGCGAAGTACGGGATGACCACGCGCACCTGGGTCTGCTGCAGCATGATCTCCGACAGCCACACTCGGTACGGCGTGCGCGGATGCTGCCAGGGCAGGTCATGGCGGCCATGCTGGTCGAACCAGGTCAGCAGTTTGATGGCGAAGGTATCGATGGGCGGCTGGCTCGTGCGGGCGATGAGTGGCTGGCCTGTAGCGCCGAGCTTGCTCGGCGGGGCTTTGCCGGGAAGGCTCCAGCCGAGCGAGCTCGGCTCTACCGGGAAGGCTTGGTTGTAGCGCCGAGCTTGCTCGGCCGGGCTTTACCGGGACAGCTCCAGCCGAGCGAGCTCGGCTCTACAGGGGGGGGCTTGGTTGTAGCGCCGAGCTTGCTCGGCGGGGCTTTATCGGGACAGCTCCAGCCGAGCGAGCTCGGCTCTACCGGGGGGGGGCTTGGTTGTAGCGCCGAGCTTGCTCGGCGGGGCTTTATCGGGACAGCTCCAGCCGAGCGAGCTCGGCTCTACAGGGGGGCGTCAGCGATCTGTTGCTAGGCCGCGCTGCCCAGCGCTTCGGGCAGCAGGGCGTCGACGAAGGATTCGGCATCGAACACGCGCAGGTCTTCCGGGCGCTCGCCGATGCCGGCATAGCGGATCGGAATGCCGAATTCGCGGGCCAGGGCGAACACCACGCCGCCCTTGGCGGTGCCATCCAGCTTGGTCACCACCAGGCCGGTCACGCCCACCGCGGCATGGAACTGTCGCAGCTGGGAGAGCGCGTTCTGGCCGGTGGTGCCGTCGATCACCATCAGCACCTCGTGCGGGGCGGCGTCGTCGATCTTGCCCAATACGCGGCGGATCTTGCCCAGCTCGTTCATCAGCCCGGTCTGGGTGTGCAGGCGGCCGGCGGTATCGGCGATCAGCACCTGGGTGCCGCGGGCCTTGCCGGCCTGCAGCGCGTCGAAAGCCACCGACGCCGCATCCGCGTTCTGGCCCTGGGCCACCACCGTCACACCATTGCGCTCACCCCAGGCCTGCAGCTGGGCCACGGCCGCGGCACGGAAGGTGTCGCCAGCGGCCAGCATCAGGCTGAAGCCATCGTCCTTGAAGCGCTTGGCCAGCTTGCCGATGGTCGTGGTCTTGCCCACGCCGTTGACGCCCACGGTCAGCACCACGAAGGGCTTGGCGTCGCGGTCGATGGCCAGCGGCACGGCGACCGGCTTGAGGATGGCGATCAGTTCGGCGCGCAGCGCGGCCAGCAGCGCGTTGGCATCGACGAACTCGCGTGCCTTCATCCGCTTGCGCAGGGATTCGACCAGCGCGGTGGTGGCGGTGACCCCAACATCGGCGGTGATCAGCGCGGTCTCGATCTCGTCCAGCAGGTCGTCGTCGAGCTTGGGATTGCGCGAGAACAGCCCGCCGAAGCTGCGCGCGAACGCGCTGCCGCGCAGGCGCTCGCGCCAGCCGGTCTTGCCGGCCGGGGCGGCGGGTTTTTCGGTGGTGGCAAAGCTTGGCGCCGGGGCAGGATCCGGTGCCGGGGCAGGATCCGGGTCCGGCGGGGGGGCGACCACCGCCGGCGCAACGGCCACCACGGGCGGCTGCGCGAGCAGCGGGGTGGTCGGCGTCGACACGGCCGGTTCAACGGCGACTGGCGTTTCCGGCTGCGCGGCAGGCGGAGCGGAGGGTGGCGCCGGTGCGGGCGTCACGACGTCTGGTTGGCCTTGATCGGGCGGGACAAAGCGCTGCGTGTCAGGCGTCTGCGGGGCGGCCGGTTCCTCGGCCGCGGATGCCTGTCGGGCCTGCTCAACCGCGGTGACGGGATCGTCCTGCTGTGGCGGCGCCGGGCGTGGGTCCGGGAACGCCGCAGCCAGTTCTTCCACGCTGTAGCGCCGGGTGCTGCCATCCTTGCCGGAGGCGTCATCGGGCTTTTTGCGGCGGAAAAAACTGACCATATCGAGGCACTTTTTCAGGGGGCTACATGCTAGCACCCAGCCTGTGCGCGGCCTTTAAGCCAAGGTGAAAGCCAGGCGTGGGCGCCATGCCGAATTCTGCACCGGCCCACTGGTGCCGGCGGCCCCGACCGCGCCGCGGCTTAGCCGCGCAAGGTGCGGTAGTCGCGCGGTGTCATGCCCACGGTGGCCTTGAACTGGCGTGCGAAGGCGCTCTGGTCGGCAAAGCCGCACTGCTGGCCGATGCTGGCGATGCTGTCCTCGCCGTGCAGCAGGCGCATGGCCGCCTCGATGCGCAGCTTGGTCAGCAACTGCTGCGGGGTGACCTGGAAGACGCGGCGGAAGTGTCGCTCCAGTTGTGCCACCGACAGGCCGGCCAGATCCGCCAGGGTCTGGACGCGCAGGTTCTCGCCGAAACGCTTCTGCATGAATTCCATGACCGTGTTCAGGCGTTCGAAGGCGCTATGACGGTTGTCGGGCTGGCCCAGGTCGCGCGACACGCCGACCACGCCGATCACATCGTTGTCTTCGCACACCGGGCGCTTGAAGGTCAGGCACCAGCCGGGCAGGCGGTTGGGATACAGGTGCACTTCCAACTGGTTGTCGATGACCTCGCCGCAGAGCACGCGACGGTCCTGCATCAGGTAGCTACCGCCCAGTGGCAGGGGGAACACATCCAGCGGCGAATTGCCGATGACCTCGCTGCGCTGTTTGCGCCCCAGCCGGCGCACCAGGGTCAGGTTGCAATGGGTATAGCGGCCTTCGCGGTCCTTGATGAAGAACACCACGTCGGGCAGTGCATCGAACAATGTCTGCATTTCCAGCGCGGGAAGGTTGAGCTGCATGGTGGTGACCAAACGCATCGCCGTTGCGGCGGGGACACCGCCCAGCCAGGGCGGAGTTCACGATCCTAGCGCAAAGCACGGGCCCGTAGACGGTGGCGAAATTGTGCGAATTTCCGCATCGCGGCCCGGGATTGGACGCTAGTCGCTCCCGGTGCCCAGATGTGAGGATGTGGCATGCACACGATCGACGTCATTGACTCCCACAGCGCCGGTGAACCGACCCGGGTGGTCCTGTCAGGGTTCCCGGACCTGGGCGCGGGAAGCCTGGCGGAGTGTCGCGAGCGTTTCAGCCGCCAGTACGACCACTGGCGTAGCGCCATTGCCTGCGAACCGCGCGGCTCGGACACCATGGTCGGTGCGCTGTTGCTGCCCGCGCGCGATCCCGCGGCGTGCACCGGCGTGATCTTCTTCAACAACGTGGGCACCCTGGGCATGTGTGGCCACGGCACCCTGGGCGTGGTGGCGACCCTGGCGCAGCTGGGCCGCATCGGGCCTGGCCAGCACCGGATCGAGACGCCGGTGGGCACCGTGGCGGTGGAGCTGGCGGAGGACGGGCGCGTGACCATCGACAACGTCGAGAGCTATCGCCATGCGGCTGGCGTGGTGGTGGACGTGCCAGGCTACGGTCAGTTACGAGGCGATGTGGCCTGGGGCGGCAACTGGTTCTTCATCACCGAGCAGTCGCCCTATCCGCTGGACCTGGCCCACCAGCGCCAGCTCACGGCCTACACCGAGGCGATCCGGATCGCGCTTGAGACCGCCGGGATCACCGGACAGGCCGGGGGCGAGATCGACCATGTCGAAGTCAACGGCCCGGCACCGGACGGCAGCGGCCAGGCGCGCAACTTCGTGTTGTGCCCGGGGCTTGCATACGATCGCTCGCCCTGCGGCACCGGCACCAGCGCCAAGCTGGCCTGCCTGGCGGCCGACGGCAAACTGGCGCCAGGCCAGGTCTGGGTGCAGCAAGGCATCCTGGGCAGTGTGTTCGAAGGCAGCTTCAGCGTGTCTCCCTCCGGGCGCGGCATTGTCCCGCGCATCTCCGGCCAGGCCTACGTCACCGCGCGGTCGCAGCTGTTGATCGACCCGGCCGATCCGTTTGCCTGGGGCATCGGGGCCAGGGTGCCAATCCCGGAATGATCGTTTACGACCTCATCGTGGTCGGCGCCGGCATTGTCGGGGCGGCCTGTGCCGAAGCGGCGGCGGGTGAGGGCCTGCGCGTGGCGTTGGTCGAGCCCGGCCCGGTGGGCGGCGGGGCGACGGCGGCGGCGATGGGGCATCTGGTGGCCATGGACGACGATCCGGCCGAGTTGGCGCTTTCAGCCTATTCGCTGGGCCTGTGGGAGCGCTATGCCGAGTTGCGAGAGGCCGAATTCAGCCGCTGCGGCACCCTGTGGGTGGCGCGCAACGAAAGCGAGCTGGCCGTGGTGCCGGCCAAGATCGCGCGCCTGGCGGCGGCGGGGCTGGCGGCCGAGGTGGTGGATGCCCAGCAGTTGTACGCGTTGGAACCGGCGCTGGTCTCGGGCCTGGCGGGCGGCATGCGGGTGCCGGGCGAGGCAGTGGTGTACCCACCGCGCATGGCGCGCTATCTGGTGGACAAGGCCTTGCAGGCCGGTGGGCAACTGTTCGCCGGCCGGCGGGTGACCGAGCTGCTCGCCGATGGCGTGCGCCTGGACGATGGCCAGCGGCTGTCCGGGCCGGTGCTGGTGGCCAGCGGCCTTGCGGTGCCGCAGCTGCTGCCCGAACTCAAGGTATATCCGCGCAAGGGCCAGTTGGTGATCACCGACCGTTATCCGGGGCGGATCCGGCACCAGCTGCTGGAACTGGGCTATGCCGATTCGGCGCATGGCGATGCGGCCACCAGCGTGGCCTTCAACGTGCAGCCGCGTCCAACCGGGCAGCTGCTGATCGGCTCATCGCGCCAGGTCGGAGTGAGTGATCGGGAGATCTCGATGCCGCTGCTGCGGCAGATGCTGGAGCGGGCGTTCGCGTTTCTGCCGATGCTGCGTGGGCTGCAGGCGCTCCGGGTCTGGACCGGGTTGCGTCCGGCCACGCCCGATGGCCGCCCTTACCTGGGCCAGGTGCCTGGACGTGGTCAGGTCTGGGTGGCAGCCGGACACGAAGGGCTGGGCGTCACCACCGCGCTGGGAAGCGCGCGGTTGCTCATCGATGGGCTGCTTGGGCGCACCCCGGCCATCGACCCGATCCCTTACGACCCGGCGCGCGCGCTGACGCGAGAGGCGGCATGAGCGACACCACTTCCACGCGCGCTGTGCCCGGCCTGATTGGCCTCAACGTCAATGGCCAGCGGGTCGAAGTGCCGGCCGGTGCCAGCGTCGCCGCCGCGGTGGCGACGCTGGGCGTGCCGTTCCGGCGATCGCGCAGCGGTCAGCCGCGCGCGCCCCTGTGCGGCATGGGCGTGTGCTTCGAGTGCCGGGTGCAAATCGACGGCGTTGCCCAGTTGCGTGCGTGCATGACGCCGGCCCGCGAGGGCATGCAGGTGTCCACCGATGCTTGAGCCGGTCCGCCATTACCAGGTGCTGGTGGTCGGTGCCGGCCCGGCCGGGCTGGCCGCGGCGCAGGCGGCGGCCAGCCATGGCGCACGCGTTGGCCTGGTCGATGCGCAGCCGCGCGCGGGCGGCCAGGTCTGGCGACACGATATCGACCAGGGGGTGCCGGCTGTGGCGCAACGTGCGTTGGCCACGCTGCATCACCAGGGCATCGACTGGCTCGCGCAGACCCAGGTGACCTTGTCGCAACCGGGCTGGCTGCTCGCCGATGGTCCTGATGGCGCGTGCCAGCTGCACTACGACAGGCTGGTGCTGGCCACCGGGGCGCGCGAACTGCTGCTGCCGTTCCCGGGTTGGACCCTGCCCGGCGTGACCGGTGCGGGTGGCGCGCAGGCGTTGGCCAAGCAAGGCTGGCCGCTGGCCGGCAAGCGGGTGCTGGTCGCCGGCAGTGGTCCGTTGCTGCTGGCCAGCGCGGCCACCCTCAAGGCCCATGGCGCGGTGGTGCTGGGAATCCACGAACAAGCCTCGGCTGGCGCATTGGCAGGCTTCGCTGTGCGACTTGCGCGCTGGCCGGGCAAGGCGGCGCAGGCGGTGGCGCTGCGTGCGCAGCTGGCGGGCGTTGCGTATCGCAGCAGCAGCGTGGTGGTTGCCGCCCATGGCGATACCTGCTTGCGCGAAGTGGAGATCGAAGGCCCGCTCGGCCGCCAGCGCATCGCCTGCGACCAGTTGGCGGTCGGCTATGGGCTGGTGCCCAACACCGAGCTGGCGCAGTTGCTCGGCTGCCGCATCGAATACGTCGGCGCCCATCCGCAGGTGGCGGTCGATGCCCAGCAGCGCACCAGCATCGAACACGTCTTTGCCGTGGGCGAGGCCTGCGGCATCGGCGGCCTCGACTGTGCCCTGGTCGAAGGCGCCATCGCCGGTCACATGGCCGCCGACGCCAACGCGGCCGCGCATGCGCTGACCCCGCGCCGGCACCGCGCGCGGGCTTTCGCCAGCCTGCTGCGGCGCCAGTTCGCACTCACCCCACGCGTGCACGCGCTGGCGACGGCCACCACCACCGTCTGCCGCTGCGAGGACGTGACCCTGGGTGAACTGGCCGGCTTTGCCGATAGCCGCGAGGCCAAGCTGCAATCGCGCTGCGGCATGGGCGCCTGCCAAGGGCGGGTCTGTGGCACCGCGCTTGCCGAACTGGGCCTGGGCCGGCCCGAGCTTTCCACCGATGGCGGCCGCCGGCCGCCGTTGTTCCCGGTCCGCCTTGCGGCGCTGGCCGACTCATTCACCGATCCATCGCAAGGGATATCCCCATGAGCAATGCACCTTTCTGGAAGGGCGTCCTGCCCGCCATCACCACCCCATTCAATGCCGACGGCAGCGTCGATCATGCCTTCCTGGCCAAGCACGCCGGCCAGCTGGTGGACGCCGGTTGCACCGCCATCGTGCCGCTGGGTTCGCTGGGCGAAGCGGCCACGCTGTCTTTCGATGAGAAGGTCGCCATCATCACCACCCTGGTCAAGGCGGTCGGCGAGCGCGTGCCGGTGGTGCCGGGCATCGCCTCGCTGTCCACCGCCGAAGCGGTCAGGCTGGCCCAGGCCGCCAAGGACGCCGGTGCGCGCGGGCTGATGGTGCTGCCGGTGTACGTGTATTCGTCCGATTGGCACGAGGCCAAGGCCTACGCGCGCGCGGTGCTGAGCGCCACCGACCTGCCCAGCATTCTATACAACAACCCGGTGGCCTATCGCACCGATATCCTCCCGGCGCAGATCGCGGAGCTGGCTGCTGAGTTCCCCAACCTGCAGGCGGTCAAGGAATCCTCGGGCGAGATCCGCCGCTTCGCCGCCATCAAGGAACTGCTGGGCGAGCGCCTGGTGCTGCTGGTGGGCATGGACGACGCCATCGTCGAAGGCCTGGCCATGGGCGCCGAAGGCTGGATCGCCGGCCTGGTCAATGCGTATCCGGTGGAGTCGGTGAAGCTGTTCGAACTGGCCCGCGACGGCGGCTACCCGGCCGCGGCCGAGCTCTACCACTGGTTTCTGCCGCTGCTGCGGTTGGATACGGTTCCCAAGTTCGTGCAGTTGATCAAGCTGGTCCAGGCCAAGGTTGGCATGGGCAGCGAAACCGTGCGTGCCCCACGCTTGGTCGTGGAAGGTGCCGAACGCGCCGCGGCATTGCAGGTGATCGACCAGGCCATCGCCACCAAGCCTGCGCTGTAAGGCCCTGGCGGAGCCTGCTCCGCCGCGCCGTTGAATGCCTGCGCCGGCGTGCCCGGTGCAGGCCGATGTCCCCGTCTTGGAGACCGTGATGAATGCTTCGAAACAACCCGTCCTGCTGGCCGGACGCTGGCAGCAAAGTCTGTCCCCCCAGGGTGGTTTTCATGCAAACGACCCGACCACCGGTGAGGTGATCGGGCCGTGCTTCCCGATCAGCGGCGCGGACGATATCGAGGCGGCGCTGGCTGCCGCCTGCGAGGTGGCAGCCACCCTGGCGGCGGCGCCAGTTGAACGCATTGCCGCGTTCCTGGACGCGTATGCCGCTGCACTGGAGGCCGATGCCGACACCCTGGTGGCCCTGGCCCACCAGGAAACGGCATTGCCCGGGCCAACCCGCCTGCGCGGCAATGAGCTTCCGCGCACCAGTGGCCAGCTGCGCCAGGCGGCCAAGGCGGTGCGTGAGCATGCCTGGACCACCCCGACCATCGATACCGCCGCCGGCCTGCGCGCGCACCTGGCGCCGCTGGGCAAGCCGGTGCTGGTGTTCGGCCCGAATAATTTCCCGTTCGCCTTCAATGCCATCGCCGGCAGCGACTTTGCCTCGGCCATCGCCGCGCGCAACCCGGTGATCGCCAAGGCCCATCCGTTGCACCCTGCCACCAGCGAGCGCATGGCGCAGCTGGCGCATCGGGCGCTGGAGGAGGCCGGGCTGCCGCCGGCCGCGGTGCAGATGCTGTACCAGTTCGACAACGCGCTTGGCCTCAAGCTGGCCGGCGATACGCGCCTGGGCGCGATCGGCTTTACTGGCAGCCGGGCCGGTGGACTGGCGCTGAAGGCGGCCGCCGACGCCGCCGGCGTGCTGTTCTACGCCGAGCTGTCCAGCGTCAACCCGGTGTTCGTCCTGCCGGGCGCACTGGCCGAACGCGGCCAGGCGCTGGCGCAGGAGTTCTTTGCCTCCTGCACGATGGGCAGCGGCCAGTTCTGTACCAATCCCGGCGTGCTGGTGGTGCCCCGCAGCCCGGCCGGTGATGCCTTCGTGGCGGCGGCGACCGAGCACTTTGCCGGGGCCGCGCCGATGGTGCTGTTCTCGCAGGGCGGTGTGACCCACCTGGCGCAGGGCGTGGCCACCTTGCGTGACGCCGGGGCCGCCCTGCTGGCCGGCGGCACGGCGGGCGAGGGTGCGGGCTTCCGCTACGCGCCAACCCTGCTGAGCGTGGATGCGGGCGATTTCCTCGCCCACCCGCAGGCGCTGCAGACCGAGGCGTTTGGCCCGGTCAGTCTGGTGGTGCGGGTGGACGGCACCGAACAGATGGTCGCGGTGGCGAGCGCCTTCCAGGGCAACCTCACCGGCACCATGTATCGCGCCGCCGACGGCAGCGATGACGAGGCCTGGCGCGCGATCGCCCCGGTCCTGCGCGCGCGCGTGGGCCGTTTGATCAACAGCAAGATGCCGACGGGGGTGGCGGTCAGCGCGGCCCAGAACCACGGGGGACCGTTCCCCAGCACCGGCCATCCAGGCTTCACCTCGGTGGGCATGCCGGCGGCGATCCATCGCTTCGCCGCGCTGCACAGCTACGACGCGGTGCCCGATGTGCTGCTGCCGGTGGAACTGCGCGATGCGAACCCGGCGCGGATCCAGCGCCTGGTCGATGGGCAGTGGACCTGTGCCGATGTGGAGGTGGTGGCATGAGCGGCCAGATCGGTGGCCTGAGCCTGGCCGAGGCCCGGGCGCAGCTGCAGCCATGGACAACGTTGGCACCGGCCATCGGCGCCGATGAATACCAGCAGCGCATCGCCCGCGCCCGCGCGCTGATGCGCGAGCAGGGCGTGGACGCGCTGCTGGTCGGTGCCGGGACTTCGCTGCGCTATTTCACCGGCGTGCCGTGGGGCGCGACCGAACGCTTGGTGGCCATGCTGCTGACCGCGCAAGGCGAGCCGCAGCTGATCTGCCCGGTGTTCGAGGAAGGCTCGTTGGATGCGGTGCTCAAGGTGCCGGTCGCCAAGCGCTTGTGGGAAGAACACCAGGACCCGTACGCGCTGGTGGTGCAGGCCATGGCCGCCCAGGGCGCCACCAAGTTAGCGTTGGACCCGGGCATCGCCTTCGGCGTGCACACCGGCTTGCGCGCGCATCTGGATGCGGCCGCCATCGTCGATGCCAGCGCGATCATCGACGGTTGCCGCATGTGCAAATCCGCGGCCGAACTGGCGTTGATGCAGCAGGCCTGCGACATGACCTTGCAGGTCCATCGGTTGGCGGCGGGCATCGCCCACGCCGGCATCGGCACCGACGAACTGGTGCGCTTCATCGACCAGGCCCATCGCGCGCTGGGCGCCGACAACGGGTCGACCTTCTGCATCGTCCAGTTCGGCCATGCCACCGCCTTCCCGCATGGCATCCCTGGCGTGCAGCACCTGCAGGAAGGCCAGCTGGTCCTGATCGACACCGGCTGCACCGTGCAGGGCTACCACTCGGACATCACCCGCACCTGGATCTTCGGCACGCCCAGCGACGCGCAGCGCCGGATCTGGGACCTGGAGCAGGCCGCGCAGGCTGCTGCGTTTGCCGCGGTGCGCCCGGGCGTGAGCTGTGAGTCGGTCGACGCTGCCGCGCGTGCGGTGCTCGAAGCGGCCGGGCTTGGTCCCGATTACCGGCTGCCTGGCCTGCCGCATCGTACCGGCCACGGCTGTGGACTTTCGATCCACGAGGCGCCGTATGTGGTCCGTGGCAACGCCACGCTGCTGCAGCCCGGCATGTGCTGCAGCAACGAACCGATGATCGTGGTCCCGGGTGAGTTCGGGGTGCGGCTGGAAGACCATTTCTACGTGACCGAACGCGGTGCGCAGTGGTTCACGCCGCCATCGCCGGCCATCGACCGGCCGTTCGCCTAGATGGCCGCGCGCGCGGACCGCGCTCGCAGTGACCGCGCGCGCTGGCTTTTAGTTTTTCGTCGGTCTTGTCATGGCCGCATCGTGGCCTTCCATGGAGTGAGTGCATGAACCTGTTCCGTCCTCTTGTTGCCAGCGTGCTGGCTGCTGCCTTGTGTACGGCCTGCAAGCCGGATGCGCAGGCGCCAACGTCCCAGGTCTCAAGCAGTGCGGCCTCTGCGCAGCAGGCCGCCAAGGCCTTTGATGCGTTGCTGGACGTGCAGTGGCAGTACCAGCTGCAGCACAGCCCGGAGTTCGCCAGCATCATTGGCGACAAGCGCTACAACGACCGCTGGAGTGACTACTCGCTGGCCGCGGTCGAGGCCGACCGCAAGGCCACGGCCGATTTGCTGGCCCGGTTCAAGGCGGTCGATGCGCGTGCACTGGACGAGCAGCGCCAGCTCAGCCTGAAGATGATGCTGGGCCAGCTGCAGGACAAACTGGAGTCGATCCGGCTGAAGAATTACGAAATGCCGCTGGAACCGGTGGGCGGCATCCAGCTGTCGCTGGCCGGGCAGGGCGATGCGTTTCCGTTCGACGATGCCAAGGATTTCCAGGACTACATCAAGCGCCTGCAGGCGGTGCCGGTGGTGATCGACCAGGTGATCGAGGTCTCGCGCCAGGGCGCCAAGGACCACCTCATCCAGCCGCGCTATCTGCTGGAAAAGCTGCCCGCACAGATCACCAAGATCGCAGCGCCCTCTGGGGCCGACAGCGCGTTTGCCTCGCCGCTGAAAAAGCTCGACCAGGCCGTGGCCGATCCGGCCCAGCGTGAGCAACTGCGCGCGCAGTTGATCGCGGCCATCGATGACCAGGTGCGCCCGGCCTATACCAAGCTGGCCGCGTTCGTGCGCGACGAGTACGCCGCGCAAGGGCGTGAGCACGAAGGCTTGTGGTCCTTGCCCGATGGCGATGCGCGTTACCGGTTTGCCATCCACACCCAGACCACCACCGACAAGTCGCCCGAGGAGATCCACCAGATCGGCCTGAGCGAGGTGGCGCGGATCGAGGGCGAGATGACCGCGATCGCCAAGGCCCAGGGTTATCCGGACCTGGCCAGCTTCCGCGAGGCGGTGGCCACCGACAAGTCGCACTTCGCCAAGAACAGCGAGCAGATCCTGGACCTCTATCGCGGCTATATCGCCGGGATGGAGCCCGAGCTGCCCAAGCTGTTCGGCCGCCTGCCCAAGACGCCGTTGATCGTGCAGGGCATGCCGGCGTTCCGCCGCGAGGCGCCCGGTGCCGAGTACTGGCAAAGCAACCCGCAAGGCACCAAGCCGGCCATCGTGATGGTCAATGCCAACGATGCCACCGAGCGCACCTTGGTCAACATCGAGACCACCGCCTACCACGAGGGCGTGCCTGGCCATCACCTGCAGATCTCGCTGGCCCAGACCCTGCCGCTGCCGCCGTTCCGCCAGCAGGCCGGCTACAACGCCTTCATCGAAGGCTGGGCGCTGTATGCCGAACGCCTGGCCGGCGAGGTGGGCTTCTACAAGGATCCTTACAGCGCCTATGGCCACCTGGCCGGGGAACTGCTGCGTGCCAACCGCCTGGTCCTGGATACCGGCGTGCACTACAAGCACTGGACCCGCCAGCAGATGGTGGACTTCTTCCACGCCCACCCGTCCGACGACGAGCCCAGCATCCAGGCCGAGACCGACCGCTACATCGTCTGGCCGGGCCAGGCGCTGGGCTACAAGCTGGGCCAGCTGGACATCCTGGCGCTGCGCGCCAAGGCCAAACAGGCGCTGGGCGACAAGTTCGACATCCGCGCCTTCCACGACGAGATCCTCGGCGGCGGCGCCATGCCGCTGGACCTGCTGGATGCACGGATCGATGCGTGGATCGCACAGGTCCAGGCCGCACCGGCTGCCCCCAACACCAAGGAGACTCCATGAGCTTTCGTGCCCCCCTGTCCTTGGCGCTGCTGCTGGCCATGACCAGCACCGGTCTGGCCGTCCACGCTGGCGATGCCAGCGCCGCCGTGGCGCCCACCACCGGCACCGCCCCGGCCAGCGATGCGGCGGCGCGCTTCAAGGCGCTGTACACGCGCGAATGGGCCTGGCGCCAGGAGCAGGACGCCGGTGGCGATGACGAAAACGGTAACAGCAGGCCGGCCGATCACCTGCCCAAGGTCGATCCGGCCACCCAGGCCATGCGCACCGCTTACTGGCAGCAGGTGATGGGCGAACTGAAGACTATCCCCCAGGACCAGCTGTCGGCGGTGGACCAGGTCAACTACCAGGTCTACCAGCAGCAGATCCAGGTACTGCTGGACCAGCAGCGCTTCCATGCCTGGGAGATGCCGTTCAACAGCGACACCGCGTTCTGGACCAACCTGGGGTTCACCGCGCGCGGCACCTTCCACAACGCCGAGGACTATCGCCGTTACCTGGCCCAGCTGGCCGATATCCCGCGCTACTTCGACGACCAGACCCGCAACATGCGCGCGGGCCTGGCGCGTGGTTTCAGCGTGCCGCGCGTGACCTTGACCGGCCGCGACCAATCGATTGCCGATGTGGCCAACGCCAAGGGCGAAGCCAATCTGTTCTACACCCCGTTCAAGCAGATGCCGTCCAGCATCCCCGCCGCCGAACAGGCCCAACTGCGGCAGCAGGCGCTGGCGGCGATCTCCAGCAGCGTGATCCCGGCCTACGACAAGCTGCTGCACTTCATCCGCCAGGAGTACTTCCCCAAGGCACGCAAGACGTTGGCCGCCGAAGCCATGCCCGATGGCAAGGCCTACTACCGCGCGCAGATCCGCGAGTTCGTCACCGAAGACATGGATCCCGAGCAGATCCACCGCATTGGCCTTGAGGAAGTGGCCAGCCTGCGCAAGCAGATGCAGCAGGTGATGGACGAGGTGGGCTTCAAGGGCAGCTTCTCCGAGTTTCTGACCTTCCTGCGCACCGATCCGCAGTTCTATGCCAAGACCCCGCAGGAACTGCTGGACCACGCGGCCTGGATCGCCAAGACCATGGACGGCAACCTGGGGAAGTTCTTCGGCCGGGTGCCGCGCCAGCGCTTCACCATCAAGCCGGTGCCCGACGACCTGGCCCCGTTCTACACCGGTGGCCGCGGCGGCATGGACACCTATTGGCTCAACACCTACAACCTGCCGTCGCGGCCGCTGTACGTGCTGCCGGCGCTGACCCTGCATGAGTCCTCGCCAGGTCACTCGCTGCAGATGTCGCTGGCGGCCGAAGACACCGATCTGCCCGACTTTCGCCGCTACACCTATATCTCCGCCTATGGCGAGGGCTGGGCGCTGTACTGCGAATACCTGGGCCAGGAAATGGGCATGTACACCACGCCCTACGAGCGCTTTGGCTACCTGACCTACCAGATGTGGCGCGCGGCACGGCTGGTCATCGATACCGGCGTCCACCACCAAGGCTGGACCCGCGAACAGGCGCTGGCCTACCTGCGCGACAACGCCGCCCTGAGCGAGCACGAGATCACCACCGAGGTGGATCGCTACATCGCCTGGCCGGGCCAGGCCCTGTCCTACTACCTGGGCGAGCTGGAGATCCTGAAGTTGCGCAAGCAGGCGCAAGCGGCGCTGGGCGACAAGTTCGACATCCGCAACTTCCACGACGCGGTGCTGTCGCTGGGCTCGGTGCCGCTGCCGGTGCTGGACGCACGGATCGAGCGCTTCATCGCCGAGGGCGGCAAGTCGCCCTGGGCCGATCAGGACCCGAGCCGGTAGCGCGCAGCTTGCTGCGCTGGGAGCTTCACCGGTAGCGCCTCAGCCGAGCGAGCTGGGCGCTACAAAAAATGCCGGGCACGCGCGGCTTTACTTCTTGCGGGGACATCCATGGCAGCACAGGGCAAGTTCCACAAACGTCTCAGCCTCACCGACCTGACCTTCATCGGGCTGGGGTCGATCTTCGGCTCGGGCTGGCTGTTTGCCGCCAGCCACGTGTCCTCCATTGCCGGGCCGGCCGGGATCCTGTCCTGGATCGTCGGCGGCATCGCCGTGTTCCTGCTGGGCCTGGTGTATTGCGAACTGGGCGCGGCACTGCCGCGCGCCGGCGGCGTGGTGCGCTACCCCGAGTATTCGCACGGGACGCTGCTGGGCTGGCTGACCGGCTTCATCACCCTGATCGCCTTTTCCAGCCTGATCGCCATCGAAGTGGAAGCCTGCCGGCAGTACGCCGCGGCCTGGTTCCCGTCGCTGAGTCAGCCTGGCAGCACCCATCCCAGCCTGTCCGGCTGGCTGCTGCAGTTTGGCCTGCTGGTGCTGTTCTTCCTGCTGAACTACTTCAGCGTCAAGACCTTCGCCCTGGCCAACAACATCATCAGCGTGTTCAAGTTTTTGGTGCCGCTGCTGGTGATCGTGCTGCTGCTGGCGCACTTCAATGGCGACAATCTGACCAGCCACGGGTTCGCGCCTTCCGGTGCTGCGGGCGTGGAGGCGGCGATCTCCGCCGGCGGCATCATCTTCGCCTACCTGGGACTGACGCCGATTGTGTCGGTGGCTAGCGAGGTGCGTGATCCGCAGCGCACCATTCCCATCGCCTTGATCCTGTCGGTGGCGCTGTCCACGGTGATCTACGTGCTGCTGCAGCTCTCGTTCCTGGGCGCGGTGCCGGGCACCGCACTGGCCAACGGCTGGGCCGGCATGGACAAGCTGTTCTCACTGCCGTATCGCGATATCGCCCTGGCGCTGGGCCTGGGCTGGCTGGCCACGCTGGTGGTGGCCGATGCGGTGGTCTCGCCCAGCGGCACCGGCAACATCTACATGAACGCCACGCCGCGGGTGGTCTATGGCTGGGCACGCAGCAGCGGCTTTTTGTCGGTGCTGACCCGGGTGGACGCCAAGTCGGGCATTCCGCGTCCGGCGCTGTGGCTGAGTTTTGCGCTGTCGGTGTTCTGGACCCTGCCGTTTCCTTCATGGGACACGCTGATCGGAGTGGTGTCGGCGGCCCTGGTGCTGAGCTATGCCATCGCGCCGGTGACCGTGGCGGCGCTGCGGCGCAGTGCACCTGACTTGCCGCGGCCGTTCCTGGTCAAGGGCCTGGCGGTGCTGGGCCCGCTGTCGTTCATGATCGCCGCGCTGATCGTCTACTGGTCCACCTGGGCCACGGTGTCCTGGCTGCTGGGCCTGCAGGTGCTGATCTATAGCGGCTATGTGCTCTCGCAGCTGTCCGATGCAGCGCGGCGGGCGCGGGTGCTGTGCCAGGTGCGCAGCTCGGCGTGGCTGATCGCGTTCTTCATCGGGGTGATGGCGGTGTCGTACCTGGGCACCTTCGGTGGCATCGGCGCCATCGCCCATCCGTGGGACACGGCGTGCGTGGCGGTGCTCGCGTTCTTCATCTACCAATGGGGCGCACGCAGTGGCCTGCCCAGCAGCGACTTGAAGCTGGAGGAAGACGATGGCGAATGAGCATTTGTCGGATGCCTGCGAGGGCGAGGTCGTTGGGTTGAGCGGCCTCGTCGCGGCCGGTGCAGCGCCTGGGATGCGGCGGATCATGAGCAGGCAGATGAGAGCGGCTTGGGCAGCGATGAGTCATTTCCGGCCTGGCCGCCATCCGGGCCCGGCCCGCCGCGGCGCCATCGACGCCCAACGCGCCTGGGCGCTGAAGCCGCTCCTGCGCCGGCTGGTATGCGCCGCGCTGCTGCTGCCTGGGCTGGCCTGCGCCGAGCAGATGCCGCGCTTTGTCAGTCAAGACGGGCGCCATGCGCTGATCGTCGACGGCGCCCCGTACACGGTGCTGGCCGCGCAGCTGCACAACTCCTCGGCCTGGCCGGCGGCGTTGCCCAAGGCGCTGGACCAGGTGGTGGCGCTGCATGCCAACACGGTGGAGGCGCCGGTGTATTGGGAGCAGTTCGAGCCTGCACCGGGCAAGTTCGACACCACCAACGTCGATGCCTTGGTCGAACAGGCGCGCCAGCGCGGCCTGCGCGTGGCGCTGCTGTGGTTCGGCACCTGGAAGAACGGCCAGATGCATTACGTGCCCGAGTGGATCAAGCGCGACGAGGCCCAATACCCGCGCATGCGCGATGCCGACGGCCAGCCGGTGGATGTGCTGTCGCCGTATGCGCCGGCCAATGTGGAGGCCGATACGCGCGCGTTTGCAGCGTTGATGGCGCACCTGCGCAAGATCGATGGCGATCGCCATACCGTGATCCTGGTCCAGGTCGAAAACGAGCCCGGGGCCATCGGCACCGTGCGCGACCACGGCCCGGCTGCCGATGCCGCGTTCGCCCAGCCGGTGCCGGCGCAGATCGCCGCCAAGCTCGGCAAGCCGGCGGGCAGCTGGCAGCAGCTGTTCGGGCCGGAAGCGGCCGAAGCGTTCAATGCCTACGGCATCGCCCACTACATCGAGCAGGTCACCGCCGCGGGCAAACGCGCCTATCCGCTGCCGATGTACGTCAATACCTGGCTACGCTACAAGGGCAAGAAATTCCCGGGCCTGGATTACCCATCGGGCGGGGCGACGGTCAACGTGTTCGACCTGTGGCGGGCGGCCACCCCGTCGGTGGACTTCATCGGCACCGACATCTACACCAGCGACTACAACGAATACACCAAGGTGATCGGCCAGTACGCGCGGACGGACAATCCGGCCTGGGTGTCGGAAACCGGCTTCGAGGCGGCCACCGCGCCGTTCCTTTATCACGTGCTGGGGCAGGGCGGGATTGGCTTTTCGGTGTTCGGGATCGACGGCAATACGGACAGTGCCGACAACCGCGCGGCCATCGCCGCCCATGCCGCCAACTTTGGTCAGCTTGCGCCGTTGCAGCGCATGGTGGCCAAGGCCGCGTTCGAGGGCCGGCTGCAGGCCATCGCCGAGCAGCCCGGCCAGCCGCAGCGCACGCTGGTGCTCGGCCCCTGGCAGGCCAAGGTGTCCTTCGGGGCGCCGCATTGGGGCGATGCGCCGCCGATCCTGCCCGGTACCGAGGACCACGGCGGACGGCTGCTGGTGCTCCAGCAGGGGCCCGATCAATTCCTGGTGACCGGGATGGCGGCGCGGATTGAATTTTTCCGCGAGGCGGCCGATAACCAACATGGACAGCTGCTGCGGGTGGAGCAGGGCCGGTACGTCGAGGGGCAATGGCGGTTCGAGCGCCTGCTCAATGGCGATGAAACCGACTACGGGCTCAACTTCGGCCGCGACGATCCCCCCGTGTTGCGGGTGACCGTCGGGACCTACTGACCGCCGCAGCCGTCCTTGCCTTTGCTTAGGATGCGCCCATGAGCCTGACGTCCATCTCCAGTTCCGGCATGCAGGTCGCGGCGATGCGCCAGGACGTGGCAGCCGGCAATATCGCCCGCTCGGTCGTGCCGGGTGCTCCGCGTCAAGGCGTAGCGGCCAGCACCTTGCCTGATGGCGGGGTGAGCGGGTCTGTAGTCGCTGCGCCCGCTGGCGAGGACGGCATGGTCACCGACCTGGTGGACAGCCTGTCGGCGCGCAACGACTTCCAGGCCAACGCCGCGGTGCTGGCGCGCTCGGACCAGATGCTGGGTAGCTTGCTGGACGATTGGGCTTGAGCGATCGCCCTGGCCCGGGGGGGCAGGGCCTGCAATCTCCCGCGCGTCCCGCGTGGTGATGCTCTGCGCGGCGTCTGTGGCTTGGCGCCCAGGTTGTGCACGATTCCGCGTCGCTACCACCGCCATCCCACAAGACGCAGCGCGCTGCGGCTGCGCACGATGCAGGCTGGTCATTGCATGAGTGAACGGAGATGGATCGGAGAGCATTCCTGCGTCAGGGCGTGGTCGCCACGGCAGCCATTTGCGTGGGACCGGCTGTCGCGGCCTCGCCCACCACTGCATCTCAAGCCGTTCCACCGCCGCGTCCAGGCCTGCAGCCGCTGCCTGAGGCGGGCTTTGTCGGGCACGCCGTGTTGTGCCAATTCCAGCATCTGGGCAGTCAGTGGACGGTCTATGAGGACCAGCGTTCGCCCCAGGGCGTGCTGAGCCTGGCCTGTGCCGAGGGCGTGCTGGCGCTGGGCAAGCGCACCGAGGCGGTATGGGGCAGTCAGACGCCGCCGTATTTCGGCATGCCGCTGGCCAAGGTGGCGATGGCCCAGGCCGACCTGCTCGCCGACCGGCTGCTGCGAGACGGAGACCCACGCGAGGATGAAGTGCGCGATGCGGCGCCGCCGCCGGCCTCGCGGCTGGACCCCAAGGACACCAACGGCCGGCTGCCGTGGACCACCTTCGTGGGCACGGTGCAGGGCAACGACACCATGCAGGTCTATCCGGACGGACGCACCCGCACCTATCGGGCGATTCAGGCATTTCCCGAGTTGGCCGATGCAGACCAGGTCGCCCATCGCGACGAAGGCTTGCTGGGCGGCTGGATGCCGGCGGTCCACAAAGTGATTCCGGCAGGTGCGGGCCGCTGGTATGACCTGCTGGTGTTCGCCGACGTGGACGCGCAGGACAAGTTCGTGGTCCAGACCTGGCATCGCGCGGTGCTGGTCGAACACAGCGTGGCGGTCAAGACCGTCTACGGCTACAGCTATCCGGACTTTCCGCCGCGGCGTGCCCCGGCCAAGCCAGAGGATTTCTATCGTGGCCTGATCGACTTCGCCGCCAGCTGGCAGGCGCGATTGGCCGATTTTTCGGCGCTGCAGCTGCCCGATGCCAGCTGGTCGGACATGGCACGCTTTGCGTTCGCCCGCGAACTGGTGGTGCGCCCGCTGGGCGTATACCCCAAGTACGGCGCGGTGGACCGCGACTACTACGGCAACGAGTACGACGGTTTCCAGGATACGTTCACCAGCTCGCTGTACGCCAACCTGGAATGGGGCCGCTTCGCTCAGGCCGGTGCCGTGCTGGACAACTACCTGTCCGAATACACCGCGCCCGACGGCATGGTCAACATGCGCGGGCCGGAGACCGGCCAGTTCGGCTTGACCCTGTCGCTGCTGGCGCGCTACCTGCGCTACACCGGCGATGTGGCGCTGCTGCGCAAGCACCAGGGCAAGATCGTGGCCACCGCGCAGATCCTGGTCGAGCTGCACGAGGCCAGCCTTGCGCTGCCAAAGACCGATCGCGGCCATGGGCTGATCCACGGCTGGAGCGAGTCCGATGCCTGCCTGTATCCCGACCCGACGCTGTGGTGGAAACCGTACTTCGGCAACAGCGCACTGGCGATCCGCGGCTGGGAAGACATCGCCGCGGTGTGGCCGGTGCTGGCCGGCACGGCCGGTGCCAGCGCGCAATGGCGCCAGCGTGCGAGGCAACTGCGCAAGCGCTTGCTCGACAGCATCCGCGCCAATGTGCGACATGATCTCAGCCCGGCCTATCTGGGACCGTTGCCCGGCACCACGGAAACCTTTCGCCAAGCGATGTCGCAGGACGATCCCAGCAAGAGCGAGCAGCTGTGGTCGCACCGTGCCTATGCCGAACTGCTGCAGGCCGATGTGCTGCCCGATGACCTGGCCAACCTGGTGATCGACTGCCTGCGCGGCCACGGCGGCACCACCTTGGGCATCGTGTCCAACATCTGGAAGCCCAGCCCCGAAGCGCGCGACATCCTGGGCTTCATCTCCTACGGCTACGCGCAGCAGCAGCTGCGCCTGGACCGCATCGAGGAATACCTGCTGTTTCTCTACGCCCACCGCTACCAGGCCCACACCCGTGGCAGCTGGACCGCAGGCGAGGTCGCCGGCATCACCGGCGGCATGCCGCTGTTCTGCATGCCGGCGCAGATGACCGTGCCGCTGCTGCTGCGTTGGATGCTGGTGTTCGACCAGGGCGATGAATTGTTCTTGGCACGGGCCGTGCCACGCGATTGGCTGGCCAGCGGCGAGCCAATCGAGATTGCCGATGCGCCGACACCCTGGGGCAAGGTCGGCCTGTCGCTACGCGCCGAGGCGGACGAGCGGTTGATCACCGCCGAGGTCGTGCTTCCGCCCTCGCGGCCCAAGGCGATCTGGCTCACCTTGCGAGCGCCGTCCGGCACGCGCTTGAAGGATGTGAAAGTCGCTGGTGTTGCTGCCCAACCCGTGGGCCCGCATGGGGATCGACTCGCGTTGCCGCTCAGCGCTGCGGGCAGGATCAAGATCCAGGCGCGCTACGACTGAGCTTGTCCACGCAAGCAGGACCTCGGCTTTGCGCAGGCATCTGGGCTGTCGGCAAGGACCAGGTGCACCTGGTCCCTTCCCATGCCCTGGCGCCGTTTGCACAGGCGGCGCGCCGGTCCGGTGATGCCCGGCGCTGGCAAAGTCAGGGGGTCTGCGGGCGATTTCATGCGCAAATCCGCGCCAGGAGCTGCTTCAGCGCGCAAGACCTCGGTGCGCCTGCGGTGTGATAGTCCTTGACAGCCCCGCCAGCGATGCAGGCCCATGGCGGCGCCGTGGCGGCATGCCGGCAAACGCCGATCGATGGTGTGCCTGCGCCGCGCGGTGACGGGGTGATCCAGTCAGCGAGAGAGCACTCCATGCGCCCACCTTCAAGCCCGATTGCGTCCTGCCCACGTCAGGGTCGGCCGACATGAGCGACCAACCCAACCTCCCTGTGCCGGGGATGCCGATGGACGATGCGGTCCATACCGGGTTGACCGAGGTTTCGCGGCGCCGCTTCCTGCAATGGAGCGCGCTGGCGGTGGCCGCCGGCTTTCTGCGCTTTCCCCTCGATGCAGCCGCAGCGACGGCCGGCAAGGTCAGCGCGGTGCCGCTGCAGGACGTGACGCTCAAACCGTCGATGTTCCTGGACTCCCTGCAGACCAATCGTCGCTATCTGTTCGAACTGGAGCCGGACCGGCTGCTGCACAACTTCCTCCAGTACGCCGGCCTGCCGCCCAAGGGCGAGGTCTATGGCGGCTGGGAAGGCGACACCATCGCCGGCCACACCCTCGGCCATTACCTGAGCGCGCTGTCGAAGATGTACGCGCAGACTGGCGATGAACAGGTCAGGCAGCGTGTCGACTACATCGTCAATGAGTTGGCGCGTGCGCAGGCGCAGGACAAGGATGGCTACGTGGGCGGTCTGACCCGCAAGACCGACGATGGCAAGATCGTCGGCGGCAAGAGCGTGTTTGAGGACATGCGTGGCGGCGCGGTCAAGGGCAGTGCGTTCAACATCAATGGCAGCTGGTCGCCGCTGTACACCGTGCACAAGCTGTTCGCCGGCCTGCTCGATGCCAACGCCCTGGCCGACAATGCCCAGGCGCTGCAGGTGCTCACGCCGCTGGCCGGCTATTTTGCCGGCGTGTTCGATGCGCTCGATCACGCCCAGATGCAGAGCCTGCTCGATACCGAGTTCGGCGGGCTCAACGAGTCCTACATCGAGCTGGGCGCGCGCACCGGCAACCCGCGCTGGATCGCGGTGGGCAAGCGTCTGCGACACGAGAAGATCATCGACCCGACCATCGCCGGCAGGGATGACCTGCCGCATCACCACGCCAATACCCAGGTCCCCAAGTTCATCGGCGAGGCGCGCCAGTTCGAAGTGGCCGGCGATGCCGACTCGGCCGCCGCGGCGCGCTTCTTCTGGGAGACGGTGACCCAACACTACAGCTACGTCATCGGGGGCAATGCCGACCGCGAATACTTCCAGCAACCGGACACCATCGCCTCGTTCCTGACCGAGCAGACCTGCGAGCATTGCAACAGCTACAACATGCTCAAGCTGACCCGGCACCTGTACCAGTGGACGCCGCAGGCGCGCTATTTCGATTACTACGAACGCACCCTGCACAACCACACCATGGCCGCCCAGCATCCGGCCACCGGCATGTTCACCTACATGACGCCGATGATCAGCGGCGGTGCTCGCGACTACTCGGACAAGTTCGATTCGTTCTGGTGCTGCGTGGGCAGCGGCATGGAGGCGCATGCCCAGTTCGGTGACTCGATCTACTGGCAGGACGGGCAGTCGCTTTACGTCAATCTGTACATCCCGTCGCGTCTGGACTGGAAGGCGGGCGATCTTGCGCTCGAACTGGACAGCAGCGTGCCCGACAACGGCCGCGTGCGGCTGCAGGTCACCCGTGCCGGCGACAAGGCGCCGCGCCGACTGCTGCTGCGCATCCCGGCGTGGAGCCAAGGCCGGTACGTCCTGCAACTCAATGGCCGCAAGACCCAAGGCACGGTCGCGGACGGCTATGTCGCGCTGGAGCGCGACTGGCAGGCGGGTGACCTGGTCGAGATCGCGTTCGATACGCCGCTGCGACTGGAGCATGCCGAAGGCGACCCGGAGACCGTGGTGGTGATGCGTGGCCCGCTGGCGCTGGCGGCCGATCTTGGCCCGGTCAGTGACCCCTATGACACGCCAGATCCGGCACTGGTCGCCGATGTCTCGCCATTGTCGGGCTTCAGCGCATTGCCCGAGCCAGGCCGCTACCTGTCCAGCACCACGCGGCCGCAGGCGCTGGAATTCTCGCCGTTCTATGCCCAGCACGAGCGCCGCAGTGCGCTGTACTTCAAGCGCATGGATTCGCAGCAGTGGGCGCGGGAAGCGGCGCGTCGCGAGCACGAGCAGCAGGCGAGGGCAGCACTGATGGCCAGTGCAGTGGACATGATCCAGTTCGGCAACGAGGCCTCCGAGAACGCGCACAATCTCAGCAGCGACACCTCGTTTGGCGGCGCCTACCGCCGCCAGGAATGCCGCGACGTGCGCGGCAAGGGCTTCGTCGAGTTCCAGATGCAGGGCGGCGACCAGCCGATGGCGTTGCGGCTGCGCTTCTGGGGCAGCGACAAGGGCCGCTTCAACATCCTCATCGACGGCCAGCTCGCGGTCGAAGTGCAGGTCGACCGCAGCCAGGTCATCGACTTCATCGATCGTGACTATCCGCTGCCGCAGGCGTTGACCCGCGGCAAGAAGCTGTTGACCTTCCGTTTCGAGCCGCAGCACGGCGACACCGCCGGTCCGCTCTTCGGTGGTTGGCTGATTCGGGTCTGATCGGGTCGCGTGTTGTCCTGCCTGACACACCCCCGCGGAGCTTCAACGACAATCCAGTGCATGCTTGTGCTGCCGCTGGCCCTGCCGCCTCAAGGCCGCGGCATTCGCTGATCCCGCAATCATGCAAATTTCCGCGCCCAACACTGGGATTTGCAACAAGACGTGACGGCGGCAAGCCGGCACATTGTGACCATCAAGTTAAAAGTTCACCGGGGATTGACGGTGGACTGAAACGCACAAGCGCCGACGCATCGAGGCGGATGAAGGCAGGTCGGTCACCGTCGACCGGCCGTGTCCTCGTATCGCTGCAACACGACTGCGCCGGCGCTCTTTTCGATCTTCGCTGATGAGGGTTTATCTGCCGACCACTGGCCCATGCCGGTGCGTGGTTGGCTTTGCCTGACATTTCTCTTCGCTCGCCCCCACTGATCCAGGAGTTCGCACATGCCTTCACGCCCGTCCCATCCTCGGCCGCTGTACGGGGCTGTCCGATCTTCCGGTCGTCGCCTCCGACCGCTCGCGCTGGCCACCGCCTCGGCGCTGGCGGCTGCGTGGATGGCGCCTGCCCTTGCGCAGGACACCAGCGGTGACCAGGCCCCCAAGACCCTGGACAGCGTGGTGGTCACCGGTTCGCGCCTGCGCCGGGTGGATACCGAAACCGCCAATCCGGTGGTGACGGTCTCGCGCGAGCAGATCACCGCCAGCGGCAAGGCCACGGTCGGCGACCTGCTGCAGTCACTGCCGTCCATTGCCGGCAACGCGACCAATCCCTACACCAACAACGGTGGCGGCACCGGCGCATCGACGGTTTCCCTGCGCGGCCTGGGTGACAAGCGCACCCTGGTGTTGGTCAATGGCACGCGCCTGGCCTACAACGATGTCAATGCGATCCCGGCCAGCATGATCGAGCGCATCGAAGTGCTCAGCGACGGTGCTTCGGCCGTCTATGGCTCCGATGCCATTGGCGGGGTGGTCAATTTCATCCTGCGCGAGCGCTATGAGGGCGTGCAGTTCTCCACCGACTTCGGCACCAGCGCCAAGAGTGACGGCAATCGACGCAATTTCTCGCTGACCGCGGGCAAGGCGTGGGACCGCGGCAGCCTGGTTGGCGGCCTGTCTTATCACAACATCGATGCGGTCTCGGCCGCCGAGCGCGACTATTCCAAGGACGCCCTGTACCTGATCGATAGACAGCCGGTGAAGCAGGGTTCTTCGGCCACGCCGACCGGATCGGTCAACTTCAACGACGGCTCGGCAGCGTCCACGGCGCTGGCGTCCAGCAATGGCTGTTCGCGCGTCACGCTCAACGCTGGCGTCAGCGGCATGGCCAACGCCAGCGATTTCCATTGCTATAACGCAGCCAACGACTCGTACAACTACCAGCCCTACAACCTGTTGCAGACCCCCCAAAAGCGTACCAATGCCTTCCTGCTTGGCAGCCTGCGCCTGACCGACTCGGTCGAGGCTTACATCAACACATGGTTCAGCAAGACCGAGTCGTCCTCGGTGATCGCGCCGATCCCGATCTTCGCCAACGGCGACAACTTCCTGGTCTCGGCCGACAGTTACTACAACCCATTCGGCGTCAACTTCGGCACCGACCGCAGCACGGGCACCTCCTACAACGACCTCAACGTGCGCATCACCGGGCTGGGCAACCGGCGTTACCAGTACAACACCTACAACCTGCAGATCAATCCAGGCCTGCGCGGCAGCTTTGGCCAGTCATCCTGGCAATGGGATGCCAGCCTCAACTACGGACACGTCAAGCAGAAGTCGATCAATTACGGCTTCCTGGATTACGAGACGTTCAACCAGGCCGTGGGTCCTTCTTTCATGGACAGCGACGGCACGGTCAAGTGCGGTAGCGCGGGCAACGTCATCGCCGGCTGCACGCCGGTCAATATCTTCAACATCAACGATGCCTCCAGTCTGTCGGCGCTGCAGGACATGCTGGTCAATCCGGTGAACACCAGCGTCTATACGGTCAAGCAGTTCGAGGCCAATGCCAATGGCAACCTGTTCGATCTTCCGGCGGGCACCGTGAGCCTGGCTGCAGGCGTGTCCTATCGCAAGGAGTCCACCAGCACCCAGGCCGACCCGCTGTGGACCGGTGACGAGAACGGTTTGTGCGGGGTGATCGAATACTGCGCGTCGGTCCTCAGCGGCAGCTTCACCGTCAGGGAAGCCTATGCCGAGGCCTTGTTCCCCTTGCTCAAGGACATGCCGTTCGTAAGCTCGCTGAACTTGAGCGTGGGCAGTCGCTTTTCCGACTACAGCTCGGTCGGAAGCAAGACTAACAGCAAGGTGTCGCTGGAATATCGTCCCGTGGAGGACTTGCTGCTGCGCGGCACGGTGTCCCAAGTGTTCCGCGCTCCCAACATCAGCGAGCTGTACGCCGGCGTGGCTGGCGACGCGGCTACCGCCAGCGACCCATGCAATGGCTACACCGGCGGCCATGATGCAGCCTGTGCCAATGTGCCGACCGATGGCAGCTACCAGCAGGCCGATGGCCAGGTGTCGGGCAAGGCGTCCGGAGCCGCCATCGCCGGCTATCAGCTCCAGCCTGAAACCGGGAAGTCCTATGACGTTGGCTTTGTCTATGACCCCCATTGGATCGAAGGCCTTTCACTGAGCGCGGACTGGTGGCGTATCAACCTGGAGGACACCATCACCCAGGTCTCGGCGCAGACGGTGCTCAATCAGTGTTATGCCAACGGTGGCAGTGCCTTCTGCTCGCTGATCCACCGAAACGGCAACGGCACCATCAATTACGTGGCCGAGCCCACGGTCAACCTTGGCAAGTTGTGGGCCAGTGGTATCGACTTCAACGTCGGTTATCGCCTGCCTGACACCGCCTGGGGACGGCTCACCACCAGCCTTAATGGCACCTACCTGACCCGCTATGACGTGCTCCCCGACACCACGGACCCCAGCACGGTGACCATCCACAACCTCGGCAAGTTCACCTATTCGTATGGCAACTTCCCGCGCTGGCGAGCCTTGGGCACGGTGGGTTGGAACCTGGGTGACTGGAGCGCCAACTGGCGTATCCGCTACGTGGGCAAGACGCAGATCGGCAGCAGCGACCTGGACCAGAGCCTGTCGGCCGATGCCGATCAGGCAGGCGTGGTCCGCAAGATCGGTGCAGTGGTCTACAACAACCTGCAGGTGGGCTACAACGTCAAGCCGTGGCACACCCGGTTCGAAGTGGGCGCGGACAACATCGGCAACAAGCAGCCGCCGCTGTACTACGCCAACAATGTTGGCAATGCCAACACCGACGTGGCGACCTACGACTTGCTTGGCCGTTACTACTGGGCGCGTGCGACGGTGAGCTTCTGAGTGTGGTCTCCAGGGCGCCTGCGCGGTGTCCTGGAGGCGATGCCAATGCCGCCTGTGTTGGGCGGTTGTATGAAGGTGTGGATCGCTGGCTGGGCACAGGCGTTGTTGCTGCGCCCGGTATCAGCACGACCTGCAATGGCATCCGTTCTGAAGATCTCACTGGCTGGCGATCGCGCGGCCAAAGGCGCTGCACAACTCCCAAACCTGGCGCTCGGTGATGGGTTCCACCTGGCGCGTGGGGTCGAGGCGACCCTGCGCCTGGGGCAGGGGTGTCAGGTGTGGATCGTGACCAATCACAGTGAACAGGCGCACAGCCTGGATCTGCTGACTGCGATGCGTGATCTTCTGGAAGACCATGCCCCTGCGCGCAAGCAGCTGGCGTTGCCGGCCTATGGTGTGGCCGTGTTGAGTCAGGCGGACCTGCGCGCCCAGCGCGGTGAAGCAGGGTTCCATGCGGATGTAGCGGACAAAAAAAGACCGGCGCGGAAGGCCGGTCTTTTCATTCAACGTGTGGGTGCAGTGATCAGCGTGCCAGGTCCAGCAGCAGCTTGTTGAGCCGGCGCACGTAGCCGGCCGGATCCTTGAGGCTGTCGCCGGCGGCCAGCGCGGCCTGGTCGAACAGCACCTTGGACAGGTCGGTGAACCGGTCCTCGTCGGCCTCGGCATCCAGGCGCTCGATCAGCGGGTGGCCAGGGTTGAACTCGAACACCGGCTTGCCTTCCGGCACCTTCTGTCCGCTGGCCTCCAGGATCTGACGCATCTGCAGCCCCAGGTCGCCCTCGCCGATGGCCAGGATGGCTGGCGAATCGGTCAGGCGGTGGGATACGCGCACCTCGGAGACCTCCTCACCCAGCGCGCCCTTGAGGCGCTCGACCAGCTTCTGCTTGTCCTTGGCGATTTCTTCCTGGGCCTTCTTGTCCTCCTCGGACTCCAGCGCGCCCAGGTCCAGGTCGCCACGGGCGACATCGACGAAGGACTTGCCGTCGAACTCGGTCAGGTAGCTCATCAGCCACTCGTCGATGCGGTCGGTCAGCAGCAGCACCTCGATGCCCTTCTTGCGGAACACCTCCAAGTGCGGGCTGTCCTTGACCGCTGCGAAGCTCTCGCCTGTCAGGTAATACAGCTTGTCCTGGCCTTCGACCATGCGCGCCACGTAATCGGCCAGGGCCACGTCCTGGGCATCGGTGCCGGACTTGGTGGAGGCAAAGCGCAGCAGGCCGGCGATCTTCTCGCGGTTGCTGTAGTCCTCGGACGGGCCTTCCTTGAGGACCTGGCCGAACTCCTTCCAGAACTTCGCGTAGTCCTCCGGCTTGTCCTTGGCCAGCTTCTCCAGCATGTCCAGGGCGCGCTTGGTCAGCGCCGACTTCATCGAGTCGATCACCGGGCCTTTTTGCAGGATCTCGCGCGAGACGTTCAGCGGCAGGTCCGAAGAATCCACCACGCCCTTGATGAAGCGCAGGTACAGCGGTAGGAACTGGTCGGCCTGGTCCATGATGTAGACGCGCTGCACGTAGAGCTTCAGGCCCTTGGCCGCGTCGCGGTGGTACAGGTCGAACGGCGCACGCGCCGGCGCGTACAGCAGCGAGGTGTACTCCAGCTTGCCCTCGACCTTGTTGTGGCTCCAGGCCAGCGGATCGGTCTGGTCGTGGGCGACGTGCTTGTAGAACTCCTGGTATTCGGCGTCGGTCACCTCGGACTTGGGCCGGGTCCACAGCGCGCTGGCGCGGTTGACGGCCTCCCATTCGGGCGCGGCCGGGGCCTCGCCTTCGGCCGGGGCGGGCTGGTCCTTGAGCAGCTCCACCGGCAGGGCGATGTGGTCGGAGTACTTCTTGACGATGCCGCGCAGGCGCCAGCCATCGGCGAAGCCCTCCTCGCCTTCCTTCAGGTGCAGGACGATGGTGGTGCCGCGCTCGGGCTTGTCGACGGTGGCCACCTCGAAGTCGCCTTCGCCCCTGGACGACCAGTGCACGCCCTCGCTGGCGGGCAGGCCGGCGCGGCGGGTGTAGACGTCGACCTGGTCGGCGACGATGAAGGCCGAGTAGAAGCCCACGCCGAACTGGCCGATCAGGTGCGAGTCCTTCTTCTGGTCGCCGGAAAGATTCTTGAGGAAGTCGGCGGTGCCGGACTTGGCGATGGTGCCCAGGTGCGCGATGGCTTCCTCGCGGCTCATGCCGATGCCGTTGTCGTCGATGGTGACGGTCTTGGCTTCGGTGTCGTAGGTGATGCGGATGCGCAGGTCGCTGCCATCGCCTTCCAGCAGCGAGGCGTCGGTCAAGGCCTCGAAGCGCAGCTTGTCGGCCGCATCGGCGGCGTTGGAGACCAGCTCGCGCAGGAAGATCTCCTTGTTGGAATACAGCGAGTGGATCATCAGCTGCAGCAGCTGCTTGACCTCGGTCTGGAAGCCCCGGGTTTCCTTCTGGGTCTCGGTGGTCATAGGTCGTCTTGCTCCGTGGGTGGGACAGGCCGGTGGCGGCCGATGGCTCCCGGGGTGTGGGCACATGCCCGGTTTTCAAGAGCGGCGGATGCGGCCGAAGCCCTGTAGAGCGGAGCTTGCTCCGCTGGGGCTTTTCCCGCGATCTGGTCGAAGGGCAGCGGAGCAGGCTCCGCTCTTATCTGCTGTGGATCTGTCAGGTTAGGTGCCGAGCGCCGGCGTGGGCCACCGTCTCCGCTCTGGATCTGACGATCGCTTTGTAGCCTGGTGCCCACGCCGGAAGCTCCCTTGATCCGCCCGAACAGTTGCCCGAGCCGACACTCGGATGGATAAGACTGGGCAAGCGGGGAGTGCTCGACCCTTCCAGCCTAACGGAGATGCGCCATGCACGGGATCGGGATCGATGTGAGCAAGGCCACCTTGGAGGTGGCCGTCTACCATGGCCCTTGGCGGCAGTTCGACAACACCGTCGCCGGTCATCGCAAACTGGCCGCTTGGCTCAAGCCCCTGGCCGTGCGCCGGGTGGTGTTGGAGCCCACCGGCGGCTATGAGCAGCAGGTGCTCGATGCCCTGCATGCAGCAGGCCTGCCGGTGGTGCGGGCTAACGCGCGCCAGGTCCGTGACTTTGCCCGGGCCACCGGACAACTGGCCAAGACCGATCGGTTGGATGCGGCCGTGCTGGCTCAGATCGCCCAGGTCCTTGATCTGCCGCTTTATCAGCCGGCGCATCCATGGCAGCGCCGGCTGGCCGAGTATGTGCAGAGCCGTCGTCAGGTCGTCCAGATGCTGGTCAGCGCCGAACAACAGCTGGGTTGGGTCAAGGACCGCCAGCTACGCGGTGCGTTGCAGGCCAATGTCCTCCAACTCACCAAGAGCAAGGCCTTTCTGGATCAGCAGATTGCCCAACAGGTGCGCCAGCAGCCACAACTGGAGGCGATCCAGACGCTCAAGGGCGTGGGGCCGGTGTTGTTGGCGGTCCTGGCCAGCGAGCTTCCTGAACTGGGCAGGCTCGATGGCAAGGCCATTGCCAAGCTGGTCGGGGTGGCGCCACTGGCACGCGACAGCGGCACCCTGCGCGGCACCCGCAGCATCTGGGGTGGCCGCGCTGACATCCGCCAGGCCCTGTACATGTCGGCCCTGTCGGCTTTGCGCTACGAGCCGCGTCTACGCCAGTTCTACCAATCCCTGCGTGCTCGCGGCAAAGCGGCCAAGGTGGCCATCGTGGCGGTCATGCGCAAGATGCTGGTGATCCTCAATGCGCGTGCACGCGACGCCTGGAGCGTGCTGCCGGCGGGGGAGTGAGGAAGACAGTTGCTACAGAGGGAAATCTCGGGCGAGCGCAGCGGAGCGAGCTCCGCGCTACGGGTGCGGCAAGATCATCGGCGTGTCCAGCGGAGCAAGCTCCGCGCTAAGGGGAATGCGGGCACCGGGATCGTTATCATCTGCGGCCGTCCCATCGATCCCGACCATGCCGCGTCTGCCGCCCCCGTCTCCGGCCCGTTCCGCCCGTTCCGGCAATGGCCAGGTGCGCATCGTCGGCGGGCGCTGGCGCAACACGCGCCTGGCCGTGCCGGACGTGTCCGGCCTGCGCCCCAGTGGCGATCGGGTCCGCGAGACGCTTTTCAACTGGCTCACCGGGCAACTGGCCGGGATGCGGGTGCTGGATCTGTTCGCCGGGACCGGGGCGCTGGGGCTGGAGGCGGTCTCGCGCGGGGCCGCGGAGGCCGTCCTGGTTGAACGCGATGCAGGGGCGGCGCGGCAGTTGGTCCAGGTCGTGGAGCGGCTCGGGGCCGCTGGGCAGGTCCAGGTGGTGCAGGGCGATGCGCTGGGCTGGCTGGCCCAGCAGGCCGAGGGTAGCTTCGACCTGGCGTTCGTCGACCCGCCGTTTGCCGCCGGGCTCTGGCAGCAGGTGCTCGACGGCCTGCCGCGCGTCCTGGCGCCCCAGGCCTGGCTGTACGTGGAGTCGCCGCTGGACGAGGCACCGGCGCTGCCGTCGGGCTTCGTCCTGCATCGGGAGGGCCAGACCCGCGAGGTGCGCTATCGCCTGGCCCGCGCGCTCGGGTGAAGTCCGCTGCCCACCGCCGCGCCTGGTGTCTGTGCGTGCACCGGGGCTTGGACAGCTTCCGAGGCGGCGCTGTTACACTGAACGGCGAACTTTCCACGGTATTTTCTGAATGAGCGTGTCGCCCATCCGGACCGCGGTCTATCCGGGCACTTTCGACCCGATCACCAACGGTCACCTCGACCTGATCGACCGCGCCGCGCCGTTGTTCGAGCGGCTGGTGATCGGTGTCGCCGCAAGCCAGAAGAAAGGTCCGGCGCTGCCGCTGGAGCAGCGCGTGGCGCTGGCCCAGTCGGCGGTGGCCCACTATCCACACGTGGAAGTGCTGGGATTCGACAGTCTGCTGGCCGATTTCGTGCACAAAGTGGGCGGCCGGGTGCTGCTGCGCGGGCTGCGCGCGGTGTCCGATTTCGAGTACGAGTTCCAGATGGCCAGCATGAACCGGCATCTGATCCCGGACGTGGAAACGCTGTTCATGACCCCGGCCGAGCAGTTCGGCTTCATTTCCTCGACCCTGGTGCGCGAGATCGCGCGCCTGGGCGGCGACGTGTCCGGCTTCGTGCCGGCCTCGGTCGCCAAGGCGCTGCAGGATGCGCGTCGCGATGCGGCCTGACGGCCGACCCACCCAAGATTCCCCCGCCCCTAGACCGAAAGATTCCAACCGGAGGCTGTACCCATGAAGTCCACCAACCGCCTGCTCCTGGCCGCCTGCCTGGGCCTGTCCGTCGTGTCCCTGGCCGCCTGCGGCAAGAAGGACGCGGCGCCCGCGCAGGAAGCCGAGGCCGCACCGATGAGCGCGCCGTCGGGCACCGATGACGCCGCGTGGAAGAAGTACCTGCAGGACGTGGTGCCGCGCAACATGGGCAACATCAACAACCCGCCGATCATGTATTACCTCCCCGCCGAGACCGACTCGGACTTCCAGGGCAAGTACGACCGCCTGGCCGAGCAGATCGACAACGCTGCCCAGCGTGGCGTGACCACCGGCAACATGGTGGCCTTCGGCTCGCCGGTCAGCGCCAAGATGGCCGACCTGATCGTGGCCGCCTTCGGCAAGGCCTCTCCGGGCTCGTTCAAGGGCGCGCGCGTGCTGTTCGTAGGCGCCGCCGCCGACAACGACCGCGTCAAGGCGGCCGTGGCGCCGTCGGGCGCGGACTACGTGTTCGTCGACACCAAGCAGTAATCCTGTGCGAGACGGCGGCGCGCGCATGCGCCGGCGCTGACAGGACCCCAGTCGCCGCGTGCGGCTGGGGTTCTTTGCTTCACCGCCTTGCATCGTCGCAGGGCTGCCCGCACCTTCCTTCGTGTTCCCGCGCAACGCTGCAGACGTGCCATGTCGCTGAAGATCAACAACCTGTGCGTCAACTGCGACGTCTGCGAGCCAGCCTGTCCCAACCAGGCCATCTCCATGGGCGAGGAGATCTATGTGATCGACCCGGCGCGTTGCACCGAGTGCGTCGGGCATTACGACGAGCCGCAGTGCGTGGTGGTCTGCCCGGTGGAGTGCATCGATCCCGATCCGGAATATCCGGAGAGCCAGGGCGATCTGCTGGCCAAGCTGGCGCGCCTGCAGGCCGGCTGATCGTCACCACGGCTTGGGCTGGAGCGCTCGCGCGCGCATCATGTGCAGCTGGTCGCCGGGAGGGCACGTCTGATGAAACTCTGGTCCATCGTGGGCAATTCGCAGAAGCTCGATGGCGGGGCGATGTTCGGCAACGCGCCGCGCGCGCTGTGGGCGCGCTGGGTGCAGCCGGACGCGCACAATCGCATCGACCTGGCCTGCCGCGCGCTGCTGGCGCAGGATCTGGGCGGCAAGACCGTGCTGTTCGAGACCGGCATCGGCGCTTTCTTCGAACCGAAGCTGCGTGAGCGCTACGGCGTGGTCGAGGCCGAGCATGTGCTGCTCGACTCGCTCGCGCAGGCGGGCGTCTCGCACGAGGACATCGATGTGGTGGTCCTGAGCCACCTGCACTTCGATCATGCGGGTGGGCTGCTGGCACCGTGGGCGGAGGGGCAGGGGCCGCGACTGCTATTTCCCAACGCGACCTTCGTGGTCGGCGCGGCGCACTGGCAGCGCGCCCGGCAGCCGCATCCGCGTGATCGCGCCAGCTTCATCCCCGAGTTGCCCGGCTTGCTGGAAGCCACCGGGCGGCTGGAGATCGTCGAAGGCGAATATGCAAAGGCGCTGGGCGAGACGGTGCGCTTCCGCTACAGCGATGGCCACACACCGGGTCTGATGCTGGCCGAGATCGTGGGCCCCGAGCGCGATGCGCAGGGGCGGCCCCATGGCGGGGTGGCGTTCTGCGCCGACCTGATCCCGGGGCGCTTCTGGGTGCATGTGCCGATCACGATGGGCTACGACCGCAACGCCGAACTGCTGATCGACGAGAAGCGCGCGTTCCTGGAAGACGCGCTGGCGCGCGACGTGCGCCTGTTCTTCACCCACGACACCGATTGCGCGCTGGCACGGGTGACCCGCGACGAGCAAGGCCGGTTCGGCACCACCCACGAACTGGCGGAACTCAAGGCGCGGCCGCTGGCCGCGTAACATCTCCGCTCTACACAGGCCTGTTTGGTTGGGAGGGCTGTAGCGGAGCGAGCTCCGCGCTACGCCGACCGGTTCAGCTCTCCACGCGCGTGCCGAAGATCCGGTCGCCCGCATCGCCCAGGCCGGGCAGGATGTAGCCCTTCTCGTTGAGATGGTCGTCGATCGCGGCGGTATACACCTCCACATCTGGATGCGCGGCCTCCAGTGCCTTGAGGCCTTCCGGGGCGGCGACCAGGAAGATGCCCTTGATCCGCTGTGCGCCGGCGCGCTTGAGCATGTCGATGGTGGCGATCAGCGTGCCGCCGGTGGCCAGCATCGGGTCCAGGATCAGGGCGTCGCGTTCTTCCAGGCGGCCGGTGAGGCGCTCGAAGTAGGGCACCGGCTGCAGCGTCTCTTCGTCGCGCTGCAGGCCGACCACGCTCACGCGCGCGGCCGGGATCAGGGCCAGCACGCCGGGCAGCATCCCCAGGCCCGCGCGCAGGATCGGGACCAGGGTGATCTTGGCCCCGGCGATCTTCTGCACCTCGACCGGGCCCGCCCAGCCCTGCACGGTGTCTGGCTCGGTATGCAGGTCCGCCGTGGCCTCGTACGCCAGCAGGGTGCCCAGCTCGGTGACCAGTTCGCGGAAGCCCTTGGTGCTCAGGTTCGCATCGCGGAGCAGGCCGATCTTGTGGCGGACCAGGGGATGGCGGACTTCGACGGTTTTCATGGCGGGGGTCTTCGAGGAGGGTGCGGGCAGTGTGCCGCAACCGGCGCGGGCTGAACCAGCCGGAAGATGACGTTGGCATGACAGGCATGGCGTCTTCCAGCGCCTGTTTGCGCCGAAAAGGTGACGGTCCGAGCTGTGTGACCGCGAGTTGTCACTGGCATGAAACCTCTCGGACATACCGTGCGCCCTGACATTTTTCCGACCTGTCTGGGGACCCCACGCCGTGCCGAATCGCCATCGCCTTGCCATCGCCGTGTCCGTGACACTGGCCACGCTGATCGCCTCGCCAGCCTTTGCTACCGATGCTCCCGCCGCCGCACCCAACGATGCGACCACGCTGGACAGGCTGGTGGTCCGCCCGCAGCTGGAAGCGCAGGTGCGCGCGATCGACCTCAAGCGCGATTCCAATGCGATCCTCGATGCAGTGGCCGCCGATGATGTGGGCGATTATCCGGACCAGAACGTGGCCGAGTCGCTGTCCCGCCTGCCGGGCATCAGCGTGACGCGCGATCAGGGCGAAGGCCGCTACGTCGTGGTGCGCGGTCTGGACGCGGCGCTCAACAGCGTGACCGTCGATGGCCTGCATCTGGGCACGGCCGAAAGCGACAACCGCGCCACGCCGCTGGACACGATCCCCTCCGAGTCGACCGAGCGACTGAAGGTGATCAAGTCGCCCACACCGGACATGCCGGGTGACTCCATCGGCGGCACCATCGAAGTCGAGTCCGCCTCCGCATTCGACCGTGACGGGCGCAGCCTGCGCGCCAAGGTCGAGGCCAATCATCAGAATCTCAGCGGCAAGACCAGCCCGAAGGCTTCGTTCAACTACTCGGACCTGTTCGCCGACGACACCTTCGGTGTGGCGGTGGGAGTGAATTACCAGGACCGCGAGTTCCAGTCCGACAACACCGAGGGCGAGTACGACACCCTGGACAACGGCGACCTGTTCATGGTCCAGCAGCAGCGTCGCAAGTACTACGTCGATCGCAAGCGCATCGGCGCCAACCTCAACCTGGACTGGCATCCGGACGCGGACAGCAAGTATTACTTGCGCACGCTCTACAGCGACTACCAGGATGCCGAGACCCGGCAGAACACCGTCATCGACTTCGACGTGGATGACGTAGTCGCCAACGGCGACGGCACCTACAGCGCCCCGGTGGATGACCTGGGCAAGCGCGTGCGCTATCGCACCAAGAAGCAGAAGGCCTACGCGGCCAGCTTCGGGGGCGAGAACCGTCTGACCGATGCGGTGGTCGACTACCAGGTGGGCTACACCAAGACCGAGGAGCGCGTGCCCGACGAGATCGAAGCCCGCTTCAAGCTCGCCAAGAGCGTGCGCAACGATCTGGAGGCCAGCATCGACCAGACCGGCAGCCTGCCGCGGATCGACTTCTCCAATCCCGACTGGGAGTCCAACGACAACTACGCCTTCAACAAGTTCGTGCTGTCGCCGGGTGCCACGGACGACAAGGAGTTCAGCGCCAAGGTCAACGTGCGTTTCGATGGCGAGCACGGTCGCTACAAGATGGGCCTGCTCGGTCGTTTCCGCGACCGCGACGTGGACAAGGACGAGCCGGAGCTGTCCGAAGGCCCGGACATCGATCTGACCGACTGGACGGTGTCCGCGCCGGACCATCGCCACAACAGCCTAGGCCAGGCGCTCAGCTCCTCGGCGATGCGTGACTATTGGGCGCAGTACGGCGATCTCTACAGCGCCGACGACGGCGATGTGGCCAGCAATGCCGTGGCCGCCCTGGCCGAGGACTACACCTCGCGCGAGGACATCCTGGCGGCCTACGTGATGGGCACCTGGGACATCGGCGCACTGCGCGTGATCGCCGGCGTGCGCGCGGAAAACACCAGCTTCAGCGCGACCGGCAACCAGATCGACGTCGAGGACGAAGAGACCTTCAGCGTCAGCCAGCTCAAGGCCAGCAACAGCTACACCAACGTGTTGCCGGGGCTGCACCTGCGCTGGGATGGTGGTGATGGTTGGGCGCTGCGTATGGCGTTGAACAAGACCGTCTCGCGCCCGGGCTTCGGCCAGATCGCGCCGCACGCGACGATCAACAACGATGACACGGAAGTGGAGGTCGGCAACCCGAACCTGGATCCCTACGAGTCGACCAACCTGGACTTCTCCTTCGAAAAGTACCTGGGCGACAGTGGCATCGTCTCGCTGGGCCTGTTCGAGAAGTGGATCGATGGCTACATCGTCGACACGGTGCGCAACAACGATGCCGACTATGCCGGCTACGACGTGTCCATGGCCATCAACGGCGACAACGCGCGGGTGAAGGGCGCCGAGTTCAACTACCAGCAGTCGCTGAGCTTCCTGCCCGAGGGCTGGAACGGGCTGCTGGTTGGCGCCAGCGGCACCTGGCTGGACACCGATTTCGACCCGGGCCTGGAAGACCGTGCAGGAGAAGACTTCACGCTGCCGCGCGCCTCCAAGCATGTGTACAGCGGCTACCTGGGTTACGAGAAGTACGGCGTCTCGGCGCGGGTCTCGGCGGTGTATCGCAGTGAGTACCTGGACGAGTTGGGCAAGGGACGTGACTTCGATATCTACGTGGCGCCCAATACGCAGCTGGATTTCGGCCTGAGCTACCAGGTCACCGGCAACGTGGAGCTGTACTTCGATGCGTCCAACCTGCTGGACAAGCCGCTGGAGCGTTACCAGGGCGACCGCTCGCACACCCAGCAGTATGAGGAATACGGCCGCACCTACGCGGTCGGCGTGAAGGTGAAGCTCTGATGGCGGCGGTGTCCCTGTTGCGCGGCTCGGCCGCGCTGGCCCTGGCGTGCGCGCTGCTCTCGGCCTGCCACCCGGCGCAGGACGCCGCGCCGGCCGCTTCGACGCCCGCGCCGACGGTGGCCGATGCCGCCGACCGCGAGCCCGACGAGTCCGCCGAGCATGATCCCCTGCTCAGCGAGGCCAACATCCCGCATGCGGTGGTGGACGAAGCGTTCGTCACCCCCTCCACGCCGGCGGACAACCTCGATTCGCCCGCCGCCTGGGAGGCCCCGGACGGCGAGCGTTGGGTGATCACCACCGCCAAGAAGACCGGCGAGCTGGTGGTGTTCGATGGCGATACCGGTGAGCGCCTGCGCACCGTTGGCGGCAAGGGGGCTGCACCGGGCCAACTGGACCGGCCCAATGGCATCGCGGTGGTGGGCGACCTGGCCCTGGTGGTCGAGCGCGATAACCACCGCGTGCAGGCCTTCTCGCTGCCGGCGTTCAAATCGGTGGCGGTGTTCGGCGCTGCGGAGCTGAAGAAGCCCTACGGCCTGTGGGCGCATGAGAAGGACGGTGGCATCGAAGTCATCGTCAGCGACAACTACATGCTGGGCGCCGACGAGGAAACCGTCCCGCCACTGGCCGACCTGGGCCAGCGCTTCCGTCGCTACCAACTGGCGCGCCAGGGCGATGCGTGGAAGGCGACGCTGACCCAGACCTTCGGCGACACCACCCAGGCAGGTGCGATCCGCGTGGCCGAGTCGGTGTTCGGTGATCCGACCAACGACCGCCTGCTGCTGGCCGAAGAAGATGTGCCGGCAGGCACGCGCCTGCGCGAGTACAGGCTGTCCGACGGCACCTATGCGGGCAAGGACATCGGCGCGGACCTGTACAAGGCCCAGGCCGAAGGTATCGCCCTGCTGGCCTGCCCGGATGGCAGCGGCTACTGGATCGGCACCGACCAGTTCAAGGATCGCAGCCTGTTCCACGTGTTCGACCGCAAGACCCTGGCGCCGGTCGGTGCGTTCTCCGGCAAGGTCACCGCCAACACCGACGGGGTGTGGATGGATGCCCGTGGGGATGCGCGCTTCCCGCAGGGCGTGCTGTACGCGCTGCACGACGATCAGGCGGTGGCGGCGTTCGACTGGCGCGACATCGCCAAGACGTTGAAGCTGAAGGCATGCGCGCCTTGATGGGGCGCATTCGCAGCGGCCTGCTGCTTGGGGTGTGCTGCCTCGCCGGGCTGAGCGGCGTCGCGGCGCAGGCGCAGGTCGAGCCCAACACGCAGGTGCCCCCGGGCAGCACGCATTACGCGGCCACCGGATTTCCGGACCGCATCGTCGCCTCGCCGGCGCAGGATGCCGCCACCGGCTTTGCCGTGGCCTGGCGCACCGATGCCAGTGTCTCGCAGCCGGCGCTGGAACTGGTGGTGGCCAGCGATTCGCCGGACCTGGGGCCGCCGCGGGTGTTCAAGGCCGACACGCGGGTCTTGCAGACCGAAAACGGCGTTGCGCATCACCATCGCGTCGACATCGATGGGCTCAAGCCAAACACGCTGTATGCCTATCGCGTGCAGGGCCACGACACCTGGGGCAGCTGGAACCACTTCCGCACTGCGGCGCCCGCAGGGACGCCGCTGACGCTGCTGTATTTCGGCGACACCCAGAACAAGAACCTCAGCCTGGTCTCACGGGTCCTGCGCCAGGCCTGGCGCAGCACGCCCGATGCACGGCTGGCGCTGTTCGCCGGCGACCTGGTCAGTGGCAAGGATGGCGTGGACGACAGCGAGTGGGCCGAGTGGTTCGAGGCCGGGCGCTGGCTGCTGGAAGGCACGGCAGTCGCACCGGCCCCGGGCAACCATGAGTATCACGAAGAATTCGAGGACACTCCGCAGCAGCGGCGCGTGCTCGGCGGCCACTGGCCGGTGACGTTCGCGCTGCCGAGGAATGGCCCGACTGCCACCGCGCAGACCACCTATTGGTTCGACTACCAGGACGTGCGGATCGCGGTGATCGACGGGACCTCGGCGCTGGACCTGGGCACCGGTGCGGCGCAGGCGGCGTGGCTGGACCACGTGCTGACCGGCAACCCACACCCTTGGTCGATCGTCGTGATCCATCAGCCGTTCTATTCCCCGCGCGCGGCACGTGACAATGCGCTGCTGGTGGAGCAGGTGCTGCCGGTGATCCGCAGGCACAGGGTCGACCTGGTGCTGCAGGGCCATGACCATACCTACGGCCGTCGCGGCGATACCGACAACCCGACCACACCGGTGTTCATCGTCTCTGTGGCCGGGCCCAAGCAATACCGGCTGTCGGATGACGCACGCAAGACGATGCAACCGGTGGGCGAGGACACCCAGTTCTACCAGGTCCTGAAGATCGATCCGCAGCATCTGTCCTACGAATCGCGCACCGCCACCGGTCGGCTGTACGACGCGTTCGAGGTGGTGCGCGAAGCTGACGGTGGCAAGCGTCTGATTGAGCGGACCGATGGACGTATCGCCCCGCGCGACTGTGCGCGTGGCGAGTCACCCAAGGGCCGCGAGGATCGCTGCTGGGAATGAGCCAGTTTCGCCGACACGGGCTGACGGTTTTGGAGCGTCATCAGCCCTCCGCACCCAACGCCCCAAGCCTGGATCGGTGATCCGGCGCCTGGCCCCCTTCGTCCCGAGGAACCCACGATGCGCTTCAAACTTTTCTTCTGTGCCGCCATGGTGCTCGTTGCCGTGCCCGCCCTGGCCCAGGGCCCGGAGTTCATGCGCAACCCGCTGCATGTGCCTCAGCCCAAGGCCGCGCCGGCCGAAGCGCGGGTCATGATCGAAATCCCCGCCGGCAGCTTCACCAAGTACGAGACGCGCGAGGATGGGCTGGTCTTCGTCGACCGTTTCCAGTCCATGCCGGTGACCTATCCGGCCAACTACGGCTCCATGCCCAGCACGCTGGCCGGCGACGGCGATCCGTTGGATGCGCTGGTCTTGACGCGTGAGCCACTGCATCCGGGTGTGCTGATCGACTTCCGCCCGATCGGCGTGCTGCGCATGATCGACAAGGGCGAGCACGACGAGAAGATCATCGGCGTGCCCACCGACAAGGTCGACCCCACCTACGCGGACATCCAGGACCTGAAGGACCTGCCGGAGATCGAACGCCAGCGCATCGAGGCCTTCTTCCGCGTCTACAAGGACCTGCCGGCCGGGCGCAATACCGTGCAGCTCAATGGCTGGGGCGATGCGGCCGAGGCGCGCGCACTGATCGCCGAGGCGGTGAAACGCGGGCAAGGACGCGCGGCACGGGCCGGGGAATGACAGTGGGTAAAAACTTGTTGAAGTCGAGATATTTTTTGTGATCTAGTTGTCTTATGGGCTGGATACGGAGATGCTGGCCCTTCTGGCACCGCCTGATCACGCCGCACTCGGCGTTGACGTTCTCCCCGCCAAGCGACATGGGAGCGTCCTTGTGATCCCTCAGATTTTCCATTTGACCGCACCGACCCTGGAGCTGAGCTGGGAGGAACGCCAGATGCGTCGCCGCATGGAGCGCACGCTGGTGGGCTGGCAAGGGCATCTGTGGGATGACGCCGCCAACGATGCACTGATCCGAGAGCACTTTCCGCAGTTCCATGAACAGTACGCGAGGATTGCCTTCGGTGTCATGCAGGCCGATATCGCGCGTTGTGCGTACATGCACGCCTTCGGCGGCTTCTATTTCGACACGGACTACAAGCTGCTCAAGCCGATGGACGCGCACCTGATGTCCAAGGTGTGCGTCCTGCCGCTTGAAGAGGGCGCTGAAGGGACACAGGATTTCAAGATTGGCAACGCGGTGCTCGGCTCACAGGCAGGCCACCCATTCTGGTCGGCGTTCATCGCGCACATCTTCCAGGCACATGCGCCTGAAGTGCTTGAAGATCATCGCCGGATTCCCTTGATCTCTGGCCCGCGAGGCATGACCTTGTTCTATCTTGCCAATCGAGATCGCTTTGGCGATGTCTATTTCCCACCGCGCAACGCCTTCCACCCGGACCGCACCTGGTTTGGACTCGGCCAGCGCGCAGGCGAAGCCGCGTTTGGCTCCCATCTGTGCTGGGCTTCCTGGCGTGGCAAGAGCCCGCGGCGTGCGGTGACCAACTACCTGCGTCGCAAACTCACCGCCGCGCCGATTTGAGCGAGGAGGCACGAAAAAAGCCCGCTAACCGCGGGCTTTTTTCGTGTGGGGCCGCCGGCCTCAGGCGGCCTTGGCCTCGCGCAGGCGCGGCCCTTCGCGCAGGGCGCGGCCGACCAGGCCGACCAGCAGGTCCAGTTCGTCCTCGGCGATGGTGAACGGTGGCGTGAACCGCAGCGAGTTGGCGCCGCCGTGGATCACGTTGAGCCCGTGCATGCGCAGCCATTCCTCGGTGGAGCCCGCGCCGTAGCACTTGAAATGCGGGGCCAGCTCGCAGGAGAACAGCAGCCCGGTGCCCTGCACATTGGTGATCAGCCCGCCGAGCTCGGCCTTGAGCCGCTCCAGCTTGGCCACGGCCTGTGCACCGCGGGTGCGGATGTTGTCCCGCACGGCCGGGGTGAGCAGGCTCAGGGTGGCGCAGGCGGTGTCCAGGGCGCGCGGGTTGGAGGTCATGGTGTTGCCGTAGACGCCCTTGCGGTACAGCGCGGCGGTGGCCTCGGTCACCGCCAGCACCGACAGCGGATACTGGGCGGCGTTGAGCGCCTTGGAGTAGGTCTCCAGGTCCGGCGCCTCCAGACCCTCGAAGCCCGGGTAGTCCACGACCGACAGCACGCCGTGGGCGCGCAGGCCGGCCTGGATCGAATCCACCAGCAGCAGGCTGCCATGGGCGCGCGTCAGTTCGCGCGCGGCGGCGTAGAAGGCCGGCGGCAGCGCCCTACCCGGATCGCCTTCGCCCATCACCGGCTCCAGGAACACGGCCTCGACGAACCAGCCATTGGCATCGGCATCGGCGAAGACCTGGCGCAACGCGGCTTCGTCATAGGGCGCCACGGCAATGACCGAGTCCTCGCCGCGATAGCTGGCCAGGTGCTGCTGGTAGGTCTTGCGGGTGGAATCCGAGTACAGCCCCGGCTTGTCGGTGCGGCCATGGAAGCTGCCCTTGACCACCACGCGCTTGAGGGTACGGCCCGCGTGGCGCGCGCCCGGATCGGTCATCAGCTTGGCGTTGATGTCGGCGATGCGCGCGGCCAGGCCAACCGACTCAGAGCCCGAATTCAGGCACAGGAATTTCGCATACGGGCAGCCATCCGGGCGGGTGTGGCCGATCTCGGCACGCATCGCACGCTCGAAGCGCAGCTGCGACAGGCTGGGCGTCATGATGTTGGCCATGGCCTGGGGACGGGCCATCGCGTCCAGCACAGCCTCGGGCGTATGGCCGAAGCCGATCATTCCGTAGCCACCGGCATCGAAGAGCACCGCACCCTTGAGGGTGACCACCCAGGGCCCACGCGCGGCGAGGGCCACGTACGGGTTGACCGCATCGTCCGCATAGAAATTGACGTAGCCGGCCTGCAGGCGCGCGACCTGCTCGACCTCGTCCAGATCCAAGAGGTCATCAAACTCGGCGGCCAGGGCCTCGAACTGGGCGGCGGCGGCGCCGATGGCCTGGCCGAGTTCGGGATGCGAGCCGGCGAGGCGCTCCAGGGTCGCGTCATCCAGGCCGGTGGTCTGGCGGGCGCCGGCGCGGGCGCGCAGCGGGGCGAGGGAAGCGATCACGGACATGGAACCTCCTGGCGGCAAGGGTGGAAAGTGTGGCGGCAGGCCTGACGGCGCCGACTTGCTTCCATTATTGGGACATCCTGCGGTGGATTGGCAGGTATGATCCGGGCACTTCATCGGCTTTTTTCGTCGAATCGACGAGTGGTTCTGTACATGGCGACGATTTCCACTTCCGACCAGGCCTTGATCGCCATCCTGCGCGAGGACGCCCGTGCGCCCGTGTCTGAGATTGCGCGCCGCCTGGGCGTGTCGCGCACGACCGCGCAGAGCCGGTTGCAGAAACTGGAGCGGCAAGGGGTGATCGCCGGCTACGGTGTGCGCCTGCGCGACGACGTGGAACATGGCCATATCCGCGCCCACATCCTGGTGACGGTGCGGCCCAAGCAGATGGTGGCGGTGACCAATGCCCTGCGCGCGATGGCCCAGGTACGCGCCCTGCATTCGGTCAGCGGTCCGCACGATCTGATCGCCATCGGCATGGCGCCGACCGTGGGCGAAATGGATGAACTGACCGACCGGATCGGGGCTATCGATGGGGTGGAGCGCACGACCTCCTCGATCATCCTGTCGACCAAGTTCGAACGCTGAGCGGATGCGGGCAGGGCGCGCATCACCTTCATCGCGTCGCGCTCCCTCAGGCAGGCGGCTCGACCGCATCGCGTTCCTTCATCGCGCTGTTTCTGCACTGCATTCCAATTTGACAGGCTCCCTTGCGGTGACGACCATTCCCGCAAGGCTTGCCGATTCCCCGTGGAAGGATCCCATGACGCGCCCCCAGCTCCGTCTGTTTGCCGCCCCCGCGCTGTTGTTCGCCCTGGCCGCCTGTTCTCCTTCGGATTCAAGGACCGATATGAATGCTGTGACCTCATCGACTGCCGATCACGGCGGCACCGCCGCGTCCGCGCGCAACCCCGCGCCAAAGGATGCCTACCGCGTCACCATGACCATCAAGGAAGCGCCCGGGCCGTTTGGCTGGATGAAGGCCTTGGCGCAGTACGACGTGGTCAACAAGGAGTGCCTGAGCCCGCCGAAGGACAATCCCGGCGGCCGCAGCGCGCCGGTGCCCACTGACGACGTGGAAGTCCCGCTGCGGAAGATCTCCGACACCGAGTACGAGGCCGTCGTCTACGCCGACCAGATGCTCGACCAGGACTACACCGGACGCGGCGTCTGCCACTGGAAGCTGATCCAGCTTAGGGTGCACATGAAGGCGACGGGCGCCGATGGCGAGACGCTCTTCATTCCCAGCATCCAGGATCAGAAGTTGATCCCTGCCGAGCAGGAAACGGTCTACTTCAACAAGATCTCTTATCCACGGCTGGTGTCGTCGGCATTGGACGAGCCGCTGGATACGGGCGAGTCGGATCGATCGAGATTCGGTGCTTCAATCCGTGACGATGATCTTTTCACCGTGACATTTGTTCCGCACAAGGATGGCGTGCCATGACGATGGGAACCCAGCAGTACGCGTATTTGGCCGACCACAGCTACGGGCGCGACGAACACGGCAGGCCCGTGGACCTGCAGTCGATGGTGGGTAAGGTCACCGAAATCGGTGGCCTCGAGTACAAGGTGCTGGCCTATGCGGACAAGCCTTCCGGGTATCAGGGCGCGGTCTACCAGCGGATGGACACCGGCGAGATCGTCGTTGCCCATCGCGGCACCGAGTTCGACCGGCAGAAGCTTGAGGATCTGGTCAAGACCGATGGCGGCATGGTGGTCGGGCGCAACAACCAGCAGGCTGACGATGCGATCGCGCTGACGAGCCAGGCGATCGAACTGGCGAAGGACTATGGCAAGACCAAAGGCGTCGCGCCTCCCGAGGTGACGGTGACCGGTCACTCCTTGGGCGGCACGTTGGCCGAGATCACCGGCCACTACTTCGGGTTGAAAGGCGAAACGTTCAACGCGTTCGGCGCGGCCAGCCTGAACATGCAGAATCCGGCGACCGGCGAGACTTACCGCATCCCAGAAGGCGGCAACGGGATGGTCAACCACGTGATGGCGGCCGACTTGGTGAGCTCGGCCTCGCCGCACTACGGCCGGGTCGAGGTCTACACCAACCAGCGCGAGATCGACACGCTGGAAAAGTACGGTTATGAGAACAACCGGAGCATGTTCGACCTGCGGAACGATATCTTCGGTGCGGTTGCCGCGATGCGCGGCGGTTCCCATGACATGCACAATTTCCTGCCGTGGAACGGTGACCACCAGCCGGACACCTCGATCCTTGCCGATCCGTCGGCCCGAGGGATGGCGCAGCAGTACGACCCCATGATCGACAAGTTCCGCTCGGACATCAGCGGCGAGCGCCTGGCCGCCACGCTGCTGACGCGCAGCGGCAAAGGCCTGCTCGAGGACGCGTGGCAGCTGACGCGTGATCCCTTGCCCGCGGGCGAGCCCGCCAGGCGGGCCGAGCAGCAAGATCGCCGCGGCGCCTCGCTCGCTCCGGGCGCGTTGCCGCTGCCGGACATGCGCGACCCCGCGCATCCGGCCAACGGCCGCTACCAGCAGGCCTACGCTGGGGTCTCGCAGATCGATCAGGGCATGGGCCGCGCACCCGATGGCAGCAGCGAGCGCCTGGCCGCGGCGCTGACCGCTGCCAGTCCGCATCTGTCCGCGATCGATCGTGTGGGCTTGAGTCCGGACGGCAGCCGCGCCTTTGCGGTGGAGGCGTCCAACGGCCCGGTCGAGGCGCGCCAGCGGGCGCAGGTGGACGTGGCCAGCGCCGTGCAACGCCCGGTTGAGGCCAGCACCGCGCAATGGCAAGTCGCCACCGATCAGCTCGCCCAGTCGCACGCGCGCCAGCAGGCGCAGGAACGCGCCAATCCGGTGGTCCAGGGCCCGGTGATGGGCTGAGTGAGCCGGCGCAGGCGCCCCCTTTCGCAGGGGCGGGCCTGCGCCACGGCGGGACCGGTCGCGCCGGCCCGTTAGAATACGCAGCCGACCCGACACCGACTGCCCGCGTTGAAGAAGTCCGATTTCCACTATGACCTGCCGCCCGAGCTGATCGCCCAGGCACCGCTGCCCGAGCGTTCCGCCAGCCGTCTGTTGATCGTCCCGCCGGGCGATGCGCCGATGGCCGACCTGCATGTGCGCGACCTGGTCGCCCAGCTCGATGCTGGCGACCTGCTGGTGTTCAACGACACCCGGGTGATTCCGGCGCGGCTGTTCGGGGTGAAGGAAACCGGCGGGCGCGTGGAAATCCTCATCGAGCGCCTGTTGCCGGACAATCGCGCCCACGCACAGATCGGGGCGAGCAAGTCGCCCAAGCCGGGCGGCCGCATTGCGCTGGATGCCGGCGGCAGCTGCGAGGTGCTGGGGCGCGAAGGCGAGTTCTACGAATTGCGCTTCGACGTGGGCGAGGCCCTGGACAGCTGGCTGATCAAGGCCGGGCAGATGCCGCTGCCGCCTTACATCACCCGCGCGCCGGGGCAGGACGACCAGGAGCGCTACCAGACCGTGTTCGCCCGCGAATTGGGCGCGGTGGCTGCACCGACCGCCGGCCTGCACTTCGACCAGCCGCTGCTGGAGGCGCTGAAGGATAAGGGTGTGCAGTTTGGTCACATCACCCTGCATGTGGGCGCCGGCACCTTCCAGGCCATGCGCGTGGACGATGTGCGCGAGCACCGCATGCACAGCGAATGGCTCAATGTGGGGGCCGAACTGATCCAGCAGATCCGCCGCACCCGCGCCGCCGGGGGGCGCGTGGTCGCCGTGGGGACCACGGTCGTGCGCGCGCTGGAGAGTGCCATGCGCGATGGCGAGCTGCAGCCGTTTGCCGGCGAGACGCGCATCTTCATCTTCCCCGGCTACCGCATCCGCAGCGTCGACGCGCTGGTGACCAACTTCCACCTGCCCGAAAGCACCCTGCTGATGCTGGTATCGGCCTTCTCGGGCAAGGAGCGCATCCTGCAGGCCTACCGGCACGCGGTGGAGCAGCGTTACCGGTTCTTCTCCTATGGCGATGCGATGCTGCTGTTCCCGAGGGGCTGGACCGCGCCAGGCGCCTGAGCCCCAGCGCGCCCGAGGGTTTGGCGGCGCGCGGCCTCGCTTGGCGAGCGCCGCGCGCAGGTCCCGATCAGTCCGGCAACCACTGGGAAACCCAGAAACGGGCATGTCGCTCGTCCAGCATCCAGTCCTGGTGCACGGCCGCCCGCAAGGCATCGCCCGCTTTTGCCGCAGCTGCCCGGTCACTGACGTGCATCTGGATCGCATCCACCCAGTCGCGGAATCTGGGCTTGACCCGGGTGACCGGCAGGTTGCCCTGGTAGGGCGCGATGTCGCTGCACACCACCGGAAAGCCACAGGCGCCGTACTCCAGCAGGCGCAGGTTGCTCTTGCAGCGATTGAACAGATTGTCTTCCAACGGGGCCAGGGCCAGGTCCAGGTCCAGGCTGGCGAGCTTGGCGGGATAATCGGCGATGGACACCGGCGGATGGTATTCGCGCACATAAGACCGCAGGCTTTCCGGGCACATGCCGAAGAACACCCAGTCGACCTCGTCGGCCAGGGCGCGGACCACATCGGCGATGAGTTCCAGGTCGCCGCGATGCCCGGCACCGCCGCCCCAGCCCACGCGCGGCTTGCCGCCTTCGCGACGGCCTGAGCGCACGTCCTGCCACCAGGGCAGGGGCAGGTGGTTCTCGACCACGCGGATATCACCGTGCAGCCCGTCCAGCGCTTCGGCCAGTTCCGGCGTGGAGACCACGAAGCGATCCACCAACTTCAGCGCCTCGCGCATGGTGCGCAGGACGTCCTTGGGCAGCTGTCCATGGTGGGCGCTCTTGCGCGGCAGCAGGGGGAGATAGTCGTCCAGTTCGGCCACGCGGAACGCGCGGCTGAAGCGCGCCAGGCGCTTCTGCTGCGCCATCTTGTCCTCGAACATCTGACGCTGCAGCACGATGACGTCCGGCTGGCGACGCTCCAGCTCGATGGGCGAATAGTAGCGCCCGCTCCACTCGGCATCGGCCACGCCGAAAGTGTTCATGGCATTCACCGGCTGGATGATCCGGTACTGGCCACAACCATCCTGATCCGCCGCCAGCGCGACGGCGACCGGAAGCGGGCGCCAGGACTCCAGCGGATGCCAGTTGTGCTGCGGGTTGACGTCCACCGCAAATCCGCGGCCCTGCAGGGTCAAGTTGCGGTTATAGGCCGGATCGCGCGCGATCCACGGCAGCCAGCGGTCGTACATGACGTCCTGTTCTTCGCGGAACCGCTGCAACTTGGCCTGCTGGGTTGCCTGGTCGACCTGCTTCTGGCTGACGCTGCCCTCGTGCAGGACCAGCGCATGCGGCGTCCACACCACCAGATAGCCGGCATTGCGGACCTTCAGGCACAGGTCCACGTCGTTGTAGGAGACCTTGAAGGCCTCTTCATCGAGCCCGCCGACCTCCGCATACAGCGACTTGCGCACCATCAGGCACGCGCCGGTGACGGCCGTGTAGTCCTGGTCGACCTGCAGCCGGTACATGTAGCCGGGGGCGTCGAGCTTCTCATCGATGAAGGGATGTTCGGCCGGGCCTCGCAGCCCCAGGATCACGCCGGCGTGCTGGATGGTGCCATTGGGGTAGAGCAGTTTGGCGCCGACGATGCCCACCTCCGGCCGCTGCGCATGATTGAGCAGCGCATCCAGCCAGTCCTCGCGCAGGATGGCCGTGTCGTTGTTGAGCAGGACCAAGTACTCGCCACGCGCCTGGCTTGCGGCGAAGTTGTTGATGGCCGAGTAGTTGAAGGGATGCGGATAGCGCAGCACGCGCAGCTGCGGGCTTTGCAGCGATGCGATGCCATCGAGCCAGGCGACTGCATCCGCCTCGTCGCTGCCGTTGTCCACGATCAGCACTTCGTAATTCTTGTAGGCGGTCTTCTCCAGCAGCGTCTCCACGCAGCGCTGGAGCATGCCAAGCTGGTTCTTCGTGGGAATGATGATGGAGACACCAGGCGTGGCCTGGTGCCCGTAGTGGATGCGATAGCAACCCGGAAGATGCGTGTCGACCGAAGCGTGTTCGTAGCCGCGGTTGCGCAGATGCCGACCGATGGTGTCCACTACCAATGGGCTGGATCTGATCTCCTGTGGCGGCACCACCAGCAGGGGCTCGGGCACATGGGTAAGACCCTCAAGGCCACCGATGTCGATCAGGCGCAGCAGCAGGTCAAGCTCTGCCGCATCCGCGGCGTCTGCATCAAAGCCGCCGAGCTCAAGAAAGATATCGCGCCTGAACAGCCAGTGCGTCGCCATGCCGGAGGGCATGGACAGCAAAAGGTCCAGATTGAAGTCGGGCCGGAACACCGCAGACAGGTCGCCGTCTTCGCCGAGCATCATTTCGTCGGCGTAGATCGCCCGGAGGTCGTCGTTGCCGATCAGGTGCTGCGCCACCATCTGCAGGCCTGCGGTGGTGAAGGTCTCGCCCGCCTGGACCAGCATGAACCAATCCGACGTGTCGCCGGCGATGATCCGGTTGACCAGGGAGGATTCGCTTTCTTGTCCCGACTTTTCCGCAAGATGCAGCTGCGTCAGCGTTGTGCCGGGAGGCGGCAATGCGCCGTCAAGGACGAAGATCCTACGTGGCAAGAATCCAGCACTGAGGTTCTCAAGACTTCTCAGCGTACGTGCCAAGGACGGGCCGTCCTGGCCTCCGCAAATAACGATCGACACGGTCGCCGCCCCGAGCTGGTCCTGCCGCAAGGCGATCTGCCGCGCTTGCGATGCAGTGGGCCTTCGCAAAGACAACCACTGCTCGAGCCGGTCGAATGGCAGACGCCCAGCGATCATACGTTTGATGCGCTGTCCCAGATCAATGGTCTCAACCTGCGTGGGTGCGTCGAGGCGAGCGACTCGGACAAGATGATTGTCTTGGTCTCGATACCAGCCGAGCGCACGGATCATGTGCTTGAAGTACAAGTACCAATCGTTGCCGATGTCGGGATTGAGATGGCTGGCATGACTCGTCTGTTCGCGCGAGACGCGGAAACTCGACAGCGGCTTGACCAGGTAAGCCAAAGAACCCTTCCGCAACAGGTTGACGTTCATCGTCAGGTCGCCGAGCCATTTGACCTTGTTGCCGCCCAGCGAGAACTGCTTGCCGGCCAGCGGCAGGATATGCGCGCGCCGCACCATCACCGCGCTGGGCTCGCCAATGAAATTGAGCGTGTGATCACCCAGGAGCGACACCAGGTCGCCACCTTCCACCAGGACGTCGAATTGGAACGGCGAGAGGGTCGCACCGCTGTCGCGTATCGGGTCTCCGGCCTCGTCTATCCTGTTCCGGCGTGAGGTTGCCAGGGCGACATCGGGGTGCGCGTCCAGCACCTCGGCGAGACTCTTCAAGCATCCGGGAAGCAGTACATCATCGTCGTAGAGGAATTTGATGTAGTGCCCGCTGGCCCGTCGGATGCATTCGCCGACGTTGCCTTCTTCGCCCAGCGAAGCCGCATTGCGGTAGTAACGCAGCGGCACGGACGGGTGCCGTTCCTGGTGCTCAGCGACGATCGCCGCGACCTCCTCGCCAGGGCTGTCATCGCACACCAGGATTTCGAACTGATCGAATTCCTGCTTCAACGCGCTTTCGAGTGCCGCGCCCAGGTACTTGGCCTTGTAGGCGGGAATGGCGACGGTGACCCGCATGCTCTGGGAAGCAGGCGCGTCGGGAGCGGTGGATTGGGGGGATGCAGGGTGCAGAGTCACGAAAAACTCCAGAGGCGACGGTGCGAAGGATCAAGCCAGGACGAAAAGGGGGCGGTTGAGGAACTCGCCAAGCGCATCCTTGCGATGCGCGTTGGCCGGGCAAAGGTCGCGGTAGACGATGTCGTCTGGCTCCTGTGCCTGCTCTGCCACCCCCACATGCCGGACCTTCCACACGCCACGCACGCCGTCAGTGATGAAGGCCACCATCTCCTCAATCGTGCCGTGCTCGAACAGACCGGCGTGGCGGTCGCCCTTCCAGTTGAAACCAAGCTGGAACACCAGCGTGTTGCAACGCTCACGCATGCCGATGAGGCTGTGGATGATCTGCGCGCGCGCGCCCTGGACCGACAGGTCGGGGTCGCCGTAATCGTCGCCGACGTGATGAAGCACATTGAGGAGCAGGGCGATGTCGTGGTGTCCGCGGTCCTGCGTGAAGTCGAAGTAGCGGCCGTTCACTGTCAGGCGCGCCTCCAGCCCGAGCGCCGCACGCGCGGCCTCCAGGAATTGGACGTGGTCCTTGCTGCCCTCATAGCCGGTTGCGTGGCGGGCGCCAGCCTGCAGCATCTCCATCAGGAAGAAGCCGCTGTTGCACCCGATGTCCAGCACGCTGCGGTCCTTGACCTCGATCCGTTGCAGGACATAGTCCAGCCGCGCGCGCTCGTACCGGCGCAACGTGGGCAGGGACGTGTTGGCCAGATAAGGCAGCAGCGGCGCTGGAATTTCCTGGTAGCAGGCATGCTTGCTCCCGCTTCGCGTTTTCTCGAAGGCATCGAGTAGCGTGGCTTGCATCGCGTCGGGCATGGCAGAGTCCGATGAAAGGGTCATGAAAGAGAGTGCGCGTTGGCCAAGCGCAGCTTGATGGCGGTCCGCGCCTCGTTGAGGAACAATCGGAACGTGTCGCGCCGGAGATAGAGCTCCTGCGCGAGCAGTCCTAGACGTCGTGGCCAGGAAAGCGCGCGTGCGGCCGGATACACCCGCACCCGGCGGCGGCGTCCCCAGTCCATGAGCCAGCCTCCCATCCACAGATAGCCCGCGCCCTGTCGCCCTGGCGGCAGGGGCGCGCAGGTGCCCGCAAAGGCTTCGGGCTTGAAACCGGCCCGTTCCGCCAGGCTCCATGGTCCCCAGAAGCGAGGGTTGACCTCGATCAGGTAGTGACGACCGTCGATCTCCATCGTTTCGATCATGGCGTAACCCCGATAGTTCACGCTGCGGAATAACGCCGTGAGCTTTTCGCGGGTTTCCAGGTCCGGGCATGTGCACAGCTCTGCGGCGATGATCGACTTGCCGTTGGCCTGCTGCAGCAGGTTGCGTTGGTAGGCAAACGTGGCCGTGCCGTCCGCTGCAAAATGTGCCAGGTAGTAATAGCTGGCGCCTTCGAGATAGGTCTGGAAGAAGTAGAGCGCGGGATCGGCGTTGCGTTGGAAGGCCTGGAGCGCCGCCGTGTCGAAGATCAGTTCCGGATAGAGCTTGCGCCCATCCGGCGCGAACTCGGTCTTGGGCTTGGCCACCAGTGGAAGCGTCTGCGGGGTCGGGGCTTCCAAGGAAGGGGGGGCGGGAAGACCGAAGCCTTCCGCCAGCGCCAACAGGCGTGCCTTGTCCGAAACTGCCACGTACAGATCCGCATCGACCAGACGCACGCGAAGACCTGCCTGCTCGAAGCGGTCACGGTGCTCCAGGACCAGGCGATTGATGGATTCGGCTGTCGGCAGGAAGGTCAGTGACTGTCCGGGATGGCGCGCGACGAGTTGAGCGACGCATGCCAGCATGTCGTCCAGGTCCAGTGCGTCGGAACCGCGCGTGGTCGCGATCCACGTCCGATATTTGGTCAGGCGCATCGGGTCCTCGCCGGGACGAGCCACGATCGCGCACGGCACGCGGCGCGCCGCGAAGGACCGGCAGATCGCGATGAGCGCGCGCTCGTTGGCGCCCGAGAAGACCACGTAGCGGGTGGCGACAGCGTCTTGCACCCCTCACCGCCCTACGGTTGTGTGCCTGCCGGCGTGGGCGACGATGCTGACGATCCGCTCGATGGTGGCGTCTTCCAGCGCCGGGTAGATGGGAAGGCAGAGGATTTCGCGCGCTGCAGCGGTCGCCACCGGCAGGTTCTCCGGCTGGGTGCCGGGCAGGCCGCGATACATCGGGAACTGGGAGATCAGTGGATGGAAGTAGCGCCGCGCATAGATCTGGTGCTCCCGCAGCACCGCATACAGGTCGTCGCGCTCGATCGGATAGCCGGGTCCCACCAGGACCGGGAAGTAGGCGAAGTTCGAACCGTACTGCCGCCGCGGGGGCAGGGTGATCCCTGGCACGTCCTGCAGCAGTCGGCGATACAAGGTGTCGATCTGCTCGCGCCGGGCCAGCGCCTTGTCGATGTGCTGCAACTGCAGCAGCCCGAAGGCGGCGTTGATCTCGCTCATCTTGCCGTTGATGCCGGGCGCGACCACGGTGGTCTCGTCGACGAACCCGAAGTTCTTCAGGTGGTCGATACGGCGCTTGGTGCGCGCATCCGGACTGATGATCGCGCCGCCTTCGAAGGTGTTGAAGACCTTGGTGGCGTGGAAGCTGAGCACCGACAGGTCGCCATGCCGCACGATGCCGCCACCGTCGTCTTTGACGCCGAAGGCATGGGCGGCGTCATAGATGACCTTCAGGCCGTAGTTGTCAGCGATCGATTCGATGGCGTCCACCGCGCAGCGCCGCCCATAGCAGTGGACCGGCAAAATCGCGGTGGTCTGCGGGGTGATGGCGGCCTCGATCTTGGCCGGGTCCAGGTTCAGCGTCTCCGGCTCGATGTCGACGAAGACCGGCTTGATGCCATTCCACAGCAGGGCATGGGAGGTCGCCACGAAGCTGTAGGGCGTGGTGATCACTTCGCCGGTGATGCGCAGGGCCTGCAGGGCCGTCACCAGGGCCAGGGTGCCGTTGGCGAAGAGCGAAATGTGCTCGACGCCAAGGTATTGGCAGAGTTGCCATTCCAGTTCCTGGTGGCAGGGACCGTTGTTGGTCAGCACCTTGCGCTCCCAGATGTCCTGGAGATAGGGCAGAAACTCCTCCAGCGGAGGCAGGTAAGGCTGGGTGACGTAGACCGGATCGGTAGAGGCGTCCCGGGCTTGAGCGTCGGTCCAGGGCGTCGTCGCCGGTTGGAGGGGTCGGGCTGAGTTCATCGCGTACTGACCGCCGCTGCTGCTTGTAAAGGGGAATGTCGCCTTTGCACCGGGCGGATGCAGGACGGCAACGCTTTGATTCTGCTGGCCAAACGTCGCGGTCATGGCAGATGCAAGCGCCGTGCCGAGCGCGCGACGGCATTTTGGCGGTGGTGTTGCGTGGCGGGCGGAAGCATCTACGGGCTGGGCCTGGAAGCGCCGATTCAGGACAATGGCCCGCTATTTCCGATCCCGCCGTCCATGTCCCGACTCCAGTTCCAGCTCAAAACCACCGATGGTGACGCCCGCCGAGGCCAGTTGACCTTCCCCCGCGGCACCGTCCAGACCCCGGCCTTCATGCCGGTGGGGACCTATGGGTCGGTCAAGGGCATCCTGCCCGAGCACATCGCCGAGCTGGGTGCGGAGATCATCCTGGGCAATACCTTCCACCTGTACTTGCGCCCAGGCCTGGAGGTCATCGGCCAGCACAGCGGCCTGCACGGCTTCGCCCGCTGGGACAAGCCGATCCTGACCGACTCGGGCGGCTTCCAGGTGTTCTCGCTGGCCCATCGCCGCAAGATCACCGAGGCCGGCGTGACCTTCGCCTCGCCGACCGATGGCGCCAAGGTGTTCCTGGGCCCGGAGGAGAGCATGAAGATCCAGCACGTGCTCGACTCGGACATCGTGATGATCTTCGACGAGTGCCCGCCGGTGACCGTGGATGGCAAGCCGGTGGACAAGCGCGTGGTCCACAAGTCCATGGAGCTGAGCCTGCGCTGGGCGCAGCGCTCGCGCGATGCGCACAATGCGCTGGGCAATGACGCGGCGCTGTTCGGCATCGTTCAGGGCGGGGTGCACACCGACCTGCGCGCGCAATCGGCGCAGGGTCTGCAAGACATCGGCTTCGACGGTTATGCCATCGGCGGGCTGGCGGTGGGCGAGACCGAAGCCGAGCGCAACGCCATGCTCGAGCACCTGCACCCGCAGCTGCCCACCGACAAACCGCGCTATCTGATGGGCGTGGGCCGGCCGGAAGACCTGGTCGAGGGCGTCGCGCGTGGGGTGGACATGTTCGATTGCGTCATGCCGACCCGCAACGCGCGCAACGGTCATTACTTCACCGGCTTCGGCACCGTGCGCATCCGCAACAGCAAGTACGAGCGCGACCTGGAGGTGATCGAGCCGGGCTGTGGCTGCTACGCCTGCCGCAACGGCTTCACCCGCAGCTACCTGCGCCACCTGGACCGCTGCAACGAGATGCTTGGGCCCATGCTCGGCACCCTGCACAACCTCTGGTACTACCAGGCGCTGATGGCGCAGATGCGCGTGGCGATCGAGCAGGGGCGGTTCCAGGCGTTCCGGGCGGATTTCTACGCCGCGCGCGGCGCAACGCCGCCGGACTAGCGGGCCGGCAGAGGGCAGGGAGCGGAACCTTTTCCGCGCAATGTGGTCGGAATCGGCCAGGAAGGGGGAAGTTGACGGTTTCGACCCGATGCGCGGCCCCAGTCACGCCCGCCGTGGCCCCATGGCATAATCCGCGGCTGCTTTCGGCCCAACAATGGACCCAGATACATGAATCTGCTCGATTTGATCATTCCCGCCGCGCACGCCCAGGCGGCCGGCGCGCCCGCCCCGCAGGGCGGTGGCCTGTCCATGCTGATCTTCCCGGTCGTCCTGATCGCGGTGATGTACTTCGTGATGATCCGCCCGCAGATGAAGCGCCAGAAGGAGCACAAGGCCCTGCTGGACAAGCTCTCGCGTGGCGATGAGGTCATCACCTCCGGCGGCATCGCCGGGTTCGTGGCCGAGATCGGCGACAACTTCGTCACCGTCGAGGTGGCCGATGGGGTCAAGGTCCGCGTGCAGAAGGGCGCGGTCGGCAACGTCCTGCCCAAGGGCACGCTGAAGTCCGCCGTCTGACGGATCGTGCCAATCGACGGACCGCCCTGGCGGTCCGTCTTTTTGTTTCATCCCTGGCCCGGCGACTGCAATGCCGCAGACGTCCGGTCCCATCACGTAGTGCGCGCCTGGGGATGCAGGTGCGCGGGTGCTAAGCAATGCTTGAGTTTCCTCGCTGGAAATATGTCCTGATCCTGGTCGTGCTGGCGGTCAGTGCGCTGTACGCGCTGCCCAACATCTACCCGCAGGATCCGTCCGTGCAGATCACCGCCAGCCATGGCGCGACCATCGACGATGCCTTGAAGGCCAAGGTCGAGGCCGCGCTGAAGGGTGCCCAGGTCACTCCCAAGCAGCTGGAGACCCGTGATGGAGACCTGCTGGTGCGCCTGTCCAGCGCCGAGGCGCAGACCAAGGCCAACGACGCACTGCGGGAATCGCTGGGCCAGGACTACACCGTGGCCCTGAACCTGGCCTCCACCGTGCCGGACTGGCTGTCCAACTTGGGCGCCAAGCCCATGGTGCGCGGCCTGGACCTGCAGGGCGGCGTCCACTTCACCCTGCAGGTGGACCAGAAGGCCGCGCTGGACAAGCGCCTGGACGCTTTCGCCGAGGATGCGCGGGTTACCTTGCGTGACGCCAAGATCCATTACGAGTCGGTGCAGCGTCAGCCCGACAACAGCATTGTGGTCACCCTGGCGGGCGACCAGAACGCCGATGCGGCCCGCACCAAACTCGCGCAGGCCCTGACCCTGTCCACCGGCAGCGCCAGTGGCACGCTGGTTGGCACCTCGCCGCTCAACTTTGACGTGGACGGCAACCGGGTGACCATCCGCGTGCCCGAGAGCGAACTGGCGCAGATCTCAGGCGCGGCCATCCAGCAGAACATCACCACCTTGCGCAACCGCGTCAACGAGCTGGGCGTGTCCGAGCCGATCATCCAGCAGCAGGGCGACGACCGCATCGTGGTCCAGCTGCCGGGCGTGCAGGACACCGCCGAGGCCAAGCGCCTGATCGGCGCCACGGCGACCATCGAATTCCGCGCGGTCGTCGACGGCGATGCGTTCGAAGCCCAGCGCACCGGCAACGTGCCGCCGGAAGCCAAGCTCTACACCCAGCGCGACACCGGTGCGCCGGTGCTGCTGAACAAGCGCGTGCTGGCTTCAGGCGACCAGATGGTGGGGGCCACGGTCAACGTGGACCAGAACGGCCTGCCGGCGGTGGACATCACCCTGAACAACGTCGCCGGCCAGCGCATGTTCGACTTCACCAGTCAGAACGTCGGCAAGCGCATGGCGGTGGTCTACATCGAGCGCGTGCCGCAAGTGACCATGGTCGATGGCAAGGAAGTGCGCAGCGTCAAGGTGAGCGAGGAGGCGCTGGCGCCCTCGACCATCCAGGGCGTGTTCGGCAAGAACTTCCAGACCACCGGCCTGACCAAGGACGAGGCCGACAACCTGGCCAAGCTGCTGCGCGCCGGTTCGCTGGCCGCGCCGATGGATTTCGCCGAGGAGCGCGTGGTTGGCCCCAGCCTGGGTGCGGAGAACGTGCAGCGCGGCGTGACCGCGGTGGTCTACGCCTTCCTGTTCACCCTGGTGTTCTTCGGCATCTACTACCGCATGTTCGGCGCGATCACCTCGGTGGCGCTGCTGTTCAACCTGGTGATCGTGGTGGCGGTGATGTCCTTGTTCGGCGCGACCATGACCCTGCCGGGCTTCGCCGGCCTGGCGCTGTCCATCGGTCTATCCGTGGATGCCAACGTCCTGATCAACGAGCGTATCCGCGAAGAACTGCGGGCTGGCGTGCCGGCACGGTCGGCCATCGCGGCCGGCTACGAGCGCGCCGGCGGCACCATCCTGGACGCCAACCTCACCGGCATCATCGCCGGCGTGGCGCTGTATGCCTTCGGCACCGGGTCCCTGCGCGGCTTCGCGGTGACGATGATCATCGGCATCCTGGCCTCGATGTTCACCGCCATCACCGTCTCGCGCGCGCTGGCGGTGCTGATCTACGGCGGCCGCGCCAAGCTCAAGGCCCCGGCCATCTAAGCGGTACGCGAATCCTTCGCAGGAGTCCGCGCGGCGCGCGGGCTGTTCAATGAAGAGCAAGACACCATGGCACTTTTCCCGCTGCACCTGATTCCCAACGACACCAACATCAACTTCATGCGGCTGCGCCGGGTGACGGTGACGATCACCCTGGCGTTGCTGGTCGCCTCCATCACGCTAATGGCCACCAAGGGCTTCAACTATGCGCTGGACTTCACCGGCGGTACCGTGGTCGAAGTCCGCCTGGACAAGCCGGCCGACGTGGAAAGTGTGCGCCAGCGCCTGCAGGCCGCCGGTTACGAAGGCGCCCAGGTGCAGAGCTTCGGCAGTGGCAGCGATCTGCTGGTGCGCCTGCAGCCGCGTGACGAGGACGCCGCCAATGCGGCCGGTGCCTCCACCGGCGAGGCCAACACCCGCACCGCGCGCGAAGTGATCGCCGCGATCTCCTCCTCGGACAACCAGGCCACGCTGCTGCGCAACGAGTTCGTCGGTCCGCAGGTGGGCAAGGACCTGACCAAGAACGGCATCTATGCGGCGGTGTTCGTGCTGGTGGGTTTCCTGATCTACATCGGCTTTCGCTTCGAGTGGAAGTTCGCGGTGGTGGCCACCGTCACCACGTTGTTCGACGTGCTGGTGACCGCGGCGTACTTCTCGCTGAGCGGGCGCGAGTTCGACCTGACCGTACTGGCCGGCCTGCTGTCGGTGATGGGCTTTTCGATCAACGACACCATCGTGGTGTTCGATCGCGTGCGTGAGAACTTCCGCGCGCTGCGTCTGCCGCCGCTGGAGGTCATGAACCGCTCGATCAACCAGACCCTCTCGCGCACCATCATCACCTCGCTGGTGTTCTTCCTGTCGGTGCTGGCGCTGTACCTGTACGGCGGCGGTTCGCTGCAGGGCCTGGCCCTGACCCAGATGATCGGCGCGGTGCTGGGCACCCTGTCCTCGATCTTCCTTGCCTGCCCGCTGCTGACCCTGGGCTTCTTGGCGGTGAGCAAGCAGGACCTGCTGCCCAAGGCCAAGGACGTGGAAGCACTGGCGCGCCGCCCATAAGCGCCGGAGCCGTCGCTTCCCAAGAAAAGGCCGCGCCACGTGCGCGGCCTTTTCCATTGCACCTACCTTCGCGCCGTGACACGCGCGGCGCGCCTACACTCGGCCTTCTTCGGCGGATGGCGAGGTGTGGGCATGCGCGTCTTTTCCAGGGTGGTATGGGCCGGCATCCTGCTGGCTTGTGCGCTGCCAGCGCTGGCGCGCGAGGTGGTGAAGCCGGTGCAGTGGAAGGTCGGCAATCAGGGGTTTTCCGGCTATCTGGTCTATGACGATGCGGGGCCGGCGCAGCGCCCGGGCCTGGTGATGGTCCCGGACTGGATGGGCGTGACCGATGGTGCGGTGAAGATCGCCGGTCAGGTGGCAGGCAAGGACTATGTGGTGCTGCTGGCCGACGTGTATGGCACGGGGGTGCGGCCGGCCAACACGCAGGAGGCCGGCAAGCTGGCCGGAGGCCTGAAGGCCGACCGACCCGCGCTGCGCGCCCGGGTGCGAGAAGCCGTTTCGGTGCTGAAGGCGCAGGCCGGCAGCGCGCCACTGGACGTGTCCCGGATCGGCGCCTTCGGCTTCTGCTTCGGCGGCACCACCGTGCTGGAACTGGTGCGTGGCGGCGATCGGTTGGCCGGCGTGGTCACCCTGCACGGTGGACTGGAGCCGGGCAGCACGCCCGCCGCGCCCGGCTCGGCGCGTACGCCGCTGCTGGTCCTCAACGGCGCCGACGATCCAACCATGCCGCCCCAGGTCATCAGCGATTTCCGCAAGGAAATGGACGCGGCCGGCGCGGACTGGCAGTTCGTGGATTTCAGCGGCGCAGTGCACTGCTTCGCCATTCCCGGCGCGGATGCGCCAGGCTGCAAGTACGATCCGCGTGCGGCGCGACGTGCCTACCGGATGATGGGCGACTTCTTCGACGAGGTCTTCCACCAGCACTAGACCGGTGGCGGCGCCAGCCTCAGTGCTGGCGTTCGACCGCGTAGCGGGCCAGGCCGCGCAGCGCGGCGACGGCGTCATTGTCCGCCAGCCCGTCCAGCGCCTCTTCGGCGGCCTGCGCGTACTCGGCCGCGCGGCGCTGGCTGTAGGCGATGCCGCCGGTGGCCTGGATGGAGGCCAGGACCTCGGGCATGGCCGTGGTGTCGCCATCGGCCACGATCTGGCGCAGCCGCGCCTGTGTGGCCGCCTCGGAGTGGGCGATGGCGTGAATCAGGGGCAGGGTGGCCTTGCCTTCCGCCAGGTCATCGCCCAGGTTCTTGCCCAGCGCCTCGGCATTGGCGGTGTAATCCAGCACATCGTCGGCGATCTGGAAGGCATATCCCAACTGCATGCCGTAGTCGTACAGGCGCTGCTGGGTGGCCTCGTCCGCGCCGGAGGCCAGTGCCCCGAGCCGGGTGCCGGCGGCGAACAGCACCGCGGTCTTGCGCTCGATCACGCGCAGGTAGGCGGCCTCGTCGGTGTCCGGGTTGTGCACGTGCAGCAGCTGCAGCACCTCGCCTTCGGCGATGCGGTTGGTGGTGTCGGCCAGGATCCGCATGACCGCCATGCGGTCCAGCTCGACCATCAGCTGGAAGCTGCGCGAATACAGGAAATCGCCGACCAGCACGCTGGGCGCGTTGCCCCACAGTGCATTGGCCGTGCTGCGGCCGCGACGCAGGTCCGATTCGTCCACCACATCGTCGTGGAGCAGGGTCGAGGTGTGGATGAACTCGACGATCGCGGCCAGCTGGTGATGCTCGGCAGTGGCCTCGGCCCCGCAGGCGCGGCCGGCCAGGGCGACCAGCATCGGCCGCAGGCGCTTGCCCCCCGCGGAGATGATGTGGTCGGCGATCTGGTTGATCAGGACCACATCCGAGGCCAGGCGACGGCGGATCAGGTCATCGATGGCGGCCATGTCCGGGGCGGCCAGGGATTGGATCTGGGGGAGTCCCAGCGCGGAGCGGGGGAGCGGGACGGCGGACATGCGGACCGGGGTGTTCAGGAAGAATCGCAATTATAGGTTCAAGGGGCGCTTTTCCGGTCAGGATTGCCTGACCCGCGGCCGCGGCGGGTGCCGATGGACGGGACCGGCGGGCTATAATCGAATGTTGTTGCCTGCGATCGGCGGGCGGACCTGACGGACGGATTTTCTATGGCACGCGGCATCAACAAGGTCATCCTGGTGGGCAACCTGGGCAATGACCCGGACACCAAGTACACGCAGAGCGGCATGGCGGTCACCCGCATCAGCCTGGCGACGACCAGCGTGCGCAACGACCGTGAAGGCAACAAGCAGGAGCGCACCGAGTGGCACCGTGTGGTGTTCTTCGGCAAGCTCGGCGAGATCGCCGGCGAGTACCTGCGCAAGGGTTCGCAGGTCTATGTGGAAGGCGAGCTGCGCTACGACAAGTACACCGGCCAGGACGGCGTGGAGAAGTACAGCACCGACATCGTCGCCAACGAGATGCAGATGCTCGGCGGCCGCGGCGAAGGTGGCGGCGGCATGGGCGGTGGCGATCGTCCCCAGCGCGCCCCGCGCCAGGAATACGGCGGTGGTGGCGGTGGACAGCGCGGCGGCGGTGGCGACAGCTACGGTGGCGGACAGCAGCAGCCACGTCGCCAGGCGCCCGCCCAGCAGCCGGCGCCGATGGACGATTTCGCCGACGACGATATCCCGTTCTGAGCAGCGTCTGACCTGCACGCGCAGGGACGTTGCCTGCTTGCACAAGCGCCGGTTGCCTTCCAGCAACCGGCGTTTTGTTTTTTCGACTTCGAGCTTTGATGGTGTGCGCATCCGGTAAGCGACGGCTGAGATCACCGGCACCGCGCACATGCGGTCACCGTGTTTCGTGCGACCCATTCGCCAGCGCGCTGAAACCTGATGGCCGTCAGACCCGCCTGCGGCGGACCATGACGGAAAGGACAGGTGGCCAGGCGTGTTGGGGTTCGTGATGCGCTGCGAGGTCCTGGTGGCATGATGTGCCCGTGGTCGGCGGGTGTCGGAGGGGGCATGGGGGCGCGCGGGTTTGCCCCGATTGCCGGTCATGCTGCGGCGCTCTAATGTCGGCGCGACCGGTGACCTAGGGCTTGAGTCGCTCGCCTGACGGCGCGGTCCATGGGGCGCTCGGTCCGACCCAGGCGCAGGCCTATTCACGTGGAGGGATGCATGAAGCTGGAGACGCTGTTCGACAAGCTGCACGAGCTGCCGACGATTCCGAAAGTGGCGCAGGAGCTGATCCTGCAGTTCGATGATCCCAAGACCCATATCGACAGCCTGGCGCGCAACATCGAGCGCGATCCGGTCATCGCGGCCAAGGTCCTGCGGCTGGCCAATTCGGTGCGGTTCCATGGGACGCGCGACTCGACCAGCATCGACGACGCGGCGATGCGCGTGGGCTTCAACACACTGCGCACGTTGGTTCTGGCCTCGGCCATGACCGGCGCGTTCCGCACCAACGCGGCCTTCGACCTGAAGCAGTTCTGGCGGCACAGTTTCGAGGTTGCCAGCATCTGCCGCCTCCTGGCCCGCCAGCGCGGGGTCGATCCGGACACCGCCTTCACTTGCGGAATGATGCACAACCTGGGCGAGTTGCTGATCCAGACCGGGGCGCCGGAATATGCCAGCCGCCTGCGCACCACGGTTTCGTCGGCCGCGCATGCCGCCGATGAAACCCTGCAGCTCGGCTTCGGCTATCCGGAAGTCGGCGCCGAACTGGCCAGACGCTGGCTGTTGCCGCAGATCATCCAGGACGCGATTGCCTACCAGGCCAAGCCGCGCCAGGCTCCCGAAGGAGACCAGATGGCGCTGCTGGTCGCGCAGGCGGCGCGCATCGCCGATGCGATCGAGCGCTTCGGCGGCGCTGGCGAGGCGGCGCGCGAAGCGGTCGAAGGCCCGCTGATGGAAGGGATCGACCTGGACCAGCTCTTCGAAGCGCTGCCCGAGGTGGTCCAGGCCGATCGCGCATTCTCTGAAGTGCTGGCCTGAGTCGCCCGCACCCGCGCTGCGGCCGAGAGGCCCGCACGCGCGGTGTCTGCAAGTCTGCGCAGGCACCGTGCCTGGCAGAGGACGCCCGCCTGCCGAATCGGACGTCGCCGTCGCGCGCGCGACGGCTTAGCTGGACTTGCCACCCCCCAGACGCTAGCGTTGGGCGGATTTTTTGCCATCAGGGGTGAACCCAATGAGCCAAGCCGCGCCACCGCGCCAGCTCACCTTTCGTGCCGTCGTCCTGGCGGTCGTCCTGGCCGTGGTGCTGTCAGCGGCCAATGCCTACCTGGGCCTGTTTGCCGGGTTGACCATCGCCACGGCCATCCCGGCGGCGGTCGTGTCGATGGGCGTGCTGCGCCTGTTGGGCGGCGGCACCATTCTGGAAAACAACATCGTCCAGACCGGGGCTTCGGCGGGTTCGTCGATTGCCGCGGGGGTGATCTTCACCATCCCGGCGCTGGTGATCATGGGCTACTGGCCGGACTTCAAATACTGGTGGGTGCTGGGCATCGCCGGCCTGGGCGGCTTGCTGGGCGTGCTGTTCTCGGTACCGCTGCGGCGCTCGATGATCGTCGAAGAACCGCTGCCGTTCCCCGAAGGCAAGGCCGCCGCCGAGGTGCTCAAGGCCGGTGAAAACCCGGGGCCGGGGCTGAAGATCCTGGCCCTGTCCGGCGCGATCGGGGCCCTGGTCAAGCTGGCCGCCGCCAGCGGCCTGCGCGTCATCCCCGATACCTGGCTGCAGTCGGCCTATGTGGGCAGTTCGAAGCTGACCGCCTTCATCGGCACCAACCTGTCGCCGGCCCTGCTGGGCGTGGGCTATATCGTCGGGCTCAACGTCGGCATCGTGGTGGTGTCCGGGTCCATCCTGTCCTGGCACATCGCCATCCCGCTGTACCAGGCGTTCTTCGGCGGCAGTGATCCGGCGCTGGTACAGTCCATCGCAGGCGCTGGCTCGGCAGATGCCGCATACGCCATCTGGAGCGCCAAGATCCGCTACCTCGGCGTGGGTGCGATGCTGATCGGCGGCATCTGGACGCTGTTCTCGCTGCGCAAGTCGCTGCTGGGTGGCATCAAGAGCGGCTTTGCCGCTGCGCGCAGCAGCGCAGGCAGCGCCGCCCTTGCCGAGACCGAGCGCGACCTGCCGATGAAGTGGATGCTGGTGGCCACCGTGGTGTTCACCCTGCCGCTGCTGGGCCTGTACCAGGCCATCGTCGGCCAGTGGCACGTGTCGATTCCGATGGCGATCATCATGGTCGTGGCCGGCTTCCTGTTCGTGTCGGTGTCCGGTTACCTGGCTGGTCTGATCGGCTCGTCCAACAACCCGGTCTCGGGCATCACCATCTCCACCATCCTGTTCGCCTCGGTCGTGCTGGCGCTATTGATGGGCAAGAGCGGGCTGACCCCGGTGGGCAGCGGCGGCGCGCCGCTCGGCGCGGTGGCCGCGATCATGATCGGCGCGGTGGTGTGCTGCGCAGCGGCGGTGGGCGGTGACAACCTGCAGGATCTCAAGGCGGGCTATCTGGTCGGCGCCACGCCGTGGAAGCAGCAGCTGATGCTGGGCATCGGTGCGTTCTCGTGCGCGCTGATCATGGCGCCCGTGCTGAGCCTGCTTTCGCAGGCCTACGGCATTGGCGCGCCGACGCCGGAGCATCCCAACGCGCTGGCAGCGCCGCAGGCCAACCTGATGGCCTCGGTCGCGCGTGGGCTGTTCGGCGGCCAGCTGCCGTGGACGATGATCGCGCTGGGTGCGGTGGTTGGCGCGATCGTCATCGCCATCGATGAGTGGCTCAAGAAAACCGGCAAGCGCTTCCGCGTCCCGGTGCTGGCCGCCGCCATCGGCATCTACCTGCCGCTGGAACTGATGGTGCCGATCTTCCTGGGTGGACTGATCGCGCATCTGGTCGAGCGCTTCCACAAGGTGCGTGCCGACGACGAAGAGGCGCGCGATCGCGTGCATCGCCCGGGCGTGCTGTTCGCCGCCGGCCTGATCACCGGCGAGGCGCTGATGGGTATCGCCATCGCCGTGCCGATCGTGGTCTCGGCGCGTGCGGACGTGCTGGCGTTGCCCGAGCTGTTCCAGCTCAATCAATGGGTCGGCCTGGCCGTCCTGTTCCTGGTCGGCTGGCTGCTGTATCGCACCGGCAAGAAGGGCGAGCAGGCGGCGTAGTGTGACGGACCAGTCCCGCCCCGATGTGGCCCTGTTCCGCTTGTAGCGAGGTCCTAGCCCAGCCTCGCAATGCCTCCGTTCGCCAAACGCATGAACCCCACGTCCACGTCTACGGTCACCCGCAGGATCGTGCTTGTCTCGGGCGCCCCGGGGTCCGGCAAGACCACTCTGGCGGTTCCGCTCGCGCAGCGTCTGGGACTGCCGTTGTTCTCCAAGGACTTCATCAAGGAGACACTCACAGATGCCTTGGGCGCCGACGACGGGGACCTGCAGGCGTCGCGCAAACTGGGCGGTGCGTCCATGGAGCTGTTGTGGATGCTCGCCCAGTGCGCGCCAGCGGCGGTGCTGGAGGCCAATTTCCGGCCGCACAGCGAGTATGAGCGCGACCGGATCGCTGCGTTGGACGCTCGGGTCGTCGAGGTCCATTGCGACTGTGGGCTGGCCGAGGCCGCCAGGCGATTTGGCGAACGAGCGGCCAGCATCGGCCATCATGCCGCGCATCCGCTGCGAACACTCGACGCCCAGGCTCTGGCCGAATACGACCGCCCGCTGGGGATCGGGCAATTGATCCATGTCGACACGAGGTCTCCTGTCGACCTGACCGTGCTTGTCCAACGGATCCTGCTGGGCTGGACATGACGCACCGATGGCCGCGCCCGCTTTGCCTGGACCGGTCATGGCGGCCTACCATCGGTCACTTTTCGCAGTTTCCGGAGTTCGCGCCATGACGCTACGTCCCGCTTTATTGTCCCTCGCCTTGATCGCCGCGCTGCCGGCCGCTGCCGCCGAACGTGGTTTCGACGTGCACGACATGGTCAAGCTGGACCGCGTCTCCTCGCCGGTGCTCTCGCCCGATGGGGGACGCGTGGTGTTCGCCAAGCGGGTGATGAATCAGGAGGTGACCAAGGCCAGCACCGCGCTGTATCTGCGCGACCTGCGCACGCGTGATCTGGCACCGCCCAAGCAGATCACCCCGCAAGGCTGGAACGTGAATTCGCCAGCGTTCTCGCCCGATGGCCAGACGCTGTATTTCCTCTCGTCCAAGTCCGGCAGCCAGCAGCTCTACGCGATGCCGGCCACCGGCGGTGCACCACGCCAGGTGACCGATTTCGCGGTGGACGTGGACGGCTACAAGCTCTCTCCGCAGGGCGACCGCGTCGTCTTCAGCGCCGGCGTGTTTCAGGACTGCGGCTCGGACCTGGGCTGCACCAAGCAGAAGCTGGAGGACGCCAAGCAGTCCAAGACCACGGGGAAGGTCTTCGACCACCTGTTCGTGCGTCACTGGGACACCTGGAACGATGGCCGCCGCAACACGTTGTTCGTTGCGCCGCTGCCGGCGGCCGATGCCAAGCCGGTGGTGGGCGCCTCGGCCATCAGCGCCACGCTGGACGGTGACGCGCCGTCCAAGCCGTTCGGCGGCATGGATGATGTCGCCTGGTCGCCGGACGGCAAGTCGGTGGTGGCCAGCATCCGCGTGGCCGGGCGCGAGGAACCGTGGTCGACCAACTTCGACCTGTACCAGCTCGACGCCAGCGGCCGTGCGGCGCCCAAGGACCTGACCGTGGCCAACAAGGCCTGGGATGCAGGCCCGGTGTTCAGCGCCGACGGCAAGACGCTGTACTACCGCGCGATGAAGCGCCCTGGCTTCGAGGCCGATCGCTTTGGCCTGATGGCCATGAACCTGGCTACCGGCAAGACGCGCGAGATCGCGCCGAAATGGGACCGCTCGGCCGATGGCCTGCAGGTCTCGGCCGACGGCAAGACGCTCTACGTGCCCGCGCAGGAACTGGGCCAGCATCCGTTGTTCGAAGTGGACATCGCCACCGGCGGGGTGTCGCAGATGGTCGGCGGCAACACCGTTGCCGAGTTCGATATCCAGGGCGGCACGCTGGCGGTGATGACCAACTCGCTGCAGACCGGCAACCAGCTGTTCACCGCGCCGTTGGCGAAGGAGAACAACAGCCCGGGCGTCAGCGCGATGCGTGCGATCACCCAGAGTGCGGGTGAAATGCTGCCCGAGGTGAAGTTCGGCGAGGCCGAGCAGTTCACCTTCAAGGGCTGGAACAACGAGACCGTCCACGGCTACGTGGTCAAGCCGTGGAACTACCAGGAGGGCAAGACCTATCCGGTGGCCTTCCTCATCCACGGTGGCCCGCAGGGCAGCTTCGGCAACAGCTGGAGCTACCGCTGGAATCCGCAGACCTACGCCGGCCAGGGCTACGCGGTGGTGATGATCGACTTCCACGGGTCCACCGGCTACGGCCAGGCCTTCACCGACGCGATCAGCCAGCATTGGGGCGACCGCCCGCTGGAGGATCTGCAGAAGGGTTGGGCGGCCGCGCAGCAGCAATACGCCTTCCTCAACGGCGACAAGGCCTGCGCGCTGGGCGCCAGTTACGGCGGCTATATGACCTACTGGATCGCCGGCAACTGGAGCCAGCCGTGGAAGTGCCTGGTGGACCATGACGGCGTGTTCGACAACCGCATGATGGGCTATGCCACCGAGGAGCTGTGGTTCTCCGAGTGGGAGAACGGCGGCACACCGTGGGAAAACCCGGAAGGTTACGAGAAGTTCAACCCGATCAACTTCGTCAAGAACTGGCGCGTGCCGATCCTGGTGATCCACGGTCAGCAGGATTTCCGCATCCCGGTCGAGCAAGGCCTGGCGGCGTTCACCGCGGCCCAGCGCAAGGGCATCGAGTCCAAGTTCCTGTACTTCCCCGATGAGAACCACTGGGTGCTCAACCCGCAGAACTCGATCCTGTGGCACGACACGGTCAATGCCTGGCTGAAGGAGCACATCGGCCAGTAGCACTGCGCGTCTTCCATCACCCAGCGGCGCGGCCGGGCACACCCTGTGTCCGGCCGCGTCGTTTCAGGCATACGCAGAGCGCGGCACTTGCCGATGTCGATTCGGTGCTCGCGATGCGGTCGCCATCGAGTCCTCCCGCAGCGTCGTTCTTGGAAGGGGACGTCCGTCATCGCTCTGAAGGCCACTGAGGCGCGATGCGCAAGCTGGCGTCGGATCGGAAGTGAGAGAGGCGGCCTGACGCGTGCCGCCTCTGCCTCGCGGCGCAGACCGATGAGGCTTCCCGTCGGGTTGCGCCGACGCGTTCGATGTTTCGCAAAAGCGAAGGGCGAGGTCTGCACCTCGCCCTTCGTCGTTTTCGCATGGCGGCTTAGGACCGCGGCTGACTCGTCAGTCCATCTTGGCCAGCGGCTGCGGCTTGCTGACCATGTTGTGGATGGCCTGCACGACCACCGTGACCACGATGTTGATCACCAGCGCCAGCAGCCCGGTGTAGACCGTGTAGCCGGTATCGCCAAAGATCAGGGTGTGCACGGGTTTGACGCCGTCGGCGATGGCCAGGTACGAGCCCACGCCCAGGCCGACGACAAGGCCGGTCAGCAGCGCCGGTGCCCGGAACCAGCGCCACCACAGGCCGAAGGCCATGGAGGGCAGGGTCTGCACGATCCACACGCCGCCCAGCAGCTGCAGGTCCAGCGCGAACTTGGTCGGCAGGAACAGGATCACCACCAGCGCGCCCACCTTGACCAGCAGCGAGACGATCTTGGCGACCTTGGCCTCGCCGGCAGGCGTGACCTGCGGATTGACATAAGCCTTCCAGAAGTTGCGGGTGAACAGGTTGGAAGCGCCGATGGACATCACCGCGGCCGGAACCAGTGCGCCGATGGCGATGGCGGCGAAGGCGAAGCCCACGAACCACTGCGGGAACAGCGAGTTGAACAGCGCCGGCACCACGTCGTTGTTGCTCTCCACCTGCACGTTGGCGGCGTAGGCCATGTAGCCCAGCAGCGCGATCAGGCCCAGCAGCACGGTGTAGGCCGGCAGGAAGATCGCGTTCTTGCGGATCGTGTTGGCACTCTTGGCCGCGAAGATGCCGGTCAGCGTATGCGGATACATGAAGGCCGCCAGCGCCGATCCCAGGGCCAAGGTGGCGTAGGGCAGGAACTGAGGGCCCTGCAGGATCAGGCCGCTGGGCGGGGTTGCCGGTTTGGCCGCGTAGGCATCGCGGGCGATGTTGAACACGTTCTCGTAGCCGCCGAGCTTGATCGGTACCAGGACGACCGCGACCAGGACCACGATGTAGATCATCAGGTCCTTGACGAAGGCGATCAGTGCCGGCGCGCGCAGGCCGGCCGAGTACGTATACAGCGCCAGGATGATGAAGGCGGCGGCCAGCGGAAATTCACCGGTCAACCCCAGCGCCTTAATCACCACTTCCATGCCGACCAGCTGCAGGGCGATGTAGGGCATCGTGGCGACCACGCCGGTCAGGGCGACCATCAGTTCGAGCGGCCGGGACTTGTAGCGGCCCCAGACCACGTCGCCGGCGGTCACATGCCCGTGCTTGTGGGCTTCCTTCCACAGCTTGGGCATCAAGGTGAAGACGATCGGATAGACCAGGATCGTGTAGGGCAGGGCGAAGAAGCCATAGGCACCGACTGCATACACCAGGGCCGGCACGGCGATGACGGTGTAGGCGGTATAGAAGTCGCCGCCGACCAGGAACCAGGTGATCCAGGTGCCGAACTTGCGGCCGCCCAGGCCCCATTCGTCCAGGTGGGCCTCGCCGCTGCCGCGCTGCCAGCGCGAAGCCCAGAACCCCATCACCGTGACCAGCACGAAGAAGAACGCGAAGACGGCCAGTGCCGTCCAGTGGATAGTAGGCGCCTGCATCATTCTTCCCCGTGGGTCTTGTATTCGTGGCGATAGACCAGCCAGGTGATCAGCGAGGTCACCGGGATCCAAAGGAACTGGTACCAGTAGAAGAACGGCAGGTCGAAAAGGACCGGGAGCTCCTTGTTGTAGAAGGGCACCCACAGCAGGCCAAAGAACGGCAGCAGGAGAAGGTATTTCATCGCGAGGGGATCCTCGAACTCGGATGGAGGGCCATGGCCGGTGGCGCAGCCGTGCCGGTCATGCGGAACGCGGAGAGCGGCCGCATCGTGGTGTCGCAGGTGCGACGAGGATGCGGGCTTTCCCCTTGTGGAAAGGGTCACCCTGCAGTGCACAAGCGTCAATGCATGTGCGCCCGATCACACCACCTACTTTGGTAGTAAGGCGCAGCCCGCGTCACGCAAACAGCTCAGAGCCAGCGCGCGCGCTTGAACAACACGTAGAGCACCACGCACACCACGGCCATGGCGCCGATCAGTCCGGGATAGCCGAAGCGCGCATGCAGCTCGGGCATGTTCTGAAAGTTCATGCCATACCAACTGGTCATCAGGGTGGGCGCGGCCAGCAGTGCGGCCCAGGCACCCAGGCGCTTGACCGTTTCGCCCTGGCCCAGCGTGACCAGCGAGAGGTTGACGCTGAGCGCGGTGCCCAGCATCTCGCGCAAGGTGTCGATGCCGTCGTTGACGCGCAGCGCGTGGTCGTGGACGTCACGCAGGTACAGGCGGATCTCCTCTGGCACCAGCGCGCTCTGGGTGCGCATCAGGTGGGCCAGCACGTCCTGCAGCGGGCCCACCGCCACGCGCATCAGGGTCAGCTCGCGCTTGAGGTCGTAGAGGCGCCGCACGACCGCGCCCTTGTAGGTCTCCGAGAAGATGTCGCGCTCCAGCGAAAACAGGGCGTCGCGCGCCTGTTCGATGATCGGCATGTAGTTGTCCACGATGAAGTCCAGCACCGTGTACAGGCAGTAGGCCGGGCCCATGGCCAGCAGTTCGGGCTCGCGCTCGATGCGCAGGCGGGCCGGGGTGTAGGACAGCGAGGCGCCGTGGCGCACGGTAATGAGGTAGCGCGGCCCGAGGAAGGCCTGGGTCTCGCCGTAGCGGATCTTCTCCTCGATGACCTGCACGGTGTGCATGGCCAGAAACAGCGAGTTGCCGTAGGCCTCCAGCTTGGGCCGCTGGTGCGCCTTGCCGGCGTCCTCGATGGCCAGGTCATGCAGGCCGAATTCCTCCTGCAGCTTGAGCAGCACCTCTTCTTGCGGCTCGTACAGGCCCACCCAGACGAACGAGCCGTCGTCATTGGCCAGCACTTCACTGATCTGGTCCAGCGTCAGGTTGCTGCGCTTGCCGTCGCAGTCATAGGACGCGCAGGTGATGACGCAGGCCGGATTGCCTGGCGTGTTGGGTGCGGGCTGGGGCAGGGAGGGCGAGGACGACGTGGGCAGCACACTCATGGCGGCAATCCTGCGCTCGGCTGCGTGAACACGGCAAGGTCACGAAGGGGGGTGACGACCGGCACATCCGCTATACCGGACTTCGCACTAGTATCGTGTTCAACCTAGTGCGGGAGCCGGTCATGGGCGACGCAGACAACCAGCTGCGGAAATTTCAGAAGGAGCTCAGCGCCGGCACGGTCTCGTTGGCCCTGCTGGCCGTGCTGGCCCAGGCCGACGAGCCCTTGTATGGCTACCTGATCGCCAAGCGCCTGGAGCAGGTGGGGCAGGGCGTGCTGGCCGGCAAGCAGAGCGCGCTGTATCCGGTCCTGCGCAACCTGGAGGCCGCCAGCCTGCTGGACAGCCATGTCGAGCCATCGGCCTCCGGGCCCCCGCGCCGCTATTACCGCATCACGCCGCTGGGGCAAGAGGCCCTGGCGCAATGGGCCGCCGCCTGGCGTGCCACCCGCGATTCCGTCGATTCCGTCCTGAGGGGGACTTCCGCATGAACGCTCAAGGCCTGCCCACCACCATTCCCGAATACCTGACCCAACTGCGCGCGGCGCTCAAGGGCGCCGACCCGGCCATGATCCAGGACGCGCTTTACGACGCCGAGGAATACCTGCGCTCGGAGCTGGCCGAGCAGGCCGGCCGCACCGAGGCCGAAGTGATCGCCTCGGTCGCCGGCAGCTACGGCGCACCGGAGGAAGTGGCCGAGATCTACCGCGAGACCGAGGTGACGGTGAACCGCGCACTGCGTGCCCCGCCGCCACCGAAACGGCGCTCGTCGATTGGCAGGTTTTTCGGCGTGGCGGCCGATCCACGGACCTACGGTGCGCTGTTCTACATGTTGCTGTCGCTGATCACCGGCACGTTCTATTTCACCTGGGTGGTCACTGGCGCGTCCCTCTCGGTGGGCACCCTGATCCTGATCATCGGCTTGCCGTTGCTGGTGCTGTTCTTCGGCTCGATCCGGGTGCTGTCGCTGGTCGAAGGACGCATCGTGGAAGCCCTGCTGGGCCAGCGCATGCCGCGTCGCCCGCTGTACACCCAGCGCGACCGACCGTGGCTGTCGCGCATCGGCGACATGTTCACCGACCCGCGCACCTGGAGCACCATGCTGTACCTGTTGCTGATGCTGCCGCTTGGCGTGGTGTATTTCAGCGTGGCCATGACGCTGCTGTCGGCATCGCTGAGCATGCTGGCCACGCCGCTGCTGTATTTCTGGGACGACTCGCATGTCTGGGTCGACGGCGTCAGCGTCACGGTCAGCAATGCGTGGGCCATCCCGCTGGTGTGCCTGCTGGGCCTGGTGCTGTTGTTCGTCACCCTGCACGTTGCACGCGGCATCGGCCAGCTGCACGGCTGGTTGGCCAAGCAGCTGCTGGTGCGTTCGCCGGTGGTCTGAAGCGGGGAGTGAGCGTGACGGAGTGGGGAGTGAGTGGCGAAGCGATGCCTTTGCTCAGGTCTTACTGCTTCACGCTCACTCCAGCTTTCCACGCTCAGCCGGCTGTTCACGGTCGTCCGCCGGCGTTCCCGGTGCAGGAATCAATTCAAGGGAATGGATCACGTGGTGAAAACCATCGGCAGAGTTGCGCTCTGTGTGCTGGCCTTGGGCGTCGCCGGTTACGCCACCCTTGCGTACGCCCTGTTGCCGCTGGGGGCGCTCGTCCATCCCGGCATGCGACTGACGTTTCATGCGCACCCGGTGGGGATCTATACCCACGTGTTCGCTTCGTCGCTCGCGCTGTTGACGGGTCCGCTCCAGTTTTCTTCTAGGTTTCGGCAGCGGCATCGGCGGGTGCATCGCTGGCTTGGTCGCGTGTACCTGGGAGTCGGCGTTGCGTTGGGCGGGTTGTCTGGCCTGTACATGGCAACGCTTGCTTTCGGCGGGCTCACGGCGAAGTTTGGATTCGCCGGCCTAGCGTCGATCTGGCTTTACACGGGACTGCGAGCATTCCGGGCCATCCGCGAAGGCGATGTGGCAGCGCATCGCAAGTGGGTGGTGCGCAACTTCGCGCTGACCTTCGCAGCCGTGACCCTGCGGATCTACCTGCCGCTGTCGATCGCCAGCGGCATTCCGTTCGAGACCTGCTATTCCGTGATCGCGTGGCTGTGCTGGATTCCGAACTTGCTCGTGGCCGAGGCGCTCTTCAACCGGAGATCCGGCCGGTCGCAGATGTGATCCAAGAAGTGAGCTCAGGGCGATGAGGCGTGAGCGAAGGCGTTGCTTCTTCACTCTCCTCACTCCTCTCCACTCACTCCTGCCTCACTTGTACTTGGCGAAGAACGCCTTGACGTCCGGGTAGACCTCTTCGCGCCAGCGCCGGCCGCTGAAGATGCCGTAATGGCCGGCCCCCTTCACCGTTAGATGCTTGCGCCGGGCCTTGGGGATGCCGGTGCACAGCGCGTGGGCCGCCTCGGTCTGGCCCAGACCGGCGATGTCGTCCAGTTCGCCTTCGATGCTCAGCAGTGCGGTGCGCTTGATCGCGCTGGGATCGACACGCTGCCCATCGATGATCCATTCGCCACGCGGCAGCAGGAACTCCTGGAACACCACGCGGATGGTGTCAAGGTAGAACTCGGCCGGCATGTCCAGCACGGCGTTGTATTCGTCGTAGAAACGCCGGTGCGCATCGGCGTCGTCCAGATCACCCTTGACCAGGTCGGCGTAGAAATCCCAGTGCGACATGAAGTGGCGATTGGGATTCATTGCAATGAAGCCGGCGTGCTGCAGGAACCCCGGGTAGACGGCGCGGCCGTGCCCCGGATAGTTCTGCGGCACGGTATGGATGACGTTGTTTTCGAACCACGACAGCGGGTTGCGCGTGGCCAGGTCGTTGACCTGGGTGGGACTGACGCGCGCATCGATCGGCCCGCCCATCATCACCAGCGAGCGCGGCGTGGCCTCGCCGGCTGCGGCCATCAGCGAGACCGCGGCCAGGACCGGCACGGTCGGCTGGCACACGCTCATCACGTGCAATTGCTCGGCGCCGATGTGGCGGATGAACTGCTGGATGTAGGCCACGTAGTCGTCCAGGCCAAAGCTGCCGGCGTCCTCGGGTACCAGGCGCGCATCGATCCATTCGGTCACATAGACCTTGTGGTCGCGCAGCAGGGTGCGCACGGTGTCGCGCAGCAGGGTGGCATGGTGACCGGACAGGGGCGCCACGACCAGCACGGTCGGCTGGACCTTGAGCTTTTCGATGTAGGCCTGGTCGTCGGTGTAGCGCTTGAAGCGCAGCAGCCGACAGAACGGATTGGCGAGGACTTCCTGCTCAATGACCGGCACGTGCCGACCTTCGGCCTCGACCTCGGGGATGTCCCAGGCGGGCTTCTCATAGTCCTTGCCCAGCCGATGCATCAACTCGTTGTAGGCCGAGATGCGTTCGGCCCCGGGCAGGTTGGACAACCAACTGTTCGGATCGGAGAAGATGCGAGAGCTGGCATCGGCCAGGTGAACCCACGGGGCCATCCATTGCCGGCCCATCTCGTGCCACTGGTAAAGCATCATAATTATAGAAACCGTTACAGAACAGGCGGTTGGCGCGGCGCAGCATAACGGAGTTTGAATATTTTGACGTGAATTCGGCTTTCCGTTCGTCGGGGGCTTGTCAGGCCGTGGTTTCCAGTGCAGCGGCCTGCGGCGCCAGGTCAGGCCCCAGCCAGCAGTGCGAACCCGCCGGACGCATCCTCACGCGGTCCAACTGGCGTCGGTACCAGGCCGCGGTACGCGCCTTGAAGTCGACGTGGTCGCCCTCGAAATCGTCCTGTGCGGTGAAGGTTTCCAGGAACGCGACCCCGCCGCACAACTCGGCCAGTCCGGGCAGGCCGCGCTTGAGTTCCGCATCGGGCACGTAGTGCAGCACGTCGGCGCAGACCAGCAGATCCACCGGCGCGCACGGGCGCAGCCACTGGAAATCGCCGAAGGCGGCCAGGTGCAGGTTGCGTCGCGCGCCATGGCGCCGCACCGCGTATTCGCTGCTGTCGAACCCGAGATACTGCGCCTTGGGTCGCAGCTTCAGCAGTGGCGCGCGCCAGGCCCCCTCGCCGCAGCCGATGTCCAGGACCGTACGCACCGGGCGCTCCAGCCAGTATTCGGCGCAGGCCACGGCCAGGGCGACCTTGCGCGCCAGTCGCGCAGGACCGCCGATGTCGCCGCGCCGGTACCACTGCTGGAAATACGCCTGATCGTACTGCTTGTCCAAGATGCGTCGCCGGGAAGGGATGGGCGACAATGATGGCCTTGTTGCCACGCCGCGCGCCACGGAGTCCGATTCGATGCAGGCCTATCTCTGGGTGAAGACCTTCCACCTGTTGTTCGTCATCGCGTGGATGGCGGCGGTGTTCTACCTGCCCCGCATCCTGGTCAACCTGGCCGAGAGCGCCGGCCAGCCCGAGGTGCAGGCGCGCCTGCAGTTGATGGGGCGGCGGCTGTACCGCTTCGGCCATGCGATGTTCGGGCTGGCATTGGTCCTGGGCCTGGTGCTGTGGCTGGGCTATCACCTGATCCCGGACTTCCCGACCATGGTCGGTGGCCGCGGCGGCTGGCTGCACGCCAAGCTGGGCCTGGTGGTGCTGATCCTGGCGCACTACATCGTCACCGGCCGCTGGCTCAAGGGCGTGGCCAAGGGCAAGGCCCTGCCATCGGGCAGGGCCCTGCGTTGGTTCAACGAGGTGCCGGTGATCGCGCTGGTGGTGATCGTCTACCTGGTGCTGGCCAAGCCGTTCTGATCGTCGGCGCCGGTGCTTGCGGCGCCGCGTCTGGTCCTCAGTCCTTTTCGAACGCGGCCGGCCGGGGCAGTTCCACCGGGACGCCGTCGGCGTTGCAGGTGCCGGCCTGGCACAGGCGCGCGCGCAGGCGCGGGGTGGCCTGCACGATCAGGTGATAGAGCGTGTTCTGCTCGACCGTGCCGTGCACGGCCAGGCTGCCCGGGCCGGTGGCCCAGATGCCGACATCGTCGCCGCCATGGGTCTCGGATTTGGTGGGGACCATGGATTCCTGCAGGTAGTCCGGCGCTTCGGTGTCCACATCGGTCAGGTCCGGGCGGCCGGCGGAGGGCTGCACGTCGGCCGGCTCGTGCAGGAAGGTCTTCGGGCCGGCGTGCTGGGTGTTGCTCTGCCCGGGATAGCCGGGGCCGTTGGCATAGCTGAGGGTGGTGTAGGGCAGTCCGGTCTGGTCGCGCGCCAGCTGACTGCGATCGCCATCCTCGCCGGAGATGCCGCGCACCTTGCCCAGGATCGGATTGCCGCGCACCGGATAGCCGACGAAGTTGAGCGAATGCGAGTGGTCGGCGGTGACGATGATCAGGGTGTCGGCCGGTGCGGTCTGCACGGCGGCGCGCACCGCATCGGACAGGGCTATGGTCTCGTCCAGCGCGCGGAAGGCGTTGCCGTAATGGTTGGCGTGGTCGATGCGGCCGCCTTCGACCATCAGCACGAAGCCTTCCGGCTTGCGCGAGAGGGCGCGGATCGCGGTGGTGGTCAGTTCGGCCAGGTTGGGCTCGCCGCCCGGCGTGCGATTGCGATCGTGGTCGAACTGCATGTGGTCCGGTTCGAACAGGCCCAGCAGCGCCGGCGCGTCCTGGGCGGCCTCGAGCTGGCGGGTATTCCAGACGTAGGCGCCGCCGGGGTGGGCCTGCTTCCACTCGGCCACCAGGTCGCGTCCGTCCAGGCGCAGGCCGACCTTGTCGTCGTATTCCGGGTCGCGCTCGGTGGCCGGCTGGAATTCGCTGCGTCCACCACCCAGCGCGACGGTCGGGCCGTGGCCGAAGCGTGCGTCGCCCAGCAACTGCTGGGCGATGTCCTGGCAGCCGGCGGCGCGGGCTTCGGGGGTCAGGTCGGCGTCGCTTTCCCAGTTGCGCTCCGGGCTGTGGGCGTAGGTGGCGGCCGGGGTGGCGTGGGTCAGGCGCGCGGTGGTGACGATGCCGGTGGCCAGCCCGGCACTGTCGGCCAGTTCCATCCAGCTCAACAGATGCTTGGCCTGGCTGTCGGCGCAGTCGGTGCGCTGGCCGGCACTGACGCCGATGGCGCCCATGTGCGTTTTTACCCCGGTCATGATCGCGGTCATGGTCCCGGCCGAATCGGGCGTCTGCGAATCGACGTTGTAGGTCTTGCTCAGGGCGGTGGCCGGGAAGCCTTCCCAGCTCAGCGCGTTCTCCTCGCCGCTGCCGCCCTTGCGCTGGCCCTCCAGGATGCGCGCGGCGGCCACGGTGGTCAGGCTCATGCCATCGCCCAGGAACAGAATCACGTTGCGCGCCTGGCCGGCCATGGCGCCGTTGCCCGCCGCGCGCGCCGCGCCGCTGCGGTACCACCATTGCGGGGTCTCGCCCTGCGGGTGGGCGACCTGGGGAACGTCGATCGCCGCCACGGGCGTGGCCTTGGGCCCGGTTGCGGTGGCGCATCCAGCGGCCAGGGTGGTGGAGAGGGCCAGGGCGAGGCAGCGGGGCACGCGCATGCAAGGGGATCCGGTCGAAAGGGGCAGCCGCCGAGTATGCCGAGCCCAGACAACAGCAACATGACGATCCCGACGGCGGTGCCAGGCGTCGATGTCCCGCTGCTGGCCCGCCGGGTTCCACGGTGGGCGTCGCCAGTGGCGGCTGGCTCGGCTATTGTCCGCGATCGATTCCCCGGGGCGAGGCGCGCGCGATGAAACTGGTACAGGCATGGCTGAAGATCCCGTTCTGGCAACGGGTGGTGGCCGGGTTCGTGCTCGGCGCGTTGGCGGGTTGGGCGTTCGGCCCTAACGCGGAAGTCTGGTTCGGTCCGCTGGGCGACCTGTACGTCACCTTGATCAAGATGATCGCGATCCCGTTGGTGTTCTTCGCGGTCATCAACGCGATCTCGGCACTGAGCGGACAGAAGTCCATCGCCGCCCTGGGCGCGCGCACCTTCGGTTGGTTCGTCGTCACCGCCTGTCTGGCGGTGGGCGTGGGCCTGCTGGTGGGCACGGTGATGCAACCGGGCAGCGGCGCGCTGAGCATCGGCATCGATTCGGCGTGGAAGCCGCGCGACGTGCCCAGCCCGGTCAAGGTGCTGCTGGACGTGGTGCCCTCCAACCCGTTCTTCGCACTGACGGGTATCGGCACCCGGACCAACGCGGCCGGTGAGACCGTGCTGGCCGCCGGGCGCGGCTCGATCCTGCCGGTGATCTTCTTCGCCGCCCTGCTGGGCTTTGCCATGGTCAAGCTGGGCGACCGGGTGGCCGAGGCGCGCAAGGTCACCGCGCAGATGAGCGAGATCATGATCCAGGTGACGCGCTTCGTGCTGGAAGTCACCCCGATCGGCACCTTCGGCCTGATCGCCGCGCTGGTGGGCGCCTACGGCTTCGAGAAGCTGCTGCCGCTGGGCAACTTCGTCATGGCCCTGTACATCGCCTGCCTCCTGCACATCGTGGTGGTCTACGGCGGGCTGCTGCTACTGCACGGGCTCAACCCGCTGAAGTTCTTCCGCGGCGCGGCGCCGGGCATGCAGGTGGCTTTTGTCAGTTCGTCCAGCTTTGCCGCCATGCCGGTGGCGATCCGCTCGATCGCCCACAACCTGGGCGTCAACAAGGACTATGCGTCCTTTGCCGTGCCGCTGGGGGCCAGCATCAAGATGGACGGCTGCGGGGCGATCTACCCGGCGCTGTGTGCCTTGTTCATCAGCCAGTACACGGGCGTGCCGCTGACCGGCAACCAGTATTTCGTGGTGCTGATCGCCTCGGTGCTGGGGAGCTTCGGCACCGCCGGGGTGCCAGGCACGGCGGTGGTGATGGCCACGGTGGTCCTGACCGCCGCTGGACTGCCGCTGGAAACCATCGGCTATCTCTACGCCATCGACCGCGTGCTCGACATGATGCGCACGTTGACCAACGTCACCGGCCAGATGCTGGTGCCGACCCTGGTCGCCCGCGAGACCGGCCTGCTGGACAAGCAGGTCTACGAGGCGGCCTCGACCAATGTCGGGGTCGAGGAGGCGGTCGAGCGCTGATCCCCGCCGCTCGCCTGCCCGGGACGCGGCCCGCTCAGACTTCCAGGCGGGGGATCGCCAGGCGGATGCCTACCACCGCCAGCGGCATCGGCAGCAACAGGCAGCTCACCGTCAGCCAGGCCGGGAAGGGGATGAAGGCGGCCAGGCCGATCGCCGCGGCCATGACTGCGGCCCCGACGCTGAAGGCGGCCATTGCGCGGTGGATGCGCGAGACCGCCGCGGCCACCCAGCCACCGGCCAGGCCGGCCAGTGCGCTGCCTCCGATCAGGCAGGCCAGCGCCTCGCGCGGCGCATCCAGCGCGTAGCGCGAGAGATTGAAGACCGAATAGAAATCCGGGCTCGCAGGCAACCGGTACAGCAACACGTAGCCGTAGCACGCGCCTGCGAGGAGAAGGGCCGCCGTCAGCAGGCCGGCCGCGATCCCTGCCATGGTTCGCATCACACATTCATTCCATTGAGTGGGAAGCCGGAAGGATGGCGCGAAAGTCCGCGCGGCCGCAAGCCGCTATCCTGCGGTCCAGCGGCACATGCCGTCTCTTCCCCTATCCGGACTGCGTGCCCGGCCATTACAGAGGAGCCCGCATGCGCGGCGAACAGCGTGAACTGACGTTTCGATTCCTGGCCGAGCCCAAGGACGTCAACTATGGCGGCAAGGTCCACGGCGGCGTGGTGATGCGCTGGATCGACCAGGTCGGCTATGCCGCTGCAGTCGGCTGGAGCGGCCACTACAGCGTCACCGTCGCAGTGGGGGGCATCCGCTTCGTGGCGCCGATCCGGATTGGCGACCTGGTGACCGTCACCGCCAAGCTGGTGCACACCGGCACCAGCAGCATGCATTTTGCGGTGGACGTGCGCGCGCGTGACCTGGGGCTGGACGACGGACAGTCGGCCAGCCGCCTGTGTACCCACTGCGTGATCGTGTTCGTGGCCATGGACCAGGCCGAGGGCAGGCCGACCGCCGTGCCATCGTGGACGCCGACCAGTGACGAGGACCATCGCCTGGCCGAATACGCGACCAAGGTGATGGAGCTGAGCAAGGGGATCGAGCAGACCGTCGCCGCCTTCCATGCCTCCTCGGCATGATCGAGGTGCCGGCGCGCGTCTGGATACGAAAAAGCCGGCGCATGCGCCGGCTTTTTCACGAGATGAAGGAGGTGGCGACTTACATCGCGACCCGGCGCGCCTGGACGAAGCGGCTGGCCCAGTAGCCGGACGTGAGGCTGTCCACGCGCACGTCCTTGCCGGCGCTGGGCGAGTGCAGGAAGCGGCCTTCGCCCACGTAGATTCCGACGTGGTTGACGCGACCGCGACGGCCGAAGAACACCAGGTCGCCCTGGCGCAGCTCATCGCGGCTCTTGATCAGTTCGGCGTTGTCGTTGGCGGCCATGTCCCGCGAGACGCGCGGCAGATCGATGCCCAGCGCGGTGCGGAAGACATAGCTGACCAGACCGCTGCAATCCAGCCCACTGTCCGGATCGCTGCCACCCCAGCGGTACGGGGTACCCAGCAGCGTCAGTGCGCGCTGCAGGACGCTCTGGACCTTGCCCACTTCGCTGTCGTGGGCGGCAGCCGCGCCGGTCAGGTTGTAATTGCTGAGCAGTCGGCTCAGGTCGCCGGCCAGCATGGCCGAGCGGTCCATGACCGGGACGGTATCGGTCGCGGCCAGTCGCGGCAGCAGGGCGGTGAGCGTGGCGGCGGCGGCCTCGGTGGCCTTGTCGCGCAGACTCGGGCTGCTGACGGTGGCGGCGACCGCCGTCGGGGCAACCGCCGCCGCTGGCGCGCTTGCGGCGGCGGCGAGCGCGACCGCCGGTGCGGCGCCGGTCTGGATCGGCTGGCCGGCCGGGGTGGAGGCCCGGGCCGCATCCGACAACACGGTCGGCACGCCCGTCGCCACGGTGGTGGCCACCGGGCTGGTCAGGATCACGGAGGAGGAGGAATCGTTCGCCGTGGGTGCTTCGGCTGCGGCCTGCGGGGCAGGGGCGGCTTCCTGTGCCATCACCGATCCGGATGCGCCCAGCAGGGCCAGGATCAGGAGGGAAAGCGGACCTCGACGGAGTCGACGGGTGGTGAGCGGCAGGCCTGTCGGCAGGTCGTCGATCGTCACGGGCAGGTGAAGGTTTCGCGGCGGAAACTGGAGTTTGCCGTTAGACCGGGGTGAAAATGTTCAAACTCCGTTATAAAAATGCGAATCTCTAAGTGATTTCTGTCACATTTCTAGCTATCACGCCTAGTTAACAACGCGGCGCGCGCCGGTGTAGTGGTCGCGCCAGTAGGGTCCATCGAGCATATCCAGGCGGACGGTGCCTCCGGTACTCGGGGCGTGCACGAACCGGCCTTCGCCCACATAGATGCCGACGTGGCTGACGTTTCCGCGACTGCCAAAGAAGACCAGGTCGGCAGGTGCCAGCCGGTCTTCGGCGATCTTGGGGCCCTGGACCTGGGCCAGCTCTCGGGACGTCCGCGGCAGGCGCAGGTCGAGCATCTGTCGGTAGACATAGTTCACCAGGCCGCTGCAGTCGAAGCCGGACTCGGGCGTGTTGCCCCCATAGCGATACGGGGTGCCGACCAGCCCCAGGGCGCGCATCAGGACGTTGTTGACCGCGGCCGGATCGTTGACCTTGACGGTGGGCCAGGACTTGCCCGACGTGGACGGAGGAGGCTGGCGGACAACGGCGCGGTTGCTGCCGCACCCGGCCAGCAGCACGGCCAGGGCGATGGCGCCGGCCAAGGCCAATGGCATGGCTGGCAAGCGCCGGGGCGAGCCGGGATAATGGGCGGTCTTCATCGCAGTCATGTTGACCGCGCCTCCTGCGGCACACAAGCCGCTCCCCGCCGCGATCGCGGCCCATCCAAGAGTTTTCAATGAAAATCGCCAAAGACAGCGTCGTGCGTTTCCACTACACCGTTTCCGAGGTTGGCTCCGAGCCGCTGGAAAGCTCCAAGGACCGCGAGCCGCTGGCGATCCTCATTGGCCACGGCAACATCATCCCGGGCCTGGAGAACGCGATGATGGACAAGGAAGCCGGCGAGAGTTTCGGCGTGGATGTCGCTGCGGCGGAGGCCTACGGCGAGAAGCGCGACGGCCTGAGCCAGCGCGTGCCCAAGAAGCACTTCGGCGGGCAGAAGCTCAGCGTCGGCCAGCAGGTGGTCCTGCAGACCAACTTCGGACCGCGCGCGGTCACCATCCAGAAGGTGGGCATGAGCGTGGTCGACGTCGACCTCAACCATCCGATGGCGGGCAAGGACCTGCACTTCGACGTGGAGGTGGTGGAAGTGCGTGAGGCCTCGCCCGAGGAGCTCGAGCACGGCCACGTCCACGGTGACGGTGGTCACCATCACTGATCTGCATCCCCGCGATGCACCTGGCGGCCCGCATCCTGCGGGCCGTCTTCGTTTGCGGGCTGCCCATGACCGCGCGCGCTGACAACACACGTCTCGCAGCGCCGCTGACCGGGACTGCACGCGTGCCGGCGATGGACGCGCTGCGCGGACTGGCCTTGCTGGGCATCTTGTTGATGAACCTGGAGGGGATGGCCGGGCCGCCCGCCACGATGGCCAGCGGCGTCGACCCGGCCTTGCGCGGGCTGGATCACTGGGTCGACGCGGCGATCTATGTCCTGGTGCAGGGCAAGTTCATCGCCTTGTTCTCGCTTTTGTTCGGCGCCGGGTTCGCGGTGATGCAGGCGCGCGCCGAACGCGAGGGGTGGGCATTGGGACCGGTGTGGCTGCGTCGCTGCGCCGGGCTGCTGGGGATCGGATTGGCCCATGCGCTGCTGGTGTGGTCCGGCGACATCCTGGTGACCTATGCGCTCTGCGGGTTCGCCCTGCTGGCCTTCGGCGAAGTGCTGGGCGGGCTGCTGGCCTGGATCGGCGTGTTGCTGTTTCTTGCGCCGGCGGGCCTGTCTCTGGCGGTGGGCATGGCCCATCCGTGGCTATCGGGAGATCCGGCGTGGCAGCCGGCGGTGCAGGCCCAGGCCGCGCACGTGCAATCGCTCGCCGCCATGCAGGTCCGGGTCTATGGGCACGGTGGTTATCTGACTGCCGTCGCGCAGCGGTTACGAGACTTTGTCCAGACTCTGCAAGCCCTGCCGCTCAATGGCTTGCAGGTGTTCGGCCTGTTCCTGGTCGGGGCCTGGTTGCACAGGGTGGTAGCGCGACCGGCGGACTATCGCCGCGCCTTGGCCTGGATGCGTTACGGCGCGCTGCCGCTGGGGCTGGCGATGATGGGACTGTCGGTGATGCTCTCGCCATGGCTTGATCCGGGGCGCACCGATCCGGGCGTGTTCCTGGCCGCGGCGCTGGCGTCGGCGGCCGCGCTGCCCTGTTGCCTGGGCTATATCGGATGGTGCATGGCGGGGTTCGCCGTCCGCCCCACGCGCCTGGCGACATGGCTGGCTGCGGCGGGACGGCTAGCGCTGAGCAACTACCTGCTGCAGTCGTTGGTGTGCACCTGGGTGTTCTACGGGGCGGGCCTGGGGATGTTCGGCCTGGCGCGTCGATGGCAGCTTCCGTTTGCCGTGGCCCTGTTTGGCATGCAACTGCTGGCGAGCCGCTGGTGGGCGCGACGTGGTTGGCCGGGGCCCGCGGAATGGCTCCTGCGCCGGATCACCTACGGAGCCGCCGGGCTGCGTCAGGCCGGCTGGCCGGCACGCCGGCCTGACGCGCGGAAGACGCCTTGACGCGTCTTGCGGGAGAATCGACCGGCACCGGCGCGATGGCGCGGTGCGTCTTTTCCCTGCATTGGAGCGGTTCGGCATGACGCAAGACGACACCTATGACCTGATCGTGATCGGAGGTGGCTCTGGCGGGCTGGCCGGTGCCTTCCGTGCCGCCGAATACGGCGCCAGCGTGGCGATTCTGGAGCCAGGCGAACTGGGGGGGACCTGCGTCAATGTCGGCTGTGTGCCGAAGAAGGCCATGTGGTTGGCCGCGGAAATTGGCCGGCACATCGAGAAGGCCGCCACCCTTGGATTCAAGGTCCAGTCCGAAGCCCTCGACTGGCAGGAATTCATCGTCCATCGCCAGCGCTATATCGCCGGCATCCACGACAGCTATCGCCGGCGACTGGAGAAGTCCGGGATCATGCGCATCCCCACGCGGGGCACGCTGGTGCCCGGTGGGGTGCACTGCGAGGACGGGCTGGACCTCAAGGGACGCCACGTATTGATTGCGACCGGCGGGCGTCCGCACCGGCCTGCCATTCCTGGCGCGGAGCTGGGGATCGACTCCGATGGCTTCTTCAACCTGTGCGCGGCGCCAGAGCGCGTTGCGATCATCGGCGGTGGCTATGTCGCGGTGGAACTGGCCGGCGTGCTGCAGGCGCTGGGCAGTCAGGTGGAACTCTTCGTACGCGGGCCGTGCCTGCTGCAGAGCTTCGAGCGTGCTTTGAGCCTGCAGCTTGCCGAGAACCTGCGCCAGAGCGGCATCCGCCTGTTCTTCGAGACCGAGGTGACTGCGCTGGAGCGTGCGGGTGGCGATGCGGTCGATGTGATGACTGGCACTGGCCGGATGCCGGCGCCATATGACTGCGTCATCTTCGCGACCGGGCGGACGCCCAACACGGCGGGGCTGGGCCTGGAGCGGGTCGGGGTGCGCACCGGACCGACGGGGCATGTGGAGGTCGATGCGCGCCAGGACACCAGTGTTCAGGATATTCATGCCATCGGGGATGTCACCGCGCTGGGCGTGGACCTGACGCCGGTGGCGATCGCCGCCGCGCGCCGGCTGATGGATCGGCTCTTCGGCGGGCAGCCCGAAGCCCGGTTGGACTACGCCAACGTACCCAGCGTGGTGTTCTCGCATCCGCCGATGGGCAGTGTCGGTCTCAGTGAAAAGGAAGCCAGGGCCGAGCACGGCGACGATGCGGTGCAGGTGTTTTCCACGACCTTCCGGCCGATGCTCTCGGCCCTGGCCGACGAGTCTCAGCACAGCCTGTTCAAGCTGGTCTGTGTGGGGCCGGAGCGGCGCGTGGTCGGTGTGCACCTGATGGGGGAGAGCGCCGACGAGATCCTGCAGGGTTTCGCCGTGGCGGTGAAATTGGGAGCCACCCTGGACGACCTGCACGACACGGTGGCCATCCATCCGACCAGCGCCGAGGAGATCGTGCTGCTGCGCTAGGCTGCCGCCGCGCTACGTTTCGGGGCGCTGCGCCAGCAGCCATCTTCTGAATGCCGACATCGCCGGGGTGACCGGACGGCTCTTCAGCATCGCCAGCCAGTACGCGCCGGCGCTGACGCCGACGGGAAACGGCTGGACCAGGTGCCCGCTTTCGATCTCACGCGCGAACATGCCGGGCGGCACCAGCGCAACGCCATGTCCGTCGATAGCGGCCAGCGCCATCAGCGTCGACGCGTCGAAGACGGGGCCGCGCGGCGAGGCCGGGGCGCAACCGGCGGCCTGGAACCAGGCCGGCCAGTCCTGCGGCCGGTAGGAACGCAGCAGCGGCACGTCCTTCAGGTCCGCAGGTGTCCTCAACCGCGCCGCCATCGTGGGTGAGCACACTGGCGAAAGCGGCGCGTCGAGCAGGTGCTCGGCGTGCAGCCCATGCCAGGCGCCGTCGCCGAAGCGGATCGCGAAGTCCAAGCTTTCGCCCGCCACGTCCACGCGGTTGTTGTTGGTGAGCAGACGCAGGTCGATCAACGGATGCTGCGCTTCGAAATCGCGCAGGCGCGGCAACAGCCATCCCATCGCGAAGGTGCCCACCACGCTGACGGTCAGCACCTCGCGCCGGTGCCCGTGCTCGAACTGTTCCAGCAGTCGGCCCAGGCGCGCGAAGGTGTCGTTCAACGTCGGCACCAGCGCCAGGCCTTCGTCGGTGATGACCAGGCCCTTGGAGGTGCGCCGGAACAGGCGCACGCCGAGTCGGTCTTCGAGCGACTTGACCTGGTGGCTGATGGCTGCGGGCGTGACCGAGAGTTCGTCGGCGGCCAGGGTGAAGGACAGATGCCGCGCCGCGCTTTCGAAGGCCTTCAACGCGTTCAAGGACACCGCCGGGCCCATCGGGACATGAGATCTTCTTGAAGCTGCCAAGAGATAACATCCTTTGCGCGCGTACGGGGCGGATCAGACTATAGCGCCGACTTTTTTCTCATTCGGAAGGCGTCGGAACATGCATCGGATTGTGTATGGCGTTGTATGCGCAGCGGTTGTCTTTGGCTTGTCCGGCCGTGCGGCGTTGGCCGCGCCGCCCGATCCCTCCCCGAAAGAAGTCGCACGTGTCGAGGGATGGCAGGCGCCCGCGGGCACGACGCAGCTGCCCATCTGGCCGCATGCCGCGCCGGATCCGGAAGAGACCACGCGCAAGCCCGAGCGCGTGCTGACACGGGCCACGCCGGGCGCGCTCTCGGGGACCGTCTCGCAGGGCGTTTACGATGTCAGCGTCCCCACCATGACGGTCTACCCGCCGAAAGGGCGCAACACCGGCGCGGCCGTGGTGGTCTTTCCCGGCGGGGGATTCGTGATGCTGGCCATCACCCTGGAAGGCACCGAGATCTGCGACTGGATCACCTCCCGCGGCATGACCTGCATCCTGTCCAAGTACCGGGTCCCCGGTGGCAACCACCACTACGACAAGGACTGCAACTGCGCGCTCACGCCCAAGACGCCGTTCGCCCTGCAGGACGCACAGCGCACCATCCGCCTGGTGCGCGCACATGCGGCGCAGTGGCACGTCGATCCGGACAAGGTCGGCGTGATGGGCTTCTCGGCCGGCGGCTACCTGGTGGCGCAGACCAGCAATGTCTTCACGCCGAGCTATGCGGCCGTGGATGCGGCCGACAGGCTCAGCAGCCGTCCCGATTTTGCGATCGCGGCGTATCCGGGGCATCTGTGCCGCGACGGCAGGTTCGCGCCTGGCTTCAAGGTCACCGCGCGCACCACGCCGACCTTCCTGGTGCAGGACTGGGATGATCCGGTCGATGACATCTGCAACAGCACCCTCTATGCACGCGCGCTGGATCAGGCCGGCGTGCCCGCCGAAGTCCACCTGTTCGCCAAGGGCGGCCATGCCTTTGGCCTGCGTCCCTCCGGACATCCGGTCGTGCAGATGTGGCCGCGGCTGGTGGAGCACTGGCTGAAGGAGATCGGGATCCTGTGAGCGCAAGGCGGGACGCCTGGCTCGGCAATCAGGAAGCCGTCCTTCCCAGCTTCACGGAAACGACCACAGGAAATCTTGTCCGTGACTTCAACGACACAGGGCCGCATCGCTGCGGCCCTGTGTCGTTGGTGCTTGCGCGTGCTCAGTGGCCGCCGGCCGCCGCGCCGCCACCGGCCTTGGACGCGAACGGAGGCTTGGCCAGCCAGACGAACACGATGATGCCCAGGAAGATCCAGCCCAGCAGGTGGAAGACCTCGTTGAAGCCAATCTGCGCGGCCTGCTGGCTGATCATCTGGTTCAGCGCGACCGCGCCGGTCTGCAAATCCCCGTGGCCGAGACGGCTGACGGTTTGCTGCATGCCAGGGTCGTAGGCGTTGATGCTTTCGGTCAACTCGGCATGGTGGATGGTGATGCGCCGGTTCCAGATCCAGGTGGTCAGCGAAGCGGCGAAGCTGCCGCCCAAGGTGCGCACGAAGGTCGCAAGGCCAGAACCGGCCGCGATTTCGTGCGGCTCCAGGTCCGATAGCAGGATGGTCAGCACCGGCATGAAGAACAATGCCACGCCCAGGCCTTGCATCAGCTGCACCTCGGCCACCCGCCCGAAGTTGACGTCCAGGTTGAAGCCAGAACGCAGGAAGCTGGTGGAGGCCATGACGAAGAAGGCAAAGCTGGCCAGGATGCGCAGATCGAAGCGTGGGGCGTACTTGCCTACGAAGGGCGTCAGTAGCACGGGCAGGATGCCCAGTGGCGCCGAGGCAAACCCCGCCCAGAGCGCCGTATAGCCCAGGTTGCGCTGCAACCACAGCGGCACCAGCAGGCCGATGGCGAAGAACGCCGCGTAGCCGAACACCATCGCCAGCGTGCCGGCGGTGAAGTTGCGGTGGCGGAACAGGCGCAGGTTGACGATCGGATCCTTCTCGGTCATCTCCCAGATCACGAACACGATCAGCGAGATCACCGCCACGATGGTCAGCCACACGATCTTGGTCGAGTTGAACCAGTCTTCGTCGTTGCCCAAGTCCAGCATGATCTGCAGCGCGCCCACACCCAGGATCAGCGTGGCCAGGCCCATGTAGTCCATCTTGGGCTTTTCCAGGCGCTCGGGGCGACCCTTGAGCTGGCGTCCGACGACCACGCTGGCGAAGATGCCGATGGGAATGTTGATGAAGAAGATCCATTCCCAGCTGTAGTTGTCGGTGATCCAGCCGCCCAGGATCGGACCGGCGATCGGTGCCACGACCGTCACCATCGCCAGCAGGGCGATGGCTTGCCCGCGTTTTTGCGGTGGATAGATGGAGATCAGCAACGCCTGGGTCACCGGATACATTGGCCCGGCGACAAAACCCTGCACCGCGCGCGCCACGACCAGCAGTCCCATGGAGTTGGCGATGCCGCACAGGAACGAGGCCATCACGAAGGCCAGCGTGGCCCAGGTGAACAGCTTCACTTCACCGAAGCGGCGGGTCATGAAGCCGGTCAGCGGCAGAGCGATCGCATTGCTCACCGCGAACGAGGTGATTACCCACGTGGCCTGGTTGGCGCTGGCGCCCAGGTTGCCCGAGATCGTGGGCAGGGACACGTTGGCGATGGTGGTGTCGAGCACTTGCATGAACGAGGCAAGCGCCAGGCCGATCGTGGCCAGCACCATGTTCGGCGGGCGGAACGGTGCGGCCGCCGCCGGCTTGGGGGCGGCCGGTGGGCCGCCCGCGTCTTCGGCGATGGTGGACATCAGCGGGGTCTCAGTTCTTGGCCTGGGCCTGGTCGGGCAGGTTCTGCTCGATGATTGACTCGATCACCTGGTTGGCGTCGGCCAGTTGCTTCTCGTAGGCCGAGGTCGTCATCAGCGGCTTGGCGTTGGCCGCGCGCGCCGGGGCCAGCACCGTGCCGTCCTGATCGTGCAGGTCGACGTTCACGTCCATGCTCAGGCCGATGCGCAGCGGGTGCTCGCGCAACTGCTTGGGATCCAGGGTGATCTTGACCGGCACGCGCTGGACGATCTTGATCCAGTTGCCGCTGGCGTTCTGCGCCGGCAACAGCGAGAACGCGCTGCCAGTGCCCAGCCCCAGGCTGTCGACCTTGCCTTCATAGGTGACGTCGCCGCCGTACAGGTCGGCGTGCACTTCCACCGGCTGGCCGATGCGCATCTTGCCCAGCTGGGTTTCCTTGAAGTTGGCTTCCACCCAGACCTGGTCGATCGGGACGATGGTCATCAGCGTGGTGCCGGGCTGGACCTGCTGGCCCAGCTGCACGCGGCGCTGGGCCACGTAGCCGGACACCGGGGCGACGATGGCGGTGCGCTGCAGGTTGAGATAGGCCTGGCGCAGCTGCGAGGCGGCAGCCTGCACCTGCGGGGTCTTGCTCACCGTGGTGGAGTCCACCAGCGCGCGGCTGCGCTGCAGGTTGCCACGCGAACCGCCCAGGGCCGCCTCGGCCGAGGCCAGCACGTCACGGGCATGGGCCAGTTCCTCGCGCGAGACCGCGCCGGTGGCGACCAGGCCTTCGCGACGCTTGACGTCGGCGCGGGCCTGTTCGACGGCGACCTGGCGGGCGCGCAGGTCGGACTCGCCGGACTGGACGTTGCTGAACAGACCGCGCACCTGGCGCACGGTTCCGGCCAGGTTGGCCACGGCCTGGTCGTAGGCGACCTGGGCGTCGTTGGGGTCCAGGTGGACCAGCGCCTGGCCGGCTTCGACCTTCATGCCGTCGTCGGCGTCGATGCTCACCACCGTGCCGGTGGCCTGCGGGACGATGGAGACGATGTTGCCGTCGACATAGGCGTCGTCGGTGCCCTGATGCCAGCGGCCGTACAGCAGTTCGTAAGCCAGCCAGGCCGCGCCTGCGACGATCACCACCAGCAGCAGGATCAGCAGGGCGCGCTTGCGGTTGCTCTTCTTCGGCGGCTGGGCGCCGGCCGGTGCGGAGGGTTGGGTCTGCGTGTTCATGGCGTGGTTTCGGCGGTCATAGTGGAAGAGGAGGCGGTCAGCGGCAGGCCGCCACCGAGCGCCTGGTCGAGGTCGACCACGGCGGTGTAGCGCTGGGCCTGCAGGCCGGCCAGTTGCTGTTCGAGCTGGAGCAGTGGGCGCTGGGCGTTGAGCACGTCCAGCTGGGTGCCCAGCCCGGCCTTGTAGCGGCTGGAGGCCAGGTCATAAGCCTTGCGCGCGGCGTCGCGGGCCTCGGTCACCGAGCGGGTCTGCGCGTCCAGCGAGCGGGCGGCCTGCACCGCGTCGGCGACTTCATGCATGGCACCGACCAGGCTCTGGTTGTAGCTGGCCACGGCCAGGTCGTACTGGGCATCGGCGTTGTCCAGGTTGGCGCGCAGACGGCCGCCGTCGAAGATCGGCAGGCTGATCGCCGGGCCGCCCAGGCCCAGCACCGCATCGCTGTCGAACAGGTCCGACAGGCTGGAAGAGGCCAGGCCGACGATCGCACTGAGGTTCACGCTGGGCTTGAAGGCGGCCTTGCGGGCGTCGACGCCACGGCTGGCGGCTTCCACGCGCCAACGTGCGGCGACCACGTCGGCGCGGTGGCCCAGCAGTTCGCTGGGCAGCACGCCGGGGACGGCCGGCGCGGGGGCCTGGAGCAATTGCGGCCGGGCGATGGACAGACCGCGGTCCGGGCCCTTGCCCAGCAGCGCGGCCAGGGCGTTACGCAGCGCGTCGATGCGCTGCTGCGCGGCCTGCGCCTGCTGGCGCGCGCCGGCGATCGTGCTCTCGGCCTGGCGCAGCTGCAGATCGTTGTCCAAGCCGGCGTCCACACGCTGCTGGCTCAACGCGCGCAGGTGACTGGCGCGCTGCTGCTCGCGCTGGGCCACATCCAGCAACTCGAACGCGTCGGACAGGGAGATGTAAGTGCGGGCGATGTTGGCCGAAAGCGTCAGGCGCGCGGCCTGCGCGTCGACCTCTGCCGCCTTGGCCTGGCCCACGGCCGATTCCCACGCCGCGCGCTGCCCGCCCCACAGGTCGGGCGCCCACTTGAAGTTGAGCATCAGGACGTTGGCCCACATCACGTCGCCGCCGATCTCCGAGCCGACCAGACCCTTTGGCAACTGCACGCCGCTGTACTCGCCGGTGGCGTCCAGGGTGGGCTTGCGCGCCGCATCGGCCGCGCCGACCTGCGCCTGCGCCTGGCGCAGACGGGCATCGGCGGCGGTCAGCGAGGGGCTGCCCTGCAGGGCTTCGCCGATCAGGCTGTCCAACTGCGGGTCGCCCAGGGCCTTCCACCACTGCTGGTCGGGAAAGGCGGCGCTGCTGTAGGCGGCATCGCCCAGGGACTTGCTGGCGCTGAGGGTATTGGCGTCGATGGGTTGGCCGGTCGTGGACAGGCCATGCGTGCTGGCGCAGCCGGCCAGGGCCAGCGCACAGGCCAGCGACACGGTAAGCCTGGCGGGCAGGCGCGTGGAGACGGGCGTGGACATGGTCAATCGATCTCGGAGGTAAGGTTGTCGCGTGCCTGCTCGAGCAGGCGCATCAGTTCGCTGGATTCGGCCTCGGTCATGCCGGCCGTTGCGCGTTCGAGCACGCGCTCCCCGCACTGCTGGATGTCTTTCCAGATGCCCACGCCCGCGTCCGTCAGATGGATGTGCAGGGCGCGGCGATCGCCGGGGTCGGCCTGGCGCACGACCAGGCCGCGGGCTTCCAGGCGGTCAAGCAGGCGGGTCATGGCGCCGGGATGGACTTCAGCCACGCGGGCCAGGTCGGTCACGCTCGCCATGCCATCAGCGAGCTTCTTGATGGTGATGAACTGGCTGAAGGTCAGGTCGTGGCCGGTCTGGGCCAGTTCCTTCTCCAGGACCGCCCAGATTCCATCGCGGACCTGGCGGATCAGTAAGCCCAGCGAGGAGCCGCTGGCCGGTGTGCAGATGACGGGACGGCGCTTCATGGCGCGGCATGATCCGCGCACACGAAATATTTGTCAATGCAAATATTGTTTCAGCAATGGAATGACGCGTCGCGGCATTCTGCTGACAGAACGGTCAGCTTCCCACGGTGCGATGCAGGATCAGTTCCAGCACCGCCTTGCTGCCGAAAAAGGCGAGCACCAGCAGGGCCATGGCGGTCAGGGTCCAGCCCACGGCCGTGGCCCCGCGCCAGCCCCTGCGCCAGCGGCCCAGCAACAGGCCGCCAAAGGCCAGCCAGGACAGTACGCTGAGGACCGTCTTGTGGATCAGGTGCTGGGCGAAGAGGTTTTCGACGAACACCGTGCCGGTCAGCAGGACGGCGGTGAGCAGGACGAAGCCCACGGTGATCGTGCGGAACAGCAGGGTTTCCAGCTCGGTCAGCGGCGGCAGCGCGCGCAGCCAGGCATTGAAGGCGCGCCGGCGCAGGGCGCGCTCCTGTACCCACAGCATGATCGCCAGGACCGCCGCAATGCCCAGGGTGGCGTAGGCCAGCAGCGCCAGCCACGCATGCAGTTGCAGGCGCCAGTCCAAGGGCGGCGAGGGGCGATGCCCATACGCGTGGTAGGCGGCCAGCATCAGGGCCGCCAGCGGAAAGGCGACCACGCCCACGGTGGCCATCCGGCTGCGGGTGGCGAACACCGTTGTCACCGCGGCCATGCCCAGGGCGACCAGCGAGAGCGCGGAGAAGAAGTGCATGTCCGGGCCGCCCGGGGTCTGCCAGGCAATCCACAGGTGGTAGCCGGCATGCAGCGCGATGGCGGCCAGGGCCGGCCAGCGCCAGGTGCGCCCGGGCCCGGCGACATCGGTGCCCACCGTGCGCACGAGCAGGAAGGTGGCCAGCAGATAAAGGAGGATGGACGGTGCGATGAATCCCATCGCGCAAGTGTCTCACGCGTCTGCCGCTTTCCGATGCGGCGCGGGGCGCCGGATGGGGTCTGCCTTGGCGGATATACTGCGCGCCCGCTTTTTCTCTCCGGTCGTTGCCATGTTCGAATCCCTGACCCAGCGCCTGTCCGGCACCATCGAACGCCTGCGTGGCCGTGGTCGCCTGACCGAGGAAAACATCCGCGAGGCCACCCGCGAAGTGCGCATCGCACTTCTGGAGGCCGATGTGGCCCTGCCGGTGGTCCAGGCCCTGGTCGAACGCATCAAGGTGCGCGCGGTCGGCCAGGAAGTGCTCAAGTCGCTGACCCCGGGCCAGGCCCTGATCAAGATCGTGCGCGACGAGCTGACCGCGGTCATGGGTTCGGCCGCCACCGACCTGAACCTCAATGTCCCGGCCCCGGCGGTGATCCTGATGGCCGGCCTGCAGGGCGCGGGCAAGACCACCACGGTCGGCAAGCTGGCCAAGCACCTGAAGGAAAAGCGCAAGAAGAAGGTCATGGTGGTCTCGGCCGACGTCTACCGCCCGGCCGCCATCGAACAGCTCAAGGCGCTGGCCCAGCAGGTCGACGTGCCGTTCTTCCCGTCCGAGGCCTCGCAGAAACCCGAGGACATCGTCCGCGCCGCCATCGACGATGCGCGCAAGTCCTTCATCGATGTGCTCATCGTCGATACCGCCGGCCGCCTGGCGATCGACGAGGCGATGATGTCCGAGATCAAGGCCCTGCACGCGGCGGTCAAGCCGGTGGAGACCTTGTTCGTGGTCGACTCGATGACCGGCCAGGACGCGGCGACCACCGCCAAGGCGTTCTCCGAAGCATTGCCGCTGACCGGCGTGGTGCTGACCAAGACCGACGGCGACGCCCGTGGCGGTGCCGCGCTGAGCGTGCGCTACATCACCGGCAAGCCGATCAAGTTCATCGGCGTGGGCGAAAAGCCCGATGGCCTGGATGTGTTCCATCCCGAGCGCGTGGCCAGCCGCATCCTGGACATGGGCGATGTGCTGTCGCTGGTCGAGCAGGTCGAGGGCCAGGTCGACAAGGACAAGGCGCAGAAGCTGGCCGAGAAGGTCGCCAAGGGCAAGAAGTTCGACCTCAACGACATGCGCGACCAGCTCGAGCAGATGCAGGGCATGGGCGGCATCGGTGCGTTGATGGACAAGCTGCCCGGCCTGGGCCAGGTGCCCGAGCATCTCAAGGCGCAGGTCGCCGGCAACAAGGAAGTGCCGCGCATGATCGCCATCATCAACTCGATGACCAAGAAGGAGCGCCGCAACCCGGCACTGCTCAATGGCTCGCGGCGTGCCCGCATCGCCAAGGGCTCGGGCACCCAGCCCTCCGACGTGAACAAGCTGATGAAGCAGTACACGCAGATGGAAAAGATGATGGGCAAGCTGGGCCGCGGCGGCATGAAGGGCATGATGCGCGGCATGAAAGGCATGATGGGGGCCATGGGCGGCGGCCGCGGCGGCCTGCCATTCCGTTGAGCGCCTGATGACCTCGGCCGCACGCCTGCGATCGCAGGCCTTCTGCGCAAGGTTCGGCCTGCAACTGCCGGTGCTGTTGGCGCCGATGGCCGGGGCCTGTCCGGTGGCGCTTTCCGCCGCGCTGGCCAATGCCGGCAGCATGGGCGCGATGGGCGCGGTGCTGTCCGCGCCGCAGGACATCGGGGCCTGGATGGAGGCATTCCGTAGTCAGTCCGACGGCCTGGCACAGGTCAATCTGTGGGTGCCGGACGCACGGCCTGTGCGCGATGCCGAAGCCGAGGCTGCCGTGCGCGCGCTGCTGGTGCAGTGGGGACCGGACGTACCCGCCAGTGCGGGCGATGCGCGGCCTGCGGATTTCGATGCGCAATTCGAGGCCGTGCTGGCGGCGCGTCCGCAAGTGCTGTCCACGATCATGGGCGTGCTCACGCCCCCCCAGGTGAGGGCGCTGAAGGCTGCCGGCATCGCCTGGTTCGCCACCGCAACGACGCTGACCGAGGCGCGGTTGGCGCAGGACGCTGGCGCCGATGCGGTGGTGGCCCAGGGATTCGAGGCCGGCGGCCATCGCGGCGCCTTCGATCCGGCCGCCGCCGAGCACCAACTGGTCGGCCTGTTTGCCCTGGTGCCGCGCCTGGCCGATGCACTGTCGATTCCGGTGATCGCCGCCGGAGGCATCGCCGACGGGCGCGGCATCGCCGCTGCGCTGACCTTGGGGGCGAGCGCTGCGATGGTCGGTACCGCGTTCCTGCGCACGCCGGAGGCCGCGATCGCCCCGGCCTGGGCGCAGGCCCTGGCCGACACCGAGCCGCAGGACACGTGGCCGACGCGGGCGTTTTCCGGTCGGCTGGGGCGCTCGGTGGCCACTGCCTACGTGCGTGCGGCTGCGGCCATCGACGCGCCGTTGCCCGCGCCATACCCCGTGCAGCGCGGGCTGACCGCCGCGATGCGCAAGCAGGCGGTGGCCGAGGACCGGCTAGATGCCCTGCAGGCCTGGGCCGGGCAATCCGCCTGGGCGGCCCAGGCGCGGCCGGCGGCCGAGCTGCTGCACGCATGGTGGGCGCAGGCCGACGCGCTGCTGTGACCACGCCTCGCCTGACGCTCGACGGGCATCCCGTGTCGGCCGAGCACCTGCGCGCGCTGGCGCAGCACAACTATGGTCACTTCACTGCTTTCTGCGCGCGCGAAGGCGCCGTGCAGGGCCTGGACCTGCATCTGGCGCGCCTGCGGGAGGGGCAGGCCGCCCTGTTCGATGCGCCGTTCGACGAGGCTGCCTTGCGCACCCAGCTGCGCGCGGCCCTGGCGGGTACCGAGCTGGTGTCGGTGCGTGTGACCGGCTTCGCACGCGATTTCGATCATCGTGATCCGCTGCGGCCAGTGGTGCCCGAGTGGCTGATTTCGGTCACGCCCGTCGGGGCAATCGCGCCTGCTCGACCCGTGAGGCTCAAGTCCTACGCCTTCGTGCGTCCGCTCCCGCAGATCAAGCACGTGGCGACCTTCCCGCTGTTCCACTATCGCCGACAGGCGCGGCTGGCAGGCGCGGACGATGCATTGTTCGTCGAGGGCGCCGGAGCGGCGGTGGTGGAAGGCTCGGTCTGGAATATCGGCTTCTGGGACGGGTCCGGCGTGCTGTGGCCGCAGGGTCCGGCCTTGCGAGGGACCTGTGAGGGCTTGCTGCAACGTGGGCTGGAGGGCTTGGGGGTCCCGCAGCGTCACGCCCGGGTGACCTTGGATCAAGCGCGGACCCTGGCGGCGTTCACGGCCAATGCCAATGGCTGTGCGCCGGTCGCCTCGATCGACGATCAGGCATTGCCCGCAGCGCCGACACTGCACGACCTGCTGGCCCGGGCGTTGGAGACCCAGCCCTGGGAGCGGCCCTGACCTGGCGTCCGATGCGGGTTTGCGCGACGCGCGCGGCCCGCTATACTTACCGGCTTACCGCGCCATCCTGGCGACTGGGCAACACCGAGAGCACACCATGGTCAAGATCCGCCTTACCCGCGGCGGCGCCAAGAAGCGCCCCTTCTACCACATCATCGTCACCGACGTGCGCAGCGCGCGCGACGGCCGCAACATCGAGCGCGTGGGTTACTACAACCCGGTCGCCCAGGGCGCCGAGCCCCGCATCGTGCTGGACATCGCACGCGTCGACCATTGGGTCGGCCAGGGCGCCCAGCTGACCGACAAGGTCCGTAACCTGTACAAGGAAGCGGGCAAGCTCGCGACCGCCCAGGCTTCGGCCTGATCGCGCCTCGGCCGCGACCTGCTCGCGGCCGGCTGCTTCTCCCATGAGTGAGAACACGACGCGCCGCATCCTGCTGGGCAGGGTGGTCGGCGCGTTTGGCGTGCGTGGCCAGGTCAAGGTCGAGTCCTGGACCGAGCCGCGTGAAACGATCTTCCGCTATCAGCCCTGGACCCTGCGCGATGCCGCGGGGCGCGAGCGCGAGGTCTCCGGCGTGCGTGGCAAGCCCTCTGGCAAGCATCTGATCGCCAGCTTTCCCGGTGTCGAGGACCGCGACGCGGTCGAGGCGCTGGTCGGGCTGGAGATCTCGGTGCCGCGCAGCGCGCTGCCGCCGCCCAAGCCCGATGAGTATTACTGGGTCGACCTGGAAGGCCTGCGCGTCCTCAATGCCGACGGCCGTGACTTCGGCACCGTCTCGCACCTGTTTTCGACCGGTGCCAACGACGTGCTGGTGGCCCGGGGGGACAAGGAGCGCCTGATTCCCTTCGTCGAGCCGGACTTCGTCCACGGGGTGGATTTCGACGCGGGCGTGGTAAGAGTGGACTGGGACCCGGACTTCTGAAGAGCGCGTGGTCGGCTGCGGTTGGCCATACTCGCCTGTGAAGCCGCCGCATTTTCCGCCCATGCGCATCGACGTCATCAGCCTGTTCCCCGAGTTCATCGACCAGAGCACCGGCTTCGGTGTCGTTGGGCGCGCGCGCGAGCGCGATCTGCTCCAGGTGCAGGGCTGGAATCCGCGCGACTACGCGACCGGCAACTATCGGCGCGTGGACGATCGCCCTTTCGGCGGCGGGCCGGGCATGGTGATGCTGATCGAGCCGCTGCGGGCCTGTCTGGACCAGGCGCGCCTGGCCGATCCCGCGCCGGCCCCGGTGATCTATCTCAGCCCGCAGGGACGTCCGCTGACCCAGGCGCGCGTGCGCGAGCTGGCCACGCTGCCGCGCATGATCCTGTTGTGCGGGCGCTACGAGGGCGTGGACGAGCGCTTCCTGGCCCACGAGGTCGATGAGGAGATCTCCATCGGCGACTACGTGCTGTCCGGCGGCGAGTTGGGTGCGGCGGTGCTGATCGACGCGGTCGCGCGCCTGCGCGAGGGCGTGCTCAACGATGCCGAGTCCGCGGCGCAGGACAGTTTCGAGGGCGAGGGGGGCTTGCTGGACTGTCCGCACTACACCCATCCGGCCAGCCACGCCTGGGGCGAGGTACCGGACGTGCTGCGTTCGGGCAACCACGCGGCCATCGCGCGCTGGCGCCGGCAGCAGTCGCTGGGCAGGACCTGGCTGCGACGCCCAGACCTGCTGGACGAGGCGGCGCTGTCGCGCGCCGACCGCAAGCTGCTGGAGGCGTTCCGGGCCGAGCGGCAGGCGTCCGGCGACTGAGCCTTTCCTCAGCTAGCTTTCGCGCGGGGAAGTGTTCTAGAATACGCGGTTCCTGCGACCAGTCTGGTCACGGGTGCCACATAAAAACGATCGTGCGGCGCAATCCTGCGACCGCATCAGTGCCGCTGTCGAATCCGACACACCCACCCGAACATAGAATCGGTGCCACCATGAGCAAGTTGAACAAGTCCATCATCGCGGAGTTCGAGTCCGCCCAGATTTCCCGCGAGCTGCCGCAGTTCAGCCAGGGTGACACCGTCGTCGTCAATGTGAAGGTGAAGGAAGGCAACCGCGAGCGCGTGCAGGCCTACGAAGGCGTGGTCATCGCCAAGAAGAACGCCGGCCTGAACTCCGCCTTCACCGTGCGCAAGATCTCGCACGGCTACGGCGTCGAGCGCGTCTTCCAGACCCACAGCGCGACCATCGACTCGGTCGAAGTCAAGCGCCGCGGCAAGGTCCGCGCCGGCAAGCTGTACTACCTGCGTGGCCTGCAGGGCAAGGCTGCCCGCATCAAGGAAGACCTGGCCGCCGCCGCTGCCGCCAAGGTCGCCCGCCAGGCCGCCGCTGCCGAGGCCGCCAAGTCCGCCGAATAAGGCGACGGCCATCGGCTGCGATGCAGCCGCGCTATGCTCGGAACCCGGCGCAAGCCGGGTTTCGTGTTTTCCGGGCCCGGGTTTGCGTCTGTTCGCGGACATGACCAGCACGAAGGAGAAGCGCGATGCCACGGAAGCTCCATGCAATCGGCGGTCTTGGGTTATCGGCATGCCTGGCTTGGCTGGCGGGCTGCGCCAGCACCCCAGGACTGGATGGCTCCACGCTGTCCTACGAATGCCAGCAGCAGGCGCAGCTGGCCGCCAACCAGCCACCGTTTCCGGACCAGATCCGCGATGGCAAGCACGGACAGGACTTCGAGCAGGGCCTCCGCGATGCACGCATGACCCAGGCCTGCCAGCACGATGTCGACGCACAGGCGCCGCATGCCGAAATCCACTTCGGCGGCAGTGCAGGAACATGAGTTTCACGCGACCAGGCGCTGACTGGGCGAGTCGATTTCCACGGAGGACGCACCCGATGAAACTGCAGGGAACCCTGCTTGCGACGGCGCTGCTGCTGTCGGCCTGTGCCAGCGACCCCGGGCGCGAGGACATGACGGCGGTACGGCCTGCCGACCGGCCCGAATGCCAGCTTGCGTCGTCCTCGTCCGCCAATGCCCTGGCGCGTGGCAACACGGCATCGATGGTGCGCGACCCCTGCCATCCCGACGAATCGATCGACCTCACGCCCCGCCCGCGGGACACGATCAAACCCGACTTCTCAGGAACGCATGACTGAAACGCCCGCAACCCCGTCGGTACGCCTGGATGTCTGGCTCTGGGCGGCCCGCTTCTACAAGACCCGCGCCCTGGCCAAGGACGCGGTGACCCTGGGCAAGGTCGAACTGGGCGGCCAGCGGGCCAAGCCCTCGCGCACGGTGCGCGTCGGAGACGCGCTGCTGGTGCAACGCGGCGAGGAACGCTTCGAGATCGCCGTGCGCGGATTGTCCGACCAGCGCGGGCCTGCGCCCGTGGCCCAGGCGCTGTACGAGGAAAGCCCGGAGTCTCAACAGCGGCGAGCCGAGGCGCGCGCGCTGCGTGCCGCGCAGCGCACCGGTTACCGGCCGCCGGAGACCAAGCCGGACAAGCGCGCGCGGCGGCTCATCCAGGCGCTTGGGGATATCGACGCGCTCTAAGGTCTGTCGCCGCGCGGGCTCAGGGCTTTTGCAACGCGTCGTCGGGCCGGTAGTCCGGCTCGGCCGGGTCGGCCACGGGCGAGGGCACGCGAGCCGGGACCTCGGAGGGGATGGCGACCTGGCTGGCATCGGCGTTCATCATCTGCGCCTTGCGCCAGCCGCCCCAGCGGTAATACGCGATCGACAGCAGCATCGAGCACAGCGAACTGGTCGGGAAGCTCCACCAGATCGCGTCGCTCCCCAACGTGGGTTGCAGCAGCTTGGCAAAGGGCACCCGGATGCCCCACAGCGAGATCACCAGGATGATCAAAGGGACGATCACCGCGCCGGTGGAGCGCACCACGCCGGACAGGACGAACATCACCCCGAAGAACAGGAACGACCAGATCGCGATGTGGTTGAGGTGGCGGGCGGCGTCGAAGGCGGGACTGCCCGATTCAAGGAACAGGCCGAAGGTCCAGTGGTCCAGCAGGATCAGCGGCGCGATCAGCGCACCGGTCATCAGGAAGTTGAACAGCACGCCGGTACGCGCGGTGGCCGAGACCCGATCCCAGCGTCCGGCGCCGACGTTCTGCGCGGCCATCGACGAGGCCGCCGCGGCGATCGCCATCGCCGGCATCTGCACATAGTTCCAGGTCTGCAGCGCAGCGCCATAGGCGGCGGCGATGTCGGTCCCGAAGCGGTTAACCAGGGTCATCATCGCGATCATCGCCAGCGACACCAGCACCATCTGCAGGCCCATCGGCACGCCTTTGGTGACCAGTGCCTTGAGGATCGCCGGGTCGATGCGTAGCAGGTGCAGGTCCTTGCGCCCCAGCCACAGCACGTGACCGCGCCGGCGCAGCGAGACCAGCATCGCGGCCAGAGCAATGGCCTGGGTGACCAGCGTCGACCACGCCGCGCCGGCGATGCCCAGTTTCGGGAACGGACCCACGCCCAGCATCAGCATCGGATCCAGCACGCAATCCATCGCCACGGCCAGCAGCAGGTAGCGGAGCGGGGTCTTGGCATCGCCGACGCCACGCAGCGCCGCCGACAGGAAGGCGAACGCGTAGATCAGCGGCATCGCCAGGAAGATCACCCGCAGGTAGGCCTCGGCCAATGGCAGCGCATCGGCTGGGGTGCCCATGGCGCTAAGCAGGTGGCGCGCCAGCCACACGCCGCAGCAGGCGATCACCACCGACAGGCCGATGAAGAAGCTGGCGCTGGTGCCCATCACCCGGCGCGCGCGGGCGGTGTCGCCGGCGCCGATGGCCTGACCGATGAGGATGGTCGCGGCCATGCCGATGCCGAACACCGAGCCGATCAGGAAGAACAGGATGCTGTTGGCGTTGGCCGCGGCGGTCAGCGCCGATTCGCCCAGGAACTTGCCGATCCACACCGCATTGACCGAGCCGTTGAGCGATTGGGCGACGTTGCCGCCCAGGATCGGCAGCGAGAACAGCAACAGATTGCGGCCAATCGGCCCTTCGACCAGCGAGCGTGAAGCGGGGCGTGCGGACATGCGAAGGGGTGCCGGGCGAAAGTCCGGCACCCTAGCACTGCCTGACGCGGGCGTCAGTCGACGTCGGCGCTGGCCGGGTTCAAGCGGCGGCCAGCGGTGCGGTCTGCGCCGCGCGCCGCCACTGGCGCAGGCCCATCACCGCCAGTCCAACGAAGCCCAGATAGAGCGCGGCGGTGACATCGAGCGACTTGTAGACGTACAGGCCGGTGTAGATCACGTCCAGCACGATCCACAGCCACCACGCGGCGATGTGGCGGCGGCCCTGCCACCACTGCGCCACCAGGCTGAAGGCGGTCAGCGCCGCATCCAGCCAGGGCAGGGCGGCGTCGGTGTAGCGGTGCATCACCGTGCCCAGGGCCACCGCGCCCACCGCCCCGATGCCCAGATCACGCAGTGCCGCGCCCAGGTCCAGTGGCGCGACCTGCACCCGGCCGTCGTCGTCCAGGTGCTGCTTCCAGCGCCACCAGCCATAGACGATGAAGCCAGCGAACGCGCCTTGCAGCAGGGCGTCGGAATACAGCTTGGCCTCGACGAAGACACTGGCGTACAGCACCACCGAGGCCAGTCCGACTGGCCAGCTGAGCAGATGCCGGCGCGCGGTCAGCCACACGGCGGCCACGCTGACAGCCGCGCCGATCCACTCGAGCAGTTCGGTACTCACAGCGCCCAGGTCACGCTCAGACGGGCCAGCCGCGGGGCACCGGGGAACAGGTAGTAATCGCCGCCGCTGCTGCCGGTATCACGCCAGTAGAACTTGTCGAACACGTTGTCGACCGACAGCTGCCAGGTCATGGCGTGGCCAGCGATCTGATTACGGAAGCGCAGTCCGGCATCGAACACGTGGTACGCCGGCACGCGCAGGCGACCATCGGCGGTGGCGACATTGGAGGCGGCGTAACGCCAGCCCGCGTTGAAGCTCCAGGCTGGCGCCGACGCCAGCGTGTAGTCGAGGAAGACGCTGGCGCGCGCCTCGGGGATGTTGACCAGCTGGTGACCCTCGATGGCGGCGGTGCCGCTGTCCTGTGCCCGTGCGCGCAGCAGACTGGCGCTGGCATTGAGGCGCAACTGCTCGGTGAGCTGTCCGTTGGCGGTCAGCTCCAGGCCGGTATGCACCTGCTGGCCGCGCTGGACGAAGGTATAGCCGGCCTCGCTGTCATCGGGCATGGCGTACTGGAGCGGCTGGCGGATGCGGAACAGGGCCGCGCCCAGGTCCAGCGCGTCGGTGGCGGCGAACTTCACGCCGACCTCGGCCTGGCGCGAGTGCAGCGGCGGCAGGAAGCTGTCGGCATTAGACGTCCACCACGGCGCTTCCTGGCCCAGCGACAGGCCCTCGCTATAGCTGGCGTAGGCGTTGAGCCGGGGCGTGGCCTGCCAGATCAGCGCGGTCTGCGGCAGGAACTGACTCAGGGTGGTGCGCCGCTCGCGCACGCCCTCACTGTCGTTGGCGATCTCGTCCAGCTTGGCGAAGCGCCCGCCTACCAGCCACTGCCAGTGATTGCCGAAGCCGATGCGATCCAGCGCGAACACCGACCACTGCCTGTCGTCCAGCCGGCGCGCGGACGGGCCGGGCGCGTTGGACGAGGGGGCGAACACCGGCGTGGCCTCGTTGATGTTGGCGGTGCCCACGTAGTCGTACACGTCCTGGCGGCGATCCACGGTGCGACGGTAGCCATCGGCGCCAAAGGTCAGCTGGTGGCTGAGCGCGCCGGTGTCGAAGCGGCCCTGCAGCTGCGCGCGTAGTTGCTGGTTGTGGCGGGTGTCGTCCGGGCTGCGGTAGTCGTACACGTCGTAGTCGCCGTTGGGGGCGAAATAGTTGCCGGGCTCGCTGCCGTCGGCACATTCGGTCGCGTAGAAGCAGCCATAGGCGAAGGCGACGTTGTCATCGATCACGCTGCGGCTGTTGCCGAAGGCCACGCTGCCCTGCCAGTCGGGGTTGAACTGGTAGGTGTAGCGCGCGGTGACGTTGGCACTCTGGATGGACACCGGCTGTGACCACGGCTGGTAGCCCAGCAGCTTGGTCGCGCTGGCGTGGCTGGGCAGCGTATCGCCACCGAGCAACTGGTAGCCGGAGGCCGAACGCTGCGCGCTGGTCTGGTAGTCGCCGTCCAGTTCCAGCTTGCCCTTGTCGCCGATCAGCCAGTCGGCGGCCAGCGCATAGAAATTGCGCCGCCCGTCGGTGTGTTCGATGTAGGAGTGCGTGTCCTCCCACGCCGCGTTGAAGCGCAGGCCGAAAGTGGGAGTGAGCCAGCGGCCGACATCCAGGGCGGTGTAACGCGAGCCATGCGAGTCGGTGCCGACGGTCAGCTCCTGCACCCGCTCGGGACGCTTGGAGACGAAGTTGATGATGCCGCCGGGCGCCATGATGCCGGCGGTCAACCCGGCCTCGCCCTTGAGGATCTCGACCTGCTGGACGTTCTCCAGCGCAATGCGCTGCTCGCCGGCCAGGCTCAGGTCGTTGAAGCGCAGGCCGGTGGCCAGGTCCAGCGCATAGCCGCGGATCGACACGTCCTGGTAGTAGCCCACCGCCGCGTAGCTGTCGCCGACCGAAGCATCGCTGGCGGTCAGTTCGCTCAAGGAGCGCGGCTGGCGTGCGTCGATCAGCGCCCGGGTCAGCACGTTGAGCGAGGCCGGGGTGTCCTTCCAGGTGCCGGCGCCAAAGCTATTGGCCTGGCTGGTCTGGGCATCGTGCTGGCCCTTGACCCGGACGGCGGCCAGGTCGGTGGCGGTTTGGTCGTCGGAAGCGGATTCGACCTGCTGGGCGTGCAGCGGCAACGCCGTGCACAGCAGGGAGGACAGCAACAGGGTGGAGCGGGAGCGATTCATCGGTTCGTCACCAGGCAAGGGCACAAGGACGAAGCGACGGCGCACCGGCGCACGCCTTCCACGGGCGGACCACCGATGCTGCTCAAAGCTCCCTACGCCGGTGCTAACCGGGTCAGGTTCCAAGGGACTCTCTCAGCCCGGCAAACGCCGGGCACCCCCGCTTCAGAGCGCGCATTTGACACCATTTCTCCAGGATTTGCACATCCGGCGTATTCAGGCCGTTGCGCGGATCGCCTGCAGCAAGGCCTGGCCGGGCGCGCTGGCGAACCACCGCGCATGACCCAGCAAGAACACGTCGTAGGCCACCGCCGCGTTGTCCGGCGAGCCGGTGATGGCGTGAAAGTACTCGACCTCGGACAGGGCGAATTCCAGGTGTACCAGCGGCAGCAGGTCGGCCAGCAACTGCACCGAGGCCGCGTCCAGCGGCAGCACCTCGCGGTAGCCGGCGATCAGCGCGCAGGCGGTCTGCAGATGCACCGCATCGAAGCCTGTTTCCAGCGTCAGCCAGGCGATGGCATTGCGTTCGATCGCGGTGGCCAGGTCGAACATGGCGCTGGTCGGCGAAGCCAGGCCGAAGTCGAGCACGCCGCTGATGCGCAGCGCATCGCCCTCGCGCTGCCACAGCAGGTTGGACACGTGCCAGTCGTTGTGCGCCCACAGGCGCGGGGTGTCGCGCAGGCGCGTTGCAAGGCCGGCGTGCCATGGCAGCAGGTCGCGCGCGAAATCGCGTTGCCAGTCGCGCGATTGCAGCCACGCGCGCAGGGCCGGACGTTCTGCAAACTGCGCCTGCAGGGCCACGATGGGATCCTCGGCGCGGAGCAGGTCGTCGCGGGCGACCAGCACGTGCGTGCTGCGCTGGGGGGCGTGGTCATCGGCTGCGGCCTGGTGCAGCCGAGCCAGCATGGCGCCCGCCTCGCGCGCACGGGCCAGGTCGGTCAGCGGTGTCCACGACGTGGTCTGGCGATACACGTCCTCGCCAAGCCCGGTGCTGTGGACTTCATAGGTCCAGTCGCCGCGCGTGACCGCGGTGTGGCCGTGCGCATCGGCAAAGACCTCGACGACCGGCAGCCCCTTGCCGTGCAGGTGCGCGATGAAGCGATGTTCTTCTTCCAGGCACGCGGCCGTGCGCACGCTGACATGGTGTCGTTTGACGAATACGCGGCCACGTGCGGTGTCCACCAGGGCCGCGGCCGAGAGCGGGCGTGGGCTGTGCCAGGCGATGCGATGCGGCCCTGCTGCGAACGCCGGATAGTCGGCCAACAGCACCTCGAGTTCGTCCGCCTGCAGGGGCGGCCAGTCGGGCACGACATCTTCCGGCCCCACGCCGTGCACGCGGTGGTCGACATCACTCATGGCGGGGGCGGATGGCGATTGGCAAGCGCGGTATTGTGCGACAACGGCGCCAGAGGGCGCCGTTGTCGTGTGACCGGTGGTGCGGACCTGGCTTACTTCAGGTCGAAGCGGTCCAGCTCCATCACCTTGGTCCAGGCCGCGACGAAGTCCTTGATGAACTTCTCCTTGGCATCGGCGCCGGCATAGACCTCGGCCAGGGCGCGCAGGATGGCGTTGGAGCCGAACACCAGATCGGCGCGCGTGGCCGTCCAGGTCTTGGCGCCGGTGTTGCGGTCGGTGCCCTGGTAGGTATTGCGCGAGGTCGCCTGCCACGCGGTGCCCATGTCCAGCAGGTTGACGAAGAAGTCGTTGCTCAACGTGCCCGGCTTGTCGGTGAACACGCCATGGGCCACGCCATCGACATTGGCACCCAGCACGCGCAGGCCGCCAACCAGCACGGTCATCTCCGGCGCGGTCAGGGTCAGCAGTTGGGCCTTGTCGATCAGCAGCGCTTCGCCGGCCACGCCGATGCCGCCGGCCAGGTAGTTGCGGAAGCCATCGGCCTTGGGCTCGAGCATGCCGACCGATTCCACATCGGTCTGTTCCTGGGTCGCGTCGCCACGGCCCGGATGGAACGGCACGGTGATGTCATGGCCCGCGGCCTTGGCCGCCTGCTCCACCCCCACGCCGCCGCCGAGCACGATCAGGTCGGCCAGCGAGACCGGCTTGCCGAAGTCCTGGCCGATCTCCTTCAGCTTGGCCAGCACCTTGGACAGTTGCGCGGGCTGGTTGGCCTTCCAGTCCTTCATCGGTGCCAGGGCGATGCGCGCGCCGTTGGCGCCACCGCGCTTGTCCGAGCCGCGGAAGGTCGAGGCCGAGGCCCAGGCGGTGGAGACCAGCTCGGCCACACTCAGGCCAGAGGCTGCGATCCTGCCCTTGAGCGCGTCGATGTCCGCTGCGTCCAGCGCCGTGGTCGAGGCCGGGATCGGGTCCTGCCACAGTAGGTCCTCGGCCGGCACTTCCGGGCCCAGGTAGCGCGATTTGGGCCCCATGTCGCGGTGGGTCAGCTTGAACCAGGCGCGCGCGAAGGCGTCGGCGAACTCCTCCGGATGATCCAGGAAGCGGCGCGAGATCTTCTCGTAGGCCGGGTCCATGCGCAGGGCCAGGTCGGTGGTCAGCATGGTCGGCAGGCGCTTGCCGGTGCCGTGCGGATCGGGGATGGTGGCTTGCGCGTCCTTGGCCACCCACTGGTGCGCGCCGGCAGGGCTCTTGCTCAACTCCCACTCGTAGCCGAACAGGTGCTTGAAGAAGTCGTGGCTCCACTGCGCCGGGGTGGTGGTCCAGGTGACTTCCAGGCCGGAGGTGATGGTGTCGGCGCCCTTGCCGCTGCCGAAGGTGTTGTGCCAGCCCAGGCCCTGCTGTTCCAGGTCGCCGGCTTCGGGTTCGTGGCCGACGTGGTCAGCCGGGCCGGCGCCATGGGTCTTGCCGAAGCTGTGGCCGCCGGCGATCAGGGCGACGGTCTCCTCATCGTTCATCGCCATCCGGCCAAAGGTGTCGCGGATGTCGTAAGCGGCCTTGAGCGGATCGGGATTGCCGTCCGGGCCTTCGGGATTGACGTAGATCAGGCCCATCTGCACCGCGGCCAGCGGATTTTCCAGCTTGCGCGAGTGTTCGTCGCCATCGGCATCGTCGTCGGAGACCAGCACCGCTTCATCGCCTGGCTTGTCCACACCGGGCGAACCGTGGGCGTAGCGTTCGTCGCCGCCCAGCCAGGTGGTCTCGGTGCCCCAGTACACGTCCTGGTCCGGCTCCCAGGTGTCCTCGCGGCCACCGGCGAAACCGAAGGTCTTGAAGCCCATCGATTCCAGCGCGACGTTGCCGGTGAGGATCATCAGGTCGGCCCAGGAGATGGACTGCCCATACTTTTGCTTGATCGGCCACAGCAGGCGGCGGGCCTTGTCCAGGCTCACGTTGTCCGGCCAGCTGTTGAGCGGAGCGAAGCGCTGCTGGCCGCGGCCGCCGCCGCCGCGTCCGTCCTGCACGCGGTAGGTGCCGGCGCTATGCCAGGCCATGCGGATGAACAAGGGCCCGTAGTGGCCGAAGTCGGCCGGCCACCAGTCCTGCGAATCGGTCATCAGCGCCTTGAGATCCTGCTTGAGCGCCGTGTAATCGAGCTGCTTGAACGCCTCGGCGTAGTTGAACGCACTGCCCAGGGGATCGGACTTGATCGAATGCTGGGCCAGCAGCTCCACCCGCAGCCGCTTGGGCCACCAGTCCTGGTTGCTGGTGCCGCCGCCCGCGGCGTGGTTGAACGGACATTTGGCTTCGATGTTCATGGCTTGGCTACCTCGTTTGGAGCGCACAGGAGACGCGGCCGCACGCGCAGGCGCGGACGTTCAGGGGTGTGGGGGTGGAGAAGCGAGGCCCCGGTCAGCAGGGCATCGGCAACACATCGCAGGTGGCGGGGCTGGCGAAGGGCGTCATCGGGAGTTGGCGCATGGCAGGCCTCGCGTGTGCGGATGAGGTCTCACCATAGGCAGCGGCGATGACAAAAGAAAATTGAAATTTGTGCGATTTTTGATAGGGCCCGACTATCGCTGGCTCAGCGCCCGCGAAACAGGCCACCGCCGAGCTTGAGCAGGTCGCCGACGTCCAGGTCGCCATCGCCATCCTGGTCCAGCAGCTTGCCCAGCAGCCCTCCGGCCAGCCCCCCGGACTGCTGCACCTGGGCGCGTTCCTGGCCCAGCGCCTGCCCGAGTTGGTCGGCGTCGCCCTGGCCATTGCCACCCAGGAAGCGCTGCGCCAGGAACGACAGCACCACCGGTGCCAGCAGTTGCAGGAGCTGGCCGGCCTTGTCACCGCCCAGGCCCGTGGCCTGGCCCAGGCCGTTGGCGGCCATTGGGGTGCTGCCGCCGAAGATGTGCCCCAGGATTCCAGCCCCGTCGGTCTGACGACCACCGCCAGCGCCGAGCACCGCGCCCACCAGACTGCCCAGGTCGAAGCCCGATGCGGCCTGGGCGTGGTCGCGCTGCAGGGCGCCCAGCAGCGCCTCGGCGCCCTGGGGCTGCTGCGCGTTGCGGCCCAGCGCGGCGAACAACATCGGCAGCGCGGTGGCGATGGCGTTGCGGGTCTGGGCCGGGTCGGTGCCCAGTTGCGAGGACATCTGCTGCAGCGGCGCGCCCTGCAACTGCTGGAAAAGGGTGCCGGCCAAGCCGGAAAGCGCATCGTTCATGACAGGGAATCCTTCGGGTTCGGGGGAATGCCGAACTTACCGGACCTCCGTCCACCTCGGCCACCCAGCGCACCCGGCATTCGCGTGTCACGCCACGTTCCTGCAACGCGACGCCGGGCTCTATCCTGTCGCGATGTCCTCGCGCGCCACCCGCCTGCTGCACCTGCTCGATGCCCTGCGCGGGCGTCGTCGTCCCGTGGCCGGCGCGCGCCTGGCCGAGGCGCTCGGCGTCAGCCTGCGCACGCTGTACCGCGACATCGCCACGTTGCGCGGGCAGGGCGCGGACATCCTCGGCGATCCCGGGGTGGGCTACGTGCTGCTTCCCGGATTCCTGCTGCCGCCGCTGAACTTCAGCGAGGACGAACTGGAGGCCCTGGCGCTGGGCGCGCGCTGGGTCACTCGACAGCCGGACACGGCGCTGGCACAGGCGGCCGAACGGGCCATGACGCGCATCGGTGCGACGCTGCCGGCCGCCGCGCGGCTGTCGATCGAGACCACGGGCCTGCTGGTGCCCACCCCGCGCGAACCGCCACCGGATGCGCCGTGGCTGCCGACGCTGCGCCTGGGGATGCGCCTGGAGCACGTGCTGCGCATGGACTACGCGGATGGCGCGGGCCAGCCCACCCAGCGCCTGATCTGGCCGTTCGCGATGGCCTTCATGGAGGGGCTGGGCATGCTGGCGGCGTGGTGCGAGCTGCGCCGGGATTTTCGCCACTTTCGCGCCGATCGCGTCATCGACCTGGTCGATACCGGCGAGCGCTACCCCTCGCGTCGGCATGTGCTGATCAAGCGCTGGCGCACGGCCACCGGCTACGGCAGCGACTCCTGACAGAAGCTGTCAGCAGGAGCACCGGACACTGGCGCCTCACCTGTGACGGAGCGTTGCCATGAGCGAGACCCTGACCCTCTATACCCATCCGCTGTCGCGCGGCCGCGTCGCGCGCTGGATGATCGAAGAGACCGGCCTGCCGTATGAGGCGCGGATCCTCGACTACGGCACGGGCATGAAGTCGCCCGAGTATCTGGCGATCAATCCGATGGGCAAGGTGCCGGCCCTGCGCCACGGCGAGGCGGTGGTCACCGAGAACGCCGCCATCTGCGCCTACCTGGCCGAGCTGGTGCCCGAGCGGCGTCTGGCGCCGCCGGAGGATTCGCCGACGCGTGCGGCGTATTTCCGCTGGCTGTTCTTCCTGGCGGGTCCTTTCGAGTCGCTGATGACGGCCAGGGAGGCCGGAGCGCTCTGCGAACCGGTCAGTGCCGGCTACGGACGTGAGGAGGATGTGCTGCGCGCGCTGGAGCAGGCGGTGGAGGGACGCAAGCACCTGGCCGGCGATCACTTCACCGCGGTCGATCTGTATGCCGCCGCCTGCATTGGCTATTACCTGCGCATCGGCGCGCTCGCGCCGCGCCCGGCCTTCGTCGCCTTCGTGCAGGCGCACATGTCGCGTCCGGCCGCGCTGCGGGCGATGGAGATCGACAACGCGCTGGCACCGCAGCATCCCAACCCGAACATGCCGCCGGCCGCTGCGGCCTGACCAACCCCTTCAACGCGCGATACGTCTGGCGCTCGCCTCGACGCAGACATGCAGGCCCATGTTGTGGGAGCCGCCACGGCGGCGCTGGACCTTCAGCGGAAAGCGCCATCGCCTTGTGGGAGCCGCCACGGCGGCGATGGGCCTTCAGTGGAACGCGCCATCGCCAGCGTGCTGGCTCCCACGGGGCCTGTGTCGCGTTACAGCAGCGCCTTGAGCCGGTACAGCGCCTCGAGCGCCTGCTTGGGAGTCAGCTCATCGGGATCCAGCGCGGCCAGGGCGTCCTGCGCCGCTGAAGGCGCGGGCGCGAACAGGCCGAACTGCTGTGGCGCATCCAGCGCGGTGGGCGCCATGGTCGAGGCCTGGGTGTCGCTGCCGCGCTGTTCGAGCTCGGCCAGGCGACGACGCGCCTGGGCCAGGGTGGTGCGCGGCAGGCCGGCCAAGGCGGCCACCTGCAGGCCGAAGCTGCGGTTGGCCGCGCCATCCTTCACCGCATGCATGAACACCAGCGACTCGCCGTGCTCGACGGCATCCAGGTGCACATTCGCAATCCCGCTCGGGCCGCCTTCGACGGTCTCGCCGGCCAGCGCCGTCAATTCGAAGTAGTGCGTGGCGAAGAGCGTGTAACACCGGTTGGCGTGGGCCAGGTGGCGGGCGACGGCGTCGGCCAGGGCCAGGCCGTCGTAGGTCGAGGTGCCGCGCCCGATCTCGTCCATCAGTACCAGCGATTCGCGCGTGGCGTGATGCAGGATGTAGCTGGTCTCGGCCATTTCCACCATGAAGGTGGACTGGCCCTTGGCCAAGTCGTCGCCGGCGCCGATGCGGGTGAGGATGCGGTCGATCGGGCCGATCTGTGCGCGTGAGGCCGGCACGAAGCTGCCGATATGCGCCAGCAGCACGATCAGCGCGTTCTGGCGCATGTAGGTCGACTTGCCGCCCATGTTGGGGCCGGTGATGACGAGCATGCGCCGTGCCTCGGCGGTATCACTGCCGTCCAGGCGCAGATCATTGGGCTCGAACGGTTCGCTGCGCACGGCCTCGACCACCGGATGGCGGCCGCGTTCGATCACCAGGCACGGCGCATCGGACAACGCCGGACGCGTCCAGTCCAGCGCCTGGGCGCGCTCGGCGAAGGCGCACAGCACGTCCAGCTCGCTCAAGGCCAGGGCGCAGCGCTTGAGCGGTTCGATCACTTCGTTGAGCGCGTCCAGCAGCTGCTCGTACAGCACGCGTTCGCGCGACAGGGCGCGCTCGCGTGCCGACAGGACCTTGTCCTCGAAGGTCTTCAACTCTTCGGTGATGTAGCGCTCGGCATTGGTCAGGGTCTGCCGACGCGTGTAATGCACCGGCGCCTTGTCCGATTGGCCCTTGCTGATCTCGATGTAATAGCCGTGGACGCGGTTGTAGCCCACTTTCAGCGTGGCGATGCCGCTGGTCTCGCGCTCGCGGGTCTCCAGGTCGATCAGGAACTGGTCGGCGTTGGTGGACAGCTGGCGCAGTTCGTCCAGCTCGGCATCGAAGCCGGCGGCGATCACCCCGCCATCGGTGAGTTTGAGCGGCGGCTGTTCGGCCACGCCGGTGACCAGCAGATGCGCGGTGGCGTCGTGCTCGCCCATCGCCGCGGCCAGCGCGCCCAGGCGCGGCGAATCCAGCGGCCCCAGCAGTTCGCGCAAGCGCGGCAGCAGGGCCAGGCTGTTGCGCAGCGTGGACAGATCGCGCGGGCGCGCCGAGCGCAGCGCCACGCGGGTGAGGATCCGTTCGACGTCACCGAAGGCGCGGAAGGCGTCGCGCAGGTCCGCCTCGGTACCGCGGTCGATCAGCGTCTCCACCGCGTGGTGACGCTGGTGCAGCACGCTGCGGTCGCGCAGCGGGCGATGCAGCCAGCGGCGCAGCAGGCGCCCGCCCATCGGGGTGACCGTGCTGTCCAGGATGCCGAGCAGGGTGTGGCGGGTGTCGCCGTCCACGCGCGTGTCCAGCTCCAGATGGCGGCGCGTGGCCGCGTTCATCGCGATGGCCTCGCCCGAGGACTCGAAGGCGATCGCGGTCAGGTGCGGCAGCTGCGACCTCTGGGTTTCCTCCACATAGCCCAGCAGCGCGCCAGCGGCGGCGATGGCCTGTGGCTTGTCCTCGATGCCAAAGCCGGTCAGGTCATGCAGCCTGAAGAACTGCAGGAGCTGGCGCCGGCCGCTGTCGGCATCGAACAACCATGGCGCACGGCGACGCGCACCGGTGCGCGTGGCCAGGAAGGGCGGCCAGCCTTCTTCGTCGGGGACCAGCAGTTCGGCCGGCTCCAGGCGGGCCAGTTCGGCTTCCAGTGCGTCGTCGCTGTCGACTTCGTTGACCAGGAAGCGCCCGCCGGCCAGGTCGGCCCACGCCAGTCCATACCCGGATTTGCCGCGCGAAAGCGCCATCAGCAGCGTGTCGCGGCGCTCGTTGAGCAGGGCCTCGTCGGTCACCGTGCCGGGGGTAACGATGCGCACCACCTTGCGTTCGACCAAGCCCTTGGCCAGCGCCGGGTCGCCGATCTGCTCGCAGATCGCGACCGATTCGCCCAGCGCCACCAACCGCGCCAGATAGCCTTCGTAGGCATGCACCGGCACCCCGGCCATCGGGATCGGCGCGCCGCCGGAGCTGCCGCGCTGGGTCAGAGTGATGTCCAGCAGCCGCGCGGCCTTGCGCGCGTCGTCGTAGAACAGTTCGTAGAAGTCCCCCATGCGGAAGAACAGCAGCAGGTCCGGGTACTCGGACTTGGCTGCGAAGAACTGCTTCATCAGCGGGGTGTGTTCGGGCGACGCGGTCTTGGACATCGGAGCGCAGGGGGAAAGTGACCGCAGATTGTAAAACGTGCGCCGCCGCAGCCGGGGTGTCATGCCCCGGATGCGGCGGTCGGCGACATGCGCGGCCCGCCGCGCCGCGGGCTTGCGCGCTGGATCAGGCCGGCAGTTCGAAGGTGGCGTGCAGGCCGTCCACTTCGGCCGAGGGAGCGACCCACAGGTCGAAGACACCCGGTTCCACCGTCGGCTTGAGGTCCTGGCCGATGAACAGCAGATCCTCGCGGCGCAGGGTGAAGCGCACTTCGGCGCTGCCACCGGCGGCGATGGCGACCTTGCGGAAATCCTTCAGCTCCTGGATCGGGCGGGTGATGCTGGCCGCCCGATCGTGCACGTAGAGCTGCACGACCTCCTCGGCCGCGCGGTCGCCGCGGTTGTGCACGGTGGCGCGCACTTCCAGCGTGCCAGCGGCCTGGAGCTTGCCATCGCCGATGTCCAGCGCGCCGTATTCGGGACGCCCGTAGGTCAGGCCGTGGCCGAAGGGGAATAGCGCCGAATTGGGGATGGTCGTGTAGTGGGTCTTGAACGCCGTCAGCGCTTCGGGCTTGGGATCGGGGCGGCCGGTGATCTTGTGATCGTAGTAGTACGGCACCTGGCCCGGCTCGCGCGGGAAACTGACCGGCAAGCGCCCGGAAGGCCCGGTCTTGCCGAACAGGACGTCGGCCAGCCCCGCACCCGAGGATGACCCGAGGAACCAGGCGACCAGGATGGCCTTGGTCTTGGGCACCACCGTGTCCAGCGCCAATGCGCGCCCGTTGCTGAGCACGACCACCACCGGCTTGCCCGTGGCCGCCACCGCGTCCAGCAGGTCCAGTTGCACCTTGGGAATGGTGATGGAGGTGTGCGAGTGCGCCTCGCCCGAATCATCGCGGGACTCGCCGATGGCCATCACGACGACATCGGACGCACGGGCCGCCTCGACGGCGGCCTGGATGCCGCCGGCCAGCGCGGTGGCATAGCCGCTGCCGGCCACCACGCGCAGCAGCGAGGCATCGGCCATCGCGCTCTTCATGCCCTGGGCCAGATCGCTGCCCGAGTCGTCACCGTTGAACAGGGTCCACGGGCCCTTGGTGCTGTCCCAGTCCTGCGCCACCGGGCCGATCAGGGCGATGCGCTGGCCGCTGGAGCGCAGCGGCAGGATGTCGTCGTCGTTCTTCAGCAGCACCACGGACTTGCGCGCGGCTTCGCGCGCGAGCTCGAGCGTTTCGGGCAGGCGCTGACGCGAAGGCGCCTGCGGCTTGATCCGGCGGAACGGGTCATCGAACAGGCCCAGCTGCGCCTTGAGCTGCAGCACGCGCCGCACCGAGCGGTCGATGACCGCCATTGGCACCTCACCGCTCTTGACCAGGTCCGGCAGGTGCTTCAGGTACAGGCCGCTCTGCATGCTCATGTCCACCCCGGCCAGGATCGCCAGCCGGGTCGCGTCGCGCCCGTCGCGGGCGAAACCATGCGCGATCAGCTCCTCATCGCCGGTGTAGTCGGACACCACCACGCCGCTGAAGTCCCACTCGCCGCGCAGCACATCGTCCAGCAGCCATTTGTTGGCCGTGGCCGGGATGCCGGAGATCTCGTTGAACGAGGCCATGGTGGTCATCGCCCCGGCATCGAAACCGGCCTGGAACGGCGGGAAGTAGGTCTGCCGCAGGACGCGCTCGGACACGTCGGTGGTGTTGTAGTCCAGGCCGCCCTCGGCCGCGCCATAGGCGCAGAAATGTTTCGGACAGGCGACCACGGCCTCCGGATCGTCCAGGCCCTTGTCGCCCTGGAAGCCGCGCACCCGGGCCTGGGCCATGCGCCGTCCCAGCAGGACGTCCTCGCCAGCGCCCTCCACGCCGCGGCCCCAGCGCGCATCACGGGCGATATCCACCATCGGCGCGAACGTCCAATCGATGCCCACCGCCGAGGCCTCCATCGCCGCCGCGCGCGCGGTGCGCTGGGCCAGGTCCGGTTCGAAGCTGGCCGATTCGCCCAGCGGCACCGGGAACACCGTGGTGAAGCCGTGGATCACGTCGGCGGCGAACAGCATCGGAATCTTCAGCCGGCTCCGCATGGCGGCCTTCTGCAGGCGCTCGTGGTAGAGCACGTTGGAGCTGTTGAACACGCCGGTCAGTTGGCCGGCTTTGGCCGCCGCGATCTGCGCGGTCACCGCGCTGGTGGCGGTCACCGGATTGGCCGCCGCCGCCGCGCCGTTCTGCATGGCCGCCGCGAACAGGGTCAACTGGCCGGCCTTCTCCTCCAGGGTCATCTTGCCGATGAGGTCTTCGATGAAGGCTGGCGCCTTGATCGGGGTGCGCCCGAGCGCGAAGCCCATCGGAACCTGCGACAGCAGGGTGGCCGCGCCCGTGGCCACCAGCAATTGGCGGCGCGTGATGCCTGATCGTGTCATGCCGTTTCCCTTCCCAAAATGGCGAATCGATAGTGCCGTCTGGTCGCGGCAGGGGCGTCAATGTAACCGATTACATCGACTGCCGATGCTGCACTGCGGGAGGGCTGGGGATGGGACGCCAGCCGAGGCGAATGGACGCGATCTGGGATACTTCACAGACCTCCACGCCATGGCGCGCCATGTCTCCCACCGATTCCCAACTCGAACAGTTGGCCGTTTCCGTCGGCCAGCACCTGCGCGCGGGCCACGACATGCTGGTCACCGCCGAAAGCTGCACCGGCGGCTGGATTGCCAAGGCCATGACCGACATTGCCGGCTCCTCGGCGTTCTTCGACTGCGGCATGGCCGCCTACAGCTATGAGGCCAAGCAGGCACTGCTGGGCGTGCGCCCGCAGACGCTGGAGACCTTTGGCGCGGTCAGCCGCGAGACGGTGATCGAGATGGTGTCCGGCGCCCTGGTCAATTCCGGCGCCAGCGTGGCCGTGGCCGTCACCGGCATCGCCGGCCCCGGCGGCGGCAGCCCGGACAAACCGGTCGGCATGGTCTGGATCGGCTGGAAGCGCCGCGGCGGCTACGCCCGCGCCGAGGTCTACCAGTTCGACGGGGACCGTGACGCGGTACGCCGACAGACGGTGGCGGCGGCGTTGAATGGACTGATCGCCGCCTAGCGCCGGCGAATGTGAGGGCAGGGCTTGCAGGGGGCGTGTGTTAGTAGTAATACTACTAACCATGCAGCTCACCGACACCCAGCAGGCCATCCTGGCCATGATCGCCGAACGGCTCGAGGCCGAAGGCATGCCGCCGTCGCAGACGGAGATCGCCCGTGCGCTGGGCTTCAAGGGCGTGCGGGCCGCGCAGTACCATCTGGAAGCGCTGGAGGCCGCGGGCGCCATCGAGCGGATTCCGGGCCGGGCACGTGGCATCCGCCTGCTGCGGGCGCCGCAACCGGCGCAGGCAGCGATGGCCTTCGCGCCGGCCAATGAGGAATCCGCCCTGCGCCTGCCGGTGCTGGGCCGGGTGGCGGCCGGTGCGCCGATCGGCGCCGATGCCGACCACCACGACTACGTGGTGCTGGACCGGGTGTTCTTTTCGCCTTCGCCGGACTACCTGCTCAAGGTCAAGGGCGACTCGATGCGCGACGAAGGCATCTTCGAGGGCGACCTGATCGGCGTGCACCGCACCGGCGATGCGCGCAGTGGCCAGATCGTGGTGGCCCGCATCGATGAGGAAATCACCGTCAAGCTGTTGAAGATCGGGCGCGATGCCATCCGCCTGCTGCCGCGCAATCCGGACTATTCGCCCATCGAGGTGAGGCCGGACCAGGAGTTCGCCATCGAAGGCCTGTATTGCGGGCTGGTCAGGCCTAACCGGTGAGCGCGCGCCGCAGACAGGAGTTTTCCCACAACGCGTGTCGGCGTTGTCCGCTGCCGCCGATGGGCCTAGCGCAATAAGTTTCGATGCGAGACGGCCGGTCTCAACCCGTGCGATGGCCGCCCCGTAGATTGCTTCCCAACAGATTTCCACCCCTTTGAGGACACTGACAATGGACGAGAACAAGAAGCGCGCCCTGGCCGCGGCCCTGACCCAGATCGAGCGCCAGTTCGGCAAGGGCTCGGTGATGCGCATGGGCGACCGCGTGATCGAGGCGACCGAGGTGATCCCGACCGGTTCGCTGATGCTGGACATCGCCCTGGGGATCGGTGGCCTGCCCAAGGGCCGTGTGGTGGAAATCTATGGGCCGGAATCGTCGGGCAAGACGACCTTGACCCTGCAGGCCATCGCCCAGTGTCAGAAGCAGGGCGGCACGGCGGCCTTCATCGACGCCGAGCACGCGCTGGATCCGATCTACGCCGGCAAGCTGGGCGTGAACGTCGACGACCTGCTGCTGTCCCAGCCCGATACCGGCGAGCAGGCGCTGGAAATCGCCGACATGCTGGTGCGCTCGGGTTCGGTGGACATCGTGGTCATCGACTCGGTCGCCGCGCTGACCCCGAAGGCCGAGATCGAGGGCGAGATGGGTGACCAGCTGCCAGGCCTGCAGGCGCGCCTGATGAGCCAGGCGCTGCGTAAGCTGACCGGCAACATCAAGCGCTCCAACACCTTGGTGGTCTTCATCAACCAGCTGCGCATGAAGATCGGCGTGATGATGCCGGGCCAAAGCCCGGAAACCACCACCGGCGGCAATGCCCTGAAGTTCTACGCCTCGGTGCGCCTGGACATTCGCCGCATCGGTGCGATCAAGAAGGGGGACGAGATCATCGGCAACCAGACCCGCATCAAGGTGGTCAAGAACAAGATGGCCCCTCCGTTCAAGCAGGTCGTCACCGAGATCCTCTACGGCGAGGGCATCAGCCGCGAAGGCGAGCTGATCGACATGGGCGTGGAGGCCAAGATCGTCGACAAGGCTGGCGCCTGGTACAGCTACGGCTCCGAGCGCATCGGCCAGGGCAAGGACAACTCGCGCACTTACCTGCGTGAGAACCCTGAAGTGGCGGCCAAGCTGGAAGCCGAACTGCGCCAGAAGTTCGAGCCCGCCGAAGTCGCTGGCCGCGAAAACGTAGAAGGCGATGACGACTGAGTTCATCGGTTCCATGCGGGCCGGCGCCGCTGTCAGTGGCGGGGCCGGCCTGCATGGGGCGATGTTGGATCAGGGCAGGGGCGTCGTTCCGGACGCCCTTGTCTGTTTCAGCGCGTCCGCGTCCGCACCCGGCATGCGCATCGTCACAAGTAGAGGTCTGCATGGATGAGGAGCATCTGCCCGCATCCCAGGCGAGCGGCAAAGGCCGTCGCCGCCGCCCCGAGCCGACTCCGGTACAGCGCGCCCTGGCGCTGCTGGTGCGGCGCGAGCATTCGCGAAAGGAGCTGATCCGCAAGCTGGTTGCCCGCGGGGTCAGCAGCGAGGACGCCGCTGCCGCGCTGGATCGCCTGGCCGGCGAGGGCTGGCAGGACGACGACCGTTTCGCCGAATCCCTGGTCCGCACTCGCGTGGCGTCCGGCTATGGGCCGCGTTACATCGAGGTCGAGCTGGAAACCCATGGGCTCGGCAGCGCCCAGGTCGCACGGGCCCTGGCAACCTTCGAGGGCGACTGGCGGGCGCTGGCCGCCGACCTGGTCGCGCGGCGCTTCGGGGCCGAGCGGCTGGAAGACCTGGCGGCCCAGCGCAAGGCCGCTGACCTGCTGCTGCGGCGCGGCTTCGATGGCGATGCGGTCCGGGCGGTCTTGCGCGGCTTGCCGGAGGACTGAGCCCCTGGGCTTTGCTACCCTTGGCGGTTCAAGGTTGTCCGGGACAGGCTGCATCCGCATGTAAGGGGGATCGCGGCCTGTTTTGCCAGCCGCTCGCCCAACGCAAGCTCCCACATGACCGCGCCTACCTTCAGCAGCAACCAGGTCCGCCAGGACTTCCTCGATTTCTTCCGTGACAAGGGCCATACCATCGTGCCCTCGGCGCCGCTGGTGCCGGGCAACGATCCGACCCTGTTGTTCACCAATTCCGGCATGGTCCAGTTCAAGGACACCTTCCTGGGGGCGGAGAAGCGCAGCTACGTGCGCGCGGCCGATGTCCAGCGCTGCCTGCGGGCCGGCGGCAAGCACAACGACCTGGACCAGGTGGGCTACACCGCCCGGCACCACACCTTCTTCGAGATGCTGGGCAACTGGTCGTTCGGCGACTATTTCAAGAAGGAAGCGATCAGCTGGGCCTGGGAACTGTTGACCCAGGTCTGGAAGCTGCCGGCCGAGCGCCTGCTGGTCACCGTCTACCACGACGACGACGAAGCCTATGGCTACTGGCGCGACATGATCGGCGTGCCGGCCGAGCGCATCGTGCGCATCGGTGACAACAAGGGCGCGCCCTACGCATCGGACAATTTCTGGCAGATGGCCGACACCGGCCCCTGCGGCCCGTGCACCGAGATCTTCTATGACCACGGGCCGGAGATTCCGGGTGGCCCCCCGGGATCGCCCGAAGAGGATGGCGACCGGTTCATCGAGATCTGGAATCTGGTGTTCATGCAGTTCGACCGTCAGCCTGACGGCACCCTGGTCCCGCTGCCGGCGCCGTGTGTGGACACCGGGATGGGCCTGGAGCGCCTGGTGGCCGTGCTGCAGCACGTGCACAGCAACTATGAGATCGACCTGTTCCAGACGCTGATCAAGGAAGTGGCACGCCTGACCGGCACGGCCGACCTGGAAAACAAGTCGCTGCGGGTGATCGCCGACCACATCCGGGCCTGCTCGTTCCTGATCGTCGACGGCGTGCTGCCTTCCAACGAGGGGCGCGGCTACGTGCTGCGCCGGATCATCCGCCGCGCCTTGCGTCATGGCTGGATGCTGGGGGTACGCGAGCCGTTCTTCAGCAAGCTAGTGCCGACCCTGGTGTCCCTGATGGGTGCGGCTTATCCCGAACTGGCCGAACAACAGGTGCTCGTCGAGCGGGCCCTGGGGGCCGAGGAAGAGCGTTTCGCCGAGACCCTGGACGCCGGGATGCGCATCTTCGAGGACATCGTCGCCAACACCCAGGGCGTCACGATCGCGGGTGAAGAGGCATTCCGCCTGTACGACACCTACGGCTTCCCGGTGGATCTCACCGCCGACATCGCCCGCGAGCGCGGCCTGCAGGTGGACATGGGCGGGTTCGATGCGGCGATGGAGCAGCAGCGGCAGACCGCGCGGGCCGCGGGCAAGTTCTCCGGTGGCACCGCACTGCCGGCCGATCTGGTGGCACAGCTGGCACCGACCGAGTTTCTGGGGTATGACGCCTTGGAGGCCGAGGATCTGAAGGTGGTCGCGCTTCTCCTTGACGGCCGCCCGGTCCAGCGACTCGAGGCGGGCCAGGAGGGCATCGTGCTGTTGGACAAGACGCCGTTCTATGCCGAGTCCGGCGGACAGGTCGGCGATACCGGCGTGCTGACCCCCTCCGGCGGGCGCTTCCAGGTGTCGGACACCCTGAAACTTGCCGGCCAGTTCCACGGTCATCTCGGTGTGCTGGAGCAGGGCACGCTCTCGGTCGGCGACATCGTGTCTGGTCATGCCGACGTCGCGCGCCGCAGTGCCACCATCCTCAACCACTCAGCCACGCATCTGCTGCACGCGGCGCTGCGGGCTCTGTTGGGCACACATGTGCAACAGAAGGGCTCGCTGGTCGCGCCGGATCGTCTGCGCTTTGATTTCTCGCATTTCCAGCCGGTCTCGGCGGACGAGTTGGCCGAGGTCGAGCGCCGGGTGAACGCGGAGATCCGTGCCAACCACGCGGCCGAGATCCGGCACATGGCCATGCAGGAGGCGCTGGATTTCGGGGCCATGGCGCTGTTTGGCGAAAAATACGGCGAGCACGTCCGCGTGCTGCGCATGGGCGATACGTCCACCGAGCTGTGCGGCGGGACGCACGTGCAGCGCACCGGGGACATCGGCCTGTTCAAGATCGTCAGTGAAAGCGGCGTTTCGGCTGGCGTGCGGCGCATCGAGGCGGTGACCGGGCAGGGCGCGCTGGATCATGTCGCGGCTGAAGAGCGGCGCCTGGCCGAGGCGGCGCATGTCGTCGGTGGCAGTTCCGCCGAGCTGGTCGAAAAGCTCAAGCAGCTGACCGAGCGACAGAAAAAGCTGGAACGTGAGCTGGAAAGCCTGAAAGCCAAGGCGGCTAGCGGTGCCACTGCGGACCTGGCCGGGCAGGCCAAGGTCATCGAGGGCATCAAGGTGCTTGCCGCGCGTTTGGAGGGCTTCGATGCCAAGGCGCTGCGCGAGGCGATCGACCGGCTCAAGCAACAACTCGGCGACGCGGTCATCCTCCTGGCCGGGACTAGCGGCGGCAAGGTGGCGCTGGTGGCGGGCGTGAATGGCAGTGCAATGGGCCGGGTCAAAGCCGGGGAACTGCTGGGTCACGTGGCCGGTCAGATCGGGGGCAAGGGCGGCGGTCGCCCGGACCTGGCCCAGGGTGGTGGCGAGGACGGGCCCGCCCTTGCATCTGCTCTAGAGGGGGTCGAAGGTTGGGTCACCCAACGGCTTGTCGTCTGAATCACAGTGTTTGTCTCTTGCGGCTGGACGTGTCCGGCCGCTACCATGTTTCACGTCTATGAACTTATTTGGGAGTGTTCCGGCTGCGACGGGGGCCGAACACCTCTACCGGCCTTACGCTAGCCGGACTACGGAGAATTGAAATGTTGATTTTGACCCGCCGTGTCGGCGAAACCCTGATGATTGGCGATTCGGTCTCGGTGACCGTTCTTGGCGTCAAGGGGAATCAGGTGCGCATCGGCATCACGGCGCCCAAGGATGTCGCAGTGCATCGCGAAGAGATCTATCAGCGTATCCAGCGCGGCGAAGATGCTGGTGCGGCCACCGAGGCAGAAAGCAGTTCCTCGAACTGACGATTTAGTTTGCCGTTCGCGCGTTCAGCCGGTATCCTTGCTGGCCGTCGCGCAGCGGTCAGGCGCAACGTTTGTCCGGAGTGATGCCCGAGTGGCCGAAGGGGCTCCCCTGCTAAGGGAGTATAGGGTCAAAAGCTCTATCGAGGGTTCGAATCCCTCTCACTCCGCCAATTGAAAGAACCCGCCTTGAAGGCGGGTTTTTTGTGCCTGTTGCTCATGTTCATCCGCCGCGCGCTTCTTCAGGACGCGGATCTGCATGGATCGATCTGTATAGATCGGGCGTGGGAAGCGCGCGTCTGAAAACCCCCTGTTGCCTGCCGCGTTCTCGCGACGACGGCGTCGGCGGTACGCGTACGCTCGCGCAGGCGAGGGCAGGCAGTGTGAGGGAGAGGAGGCAACAAAAAAGCCAGCACGTTGGCTGGCTTTTTCGCGTTCTTCGCTTGGTGCGCCCGGAGAGATTCGAACTCCCGACCGCCTGGTTCGTAGCCAGGTACTCTATCCAGCTGAGCTACGGGCGCGCTGCGAAGGAGCGAGATTATTCGTGTTTCGCGCTTTCGCGTCAACACCTTTTCCCGATTTTTTTGCGTTCGCCCCGGCATGATCCTGGGATCGGAACCGATGCGCCGTGCGCGTCGTGGCGGTCACACGCCGTAGTAGTCGCGGTACCACGCGACGAAGCTCGCAATCCCGGTTTCCACGGGTGTCGAGGGGGCGTAGCCCACATCCCGCTGCAGTGCAGAGACGTCTGCGAAGGTGTCAGGGACATCGCCTGGCTGCAGGGGCAGCAGGCGTCGCTCGGCCTTGCGCCCGAGCGCGCGTTCGAGCACCTCGATGTACTCCAGCAACTGCACCGGCGCGTTGTTGCCGATGTTGTAGACGCGGTAGGGCGCGTCGGAAGTCGCCGGGTTGGGTTGCATGGCGTCGTACAGCGGATCCGGTCCGGGCACGTGGTCCAGCGTGCGGATCACGCCCTCGACAATATCGTCGATGTAGGTGAAGTCGCGTGTGTGCTGCCCGTTGTTGAACAGGTCGATGGGCTCGCCGGCGAGGATCTTGCGGGTGAATTGGAACAGCGCCATGTCCGGGCGTCCCCAGGGGCCATAGACGGTGAAAAAGCGCAGGCCCGTGGTCGGCAACCGGTAGAGATGGCTGTAGGTATGCGCCATCAGCTCGTTGGCCTTCTTGCTGGCCGCATACAGGCTCAAAGGATGGTCCACGCTGTCCTCCACGGCGAAAGGCAGCTTGCGGTTGCCGCCGTAGACCGAACTGGAGGAGGCGTAGATCAGGTGCTCCACGCCGCGATGCCGGCATGCTTCCAGGATGTTCATGAAGCCCACCAGATTGCTCTGCACGTAGGCATGGGGGTTCTGCAGCGAATAGCGCACGCCTGCCTGTGCGGCCAGGTTGACCACGCGCTGCGGCTCGAAGCCGGCGAAGGCCGCGTCGAGCGCATCGCGGTCTTCCAGCGCGCCCCGGACAAAGGAGAACCCGGTATGCGCGTGCAGGCGCTGCAGGCGTGCGTCCTTCAGCGTGGGATCGTAGTAGTCGTTGAGGTTGTCATAGCCCAGCACAGTGTCGCCACGCTCGAGCAGGCGCTCGCTGAGGCGTGCGCCAATGAAACCGGCGGCGCCGGTCACCAGGATCTTCATGGGAGTTCTCGGATCGGATTGGGGAGGAGGGGCTTCACAGGCGGCCATCCACGTCATCTTGGGGCAGCAGGCGTTGCACATCGAACACCACGCCGCCTGGGCGCGTGAAGGCACGCACGCCGGTGCCGCCGAGCGCGGCGAACTGTTGGTGGGCCACCGCGAGGATGACGGCATCGTAGTGGCCGTGCGGCGGCGCCTGGGCCAGGGATAGCGCGTACTCGCGCGCCGCTTCGGCAGGATCTGCCCACGGGTCGTGCACGTCGACCTGGACGTTGTACTGCCGCAGTTCGTGCACGATATCGACCACGCGGGTGTTGCGCAGATCCGGGCAGTTCTGCTTGAAGGTCAAGCCCAGCACGAGCACGCGCGCGCCTGCGATGGGGTTGTTGCGTTGGGCCAGCAGTTTGATCGTGCGCTGGGCCACGTGCGCGCCCATGCCATCGTTGATCCTGCGTCCGGCCAGGATCACCTCCGGGTGGTGGCCGACCTGCTGGGCCTTGTGGGTCAGGTAGTACGGGTCCACGCCAATGCAGTGCCCGCCGACCAGCCCAGGCTTGAAGCCAAGGAAATTCCACTTGGTCGCGGCCGCTGCGAGGACCTCGCCGGTGTCGATTCCCAGGCGATGGAAGAGCAGGGCCAGCTCGTTGACCAGGGCGATGTTGACGTCGCGCTGGGTGTTTTCGATCACCTTGGCAGCCTCGGCGACCCGGATGCTGGGCGCGCAGTGGGTGCCGGCGTGGATGATGCGTCGATACAGCGCGTCGACCCTGGCGGCGGCTTGCGGGGTCGAGCCGGAGGTGACCTTTACGATGGTTTCCAGGCGATGGGCCTTGTCGCCGGGATTGATGCGTTCCGGGCTGTAGCCGACGTGGAAGTCACGGTTGAACACCAGGCCGGATTCGGCCTCGATGAGCGGGACACAGACTTCCTCGGTCGCACCTGGATAGACGGTGGATTCGAAGATCACCAGGCCGCCAGGGGCCAGCGCGCGCCCCACCGTGCGGCTGGCCGACTCGAGGGCGGTCAGGTCTGGCCGCTTGTAGGCATCGACGGGGGTCGGCACGGTGACGATGAAGACCTCGCAACCGGCGAGGTCCGCAGGGTCGTCGGTAAAGCGCAGCTGATGCGCCTCGCGCAGCTGCTCGGGTGCTATCTCGCGGGTCTGGTCGTGATGGGCTTGCAGTTCGGCCACGCGCTTGTGCTGGATGTCGAAGCCCACCGTTGGACCGAGTCGACCAAACGCCACGGCCAGAGGAAGGCCCACGTAACCCAGCCCGATGACGGCGATGGTCGGCGATGGGCTGGCGGCTTCGGGCATGGGTATGAGGTCCGATCGGTTGGAGCGGGAATCTGGCCGCCTAGGATCGCATCGCGGCCAAGCCGGTGCGATGCCTGCTGCTCAATCCAGGGGATGGGCCAGATGCTGCACGACGGCTTGGGGATGGCGCATCCAGGCAAAGTGATCGGCGCGAGTGCCGAGCGAGGCGGCGTCCAGGACGGTGGTGGAGACCGAAGGTGAAGCGAATCGATCCACCAGTCCCGCCAGCGAGGCCGGCGGTGCGAACCAGTCCTGCGCCAGCAAGACACCTGTCACCGGAACGGCCAGGCGGGCCATCGCCGCCTCCAGGTCCTGCGACAGACCGCGCGCGGCGTAGCGCCCGGAGAGGCCCACGCGCGTCCAGTCATCGATCAGGCCGCGCGCCTCGTTGCCACCGAATCCGATGCGCCGACCGGGTAAGGCGCCATTGCGCCGCGAGAGCCAGGCCATGAAGCGATAGGCGGCGGGCAGCAGCCAGCCGCGTGGCGCCGAAAAACGTGGCCAGTGCGGCGTCCCACTGGCGACCAGCCACAGGCCTGCGTAGCGGGCCGGGTGCAGGGCCGCGTGACAGCATGCCAGCTGGCCGCCCAGGCTGTGCCCGCCGATCAGCTGGCGCGAGCCCTGGAGAGCGTTGCGCATCGCCGCCTCGCTGGCTGGCAGGTCCAGCGCCAGCCATTCGCGGTAGCCCCAATTGGTGGTGCGCGAAGCGCGCAGCGAACTGCTGCCGTGGCCGCGTGCCTCATGCAGGAAGACCGCGATGCCCTGTGCGCTGAGCGCCTCGGCGAGCGGCAGGTAGTGCCGCGCGGCCACGCCCATGGCCGGCAGCCACAGCAGGCTGGCGCGCGGACGCTCAGGAACCCTGTGGAGCAGCGTCCAGGTATGCCCGTCTTCCGCACGGACTGCGATGCCGTCGGTGGCTGCCTCGCTCATGGTGTCGGTCAGGGTGGGCGCGCCGTGGTGCTCGGCGTGCCCACCGTGCGGCTCACAGCACTTCGGAGGCGTAGTCGGCCAGGCGTGAGCGCTCGCCGCGGCGCAAGGTGATGTGCGCGCTGTGCGCCCAGCCCTTGAAGCGATCCACCGCGTAGGTCAGGCCCGAGGTGGTCTCGGTCAGGTACGGGGTGTCGATCTGCTCCACATTGCCCAGGCACACGATCTTGGTACCGGGGCCGGCGCGGGTGATCAGCGTCTTCATCTGCTTGGGGGTGAGGTTTTGCGCCTCGTCCAGGATCAGGTAGCGTGAGAGGAAGGTGCGGCCGCGCATGAAGTTCATCGAACGGATCTTGATGCGCGAGGCCAGCAGGTCGTTGGTCGCCTGGCGCCCCCAGGCCCCGCCTTCCTGGTTGTGGGTGAGCACTTCCAGGTTGTCGGTCAATGCGCCCATCCACGGGGTCATCTTCTCTTCCTCCGTGCCGGGCAGGAAGCCGATGTCCTCGCCCACGCTGACCGTGGCGCGGGTCATGATGATCTCGCGGTAGCGCTGCTGGTCCATGGTCTGGGCCAGGCCGGCAGCCAGGGCAAGCAGGGTCTTGCCGGTGCCGGCGGTGCCCAGCAGGCTGACGAAGTCGATTTCCGGATCCATCAGCGCGTTGAGCGCGAAGTTCTGCTCGCGATTGCGTGCACTGATGCCCCACACGGCATGCTGACCGCTGCGGAAATCATCGACCAGGGTCAGCGTGGCCTTGCCATCGGCGTTGACCTTGGCCACGCGCAGTTCGACCTCGTCATCGCCGGGCAGGTAGAGGTACTGGTTGGGATGCCAGTCCTCCTCATCGGCCATGCTGACCTCGTAGCTGGTGCGGCCGCTCTTGTCGCTCCAGGATTTCAGGTCGCCCTGGTGGCGGTGCCAGAAGTCTTCCGGCAGCGCGGTGGCGCCGGTGTAGAGCAGGGCGAAATCGTCCAGCGCGCGATCGTTCTCGTAGTCCTCGGCGACGATGCCGCTGATCGAGGCCTTGATCCGCAGGTTGATGTCCTTGGACACCAGGATGACCGGTGTGCCCGGGTGCTCCTCGTGCAGCTGCAGCACGGCCGCCAGGATCTTGTTGTCCGGCGCGATGGCACCAAAGGTGCGGCCGGGGTCGACCGGCTTGAGCTGGAAGTGCAGCTGGCCGATCTGGCCGGGCTGGCGCAGGTTCAGGCCCTTGGGATGGAGCAGGGTGATGCCCAGCTGGATGCGCTCGGCATCGGCGCCGACGATCAGCTCATTGAGGAAGCGACTGACCTGGCGCGCATTGCGGCTGACCTCGGACATGCCCTTCTTGGCATTGTCCAGTTCCTCGATCACCTGCATGGGCAGGAACACATCGTGTTCCTCGAACTTGAACAGCGCGGTCGGGTCGTGCATCAGCACGTTGGTGTCCAGCACGTAGATGCGCTTGCTTCGTGTCATCGTGGTTTCCTGTGTGTGGACGGGCAGACAGACGAACAGCAGCAGGCCGCCACGACCCGCGGGGCGGGATGGCGACCTGTGTGGAACGGCGGGGACTTCACTGCGAAATGGCAGCCTTCAGTGCGTCGAGCACGGCCTGGGCGTGGCCGGCGACCTTGACCTTGCGCCATTGGGCCGCAATACGCGCATCGGGCGAGATCAGAAACGTGCTGCGCTCGATGCCCAGCACCTGACGCCCGTACATGTTCTTTTCCTTGATCACATCGAAGGCCTTGCACAGGGCCTCGTCGACATCGCTGATCAGCGGGAAGTTGAAGCCCTGCTTGGCGCAGAAGTTGTCGTGCGACTTCACCGAATCGCGCGAGACGCCGAACACCTTCGCGTCCAGCGCCTCGAACTGCGGCAGCAGGGCGTTGAAGTCGATGCCCTCGGTGGTGCAGCCCGGCGTGCTGTCCTTCGGGTAGAAGTACAGCACCAGCCAGTGGCCGGCGTGCTCGGCGAGGGTCGTGGAGGCGCCGCCGGACAGGGCGAGCGGCAGTTTCAGGGTGGACTTCGGAAGTGCTTTGGCGGTCGCCGTCATCTTAGAGCGTGCCTTGTACTTTGAGGTGAGTGCGAAGCGGCATGGGGCGTGTCGAGACAAGGCGTGCGCTGCCGCCCAGGCTGGCCGCCTGGGCAAAGCGCGCAACGCAGGATCGGCGCGCCCCAGGCCGCTTCCCTTCGGGTTGGCCGTCAGCGGCACGGAACCGGCGCCGCGTGGCTTGCCTTGGCCACCAGCCAAGGCTGCGCCGCGCGACACCGGCTCCGCATCGCTGACAACCAACGCATCTCATCTCAAAGTGCATGGCACGCTCTAAAACTTCATCGGGTCCATGATCGCGTCCAGGTTCAGATGGTCGCAGAATTCCAGGAAGTCGTCGCGCAGCGCGGCGATGTGCATGTTGGCTGGCACGCCGATGGTGACCTGGGCCGAGAACATCTCCGCACCGGTCTGCATCGCGCGATAGCGCGTGGACTGCAGGTTCTCGATGGTGATGCCCTGGCGGTCGAAGAAATCGGCCAGTTGGAACAGGATGCCGGGCTTGTCGGCGGCCACCACTTCGACGATGTAGGGCAGCAGGTTGGACTGCACGACCTTGGCGCCGGTGCGGTACCAGACCAGCTTCAGGCCTTCCTCGCGCTCCAGTCGGGTCAGCATCGCCTCCAGCTTGGCCACCGAATCCCAGGAGCCGGTGGCCAGCGCGGTCACCGAGACATCCCGTCCGACCGTGGACAGGCGGGCATCGACCAGGTTGCAGCCGGAATCGGCAATCCGACGCGTTACGCCCAGCAGGGGCGACTCCGGATGCGTCGTGTAGGCGTTGATCAGGAGGTGATTTTCGTTCGGCGAGGGCCGGGGCGTGGAGTCGGTCAAAAGTGGCTTCCGGCGTTACAGCGAGTCTGAATGGCCCCGGGACGGGGCCTGCACAGCGCGGCCAGCATACTTGCCCGTCCTTTCGCGCCGCAAGTAACATCGCTGCCGAGCGCGGCGTTCCGTGCGTATCACTCCTTACAGGCGAAGCGCTTGTCCCTTTCCGGCTGCATCACCGCCCTGGCCACGCCGTTCGATGGCCGTGGCGATCTCGATCTGGACGCTTGGCGTGCACTGCTCGACCGGCAGGTGCGCGGCGGCATCCAGGGCGTGGTCGTGGCGGGCTCGACCGGGGAAGCCGCGGCGCTGTCCGATGAGGAATATGTCGCCTTGATCAGCGCGGCGGTCGCACATCTCGCCGGCGCCATGCCGGTCCTGGCCGGCACCGGTCAGATGAACACGGCCAAGACCATTGCGCAGACCCGCCTGGCCGCCAGCGCGGGAGCCGACTACGCCCTGGTGGTGACACCGCCCTACGTGCGCGCGCCGCAAGCCGGGCTTGAGGCGCACTATCGCGCCGTGGCCGAGCAGGGCGGGCTTCCGGTGGTGCTCTACAACGTGCCAGGCCGCACCGGCTGTGACCTGTTGCCGGCGACCGTCGCGGCGCTGGCCGCGCACCCGCGGATCGTGGGCATCAAGGAGTCGCGGACCGAGCCGGACCGGCTGCAGGCACTGCTGGCGCTGCGACGGAGTGACTTCTGTGTGCTGTCCGGCGACGATGGCACCGCCGGGCAGGCGCTGCTGGCCGGCGCCGATGGCCTGATCTCGGTCGGTGCCAATGCCCTGCCATCGGCCTATCGTCACCTGTGCGAACTGGCACGCCGTGGCGAGGCAAGCGCGACGCAATCCTGGGACGCGCAGCTTGTCGAGTTCCATGCGTTCTTCGGAATCGAATCCAATCCCATCCCGGTCAAGGCGCTGCTGCAGCGTCAGGGCGTGGGGCAGGGGCTGCGGCTGCCGCTGCTGCCGCTGTCGGAGACCCATGCCGGGCTGGCCGACCGCCTGGCCGAGCGCGCGATCGCGCTCGAAGCACAATCCAGCCGCGAACCACTCGCGGCCTGACTTCAAACGGAGAGTCATCCATGCGTTTTTCCCGCGTTTCGCGTTCCCTCATGCCTGCCCTGCTGGCGATCTCCATCGTCGGTCTGTCCGGCTGTCACTGGTTCCACAAGGGGCCCAAGGGCGACTACGCGTTGAGCGAGCAGGAGCGTCCGCTGGAAGTGCCGCCGGACCTCAATGCCCCCAACACCGCCGGTGCCATGCAGGTGCCAACCGTGGCAACCGGCGCCAGCCAGCAGGCCGGCGCGTCTGCGGTTAACACCTCCGGATTCAACGTCTCCGGCAGCCGCGACGAGGTCTTTGCCAAGGTGGGCGATGCCCTGGGTACCGTCGATGGCCTGACTATCGCCAGCCGTGCGCAGCTGCTGGGCAGCTATGACGTGTCCTACCAGGGCGCCAGCTTCCTGGTGCGCGTGGCCGCCATCACCTCGGGCACCTACGTGTCGGCAGTGGATCCGCGTGGCCTGCCGGCGACCGGTCCGGAAGCGACCCGCCTGATGGCCGAGCTGAAGAACCGCCTGGCCGGCAACTGATCCCGACCGGCCGGCTCGATCGAGGCGGCGGCGGACAGGAAAAAACAAAGGCGCCCTGCGGGGCGCCTTTGTCGTGTCAGAGGGTTGGAGTGGCGACCTCGGTGCCTGCCGCCCGTACCAATAGGGCGTCGGCTCAGCGCTCCAGCAGGGGCAGCTTGTCCGGCTTGCCTTCCCACTCGGCCGCGTCGGGCAGCCCGTCCTTGCGCACCGTGATCACCGGCCAGGCGCGCGACAGCTCGGCGTTAAGGGCGACAAAGCCCTCCTGCCCGGCGGGCACGTCATCCTCGGGGTAGATGGCATTGATCGGGCACTCCGGCTCGCACAGCGTGCAGTCGATGCACTCGTCCGGGTCGATCACCAGGAAGTTGGGGCCTTCGTGGAAACAGTCGACCGGGCACACCTCCACGCAGTCGGTGTACTTGCACTTGATGCAGTTCTCGGTGACGACGAAGGGCATGGCGATGATCCGGTCGAACGTGGAGATGGCTGGCGATTCTATAGGAACCGCCCCGGCGGGACGTAGCGCAGTCGAAGCAAGCGCCAAACGAAAAGACCCGGCATTGGCCGGGTCTGATCGGGTCCAGGCAACATCACGGTTGGCGCTCCCTAGGGGACTCGAACCCCTGTTTTAGCCTTGAGAGGGCCACGTCCTAACCACTAGACGAAGGGAGCGTTTGGGCCGTGACGGCTTAGCTGGTTAGTATATTCATAGCTTGTGCTCCCGGCAATCGGGTCAGCCGCCAAAAAACTTAACGGAAGCCGCAATCATCACCTCCGAACTCCAGCCCACCGTCATCCCGCGCGAGGCCCATACGATCTCGCGCCGGGATATCAGTCCCAACGCTCTGCGTGTGCTCTATCGGCTGCGCGATGCCGGCTTCTCGGCCTACCTGGTCGGCGGTGCCGTGCGCGACCTGCTGGTCGGCCAGCACCCGAAGGACTTCGACGTGGCCACCGACGCCACGCCCGAGCAGGTCAAGCAACAGTTCCGCAACTGTCGCCTGATCGGCCGTCGCTTCCGCCTGGCGCACGTCGTGTTCGGGCGCGAGATCATCGAAGTGGCGACCTTCCGCGCCAACAGTGACGATGGCAGCGGCGACCGCGAACTGCATGAAGACGGCCGCCTGCTGCGCGACAACGTCTACGGCAGCATCGAGGACGATGCACTGCGCCGCGACTTCACCGCCAACGCCCTGTATTACGCCATCGAGGATTTCTCGGTGCGCGATTACTGCGGGGGCTTCGAAGACGTGCAGGCCCGGCGCATGAAGCTCATCGGCGACCCCGAGCAGCGTTATCGCGAGGATCCGGTGCGCATGCTCCGTGCGGTGCGCCTGGCCGCCAAGCTCGGCTTCACGATCGATGGCCCGAGTGCGGATCCGATCCCCGAGTTGGCGCCGTTGCTGGCCGAGGCCGCGCCGGCGCGGTTGTTCGAGGAGGTCCTCAAACTGTTCCTCTCCGGGCACGCGGTGGCCAGCTTCGAAGGTCTCGAGCGCACCGGCCTGTTGACGGTGCTGCTGCCCGAGAGCGCTGCCGCACTGAAGTCCAACCGCAGTGGCGCGTTGCGCCGCATGGTGTTGCAGGGTCTGGCCGGCACCGATGCGCGGGTAGCCAATGAGGAGCCGGTGTCGCCGGCGTTCCTGTTCGCCTTGCTGCTGTGGCCGGCGTACTGCCGGGCGCTGATCGGTCTGCAGGCGCAGGGCACCCATCCGGAAGAGGCTGCGCGCCGCGCCGCCGACCGGGTCACCTTGCACCAGTTGAACACCATCGCCTTGCCCAGGCGCTTCTCGTTGCCGATGCAGGAGATCTGGTTGCTGCAGTCGCGCTTCGGCCAGCGCCAGCGCAAGCGGGTCACGCGCCTGCTGACCCATCCGCGCTTCCGCGCCGCGTTCGACTTCCTGGTGCTACGCCAGTCGGCTTCGCCCGAGCACGCCGCCGACGTTGAATTCTGGACCCAGGCGCAGAGCCAGACTCACGAAGAGCTATCCGCGGCGCTGGGCCTGGAGCCGGCGGGGGACGGGTACGAGGATGAGGACGCGCCGCCGTCCAAGCGCCGCCGCCGACGTAGGCGCCGTAGCGGGGCGGCCGGCGCCAGCGGGGAATGAGCGCAGCGGTCACCGCCTGCATCGGGCTGGGGGCAAATCTGGGCGATGCGGCGGCCACGCTGCGCGCCGCGTTCGATGCCATCGCCGAACTGGCGGACACCAGGCTGGTCGCCGCCTCGCCGCTGTACGTGACCCCGGCGTGGGGCCTGGAGGACCAGCCGGACTTCGTGAATGCCGCCGCCCGCGTGGAGACTGCGCTGGCGCCTGCCGCACTGCTGGAAGCACTGCTGGAGATCGAACGTCGCTTCGGCCGTGACCGCAGCCGCGAGCAGCGCTGGGGGCCGCGCACGCTGGATCTGGATCTGCTGCTCTACGGTGATGCGGTCATTGATCTGCCCGGCCTGCAGGTGCCGCATCCGCGCCTGCACGAGCGAGCGTTCGCCCTGGTGCCGCTGGCCGATGTCGCGCCCGAGCTGCATATCGCCGGCCATGGCCCGGTGCAGGAAGCTGCATTTCGCATCGAGCGGGGCGCCATCGCCGCCTTATGAGTGGATAATGCGTACCGATGAGTACGCACGCCGACAGCAAGCCCTGGACCGTTCCCGCCCTGCGCCAGGCCAAACAGGCCGGGCAGAAGCTGGTGATGTTGACCTGCTATGACTATGGCTTCGCCAGGACGCTCGATGCCGCCGGCGTGGACTTGGTCCTGATCGGCGATTCCCTGGGTATGGTGGTGCAGGGGCACGATTCCACCTTGCCGGTCACCATCGAGGACATGGTCTATCACACGCGCATCGTGTCCCGCGGGCTGGAGCGCGCGCTGCTGGTGTCCGACCTGTCCTTCCAGTCCGATGCCACCCCCGCGCTTGCGCTGGACGCGGCCACGCGCCTGCTGCAGGCCGGTGCGGAGATGGTCAAGCTGGAGGGCGCCGGCCACAAGCTGGAGGTCATCCGGTTCCTGAGCGAACGCGATATCCCGGTGTGCTCGCACCTGGGGCTGACCCCGCAGTCGGTGCTGTCCTTCGGCGGCTACCGCGTCCAGGGACGCGAAGAGGCGGCCGCTGAAAAGCTGCTGGCCGACGCGATCGCCGTGGCCGAGGCGGGCGCCAGCCTGCTGGTGCTCGAGTGCGTCCCGTCCACGCTGGCCGCGCGGATCACCGCCGCCGTCGAAATCCCGACCATCGGCATCGGCGCCGGGGTCCAGTGCGATGGACAGGTTCTGGTGCTGCATGACCTGCTTGGCCTGGAGATGGGCCACCGCCGGCCGAAGTTCGTCAAGGATTTCCTGGCAGAAGGCGGCTCGGTCGCCGGCGCCGTGCGTGCCTATGCCGACGCGGTGCGCGGCGGCGCATTCCCCGATGCCGCGCACGCGTATTGAGCCGACGCGCGACCTTTCACGATTCAACACGCGCGGGTAGGGCGCACATGATCGAAACCATTACCGAACTGGAAGCCTTGCGCGCGCGCGTGGCCGGCTGGAAGCGGCAGGGTCTCAAGGTTGGCTTCGTGCCGACCATGGGCAACCTGCATGCCGGGCACTACTCGCTGATCATGCTGGCGCGTCAGTACGCAGACCGCGTGGTGTCCAGCGTCTTCGTCAATCCGACCCAGTTCGGCCCCAACGAGGACTACCTGCGCTATCCACGCACGCTGGAAAGCGACACCACCGGCCTGGAGGGCGCTGGGTGCGACGTGCTTTGGTTGCCCACGGTCGAGTCCATGTATCCGTTCGGCATCGACTTGGCGGCCAAGGTCCACGTACCTGGCGTAAGCAGCGTGCTGGAGGGCGAGTGCCGCCCCGGGCATTTCGACGGCGTCTGCACGGTGGTGAGCCGGCTGTTCAACCAGGTGACGCCCGATCTTGCCGCCTTCGGCAAGAAGGACTACCAGCAGTTGGCGGTGATCCGGCAGATGGTCACCGACCTGGCGTTTCCCATCGAGATCCTCGGCGGCGGCATCGTGCGCGAGGCCGATGGCCTGGCGATGAGTTCGCGCAACCAGTACCTGTCGGCCGACGAGCGCCCGCGGGCCGCGGAGATCCGCCGGGTGCTGCAGGACATGCGGGATGGCGTGGTCGCCGGCGCGCCGCGCCTGCAGGTCGAACAGGCCGCCGCCGCGCGCCTGGCCGGCGCTGGCTACGTGGTCGACTACACCGTGGTGCGTCGGCCCGATCTGACCGAACCGGTCGACGGCCAGGACGGCCCGCGGGTCGCCCTGATCGCCGCGCGGCTGGGCACCACGCGCTTGATCGACAACCTGGAATTCTGAAGCGCCATGCCCTGCACGACGGTGTGGGGCCCGCGCTGCTAGACTCGCCGCCCTGTTTTCCTGCCGTTGTCCAAGACGATGCACCTGAGCCTGCTTAAGACCAAGATCCACCGCGCCACTGTCACCCACTCGGAGCTCAACTACGAGGGCTCCATCGCCATCGACGGCAATCTGCTCGAGGCCACCGGCATCCGCGAGTTCGAGCAGGTGCACATCTGGGACGTCACCAACGGCGCGCGCTTCAGCACCTATGCACTTCGTGCCGACGAAGGCAGCGGCATCATTTCGCTCAATGGCGGCGCCGCGCGCCATGTGCAGGTCGGCGACATCATCATCATCGCCGCTTTTGCGAGCATGAGCGAGGCCGAGGCCGACGCGTTCAAGCCCAAGCTGGTGTACGTGGACGGCCAGAACCGAATCACCCATACCAACCAATCGATCCCCAAGCAGGCCGCCTGATGACGAAGTTCGACGCGTTGCAGTCCCACGCCACCCGTCTGCGCGGCGTCCGCGCCCCGGCCTTGTTGGAACAGGATCCTGCACGCGCGTCGGATTTCGCGCTGCGCGTGGGCCCGCTCTACGCCAGCTTCGCGCGCCAGGGTTATGACCGCGACGCACTGGCCGCGCTACATGCACTGGCCGGCGATCTGGACCTGAAGGCCGCTTACCAGCGCTTGTTCACCGGCGAAGTCGTCAACCCGACCGAGGGCCGCGCGGCGTTGCATACCGCCCTGCGCGGCAACCTGACCGATGCCAAGCCCGCGCAGGACGCCTATGCCGAGGCGGCGGCGGTGCGCGCCCACATGGGCAAGTTGGTCGCCGCGCTGGAGGCCAGCGAGGTCACCGACGTGGTCAGCGTGGGCATCGGCGGCTCGGATCTGGGCCCGCGGCATGTCTCAGATGCGTTGCGTCCGCTCAACCCGAAGCTGCGCGTGCACTTTGTGTCCAACGTGGACGGCGCCGCCGCCCAGCGCACGCTGGCCGGGCTGGACCCCAAGACCACCGCCGCGATCCTGATTTCCAAGACCTTCGGCACCCAGGAGACGCTGCTCAACGGCAAGATCCTCGCCGACTGGCTGGGCGGCAGCGAACGCCTGTATGCGGTCAGCGCCAATCCCGAGCGTGCGGCCAAGGCCTTCGACATCCCCGCCGAGCGCGTGCTGCCGATGTGGGACTGGGTCGGCGGCCGTTACTCGCTGTGGTCCTCGGTCGGGTTCCCGATCGCGCTGGCGATCGGCTTCGACCATTTCTGCGCGCTGCTGGATGGCGCTGCGCTGATGGACCGGCACGTGCTGGAAGCCCCGGCCGAGTCCAACCTGGCCATCCGCCACGCGCTCACCGCGATTTGGAACCGCAACGTGCTCGGTCATGCCGCGCACGGGGTGATGACCTACGACCAGCGCCTGGCGTTGCTGCCCAACTATCTGCAGCAGCTGGTGATGGAAAGCCTGGGTAAGTCGGTGCGCATCGACGGCAGTCCGGTGGATTGCGAGACCGTGCCGGTATGGTGGGGCGGGGCGGGCACCGACGTGCAGCACAGCTTCTTCCAGGCGCTGCACCAGGGCACCCAGATCGTGCCGTTGGATTTCGTGGGCACCATCCACAACGACGACCCCTACACCGAGAACCACATCGCGCTGATGTCCAACCTGCTGGCGCAGTCCGAGGCGCTGGCCAACGGACAGTCCAGCGACGACCCGCACCGGAGCTACGCCGGCGGGCGGCCGAGCACGATGATCCTACTCGACGCGCTGACCCCGCAGTCGCTGGGCGCGCTGATCGCCATGTACGAGCACAGCGTCTACGCGCAGTCGCTGGCCTGGGGCATCAACGCCTTCGACCAGTTCGGCGTAGAACTGGGCAAGCAGCTGGCCAACGGCCTGCTGCCGGCGCTCAAGGGCGAGGCCGAAGCCGACGACCCGGTCACCAAAGTGTTGCTGGAGCAGATCCGCACGCGTTGAGGTCGCGGCGCGGCTGTTTCGCCCAGCTGTCGTAGAGCGGAGCTTGCTCCGCTGGGCTTTGGCGGAATTGAGGGGAATGCCCTCGCGGTGAAAGCGTCGGTTGGTGGTTGGGAAAGGCCCTAGCGGAGCAAGCTCCGCTCTACAGGGATGGCCGGAAAAGGCCTCAGCGGAGCAAGGTCCGCTCTACGGGGATGGCGGTGTGTGCTGGGCCAGGGCCCAGGCGACGTGTTCGCGCACCAGGGGCGACGCATCGTCTCGGCGCGAGGCCAGGGCATGCAGGATCTCCGGTGTGGTCGGGGCGTTGCCCAGCGCCACGGCGATGTTGCGCAGCCAGCGCTCGTGTCCGCTGCGGCGGATCGCCGAGCCCTCGGTGCGGCGCAGGAACTCATCCTCGTTCCAGGCGAACAGCTGCGGCAGCGTTGCGGTATCCAGGTCGTTGCGTGCGCGGAAGTCCGGCTCATCGGTGCGCTTGGCGAACTTGTTCCAGGGGCACACCAGCTGGCAGTCGTCGCAGCCGAAGATGCGGTTGCCGATCGGCTTGCGCAGATCCTCGGGAATCGCGCCCTCGTGCTCGATGGTCAGATAGGCGATGCAGCGCCGCGCGTCGAGCCGGTGCGGGGCGACGATGGCTTGGGTGGGGCAGACCTCGATGCAGCGCACGCAGGTGCCGCAGTGCGCGCTGGCCGGCGTGTCGATGGGTAGCGGGATGTCGACGTAGATCTCGCCGAGGAAGAACCACGACCCGCCATCCTTGTCGATCAGGCAGGTGTGCTTGCCGATCCAGCCCAGTCCCGCGTTGCGGGCCAGCGCGCGTTCCAGCACCGGCGCCGAATCGACGAACACGCGATGGCCGAAGGCGCCCACTTCTTCCTGCAACTGCATGGCCAGCTTCTGCAGGCGGTTGCGCATGAGCTTGTGGTAGTCGCGGCCCAGCGCGTAGCGCGCCACGTAGGCGCGGGTGCCGTCGGCCAGTGTGGTCCAGGCCTCGTCGCTGTCGTTGCGTCCGTAATCCAAACCGACCGAGATCACGCGCAGGGTGCCGGGGATCAGTTCCGCAGGCCGCGACCGCAGTTGGCCGTGGCGCGCCATCCAGTCCATCGAACCGTACAAGCCTTCGGCCAGCCAGCTGCGCAGGTGGTCTTCGTCCTGGCCCAGTTCGATGCCGGCGATGCCGCAGCGCTGGAAGCCGAACGCCCGCGCCAGCGTGCGGATCCGCAGCGCCAGGGCGTGCGGATCGGGCGATGTCGCAGACGAAGCAGTCATGCGGCCAAGTATAGAATCGCGCGCCATGACGGCTTTGATTCCCCTGCATGGCGTGGCCGCGGCGCGCACCCTGGACCAACAGGCCAGCGCGCGTCTGGCCGGTGGAGCGTTCGAGCTGATGACCCGGGCCGGCCAGGCCGCATGGGCCTGCCTGCAGTCGCAGTGGCCACAGGCACGGCGCATCACCGTGGTCTGCGGGCCGGGCAACAACGGCGGCGATGGTTACGTGCTGGCGCGGTGCGCCTTGCAGGCCGGTTGCGAGGTCGTGGTCGTGCACCTGGAGGCGCACGTGCCGCAGACCGGGCTGGCCCAGCGGGCCTGCACCGAGTACGTCGCCATGGGTGGACGCGTGGAGTTGTTCCCCGAGGCGTTTCCGCCGGCCGATGTGATGGTTGACGCGCTGTTTGGGCTGGGGCTGTCGCGTGCACCCGAAGGCGAGGCCGAGCAGCTCATCGCCGCGATCAATGCGCAGCCCGCGCCCGTCTTCGCGCTGGATGTCCCCAGCGGCATCGACCCCCGCCGTGGCAGTGCGCCAGGGATCGCCGTGCGCGCCGCGCACACGCTTGAATTCATCGTGCGCCACCACGGGCTGCACACCGGTGCTGGCCTGGAGCATGCCGGCGTGCTGTCCCTGGCCGGGCTGGAGGTCGATAAAGAACTGGTCTCGATGAGCGCGCCCAGCGCGCAGTTGCTGTCCCCCGGCCTGCTGGGGCGCTGGCTGCGCCCGCGTCGGCGGGATGCGCACAAGGGCGAGAGTGGCCGCGTGCTGTGCATCGGCGGCGACCTGGGGCATGGCGGCGCCATCCTCATGACCGCCGAAGCCGCCCTGCGCACCGGCAGCGGGCTGGTCAGCGTCGCAACGCGCCAGGCCCACGTCACGGCGCTGCTGACCCGTCGCCCCGAAGCCATGGTGCATGCCGTGGAATCCAGTCAGGACCTGGCGCCCCTGCTGGAAACGGCCGATGTGATCGCGATCGGCCCCGGCCTTGGACAACAGGACTGGGGGCGGGCGTTGCTGCGCATGGCGCTGGACGCCGGCAAGCCGCTGGTCCTGGATGCCGATGCACTCAACCTGATCGCGGCCAAGCCGCGCGCGCTGGGCGATGCCATCGTGACCCCGCATCCCGGCGAAGCCGCGCGCCTGCTGGGTCGCGCCACGTCGGCCGTGCAGGCGGACCGCTTCGAGGCTGCCACCACGCTGGCCGCGCAACTGCAGGCGACCGTGGTGCTCAAGGGCGCCGGCACCCTGGTGGCCCAGGACGGGGCGCTGCCACGGGTGGTGGCAGCGGGCAATCCGGGCATGGCGACCGGGGGCATGGGCGATGTGCTCACCGGCGTCATCGCCTCGCTGCGCGGGCAGGGCCTGTCGGCCTTCGATGCCGCCAGCGCCGGCGCGCTCCTGCATGGCATGGCCGGCGATGTCGCGGCCAAGCGCGGGCAGCGAGGCCTGCTGGCGACCGACCTGTTCGACGCGCTGCCTGCCTTGGCCAACCCGGAGCCGGTGACCTGATGCAATTCCATTTGAACGATTCCGATGCCACGGCGCGCCTCGGCCACGCGCTGGCGCGGACGCGGCCGCCCCTGGCGGCGGTTCATCTGCACGGTGACCTGGGCGCCGGCAAGTCCACGCTGGCCCGTGCGTTGTTGCGTGGGCTGGGGGTCACCGGGTCGGTGCGCAGTCCCACCTACACGCTGATCGAGCGGTATCCCATCGAAGGCGGCGAGGCCTGGCACCTGGATCTGTATCGGTTGGGAGACGCCTCGGAACTCGACTTTCTGGGCCTGGACGAGGCGGTGGCCACCCTGTGGCTCATCGAGTGGCCGGAAAAGGGCCGCGGAGGCCTGCCGCCGCCCGACCTGGACATCCATCTCGGCATCGCCGGCGAGGGGCGGGACGCACGCCTGGTGGCCGGGACAGAGGCCGGCGCGACCTGGCTGGAATCTCTACACGGCCTTCACAGTTAGGGGGTGTTCGTGCTGTCGGATGAGAGGAAGTTTCGGCAGGTTACGGATTATTAAGGGAAAACGGCTTGCATCCCCTCCGTGTTAATGCTTGAATTCGGCCCATGCCGAAGGGGATGACCGCATTTGCGATCGTGTTGGGGAGCGCCATGCTCTTCCAAGGCGTGCCTGCGGCCGACGCGGGTGAGGTGCGCGGCATCGAAGTTGTCAACGGTGCCACCGGCACACGCGCCGAAATCGAGTTGCAGGGCGCGGGCCAGTACAAGACCATTTCGCTGGCCGGGCCTGACCGGCTGGTGGTCGACCTCCCCGAATCGTCCGCGCCCAAGGGCCTGAAGCTTCCGGCCGGCGCTGGCGTGGTGACGTCGGTCCGCACCGGGCAGCCAGTCCCGGGCACGCTGCGCGTGGTGTTCGACCTGGCCGGGCCGGTCAAGGCCATGTCGCCGCGAATGGAAGGCAGTGGCGCCAGCTCACGGCTGGTCATCGAATGGCCGGGCGATGGTCCGTCCAGCGGTGGAACCGTGGCGGCGTCTTCGACATCCGCCTCGCAGGCCACCTCGGCCTTGGCCGATGCGGCGCGCAAGGCCGCCGTGTCTGCCGCTGTCCCAGCGCCGACGCCTGTCGCCGAAGTCCCTGCCGCCGCGCCTTCCACGCCGGTGACCAGCGTGACGGCAGGTGCGTTGTCGCCTGCGGCGATCCTGGCCGGCCAGCCCGTGCCGGGCGTGGAGCCCCCTGCCGATGCCCCGATGACGGTCGCCCCTGGCGTGACCGTCGCCACCGGCAGGCCGGCCCCGGTCAAGGCGCCTGCGGTTCCGGCCGATGCGCCGGCGACGGTGCTGCCGCAACCCAAGCTGGCCATGCGCGCGGGCATGCGGCCCTTGATCATCGCCATCGACGCCGGCCACGGTGGGCAGGATTCCGGTGCGATCGGGCCGACCGGTAAATACGAAAAGAACGTCACCCTGGCCATCGCCCGCCAGTTGGCCAAGCAGATCGACGCCACCCCGGGCCTGAAGTCCTATCTGACCCGCGATGGCGACTACTTCATCCCGCTCAACCAGCGTGCGGTCAAGGCGCGCGCGGCGCATGCGGACATGTTCATCTCCATCCACGCCGACGCCGCGGAAAACCGCAGCGCAAGCGGGTCGTCCGTCTATGTCCTGTCGCTGAAGGGCGCAACCTCGCAACGCGCCCGCTGGCTGGCCGACAAGGAGAACGCCTCGGATCTGGTCGGCGGACGCAACTTGCAGAAAGTGGACAGCACCCTGGGCTCGGTGTTGATCGACCTGGCGCAGAGCGGCCATATGAAGGCGTCGGAGAACGCGGCCGACTTCGTGCTCGATGGCCTCAAGCAGGTCAACAACACCCACAAGTCGCACTTGGAAAAGGCCAATTTCGCGGTGCTGCGCACCTCGGACATGCCGGCGATGCTGGTGGAGACGGCCTTCATCTCCAACTATGCCGAAGAAAAGCAGCTGACCGACCCCAGCTATCAGCGCAGGCTGGCCACGGCCATCCTGGGCGGCGTGGAAACCTATTTCTCGCGTGAGCCGCCGCCAGGCACGCTGTTCGCCGCCCGTGCGCAGGCCGCGCTGGCCGACAACGGCGGTGTGACGGCGGGTGGCGGATCGCCCTGAGGCGCGTCGGATTCTGAAGTCGGGCAGGTGCCTCGGCTATCATCGGGGCTGGTTTCACTCGCGCTTCCAGCGCCATCCTCGCCCGTGCCGATCCGCCAGCTCCCCGATACCCTCATCAACCAGATCGCCGCCGGCGAAGTGGTCGAACGACCTGCCTCGGTGGTCAAGGAACTGGTCGAAAACGCGCTGGATGCCGGCGCACGCCGGGTCGAAATCGACCTGGAAGAGGGCGGTGCGCGGCTGATCCGGATCCGCGATGACGGCGGCGGCATCGCTCCGGAGGAACTGCCGCTGGCGGTGTCCCGTCACGCGACCAGCAAGATCGCCTCGCTCGATGATCTGGAGACCGTGGCCACGCTCGGTTTCCGTGGGGAGGCGCTGCCGTCGATCGCTTCGGTCAGCCGATTCTCGTTGAGTTCGCGGCGCGCGCAGGACGCGCATGGCCACGGCCTGCAGGTGGAGGGTGGCCGCGTCGGTGAAGTCGCGCCCAAACAGCAGGCACCCGGGACGACCGTCGAGGTCCGCGAGCTGTTCTACAACGTGCCGGCGCGGCGCAAGTTTCTGCGCGCCGAGCGCACCGAGCTGGGGCATATCGAGGAGTGGTTGCGCTCTCTGGCCCTGGCGCGTCCGGATGTGGAATTGCGGGTGTCGCACAACGGCCGGCCGTCGCGTCGCTACAAGGGCGACGGGGCGAGCGAGCCGGTGCTGCGCCTGCATGAAACCCTTGGCGAGGAGTTCGCCCAGCATGCCTTGCGCGTCGAGCACAGCGGGGCCGGGTTGCGCCTGCACGGCTGGATCGCGCAGCCGGCGTATTCGCGCGCCAGCGCCGACCAGCAGTACGTCTACGTCAACGGGCGCGCCGTGCGTGACCGCAACATCGCCCATGCGGTGAAGATGGCCTATCAGGACGTGCTCTACCACGGGCGCCAGCCGGCGTACGTGCTGTTCCTGGAGCTGGACCCGGCGCGGGTGGACGTCAACGTGCATCCGGCCAAGCACGAGGTCCGCTTCCGTGAGTCGCGGATGATCCACGACTTCGTCTATCGCACCTTGCAGGAGGCGTTGGCGGGCACGCGTGCGGGCATCGGCGCCGGTGCGGCGCCGGCCGAGGGCTTGCCTGCATCGGCGCCGATGCCCTTCGCCCAGTCCGCCTACGGCACGCCGGCACCGGCGACGGTGCCACAGCACCTGCAGTGGACCGGGCACCAGCAGTCGCCGCTGGGCCTGCGCGTGGCCGATGCGCCCAGCGCCTACGCGGCCCTGTATGCGGGACCATCGATCAGCCAGTCCGCGCAGCCGGCGCCGATGCAGATGCCGGCCAACGATGCCGCCGGCGGCATCCCGCCGTTGGGCTACGCGGTGGCTCAGTTGCACGGCATCTACATCCTGGCCGAGAACGCCGAAGGCCTGATCGTGGTGGACATGCATGCCGCCCACGAACGCATCGGCTACGAGCGCCTGAAGACCGCGCACGATGGCATCGGCCTGACTTCGCAGCCGCTGCTGGTGCCGATGACCCTGGCGGTGGCCGAGCGCGAAGCCGATGTCGCCGAGCGCGAGACCGCGACGTTGACCCAGCTTGGCTTCGATGTCACCCGCAGCGGTCCGCAGAGCCTGAGCGTACGCAGCGTGCCGGCCCTGCTGGCTCACGCCGAGCCTGGCGCGCTGTTGCGCGACGTGCTGGCCGACCTGCGCGAGCACGGCCAGACCCGCCGCGTGGCGGCCGCACGCGACGAACTGCTCTCGACGATGGCCTGCCATGGCGCCGTGCGTGCCAACCGCAAGCTCACCGTTCCCGAAATGAACGCCCTGCTGCGCGACATGGAAATCACCGAGCGCTCGGGGCAGTGCAATCACGGACGCCCGACCTGGGCGCACTTCAATCTGGCCGAGATCGACAAATGGTTCCTGCGCGGGCGTTGATGATTCCAACCGTGGCCGTTCGTGGGCTGCTGCTGGCCACCGTACTGCTGGCAAGTTGCAGCGAGCCGCCGGCGCCTGCGGTGCAGCGGCAAGCGCCTTCCGATGTCGACTTCCTGGCCGACAACGCGGTGTGGCGGAACCAGCGGCGCGAGGCCCTGCTGGCGCCCGATGGCTGGACCAGCCTGGTCGGGCTGCACTGGCTCGAGCTCAAGTCGCATTACATCGGCAGCGGGACCGGTAGTGGGATCGTGCTGGAGGTCGGGCCGCCCAAGCTGGGCCTGGTCCAGCAGCAGGGAGACAAGGTGTACTTCACGCCCGAGCGCGGCGTGATGGTCACCGCGGACGGCCAGCCGCTGAAGCGGCGCATCCGCCTGGTGGACGACCAGTCGGGCCCACCGACGGTGATCGGCTTCAGCGGCGGCGCGGACCAGATGACCTTGATCCATCGCGGCGAGCGCTACGGACTGCGGATCAAGAGCGCCGACGCCGCCGCGCGCCTGCAGTTCACCCAGATCAACTACTACACCCCAAGCCCGGCCTGGCGTATCGAAGGCCACTTCACGCCCAGCCCGGCCGGTACCACGCTCACCTTCGTCGACATGGTCGGCAACACCGTGGCCGCGCCCAGCCCGGGCATTGTCAGCTTCGAGCACGACGGCAAGGCCTACCAGCTCACGGCGATGGAAGGGGACGAGGGCGGACTGTTTTTCGTCCTGGCCGATCGCACCAGCGGGCACGGCTCGTACCCGGCCGGGCGCTTCCTGGACACCGCCGCGCCGGCCGCCGATGGCGCGGTCACGCTGGATTTCAATCGGGCCTACAACCCGCCGTGCGTGTTCACCCGCTTCGCTACCTGCCCATTGCCGCCGGCGCAGAATCGTCTGGACCTGACGATCGACGCAGGCGAAAAGATGTACACCGGGCCGGTGGGCGGTGAGTCCTCTTGAACAGCGTCGTGACCCGCTGGCGGGGTGGCGGCCTGCGCCTGTGGCTGGGCCTGTGTCTGGCCTGCGTGCCGCTCTTGGCCAGTGCCGCGCCACCGGTGCCGCTGTTGTGGAAGGTGACCCACGGTCAGCACACCCTGTACCTGCTGGGCTCCTTTCATCTGCTCAAGCCCGATGACTACCCCCTTTCTGCGGACGTGGACGCCGCGTTCGCCGATGCCGAGCAGCTCGTGCTGGAGCTGTCCGGTGACGAACTGTCTTCGCCTGCGCTGGGCCAGGCCATGTATGCCGCCGCGCGGCTGCCAGACGGCCAGACGCTGGAGCAGCGCCTCAACCCGTCGACTTGGCAGGCGCTGGTGGATTACGCGCATGCGCACAACCTGCCGGTGGAGAGCTTCCAGCACCTGGAGCCCTGGTTGGTGGCGATCAGCGTCAGCCTGCAGGAGATGGTGGCGCAGGGGTTGGACCCCAAGCTCGGCCTGGACGTGCATTTCATCGAGTTGGCGCGTCAGGCCGGCAAGCCCGTCACGGGGCTGGAGCGTGGCCAGCAGCAGATCGACATGCTCGATGGGATGACGCCGCTCGAACAGGAGCAGTACCTGGCCGAGACCCTGGACGACGCCGGGGCCACCGGCGCGGCCGAAAGCGCGCGCCTGCATGACGCCTGGCGTGACGGCGATATTGCGACCCTGCGCGATGGCATGGCCGCCGACATGAAGCGCGAGTACCCGCAGCTCTATCAGCGCATCAACGTGGCGCGCAACGATGCCTGGGTCCCGAAGCTGGCCCAGCGCCTCGAAGGCCCGGGTGACGATGACACCCTGGTCGTCGTGGGCGCGCTGCACCTGCTCGGCCCCGACGGCGTCGTCGAGAAGCTGCGCGCGAAAGGGTACGCGGTGGAGCGGATCTGCAGCGCCTGCAAGGCAGCGCGATGAATCAAGCCGATCGACGTTCGGAGATGCAACTGCGCGCGCAATACGGCGCGGCGATCGAAGCACTCAATCAGCGGGACTGGAACCGTGCGCGACAGATCGCCGATGCGATCGTGCTGCAAGCGCCGCGGCATGGTGGGGTGCATTTCGTCTGTGGAATTGCCGCCCTGGAGATGGGTGACATGCGGGCCGCGTTTCGACATATGAGCGCGGCGGTGCAGCTCAGTCCGGCGCGTTCTGATTACGCCGCGCAGCTGGCCCGTGTGCTGTTGGAATGTCATCTGCAGAGGGAAGCGATCGAGCAGGCCGACCGCGCGATGTCGCTGGGGCCAGACGACCCCTTGACCCTGAATACGCTGGCGGTGGTCTACACCCGCGCCAACGCGCACGGTCAAGCTGTCCAGGCGTTCGAGCGCGCCGTGCAACGCCTGCCTGGACAAGCCAGCCTGCACTTCAATCTGGCAACTTCGCTGACAGCCAACGGCGATCTCACGCGGGCTGTCGAAGCATGCGAAACATGTATCGGCCTGGATCCGCACTTCTGGAAAGCCCACCTGACCTTGGCGCAACTTTCCAAACAGACTCCCGCCAGCAACCACATCCCCCGGTTGGAGTCTCTTCTCGCAGGCAACGATGTCCGGCCTGATGCGGCGCTGTATCTCCATCTTGCGCTGGAAAAAGAGTACGACGATCTCGGCGACTACGAGCGGGCGCTCGGCCATCTCATCGCAGGAAAGCGCGCGTGGCAGGGGCAACTGGACCGATCAGGTGACTCGGACGCCGCCATCTTCGACGCCATTATCGAAACCTGTAGTGCCGTGCCTGCCCCCGAGGCAGGTCATCGAACGGATGAGCCGATCTTCATCTTTGGAATGCCGCGCACTGGAACAACGCTGGTGGAGCGTATCGTGTCGTCGCATTCTCAGGTGCATGCGGCCGGCGAGCTGCAAGTATTTCCTTTGTCCTTCAAGCGTGCCACGGGATCACGCACGCCTTGGCCGCTTGACCGGTCCACCGTCTTCGCCAGCGCCCATTTGAACTGGCAGGCACTTGGCGCCAGCTATCTGGCAGGGACGCGGCCGCTCACCGGTCACACGCCACGATTCATTGACAAGCTTCCCCACAACTTTCTCTACGCTGGCTGGATTGCGCGCGCGATGCCGAACGCGAAGATGATCTGCCTGCGGCGTGATCCCATGGACAGCTGCATCGCGAATTTTCGACAGCTCTTCGCGCTGACGTCCCCCGTTTACAACTACTCGTTCGACTTGCTCGAAACAGGCAGGTATTGGCTGCTATTTGACCGACTGATGCACCATTTTCAGCAGGTGATGCCTGGCCGCATCCTGGAAGTGCACTACGAGGACGTGGTCGACGACCAGGAAGGCCAGACCCGGCGCCTGCTCGAACATTGCGGCCTGCCGTGGGAGGACGCCTGCCTGCAGTTCGAGAAGAACACCGCGCCGGTGTCCACGGCCAGCGCCGTACAGGTGCGCTCGAAGATCTACCGCAGTTCGCTGCAGCGCTGGAAGCGCTACGGGCCGATGGTCGACGAACTGCGCGACCTGCTGGCGCAGGGCGGCGCGCCGGTCGGCGAGTGAATCAGGCGGCAGTTGCGTCCGCCGCGATCATTTCGATGCAGTCCACCGGGCACGGCGGGACGCACAGGCCACAGCCGGTGCACAGGTCCTCCAGCACGGTGTGCATGAACTTGGCGCCGCCGATGATGGCGTCCACCGGACAGGCCTGGATGCACTTGGTGCAGCCGATGCAGTCGGCTTCGACGATCAGCGCCACCTGCGGCGGCAGGTGCTGACCACGATTGCGGTCGAATGGCACCGCGGGCACGTCGAGCAATCGGGCCAGGGCACGTGCACCGGCATCACCACCCGGCGGGCAGCGCTCCACGCCGGCCTGGCCACGCGCCATCGCCTCGGCATAGGGCCGGCAGCCATCGAAGCCGCATTGCCCGCATTGGGTCTGCGGCAGCAGGCGGTCGAGGCGGTCGGCGAGAGAGAGCGGGGCGTTGGTCATGCGTGGCGAAGGCTGCGCGGTGTGGGGTCAGGGTAACTTGGGTCAGGAGACGCGGCGGCCGCGATACCAGCGCGCGTGCGCCAGCGCCAGCATGGGCTTGTCTTCGGCGCTGTCGCCGTAGGCGTGGATGCGGTCGAACGCGGTGAGATCGTACTGCGCCTGGATCCGTTCCACCTTGCGCGGGCCACAGTCGGCGATGTCGTAACGCCCCGTGCAGAGGCCGGCACGGCTCTCCAGCCGGTTACAGATGAGTTCCAGTCCTTCGGCGCGACACCAGGGCTGCAGATACGCGTCCAAGGAGGCCGAGACCACCACGACGGTGTCGCCACGCTGCAGGTGCGTCTTGAGGGCGTGGCGCATCTCGGGACGAATCAGCCCTGGCAGCACCTGCGCGGCATACCGCGCGCCGGCGTCATAGACATCGTCCAGCCTGCGGCCGCCGAAGCCAATCCGCGTGACCCGCGCGCGGATCGACGCGGCCGACATCAGTCTGGCCCGGTAAGCCAGCAGCCAAGGGGCCACGTTCCACTTCGCCCGCGCCAGTTGCTCCGGCGTCGCGATGCGGCGCAGAAAACCCGCGTAGGTATCGCGCGTGGTCAGCGTGTGGTCGAAGTCGAAAAGCGCCAGCTGCATCGTGATCCTTGAAATACCTTCAGCCCAGCGCCAGGCGCACGGCGATCGCCGCGGCCAGCGCGGGTAGGGTGACCAGCAGACCCAGGCGCAGGAACTGGAAGAAGCCCACGTGCTCGCCCTCGCGGCGCAGGATCGACAGCCACAACAGGGTCGCCAGCGAACCGCTGACGGCGATATTGGGGCCCAGGTCCACCGCGATCAGCGCGGCGTCGCGCACCACTTCCGGTGGTGCGGCCTGGGCCAGTGTGGCGCTGGTCAGCAGCCCGACCGGCAGGTTGTTGGCAAGGTTGCCTGCGATGGTCGTGGCGACTGCGATCATCCAAGTGGCCTGGGGCGTGCCGGCCAGGAGCTGGTCGCGCAGCAGGCTGGCCAGCGTCGCCACCAAGCCGGTCTGGCGCAGTGCCTCGACCAGCACGAACAACCCAGCCACCAGCGGCAGCACGCCCCAGTTGACGCCGGTCAGCACTGGCCACGGCGCGCTGCGACTGCGTAGCGAGACGGCCAGCACCGCCAGCACGGCCATCGCCGCAGTCGGCCAGCCCAATGGCCAGTTCCGCCACGACGCCAGCATCAGCACCAGCGCGGTCGCGCCCAGGGCGTATAGCGTCAGCCGGGCGTGGGCGTTGATCGGCGTCAGCGGAACGTCCGTGGAGACCGCGCCGGCCAGCGCGCGCCGCTGGCTCCAGGCCAGCACCGCAAAGGTCAGCACGATGGCGACCAGCGAAGGCAGCCCGAACCGCACCAGCCACTGCGGCAACGGCGGCATGTGCGTGCCGAACATCACCAGGTTGGCCGGGTTGGAGATCGGCAGCACGAAGCTGGCCGCGTTGGCGACGAAGGCGCAGGCGAACAACAGCGGCAGCATCGGCGCGCGCGCCTTGCGTGCCACTGCGATGACCGCCGGGGTCAGCACCACGGCGGTGGCATCGTTGGACAAGAACGTCGTCACGACCACCCCGGTGGCGAACACCAGCGCGAACAAGCGCCGCCCCGATCCGCGTGCATGCCGCACCGCCAACTGCGCGACCCAGTCGAACAGGCCTTCGCGGCGCGCAAGTTCAGACAGCAGCAGCATGCCGGCCAGGAACAGGTACACATCCAGGCCTTCGCCCACCGCATGGCCCACATCCATCCACGGCAGGGCGCCGGCCAGCGCCACGACCAGCGCGCCAGCCACGGCGTAGACCCATTCGGGCAGGCGGCCGGGGCGCGTCACCACGCAGCCCACCGTCGCCGCCGTCGTCGCCCAGACCAGCCAGGGCGTCATGCGATCGCGTCTCGCGCAGCGGTTCGCATGCCGGGCAGCAACCAGGGCACCAGGGAGAGCACCGCCACGCTGCCCAGCGCCAGGAAGGCGACGCGATAGCTCCAGCTCTGTGCGATCCAGCCGCCCAGCGCGGGACTGAGCGAGGCGCCCACGCCCTGCAGGGTCATCACCAGGCCCTGCGCGGCGTTGGTGCGCCCGGTCCCGCGCATCAGGCTGGCGACGGTCGTCGGCACCGCCACGCTCTGCAGACCGGCACCGATGCCATCCAGCGCCTGCACCGGCAGGGCACCCCACATCGAGCCCAGCGTGCTGGCCGCGACCAGCCCGCGCAGCGGCAGGGCGACGAAGGTCATCAGCAGCACCCACCAATGCCCATAGCGCGGCAGCAGCCGCATCGCCGCCAGCGAGGCCAGCACCATCACCAGTTGAGCGATGATCACCGTCGCGGCGGTGAATACCGCCGGGTTGGCCGCATGCGTGGCCACCGCCGCCTGGCCATACAGCGGCAGCATGGCCGCATTGCCCAGGTGGAAGAACAGCAAGGCGATGCCCAGCAACAGCAGCGTGCGCTGTCGCAGCAGCGCACGCCAGCGCAACGCCTGCGCGGGCAGCGCCGTTTCGCCGGCCATCTCGCTGCCGCGTGCGGCCTGGTGGTCGATCTGGCGTGGGTCGATCAGCCACAGGCTGGCGGTGGCCAGCAGCGCAAAGCTGCCCAGGAGCGCGAAAACGGCCACCAGCCCGAACTTCCAGCCCAGATAGCCGGCGACCAGAGCCGCCATGACGTTGCCAGCATGGTTGGCCACCTGGTTGCGCGCCATCTGCCGTTCGAACCCGGCCTGCCGCACCAGGCCCAGCGTCAATCCCGTCAGCGCCGGACCGATGATCGCCCCGCACAGGCCGCTGGCCACCTGCGAGGCGACCACCACCGGAAAGGCATGCGACACCAGTACCAGGCAACTGCTCGCCACGGTCAGCAGACAGGCGAGCGCCACGACCGCACGCTTGCGCCGGGTGGCGTCCACCAGCGCGCCGGCCGGGACCGTGCCAAGCAGTCCGGCGATACCACCGGCGGTCATCGCCAGGCCGATGGCCCCGGCCTGCCAGCCCAGCGCCTGCAGTTGGACGCCCAGGAAGGGGCCAAGCCCGTCCTGCACATCGGCGATCAAGAAGTTCAGTCCGGTCAGCGCACGCTGGGATCGCGGACTGGCATCGGGACTCGAAGGCGCTGGGGGCATGGAAGCGGGGCGCAAGGTGCTCGGCCGACTCTACGGTGTGCGCATCGGCCGGAGGTGTGAAGGCGCTTGCGGGCGTTGCGCGGTCAGCGCACCGGCATGCCGGGCTGCGCGCCTGCGTCGGCGTCCAGCAACGCCAGCGCGCCGCCGTCGAAACCCGCCGACAGGATCATCCCTTCGCTGATGCCAAAGCGCATTTTGCGCGGCGCCAGGTTGGCGATGAACACCACGCTGCGGCCGACCAGCTTGTCTGGCTCGCCGTAGCTGGCGCGGATGCCGGAGAAGATCTGGCGCTTGCCCAGCTCGCCGGCATCCAGTTCGAAGCGCAGCAGCTTGTCCGAGCCCTCCACGAACTCGCACACCAGCACCTTGCCGATGCGCAGGTCGAGCTTGGCGAAGTCGTCGATGCCGATGGTGGCCGGGCCATCGCCAGGTGCCGCTGCGGGTGCCGGCGCGGCGGCCTGCTTCTTTTCCTGCGGTTTGGCGGGGGCTGCGGCGGGCGCGGCGGCGAGGGTGTCCTTGGAGGCGTCGGTCATGGCGTCGATCAGTTTCGGGTCAATGCGGGTGAACAGGGCGGCATACGGCTGGATGACGTGCGCGGTCAGCGGCTGGGCCAGTTCCTCCCAGCCCAGCACCGGCGCGGACAGGAAGGCCTCGGCCTCGGCGGTGACGCGCGGCAGCACCGGCTTGAGGCCGGCGACCAGCACGCGGAACAGGTTCAGGCCCTGGGTACAGACCGCCTGCAACTGGGCGTCCGCGCCCTCCTGCTTGGCGATCACCCACGGCTTGTGGTCGTCGATGTACTTGTTGGCCTCGTCGGCCAGCGCCATCACCTGGCGGATGGCGGCGGCCGGATCGTTGCGCTCGTAGGCCTCGCGCACCGGCGCCAGTGCTTCGACGAAGCGCTGGTACTGCGCCGCATCGGGCAGGGCGTCTGCGAGCTTGCCGTCGAAGCGCTTGCCGATGAACCCGGCGCAGCGGCTGGCCAGGTTGACGAACTTGCCGACCAGGTCCGCGTTGACGCGGGCGATGAAATCGCCCAGGTTCAGGTCCAGGTCGTCGGTGCCGCCGGAGGATTTGGCCGCGAAGTAGTAACGCAGTGCCTCCGGCTCCAGCCCGACATCCAGATAGGTGCGGGCCATGATGAAGGTGCCCCGCGACTTGGACATCTTGGCTCCGTCCACGGTCAGGTAGCCATTGACGTGCAGGCGCGTCGGCGCGCGGTAGCCGGTGCCGTGCAGCACCGCCGGCCAGAACAGGCCGTGGAAGTTGACGATGTCCTTGCCGATGAAATGGTGCAACTCGGTCTGGGAGCCGGCGACCAGGTGTGCGGCGAAGTCTTCACCGGTCCGCGCGCACAGGCTGCGGAACGAGGACAGGTAGCCGATCGGCGCATCCAGCCACACGTAGAAATACTTGCCCGGCTGATTCGGAATCTCGAAGCCGAAGTAGGGCGCATCGCGCGAGATGTCCCAGGCGCGCAGGCCGCCTTCTGCATCCAGCCACTCGCGCAGCTTGGCCTTGACCCCGGGCAGGGCGACATCGCCGGCCAGCCACTGCCGCAGGAAGCCGTCGAAGTGCCCGACCTCGAAGAAGAAGTGCTCCGAGTCGCGCAGCTCCGGCGTGGCGCCGGAGATCACCGACTTGGGCTCCTTCAGATCGGTCGGCGAATACGTGGCGCCGCAGACCTCGCAGTTGTCGCCGTACTGGTCGGCGCTGCCGCAGTTGGGGCAGATGCCCTTGATGTACCGATCCGGCAGGAACATGCCCTTGGCCGGGTCGTAGAACTGGGCCACGCTGCGGCGGCTGATGTGGCCGGCCTGCTCGAGCTTGAGATAGAACTGCTCGGTCAGCTCGCGGTTGACCTGCGAGTTGGTCGAATCGTAGTGGTCGAACGCCACGCCGAACGCAGCGAAGTCGCGCTCATGGCTGGCCTGGATGTTGGCGATGAAGGCTTCCGGGGTGACACCGGCCTTCTCGGCCGCCAGCATGATCGGCGTGCCGTGGGTATCGTCGGCGCAGACGTAGAAAACGTTGTCGCCGCGCATGCGTCGCGCCCGCACCCAGATGTCGGCCTGGATGTAGCCCACCAGGTGGCCCAGGTGCAGCGGGCCATTGGCGTAGGGCAGGGCATTGGAAACGAGCGCGGTGCGGGTCATGGGGAGACAGCGGAACGAGGGGGACGCGATTATCGCATGCCCGCCTGCCGGCCCCTGGGCACAAAAAAGCCCGGCCGGAGCCGGGCTTGGATCGCGCGGAGCCGGTGGCGGGCGTTACTCGCGCACCCAGGTCTGTGCCCGGCAGATGAACATGATGCAGCCGGAGACATCCAGCTTGGTGCCCCCGGGCTGCAGCTCCATCTTGGACTTGTAGGTCTTGCCGTTGGCCGGGTCCATGATCGTGCCGCCGGCCCACTCGTTGGTGCCGTCCGGGGTCAGGCCCCACAGGATGGTCATGCCCTTGATCGGCTTGCCCTTGCGCTCGCCGGTGCATTGATCGCAGGTGGGATTCGGACCGTGGTCGGACTTCAGGATTTCCACGACCTTGCCGGTCAGGCTGCCATCGGTGGCCTTGGTGATCTCCACGATGGACTTGGTGTCGCCGGTCTTGTCGTCGATAGTCTTCCAGCGGCCGATCGCGCCGTCGGCGGCCAGCGCGCTGGAGGCGGCACTGGCCAGGGCCAGCATGGACAACATCAGGATGGTCTTGCGCATGGTCCCCTCCCAGGGATCGGTGTCTGTCGAGTCACGATGACCGGATTGTGCGCATGATTGACGAGCAGGCGTCAAGCTGGCCCGCTGCCCCAGCGCACGCATGGCATCATCCATACTCGCGCCTCACGTTTGCCCCTGGAGCAAGCAGTCGTTCATGAGCAGTCCCCAAACGCACGTCCAAGAGCTTTATCAGCGGGCGGTGGCGGCATTGAATCGCGGAGATTGGTTGTCTGCATACGACCTGGCTAACAAGCTCCTGCCGCTGGCTGCCTCACACGCTGGTGTTCACTTTGTCGCTGGCGTTGCCGCGCTGGGCATGCGTGCGCTGCAGCCGGCGCTGCAGCACTTGGAACAGGCTGTTTGGCTAAACCCGGATAGGACTGACTACCGCGCGCAGCTGGCGCGCGCATGGTGTTCGCACGGACATATGCGCCAAGCCCACGAGGTCGCCATCGCTGCGGTGCGGTTGCCGTTGCTTGATGGACTGTCGGCCAACACGCTTGGCGTAGTGTTCGTCCAGGCTAATGATCATCTGCGCGCTGTCGATGCCTTCGAGGCTGCTGTACGGCATGTGCCGGGCAATGCGATGTATCACTTCAACCTGGCCACCGCATTGACCTTCACCGGCAGGCTTGAGCATGCCGAACGTGAACTGGAAGCGTGCTTGGCACTTTCACCCGGCCACTGGAAGGCGCACTTGGCCCTGGCCCAGCTCTGGAAAAAAACTCCTCAGTCCAATCACCTGGACCGGTTGCGTACATTGCTGGCGCGCTACGCGCTGGATGACGAAGCACAGTTGCACCTGAACATTGCGCTCTCCCGCGAACTGGAAGACCTGGGCCAATACGAGCAGGCGCTGACCCACCTGATTGCCGGCAAGTCGGTGTTGTCTCGTACACGTTCTTATCAGTGGCGCCGCGATCGCGACCTGTTCGAGGGAGTGCTGGAGGCTTTCTCCAACTTGGATTCTCCTGGCCAGGGTCACGCCAGCGAGGAGCCCATCTTCGTGGTTGGCATGCCGCGTTCTGGCACCACGCTTGTCGAACGCATTCTCTCAAGCCACCCGGCGGTCCATTCGGCCGGAGAGCTCAACAACTTTCCAATCGCAGTGAGGCGTAGCTGCTCAGAAGGCGGAGACGCGTTGCTGGATGCTGAGGTGCTGCGGCAGATCTCTGCCACGGACTGGGCCGCTCTTGGGCGCGCCTATGTCGATTCGACACGTCCAGGTACCGGCCATACCCCACACTTCATCGACAAACTTCCTCACAATTTCCAATATGTCGGGTACATCCTGCATGCACTGCCCAGAGCCAAGGTCGTATGTCTGCAGCGCGATCCGATGGATACCTGTCTAGGGAATTTCAGGCAGCTGTTCGCGATAGATTCCCCTCACTACGACTACTCTTTCGACTTGTTAGATGTGGGTCGCTATTACCTGATGTTCGAGCGCCTGATGCGGGGCTGGGAGCGTTTGTATCCGGGGCGCATCCACACATTGCATTATGAGGCGCTTGTCCAGGATCAGGAGACCACAACGCGTGCGCTGCTTCAGTATTGTGGGCTGGAGTGGGACCCTCGTTGCTTGGCCTTCCACGAGAACTCGGCACCGAGCGCAACTGCCAGTACCGTGCAGGTGCGCGAACCGCTGCATGCGCGCTTTCAAGGCCGTTGGCGTCGATATGGGGAAGGGCTGGATCCTTTGCGCGCCCTGCTGGAGGAGGGGTTGGGTACGCGCGACTGACCCAAGCTATCTTGGGCATTGCGGGCTTGTGCATCCACTGACCCCAGGCCGACTGGCCTGCTCAACCACGCCACGCTTGAACTCGGCGCTGAAATCCTTCGGCATGAACACTCTTCATGGCCCGATTCCGCCCTTCTTGTAGGTGCCAGTGACCACGGCGTTGAACCGGTTCGACTTCTGAAAGCAGAAGCCCCGCGCGCGGCGGGGCTTCTGTACTTCAACCAACAACTAGGATCGGCTACTTACCAAAGTCGTAACGCATTTCGGCATAGATCGCACGGCCGACGGCGCTGTACAGGTAGCTGTTATACGGCGTCGTGCTGGTACCCGGATACTTGTAGGCCTGCCCATCGGGCAATTTGTTGCCGATGTTGCTGACCATCAGCGTCAGGCCCAGGTTATCCATCGGCCTATAGCCCACGCTCAGGTTGAGCGTGGTCCATGTGCCCCATTTGCCTGCCTTCACTCCAGCACTGTTGACGTAGTCGAAGGAATCTCCGACGTACGCCACGTAGTCCGGGGTGCTGCCCAGCATGTTGGCATAGAGCGTGGTGGTCCACTTGTCGATTTCCCAGCCAACCGAGGCGTCAGCCTTCCACTTCGGGCCTGAGTCGTAGACCCAGTTAGCCTGCGGCGAATTGATCAGGTCGATGAAATCCTGGGTCGGGTCGGTCTGCAGTTCGTGTTTGCGCTTGGCGGTGTAGTTGGCATTGAAGTTCAGCGAGCCGAAATTACCGATATCGAGCAGATACTTCGCGTTGACCATGATCAGTTCCAGCTTCTGGCGCGCGATATTCACCTTGGGGGTGAAGATCGAGTCAAGCTGGCCGGTGGCGGGATCGCGCTGGACCCATGACAAGGCATTCTCGCAACTGGTCAGACCAGGGCCGGCTTGGCCCAGGCGGCAGTAGTACTCCTGCAACAGGATTTGGTCACCGTCCAGCTGGTTGACCTCATCTTTGATGTCCCAAGACAAGTAGTCGGCGCTCACGGACATGTTCGTGATTGGCGCCCACACGATGCCGGCGCTCCACGTGTCGGCCTTGATCGGCTTCAGCTCGGTGTTGCCCGCCTGCGTACCGTAGTACTGCTGGCTGTTGTAGGTACATTCGGTCGTGTTGTCCGGCGTATAGCCTTCCAGACCGCAGCGATAGTAATCGGTGTCCCGCGTGTAGTAGCCGCTCAGGCCTTGGAACTGGTCGGCCAGCGTCGGCGCCTTGAACGCTGTGCCGTACTTGCCGCGGACCAGCAGGCTTTCGATCGGACGGAATTCAAGGCCGGCGCTCCAAGTCGGTTTGTCGGTCTTAGTGCCGTAGGCGTCGAAGGCGTCATAGCGGCCGGACAACGTGGCCGTCAGCATCTTGGCCACCGGCAGCCGCAGTTCGGCCATGCCAGCGTACTTGGTGCGATGGCCAGAGCCGGCCACGTCGGTCTGGCCCCAAATTTCGCCGTCCATGATTCCGGGAATCGGGACGTAATCCCAGCCTTCGTTGCCCGCTTCGACCGCCACGGCCAAACCGGCTGAACCACCTGGCAGGGAGAACAGGTCGCTGTTGGTCACCTGGGCACGGAAAAGGTCGTCCCAAGTCTTGGCCTTGGCGGTGCCAAACCCACTGAAGCTTCGGAAATCATCGGGCGACATCTGCGTGTAGAAGGCCGCATAGTCAGGGGTGAAGACAGGATAGGCTCCATAGTACGGATCAAGTCCCTGCTGCGGGCCCAGCACGTGCTCGTCGAAGTAGTCGTTGATTGCGTCGTTGAAGCGAACCCAGCTACGAGAGGACAGACGGCTCTCGTTGCGGGTGAAGGCGGCGGTGTAATCCCAGGCCTGCCCGAAGCTGCCCGTTGCGCCGATGGTGATGGTGTAGCTCTTGGTGGTGTCCTTGTTCAGGACGTTGTTGAAGCCGCCGCCGCCCATGTCCTCAGGCGAGAACGCACGCTGCAGGTTCAGGAACGAATCGTAGGTCGGGTCATAGTAGTAGCCGTATTTGCTGCCAGTACCCCACCAGGTGTAGCCGCTGCCCGTCGCGTATTCCGCCGCCTCGTGGCTGCCCAGCACTTCGACGAACAACTGGTTGTTGTCATTCAAATCGAAGGTGGTGCGGTTGTACAGCAGATAGCTTTCCTTGCCATTACGGATGGTGCGATAACCAGGCGAGCTGAATGATCCGCAATACTGGCCTGAGCCAGGGCGGGTCTGCAGGGCTTCGGTACCGCCAAACTGGCCGCTGATGGTGGAGCAGTCAATGCCATCGGGCAGCAGGTAGCCAAAATTGTCGAAGCCGTCGGTGGCGATGTTTTGGTAGCCGTAGACCAGGTAGTCGCGTGAGGCGACCGGGGCGGTGTATCCGTGCTGGTTCACTGAATCAGCCACTGCGCGCTGATAGCCCCAAACCGGGTCGCGCTTTTCGTACTGCGCCGAGGTAACCGCGTTGAGACGGCCGTCCATCGCGCTGAAGCCATTGGTGAAGGACACGCGCAGGCTGCCGCCGCCGCCCTCGCTCGTGGCGCCGCCGCGCACGCGCAGTGTGTTGCCTTCATAGCTCTGCTTGAGGATGAAGTTGACCACGCCGGCCAGCGCGTCGGAGCCGTAAAGGGAGGACGAGCCGCCCGGCAGGATTTCGATGCGTTCCACCGCATCGAGCGGGATGCCGCTGATGCTGTTGAAGGCGTCGCTACCGTTGTACAGCGCCGGGTAATTGGCGATCGGGCGGCCGTTGATCAGGTACTTGGTGTAGCCCGGCTTGAGGCCGAACATGCTGACCGTCTCGGCACCCTGGGTGAAGGAGGCAGAGGTTTCGCCGCCTTGCACGCCACCGCTGGCCATCGTGCTGGCCTGTAGCACCTCTGCCACGCTGTTAAAACCCCGCGCCTGGATATCGTCGGCGGTAATGGTGACGACCGGAGAGACCGTCTCCAACTCGGTCTGTGGGATCAGCGAACCGGTGACCACGACCTTTTCCAGGTTTTTCGCTTGGGGATCGGACGATGCGGCTTCCTGCGCGAAGGCAGCAGTGGGTAGCAGCATGGCTGCGAAAACGGCCGCACTCAGGCGGTGCCGCTTAGGAGCAGTGTGATTGCGAGACGACATAGGTGTTGTTCCCCGACATGACTGGGCCTTTTTGCCCGTTTTAAACGCGATCCTTCAAATGAATGGCAGTCCTTGGCATGTACTTGCATATCCCGAAATTAACATGAATTTTACGCAGTGCGAACAGTTTATTTGTGATGAGAGTCAAAGAAATGGTTCAATTTCTGTCACTTTCGGGTCCATCAGGAGCTGCTTTAGCCTGTGCCCAGGCTGGTACAAGCCGCCCAGTGAAGTGGTCACCAAGCGAGGCCATGAGGACTGGGCGACAATGACGGCATGACCATCCCCGCACATCGGCCCCAGGGCGGCCTGCAGCCCCATCCCCGCGTCCGCAACGTCATCGCCGTCGGTTCCGGCAAGGGCGGGGTGGGCAAATCCACCACGGCGGTGAACCTGGCGTTGGCCCTGGCCGTGGAGGGGCTGAAGGTCGGGGTGCTGGACGCGGACATCTACGGGCCGAGCGTGCCGGCGATGCTCGGCCTGTCCGGGCGCCCGGAGAGTCCGGACAACAAGTCGATCGAGCCGATGCGGGCCTTCGGGCTGGAGGCGATGTCCATCGGGCTGCTGATCGACCCCGATACGCCCATGGTCTGGCGCGGGCCGATGGCCACCGGCGCGCTGACCCAGTTGTTCAACGACACCCTGTGGGGGGATCTGGACGTGCTCTTGGTCGACCTGCCGCCGGGCACTGGCGACATCCAGCTGACGCTGTCGCAAAAGATCCCGGTGGCCGGCGCGGTGATCGTGACCACCCCGCAGGACATCGCGACGCTGGATGCACGCAAGGCCTTGAAGATGTTCGAGAAGGTCGAGGTGCCCGTGCTGGGCATCATCGAGAACATGGCCCAGCACGTGTGCAGCCAGTGCGGCCATATCGAGCACCTGTTCGGCCAAGGCGGCGGCGAAGCGATGGCCACCCATTACGGTGTGCCGCTGCTGGGTTCATTGCCGCTGGAAGTGCGGATCCGCGAACAGGGCGACGCCGGCGAACCGGTGGTCCATGCCGCGCCGCAATCGCCCGCGGCCCAGGCCTACCGGCAGGCGGCGCGCGCGCTGCTGGAAGCGCTGGACCAGCGGCCGCGGGTGGCCATGTCCATCGGTGCCTCGCTGGTCTGAGCAGGCGTGCTGCGCGACCGTGCCATCGCCGCGCGGGATGGGCGGCTGCGCGCCAGTTTCTCCGGCTGCAGGTTCAAAGCCGACCGGTCAGCGCAAGGTCCCGGGCCGGGACAGGCCCCGGCCGGGGCCCTACAATGGCGCGCCTCGCTCCACCGCCATCTTCCGGGAACCCACGACCGCATGAGCATCAAGTCCGACCGCTGGATCAAGCGCATGGCCGAACAGCACGGCATGATCGAGCCGTTCGAGCCGGGCCAGATCAAGCACGACGCCGACGGCCATCGCATCGTCAGCTATGGCACCTCCAGCTACGGCTACGACGTGCGCTGCTCGCGCGAGTTCAAGGTGTTCACCAACATCAACTCCACCATCGTCGATCCCAAGCACTTCGACAGCGGCAGCTTCGTGGACGTGGAGTCGGATGTGTGCATCATCCCGCCCAATAGCTTCGCCCTGGCGCGCACGGTGGAGTACTTCCGCATCCCGCGCAGCACGCTGGTGGTATGCCTGGGCAAGAGCACGTATGCGCGCTGCGGCATCATCGTGAATGTCACCCCGCTGGAGCCGGAGTGGGAAGGCCACGTGACCCTGGAATTCTCCAACACCACGCCGCTGCCCGCGCGCATCTACGCCAACGAAGGCGTGGCGCAGATGCTGTTCTTCGAGTCCGATGAAGTGTGCGAGACCAGCTACAAGGACCGTGGCGGCAAGTACCAGGGCCAGACCGGCGTCACCCTGCCGCGTACCTGACAAGCCTTTTAACCCAGTCCAAGGAAGGAATGATGAATACCCAGAGCGACAATCCCTACCAGGGCCCGCAGGCGCCTCTGCATGCGCGGGATCCCGCCCAGCCGAACGACCTGGCCACACGTACCGCGCGGTTGGGCGCGGCCTTGAGTGATGGCCTGATTTCCCTGGTGATCATGGGGCCTGCGATGTATCTGGGGGGGTACTGGGATGCCGCGCGTGTCTCTGGCGGCGATGTCCTCGTCGCCATGATGTCGTTGTGGACGCTGGCCGGACTGGTGGCCTTCACCCTGATCCAGTTCAAGCCGCTGATGGCCAATGGCCAGACCTGGGGCAAGAAGCTCTGCGGGATCCGCATCGTCGACCTGGAAGGTCAGGTGCCGACGCTTTCGACCCTGCTGTTCAAGCGCTACTTTCCCGTGCAGGTGGTGGGCGTCATTCCTTGCCTGGGGTCGGTCCTGGTCCTGGTCGATACCTTGATGATCTTCCGCGACGACCATCGTTGCCTGCACGACATGGTTGCCGGGACGCGCGTGGTCAGCCTGCGCTGACCGACGCCGCGCCTGCGTTCAGCGCCGTTCGCACAGCGCAGGATCGCGGTAGCGACGCAGCAGCAGATTGACGCCCGCCAGGATCAGCAGGGCCGGCCACCAGGTGCTGATGAGGTTGCTGACGTCCAGAGCGACCACGCCCAGGTTGTCCAGCAGGAACAGCGTGCCCAGGACGATCAGGACCAGGGCGGGGATCAGGTGACGGGACATGGCGGTGGCTCCTTGGTGGATGCCGCCATGCTTGCGCGCGGCTGGCGCGCGGTCAGGTGCCACAAGTCAACACTTTCCCCGTCATGCAGGTGGGCAGGTGCGATGTCCGCGGTCGGAACAGCGCGCCGGCCCGCGGCGGAAGCTGCGCGCCGGGTCGGAAGCGCACGCGGAGCTGGACGAGGTGCGCGGACTCAGTGCTCGGCGCCACCGGCCAGGACCAGGTCCTCGGACGTGTCCAGCGCGACTTCCAGGCAGATGCGCAGGGCCTGGGTGGCCACGTCCACGGGCAGTGCGAACTGCCCCGGGTGCGTTGCTGCAAGCTCCGGCGAATACGGCACGTGGATGAACCCGGCACGCACTCCACGCCGGCGCCGCAGCAGGTGACAGGCGCCGTAGAAGACCTGGTTGCAGACATAGGTTCCGGCGGTCTGGGAAATGTGCGCCGGCAGGCCCTGTGCCTGCAGCGCGGCGCGCATGGCCTTGATCGGCAAGCGGCTGAAGTACGCGGCCGGGCCGCCTTCGACCACCGGTGCATCCACCGGCTGCGCGCCCAGGTTGTCGGCGATGCGTGCGTCGATGACGTTGATGGCCACCCGCTCCAGCGACAGGCCCTCGCGCCCGCCGGCCAGGCCGACGCAGAGCAGCAGCCGGGGGCGCACCGCGTCCAGCGCCTGGCGCAGGGCGGTCAGCGCGGTCTCGAACGCCACCGGCAGGCAGCGGGTCTCCACGCGATGGCCGCCGATGCATGCGCCCTGCAGGGGCGCGACCGCGTCCCAGCTGGGATTGGTCGGGTCGGCGCCGAACGGTTCGAACCCGGCCAGCAGGATCCGCGGCACGCGGCTCATCGGAAGCACACCCAGGCCATCAGGCCCACGTTGAACACCAGCAACGCGCCAGCCGTGGCCGCCTGGGCGCGAATGACGCCGTGGCGGTCGCGCAGTTCCAGCAGCACCGCTGGGACGATGTTGAAGTTGGCGGCCATCGGCGTGAGCAGGGTGCCGCAGTAGCCGGTCAGCATGCCCAGCGCGCCGAGGCTGGCCGGGTCCGCGCCGTGGCGCTGGATGAGCAGGGGCAGGCCGATACCGGCCATCATCACCGGAAAGGCGGCAAAGGCATTGCCCATGATCATGGTGAACACCACCATGCCGCCGGCGAAGGCCAGCAGGCAGGCCATGCGGCTTTCGATCGGGATCACTCGGCCGACCAGCGTGGCGATGACCTCGCCCACGCCGGTGGCCGCGAACACGCCCCCCAGCGTGGCCAGCATCAGCGGCAGCACCACCGCCCAGCCCAGTGCGTCCAGCAGCCGACCGCCCTGGCGCACGCCCTGTGCTGGCGCGGCACGGGTGACCCACAGTGCCGAGCCCAATGCCGTCAGGCTGGCCACGGCCAGGGCGGTCAGGGTCAGCGCGCCGGGGTCGAGTAGCCCCTGCAGGCCGGGCACCCACGTGCTGCAGACGAACAGCACCAGCGTGATCAGCGGGATGGCCAGCGCCGGGCCGAACAGCCGGTTGCGCAAGCGCTGCGCGCTGGCTTGCCGGCGCTGCTGTTCGGCCTCGCTGTCACCCTGCGGTTGCAGACGCTGGAAGGCGGCCAGCACGCCCAGCACGAGCACGCCGCCGCCCATGGCCTGCGCGGGCCAGGCCACGCCGGCCTTTGTCGCCTGCAGGATCGCCTCGCCGGCGGCGAACGGCACGGCCAGCACGGTCCAGAAGCCCCCCATCGCCCAGCGTCGGGCGCGCAGGTTGTGCAGGGCGGTGATCACCAGCAGCACGGCCACCAGCCAGTAGAAATATTCGGCCTTCAGCACGGAGGCGTGCCATCCGTGGTGGCGCGCTCCGCGACGCGCGCCTGGCGCAGGCGACGCTCCATCCGCAGCAGCCGCAGCGCCTGCACAGCGAAGGCGGCCACGGCCGTGGGCAACGCCCACAGCGCGATATGCAGGGGTTCGAGCACGATGCCGTTGCGCGCATAGAAGCCCTGGATCAGCAGCACCGCGCCGATCGCCACGAACACATCCTCGCCAAAGAACAGGCCGATGTTGTCGGTGGCCGCGGCATGGGCGCGGATCTGCTCGCGTTCGTGCGGCTGCAACGGGCCGAGGTCGCGTTCGGCCGCCGCCTCGCTCATCGGCGCCACCAGCGGGCGCACGGTCTGCGCCGGGCCGGCGACGTGGGTCAGGCCGACCATGCTGATGAGCTGGCGCAGGCCCAGGTAGGCGATCTGAAAACGCGCCAGGGTCAGCCCGCGGAAACGCACGATCCACGCCTGCGCCCGTTCGCGCAGGCCGTAGTGCTCCAGCAGGCCGATGGCCGGCAGGGTCAGCAGGAACATCATCAGCGCGCGGTTCTGGACGAAGCCATTGCCGATCAGCGCCAGCAGGTTGGGCAGGGCGATCTTCGCCAGCAGCCCACTGGTCAGCGCCGCCACGATCACGACCAGCAGCGGGTTGAAGCGCAGGACGAAGCCCAGCACCACCACGCCGATGCCCAGCAGCGGCCAGGCGTTCATGGCGCCTGCTTGGACGGTGCGACGACGCGGCAGCCAACCTCGTCCAAGGCGGCGCGCAGGGCCCGGGCGAAGTCGGCGGCATCGGGGCGGTCGCCATGCAGGCACAGGGTATCGGCACGCAGGGCGACAGGTTCGCCGGTGCGGGCGGTGACCTGGCCCCGCAGCAGGGCGCGCACCTGCGCGATCGCGCTCGGGGTGTCTTCGATGCTGGCGCCCGGCGTCCCGCGCGGAGTCAGGCGGCCATCGGCTTCGTAGCGGCGCTCGGCGAAGACTTCGTGTGCGACCCGCAGACCGGCCGCCGTGCCGGCGCTGGTCAGTGCGCTGTCGGACAAGCCATAGAGGATCAGGGTCGGATCGTGGTCGCGCACGGCCGTGGCGATGGCGCGCGCAAGCACGGGGTCGGCGGCGGCCTGGTTGTAGAGCGCGCCGTGCGGCTTGACGTGGCGCAGCGTGGCGCCGGCGGCGTTGACGATGGCCTGCAGCGTGCGCAGCTGGTCCAGTACCAGCGCGTGGGCGTGGGCCGGCGTGAGGTCGAGCGCGCGACGGCCGAAATGTGCGCGATCGAGATGGGAGGGGTGTGCACCGATGGCCACGCCATGCTGCAGGCACAGGGCCACGGTCTGGCGCATGGTCGCAGCGTCGCCGGCATGTCCGCCGCAGGCGATGCTGGCCGAGGAAATGTAGGGCATGACCGCGGCATCGTCGCAGCCTTCGCCCAGGTCGCAGTTGAAATCCAGGGAGCGGGTCATCGCCTCGCCGCGTGCAGGGCCAACCCGATTCTGGCCATGCGCGCACGCACCTCGCAAGCGGCGGCCTGGGCCTGTGCCAGGGTGACCGCCTCGAACCACATCGCTTGCCCGGGACGCAGCTGGGCCAGCCGCGGCAGGTCGGCGCCGATCACGTGGCCCAGCCGTGGATAGCCACCGACGGTCTGCGCATCGGCCAGCAGCACGATGGGTTGTCCATCGGGCGGAAGCTGGAGCGTGCCGGGGGCCACCGGTTCGGACAGGCCGGGGCCGGGCGCGTCGGGCAGCGGCGGTCCCTGCAGGCGCAGCCCCTGCCGGTCGCTGCGCGGGCTGGCCTGCCAGGCCGTGCCGGCCAGGGCCTGCGCGGCGGCCACGGTGCTAGGAACGTAGCGGATTGGCGCCGGCGCCGGGGTGGGATCGACCCACCAGCGCGGCCAGTGCGGCAACCGTCCATGGATCGCGGACGGCGCGTCGACGGGGAGCCTGTCGCCGGCCTGCAAGGCGCGCCCCTCCAGACCGCCGAAACCGCCACGCAGGTCGGTGCTGCGGCTGCCCAGGACCGGCGTGACCGCGAAGCCGCCGGCCACGGCGAGGTAGCTGCGGATTCCGTCGCCAATCCCGCCCAACACCAGTGTGCCGGCCGGAACTTGCACCGGACGCCCCATCGGGATCGATGTGCCGTCCAGGCGCGCCTGGATCCGGGCCCCGGTCAGGGCGATCGTCGCCGGCGCGGGCAGGCGCAGGGTCGGGCCGCGCAGGGTCAGTTCGAGCACGGCGGCCTGGGCGGGGTTGTCGACCAGGCGGTTGGCCAGCCACGCCGCGAGCGGGTCGAGTGCACCGGCCACGGCCACGCCAAGATGGCGCAAGCCCGTGCGGCCGGTGTCCTGGACGGTGGTCAGCAGGCCGGGCGCGAGGACCTCCCAGGCACTCACCGCCCCGACGCCTCGAACTGCTCCGGCGAGATCGCCACGAAACGCACGACATCGCCCGGGGCAAGCAGGGCCGGCGTGGCACGCGTGGCGTCGAACAGGCGCAGCGGCGTGCGCCCCAGCAAGCGCCAGCCGCCGGGCGATTCACGTGGATAGACGCCGGTCTGCGCGCCACCGATGGCGACCGATCCGGCGGGGACGCGGGCGCGCGGCGTGGCCAGGCGCGGCAGGGCCAGCGCCGCGTCCAGGCCCAGCAGATAAGGGAAGCCCGGCGCGAAGCCGGTCATGGCCACGGTGTAGCGGCCCGCGGTGTGGCGTGCGATCAGCGATTCGGGCGATAGCTCCAGCTCGGCCGCCGCGCTGTCAAGGTCCTGCCCGTAGGCACCGCCGTAGCAGACGGGCAGCTCGATCACGCGCGCTGCGGGAGGGCGCAGCGTGCGCGCACTGTTGTCCAGATGGCTTTCGATCCAGCGCCGGACCTGCGCATGCGCGTCGTCTTGCCACGCAACCGGATCGAAGAACACCGCCACGCTGGCATAGGCGGGCACCACGTCGCGCAACCAGTCCGGCGCCGCCTCGCGCAGCGCGTCGGCCAGGGCGAGCGCCTGGCGATTGAGGGTGGGATCGATGGTCTGGCCCAGGCGGACCAGCAGGGCGTCGTCGGCGAGGGCTTCGAACGCGGGTGTCATCAGCGCAGCAGGCTGCGCCAGCGGACGCGTTGCGCTTCCAAGGCGTCAGGCGCGTGGCGCACGGCCGTGCCACTGCCCCAGACCGGGCCGGGCCAGGCCGCGTCTGCGGCGTGACGTCCGACCAGGTGCACGTGGAGCTGGCGCACGATGTTGCCCAGTGCGCCGATGTTGAGCTTCTCGATGCCCGGCTCGGCGCGCAGCAGCGCCCCGGCCTGGTTGACCTCGGCCAGCAGCAGGCGCTGCTGGCCGCCGTCCAGTTCGATCCACTCGGTGGCTCCGGCCACGCGCGGCACCAGCACCAGCCACGGGAAGCGCGTGTCGTCCATCAGCCGCACCTGCGACAAGGGGCCATCGGCGACGAAGACGCTGTCGGCGGCCAGGCGCGGATCGAGCTGGAAGTCGGTCATGCCCGGCGCCTAGCCGATGTTTTCCTGCAGGAAGGCCACCGCACGGCCGAAGGCCAGCTTGGCGCTGGGCTCGTCGTAGACCGCAGGGCTGGCGTCGCGGTTGAAGGCATGGTTGGCCGGATAGGTGAAGACATCCATGTCCGGCCAGGCCTTGCGCTGGGCGTCGACGATGTCCGGGGTGATGTGCGCGTCCTGCTCGCCGAAGTGGAACTGCACCGGCGCCTTCAGCGGCTGGTCCACGAACTGACCGTTGCGGCCGCCGTAGTAGCTGATGCTCGGCAGGCCCAGGCGCTGGGCCGAGAGCAGGGCGACGGTGCCGCCCCAGCAGTAGCCGACGGTGGCGACCTTCTCGTGGCCGGCGGCGGTGCGCGCGGCCTTGGCGGCGATCTCCACCACGTCCACGGCCGCATCCAGGCCGATCTCGCCGACGATCTCCAGGCCGCGCTTCATGCCGGCATCGTCATAGGGCAGTTCCAGGCCCGGCTCGACCAGGTCGAAGAAGGCCGGCGCGATGGCCAGGTAGCCCTGCTCGGCGTACTGCTCGGCCACCTCGCGGATGTGTTGGGTCACGCCGAAGATCTCCTGGATGACGACCAGGCTGCCGCGAGGGGTGCCGACGGGGTCGGCTTGCCAGGCCGCGACCGGGCCCTTGGCAGTGGTGAGCGTGATCCATTGACCCATGGCGAAGCCTCTTCGGAACGTGACGTAGGGCGCTCAAGTCTAAACCCGCGCCCGAAGCGTTCCGTTGCACCGAAGTGCCCGATGCGTCCCGCCGGTGGGCTGGTGTGGGCGCTCAGGCCGTGGGCGCGTAGGACACCGCGACGATCACGAAGCTGCCGGTGCGGCCGGGCAGGGCGGCTTCGAACTCGTCGTCCACGCGCTTTTTGAGCATGGCCCGGGCCAGCGGCGAATCGATGCTGATGTGGCCCAGGGCCGCATCGGTTTCGTCCGGGCCGACGATGCGGTAGCGGGCCAGCTCGCCAGTGTCGGCGTCCTCCAGCTCGACCTGCGCGCCGAAGAACACCGCCTGCGGGTCGGCTGGCGCGGTATCGACCACGCGCAGGGCTTCCAGGCGCTTGCTCAGGTAGCGCACGCGGCGGTCGATCTCGCCGAGTTGCTTCTTGCGGTAGCTGTACTCGGCGTTCTCCGAGCGGTCTCCCTCGGCCGCGGCGGCGGCCAGCGCCTTGACCACTTCGGGCCGGCGCACGCGCCACAGGTCCTCCAGCTCGGCCTTGAGTGCGGCGTGGCCGGCGGGGGTGATCAGGGCGGTGCTTTTTTCGGCAGGCGGGCGCCAGCGGCTCATGCGGTGAAATCGGATGGATGAACGTCCGGATTTTACGCGGGGCAGCACTTGTGCCGTGGCGTGGCCATCGTCGAAGCTGCGTCCGGCCCGATGCCGATGACACCAAGGACGTCACGCATGTTGATCCTGCCACTGCACAAACCCTTGAACCGCAGCAACCTGCCCTGGGCCACCGTGCTGCTGGTTCTGGTCAATGTGCTGGTCTTCGTTGGCTGGCAAGCCGGGGATACCGAGCGCCTGGCGTCGGCGTACGCCTACTACGCGCAGTCCGGCCTGGCCGAGGTGGAGGGCGACGCCTACACGCACTGGCTGCGCGAGCATGGCCGGGGCGCGCAGGCGGCCGCACTGGAGGACCTCGCTGCGCCGGCCAGGGCCGCTGCGGTGGCGCAGACCACCCAATACGACCTGCCGTTCCAGCGCGCCTTGCGCGAAGGCCAGTTGATCGAAGCTGACCAACAGGCGCAGTGGCGGCAGGCGCGTGCCGGCTACGACCAGCGGATGCATCGGGTGTTCACCGATCGCCATGTGTTGCGCCATGGCGAATGGTCGCCGCGCAGGATGCTGTCCTCGGCCTTCCTCCATGCCGGGGTGCTGCACCTGCTGGGCAACATGGTGTTCCTGCTGGCCATCGGTGTCCTGCTGGAAGGGGCCATCGGCCCGACCTTGATGCTGGCGGTGTATGTGCTTGGGGCACTGGGGTCCAGCGCGGCCAGCCTACTGTGGCGTGCGGGCGAGGTCGGTGCCGGACTGGGGGCCTCCGGGGCGATTGCCGCGATGATGGGCGCCTTCTGCGTGGTGTGGGGCCGGCAGCCGGTCCGCTTTTTCTATTGGTTCGTGGTGGTGTTCGATTACGTGCGGGCGCCGGCCATCTGGCTGTTGCCGGCGTGGCTGGGCTGGGAGGTCTACAACCTGTTCGGCAGCGGGGACAGCCATGTCGCCTTCGACGCCCACGCGGGCGGCCTGCTCTGTGGCGCCTTGATGGGGGCTGCCCTGGTGGCCGCGGGCCGCAGGCGCGATGGATTCATCCGGGACGATGTCGAGCCGACCGCGGCAGGTCCTGATGATCGTTGGGGGCGCGCGCAGATCCACATGGGACGCATGGAGAACGACCAGGCCGAGCGCTTGCTGGAGGCGCTGGCCGCCGAGCAGCCGGCGCGCTTCGAGGTGGCCTTGGCCCGCTATCGGGTCGCGCGCAATGCCGGCGATGCGGTGCGCGCGGGTCGTCGCGCGGTCGATCTGCTCAAGCTGCGGGCGCTGGATGAGGCCCAGGCCGCGGCGCAGGTGCATGTGCTGGAACAGGAGTCTCTAGCCCTGCCCGCCGAGGTCCGCGCCGGCCTGGCCGAACGCTGGGCGGCGCTGGGCCAGTGGCAGGCCGCCGAGCGCCTGCTCGAAGGCGCGTCGGACCTGTCCGCCGAGGACCAGGCCGGGCTGTGGTTGCGCGTGGCGCTGGCCCACGACGACCTGCAGGGCCAGGCCCGGCAGCAGCGGCTGCTGAGCCTGCTGATCGAACGCTTTCCCGACGTCCCGCAGGCGCACAAGGCGCGCTTTCTGCTCGACAACGCCTGAGTACCGCGCCGGGTGCGGCGCTCAGGCCCGGGCAATCTGGGGGGCGGCGGGCAGGCCATCGATCGCGGCCTTGGCGGCGAGCAGTCGGCGACGTTGTTCTTCGTCCTCACAGCGCGCCAGCGTCTGGTCAAGCAGCGCCGAGGCCTGGGCGTCGCGCCCAAAGCGTTCGGCCAGCAACAGCGCGGTGTCCAGCGCCCAGCGCGGGGCCTCCGGCGCCGAAGGCCAGGCCTTGAGCATGGCCAGGTGCAAGTCGACCTGAAGCTGGGCCTGGCCGGTCAGCTGCGCACGCGCGGCGAGCTGGCAGGCCTGCTCGACGGTCAATGGGACAAAGTCCGGATCGGCCTGCAGGGCTTCGCGCAGCAGGGCCAGGGCCTGCCGGTCCTGTCCGGCCTGAAGCAAGGCGGTGAGGTATTGGCGGGCGTGTTCCAGCCGCTGTTCGCTGCGGTGGCTGCTGGCCAGCAGGCGCTGGTAGAGCGCGTGCACCTCCAGCCCCACGGCGCGCGAACGCACTTCGCCACGCAGGATCTCCAGTGCCGTGTCGTTGCGCCCCTCGCGGATGTGCAGCTCCGCATCTTCCAGCAGGCGCTGGTCGGGCGCGTCGCGGATCAGGTCCAGGTCGTTGTGCGCGTCCGGTTCATAGCCCAGGACCTCGTGGTACTGGTAGACCAGATAGCCCATGAAGTGGAACGTGGCGAACAGCCCCCAGATGGTGATGGCGGCCAGTGCCAGTTCGTCCAGCACTGGGGGGAGCAGGCCCTTGGCCCAGCGGCTGGCGGTGAGCATGCTGGCCTGCATGACGAACAGCACGCCGAAGGCCGCCAGGTAAGGCCAGCCGATCCGGGTGGCCAGGGCGACGGCCACCGCCGGGTTGAGGGCGCGCCTGAGGCTGCCGTCCATCGCCAGGGAGATGACGAAGCCCGGCTGCAGCAGGACGACGGCCACCAGCACGAGCAAGCCCAACGCCAGGCCACCGAAGGCGAAGGCCAGGACGACCACAACGATCAGCGCGATCATCATCGCCAGCAGGCGCCAGACGCTTCCGTCCCGCGATGCATTGACCAGCTCGGGTGCTTCCATGCGCCCGTCCGCGGTGTGCCGCAGGATGTCGAACGCATAGCCGTAGATCGCGGCCCAGGTGACCAGGGACAGCAGCCATCCCATTCCCGGGATCAGGCTGCTCAGCGTGCACAGCGTCAAGGTCACCAGCGCGAGCAGCGCCGTGCCGTGGAGCGGGTAGAGCGGAAACCGGCGCAGGCGAGTCCAGAAGGGTTCTGGCATCGCCGGGCGGCGGGCGCGAGGCAGGCGCGGGCCCATGGGCTAAATCCTTTTACTTCCCCTGTGAAGACCCGATTGTGTCCTCGTGCTCGTCGGGGTGGCAACTCCTCCGGCGCCGCCTGCCGCAGGTTTCCTCAGTGCGCGCGCTTGAAGGTGTAGGTCCCGTCCTGGCTGCGCAGTTCGTCGGCGGACACCACGTCGAAGCGCACGTCCTGGGCCGCCTTGTCATTGGGATCCAGCAGCATCACCCCCGCCGCGGCCGACGCCCAGGTCCCGTCGCTGGTCAGTTCGGCACCAGCGGCCTTGAGGGTCTGCCGGTAGGTGCCATCGGCGGCGATCTCCAGCTGCGAGCCGTTGCCTTCGAAGGTGCCGGCCAGCGCCTTGGCGTCGATGACCCGGCCGGCCTGGTCGGTGACTTCACCGGCCGAGGCGTTGTCAACGGCGGCCACCGCGTCGGTCTCCGGCAGCGGCGGTGGACGGGTCGCCTGCACGCTGGCGTCCTGCGCGGGCGGGGTGGCGGTGACCGGTTCGGTGTGGTCCGGCTTGCAGGCGGCCAGCAGCAGAAGCGGGATGAGCAACGTGGACGGGCGGAATCGGGGCGTCATGATGCGTCCTGGGGAATGCGTCTGAGGATCATGCCATTGTCGCGCTCGTCCGCAGCGGTGCATGAACCGCCGTCCTGGCTCAATGATGTCGCGTCGTCGCTGATCCGGAAGCCATACCAGCGCTCGTCTTCGTGCCGAAGCGGTGGTTCTCGATTCAGTATCAGGCAACTCCCCGCGATCTCATCGATCCACCACGGGCCGGCCACGGTTTCCTTGCGCCCTTTGCCGCGATCGCAACGCGTGGTCAGGACATAGCGCTTGTCCGCCTTGATTTGCAGGCGGGCGCGCTTGTATTCGCAGGCCGGGTCGCGGGTCATCCAGTCCCGGACTTGCCCGCTGTAGTCGCCGGCAAGTTGCGGTTGCCGCGCTTTGGGCCATTCACTGACATGGGTGTCCTGTGCGAAAGCGACTTTGATGGAGCACGCCGCAAGACCGAGCAAACCCAGCGTCCTCATTCTCATTGCCGATCCCTCCTGGAGGCGTCATCAACGCTGGTCAGCGGCCTTTGCCGCCGAACAGCCCGCCCAGCAGGCCACGCAGGATCTGCCGGCCGACCTGGTTGCCCACGGTGCGGGCGGTCTGCTTGGCCATCGCTTCGACCAGGCCCTGACGGCGGCCGGTGCCGAACAGCATGTCCTTGGCCATCTTGCCCAAGCCGTTGTCATCGGGCGCGTCGGGCTTGGCGGGGGGCGCCTTGGCCTGCGCGGTGGCGGTGTCGGCACGGTCGAGCAGGCGCTCCGCGGCTGATTCGCGGTTGATCGGGGTGTCGTACTTCATGCCGACCGGGCTGCCGGCGCGGACCTGTGCGCGTTCGGCTTCGGTGATCGCGCCCATGCGGCAGCGGGGCGGGGCGATCAGGGTCTGCTGGACCGGCATCGGCACGCCCTTGTCCTGCAGGGTCGAGACCAGGGCCTCGCCGGTCCCGAGCGAGGAGAGCGTGCGCGCCACGTCCAGCTTCGGATTGGGGACGAAGGTCTCGGCCGCCGTGCGCACCGCCTTCTGGTCGCGCGGGGTGAAGGCGCGCAGCGCGTGCTGCAGGCGATTGCCCAACTGGCCCAGGATGTTGTCGGGCACGTCGTCGGGAAACTGCGAACAGAAGTACACGCCCACGCCCTTGGATCGGATCAGGCGCACGACCTGCTCGATGCGCTGCTGCAATGCCGGCGGGGCGTCGTCGAACAGCAGGTGCGCCTCGTCGAACACGAACACCAGCTTGGGCTTGTCCAGGTCGCCGACCTCGGGCAGGTTCTCGAACAGCTCGCTCAGCAGCCACAGCAGGAAGGACGAATACAGCCGCGGCTTGAGCACCAGCTGGTCGGCGGCCAGGATGCCGATCACCCCGTGACCATTCGGGTCCACGCGCATCAGGTCTGACAGTTCCAACGCCGGCTCGCCGAAGAAGCCCTCGCCGCCGTCCTGCTCCAGCCGCAGCAGGGCGCGCTGGATGGCGCCGACCGACTGCGCACTGACCAGTCCGTACTGGGTGGAGACCTCCTTGCGTTCCTCGACGACCAGACCCAGCAGGGCGCGCAGGTCGGCCAGGTCCAGCAGCAGCAGGCCGCGGTCGTCGGCCAACTTGAACACGATGTCCAGCACGCCGGCCTGGGTGTCGTTCAGTTCCAGGATGCGGCCGAGCAGGGTCGGGCCCATCTCGGTCACGGTGGTGCGCACCGGGTGGCCGAGCTTGCCGTACAGGTCCCAGAAGATGGTCGGCGCGCCGGCCGGGGCATAGCCGTCGATGCCGATCTGCGCGGCGCGCACGGTGACGCGCTCGCTGCCGTCGCCGGGCAATGCCAGGCCCGCTACGTCGCCTTTCACATCGGCCATGAACACCGGCACGCCCAGGCGCGAGAAGCCTTCGGCCAGGGTCATCAAGGTCACGGTCTTGCCGGTGCCGGTGGCCCCGGCGACCAGGCCGTGGCGGTTGCCGAACTTCGGCAGCAGGTGGACCGGGATGTCGTCGGTGATGCCTTTGCCCAGCAGGATCGGGTCCATGGAGGTTCTCGCGCGGAGTCGGGCCGATTCTAGGCGCAGTTGTCCTTACCGGTCCGCCGCAGGGCCAAGGATGTCCCACGCATGACCGACGACCTTGCCGCCTGCGCGCGTGCGCAGCTACCCTGCCGGACCGCTTTGCGTCCGTGTGTGCCTGATGTCCTTCCCGTTCCGTGCCGTGCCGTTGTTCGCCGTCCTGACCCTGTCTTTCCTGGCGTCACCGGCCCTTGCGCGGATTTCCTCCCGGGACAAGGCGGCGGCCGAGGCGCTGGCCCAGCAGATGCAGGCCGCCGAGAAGCGCTACAACGCCGCGCTGGTCCTGACTTCCAACGCCGACCCGAAGGGTCAGGCCGAAAGCGATGCGGCCCTGGAGGACATGGAAGACACCCTGGACGCCTGCGCCAAGCAGAAGGGCTGCCAGATGCACACGCTGCTGGCCACCTACAAGCGCCTGCTCAAGGAGCAGGTGGACGTCGCCTCCGACGTGTCCGGCGATGACCTGGTCGGCGAGAGCGACAGCACCGATCCGCTGGACGATGGCCAGGACCACAGCGTGCCGGCCAGCTCGGAGGTGCCCGACTCGACCCGGACCGCGCGCCTGCTGGACGACGGGCGTCATCCCTTCGACACGATGGTCGAATTCAATCCTGCAGTGCAGGCCGGGATCCGGCGCTGGCTCACCGACATGCGCGGTGCGCTGATCGACAGCTACGAGAATTACCAGAACATGCGCCCGGAGATGCTGCCGGCCTGGCAGGCCACCGGCCTGCCCGAGGCGCTGCTGTTCGGGATCATGGCCAAGGAGTCCAACGGCCGCACCCATGTGAGTTCGCGTGCCGGCGCAGCGGGGCTGTTGCAGTTCATGCCGTCCACCGGCAGCCGCTTCGGCCTGGGCATGGATGCGACCGGGTTCGATACGCGCTTTGATCCGTACGCCGCCACCGAGGCCGCCGCGGCCTACATGAACGAGCGCATGGGCGAGCTGAACCACAACATCGAGTTCGCCCTGGCCGCCTACAACGGCGGGGAAGGGCGCGCACGGCGGATCTACGCCAGCCGCCCCGGCGCGAGCTTCTGGGATGCCGATGTGTACGCGCAGTTCCCGGCCGAGACCCAGGACTACGTGCCCATGGTCATCGCCGCGGCCTGGCTGTATCTGCACCCCAAGCAGTACGGCCTGGTCTTTCCCCGCATCGACGCCACGCCGGCGCCGATCAAGCTGGCACGCACCGCCTCGATCTACGAGCTGACCATCTGCATGGGCAACGGCCGCACGCGCGAGGGCTACATGCGCGCCCTGCGCAACCTCAATCCGCGCTACCAGGCCGATGACTGGATCCCGGCCGGCACCACGCTGCAGGGCAGCGTGCGCATGGCCAGCCTGTATAGCCGCTACTGCGTCAAGGGACCGCATGCCGACCTGGCCCACACCCTGGTCACCGCCACGGTGGACGCGGCCATCAAGCGCGATACGCCGCCTTCGACGCGTGTGGCCGTGGGCGATGTCAGTGGCGTGCCGATCGGCGTGCCGACGACGGTGGCGACCGGTGCGCCCAAGGCGGCCAAGCCCAAGGCGGCGCAGGCGCGGCACTACCGCGTGGCCCGTGGCGATACCCTGGGCGGCATCTCCGACCGGTTCCGCTGCGATCTCAAGGATCTGGCCAAGGCCAATGGACTGCGAGCCCCGGCCTATGCGCTCAAGCCCGGACAGCGACTGACCCTGACCAGCTGCGACGGCTGAACCCGCGCGGGGCGGCGCGTACATGACGTCTCGCCGACGGTCCGATTCCTGCTGGCGGCTGAACGAGGCGACTCGATCCGGCGTGGCCCCTGTCATCAGTCATGCAGGCACGCGCGTTCACAGACGCTAATCTTGATGGTTGTTGCCTAGCAACACCGTCCCCTACGGAGAGTCAGTGCATGTCGCGTAAATGGAAGATCGCCCTTGGGGCGGTCGTCGTGCTGGTGGTCGTGCTGGTGGGAGTCCGCGGCTGCGGCAAGCGTCATGCGGCAGAAGAAGCCAAGCAGGGCGGCGAGGACAGCACCAAGCCGGTTCCGGTGACCGTCGAGCCGGTCACCACACAGAACGTGCCGGTGTACCGCAACGCGACCGGGACGGTGACCGCGCTCAACACGGTGACGATCAATCCGCAGACCGGCGGACGCCTGATGAGCCTGAATTTCACCGAGGGCCAGCCGGTCAAGAAGGGCCAGCTGCTGGCCAAGATCGACCCACGCGAGCTGCAGGCCGCCTACGACCAGGCCGCCGCATCGAAGAAGCAGAACCAGGCCCAGCTGCAGACCGCGCGCGATACCAACGCACGCTTGACCGATCCCAAGTACGCGCCCTATGTCGCGCGCACCGACATCGACACCCAGAAGAACCTGGTCGCGCAGTACCAGGCCGCCGTCGCCGCCGCCGAGGCGTCGATGGAAGCGGCCAAGGTGCAGCTGCAGTACACCGATATCGTCTCGCCGCTGGACGGCATCGCCGGCATCCGCGGCGTGGACGTGGGCAACATCGTCAGCACCGGGTCCACGATCGTGACCATCACCCAGGTCGAGCCGATCTACGCCTCCTTCAGCCTGCCGGCGCAGGACCTGACCGTGGTCCGCCAGGCACAGGCCAAGGGCGCGGCCAAGGTCGCCGCGCTGGACAGCACCGACCAGCACGTGATCGCCGATGACGGCGTGCTGGACGTGGTCGACAACCAGGTCGGCGCGGACACCAACACCTTCCGCCTGCGCGCACGCTTCCCCAATGCGGACCACGTACTGTGGCCGGGGCAGTTCGTCAACGTGCGCCTGCAGGTCGACATGCTGGACGGCGGCCTGGTGGTGCCGACCCAGGCCGTGCAGCGTGGCCCGGACAGCGACTACGTCTATGTGGTCCAGGCCGACAACACCGTCAAGATGACCGACGTCACCACCGGCGTGGAGGTGGGCGATACCCATATCGTGGTCACCAAGGGGCTGAAGGCCGGCGAGCGCGTCGTGACCGAGGGCCAGTTCCGGCTCAAGCCCGGCTCCAAGGTCAATGCCCTCAAGCCGGGCCAGGAGCCGCCGGAGCCGACCGAGCAGGAACTGCAGCAGGCCATGCAGGGCGACAAGCGCGGCGGACGCCGCGGCCCGCGCTGATTCACATGCCCCGCCGCCGCCCGCGGCGGGGTCGCCGCGCAGGCGCGGTCGCCACGACGATCTGACAGGACGGACTTCCCTTGGGCTTCTCCAGCATCTTCATCCGCCGCCCCATCGCCACCACGCTGCTGATGATCGGCGTGATGCTGCTTGGCATCCTGGGTTATCGCAGCCTGCCGGTCTCGGCCCTTCCGGAGATCGACTCGCCCAGCCTGGTGGTGAACACGCAGTACCCGGGCGCGAGCGCGTCGACGATGGCCTCGCTGGTGACCACGCCGCTGGAGCGCCAGCTGGGGCAGATCTCCGGGCTGGAGATGATGACCTCCGACTCGTCGGCTGGTCTGTCCACCATCGTGCTGCAGTTCTCGATGGACCGCGACATCGACGTGGCCTCGCAGGACGTGCAGTCGGCCATCCGCCAGGCCACGCTGCCCAGCGGGCTGCCGTACCAGCCCACCTACAACCGGGTGAACCCGGCCGACGCGGCCATCGTCACCCTCAAACTGACCTCCGACACGCTGCCGCTGCGCGAGGTCAACCGCTACGCCGATTCCATCCTGGCCCAGCGCCTGTCCCAGGTCCCGGGCGTGGGCCTGGTGTCCATTGCCGGCAACGTGCGCCCGGCCGTGCGCATCCAGGTCAACCCGGCCATGCTGGCCAACATGGGCATGACCCTGGAGAACCTGCGCAGCGCGCTGACCCAGGCCAACGTCAATGCGCCCAAGGGCTCGCTCAACGGAGCCACCCAGTCCTACAGCATCGGCACCAACGACCAGATCGAGGACGCCGCCGGCTACGCCTCGACCATCATCCGCTACCAGAACGGGGCGCCGGTGCGGCTGGGGGACGTGGCCAAGGTGGTCAACGGGGTCGAGAACGACCAGCTCTCGGCCTGGGCCGATGGCAAGCAGGCGGTGCTGCTGGAGATCCGTCGCCAGCCCGGCGCCAACATCGTCCAGACCGTGGCGGCCATCCGCGCCATGCTGCCGCAGCTGCGCACGGTGCTGCCGGCCGAGGTCAAGCTGGACGTGTTCTCCGATCGCACCGAGACCATCCGCGCCTCGGTGCACGAGGTCCAGTTCACCCTGATCCTGACCATCGGCCTGGTGGTGGCGGTGATCTTCGTGTTCCTGCGCCGGCTGTGGGCCACGGTGATCCCGTCGATCGCCGTGCCGCTGTCGCTGGTGGGCACCTTCGGGGTGATGGCCTTCGCCGGGATGTCGCTGGACAACCTGTCGCTGATGGCGCTGGTGGTGGCTACGGGTTTTGTGGTGGACGACGCGATCGTGATGATCGAGAACATCGTGCGCTACATCGAGCAGGGCAAGTCGGGGCCGGAAGCGGCCGAGGAGGGCGCGCGCCAGATCGGCTTCACCGTGCTGTCGCTGACCATCTCACTGGTCGCGGTGTTCCTGCCGCTGCTGCTGATGCCGGGGGTGACCGGGCGACTGTTCCACGAGTTCGCCTGGGTGCTGTCCATCGCGGTGGTCATCTCGATGCTGGTGTCGCTGACGCTCACGCCGATGATGTGCGCCTATCTGCTCAAGCCAGACCAGCTGCCCGAGGGCGACGACGCGCATGAGCGCACCGCCGCGGCCGGCAAGCAGAACCTGTGGTCGCGCACCGTGGGCCTGTACGAGCGCACCCTGGACTGGGTCCTGGCGCGGCAGAAGCTGACCTTGATCGTGGCTCTGGCCACGGTGGCCCTGACCGTGGCGCTGTACATCCTGATTCCCAAGGGCCTGCTGCCCGAGCAGGACACCGGCCTGATCACCGGCGTGGTCCAGGCCGACCAGACCGTGGCTTTCGAGCAGATGCAGTCGCGCACACAAGAGGTGGCGGCTGCGCTGCGCAAGGATCCGGCGGTGACCGGCGTGGCGGCGTTCGTCGGCGCCGGCAGCATGAATCCCACGCTCAACCAGGGCCAGATCAGCATCGTGCTCAAGGAGCGCGGGGACCGTGACGGCCTGGACGAGGTGCTCACCCGCCTGCAGAAATCCGTTGCCCACATCCCGGGCATCGCGCTGTACCTCAAGCCGGTGCAGGACGTGACCCTGGATACGCGTGTGGCGGCGACCGAGTATCAGTTCTCGCTCTCGGACGTGGATACCAACGAACTGCAGACCCAGGCCGAGCGGCTGACCGCCGCGCTGCGCAAGCGTCCGGAGTTGTCGGACGTGGGCAACAACGCGGCCAACGCCGGACGTGCGCTGATGATCGACGTCAACCGCGACACCGCCAGCGCGCTGGGTGTGCCGATGCAGAGCATCGACGACACGCTCTACGACGCCTACGGCCAGCGCCAGATCTCCACGATCTTCACCGCGCTCAACCAGTACCGCGTGGTGCTGGAGGTGGCACCCGAGTTCCGCACCCAGGACGCGCTGATGAACAAGCTGGCCATCGCCAGCAACGGCAGCGGCGCGCTGACCGGCACCAATGCGACCACGCTGGGCCAGGTGACCTCGTCCAACTCCTCCACGGCCACCGGTATCGGCAATGCCAACACCGGCATCACCGTGGGCAGCGGCGGGGCGATTCCGCTCTCGGCGCTGGCCACCGCCCGGGTCGGCACCACGCCGCTGGTGATCAGCCACCAGCAACAGCTGCCGGCGGTGACCATCTCCTTCAACGTCACCCAGGGCTACTCGCTGTCCCAGGCCGTGGCGGCCATCAACCAAGTGCGTGAGCAACTCGACCTGCCTGAGACGGTGCGCACCGAGTTCATCGGCAAGGCGGCCGAGTATTCCTCCAGCCAGTCCGACGTGGTGTGGCTGCTGATCGCCGCGGTGGTGGTGATCTACATCGTGCTGGGCGTGCTGTACGAGAGCTACATCCACCCGTTCACCATCATTTCGACCTTGCCGCCAGCCGGCGTGGGCGCGCTGCTGGCGCTGATGCTGTGCGGCTTCAGCCTCTCGGTGGACGGCATCGTCGGCATCGTGCTGCTGATCGGCATCGTCAAGAAGAACGCGATCATGATGATCGACTTCGCCATCGATGCCCGGCGCGAGGGGCTCAGCGCGCACGATGCGATCCGCCGCGCCTGCCTGCTGCGCTTCCGGCCGATCATGATGACCACCGCCGCCGCGCTGCTGGGCGCATTGCCGCTGGCGCTGGGCGACGGCATCGGCTCGGAGCTGCGCAAGCCGCTGGGCGTGTCGATCGTGGGCGGCCTGCTGCTCTCGCAACTGGTGACGCTGTACACCACGCCGGTGATCTATCTCTACATGGAACGCTTCTCCCAACGCGTGCAGCACTGGCGCGATGCCCGTGCGGCGCGGCGCGCCTCCCCGGCCCAGGAGCTCGGCTGACGGGCGCCTGGGCGTCCTGTGCCGTCTGACCCCGCCATGACCCGTCGCGTCAGCCTCTCGACTCTTTTCATCCGTCGCCCCATCGGCATCTCGCTGCTGGCGGCCGGCCTGTTCGTCATCGGGCTGATGTGCTACCTGCGCCTGGGCGTGGCGGCGCTGCCGACGCTGGAGATCCCCTTCATCTTCGTCCAGGCCAGCCAGTCCGGCGCCGATGCCAGCACCATGGCCTCGACCGTGACCGCGCCGCTGGAACGGCGCCTGGGGCAGGTGCCCGGCGTGGACTCGATGCGCTCCAACAGCTCCGAGGGACGTTCCCTGGTCTTCCTGAGCTTCAACTCCAGCCGCAATGTGGACTCGGCCGCGCAGGACGTGGCCGCCGCGCTCAGCGCGGCCAGCGCGGACCTGCCTTCGGGCATGGGCACGCCGGGCTTTCAGAAAGCCAATCCCAACGACGACCCGCTGATCGCCATGGCGCTGACCTCCGACACCCAGTCGGCGGCCGACCTGTACAACCTGGCCGATTCACTGCTGGCCCAGCGGCTGCGTCAGGTCAGCGGCGTGTCCTCGGTGGATATCGCCGGTGCCTCCACGCCCGCGGTGCGCGTGGACGTCAACCTGCGCGCGCTCAACGCCATGGGGCTGTCGCCGGACGATCTGCGCAACGCCATGCGCGCGGCCAACGTGCTCTCGCCGACCGGCTTCCTGTCCGACGGCAAGTCGACCATGGCGATCATGGTCAACGACTCGGTACGCAAGGCGGCCGACTTCGCCAACCTGGGCATCTCCAGCCAGAATGGCGTGATCGTGCGGCTCAAGGACGTGGCCAAGGTCTACGACGGGCAGCAGGACGCCTACCAGGCAGCCTGGTTCAACAAGAAGCCCGCGGTGGTGATGTACGTCTACATCCGCAGCGGCGCCAACGTGGTGGCCACCGTCGACCGGATCCGCGCGCAGGTGCCGATGCTGCGCGAGTACCTGCCGCAGGGCACCACCCTGACCCCGTATTACGACCGCACCCCGACCATCCGTGCCTCGCTGCACGAGGTGGAGATCACCTTGCTGATCAGCCTAGCGATGGTGGTGCTGGTGATGGCGCTGTTCCTGCGCCGGCTGGCGCCCACGCTCATCGCCACGGTGACCGTGCCCCTGTCGCTGGCCGGCTCGGCGGTGGTGATGTACGCGCTGGGCTACACACTCAACAACCTGAGCCTGCTGGCCCTGGTGATCGCGATCGGCTTCGTGGTGGATGATGCGATCGTGGTCATCGAGAACATCATGCGCCACCTGGACGAGGGCATGTCGCGGATGGAGGCGGCCATCGCCGGTTCGCGCGAGATCGGCTTCACCATCGTCTCGATCACTGCCTCGCTGATCGCGGTGTTCATCCCGGTGCTGTTCGCCTCGGGAATGATCGGTGCGTTCTTCCGCGAGTTCACCGTGACCCTGGTCGCGGCCATCGCGGTGTCGGCGATCATCTCGCTGACCCTCACACCGACGCTGTGCAGCCGCTTCCTGCAGCCGCATGCGGCCGAAGCGTCAGAATCGCGCATTGGCCGCGTGATCGAGGCCGGGCACCGCGGCATGCTGCGCGTATATACCGCCTGCCTGGATTTCAGCCTGCGCCATGCCCTGCTGCTGTCGCTGACCCCGCTGATCCTGATCGGCCTGACCATCTTCCTGTTCGGCAAGGTCAAGTCCGGCAGCTTCCCGCCGCAGGACACCGGCCTGATCTGGGGCCGGGCGCAGTCCAGTGCGACGGTGTCCTTCGAGGACATGCGCGCGCGCCAGGAGCGCATCACCGACATGCTGCTGGCCGACCCGGCGGTGAAGATCGTCGGCGTGCGCCTGGGCAGTGGTCGCCAGGGCTCCAGCGCGCAGTTCAACATCGAGCTCAAGCGCCATGACGAGGGCCGCAAGGCCACCACCGCCGAGGTCCTGGCGCGGCTCAGCGCCAAGGCCGATCGCTACCCGGACCTGGAACTGCGCCTGCGTGCGGTGCAGGACCTGCCCAGCGATGGCGGCGGCGGCGATCAGGGCGCGCAGTATCAGGTCTCGCTGCAGGGCAACGACCTGGCCGAACTGCAGACCTGGCTGCCCAAGGTCGTGGCCCAGTTGAAGAAGAACCCCAAGTTCCGCGACGTCGGCAGCGATGTGGAAGAAGGCGGCCTGCGCCAGAACATCGTCATCGACCGTGAGAAAGCCGCGCGGCTGGGCATTTCGATCGGTGCCATCGACGGGGCGCTCTACGGCGCCTTCGGCCAGCGCTCGGTCTCCACGATCTATTCCGAGCTCAACCAGTACTCGGTGGTGGTCAACGCGTTGCCCAACCAGACCGCCACGCCCGCCCAGCTCGAGACGGTGATGCTCAAGAGCCGCAGCGGCGAGATGGTGCCGCTGAGTGCGGTGGCCCATCAGGTCGACGGGCTGGCGCCCTCGCAGGTGCGTCACCTCAACCAGTACACGACGATGGATCTGAGCTACAACCTGGCGCCTGGCGTGAGCACGGGCGAAGCCAGCGCGATCATCAAGTCGGTCGTGGATGGCATGCGCATGCCGGGCGATATCAAGATCAGCGAAGGCGGCGGCTGGCAGCGCGACCTGAGCCCCAATTCGATGGGCTTGCTGGTGCTGGCGGCGATCCTGACCGTCTACATCGTGCTGGGCATGCTCTACGAGAACCTGGTCCACCCGGTGACCATCCTGTCCACGCTGCCGGCCGCAGGCGTGGGCGCATTGCTGGCCCTGGTGGTGACCAACACCGAGCTGTCGGTGATCTCGATGATCGCGCTGGTGCTGCTGATCGGCATCGTCAAGAAGAACGCGATCATGATGATCGACTTCGCCCTGGTGGCCCAGCGCGAGCACGGGCTGACCCCGCTGCAGGCCGCGCGCGAGGCCTCGATCGTGCGTTTCCGCCCGATCATGATGACCACCATGGTGGCGTTGCTGGCCGCCGTGCCGATCGCCGTGGGCCTGGGCGAGGGCTCGGAGCTGCGCCGTCCCCTGGGCATCGCGATGATCGGGGGCCTGCTGTTCTCGCAGAGCCTGACCCTGCTGAGCACGCCGGCGCTGTACGTGATCTTCTCCTGCCTGCAGCAGCACTGGCGCAACTGGCGTGCCCGCCGTCGCGAGAAGAAGGCCGCGCGCCGCCGCGCGCGCCTGGCGCGGGCCTGAGTCGCACAGCTGTTCCATCGTCTGCATGTCCAAAGCGGGCAGCGATGCGTGTAACCGCTTTCGTGGAACGGCGGCGCGATTCAGGGCCTGACGCGCCGACAAACGGCATCCGGCTTCAAGAATCTGCAATGCAGGGCGGGCACAATTCCGCAACAGGGGTCGCTTGATACGTCAGGACCAGGCCATGAACGCATGTATCAGCACGCGGCTACCGCGCGTCTTCATCGACATCGAGGCCGAGCAGGATTACTGGCAGGACTGGTATCACAACCTGCCGGGCGCGGCGGCTACGCGCGGCTTCGCCTTCTATTGGCCGGTGATCGGCGCGGTCTACGACATCTACATCAACCATCCTGGCTGGGATTCGGATCGGGCCCAGGCGCGCTATGCGCTGTCCGCGGCGGTCCAGGCCCAGTGCCTGAGCGAGCGCGAGGCCAGCGAGGTGTTCTCGCAGGTCTGGGGCCGGATCAGCGGCGAGCGCCTGGGCCGCGCGGCGCTGGATCGCATGGCGCAGCCATACGCGGCGTAGCGACGCCCGCGGCGAACCCAATGTCCACGACCACGCTGCCGCCCGCGACCAAACCGTAGAGCGGAGCTTGCTCCGCTGGGGCTTTCTGACAACCTGTCCGGAGCGCAGCGGAGCAAGCTCCGCTCTACGGCGGGCCTTCGATTCGACGTGAGTGCAGCGGAGCAAGCTCCGCGCTACATCAACCGTGCCAGGGCCTGGCCCAGGCGTACCGGGGACTCGGCACCCAGGCCCGGGGCCAGTTCGGCCACGCCCGGTGGCAGCAGCACGATCACCGTCGAGCCATAGTTGAAGCGGGCCATCTCGCCAAAGCGTTCCAGCACGATGCCCTGGCCGCGATAGTCCTTGCGGGTGATCCTGGTCGCGTACTCGGGAATCTCCACGCCACTCCAGACCGTCTCCACGCCGGAGACCAGCATCGCGCCGACCATCACGCAGGCCATGGGGCCGAAATCGGTGTCGAAGTGGCACACCAGCCGCTCGTTGCGGGCGAACAGTCCCTGCACGTTGGCCACCGCATCGGTGCCCACGCTGAACAGCCGCCCGGGCACGTGCACCGTTTCGCGCAAGGTGCCGGTCCAGGGCATGTGCACGCGGTGATAGTCGCGGGGCGACAGGTACACCGTGGCGTACACGCCATGCTCGAAAGGCGCCGCATCGGCCTCGCTGCCCAGCAGCGCAGCGGCGGTGAAGTGCTTGCCCTTGGCCTGGAAAATGCGGCCCGACTCGATCGGCCCGCACTGGCTGATATGACCGTCGGCCGGCATCAGCAGGCTGCGGCGGTCCGGGTCGGGCATGCGCGCGCCGGGCTTCAGCGCCCGGGTGAAGAACGCATTGAACGTGGGATAGGCGGTCGGATCGGGTTGGGCGGCCTCGGCCAGGTTCACGTTGAACTTGGCCACCACCGTATCGATGATCTTCTGCTTGATCGCCGGGTTGTCCGAGTACGCCAATTTTCGCGCCAGCGAGGACAGGACCCGATGCGGCAAGGCGTAGGTGAGGGTGGTGACCAGGCTCACTTGGGCATGGCCTCGGTCAGCTTGAGCATGTCCGCGCCGATGGCGGCCGGGTCGAAGGGCGGCTGGATCAAGCCTGCCATGCGCCCCTGCGGGTCGAGCACGACGATCTGGGCGGAGTGGTCCATCGAATAATCCTGCGGGTTCTGTTTGAAATGCTCGCCCGGGACCTTGACGAAGACCAGGCTCAGCGACTTGGCGAACGCTTCCAGTGCCGGAACATCGGCCGTGGCGGCCAGCGTGTCGGGATGAAACGCATGCGCATATTCGCCCACCTTGGTCGGCGTGTCGCGCTCGGGGTCGATCGAGACAAACAACAGCCTCGGGCGGATGCTGTCGGGCAGGGCGGCCCACTGCTTCTGCGCCTGGGCCAGCTGCGCCAGGGTGGTCGGGCACACGTCCGGGCAGAAGGTGAAGCCCAAAAACACCAGGGTCCAGTGGCCGCGTAGCTCGCCCTGGGTGAGCTGGGTGCCGTCGGCCTGGCGCAGGGAGAATTCCGGCAGGACGCGCGGGCGGGGCAGCAGGGTGACCGCCTGGGTGGCCGGCCACCGGGCATCGCCGTCCTTGGACGGTGCGAGCAACTTGTTGGCCGCCAGCACGCCGAGAATGCCGGCCGCCACGATCAAAATCAGAACGCCGAAGCTGCGTTTACCCATTTTCCGTTTCCCGTGCAACGAAGGGCCATGATACCGGGCCGTCCCTCTATAATCGGCGGCCGCCTTCATCCGTTGTTGTCCATGACTGCCAGCGCAGCCGACGCCCTGCATACCATCATCGACCTGATCCGCTACGGCGCCAGCCGCTTCAACGCGGCCGGGTTGACCTTCGGGCACAGCCACGACAACGCGCTGGACGAGGCCACCGCCCTGGTCCTGCACACGCTGCACCTGCCGCCGGACCTCGGTCCCGCCTATGGCCAGGCGCGTCTGCTGCCGGAAGAGAAGCAGGCCGTCCTGGCGCTGATCGAGCGCCGCGTGGTCGAGCGTGTGCCGGTGGCCTACCTGAGCGGCGAGGCCTGGTTCGCCGGCCTGAGCTTCAAGTCCGACACGCGTGCGCTGGTGCCGCGTTCGCCCATCGCCGAACTGATCGTCTCCGGCTTCGAGCCGTGGCTGGGCGGGCGCGACGTGCATCGCGCGCTGGACCTGTGCACCGGGTCTGGCTGCATCGCCATTGCGATGGGGCATTACAACCCGGACTGGCAGGTGGATGGCGCTGACATCAGTGACGACGCCCTGGCCCTGGCCGCGGAAAACAAGCAGCGCCTGCTGGCCGACAACGTCGAGCTGGTGAAGTCCGACCTGTTCGCCGGGCTGTCCGGGCGCCACTACGATCTGATCGTCACCAATCCGCCCTACGTCACCAACGACGAGACCGATGCGCTGCCGCGCGAATACGCCTACGAGCCCGAGCTGGGCCTGCGCGCCGGCGACGATGGCCTGGATCTGGTGCTGAAGATCCTGCGTGATGCGCCGATCCACCTGTCCGAGGACGGCTTGCTGATCTGCGAGGTCGGTGAGTCCGAGCAGCATCTGATCCGACTGTTGCCGGAAGTGGACTTCGCCTGGATCGAGTTCAAGGTCGGGCAGATGGGCATCTTCGCGGTCGAATGCCGCGAACTGATCGCGCACAGCGCACGGATCACCGAATTGGCGGCGCAGCGATGAAGAACAACATCGCCGCCGTCGCCGTAGCGCCGAACATGCTCGGCTGGGCCGGTATTCAAAGCCAGAAGCAGCCGAGCAAGCTCGGCGCTACGGGCGGTCCGGCGCGATGAGTTCCAACAGCTTCGGCAAGCTGCTGACCGTCACCACTTTCGGCGAATCGCATGGGCCGGCGATTGGCTGCGTGGTCGATGGCTGCCCGCCGGGGCTGGAACTCAGCGCCGAGGAATTCGCGCACGACCTGCAGCGCCGTGCCACCGGCAAGAGCCGCCATACCTCTGCCCGGCGCGAGGCAGACGAGGTCGAGATCCTTTCCGGCGTCTATGAAGGCCGCACCACCGGCACGCCGATCGGCCTGCTGATCCGCAACACCGACCAGCGCAGCAAGGACTACGCGAACATCGCCGCGCAGTTCCGCCCGGGCCATGCCGACTACAGCTACTGGCAGAAGTACGGCATCCGCGACCCGCGCGGCGGCGGGCGCAGCTCCGCGCGCGAGACCACCATGCGCGTGGCCGCCGGGGTGATCGCCAAGAAGTGGCTGGCCCAGCGCTACGGTGTGACCGTGCGCGGCTTCCTGTCGCAGTTGGGCGAGATCAGGCCGGCCGGTTTCGACTGGAGCGCAGTGGAGGACAACCCGTTCTTCTGGCCGCATGCGCCACAGGTCGAGGACCTGGAAACCTACATGGACGCACTGCGCAAGTCCGGCGATTCGGTCGGCGCGCGCGTGGACGTGGTGGCCGACGGCGTGCCGCCGGGCTGGGGCGAGCCGATCTACGGCAAGCTCGACGGCGAGCTGGCCGCGGCCCTGATGAGCATCAACGCGGTCAAGGGCGTGGAGATCGGCGACGGCTTCGCCAGTGCGGCGCAGAAGGGCACCGAGCATCGTGACCTGATGACGCCGCATGGCTTCGCGTCCAACCATGCCGGCGGCATCCTCGGCGGCATTTCCACCGGCCAGCAGGTCGTCGCCTCGATCGTGCTCAAGCCCACCTCCAGCCTGCGCCTGCCGGGCGCCACGGTGGACGTGGACGGCAACGTGGTGGACGTCATCACCACCGGCCGCCATGACCCCTGCGTGGGCATCCGCGCCACGCCCATCGCCGAAGCGATGATGGCGCTGGTGCTGATGGACCAGGCGCTGCGCCATCGCGCGCAATGCGGCGACGTCGGTGAGGTGTCACCACGCGTCCCCGGACGGATCGATGGCTGAATCGCGGCCCCGCGTCTGGGTGAGCCAGCCGCTGTTCGACGACATCGTCGACCAGCTGCGGGCGCATTGCGACGTGGAGACCACCCAGGCCGTCACCCGCTACACCTCGACGGACCTGGCCGAAAAGCTGGCCTCGCTGGAGGGGGCGCTGGTCACGCTCAACGAGCGCATCGGCGCGGCGGAGATCGCCCGCGCACCGCGACTGCGCGCGGTCGCCAATGTCGGCGTCGGCTACAACAACCTGGACACCGCGGCGTTGGGCGCGGCCGGCATCGCGGCGACCAATACGCCCGACGTGCTGACCGAGACCACGGCCGACCTCGGCTTCGCCCTGCTGATGGCCACGGCCCGCCGCATCACCGAGGCCGAAGCCTTTCTGCGCGCCGGGCAGTGGAACACTTGGTCGTTCACCAACCTGCTGGGTGCCGATTTGCACGGCAGCACGCTGGGCATCCTGGGGCTGGGTCGCATCGGCCAGGCCATCGCGCGCCGCGCCCGCGGCTTTGGCATGCGTGTGCTGTACCACAACCGCTCGCCGCTGGACGCCAAGGTCGAAGCCGAACTCGGCGCGTCCTACGTGTCCTTCGACGACCTGCTGAGCGGTAGCGATCACCTGGTGCTGGTCGTGCCCTACACGCCGGCCGCGCATCACCTCATCGATGCCGGCGCGCTGGCGAAGATGAAGCCGACCGCCACGCTGGTGAACATCGCCCGCGGCGGCCTGGTCGACGAAGTGGCGCTGGCCGACGCCCTGGCCAACGGCCGCCTGGCCGGCGCCGGGCTGGATGTGTTCGAAGGCGAGCCCACGGTGCGCCCAGAGCTGCTGGCGCTCAAGAACGTCGTGCTGACCCCGCATATCGGCAGCGCCAGCCTGGCCACCCGTCGGGCCATGGTGCAACTGGCCGTGGACAACTTGCTGGCCGCGCTGGGGTTCGGCCCGGATGCCGGCCGCCCGCCGTGCCTGGTCAACGCCGATGCGCTCGACGCCGCCAATGCCGGCGGCGCGACTGCGGGCGACACCAAAACCACCACGATCAAACGATAGGGAACCTGCCGCGTACGCAACGCCGGTGAGGTTCCCCGAACCCAAGGCTCCAGGTCCGTCGCGTCCCGTTTCCCCCGATCAAACCTTTCCAAGAAGACACCCTCATGAGCAACGCAACCCGCACCTTCACCGTCGCCGTCGTGGGCGCCACCGGCGCCGTCGGCGAGACCATGCTGTCCATCCTGGCCGAGCGCGACTTCCCGGTCGGCAAGCTGATCGCCCTGGCCTCGGCGCGTTCGGCCGGCGGCACGGTCGATTTCAAGGGCCAGAAGGTCGACGTGCTCGACCTGGCCACCTTCGACCCGACCGGCGTGGACATCGCACTCTTCTCCGCCGGTGGCGGGGTGTCCAAGGAATACGCGCCCAAGTTTGCCGCCGCCGGTGCGGTGGTCATCGACAACTCCTCGACCTTCCGCTACGACGACGACGTGCCGCTGGTGGTGTCCGAGGTCAATCCGCATGCGGCCAAGCACCGCCCGCGCGGCATCATCGCCAATCCCAACTGCTCGACCATGCAGCTGATGCCGGTGCTGGCCCCGATCCACCGCGAATACGGCATCACCCGCGTCAACGTGGCCACCTACCAGTCGGTGTCCGGCGCCGGGCGCTCGGGCATGGAAGAGCTGGGCAAGCAGACCGCGCAGCTGCTGGCCTTCCAGGAGATCGAGCCGCAGAAGTTCCAGGCCCAGATCGCCTTCAACCTGATCCCGCACATCGACGACTTCCAGCCCAACGGCTACACCAAGGAAGAGATGAAGCTGGTCTGGGAGACCCAGAAGATCCTGGAGGACAAGAGCATCCTGGTGAACCCGACCGCCGTGCGCGTGCCGGTGTTCTACGGGCACTCCGAGGCGGTCAACGTCGAGACCAGGAAGAAGCTCACTCCGGAGGCGGCGCGCGCCCTGCTGGCCGCCGCGCCGGGCGTGGAAGTGGTCGACGAGCACAAGGCGGGCGGCTATCCGACCCCGGTGACCCATGCCTCGGGCCAGGACCCGGTCTTCGTCGGCCGCATCCGCGAGGACTTCTCGCACCCCAGCGCGATCAACCTGTGGGTGGTGGCCGACAACATCCGCAAGGGCGCCGCGCTCAACGCGGTGCAGCTGGCCGAACTGGTCGCCGCAGGCGGCTGAAAGACCCGCCACGGCCGTGCCGATCGCCACGCGCGGTGGTCGCGCCGGTCGTGGCCGGGCGGGGATCGGGACGTCCGTTCACAGCGGTGGATCGGTCCGTGTCCTGGGCCCGGGATTTCAACCTCCCGGGCCTGTACCGCTATAGTCGCGGCGTGAAATCGCAGGGGACGTTCTTGAAACTGGCTCGATTCAAACCCGTCGCGCGGGCGGCGTTGGCCGTTGCATTGCTGGCCATCAGTGGCGCCGCCATGGCCCTGGGCCTGGGCGAGATCCGGGTGAAGTCCAAGCCTGGCGAGCCGCTCGTGGCCGAGATTCCGGTGATCTCCAGCGCCCCGGGCGAACTGGACCAGCTGCGTGCGCGGCTGGCCTCGCCGGTGATCTTCGAGCGGGTGGGCCTGCAACGTCCGTCCGGGCTGGTCAGCCAACTGGACTTCGCCGTGGCGCTGTCCGACGACGGCAAGCCGGTCATCCGGGTGACCAGCCAGGACCCGGTGCAGACGCCGGCAGTCAGCTTCCTGATCGAGGTGGACTGGGGCCAGGGCCGCCTGGTCCGCGAGTATTCCGCGCTGGTCGGTGCGCCCGGTTCGGTGGCGGCCGCGGGGCAGCCAACGATCCAGGCGCCCACGCCGGCGCCTTCCAGCCGGATCCAGCGTCCGACGCCTGCACCGGCGCCCGTGCAGGATGCGCCGGCGCCTGAAAGCACGACCGCATCTAACGCGCTTCCGCCGCCTAGGCCGTCCGCTGCGTCTGCACCTGCCGCAGCGCCGGTGTCCGGCAGCGTTCCGGAGACGGTCACCGTGCGCCAAGGCCAGGCCCTGTCGCAGATCGCGCGCGGGCTGGCGCAGGGCGGCACCCTGGACCAGACGATGATGGCCTTGCTGCAGGCCAATCCCGAGGCCTTCATCGGCGGCAACATCAATCGCGTGCGCAGTGGCGCGGTGTTGCGGGTGCCGCAGGCCGAACAGATCCAGGCCCTGGCCGCGGCCCAGGCCGCGGCGATGGTCCGGCAGCAGGTGTCCGACTGGCGCCAGGCGCGCCAGCCGATCCCGCAGCCGGCGAACGCGCTGGCCGAGCCGCCGGCGCCGGCCTCGGGGACGGCGCCCAAGGTGGCCGATGCACGACTTGAAATCGCACCGCCGGCGGCCGACGCCGCGCAGCGTGCAGGAACCACATCCGGCACCGATGCCGGAGGCGAGGGCGACATGCTGGCGAACGAACAACTGCGGCAGACCCGCGAGGACCTGGCCGCGCGCAATGCCGAGGTCCAGGAGCTCAAGGCCCAGGTGGCCGAACTGGAAAAGCTCAAGAGCCAACAGGCGCAGCTGCTGGCGATGAAGGACAGCGACCTGGCCGCCGCCCAGCAGCGCCTGGGGCAGGGCGCGCAGCCTGGGGTGCCGGTCTGGCTGTGGCTGGGCCTGGCCCTGGTGATCGTCGGCCTGGCCGCCTGGGTGCTCCTGCGCCGCCGGAGCGGGCCGCGTCCGGTGCCGGTCTACAAGGGGCCGCTGGTGGCGCCAGCCCCGGTCACGCCGCCGCCGCGCGAGGAAGTCGAGGCGTCGGTAGCGGGCGAGGCGGCGGACGCCCCGATCGCACCTGACCCGACGCCGGCCCCGCGCTACACCCCGAACTATGTCGACCCGACTCCGGTCGCGTCCCACGACGCGTCGCCTGCGCCGGCCGTTACTCCGACCTGGATGAGTCCGACGGCCAAGCCGACCTGGCACACGCCCAATGCCCCGCAACCGACGCTGGCGCAGATTGTGCCGGCATCGGCATCGGCATCGGCATCGGCGCCATCGTCATCGTCATCGTCATCGCCATCGCCCGCCGAGGCGCCGGTTACGGAAGCCGAGGTGGCACCGGCCGTAACGCCCGTCCAGACGCCGACGCCCGCGTCCACGCCCGCCGCCGCGCCGTCCGCAGGCGGGCGCGAGCGTCTGGAACTGGCCATCGCCTACCTCGACCTGGGCGATACCGAAGCCGCGCGTGCCCTGCTGGGCCAGGTGGCCGCCGGGGACGATCCGCAGGCCGCTGCCGAAGCCGCCCAGCTCCTGAACGAGCTGGGCTGAGCCCGCAGCAGGGGCCGCACGGGATGCGTTACGCGCTTGGCGTCGAGTACGACGGCGGCGACTTCCAGGGCTGGCAGCGGCTGGAGAAGCCTGGTGCGCCGGTGCATACACCCAGCGTGCAGTCCACGCTGGAAGCCGCCCTGTCGACCGTGGCCAACGCGCCGATCGACACGGTCTGCGCCGGACGCACCGATGCCGGCGTGCACGGCCAGTGCCAGGTCGTGCACTTCGAAACCGACGTCGAGCGCACCCCGCGCGGCTGGACCCTGGGCGCCACCGCCAACCTGCCACCCTCGATCTGCGTGCGCTGGTGCAGGCCGGTGGCCCCTGATTTCCACGCGCGCTTTTCCGCGCGCGCGCGGCGCTATCGCTACGTGCTGTTGAACCGCCCCGTGCGTCCGGCGCTCGGGCGCCAGTTGCTGTCCTGGGAGCGCCTGCCGCTGGATGCCGAGGCGATGCACCGGGCCGCACAGGCGCTGCTGGGCGAGAACGACTTCTCCGCGTTCCGCACCGTGCACTGCCAGGCCCGGCACCCGATGCGCGAACTGCAGGCCATCCAGGTCACCCGCCAGGGCGAACAGGTGATCGTCGAGGTACAGGCCAATGCGTTTCTGCATCACATGGTGCGCAACATCGTCGGCTCGCTGCTGGTCGTCGGGCGCGGCGAGCAGCCGGAAGGCTGGATCGCGCGCCTGCTCGCCGGCCGCGACCGCACCGTGGCCGGCCCGACTGCACCCCCGCAGGGACTGGTCTTTGTTGGCCCGCTGTACGAGGCGCACTGGGGCCTGCCGGTGGAAGTCACGCTCGCCGGCTGAGCGAGGTGGTGCGCTGCCCGCTTAGACTGGCGACCCGCTGACCGCCAGGTTTCCCATGCAGACGCGCATCAAGTTTTGCGGCATGACCCGTCCCCAGGACGTGCGCCTGGCGGTGGAACTGGGCGTGGACTACATCGGCCTGATCTTCGCGCGCAGCCCGCGCAGGCTTTCGATCGAGCAGGCGTGCGAACTACGCGCGCTGATTCCCGACAGCATCGGCGCGGTCGCGCTGGTCATGGATCCGGGCGTGGAGGAGGTCGCGGCGATCGTCGAACACGTCCGCCCGGACCTGCTGCAGTTCCATGGTGGCGAGTCCGACGGTTTTGCCGCGGCGTCCGGGGTGCCTTTCCTCAAGGCCCTGCCGATGGGCGGGACGCTGCAGGCGGAGGCCGCCATGCAGGCCTACCCCTCGGCGTGGGGTTTCGTGCTCGACAGCCATGTGCCCGGAGGCACCGGTGGCAGCGGCAAGACCTTCGACTGGGCGCGCTACCCGCGCGCGGCCGGGCGCCCCTGCCTGCTGGCCGGCGGCCTGACCGCCGACACCGTCGGCAACGCGGTGCGCAGTGCGCGCCCTTGGGGCGTGGATGTCGCCAGCGGCATCGAGTCGGCCCCTGGCCACAAGGACCCGGAGGCGATGCAGCGCTTCGTGCAGGCCGTGCGCGAGGCCGATGCCGGCTGAGGTCGCGTGCCGCGCGTTGCCACCGCTGCCCATCGGCTGGAATAATCGGGGACGTGTCGCGCCAGGCTGGCGCAGCGACAAGGGGTCGCTCGGGGAAGGCACGCAGGACACCACGCGTGGCGCGAACCGCGCGGGGCAGGGGAATCGAAGGAATGTTGGAGTTTCTGTCTGTCGCGTTGAGCTGGCCCACGTTGCCGTACAGCATAGTGCTGGGCTTCTCGGTCGCGTACTGGCTGCTGGCCGCCACGGGCATCGTCGATGCCGATGGCCTGCACGGCGGCGATGTGCATCACGCCGACCTCCATCTGGATGGCGACCACGCGCTGCATGGCGTCTCGGGGATGTTCGCCCGCCTGGGCCTGGGCGGCGCGCCGGTGATGCTGGTGGTGGCGCTGGTCGCCTTCTTTGGCTGGACGGTCACCTATTTTGGCCACCTGTTCTTCCTCCAGCATGTCGGTCCCGCGCTGCGCTGGGGGCTGGGGGCGCTGCTCGCGCTGGCGGCGCTGATCCCGGGCGTGGCTGCCAGCGCCCTGGTGCTGCGGCCGATCCGGCGCCTGTTGCTCAAGCTGCGTCCCGTCGAGCAGGCCGCCACCCTCGGTCGCGCCGGCGTGGTGGTGTCGCCGCGCGTCGATGCGGCGTCCGGTCGCGCCAGCGTCGATGACGGTGGTGCCGGCCTGCTGCTGCAGGTGCGCACCGCGCCCGGCCAGGAACTCGCACGGGGAGACCGTGTGCTGCTGGTGGACTACGACGCCACCCACAACCATTACCACGTCGTCCGTGAGTCGGACGCGCTGTTGCCTGCTGCGTCGGATACGCGGCATCTGCCCTGAGGAGAAGTACCAGATGAGTTTTGCCACCCTTGCCCCGTTCGTGATCGGCGTCGGCATCCTGCTGGTGCTGCTGCTGGGCATCGCCGGCCTGTTCAAGGCCTTCTACCGCAAGGTCGACCAGGGCGTGGCCCTGATCGTCAATGACATGAGCGCCACGCCCAAGGTGCATTTCACCGGCGCGCTCATCATTCCGGTGCTCTATCGCGCCGAGCAGATGCAGATCAGCCTGATCACCCTGCAGGTGGACCGCCGTGGCAAGGAAGGCCTGATCTGCCGTGACAACATGCGCGCGGACATCGCCGTGGCCTTCTACCTGCGCGTCAACGAGACCCAGGCCGACGTGCTGCGAGTGGCCAAGGCCATCGGTGCCGACCGGGCCTCGGACAAGGACGCGGTCGATGAGCTGTTCAACGCCAAGTTCTCCGAGGCGCTCAAGACGGTCGGCAAGAAGTTCGACTTCACCGAACTGTTCGAGAAGCGCCAGGAGTTCCGCGATGAGATCGTCGCGGTGATCGGCAACGACCTCAACGGCTATGTGCTCGAAGACGTGGCCATCGATTACCTGGAGCAGACACCCAAGGCGCTGCTGGATCCGTACAACATCCTGGACGCCGAGGGCATCCGCAAGATCACCGAGCTGACCGCTGCGCAGAACGTGGTGACGAACGAGCTGGAGCAGAACGAGCGCCTGGCCATCACCAAAAAGAACGTCGAGGCGCGCGAAGCGACCCTGGCGCTGGAGCGGCAGCAGGCCGAGGCCGAGGCCCGCCAGAAGCGCGAGGTGGAGACCATCCGCGCGCGCGAGGAGGCCGAGACGCTCAAGGTGCAGGAGGAGCAGCGCCAGCTGGCCGAGAACGCGCGCATCGAAGCGCAGCAGCTGATCGACATCCGCGAGCAGAACCGCCTGCGCGAGGTCGAGGTCGCCGAGCAGAACCGCCAGCGTGCGGTCGCCATCGAGGCCGAGCGCGTGGCCCGGGCGCGCGCGCTTGAGCAGGTCACTACCGATCGCGAGGTCCAGCTGCAGGGCGTGGAGCGCGACAAGGTCGTGGAGAACGGCAAGATGGACGTGGCCAACATCACCCGCGAGCGCATCGCCATCGACAAGACCGTGGCCCAGGAAGAAGAGCGCATCAAGGAGGTGCGCGAGGTCTCCGAGGCCGACCGCCAGAAGCAGGTCACCATCCTGGAAGCCGAAGCCAAGGCGCAGGAGCTGCTGGTGCGCCAGGTCAAGGAAGCGCAGGCCCGCGAGACGGCGGCCAAGCATCGTGCCGTGGAGCTGACCACTCTGGCCCAGGCCGAGTTCGAAGCCGCCGGCCGCCAGGCCGAGGCCAAGAAGGTCCTGGCCGACGGCATCCGCGCCGAGCAGGCCGCCCCCGGTCTGGCCGACGCCCAGGTCAAGGAGGCCTCCGCACTGGCCATCGAGAAGGTCGGCGTGGCCGAGGCGCGCGTGATCGAGGCCAAGGCCGAGGCCAACCTCAAGCAGGGCACCACCGAGGCACGCGTGCTGGCGCAGACCCTGGAAGCCCGGGCGCAGGGCGAGGAGCAGATGGGCAAGGCCAAGGCCAGCGCCACCGAATCGCTGGGCCTGGCCGAGGCCAGCGTGGTGGAGAAGAAGCTCTTCGCCGAGGCCCAGGGCCTGACCCGCAAGTTCGAGGCCATCGGCTCGCTCAGCGACACCGCGCGCGGCCACGAGGAGTTCCGCATGATGCTGGACACCAGCCTCAAGCAGGCCCTGGCGTCCATCGACGCCGGTCGCGAAGTGTCCAAGGAAAACGCCGAGGTCATCGCCACCGCGCTGCGCAACGCCGACATCGACCTGGTGGGCGGCGATGGCGGCATGTTCGACAACCTCATCAAGGCCGTCTCGCTGGGCAAGTCGATCGAGGGACTGGCCGACAAGAGCCCAATCGTGCAGGACCTGATGCAGCGTTACCTGGGGGTGCAGCGTCCCGGGGCACCGGCGCGTTCCCTGGGCAACGGCGTTGGCGATGCCGATAAGGGCGCTGCGCACGGCGTCTCGCTGGACAACGCCTGATCGCGCGGGTGATGACCACGCACCAGAGTGGATGCGTGTCGCCGTGATCCCGCTAGGCCGCGCATCGGTACGCGGCCGCTGGCCCGCCTGACGCAAGGAACCGCTGCACCATGTCCGATCCGCACATCGCTCCCGAGACGCCCGAGCAGGGCCGCGCACAGGGCCAGGTTGATCAGGCCGTCGCCCGTGGCGGCGCCTACGAGGTCCTGCGCCGGCGCCTGAGCGAGCAAGGGGCGCGCCTGCGCCAGGTGGTCGATGGCCTCAATGCACGGCGCCTGGCCGAGTTCGGTGACAGCCGCCTGGAGGTCGCAGGCCGGTTCCGCATCCGCACCGAGAACAACTGCGTCGGCCGTGACGTGGTCCAGGTCGGCGCGGACATGCTGCTCTTTGGCTACAACGTGTTCATCGGGTTGAAGACTCAGACCCGGATCGAGGATGTGTTCGGCCTGTACCGGCTGGTCGAGGGAACCGAAGGCTACGATGTGGTGCCGGTGGCCGCAGCGGACAGCTTCCTGGGGCAGGCCGGCTTCGTCCACGACTTCACCGAGCTGTACGCCTACTACAAGCATGCCCGCCTGCTGCAGCTGATCGTGGAGGGCGGAAAGCTGCTGGCCGCCTTCCAGATCGGCGAGCGCAGTACCGATGTGCGTGTGTTCCGCTGGGCGATCGACAGCGACGGCACGCTGAGCTACCTGGACGCGCGCGGCGAGCGCGACATCGCGCTGCCGCCGCCGTTCGATTTCGAATGGACCCGGGCCACGCGCGAGCTGGCCGTCACCGGCCGCCACACGCATCTGAACATCCTCGACACGTTGTTCGTGGAAACCACCGGCGGAGACCTGACCATCAAGGTGGAGAACAACACCGAGACCGGGCAGGGCATCTACAGCGAACCGGTCGAGGACGCCACTCAGTCGCTTGACGATGCCCAGTTCGACTTTGCCCGGGTCGGCACGCTGGTCCTGCTCAAGGTGCTGCCCTATCGCGAGACCGCCTGGCGCGGAATGATCTACAACACCCTGACCGGGCACCTGGTGCGCAACGATGCCATCGTCCAGGCCTGCGTGCAGCTGCCCGAGGATCACGGCATCCTCTTCCCGGGCGGCTATTACCTGCAGGGCGGCGAGCACAAGGCCTTCGATGCCTCCATGGACGGGATGCAGTTCAAGCGGGCGATCCGCTCGCCCAACGGCGAGGACGTGCTCTACATCTTCTACGAACGCGAGGGCGGCCGGTCGGCGCTGTTCGTTTACAACACCATCCAGCGGGCGCTGCAGAACCCGGTGTTCGGGCACGGCTACGCGCTGCTGCAGGACGGGCGCATGGTGCTGTTCCACGCCGAGGGCGATCAACCCACGCGCATCCACCCGATGCAGGTGTGGCTGACGCCCTTCACCAGCGACGAGTTCGCCGCCGCGCGGCCGGCCAGCAACAGCTTCATGGGCCGGATCGGCAACGCCGAGCTGGTCCGGGGCATTTCCAATCTGCTGGGGCTGAGCCGCGATATCGAGGGTCGTGATGTCTCGGTGCAGCGTTACGAGCGCTTGGTGGGCGATGCGCGGCGTTTGTTCGATGCGCATCACTGGCTGGACGACGCGCATTGCGATGGTGCGGCCACGCTGCTGCGCGAGATCACCGCCACCGGCGAGTCGGTGCTGGACGAATACGAAAAGGTCCAGGCCATCCGCCAGCAGTCCGACCAGGCCATGGCCGAAGCGGTGTCCGCGCACAAGGCGCTGCTGGCCCGCCTGCAGCCGGAGAACTGGACGGCGGTGCAGGAATTCGTCGATGCGCTCAATGCCATCGGTGCTCAGCGTGGACACCTGCTGACCATTCGCGAATACCGCTACATCGACACCGACGCTATCGATGCCATGGCCGCTGCCTTGTCCGAGGCGCATGCGCGCGTGGGCGCGGCGACGGGTGCGTTTCTCGCCGGCGAGGCCGCGCTGGTGCCATTCAACGAACGCCTGGAGGCGATGGATGCCGGCGTACAGGCGGCGACCAGCGCGCGCCAGCTGGCCGAGCAGCTTGAAGCGATGCAGGCCATGTCGGCCGACCTGGACATGCTGTCCGAGCTGATGGCCGGCCTGAAGGTCGACGATGCCACCCAGCGCACGTTGGTGGTTGAGGCGATCTCGGCGATCTATGCGCGCCTCAACCAGGCCCGCGCGCGCGCCGAACAGCGGCGCAAGTCGCTGGGTTCGGCCGAAGCCGTGGCCCAGTTCGGCGCGCAGTTCGCATTGTTCGGCCAGGCCATCACCAGCGCGCTGTCGCTGGCCAGCGATCCCGAGCGCGCCGACGAGCAGCTCTCGCGACTGATGGTCCAGCTGGAGGAGCTGGAAAGTCAGTTCGGCGAACACGAGCAGTTCCTGGGCGACATCTTGGCCAAGCGCGAGGAACTGATCGAGGCGTTCGAGACCCACAAGCAGGCGCTGCTGGACGATCGCCAACGCAAGGCGCAAGCGGTGATGGACGCGGCCAGCCGCATCCTCGATGGCCTGGGCCGGCGCACCGAGCGCTTCACCAGCGCCGACGAGCTCAATGCCTTCTTCGCCGGCGATCCACTGATTCTCAAGCTGCGCGAACTGGCCGAGCGCCTGCGCGGCTATCGCGACAGCGTCAAGGCCGACGACATCGAGTCGCGGCTCAAGGCCACCCGCGACCAGGCCGTGCGTGCGCTGCGCGACCGCAGCGAGCTGTTCGAGGCCGGCGGCAACGTGGTCAGGCTGGGGCCGCGCCACCGCTTCAGCGTCAATACCCAGCCGCTGGACCTGACCATCCTGTCGCGTGGCGATGCGCTGGCCCTGCACCTGACCGGCACCGATTTCCTCGAGCCGATCGACGACCCAGCGCTGGCACCGCTGCAGCCCTACTGGCAGGTGGCGCTGGATTCCGAATCCCCGGCGCTGTATCGCGGCGAATACCTGGCCGGCAGCGTGCTTGAAGCTGCGCTCGGCGGCCACGATGGCCTGGACCTGGCCACGCTGGCGCACCAGGCGGCCGAACCGGACGCGCTGGCCAAGGTGGTGCGCGACTTCGCCGCGCCGCGCTATCGCGAAGGCTACGAGCGCGGCATCCACGACCATGACGCCACCGCCATCCTGCGCGCGCTGCTGCCGCTCTACCAGGCGGCCGGTGTGCTGGTGCATGCGCCGCTGCCGCGCGCGCTGGCCTGGCTGTTCTGGGCCACGCACCAGCGCCGGGCCGATGTCATGCACTGGGTCTCGCGACAAGCGGGCGCCGATGCCATCGCTCGCCTGTTCGGATCGCAAGCCGGTGTCGAAGCGCTGCAGGCCGAGATGACCGAGGCCCTGGCCGGATTTATCGAGACGCAGGGCTTGCCGTTCGATGCGGCCGTGTCGTCTGCCGCCGCCGCGTACCTGGCCGCAGAGCTAGGCCAGGGCGAGCCGACGTTCGCGGTGAGCCGCTATGGGCGCGGCCTGGTCGAGGCCCTGCACGCGCGTCTCGACCAGGCTGGGCTGCGCGAGGAGGTTGAACGCGCCTTGGCCCAGCCTGATGCCAGCCTGTCCGCGCGCTGGTCGCTGGCGGTGCAATGGCTGGACGGCCTGTGCCGCGATCCGCAGTTCGCCGCCCAGGCCGGCTACGTGGGCGAGGCAGCGGCGCTGCTGCTGGTTGGGGCCTCGCTGCGCACCCGGCCGGTCGAGCTGGCCATGATGACCACGGTCGAAGGCCTGATCGGCGAGCACCCGCGTGTGGTCGAGGGGCGGCTGGTGCTGTCGGTCGACGATTTCCTCGGTCGCATGCGCCAGCACCGCGCCGTGTTCGTACCCGGCTTCCAGCGTTACCAGGCCGTGCGCCAGCAGATCGTCTCGCGTGAACGCGAGAGCCTGCGCCTGTCCGAGTTCAGGGCCCGGCCGTTGTCCTCGTTCGTGCGCAACAAGCTCATCAACGAGGTCTACCTGCCGCTGATCGGCGACAACCTAGCCAAGCAGATGGGCACGGTGGGCGAGGACAAGCGCAGCGACCTGATGGGTCTGCTGATGATGATCTCGCCGCCGGGTTACGGCAAAACCACGCTGATGGAATACGTGGCCAGTCGCCTGGGCCTGGTCTTCATGAAGATCAACGGGCCGGCGCTGGGCCACCAGGTGCGCTCGCTGGATCCGGCGCAAGCGCCGGATGCCACCTCGCGCCAGGAGCTGGAAAAGCTCAACCTCGCGCTGGAGATGGGCAACAACACCATGCTGTATGTCGACGACATCCAGCACACCCATCCCGAGTTCCTGCAGAAGTTCATCTCACTGTGCGACGGCACCCGCCGCATCGAAGGGGTGTGGAAGGGCCGCACCCGCACCTACGACATGCGTGGCAAGAAGTTCTGCGTGGTCATGGCCGGCAATCCGTACACCGAGTCCGGCGAGGTCTTCAAGATCCCGGACATGCTGGCCAACCGCGCAGACATCTACAACCTGGGCGATGTGCTGGGCGGCATGGAAGATGCTTTCACCCTGAGCTACATCGAGAACAGCCTGACCTCCAACGCGGTGCTCGCGCCGCTGGCCACGCGCGACATGGCCGATCTGTATCTGCTGGTCGACCGGGCGCGCGGCAAGGAGGTCTCCACCAATGCGTTGAGTCACGCCTACAGCGGCGCTGAAGTGAACGAGATCGTCGCGACACTGCAGCGACTGCTGCAGGTGCGCGACGTGGTCTATCGCGTCAACCAGCAGTACATCGCCAGTGCCGCGCAGGACGATCGCTATCGCACCGAACCGCCGTTCCGCCTGCAGGGCAGCTACCGCAACATGAACAAGCTGGCCGAGAAAGTCTCGCCGGTCATGAATGCCGCCGAGCTGCAGCAGCTGATCTCCGACCACTATCTGGGCGAGGCGCAGCTGCTGACCACTGGCGCGGAAGAGAACCTGCTCAAGCTGGCCGAGCTGCGCGGGGTGCTGGACGAGGCCGGCGCCGCGCGCTGGGAACAGATCAAACGCGACTTCCTGCGCAACAAGGCGATGGGTGCGGACGATGCCGATGTCGGTGGTCGCGTGGTGGCCCAGCTGGCCGATATCGCCGGCGGATTGGCGGGTCTGCGACCTGGGGCTGCGGAAAAGGTGGTGGATACGGGCAACCAGGCGCCCTGGCCGGCGGTGCTCGAGCTGCTCCAGCAGGTGGCTCAGGCGCGCGCGCAGGTGCCACCGAGCGACGCGCTGGTCCAGCTGCCGGCCACGCTGAGAGCGGCAATCGAGCCGCTGCTGCAGGTGGTGCAGGTAACCCAGCAGGCCCAGGCCCAGGCGAACGTTGCGCTGGCGAACCTGGCCGAGCTCGCGCGTGAGCAGGCACGAGCGCCAGCCGAACCGCCGGCACGTGCTCGAAGGGCCCGGTCGCCGGAGGAGCGACGCCTGGACGAAGCCCTGATCCGGCACTTCTATGGCGAAGCCGCCCCTGAATCGGCCGATCCCAACGAGGACGCGCCGGCCTCGTGAACACATACGACGGCCCGCGGCTTCCCATGCCACCGGACGTGCCCTGCCCATCGGGAGATGTTGCTGCTGCGGCGGCGTATGGGCAGCCGGTGCTGGAGGCCATGGCCGCCGTCCCGGTGCCGCCGATGGCCGATGCCATGGCGGCGCTGGTGGCCGTGTTGGAACAGCTGCGCCTGGGCCTGCAGGCGGTGAGCCCCGGCGCGATCCGCCGTCGCAGTGGTTTCATTGGGCGTCTTCTCGGCCGTGACGTCGAGGCGCAGGTCCAGGCCGAAGCGCTCGCTGCCCGGCTGGGGGTGCTGATGCTGCAGGCCGATCGCCACGCTGCTGCGCTCCGGCATCAGGTGGTCGCATGCGGGCAGGCCTGCGCCGAAGGAGAGGGCGCCGCCAGCGCGCTGGATGCCTGGGTGCGGGCGGGCACGTTGCAGCTCGGCGCGAGCGGGGACGGTGCGACGTGGCAGCAGGCGTTGTCGGTGCGTCTGGACCATCTGCGCCGACTCGCCGTTCTGCGGCGCCTCGATGCGGCGCAAGCGCAGCTGCTCGGCAGTCAGGCCGAGGAGCTGCTGGCTCGTCACCAGCGCATCCGAGACACCTTGTTGCCCGCCTGGCGCCAGCAGGCCCTGTCAGGCTCTCTGGCAAAGGTGCCCGACCAATTGCGTCGCGCTGAGAACACCGCTGGCGACATCGCCCGTGAGGTGGCCGCCATGCAGGCTAGACTGCCGGCGATGCGCGTGACGGGCGCCAGCACCGACACGCATAACGAAGGAGACGTGCAATGACCCAGGATTCGCCCAACATGCCGCTGCCGACTGCCGCGGCGCCGACGAAGGCCGCCACGCTGGACCCGGCCACGCTCAGCGCCCTCGGGCTGACGCCGGCCGACCAAGGCCGCATCGAGGAGATCGCAAGTGGGCTGGACGACCTCAGCCCGGGCAACTTGCACGTCTTCGGGCGCGAGGCCGCCGGCAAGACCGCCGCGTTCTCCACCCAGTTGCTCGACCAGGTCCGCAATCGCGACCTGGAGGCTACGGGCGACAAGCTGGGCGAAGTCGTGCGGATCGCCCGTTCGCTCAAGCTCGACGGGCTGGACGAGCGCTCGCGCGTCCCCGTCATTGGCGGGTTGATCGATCGCCTACGTGCCTCCAAGGGCGAACTGGTGCAGCAGTTCAGCGATACCAACCGTCAGATCGAGCAACTCCTGGGCGACGTCGGTGTGCAGCAGGCGCTGCTGTCCCAGCGGGTAGGTGAGTTCGACCGCATGCATGCCATTGTCTTGGAAGAGCGCCATGCGCTGGGACTGCACGTGGCCGCGGGCAAGCTCCGCCTCGCCCAACTGGCAACCGAACAACAGGCATTGGCCGGCCAGGAGGACCCGCAGGCACGCACACGCCGCAACGAGCTGGACAACGCCGTGCGCTTGCTCGATAAGCGGGTCGGTGACCTGACGGTGATGCAGCATGCCGCCGACCAGTCGCTGCCAATGATCCGGCTGATCCAGGCAAACGCCATCCAGCTGATCGAGAAGTTCAACGCCGTACGCGACATCACCATTCCCTCGTGGAAGCGCCAGTTCGCCATCCAGCTCTCACTCAGCGAACAGAAGAACGCGGTGGCGCTGTCCAATGCCATCGACGATGCGACCAACGAGATCATGCGGCGCAACGCCGACCTGATGCGCCAGACCTCGGTTGAGACAGCCAAGGCCAACCAGCGTGCGGTCATCGATGTGGCGACCCTGCGCCACGTGCACGAGCAGTTGATCGCCACCGTCGAAGAGGTGCGCAGCGTGCACCGCGAGGGCATGCAGCAGCGCCAGCAGGCCGAGGTGGAGCTGGCTCGCCTGCGCGAGGACGTGCAGCAGCGCTTGGCGGCGCCGACCGCTTGAACGCGCGCGCCGCTTGATTAGGCAGCGGGCGCCAGTTCCGCCCGGATCCATTCGGCCAGGGCCAGCAGGCGTGCATCGGGTGTGCGGCGTGCGCTGCACAGCGCCCAGTGTCCGGCGGTGGGGGTAAAGCCCCACGGCGCTACCAGGCGGCCGCTGGCCAGGTCGTCGGCAACCAGCGGTTGTGGGGCGATCGCGACGCCCAGGCCGGACGCGGCGGCTTCCAGCAGGTAGTACAGATGCGGGAAGGCCTCGCCCAGTTGCAGGGCCTGCGGGTCCAGCCCGTGGGCCAGCGCCCACTGCGGCCAGGCCTGTGGACGCGAGGTGGTGTGCAGCAGCGGTTCGCCCAGCAGGGCAGACGGGGGCGCGTGCTGTAACCGGGGCAAGTGGGGATGGCGCGCACCGATCACCGGGCCGATCGCTTCGCCGGCCAGTTCCAGCACCTGCCAATCCGGCGGCCAGGGGGCCTGGCCGAGCAGTAGCAGGGCATCGACATCGGCCAGGGCGCGCCCCGGCGATTCCTGGGCGGAGAAGTGCAGGCGCACGCCGGGCAGGGCGTGCTGCATCCGCTCCAGGCGCGGGATCACCCAGCGCGCCAGCACGCTGGCGGAGCAGCCCAGCACCAAGGTGTCGCCGGCCGCGCCGCGCTGCAGCTCGCCCCAGGCCTGGCCGAGCTGGGCGAACGCCTGACCACAGGCATCCCGCAGGCGGCGTCCGGCCGGGGTCAGGACCAGTCCGCGTCCGACCCGGTCGAACAGGGGCTGTCCTAGGGCTTCCTCCAGCGCGCGGACCTGGCGACTGACCGCGCCATGGGTGACGTGCAGCGCCTCGGCCGCGCGGCTCATGCTTTCCAGTCGCGCGGCCGCCTCGAAGGCGCGCAGGGCCCCCAGCGAGGGCAGGGCGAAGGTTTTCATATGTGAGTTTTTCTGACAGTTCGCTGCGATCTTATCGCTATTGCCCCTGGCGACGCTGGGCTAGGATGGCCGCCTTCGCTTCAGACCGGTGCCGCCATGTCGACCTCGCCCATCCGTGACTTTCATGCCTTCCCGGACCCTGCCGGCCACTACGGCCGCCACGGCGGCCGCTTCGTCGCCGAGACCCTGATCGGCCCGCTGGAGGAACTGGCCGCCGCCTACGATGCTGCCCGCGCCGACCCGGCCTTCATCGCCGAATACGATCGTGACCTGGCCCACTACGTCGGCCGTCCCAGCCCGATCTATCACGCCGAGCGACTGAGCCGCGAGGTGGGCGGCGCGCAGATCCTGCTCAAGCGCGAGGACCTCAACCACACCGGCGCGCACAAGATCAACAACACCATCGGCCAGGCTCTGCTGGCCGCGCGCATGGGCAAGACGCGGATCATCGCCGAGACCGGCGCCGGCCAGCACGGCGTGGCCAGCGCCACGGTGGCCGCGCGCCTGGGCCTGGAGTGCGTGGTCTACATGGGCGCCACCGACATCGAGCGGCAGAAGATCAACGTCTACCGCATGCGCCTGCTGGGTGCGACGGTGGTGCCGGTGACCAGTGGTTCGGCCACGCTCAAGGACGCGCTCAACGAGGCCATGCGCGACTGGGTCACCAACGTGGCCGACACCTTCTACATCATCGGCACCGTGGCCGGCCCGGACCCGTATCCGCGCATGGTCCGTGACTTCAACGCTATCGTCGGTCGCGAGGCGCGCGTGCAGATGCTGGATCAGTATGGCCGCCTGCCCGATGCGATCACCGCCTGCGTGGGTGGGGGCAGCAATGCGATCGGCATCTTCCATGCGTTCCTCAACGATGCAGGCGTGAAGCTCTACGGCGCCGAGGCCGCCGGCGACGGCATCGAGACCGGCCGCCATGCCGCCTCGATCGCCGCCGGCCGCGTCGGGGTGCTGCACGGCAACCGCACCTACGTGATCTGCGACGACGACGGCCAGATCATCGAGACCCATTCGATCTCCGCCGGCCTGGACTATCCCGGTGTGGGTCCGGAGCACGCCTTCCTGGCTGATTCGGGCCGCGCGCAGTACCTGGGCATCACCGACGACGAGGCGCTGGCCGCCTTTCACACGCTGGCCCGCACCGAAGGCATCCTGGCCGCGCTGGAATCCAGCCACGCAGTCGCCCAGGCGATCAAGCTGGCGCGCGAACTGCCCAGGGATCAACTGGTGCTGTGCAATCTTTCCGGGCGCGGCGACAAGGATGTCCATACCATCGCCGCCCACGACAACATCCAACTCTGAACGCCCGACAGGACCCGCACCATGGCAGATGACACCCAGACCACCCCGCCGCAGGGCGCGCAGGCAGCGCCGCAGCTCGATCCGGCGTTCTTCGACGTGGTCAACAAGTTCGTGCAGTTGGCCAACCGCCAGGGCGGCATCCACGGCGCCCAGCGCGCCAGCTACGCCGCGCTGCACGGCGTGGCCCGCTACAACTGCCACGCCTACCTGAGCGTGGAGCGCGATGTGCCGGGGACCCGCGCGGCATTCCTGGACTACATGAGCGGGCTGTACCGCAAGCTGCTCAACGAGCACCTCGACGCGCTGGGCACCGAGCACGGCGTCGACGTCGGCGTGTCCGAACTGACCTATGCCGCGCCCGCGGACGCTGGCGCCCGGGACGCCGCCGAATGAACCGGCTCGAAGGCAAGTTCGAAGCGCTCAAGGCCTCCGGGCGCAAGGCACTGGTGCCCTTTGTGACCGCTGGCGACCCTTCGCTGGAGGCCACTGTGCCGGTGATGCGCGCCCTGGTCGAAGCCGGCGCCGACGTGATCGAGCTGGGCGTGCCGTTCTCCGATCCGATGGCCGATGGGCCGACCATCCAGCGCAGCTCAGAGCGCGCGCTGGCGCGCGGGGCCGGGCTGCGCTTCGTGCTGGAGGCGGTCAACGCCTTCCGCCAGATCGACGCGACCACGCCGGTGGTGTTGATGGGATATCTGAATCCGGTCGAGATCCATGGGACGCAGCGCTTCGCCCGCGAGGCCGCGGCCGCCGGCGTGGACGGCGTCCTGTTGGTCGACCTGCCTCCGGAAGAGGCCGGCGATACCCTGGCGGTGTTCGAGCCGTACCGTCTGAAGCTGATTTCGCTGGCCGCCCCGACCACCTCCGATGCGCGCATGGATCTGCTGTGCGAACAGGCGCAGGGGTATCTGTATTACGTCAGTTTCGCCGGCGTGACCGGGGCCTCCGACCGCCTGGACACGCAGGCCGCGGGGCAGCGCTTGCAGGCGTTGCGGTCGCGGTCGCGGGTGCCGGTGGTGGCGGGCTTTGGCATCCGCGACGCCGCCAGTGCGGCGGCCATGGCGGTCCAGGCCGATGGCGTGGTGGTCGGCAGCGCCCTGGTTGGCGCGATCGCCGAAGCCGACAGCCCGGTCCGGGCAGCTGAACTGGCGGGGAACTTCCTGCGCCCGCTGCGTGAGGCGCTGGATCGGGGGCTGGGCTAAACTGCCGCGCTTGATCCCGCGCCACCGGGCGCGCCAATGCAGGTTTTCAAACACGCATGAGCTGGCTCAGCAAATTGATGCCCTCGGGCATCCGCACCGACGCAGCGACCCGCACCCCCAAGCGCAGCGTTCCCGAAGGCTTGTGGGAAAAGTGCGACAACTGCGGCGCGGTGCTGTACCGGCCCGAGCTTGAGGAAAACCTGGAGGTCTGCCCGAAGTGCAACCACCACATGGCCATCCGCGCCCGCGCCCGCCTGGCGGCCCTGTTCGATGCCGGCTCCACCCGTGAGCTGGGCGCCAGCCTGGGCCCGACCGATGTGCTCAAGTTCCGGGACCAGAAGCGCTATGCCGATCGCATCAAGGCCGCGCAGAAGTCCACCGGCGAGCGCGATGCGCTGATCACCCTGCAGGGTCAGGTCAAGGGCAACGCCATGGTGGCCAGTGCCTTCGACTTCGCCTACATGGGCGGCTCGATGGGCTCGGTGGTCGGCGAGCGTTTCGCCCTGGGTGCCGAAAAAGCGCTGGAGTTGGGTTGCCCGTTCGTGTGCTTCTCCGCCTCGGGCGGCGCGCGCATGCAGGAGAGCCTGTTCTCGCTACTGCAGATGGCCAAGACCTCCGCGGCGCTGGGGCGGCTGCGCGCGGCCGGCCTGCCGTACATCTCCGTGCTGACCCATCCGACCACCGGTGGCGTATCGGCCAGCTTTGCGATGCTGGGCGACATCAACATCGGCGAGCCCAAGGCGCTGATCGGCTTCGCCGGCCCGCGCGTGATCGAGCAGACCGTGCGCGAGAAGCTGCCCGAAGGCTTCCAGCGCTCCGAGTTCCTGCTCGAGCACGGCGCCATCGACCAGATCTGCGATCGTCGTGAGCTGCGCGACCGCCTGGCCGACCTGTGCGCGATGATGATGAAGCAGCCCAGGCCCGCCAGCGACGCCGAGGCTGCCTGATGTCCCAGGCCAGCCGGAAGTACTTCGGCACCGACGGCATCCGCGGGCGCGTCGGCCAGGGACCGATCTCGGCCGATTTCATGCTGCGCCTGGGCAACGCCTACGGCCATGCCCTGGCCGCGCGCGTACGTCGCGCCGGGGCGGGCAAGCCGGTGGTGATCATCGGCAAGGACACACGCATCTCCAACTACATGTTCGAGGCTGCGCTGGAAGCCGGGCTGGTCGCCGCCGGCGTGGACGTGCAGCTGATGGGGCCGATGCCCACGCCCGCGGTGTCACACCTGACCCGCGCGCTGCGCGCCTCCGGCGGGATCGTGATTTCCGCCTCGCACAATCCGCACCATGACAACGGCATCAAGTTCTTCTCCGCCGAGGGCGAGAAGCTCGACGACGCCACCGAGCTGGCGATCGAGGCCGCGCTGGAACAGCCGTTCCGCACCGTGGCCTCCGAGCAGCTGGGCAAGGCCGTGCGCACCCGCGATGCGGTCGGGCGCTACGTGGAGAGCTGCAAGAATTCGATCCCGCGCGAGTTCGACCTGACCGGCATGAAGATCGTGGTGGACTGCGCCAATGGCGCGACCTACCAGGTCGCACCGATCGTGCTGCGCGAACTGGGCGCGCGCGTCGAAGTGATCGGCGATGCGCCCAACGGCCTGAACATCAACGACGGCGTCGGGTCCACCCACCCGGAGCATCTGGCCAAGCGCGTGGTGCTGTCCGGTGCGGACTTGGGGATCGCCTTCGATGGCGATGGCGATCGGGTGCTGTTCGTCGACGGGCGCGGCGAAGTGGTCGATGGCGACGGGCTGCTGTACGTGCTGGCCAGCGACTGGAAGGCCTCCGGTCGCCTGCGCGGAGCGGTGGTCGGCACGCTGATGACCAACTACGGGCTGGAAAAGGCATTGGGCGAGCAGGGCATCGATTTCATCCGCGCCAAGGTGGGCGATCGCTACGTGCACCAGGCCCTGGTCGATGGCGATGGCGTGCTGGGCGGGGAAGCCTCGGGCCACATCCTGTGCCTGGACCGCGCCAACACCGGCGACGGCATCGTCAGCGCGCTGCAGGTGCTGGAAGTCCTGCACCGGACGGGCCGCCGCCTGGATCAGGCGCTGGCCAACCTGACCATGCTGCCGCAAAAGACCACCAACGTGCGTCTCGACGGCGTGGCCGCCAAGGCGGTGGTGGAGGCGCCTGCCGTCCAGGCGGCGCTGAAGGATGCGCAGGCGGCGGTCGCCGGGCGCGGGCGCGCGTTCCTGCGCCCGTCCGGCACCGAGCCGGTGGTCCGAGTCACGGTGGAAGCCGACGACGACGCGCTGATGCAGTCCACGCTCGAAGCGCTGGCCGAGGCGGTGCGTGCCGCGGCATGAAAAAGTGCTGATCGCCCTGGGCGTGATCGTCATCAAGGCGCTCACGCTCTGGGGGCTGTACCTGCTGCTGCGCTAGGCGAGCGCCGGGGCGATAAACTAGACGGCCATGTTCGCCGTCACCGGTTTTCGCCCATGAGCGCCATTCCCACCCTCGATATCGCCCGTTTCATCACGCCGACCAGCGCCGCCGACCGGGCCGCGTTCGTGGCCGAGTTGGGGGCCGCCTATCGCGAGTGGGGCTTTGCTGGCATCCGCAATCACGGCATTGCGCAGGCCGATATCGATGCGGCCTATGAGGTGTTCAAGAATTTCTTCGCGCTGCCGGACGAGGCCAAGCTGAAGTACCGCGTGCCCGGCATCGGCGGCGCGCGCGGCTATACCGCCTTTGGCGTGGAGACGGCCAAGGATTCCAAGCATTTCGACCTCAAGGAGTTCTGGCACGTCGGCCGCGAGATCCCCGCCGACTCGCAGTACGCCGACTTCATGCCGCCCAACCTGTGGCCGGACGAAGTGCCTAACTTCCGCGAGCATGCCTACGGCCTGTACCAGAAGCTCGATGCCCTGGGCAGCCAGGTGCTGGCCGCGCTGGCCCTGCATATCGGTTTGCCGGAGGACTACTTCGTCGACAAGACCAACTCGGGTAATTCGATCCTGCGGCCGATCCACTATCCGCCGATCACCAGCGAGGACATCCCCAACGTGCGCGCCGGTGCGCACGAGGACATCAACCTGATCACGCTGCTGGTCGGGGCCAGCGCCGCGGGCCTGGAAGTGAAGTCCAAGCAGGGCCAGTGGGTGCCGTTCACCAGCGATGCGGACACCATCGTGGTCAACATCGGCGACATGCTGCAGCGCCTGACCAACCACGTGTATCCCTCGACCACGCACCGGGTGACCAATCCGCCGGGCGAGGAAGCGCGCAAGCCGCGTTACTCGGTGCCGTTCTTCCTGCACCCCAATCCGGATTTCCTGATCGACGTGCTGCCCTCGACGATCACCCCGGACAATCCCAAGCGCTATGCCGAGCCGATCACCGCCCAGGGCTACCTGGAAGAGCGCCTGCGCGAGATCAAACTGAAGTAAGCGGCATCGCGCGCAGGCTCATGCCTGCGCGCGCACCTTGCGGGAGCTGCGTGCCATCAGTTTCAACAGCAAGGCCTGCGGCAGGTGGCGCACCACCCGGTACAGCCAGCGGTAGCGCCAGCCCGGGATGACCAGCACCTGGCCGCGCTCGACGCCGTCGATGCCGGCACGCACGACCTCCTCGGCGGTCAACCAGATCCAGCCGGGCATGCGCGACATCTGCTCGCGGGTGCCGGTGACATCGTGGAACTCCGACCAGGTGAAGCCCGGACACAGGGCGCAGACGTGCAGGCCGCGGTCGGCGTATTCCAGCGCCAGCGATTCGCTCATCGCCACCAGCCAGGCCTTGGCGGGGGCGTAGAGGGTCTGCCCGTCCGCACCCGGCACCAAGGCCGCGAACGAGGCCACGTTGATAACGTGTCCAGCACCGCTGTCCAGCAGGTCCGGCAGCACCCGCCAGGTCAGCTCGCACAGCGAGGTCACCATCAGCTGCACGAAGCGTGCATGGGTGGCCCAGTCGCGGGTGAGGTAGCGTCCCGGCACGCCGTAGCCGGCGTTGTTCACCAGGATGCGCACTGACAGCCCGCGGCGCTGGATTTCCGCGTGGAGGCGGGCGGGTGCGGCCGGGTCCTCCAGATTCTCGGCAATGACCTGGACGTCCACCTGCGCGCCCAGTTCTGCGGCCAGCGCCTGGAGCCGGTCGAGCCGGCGTGCGGTGAGGATCAGCGGGACGCCGGCGGCAGCGTACTGACGGGCGAACTCGGCCCCGATCCCGCTGGATGCACCAGTGATCAGGGCGTAGCCCCTGGCGGATCGGGATGGCATCGTGACGGTCTCGGCGGGAGCGGGTAACCAGTGTGCCTGAGCCCGTCCGCTTCCCGCAGGCGCCATGAAGACCGCAGCCACGGCGGTGTGTGCCGCGGGCGTGCGCTCGTCGATGTGCCTGATTGGTGGGGAATTTCCGCGAGGTCACCGTGCTGGTTGCCGGCCGTGCGGTGCCGCTGTCCCCCAGCAGTCATCCGGGAGCGGGGCGGTCGCCACTCGCGCGCCGCCGATGCCGCAGACGCTGGCGCGAAATCCGCACATGACCCGGACGCACGAACAGAGGTGCCTCCGCTTGCTGGCGGTCTGACCGGCGACTCGCGCAGCGGGGCATCCTCGCAGGGCCGCGACAGGGCGCACGGTATTCTGTCGTGCCCGAATCAGACAGGAGCTCCCATGCGCCGCAAGATCGTCGCTGGAAACTGGAAACTGCACGGCAGCCGCGGCTTCGCCACCCAATTGGTGGGCGAGGTGGTCCAGGCCCTTCCGCTTGAGGGCGTGGACGTGGTCGTCATGCCACCCCTGCCGTACCTGGGCGATCTGATCGAGGACTTCGAGGGCAAGGCGATCAGTTTCGGCGCTCAGGATGTCAGCCCCAACGAGAAGGGGGCCTACACCGGCGAGGTGTCCGCCTCGATGCTGGTGGATGTCGGGGCGCGCTACGGCCTGGTTGGCCATTCCGAGCGTCGCCAGTACCATCATGAGAGCAGCGAGCTGGTCGCCCGCAAGTTCCTGGCCGCCCGCAACGCTGGCCTGATGCCGGTGCTGTGTGTGGGCGAATCCCTGGAGCAGCGCGAAGCAGGGCAGACCGAAGCGGTGATCGCGTCCCAGCTCGAGCCGGTCCTGGCGCTGGTGGGCGTGGGCGGGTTCGATGGTGCCGTGGTGGCCTACGAGCCGGTCTGGGCCATCGGCACCGGGCGCACGGCGTCGCCGCAGCAGGCGCAGGAGGTGCACGCGTTCATCCGTGGCATTGTGGCCAAGCACGATGCTAGAATCGCCGATTCGCTGCCCCTGCTGTACGGCGGCAGCGTCAAGCCCGACAACGCTGCGGAACTGTTTGCCCAGTCCGATGTCGATGGAGGGCTGGTCGGAGGCGCCTCGCTGGTGGCCGACGACTTTCTGGCCATCGCCCGTGCGGCGGCCAGGTGACCAGATGACTTTGCGGCCTCGTCGACCTTGTCGGCGGGGTCTTTGACGAGATGCCAGATCCATGTCGATGTTGATGCTGATCCTGAATGTGGTCTACGTGCTGGTGGCGGTTGCCATCATCGGCCTGGTGCTGATGCAGCGCGGGACCGGTGCCCAGGCGGGCTCTGGCTTTGGCGCGGGTGCGTCGGGGACGGTGTTCGGTTCGCGTGGTGCTTCCAACTTCCTGTCCAAGAGCACCAAGTGGCTGGCCGTGGCCTTCTTCGCCATCAGCCTGTTCATGGCATGGAGCGCCTCGCGCACCTCGCACACCACCTCTGTTGAGCAGGATCTTGGCCTGATGTCCGAGCAGCCTGCCACGGCCGCGCCGGCGGCCCCGGGCGAAGTGGCGCCGTCGGCCAGCACGCCTCCGGCCACCCAGGCTCCGGCCGCCTCCGCCCCGGCGACATCGGCTCCGGCCGAGTCGACGCCTGCCACCGGTTCGCCGGAACAGGCTCCCACTCAGGGCCAGTGACACGTACAATGCCGCCCCGGCCAAACGCCGGTACGGTGTAGCAGCTTTGCCCAGGTGGCGGAATTGGTAGACGCACTACCTTGAGGTGGTAGCGACGAGAGTCGTAGGGGTTCGAGTCCCCTCTTGGGCACCATATCCAGATGCAGGATCACGCTAGGGCCCTCCGGGGCCCTTTCGCGTATGAAGGCGATTGCGCAATGAGGCGCCGTGCCGTGGATCAGGCCGTCATGGACTGACGGAATCCTCATAAATCGTTTACTCAACAGTTCAGTGACCGCTACAATTGACGGGTTCGCAGCAGCGTCCGGTACGACACCGGAAGGGCGCGTTGCGAAGCGCCCGGCTTGGCCGGACCGGAGGACGGAGGACGCAAGGTCGTGTCCTTCTGGCGCCAGGCTCCTGCCAACACAGGGCCGCAAGCCCGGACCCGAATGCGACCGTCGCATGTTTCTGCCGCGCTGCAGCAGTAGACTTGCGGTGGCTGCCGGAACCCAAAGAGAGAACTGCGAGTGCTGGCCAACTATCTGCCGAACCTGCTTTTCCTGATCGTCGCCACCGGTATCGGCATTGCGCTGATGATCATCGGTCGCCTCATCGGCCCGCGGCGTCCTGACGCCGAAAAGCTCTCCCCCTACGAGTGCGGTTTCGAAGCATTCGAGGACGCGCGCATGAAGTTCGATGTGCGCTACTACCTGATCGCCATCCAGTTCATCGTCTTCGACCTGGAAATCATCTTCATCGTGCCGTGGACCCAGGTGTTCATGGACATCGGTGCGCGCTCCCTGGTCACCATGGGCCTGTTCGTGGGCATGCTGTTCCTGGGCTTCATTTACGTCTGGAAGAAGGGAGCGCTCGAATGGGAGTGATCCAAACCCTCGACAAGCTGATGACCAACCCGATCCCGGAAGGGCGGGTGGACGACATCTTGCGTCCCGAAGGGGAAAACCCGCTGCTGGAGAAGGGCTACGTCACCACCAGCGTCGATGCGCTGATGAACTGGGCCCGCACCGGTTCGATGTGGCCGATGACCTTCGGCCTGGCCTGCTGCGCGGTCGAGATGATGCATGCCGGCGCCGCGCGCCTGGACCTGGATCGCTACGGCGTCGTCTTCCGTCCCAGTCCGCGCCAGTCCGACGTGATGATCGTGGCCGGCACCCTGGTCAACAAGATGGCCCCGGCGCTGCGCAAGGTCTACGACCAGATGCCCGAGCCCAAGTGGGTCATCTCGATGGGCAGCTGCGCCAACGGCGGTGGCTACTACCACTATTCCTACTCGGTGGTGCGCGGCTGTGACCGCATCGTGCCGGTCGACGTCTACGTGCCGGGCTGTCCGCCGACGGCCGAGGCGCTGGTCTACGGCATCCTGCAGCTGCAGAAGAAGATCTGGCGTACCCAGACCATCGCCCGCTGATCCACTCATCAAGAGCACGCAAAGCCCCCATGGCAGAGCAAGCCGATTACATCGACGAGTTGCGCACGCGTTTCACCGACGCGGCCGTGACCGTATCGCCCTCGGGCGAGACCACCATCGAAGTGCCGCACGCACAGTGGCATGACCTGTGCCTGGCGTTGCGCGACAGCTTTGGCTTCGAACAGCTGACCGACCTGTGCGGCGTGGACTATCTGGGTTTCGGCAGTGACGAGTGGGATACCTCGGACGTGTCGTCCCAGGGCTTCTCACGCGGCGTGGAAGGCAAGGCCGTGGGTCGCTTCGCCTGGGGCGAGATGCCCACGGGGGAGGGCGCGGACCATGCCACCGGCCTGCCGATGCCGACCAATCGCTTCGCGGCGGTCGCCCACCTGATCTCCTACCAGCACAACCGGCGCGTGCGCGTCCGCTGCTACGCCCCCAACGATGACGTTCCGGTGGTGTCCTCGGTCACCGACATCTGGCCGGGCGCCAATTGGTTCGAGCGCGAGGCCTTCGATTTGTTCGGTATCGTGTTCGCCGGGCATCCGGATCTGCGCCGCATCCTGACCGACTACGGCTTTGTCGGGCACCCGTTCCGCAAGGACTTCCCGCTGATCGGCAACGTCGAAGTGCGCTACGACGAGGAGCGCAAGCGCGTGGTGTATGAGCCGGTCACCTCGGTCGAGCCGCGCGTCGGCGTGCCACGTGTGATCCGCGAGGACGCGCGCTACCAGACCGCCGCCGGCGAGACCGCGGCGCGGGAGAGCAGCAAGTGAACGCACACATCAAGCCATCCCACGTGGGCGCGGCCGGCGAGCCGGGCCAGGACAAGCAGGAAATCCGCAACTACACGATGAACTTCGGACCGCAGCATCCTGCGGCCCACGGCGTGTTGCGTTTGATCCTGGAAATGGATGGCGAGACCATCGTCCGCGCCGATCCCCACATCGGCCTGCTGCATCGGGGCACCGAGAAGCTGGCCGAATCCAAGCCCTTCAACCAGTCGATCGGCTACATGGATCGCCTGGACTACGTCTCGATGATGTGCAACGAGCACGCCTACGTGCGCGCCATCGAGACCCTGATGGGGATCCAGGCCCCCGAACGCGCGCAGTACATCCGCACGATGTTCGACGAGATCACCCGCATCCTGAACCACCTGATGTGGCTGGGCTCCAATGCGCTGGACCTGGGCGCGATGGCGGTGATGCTGTACTGCTTCCGCGAGCGCGAAGAGCTGATGGACTGCTATGAAGCGGTCTCCGGTGCGCGCATGCATGCCACCTACTATCGGCCGGGCGGCGTCTACCGCGACCTGCCGGGGCAGATGCCCAAGTACAAGGAGTCGCCCTGGCACAAGGGTGCGGCGCTCAAGCACCTCAATGCCGCGCGCGAGGGTTCGCTGCTGGACTTCCTCGAGGAGTTCACCCGTACTTTCCCCTCGCGCGTGGACGAATACGAGACCCTGCTGACCGACAACCGCATTTGGAAGCAGCGCACCGTCGGCATCGGCGTGGTCACGCCCGAACAGGCGCGCGCCTGGGGCATGACCGGCGTGATGCTGCGCGGTTCGGAGATCGAGTGGGACCTGCGCAAGAAGCAGCCCTACGCCAAGTACGACGCGGTCGATTTCGACATCCCGGTCGGCGTCAACGGCGACTGCTACGACCGCTATCTGGTCCGCGTGGCCGAGATGCGCGAGTCCAACCGCATCATCGCCCAGTGCGTGAAGTGGCTGAAGGCCAATCCGGGTCCGGTGATGGTCGAGAACTTCAAGGTCGCCCCGCCCAAGCGCGAGGCGATGAAGGACGACATGGAAGCGCTGATCCACCACTTCAAGCTGTTCTCCGAAGGCTATTGCGTGCCGGCCGGCGAGACCTACAGCGCGGTGGAGGCGCCCAAGGGCGAATTCGGCTGCTACCTGTTGTCCGACGGTGCCAACAAGCCCTTCCGCGTGCACCTGCGCGCGCCGGGCTTCGTGCACCTTTCTTCGATGGACGCGATCGTGGTTGGGCACATGCTGCCGGACGTGGTTGCGATGATCGGCACTTATGATCTTGTCTTTGGTGAGGTGGACCGATGAGGGCCACGGGTAATTTCGAGAACGCGCGCCATGTCGACCCGCAGGTCGTCCTGAGCGAGAAGACGCGCGCCCACATCGATCATTGGCTGACCAAGTTTCCGCCGGATCGCAAGCGCTCGGCCGTGCTGCAGGGCCTGCATGCAGCGCAGGAGCAGAACGGGGGCTGGCTGACCGACGAATTGATCGCCGGCGTGGCCAAGTACCTGGAGCTGCCGCCGGTGTGGGCCTATGAGGTGGCCAGCTTCTATTCGATGTTCGAGCTGGAGAAGGTCGGCCGCCACAACGTCGCCTTCTGCACCAACATCAGCTGCTGGCTCAACGGTGGTGAGGAACTGGCGCAGCATGCCGAGCGCAAGCTCGGCTGCAAGCGCGGGCAGTCCACCGCCGACGGCCGCATCTTCCTCAAGCGCGAGGAAGAATGCCTGGCCGCGTGTTCGGCGGCACCGATGATGGTGATCAACGGCCACTACCACGAGCACCTCACGCCCGAAAAGGTCGATGAGTTGCTGGACGGCCTGGAGTAAGCGCATGGCACATTCCCACCACGCCCCCACCGGCCCGGTCGGTCCCGCACCGCAGCCGCACCAGGTGGTCTATACCACGCTGCATTACGACACCCCGTGGTCGTACGAGAGCTACCTCAAGACCGGTGGTTACGCCGCGCTGCGCAAGATCCTCGAAGAGAAGATCAGCCCGGCCGACGTGATCGAGATGGTCAAGGCCTCCAACCTGCGCGGCCGTGGCGGCGCCGGGTTCCCGACCGGCCTGAAGTGGTCCTTCATGCCCAAGGGCGACATGCAGAAGTACATCCTGTGCAACTCGGACGAGTCCGAGCCGGGTACCTGCAAGGATCGCGACATCCTGCGCTACAACCCGCATTCGGTGGTGGAGGGCATGGCCATCGCCTGCTATGCCACCGGTTCGACCGTGGGCTACAACTACCTGCGCGGCGAGTTCCACCACGAGCCCTTCGAGCATTTCGAGCAGGCCCTGGCCGATGCGTACGAACACGGCTGGCTGGGCAAGGACATCCTCGGCAGCGGCGTGAACATCGACATCTACGGTGCGCTGGGTGCCGGTGCCTACATCTGCGGGGAAGAGACCGCGCTGATGGAGTCGCTGGAAGGCAAGAAAGGCCAGCCACGCTACAAGCCACCGTTCCCGGCCAATTTCGGCCTGTACGGCAAGCCCTCGACGATCAACAACACCGAGACGTATGCCTCGGTGCCGGCGATCATCCGCAACGGCCCGGAATGGTTCCTGGGCCTGTCCAAGACCAAGAACGGCGGCCCGAAGATCTTCTCGGTGTCCGGTTGCGTGGCCAAGGGCGGCAATTTCGAGGTGCCGCTGGGCACCACGTTTGACGAACTGCTGGAAATGGCCGGCGGTCTCAAGCCGGGCCGCACGCTCAAGGGCGCCGTCCCCGGCGGCGTCTCGATGCCGGTGCTCAAGGCCGAGGAGCTCAAGGGCCTGCAGATGGACTACGACACCCTGCGCGCGCTGGGCACCGGCCTGGGCTCGGGCGCCATCGTGGTGCTGGACGACAGCGTGTGCTGCGTGAAGTTCGCCTGCCGCATCAGCCAGTTCTTCCACAAGGAATCCTGCGGTCAGTGCACGCCCTGCCGCGAGGGCACCGGCTGGATGCACCGCGTGCTGGAGCGCATCGTGGCCGGCAAGGGCACGATGGAGGACCTGCACCAGCTCAAGGCCGTGGCCGGCCAGATCGAAGGCCACACCATCTGCGCGTTCGGCGAGGCGGCGGCGTGGCCCATCCAGGGCTTCCTGCGCCAGTTCTGGGACGAGTTCGAGTACTACATCGTCAACGGTCATTCGATGGTTGACGGCCAGCTGGAGGCGGCCGCATGAGCGCCCAACCGGTCGACCCCAACGTCCCACCGGATCACGTGACCATCGAGATCGACGGGCGCACGCTGTACGCGCCCAAGGGCTCGATGATCATCCAGGCGGCCGACAAGGCCGGCATCCCGATTCCGCGGTTCTGCTATCACGACAAGCTGTCCATCGCGGCCAACTGCCGCATGTGCCTGGTCGATACCGAGATGGGCGGGCGCGCCGCGCCCAAGCCGTCGCCGGCTTGCGCCACGCCGGTGGGCGATGGTCTGAAGGTCTTCACCCGCAACGAGAAAGCGCTCAAGTACCAGCGCAGCGTGATGGAATTCCTGCTGATCAACCATCCGCTGGACTGCCCGATCTGTGATCAGGGCGGCGAGTGCGAACTGCAGGACGTCTCGCTGGGCTATGGCCGTTCGGTGAGCCGCTTCAACGAGCGCAAGCGCACCGTGCCGGACGAGGACATCGGGCCGCTGGTGGCCACCGAGATGACCCGCTGCATCCAGTGCACGCGTTGCGTGCGCTTCACCGCGGAAGTCGCCGGCACCTACGAGCTGGGCGGCATGTACCGCGGCGAGAACCTGCAGATCGGCACCTACGACGGCAAGCCGTTGACCACCGAGCTGTCGGGCAATGTCGTGGACGTGTGTCCGGTCGGCGCGCTGACCAACAAGGTGTTCCAGTTCCGCGCCCGTCCGTGGGAGCTGCAGGCGCGCGAGTCGCTGGGTTTCCACGATGCGATGGGCTCGAACCTGTTCGTGCACGTGCGTCGTGGTGAAGTGCTGCGCACCGTGCCGCGCGACAACGAGGCGGTCAACGAGTGCTGGCTGTCCGATCGCGACCGCTATTCGCACCAAGGCCTGTACGCCGAAGACCGCGCGGTCAAGCCGCTACAGAAGGTCAATGGCGAGTGGAAGGAAGTGAGCTGGGCCGAAGGCCTGGCCGCCGCGGTCGAGATCCTCAAGGCCCATCAGGGCGATGATCTGGGCGTGCTGGTGCATCCGGCCACCTCGAACGAGGAGGGCGGCCTGCTGGCCAAGCTCGCCTCCGGCCTGGGCACCGGCAACCTCGACCATCGCATCACCTCCAACGACCTGTCCGATGGCGCCGTCGCGCAGCCGTTCGGCCTGCCGCTGGCGCAGATCGAACAGGCCGGTGCGATCGTGGTGTTCGGCAGCAACGTGCGCCACGAGCTGCCGCTGCTGCACCAGCGCATCCGCAAGGCGGTGCGCAATGGTGCCAAGGTCCATGTGGTCAACCCGGTCGACTTCGACTTCACCTTCAACGCGGCGGGCAAGTACATCGTGGCGCCGTCGCAGCTGGCCGATGCACTTGGCAATGCGGCGCTGCGCGAGGCGGTGCAGGGCGCCAGCTCGTCGGTGGTGATCGTCGGTGCCATCGCCGAGAACCACCCGCAGGCCGCCACGCTGCGCAAGGCCGCTGCGGACTTTGCGTCGGCGACCGGCGCGGCGCTGTGCCGCATCCCGCAGGGGGCCAATGCCGTGGGCCTGGCCCGTGCCGGCGTGCTGCCCAGCGGCAGCGACGCGGTGGACATGGTCGCCAAGCCGCGCGGTGCCTACGTGATCTACGGGATCGAGCCGGGCCTGGACTTCGCCCATGGCTTCGCGACCCAGAAGGCGCTGACGGCGGCCAAGGTCGTGGCGTTCAGCCACTTCGCCTGTGCCTCCACGCGCCGCATGGCCGATGTGATTCTGCCGATCGGCGCGCTTCCGGAGATCGAAGCCACGCTGACCAACCTGGATGGCGTCGAGCAGCGCGCCCAGGCCGGCGGCAAACTGCCGGGCGAAGCCCGCGAGGGCTGGCGTGTACTGCGTGCCCTGGGTGGCGCGCTGGGGCTGGCCGGCTTCGAGTTCACCGATTTGTCTGGTGCGCGCGCAAGCCTGGCGGGTGCCGCGCCCGTCGCGCCCAAGACCTCCGCCGCGCCGGCACTGGCCGGGGAGGGGCTGGAGGTCGTGGCCACGGCGGGCATCTATCGCACCGACGGATTCGTGCGCCGGGCCACCGCCCTGCAATCGCATCCGCTCAATGGCGCGCCGGCCATCAGTCTGCATCCGGACGATGCGCAGCGCCTGGCCCTCACGGACGGACAGGTGGCCAAGGTGCAGGCCGGTGACGGTACGGCCACCTTGCCGGTGGTGATCAATGATCGGGTCGCGCCGGGATCGGTGTGGATCGAATCGGGCCATGGCGCCACCGCGCCCATCGGGGCCGATCGGGTGAAGGTGGTGGCGGCATGAACGAGTTGTTGATCAATGGTGTCGGCCCGCTGCGCGACTGGCTCATCGGCCTGGGCGCCGGGGGACTGATCGCGTGGATCGTGCTGAAGATCCTGGTGATCGCGGTCCCGGTGATCGTGACCGTGGCCTTCTACGTGGTCTGGGAGCGCAAGCTCATCGGCTGGATGCATGTGCGCCACGGGCCGATGTACGTCGGCATGGGCATCTTTCAGGCCTTCGCGGACGTCTTCAAGCTGCTGTTCAAGGAGATCATCCAGCCAGCCAGCGCGCAGAAGGCGATCTATATCATCGCGCCGCTGATCACCCTGGCCCCGGCCTTCGCGGCCTGGGCAGTGGTGCCCTTCGACGGCAAGCTGGTGCTGTCCAACGCCAATGTCGGCCTGCTGTACCTGCTGGCGATGACCTCGCTGGGCGTGTACGGCATCATCCTGGCGGGCTGGGCTTCCAACTCGAAGTACGCCTTCCTGGGCGCGCTGCGCTCGGCGGCCCAGGTGGTCAGCTACGAGATCGCGATGGGCTTTGCGCTGGTCGGTGTGATGATCGCCGCTGGTAGCCTCAACCTGTCGTCCATCGTCGAGGCGCAGCGCGGCAACGCCGGCTTCTTCGAGTGGTACTGGCTGCCGCTGTTCCCCTTGTTCATCGTCTACTGGGTTTCGGGTGTGGCCGAGACCAACCGTGCGCCGTTCGACGTGGTCGAGGGCGAGTCGGAGATCGTGGCGGGCCACATGGTGGAGTACTCTGGCTCGGCGTTCGCGCTGTTCTTCCTGGCCGAATACGCCAACATGATCCTGGTGAGCTTCCTGGTCGCGCTGTTCTTCATGGGCGGCTGGCTGAGCCCCATCCAGGGCTGGGTGACCGGGGATGTGTCGCCCTGGGTCAACTGGATCTGGGATGGCGGTTGGCCGTGGCTGTTCGCCAAGGTGTTCTTCTTCGCCAGTGCCTTCATCTGGTTCCGCGCCAGCTTCCCGCGCTACCGCTATGACCAGATCATGCGGCTGGGCTGGAAGGTCTTCATTCCCCTGACCATCGTGTGGATCGCAGTGACCGCGCTGATGGTCTTCTACGGCGTCATCCAACGAGGCGCCTGACCTGTCATGAATAAGATCACCCATTACTTCAAGAGCCTGCTGCTGCTCGAGCTGCTGCAGGGCCTGTGGCTGACGTTGAAGTACACGTTCAAGCCCAAGTACACCATGATGTACCCGATGGAGAAGTTCCCGCAGTCGCCGCGCTTCCGCGGCCTGCATGCGCTCCGTCGCTACCCGAACGGGGAAGAGCGTTGCATCGCCTGCAAGCTGTGCGAGGCGGTGTGCCCGGCGCTGGCGATCACCATCGATTCGACCAAGCGCGAGGACGGCACCCGCCGTACCACGCGCTACGACATCGACCTGTTCAAGTGCATCTACTGCGGCTTCTGCGAAGAAAGCTGCCCGGTGGATTCCATCGTGGAAACCCACGTCCTGGAATATCACTTCGAAAACCGTGGCGAGAACATCGTCAACAAGCAGCAGCTGCTGGCCATTGGCGACCGACTCGAGTCGGAAATCGCCGAGCGCCGTGCCGCCGACGCCGCATTCCGCTGAGGACGAGATGGACTGGGTATTGATCAGCTTCTACATCTTCGCCGCCGTCGCCGCGCTGTCCGGCGGTGCGGTGATCAGCGTGCGTAATCCCGTGCACGCGGTCTTGTTCCTCATCCTGACCTTCTTCAGCGTGGCCTGCACCTGGCTGCTGGTCGGCGCCGAGTTCCTCGGCGTGGCCCTGATCCTGGTGTACGTCGGCGCGGTGATGGTGCTGTTCCTGTTCGTGGTGATGATGCTGGACGTCGACGTGGCGTACCTGCGCCAGGGGTGGGTCAAGTTCCTGCCGGTGGGCATCCTGGTGGCCGTGATCATGCTGGTGCAGATGCTGATCCTGATCGGCATCAAGGCCAAGACCGGCGCGGTCCTGCCGGACAACGCCGCAGCGGCGGCGGCGGAGACCTCCAACATCACCTGGCTTGCCCGCACGCTGTTCACCGAGTTCCTGCTGCCGTTCGAGTTTGCGGCGGTGATCCTGACCGTGGCGGTGATCGCCGCGGTGATGTTGACCCTGCGCAAGCGCGAAGGCGTCAAGACACAGAATCCTTCCGAGCAGACCCGGGTCAAGGCGGCAGGTCGCTTCCGCATGGTGCGCATGGAAGCCGTTCGTCCGGCGCCCGCACCGCAGCCCCCGGCCGATGCGCCATCCCAGGAGGCCAAATCGTGATCACCCTCGGACACCTGCTGGCGCTTGGCGCGGTGCTGTTCTGCATCTCGCTGGCCGGCATCTTCCTCAACCGCAAGAACGTGATCATCCTGCTGATGTCGATCGAGCTGATGCTGCTGTCGGTCAACATCAACTTCGTGGCCTTCTCGCGCCAGCTGGGCGACCCGGCCGGGCAGCTGTTCGTGTTCTTCATTCTCACCGTGGCAGCGGCCGAGGCCGCGATCGGCCTGGCGATCCTGGTCGCGCTGTTCCGCAGCCGGCACACGATCAACGTGGCCGATGTCGACTCCCTGAAGGGCTGATGTACTGATGATGGGCGAACTCCTCCTCTCCAAGTCCATGCTGGTGGCCGTGGTGCTCGCGCCGCTGCTGGGCAGCATCATCGCCGGCCTGTTCGGGCGTCAGGTCGGGCGCGCCGGTGCGCACACGGTCACCATCCTGGGTGTGGCGGTCAGCTGCGCGTTGTCTTGCTGGGTGCTCTACCAGTTGGCCTGGCAGGGTGCGGCGCCGTTCAACCAGAACCTCTACACCTTCTTCGACATCGGCAATTTCCAGGGGCACGTCGGCTTCATGGTCGATCGCCTGACCGCGATGATGATGGTCGTGGTGACCTTCGTGTCGCTGCTGGTGCACATCTACACCATCGGTTACATGGCCGATGACCCGGGCTATCAGCGCTTCTTCAGCTATATCTCGCTGTTCACCTTCTCGATGTTGATGCTCGTGATGAGCAACAACTTCCTGCAGCTGTTCTTCGGCTGGGAGGCGGTCGGCCTGGTGTCCTATCTGCTGATCGGTTTCTGGTTCAAGCGCCCGACGGCCGTGTTCGCCAACATGAAGGCGTTCCTGGTCAACCGCGTGGGCGATTTCGGTTTCCTGCTGGGCATCGCCGCCATCCTGCTGTGGTTCCGCACACTGGATTACAGCGAGGTGTTCGCCAGCGCGCCGATGCTCAAGAACATGTCGCTGACCCTGATCGACGGCCATCCCTGGCAGGTCGCGACGGTCATCTGCATCTGTCTGTTCATCGGTGCGATGGGCAAGTCGGCCCAGGTGCCGCTGCACGTGTGGCTGCCCGACTCGATGGAAGGCCCGACCCCGATTTCGGCCCTGATCCACGCCGCGACGATGGTGACCGCCGGCATCTTCATGGTCGCGCGCATGTCACCGCTGTTCGAGCTGTCGCAGACGGCGCTGAACTTCGTGCTGTTCATCGGTGCCACCACGGCGTTCTTCACCGGCCTGATCGGTGTCATCCAGAACGACATCAAGCGCGTGGTGGCGTACTCCACGCTGTCCCAGTTGGGTTACATGACCGTTGCGCTGGGTGTGTCGGCCTATAGCGCGGGCGTGTTCCACCTGATGACGCACGCGTTCTTCAAGGCGCTGCTGTTCCTGGGCGCCGGCTCGGTCATCATCGGCATGCACCACGAGCAGGACATGCGCAAGATGGGCGGCCTGCGCAAGTACATGCCGATCACCTACGTGACGATGATCATCGGCACCCTGGCCCTGGTCGGCACGCCGTTCTTCAGCGGCTTCTATTCCAAGGACACCATCATCGAGGCCGCCGCCCACCATGCGCACGAGGCGAACAACTGGATCGCCACCTATGGCTACTGGGCGGTGCTTGGCGGCGTCATCATCACCAGTTTCTACAGCTTCCGCCTGCTGTTCCTGACCTTTCATGGCGCCGAACGCTTCCGCGACGCCCATGCCCACGGCGAGCAGCACGGTGCCGCAGCCCACACCGACGCCGAGGCGCAGGTCCATGGCGACGGGCACGATGCCCACGGTCATGACGACGATCATGGGCACGGACATCACGGCGCGCATGAGCCACACGAATCACCCTGGGTGGTGACTGTGCCGCTCATCCTGCTGGCGATCCCGTCGGTGCTGATCGGCTTCTTCACCATCGGTCCGATGCTGTTCGGCACCGATTGGGCCGGCCATCATGCCGAGGCGAGCGTGCCGGGCCAGGCGGTCGGTTTCTTCACCGGCATCATCGACTTCCACGACTCCGCACGCGATACGGTGGGGGCCTTGGCCGAAGAGTTCCACAGCCCGTGGTCGTTCGCCCTGCATGGCCTGACCGGCGCGCCGTTCTGGTTGACGCTGGCCGGTTTCATCCTCGCCGCGGTGCTTTACCTGGTGCTTTCGCCCGAGTGGCCAGCCAAGTTGCGTGCCCGCCTGTCGGTACTGGTCCGCATCCTGGAGGCCAAGTTCGGCTTCGACATCCTCTGGATCGACGGCTTCGCCGGGGGCGGCCTGGAGCTGGGCAAGATTTCGCGCTGGATCGATACCCGCATCATCGATGGTGTCTTCGTCAACGGCAGCGCCCGCGTGGTCGATCTGGCCTCGCAGCTGCTGCGCCGCACCCAATCCGGTTTCCTCTACCACTACGCCTTCGCCATGATTCTCGGCCTGATCGCACTGCTGGCCGCAGTCATGACGTACTGGCGCTGATCTGTACGGATACGAACACGTGTCGAACCTGCTGAGCATTCTGATCTGGCTGCCGATTCTCGGTGGCGCCCTGGCCCTGCTGATGGGGGGCGGGCGTGCGCGAGCGGCCCGCTGGCTGGCCTTAGGTGTGGCCTTGCTGACGTTCCTGGTGAGCCTGCCGCTGCTGGTGCATTTCCAGTGGGGCAATGGCGACATGCAGTTCGTCGAGAAGCACGCCTGGGTGCCTGCGTTCGACATCTGGTATGCGCTGGGGGCCGACGGCATCTCGGTGGCGCTGATCGTGCTGACCACGCTCACCACCGTGCTGGCCCTGATCGGCGCGTGGACCTCGGTGGACAAGCGCGTCAACCAGTACGTCGCGGCGTTCCTGATGCTCGAAGGCATGATGGTCGGCGTGTTCTGCGCCACCGATGCGATGCTGTTCTACGTGTTCTTCGAGGCGATGCTGATCCCGATGTTCCTGATCATCGGTGTCTGGGGCGGTCCGCGCCGCATCTACGCCTCGGTCAAGTTCTTCCTATACACCTTCCTCGGCTCGGTGCTGATGCTGGTCGGGCTGATCTACCTGTACCTCAAGGGGGCGCAGCTGGGCCATGCGAGCTTTCAGTTCGCCGACCTGTACATCCTGCCGCTGACCGCCAAGGAACAGACCTGGCTGTTCTTCGCCTTCCTGATCGCCTTCGCGGTCAAGGTGCCGATGTTCCCGGTCCACACCTGGCTGCCCGATGCGCACGTGGAGGCGCCCACCGCCGGTTCGGTGATCCTGGCGGCCATCATGCTGAAGATCGGTGGCTACGGTTTCCTGCGCTTCTCGTTGCCGATCACGCCTGATGCCGCGCACGAGTGGGGCCAGCTGGTCATCGTGCTCTCGTTGATCGGCGTGGTGTACGTGGGCCTGGTCGCGCTGGTACAGGAGGACATGAAGAAGCTCATCGCGTATTCGTCCGTTTCGCACATGGGCTTCGTGACCCTGGGTACGTTCATTGCCGCCGGCCTGTTGCGCGACTACGACAACGTCGACGCCGCGCGCCTGGGCCTTCAGGGCGCCATGGTGCAGATGATCTCGCACGGCTTCGTCTCCGGCGCGATGTTCTCGTGCGTAGGCGTGGTCTACGACCGAATGCACACACGCATGATCAAGGACTACGGCGGCGTGGCGAACGTGATGCCCTGGTTCGCCGTGTTCTTCGTGTTCTTCGGTATGGCCAACTCGGGCCTGCCGGGGACCAGCGGCTTCGTCGGTGAGTTCATGGTCATCCTGGCCAGCTTCCAGAAGCACCCCTACATTGCCTTCGTGGCCGCCCTGACCCTGATCATCGGCGCCGCCTACACGCTGTGGCTGGTCAAGCGCGTGCTCTACGGCGAGGTGGCCAACAGCCACGTCGCCGAATTGAAGGACATCAACTGGCGCGAAGCCCTGGTGCTGGGCGTGTTCGCCGCGGGCACCCTGGCGATCGGCGTGTATCCCAAGCCGCTCACCGACCTGCTTGAACCGTCGATCGCGAATCTGGCGATGCAGCTCGCCACCAGCAAGCTGTAAGGAATTACGTCATGGCCGCCCCGATGCTTCCCTCCGCCCCCGCCACCGACCTGCTGTCGATCATTCCCGAGCTGGTCGTCATCGCCGGCGCGTTCGTGCTGCTCATCCTGGATGTCTTTCTGGATGCGCGGCGTCGCGTGATCACCCATGGCCTGACCCTGCTCGTGCTGGCCATTGCCTTCGTGCTGCTGTTCGCGCACGTGGGCGAGGGCACCCAGGCGGTGACGGTCTTCAACGGCATGTTCGTGCATGACGCCATGGCCGACGTGGTCAAGGCCACGATTGTCCTGGTCAGCGGGCTGTCGTTGATCTACGGCTGGCCCTATTTGCGCGAACGTGACCTTTATCCGGGCGAGTTCCCGGTTCTGGTGCTGTTCGCCACCGCCGGCATGATGATGCTGACCTCGGCCGGCAGCCTGGTGATGGTGTATCTCGGTCTGGAGCTGCTGTCGCTGTGTTCCTATGCCATGGTGGGCATGAACCGCGACAACGGCCTGTCGACCGAGGCGGCGATGAAGTACATCGTCCTGGGGTCCATCGCCTCGGGCCTGCTGCTGTACGGCATGTCGCTGGTCTACGGCGCGACCGGCTCGCTGGAGCTGTCCCAGATCAGCGCCGGCATCGCGGGCATCACCGATCGGCCGATGCTGCTGACCGGCGTGGTCTTCATGGTGTGCGGCATCGCCTTCAAGCTGGGCGCGGCGCCGTTCCACATGTGGCTGCCGGACGTCTATCAGGGTGCGCCGACGCCGATCACGCTGTTCATCAGCACTGGCCCCAAGCTGGCGGCCTTCGCCATGGCCTATCGCGTGCTCGAGCAGGGCGTCGGGCCGACCGCCGAGCAGTGGCACCTGCTGCTGGCCGCGCTCGCGGCACTGTCGCTGATCATTGGCAACGTGGTGGCCATCGCCCAGACCAATCTCAAGCGCATGCTGGCGTATTCGACCGTCTCGCATGTGGGCTTTTTGCTGCTGGGCCTGGCCGGTGGCGGTCCTGAGGGGTATTCGGCGGCACTGTTCTACGGCATCGCCTATGCGCTGATGTCCGCAGCGTCCTTCGGCGGCATCCTGGTGCTTTCGCGCAAGGGTTTCGAAGCCGACACCATCGATGACTTCAAGGGTCTCAGCGCGCGTAGCCCATGGATGGCCTGGATGGTGCTGTGTGTCATGGCTTCGCTGGCAGGCGTTCCGCCGTTCCTGGGTTTCTGGGCCAAGCTGGTGGTGCTGCGCGCCGCCTTGCACGGTGATCTGATGTGGCTGGCCCTGCTGGGCGTGATCTGTGCGGTGATCGGCGCCTTCTACTACCTGCGCGTGATGAAAGTGATGTTCTTTGACGAGCCGGTGGGTTCCCTTCCGGATGCGCGTTCAGGTACACTAGTCCCCGTTGTTTTTGGCATCAATGCCCTGGGTCTTCTGGCCCTTGGACTGGCTTGGAACCCAGTCATGACGTGGTGCAAGACCGCGTTCGGCATATGATGTAACGGAAGGTTCTAAGGGTTGCAAAAAATCCTCAATACCTTCATAATTCCGCTTCTGCTGCGGGGTGGAGCAGTCTGGCAGCTCGTCGGGCTCATAACCCGAAGGTCGCAGGTTCAAATCCTGCCCCCGCTACCAAGAAAGAAGTCGCTTTATCTGCTCCAGAGCGACTGTTGAATACGATGCGGCGATCTCGGTAACGAGGTCGCCGTTTTCGTTTTGAGGTAGTGCTTGGTTTTTGTCCAACGCCTGCTTCGAGGCGTATCTCACTGACGTCGGACCAGAGAGGATTCGGCATCCTCCTTCGCGGTGTGTTGGCTGGCGGCGAGCGGCCCAGATCGCCCTGGTCCGTGTGCGATGGCCGTCATCATGGCCTTGAGCAAGCGCATCGCATCATCACGTTCGCGTCCGGCAAAGGGAAAGGTTTGGCCAGAGCCGCCCCCCCGGTCGGGACGCCGCGTCGCGGCCGGCGGGGCGGGAGCCGCCACCGGCGGTAGGGTCGCTCACCCTCCGGCGTGAAGTCGGCGCTCGCCTTGCGCTAGCAACCCGCTCACGGGGCGTGGCTCGATCAGGGCAGCAGCTCGATAGGAGACGCCCGCGCGCGCTAATGGCCCGGTCTTGCCCGCGACATCAGGGCCTTCACGGGCGCCGAGGAACCGGGTACCTTGCTCGAGGGGAGTGATGCCGGATCGGGGTGCGCATTCTTGCAGCGGGTCACCTCGTGTCTTCGAGGCTGCGTCCGGATGTTGCTATGCTGTGAAGGTCACTGGTGGTTCGCCAGTCGTTTGGATTTGGGTATGGCCTGCGATCTCAAGACGCCGGAATCAAGCGACGTGGCCGTTGGCGTTTCCCGGCGGGCGGCGCACGAAGTGCTGTCGGCCGATGAACTGGCCCTGTTCTCCCGTTTTGGCCGCGAGCGGTCGTTCATGGCAGGCGAGCGGATCTTCGAGCGTGGCCAGGTCGGGACGCAGATGTACGTCTGCCTGGAGGGTGGGGTCGATCTGGACTTCGGCCGCGACCTGATCGTCAAGCGGATCGGCGCGGGCGGCTTCTTCGGGGAACTCGGATTGCTGATCGGAGGGCATGCGCGCAGCGCCGATGCCAGCGCCGCCAGCGCGTGCCGGCTACTCGAGCTGGATCACCACGACTTCGAGCGTCTGGTTGCGCATGATCCGGCACTGACCGCGCATTTCCTGCGCGCTGCGATCGTACGGGTTGTCCACAGCGAACAGTCGCTGATCCATCAATTGCGCCGTCGCAATCATGAACTGGAGGCGGCGCTGGAGAGCCTGGACGCCACTTCGCGCCAGCTCAATCAGTCCGAAGTGCTGGCCGGCACCGATGAGCTGACCGGTCTCTACAACCGTCGCGCGCTCGCGTCCTACCTGCAGACGTCTCGTCTCAAGGGAGAACTGCCCGCGCTGGGGCTGTTGCTGATCGACTGCGACCGATTCAAACGTGTCAACGACCAGTATGGGCACGTGGTGGGCGATCGCGTGCTGCAGAACGTGGCGCATGCGCTGCGTGCGCGGATGCGGCCCGGTGACTTCGCCTGCAGGCTTGGTGGCGACGAATTCTGTGTGTTGGTCAGTGCGGATCATGCCGCCGAGGTGAGTCGTTTCGCGGAGGATCTTCTGGCACAGGTGCGCAGCGGAATGAACCAGGCCGGTCAAGTGCCACCGCACATTTGTCCGGTCAGCATCGGCATGAGCCTGATCGATGCGCAGGGCGGTTGGAATGACTGGTACGCGCGCGCCGACGATGCGCTTTATGAAGCCAAGCGTCTGGGGGGCGATCGTGTGCATGGTGCTGATCCGCTTCCGTTCGCTCCAATCTGAGGATCGGCTTTCGGCCTCTGCATGAGTGGTGTCGATCCGCAGCAACTCCAGGCGCCGCAGGTCCGAGCGCTGGTGCTCACCGATCTATGCGGCTACACCGCCCTGGTCGAACGACTTGGCGATGCCGCCGCCGCAGAGGTGCTGCGCGAGCATGATCGTCTGGTCCTCGGGTTGCAGAGGCGTTGGCGCGGACAGCTGATCGATCGCTCCGATGGCTTATTGCTGCTGTTTGAGCGCCCTGTCGACGGGCTGGGGTTCATCCTGGACTTCACGCGAGGTCTGCACGAGTTGGCCCAGGCGCGTGGGCTTGATCTGAAGGCGAGGGCGGGTCTGCATGTTGGCGAGGTCCTGACCTGGCAAAACGACCCCGACGCGATCAGTGCCGGTGCCAAACCCGTGGAAGTGGAGGGGCTGGCCAAGCCCGTCGCTGCACGCCTGATGGCGCTGGCGCGTCCTGGCCAGATCCTGATGTCCGCCGTGGCCGAGTCGCTCACCCGGCGCGGCGTGCGCGAGCTGGGGAAGGAGCTGCGATGGAAGTCCCACGGGCGATGGCACTTCAAGGGCGTGCCCGAGGCGCAGGAAGTGTTCGAAGTGGGCGAGCCTGCGCTGATGCCGTCGCGCAGCCCGGCCGGGTCGGCCAAGGCCAGGCGCGCGCAGCCGCTCTGGCGCAGGCCGATCGGGCTGATCGCGGGAGGGGCTCTGCTGCTCCTCATCGCGCTCGGGGTGCGGCTGGCGACGCGTCCGGCGCTTGATTTTGCAGAGCGCGATTGGGTGGTGGTGGCGCAGCTGCAGAATCAGACCGGCGACGCGCTGCTGGATGACTCGCTCGAGCAGGCGTTCCTGATCGGGCTTCAGCAGTCCCGCTACCTCAATGTCGTCTCGCCGCTCACGATCCGCGAGATCGTCCAGCGGATGCGCTTGGACCCGGATCGCCCGATCGATCGCAAGCTCGCCGGCGAGATCGCGGTGCGCCAGGGGGCGCAGGCAGTCCTGGCGCCGAGTGTGTCCGAGGTCGGCAATCGGATCCTGGTCACGGTGGATGTGGTTGATCCGGCATCTGGCGAGACCATGCTCACGGTGTCCAAGGAGGGCGCGGGACTTGGTTCGGTGCTGCAGACGGTCGATGCGGTCGTGGCCAGCCTGCGTGACGACCTAGGTGAGCAATTGGAGTCGATCCAGAAGGATTCGGCGCCACTGCCCACGGTGACGACGTCCAGCTTGCTGGCGCTCAAGGCCTATGCCCTGGGACAGAAGGCACGCGCCTCGCGCCAGTGCGGACCGGCGCAGGCCTACTATCAACAGGCCATTGAGCTCGACTCCCGGTTCGCTCTGGCTTATGTCGGCATGGCCTTTTGCTATGAGATCCAGGTCGATACCCCCCATGCCCAGGAGGCGTTGGACGCCGCCCTGCGCTTGATCGGGCATCTTCCCGAGCGCGAGCGCCTGTATGTCCAGGCCTGGAAAAGTCGTCTGGACGGAGATTCGTATACGGCGACCGAACGCCTGCGGGTGTTGGCGCATCTGTTCCCGGATGACGAAGAAGCGTTCGGCCAGTACGTGTGGCTGACGCTCTCGCAGGCCGGTTATGGCGAGGTCGAGGAGACGGTGACCTCCGTCCTGAGCAAGCACGGCCCTGAGCGTGGCGACATCCTCTCGTATCTGGGGCGCGCGCAATTGGCGTTGGGCAAGCTGGATGCTGCGCGGCAGTCCTTCCAGCAGTCCGATCAGATCCGGGGCAACGGTACGGGCAGCCAGGAAGCGTTGGTCGATGCCGCGCGCGGGCGGACCCAGGCTGCCTTGCAGAAGCTCCATGCAGCGATCGCCGGACGTAGCATGACCAGTTCGGAGTCGGTGACCATGATCGATCTGGAGGTACAGCGGGGCTGCGCTGCGTGTGCGGAGCAGATCATCGAGACGCAACTGGCCGCGTATGCGCAGGAGGATCCAGAGAGTTTCATGCCGCGGCTCTATCGCTTCATGCAACTTTCCGTCCGTGCGTCGAGCGGCGACCAAAGCAATGCGGCGGATCTGTTGAAGTACCTGGGCCAGGCCCGTCACGCGGTGACCGACGGATTGGCGGGCGACCGGGAGGACAATGCCTACCTGCTGCTGGCGACCTACTACCTGCTGCAGCGCTTTCATCCGCAGCACGCCGACCAAGCCTTGTTGGATCAGGTGGTCGGGCTGGCGTCAGGCTCCAGGAACGCCACGGTCCTGGCCTTGGTCAACCTGGTCAAGGCCCAGCAACTGGTGATCGAGCGACGCCCCGACCAGGCCATCGCGCTGCTGGAGCAGTGGCGGGGTCGCCCGAACCTGCTGCAGGCCGGCGTTGTCCTGCATGCGGCCCATCTGGCGGCCGGGCACGACCAGGACGCATTGGCCGTGGAGCAACAGGTCGCCTCGGAACTCCCGTTGGCGTATGCCGAGGTCGCCGGAGCATTTTCGCTGCAGCCTCTCAACGTGGCCGATGTCATGGCCATGCGTGGAGAGGCTGTGCCGCGCTAGGCCTGGATCAGTGTTGGGCGAGGGCGGCCTGGACCTTGCCGGATTCGAACACCGGCGTTCCCTGCATGTGGACCTGACTGCCGAAGTAGCGCAGCAGCTGCTCGCGCGCCTCGGCCAGTTCGCTCTTGGATGCCAGGACATCGCAGCAGCTGCACGGCGGTGGCTTCGTCCCGCAGTCGATGCCGAGTTCGCCCAGTGCCGCGGCCGGGTCGGCAGCGAAACGGGTCCGGAAACCGTCGTCGCCGCTGAGCAGGTCCAGCAATGCAATGGCTTGTTCGCTGGTCAGGGTAGGGGATTCGGTGCTCAAGGTTGGGTCTCCGTGTGGTGGTTGTGGACGGCAGTATGCCGAGGTTTCAGCGGTCTGGATCCTGGGTCACTCATGTGCCGGCAGTGCTTCCCAGAGGGCGCCGGCGGGGTCGAACTCCGTCGTGGTCATCAGTCCGGATCGCCAGCCAAAGCCGCAGACCGCAAGAGGGCTGTCGGCAAGCGGCTGCAGGTCGAGGGCCTGCTCGATGTCCACTTCATTGATCGCGGCAGTCACGAATGCGCCCAGTCCTGCCTGAGTGGCGGCCAGGTATAGCAGTTGCGACAGATGCCCAGCATCCAGGATCGCGACCCGATATGCCTTGTTGTGGCGGCGATACTTCCAGAAGGTCCTGGGAAAATTCGCCACCAGCATGACCAGCACATGCGCCTCGGCAAACCAGTGTTGTTGCGACACGGCGCGCCGCGCGAAAGCCTCCAGTCCTTCCGGCGGCGCCGGCAATGGTTGCAGCGCGTGTTCCAGGGGGGCATGGCGATAGAGTCCCGGCCGGATGCCATCCACGTCGCGCACCAGCAGGTAGGCGTCGATCGGATGCAGTCCGCCGCCGGAGGGGGCATTGCGTTTGAAGAGCAGGGCTCCGTTGCGCATGCGGACCTGGCCCTGTGCGGCGAAAGTCCGCTGCAGCAGCTGGGCAAGCAGTTCCGAAGGAAGCGACCTGGACGTATCGAAGTTGCGACAGGTCACCCGCCGGGCAAGCAGCGCGTCGAAATCGTCGGCCGGAACCCGGGGCAGGGCGTGCAGGGTGGCGTCGGTGGCCGGTGACGCCGTGGGCATCGGGCCGCGGCGCGCGGTCATGGCGGCCATGTCCAGCACCTCCGCTCGCACCGAGGCATGGGTGCTGTCCACGCCTTGCCAGCGGCTCATACGATGCATCACCGCCGCCAGGGGCCACCATTCCTGATCGGCAGGATGACCGCGATGCGCCGGCATGTTCGGGCGGGCGGGAACCACCAGAGCGTGCGCCAGCAACTCCTGCAGCGCGTGTTGTAACGCGTCTTCCTGCAGCGCCAACGTCGTCCCTGGGTTGGTCAAGGCCGAGAGCACATGCCATTGATCCGGGGTCAGGGTCACCGGGGTTTCCAGGTGCGGCGCCAGCGCGCGCCAGGCGCGACGGACGGTCAGCCCGGTCTTGCCCGCCAGCAGACCGTGAAGTTCCACCCCTGGCTCCTCATGCCATTGCAGGTGCAATCCATCACAACAGCGCAGATCGGCGAAGCTGGGCATGGAGGGCGCCGTGATTTCCGGCGTGGACGCACTGGTATCGAGTGGCATGGTCAGGCAAGGCTGGCTTTCATCTAGCTTAATGCAAGGTCAGGCACGGAACGGCACCGCAGGCGGCAGGACGCGACAGAGTGCAGGTAGGGCGTGCGCCTCAAGGGTATCGGGTCGTCAGCACGGTCCCACCGCCGAAAGGCGGGCATCAGGTTGCTAATTTGCCCTCTGCGTCTTAAGATTTGCGGCTTACGGCGGTTTGGGTCTGGTCTCGGCGATGTTCAATTGCCGTCCATGGTCTGTTCTCGCCACCAGTTTCCGGGTGTTTGAGGGTTACCTCATCCGCCTGAAGCCTGGGCTCGTAGAGGCGTATTTCCCGCTTCTACATCCAGCGTCATCGGACAAGGGCCCTCTGGGCCCTTTTCCGTTTCCGAAGATAAAACACAGGACGAGACCTCCGCGACGTGACTGACAAGGCGACCGAGATTGCGCAGCTGCTGCAGCCGACCGTCCAGGCCCTGGGCCTGGAGTTGCTGGGCGTGGAATACCTGCCGGCTTCGGGCAATGCCACGCTGCGTCTGTACATCGACGTGGCCGAAGCCGAGCGCGAGACGCGCGTGGTCAATGTCGACGACTGCGAGTCGGTGAGCCGCGAGGTCTCGGCCCAGCTCGATGTCGAGGATCCGATCAGCGGCAACTACACCCTGGAGGTTTCGTCTCCCGGTGTCGACCGGCCGCTGTTCACGCCCGCCCAGTTCGCGCGTTTCATCGGCGAGCAGGCCAAGGTGGTGCTGAAGCTTCCACAGGAAGGCCGGCGCCGGCTGCAGGGGCACATCGTGTCCGTCGAGGCGGACCAGGTCACCCTGGCCGTGGACAACCAGCAGCTCACGGTGGCAGGCGACAATATCGACAAGGCCCGGCTGGTGCCGGACTGGGTCGCGCTGGGCATGGCACCCCAACCCAAGAAGAACCTCGGCGCGGGCAAGGGCGGCAAGAAGGCCCCGGCCGCACCGAAGAAGAAACTGCACTGAAATCAACCCAACCCAACGACGGCCCCTGGCGGGTCGCGCGCGGAGTGAAAGATGAGTAAGGAATTGTTGCTGGTGGTGGACGCGGTCGCCAACGAAAAGGGCGTCCCGCGCGAGGTGATCTTCGACGCCATCGAAGCCGCCCTGGCTTCGGCCGCCAAGAAGCGCTACCCCGATCAGGACGTGCTGGCACGCGTGACCATCGACCACAAGGACGGCACCTACGAAACCTTCCGTCGCTGGGAAGTGGTGGCCGACGATGTGGTCATGGAGTCGCCGGATCGCCAGATCCGCCTGATGGACGCGGTCGACGAGGCCGACGGCGTGGACGTGGGCGATTACATCGAAGAGCAGATCGAGAACCCCGACTTCGGCCGTATCGCCGCACAGGCCGCCAAGCAGGTCATCGTCCAGCGCGTGCGCGAGGCCGAGCGCGCCCAGGTCGTGGATGCGTGGAAGGACCGCGTGGGCGAGCTGGTTACCGGCATCGTCAAGCGTGCCGAGCGCGGCAACATCTACGTGGACCTGGGCGGCAACGCCGAGGCCTTCATCGCCAAGGACAAGGGCATCCCGCGCGACGTGCTGCGCGCCGGTGACCGCGTCCGCGGCTATCTGTTCGACGTGCGCTCCGAACCGCGCGGGCCGCAGTTGTTCATCAGCCGCGCCGCGCCGGAATTCATGATGGAGCTGTTCAAGCTGGAAGTGCCGGAAGTGGGCCAGGGCCTGGTGGAGATCAAGGCCTGCGCACGTGATCCGGGCGATCGCGCCAAGATCGCCGTGCTGGCCCACGACACCCGCACCGACCCGATCGGCGCGTGCATCGGCATGCGTGGTTCGCGCGTGCAGGCGGTGAGCAACGAGCTCAACGGCGAGCGCGTGGACATCGTGTTGTGGAACGACAACCCCGCCAACTTCGTCATCAACGCGATGGCGCCGGCCGAGGTGCAGTCGATCATCGTCGACGAGGATCGCCACTCAATGGATCTGGCCGTGGCCGAGGATCGCCTGGCCCAGGCGATCGGCAAGGGCGGCCAGAACGTGCGCCTGGCCAGCCGACTGACTGGCTGGCAGCTCAACGTGATGACCCAGGACCAGGTTTCGGCCAAGTCCGAGGCCGAGCAGGCCGTCGCCCGCCAGTTGTTCATGGACAAGCTGGAAGTGGACGAGGAGATCTCGGCCATCCTGGTGTCCGAGGGCTTCAATACCGTCGAGGAAATCGCCTACGTCCCGGTCGGCGAACTGCTGGCGGTGGAAGGGTTCGACGAGGACATCGTCGAAGAACTGCGCGCCCGTGCCCGCGACGCGCTGCTCAACGAAGCCCTGGCCGCCGAGGAAGGCGCCGAGGGTGAAGGTCCGGCAGAAGACCTGCTGGCCCTGGAGGGCATGGACGAGGAAACGGCCGAGGCCCTGGCGGCCCATGGCGTGCGTACCAGCGAGGACCTGTCCGACCTGGCCGCCGACGAAGTGGTCGAATTCGGCATCGAGGGCCTGGACGAGGCGCGCGCCGCCGCGCTGATCCTGGCCGCACGCGCCGAGGAGATCGCCCGTTTGGAGCGTGGCGAATGAGCCAGCCATGAACATCGCCCTGATCCCGTCAGGGCTTAGAATCCGCGTTTCCCTTGCTCTGGGCGAGGGGGCGCCAACCAGATCATAGGATCCGAATGTCGCAGCAAACCACCATCCGCAAGCTCGCCGCACTGGTCAACACGCCGGTCGAAAAACTGATCGAACAGCTGGCCGAGGCCGGCATGAAGTTCAACGATCCCGACCAGGAAGTCTCCAGCACCGAGAAGATGAAGCTCCTGGGCTTCCTGCGCCGGACCCACGGCAAGGGAGACCTTGCCGAGGAAGAGACCAGCGCACCGAAGAAGATCACCCTGGCACGTCGCAAGGTGCAGGAAGTGACGGTCAAGTCCGGGCGCAGCAACTCCACCGTGGCCGTGGAAGTGCGTCAGAAGCGGACCTACGTCAAGCCGACCGAGGCACAGGCCAAGGAGGCACGGCGTGCCGGTGCCGCAGCGGGTGGCGATGACGAGCGCGCGGAGATCCTGCGCAAGTTGGAAGAGTCGCGCCAGCGCAACCTGGAAGAGCAGCAGCGCCTGGCCGAAATGGACCGTGCGCGCGCCGAGGAACAGGAGCGCAAGCGCAAGGAAGAAGAGGCCGTCAAGGCGCAGGCCGAGGCCGAGGCGCGCGCGGCAGCCGAAGAGGCGGCCGCCGCCGAGGCGCCGGTCGAGGCCGGCGCACCGGCCCGGACCCCGGCCAAGCCCAGCGCCCCGCGCAGTGCGCCGCCGGCGCCGCGCAAGGAGCCCGAGCGCGCCACCCCGGCTTCCAAGCACAAGACCCGTGGCTCGCATGCCATGGTCGCCGGGGTCGAGGACGACGACAGCACCCAGCGGTTCGCCGGTCAGCTGCACCTGTCGGCCGCCGACCGCGCGCGCCGTGGCGCAGCCCGTGGCAAGCCAAAGCCCCGTCGCCACATGGAGCAGAGCCGTGGCGGCTCGGGTAACCATCAGTTCGAGCGTCCCACCGCGCCGGTGGTGCGCGAAGTCGCCATCGGCGAGGCGATCACGGTCGGCGACCTGGCCCAGAAGCTGGCGCTCAAGGGCGGTGACGTGGTCAAGGCGTTGTTCAAGATGGGCGTGATGGCCACCATCACCCAGACCATCGACCACGACACCGCCGCGCTGATCACCGAGGAACTGGGTCACAAGGTCGTGCGCGCCGAGAGCGAGGACGCCGAGGACGCGCTGCTGGCCCACGTCGAGGAAGCGCAGGGTGACCAGACCCCGCGTCCGCCGGTGGTGACCATCATGGGGCATGTCGACCACGGCAAGACCTCGCTGCTGGATTACATCCGCCGCACCAAGGTCGCCACGGGCGAGGCTGGTGGCATCACCCAGCACATCGGCGCCTACCACGTCGAAACCGACAACGGCGTCATCAGCTTCCTGGACACCCCGGGCCATGCGGCGTTCACCGCCATGCGTGCCCGCGGCGCCAAGCTGACCGATATCGTCGTGCTGGTCGTCGCCGCCGACGATGGCGTGATGCCGCAGACCATCGAGTCGGTGCAGCAGGCCCGTGCGGCTGGCGTGCCGGTGATCGTGGCGGTCAACAAGATGGACAAGTCCGACGCCGATCCGATGCGGGTCAAGAACGAACTGCTGGCCCAGGAAGTGGTGGCCGAGGAGTTCGGTGGCGATACGCAGTTCGTCGAGCTGTCGGCCAAGACCGGGCAGGGCATCGATACCCTGCTGGACGCCATCAACCTGCAGGCCGAAGTGCTGGAACTGAAGGCGGTGCCGGATGGCCGCGCCAGCGGCACGGTCATCGAATCCTCGCTGGACAAGGGCCGTGGCCCGGTGGCCACCGTCCTGGTCCAGCAGGGCGAGTTGAAGAAGGGCGACTACCTGGTCTGTGGCGTGCAGTACGGCCGCGTGCGCGCGCTGTTCGACGAGACCGGCGGTCAGCCGGCCTCGGCCGGCCCGTCGATTCCGGTCCAGGTCCTGGGTCTGTCCGGGGTGCCGGACGCGGGCGATGACTTCGTGGTCGTCGACGACGAGCGCCTGGCCAAGGAGGTTGCCCAGCAGCGTGACGCCAAGCGTCGCGAATCGCGTCTGGTGGCTTCGGCCGGCAGCCGTATGGAAGACATCATGGCCCAGCTGGGCAAGGGCGAGGGCCAGCTGAGCCTCAATCTGATCATCAAGGCCGATGTGCAGGGTTCGGTGGAGGCGCTGCGGCATTCGCTGGTGGCGCTGTCCAACGAGGACATCCGCATCAACATCATCAGCGCGGGCGTGGGTGGCATCACCGAGTCCGACGCCAACTCGGCCCTGGCGTCCAAGGCCACGCTGATCGGCTTCAACGTGCGTGCCGATGCCTCGGCGCGGCGGATCGTCGAATCCAACGGCGTGGACATGCGCTACTTCTCGATCATCTATGACGTGATCGACCAGGTGAAGCAGGTGGCGTCCGGCCTGCTGGGCGTGGAGATTCGCGAGGAGATCATCGGTATCGCCCAGGTGCGCGACGTCTTCCGTAGCTCCAAGTTCGGCGCGGTGGCCGGCTGCATGGTCATCGAAGGCGTGGTCAAGCGCTCCAAGCCGATCCGCGTGCTGCGCGACAACACCGTGATCTTCGAGGGCGAGCTGGAATCGCTGCGCCGCTTCAAGGAAAACGTGGACGAAGTGCGCAACGGCACCGAGTGCGGTATCGGCGTGAAGGCCTACAACGACGTCAAGGCCGGCGACCAGATCGAATGCTTCGAGCGGATCGAGGTGCAGCGCACGCTGTGATCGCGCCGGCCCGCACGGCCGCGGCTCCGCAAGGAGCCGCCGGTCCAGCGGGCGCCGTGATCGCCGCATTGCCTTGATGCCATGCCAAGCAAATCCTTCCATCGTACCGACCGCGTTTCTGCTCAGCTCCGCCGGGAGCTGGGGACGCTGGTTCATGCCGCCGTGCGTGAGCACGGCCTGCCTTCGGTCAGCGTCTCCGACGTGGAGGTCAGCCGTGACCTGGCCCACGCCAAGGTCTTCGTGACCGCCCTGATGCCCGAGCGTTCGGCCGAGGCGGTCAAGGGCCTGAAGGAACTGGCGCCACAGATCCGTTACGGCCTGGGCCGGGCGGTGAAGATGCGCCATGTGCCCGAACTGCATTTCCATTACGACGACTCGGTCGACAAGGGCGAGCGCATCGAGACCCTGCTGCGCGAAAACCCGCTGCCGCCCAGCACCGAGTCAGACGACGACTGATGGTCCACGACGATTCCGCCGCCACTCCGGACGCCGACGGCGCCGGCCGCGGCGGCAAGCGCCGTGCCGGGCAAGGGCGTGTGCAGCGGCCCCGGACCAGATTCCGGCGAGTCGACGGCATCCTGTTGCTGGACAAGCCCACGGGCATGAGCTCCAACCAGGCGCTGCAGCGTGTGCGGCACCTGTTCTGTGCCGAGAAAGGCGGTCACACCGGCGCGCTGGACCCGTTGGCGACGGGGCTGCTGCCCATCTGCTTTGGTGAGGCGACCAAGATCGCCGGCAGCCTGCTCGGTGCGAGCAAGGCCTACGACACCGTGGCCCGTTTGGGCCAGGTCACCGATACCGACGACGCCGAAGGCGTGGTGCTGCGCGAGCGCGAGGTCGGCGCCTATCCGATCGATCGGCTCGATGCCGCCTTGCGCGGGCTGACCGGGAACATCCAGCAGCGGCCGCCGATCTATTCCGCGCTCAAGCGCGGGGGGGAGCCGCTCTACGCCAAGGCCCGGCGCGGGGAGCTGGTCGAGGTGGGCGCCCGCGAGGTTCAGGTGCGCGTGTTCGAACTGCAGGCCGCCGACGATCTGCTCGACCAGGGGCGCCCCTTGCTGCGGCTGCACGTGGAGTGCGGCTCGGGGACCTATGTGCGCAGCCTGGTCCGTGATCTGGGCGAAGCGCTGGGCTGCGGGGCGCATGTGGCCGAACTGCGCCGGCTGTGGGTCGAACCGTTCCGGGAGCCGCGCATGTGGACCATCGAACAGCTCGAAGCCCTGGCCAGCCGCGATCCCCAATCGCTGCACGCGTGCCTGCTTCCGCTGGAAGCAGGCCTGGTCGGTTGGCCGCGGATCGACCTCACCGACGAGGCGGCGGCGCGGTTCAGCCAGGGACAGCGGCTCAACCACGTGCCCGGCCCGGCCGGGGCGGTGGCGGCGTTTTCGGCGTCCGGCACGGTCCTGGGGCTGGCCCAGCTGTCCCGCGAGGGGGTCCTGGCACCCCAGCGGTTGTTCAACTGGCCGACCGGCGGTGGATTGCCACACGGCTGAAACCTTGTGCCGCAGGGGGGCGGAGCCTACAATGCTGCGGCCTTTTCAGGCACCCGGGCCGCACGACGGCCATTCCTCAATCGCAAGCGGCGGACCAGGCGGTGCGCGCGGTGGACAGTCCGCGTTCCTGCAGGTTTCGCATCAACCAGAGAAGTCACATGTCCATTGATACCCAGAAAGTCATCGAAGAGAACAAGCGCGGCGCCAACGACACCGGCTCCCCGGAAGTCCAGGTCGCCCTGCTGACCGCCCGCATCGAGTTGCTCTCCGGTCACTTCAAGACCCACAAGAAGGATCACCACAGCCGCCGCGGCCTGCTGCAGCTGGTGAACCAGCGCCGCAGCTTGCTGGATTACCTGCACCGCAAGGACGCCCCGCGCTACAAGGCCCTCATCGAAAAGCTGGGTCTGCGTCGCTAAAACCAGACGAACAACCGCGGCGCAGTGATGCGCCGCGGTTCGTTTTTTCCGGGCTCCGGAAAAATCGCACTGCAACATGGCCGCATACGGTGGCCGCCCGCGCGCGACAGGGGTCGCAGACGGGACAACCAGATTCGAGACCCTAGGAAACCCACGTGGCAAAAATCACTAAGACCTTCCAGTACGGCAAACACACCGTCACCCTCGAGACCGGCGAGATCGCCCGTCAGGCCAGTGGTGCCGTCATCGTCAAGATGGACGACACCGTGCTGCTGGTCAGTGCCGTCGCCGCCAAGAGCGCGCGAGAAGGGCAGGACTTCTTCCCGCTGACGGTGGATTACCAGGAAAAGTTCTACGCCGGCGGCCGTATCCCCGGTGGCTTCTTCAAGCGCGAAGGCCGCGCCACGGAGAAGGAAACCCTGATCTCGCGCCTGATCGATCGTCCGATCCGTCCGCTGTTCCCGGAGGACTACAAGAACGAGGTCCAGATCATCGCCACGGTGATGTCGCTGAACCCCGAGATCGACGGCGACATCGCCGCCCTGATCGGCGCCTCGGCCGCCCTGTCGCTGGCCGGCACCCCGTTCAAGGGTCCGATCGGTGCCGCCAAGGTCGGTTACAAGAACGGTGAGTACATCCTCAACCCGACCGTGTCCGAGCTGAAGGACTCGCAGCTGGAGCTGGTCGTGGCCGGCACCGCCAACGCCGTGCTGATGGTCGAATCCGAAGCCGCGTTGCTGTCCGAAGAAGTCATGCTGGGCGCGGTGACCTTTGGCCATCGCGAGATGCAGAAGGTGATCAACGCGATCAACGAGCTGACCGTGGAAGCCGGCACCAAGCCGTCGACCTGGGTGGCCCCGGCCAAGAACGAAGTGCTGATCGCCGCGCTGAAGGAAGCCGTCGGCGGCAAGCTGGCCGAAGCCTTCCAGGTGCGCGACAAGCTGCAGCGTCGCGACGCCATCGCGGCGATCAAGAAGGACGTGACCGAGGCCCTGGCCGGCCGCGTCGAATCCGAAGGCTGGAACCCGGCCGAGCTGTCCAAGGAATTCGGCGAGCTGGAATACCGCACCATGCGCGACTCGGTGCTGGACACCAAGATCCGCATCGACGGCCGCGCCCTGGACACCGTGCGTCCGATCTCGGCGCAGGCCAGCGTGCTGCCGCGTACCCACGGTTCGGCGCTGTTCACCCGTGGCGAGACCCAGGCCATCGTGGTTACCACGCTGGGCACCGCCCGCGACGGCCAGGTGATCGACGCGGTCAGCGGCGAGTACAAGGACAACTTCCTGTTCCATTACAACTTCCCGCCCTATTCGGTGGGTGAGTGCGGCCGTTTCGGCGCGCCCAAGCGTCGCGAGATCGGCCACGGCCGCCTGGCCAAGCGCGGCGTGCTGGCCGTGATGCCGACCATGGAAGAGTTCCCGTACACCATCCGCGTGGTCTCGGAAATCACCGAGTCCAACGGTTCCTCGTCGATGGCCTCGGTCTGCGGCTCCTCGCTGGCCCTGATGGACGCCGGCGTGCCGGTCAAGGCACCGGTCGCGGGCATCGCGATGGGCCTGGTGAAGGAAGAAGACCGCTTCGTGGTCCTGTCCGACATCCTGGGTGACGAAGATCACCTGGGCGACATGGACTTCAAGGTCGCCGGTACCTCCGAAGGCGTGTCCGCGCTGCAGATGGACATCAAGATCGAAGGCATCACCGAAGAGATCATGAAGCAGGCGCTGGAGCAGGCCAAGGCCGGCCGTCTGCATATCCTCGGCGAGATGTCCAAGGCCCTGACCGGCCCGCGTGCCGAGCTGTCGGATTACGCGCCGCGCCTGATCACCATCAAGATCCACCCCGACAAGATCCGCGAAGTCATCGGCAAGGGCGGTTCGGTCATCCAGGGCATCACCAAGGAGACCGGCACCCAGATCGACATCCAGGACGACGGCACCATCACCATCGCCTCGGTGAACGGCGCCGCCGGCCAGGCCGCCAAGTCGCGCATCGAGCAGATCACCTCGGACATCGAGCCGGGCCGCATCTACGAGGGCAAGGTCGCCAAGCTGATGGATTTCGGCGCGTTCGTGACCATCGCCCCGGGCAAGGACGGCCTGGTCCACGTCTCGCAGATTTCCGCCGAGCGCGTGGAGAAGGTCTCCGACAAGCTCAAGGAAGGCGACGTGGTCAAGGTCAAGGTGCTGGAAGTGGACAAGCAGGGCCGCATCCGCCTGTCCATGAAGGCCGTGGAAGAAGGCGAGGGCGTGGCCACCGAGTAATCGGTCGCTGCAACGACGTGCTGCAAGCGAAAGGCGGGCCATGGGCCCGCCTTTCGCGTTTTATGCGCCTGCTTCAAAGGCGGACGTACGGCGCAGGACCTCTACAATGCACTGTCTTCCGATTCGCTAAGCCCTGCCATGCCCTATACGCCCATCGTCGCCACGCTCGGTTACGTGCTGTCCCCGGACGGGAAACAGGTGCTGATGATCCATCGCAATGCGCGACCCAACGACCATCACCTGGGCAAGTACAACGGGCTGGGCGGGAAGATGGAGCCGGACGAGGACGCGCTGGCCTGCATGCGCCGCGAGATCCGCGAAGAAGCCGGCATCGAGTGCGATGCGATCTCACTGCGCGGCACGCTGAGCTGGCCCGGCTTCGGCAAGCATGGCGAGGATTGGCTGGCTTTTGTGTTCGTCGTCAGCGCGTGGAGCGGGACGCCGATGACATCCAATCCCGAAGGCACGCTGGAATGGGTCGACGTGGACCGGCTGCTTGAGCTGCCGCTGTGGGAGGGCGACCGGCACTTCCTGCCCCTGGTGTTCGACGACGACCCGCGTAGCTTCCACGGCGTGATGCCCTACAAGGAAGGACGCATGATCTCGTGGAACGTCAGCCGCTGCTGAAGGCGGTGCCGGTGCACTTCATCCACAGCAGGTGTGGATGAGTGTTGGGGCAATCGTGTGGATAACCCGCGCGCGCCCTTGCCAGTCCTGCGATGCAGCGACGATGGCGAAAAAATGACCATGCGGTGTCGGTTGATCCACAGGAGATGTGGATGACTTCAGGACAAAGATGTGGATAACCACCTGAGCGCTTTGCAGGGCAGGCGTGTCAAGCGGAATGGCGAAAAAATGACCGCACCAATTTGCGCTGATCCCAGCAGTGGCGTGGAACATCGCGGTGGGTGTGTCGCTGAGATGAAGCGATCTTGATTGCCGCATGACAGCCGGACAGGCACGCTGGCGCCTCCCTTGAACACTCCGGTCGCCGCCATGTCCCGACAACGCCACTTCTCCATGCTGCGTGACTTCCGCCTGGCTGACTGGTTCACCCTTGGTAACGCGTTCTGTGGGACCGGGGCGGTGTTCGCCGCGTTGCATTACATGCAACAGGGGCGCCGCGGCGTCCTGCTGGCCGGCATGGCGCTGATCCCGCTGGCCTTCATCTTCGATGCGCTCGATGGCCGCGTGGCACGCTGGCGCAAGACCTCCTCCACCCTGGGGCGCGAACTGGACTCGCTGGCCGATGTGATTTCCTTCGGGGTGGCGCCGGCCGCGCTGGCCTATGCCTGCGGGCTGCAGGGCGGCTGGGACTGGCTGGTGCTGAGCTATTTCGTCTGCTGCGGCGTGAGTCGGCTGGCACGCTACAACGTCACCGCCGAGTCGCTATCCGGGGATGAGGGCAAGGTGACCTATTTCGAAGGCACGCCGATCCCGACCAGCCTGGGACTGGTGATCGTGCTGGCCATCGCCGCAGCGATGGGACATATCGGGGCGAACCTGTGGTGGGGGCAGTGGCAACTCGGCCCCTGGCAGTTGCACCCGCTGGTGGCGCTCTTCGCCGTGTCCGGCTCGCTGATGATCAGCAAGACCATTCACATTCCCAAACCCTAGGCCGGGCGCCTGCGTCCAGCGTTGCTATCATCGAGTCACCACTGGGAGACCGTGATGTCGGGTACGCAATCGGGTTGGGGCGAAGGTGTGGACGCCATGGCGCACCAGGTCTGGGAGACCTGGGGCGAGGCGCTGCGCAAGATGGCCTCGGCACCGCTGGAGTCCGCCGCCCCGGCTTGGCAGCAGGTGCCAGGCGGTTGGCCGGGCTGGACTCCGCCCGAAGGCGTCGGTGCTGGCGATGTGATGGAGCGCTTCGACGGCATGGCCCGGCATTGGTTCGGACGCATGCAGCAGGTCGCCGCGCGGTTCGCCGATCGCGACAACACGCCCGCCGAGATCGTGGCGGCCTGGCGCGAGGCGCTCGGCGCCACCGAGGCGCGCCCGTACCCGGATCTGTTCGGTGATCTGTTCGGCCAGGGCGCGACGGGACTGGACGGCTTTAGCGAGCAGTGGATGCCATGGCTGGAATCGCTGCGCGGTCCCCTCGAGGACTGGGCCAGGACACCGGCGTTCGGGCCGGCGCGCGAGCACCAGCAGCGCTGGAAGACCTTGTTGCAGACCCAGCAGCTGCTGCGCGAAGCCAATGCCGCCTACCAGGCCATGCTGGAGGAGGCCTCGCGACAGGCCTACGCATTGTTCGAAGAGAAACTCGGCGCGCGCGCTGGGCAGGGCAATCCGCTGGATAGTGCGCGGGCGTTGTTTGATGAGTGGATCGACGCGGCCGAGGACGCCTATGCCCGCATGGCGCTGTCCGAGGAATTTCGCGAGGTGTACGGCCAACTGGCCAATGCGCAGATGCGCATGCGTGCGGGTCTGCAGCGTGAGGTCGAGCAACTGGGGGGCATGCTGGGCCTGCCCACCCGCAGCGAGGTCGATGCGGCCCATCGCAAGATCGCCGAGCTCGAACGGCTGCTGCGCCGGATGATGCGCGAGCCCGGTGCGGCACGTGCCGGAGCAGAGCCGGCGGGAACGCGTGCTCCGCCCAAGCGCGCATCCACCACCGGGCGCCCACGGGCCGGCGCCACGAAAGGCAAGGCCACGCCCAGGCCGCAGGCGGCCGGGAAGTCCCCGCGCGCGCAGGCGTCCGCCAAGCCAGCTGCCACACAAACCACTACGCAAACCGCCAAGAAAGCCAGCAAGAAGGCCGCTAAGAAGGCAACCAAGAAGGCAACCAAGAAGGCAACTGCCGACAAGTCCACTGCGGCTTCCGGAAGCAAACCCAGTAAAGCGACTTCGAAGCCTGGGCGCCGTGCCTCCAGCAGGAAGCCGGCCCGATGATCAGTCCCCTGAACGTCACCGCCGACGCGTTGGCCGCCGAGGCGGCTTCCTTGCGGCGCAAGCTGGGCGAGGGGCTGCGCACCCTTCCGGAAGTGGGCGATGTGCATTACGGCGTCACCCCGCGTCAGGAGGTCTGGCGCGATGGCAAGGTGGTCCTGTATCGCTTCATCGGCGAGAGCGCACCGACCGAACAGGTGCCGTTGCTGATCACCTACGCCCTGGTCAATCGCCCCTACATGGTCGACCTGCAGCAAGACCGGTCGCTGGTGAGGGGCCTGCTGGCCCAGGGCCAGGATGTGTACCTGATCGACTGGGGCTATCCGGACCGCTCGGATCGCTTCCTGCTGCTCGACGACTACGTCAACCGCTTCATCGATGGCGCGGTGGATCACCTGCGCCAGGCCAGCGGGCAGGATGCGATCAACGTGCTGGGCATCTGCCAGGGCGGGGCGCTGTCGCTGTGCCATGCGGCCTTGCACCCGCACAAAGTGCGCAACCTGATCACCATGGTCACGCCGGTGGATTTCCACACGCCGGACAACATGCTGTCCAACTGGGCGCGCCTGGTCGACGTGGACCTGCTGGTGGACACGCTGGGCAACGTGCCGGCCGACCTGATGAACCTCAGCTACCTCATGCTCAAGCCGTTCCGGCTGAACGTGCAGAAGTACGTCGGCCTGCTGGACATCCTGGACGATGCCCGCGCGGTGCAGGATTTCCTGCGCATGGAAAAATGGATCTTCGATTCGCCCGATCAGGTGGGCGAGGCCTTCCGCCAGTTCATCAAGCAGTTCTACCAGGGCAACGGGTTCGTCGAGGGTGGCATCGTCCTGGATGGCGAGGAGATCGATCTGGCCCGGGTGGACATGCCGGTGCTCAACATCTATGCCGAGCAGGATCACCTGGTTCCGCCGGCCGCCTCCAGGGCGCTGCGCGACCTGGTCGGGACAGAGGACTACGCCGAACTGGGCTTCCGTGGAGGTCACATTGGCATCTATGTGTCCAGCCGTGCCCAGCGCGAAGTGCCCAGCGCGATCGCGGAATGGCTCGCTGCCCGCTGAGCGGCGTCCCTGATCGCTGTGAGCGCATCGTGGATGCGCCAGATGTCCACGGCGCTAGACTCCGTCACAACGTTCCCTGCTGCCGCGAGGCATCGCCATGAATACTCCCGCCTCGACCCGTCCCCTGGCCCGTTCGCTCAATGACCGCATGATCGCCGGCGTCATGGGCGGGATTGCGCGCCGCTTCGGCTGGAACGCCACCCTGGTGCGGGTGCTGTTCGTAGTCATCTCGATCGCTTCGGTCGCCTTCCCCGGCATCCTGGTCTATCTGTTGCTCTGGCTGCTGATGCCCAACGAGGCCTGAGAACGCGCGATGACGCCTGCCGCGCGGGCGCTGCTGTTCGTGCTGGGCGTCGCATGGACGGTGCCCAATACGCTGCTGGGGCTGGTACTGGGCCTGGTGGGTATGCCGTTTGGCGCGCGGGCGAGTCTCAGCAAGCGCGAACAGGCCCTGGTTTTCGCCGCTTGGCCTTGGGGGCCGGGTGGGGCGATCACGCTGGGTAATGTCATCGTCCACACCGGCGCGTCGCTGGACGTTCAGTGCCACACCTATGCGCATCGCGCCGGCCGCTGCCAGGAGCCGACCATGCGCCTGGGGGACCACGAACGCGCCCATGTCTTCCAGGCCATGGTCCTGGGGCCGTTGTTTCTGCCGGTCTACCTGCTCAGCGGTGGAATCAGCGTGCGCAACCCGTTCGAACGCGCCGCCGACCGCTATGCCCTCTCCGGACGTGGCTGGTGGCCGGGAGGCGCGGCGTACCCACGCCGCTCAGCGCCGTGACAAGCGGTCGAACGAGAACAGTGCCGCAAGCGGGTGCGGACGTCCTTCGATGGTGGCCCGCAGCAGGCCCGCGCCCAGCATGCTATAGGTGATGCCGTTGCCGCCGTAGGCCATCGCGAACAGGACACGTGGCCCGTGCTGGGCATGTGCACCGAAGAAGGGCAGGCCGTCGTCGGTCTCGGCGAAGGTGCCCGCCCAGGCGAACGCCGGCTCCAGCGCGACATCCTGCAGCACGCGGCCGAACTTTCGCTTCAGCACACGCGCCTTACGCAGGACGCGGGCATCGCGCCGGGCGGGGATGTCGACGCGATCGTCTTCTCCGCCGACCACGAGGCGTCCGTCTTCGGTGCTGCGCACGTAGAGGTAGGGGCGCGCCGATTCCCAGAGCAGCGTGTCACGCAGGAAGCCCAACTGCTCGGCCGGCATGGGTTCACTGACCAGGGCGTAGCTGCTGTGGTTGCGGGCGACGGGCTTGTCGAGCCAGCGCTGGTTGGCGTAGCCGGCCGCCAGGACCAGATGCGCAGCCTGCACCTGGCATCCTCGCTCGGTCATCAGGCGAACCCCGTGGGAACCGGTCTGGATGCGGGTGATCCTGCTGCGGTCGTGGATCGCGGCGCCCTGCGCTTGCAGGCGGGCGAAAAGCCCATAGGTCAGGCGGTAGGGGTCCACACGCGCGGCCTGATGACTCAGGATCGCGCCCGGTGCGCGGATCCCATAGCGGAGCAACAGGGGCACCGGATCCAGCCATTCCACCTCCAGCCCATGCCGGTGCCGCAGTGCGAATTCGCGCTGCAGGGCGGGCCGGTCCTGTCCTGTGCTGGCGTAATAAAGGCTGTCGTTGCGGGCGTAGCCGATGTCGCCCACCTGAAGCGCCACCTCGGCCAGCAGGTCCAGGGCCTGTGCGCATGCGCCGTAGGCGCGCCACGCATCGTCCAGGCCATAGCGTCGTGCCAGCGCGGTCATGTGGGTATCGATCTCGTACTGGAGCAGCGCCGTACTGGCGGCCGTGCTGCCCCAGCCGATGTCCCGCTCCTCCAGCACGACCACCGAATGACCATGGGTCACCAGTTCGTTGGCGATCAGCGCGGCGGTGATTCCCCCGCCCACGATGGCCACGTCGGCAACGATGTCGTCCGTCGCAGGGGGAAAGGCCTGCAGCAGCCCGTTGCGCACCGGCCACCAGGGATAACCACTCTTGAGATCGAGCATCGTTCCAGCCGCAGTCCTGAGGGCGGCAGGATGAGGCGGCGCCGATGCAGGCTGTGTGCAGGGCTCAGCGCGGGAGCGAGCCGTACAGGAACTGGTCTACGGCGCCGTCGGTGAAGGACATGATCTCCTCCATGTCCGGATTGTCCATGTAGCCGCAGGCCGTGCGGATGGTCAGGTCGCCGAACAGCATCATGAAGAACTGCTTGGCCGTCAGTTCCGGGGTGGTGTGCAGCACCATCGCACCGGCATCGACCTGGCGCTGGAAATACACGCCCAGACGGCTGCGGATCTTGGCCACGGCGTGGTCGAAGTAAAAGTCGCGCAGTTCTGGGAACGCGCGCCCTTCGCCGATGACGATCCGGGCGACCAGATAGGCATCGCGCGTGGTGAGGCTTTCGGCGATCGAGCGCGCCGCGGTGCGCAGGGCCTTGTCCGGGGGCAGGCCGTCCAGTTCCATCGCGTCGAGCTGGTCGGCCATGTACTGCAGGCGCCGCTCGATGATGGCGAAGGCCAGGCCTTCCTTGTCGCCGAAGGCGCGGTAGAGCGTGGCCAGCGAGCCTCCGGCGCGTGCCACGATCTCGCTCAGCCGGGCGTGCTGGTAGCCCTTTTCGGTGAAGACGTCGGTGGCCGCGTCGAGAAATTTCTCGACGCGCAGTTCGCCACGTCGGCACAGTTCGACGCTGCGTGACGCGCGGGCCGCCGGCAATGTGGGTTTTGGCGCGGGCATGGACATGCGGGGGACCGTCCTGTGAGGAGTTGCCGAAACCAATCTAGCAAGATTGTCAGACCGGGCATGCTGCGTCGCAATAGCGACACGTGTCGCCAGGCACTGCATAGTCCAACGCGGTCCGCACAGCAAAAAGGCCGGCAATCGCCGGCCTTGTCGAGAATCTGTTTTGGTGCCGAAGGTGGGACTCGAACCCACACGCTTTTAAGGGCGGCGGATTTTGAGTCCGCTGCGTCTACCATTCCGCCACTTCGGCGCGGCCGCGCAGTATAGCCGGCGGGAAGGAATGGCGATATCCCTGTCATCGCCATTTCGCCGGGAGCTGGGGTGCGCGATGACGTTGCTGACAGACAGAGCCGTTTTGCCGCGCTGCAGAATGCAATTCTGGGAGGTCTGGGTATCGTGACAGCGCTGTCACCGCGGCGTTTGCAGGCCATGCAGCGCCCGGGGCTTCCCAGAAACCGAGCCAAGGCCTTGACCCAAGCTGCACGTGTGACCCGATCCCGCTGGCAACGACCGGCGCCAGACCGTTCACGGATGTGGGGGTGGGGCGGCGGTCGACTCGCGCAGCTGCAACGCGTAGTCCATGCGCAGCATGTCGCCCTGGTCCGGGGCGCGGATGGCCTTGAGGACCTCCAGCGTGGCGATGCGGCCCATGTCGCGTGTGGGCTGACGCACGGTGGTCAAGGAGGGAAAGATGTGGCGCGAGATCGGCGTGTCGTCGAAGCCGCAGACCGACAGATCGTGCGGAATGCGCAGCCCGCGCTCGCCCGCCACCCGAACCACGCCGGCCGCAGTGTCGTCGTTGGCGGCGAAGATCGCGGTGGGAGGCTCGGGCAGGTCGAGCAACTGCCGCGCGGCGATCACCCCCGACTCGAAGGTGAACTCGCCCTTGACCACCAGCGCGGGTTCGTAGGCGATTCCCGCAGTGCGCAGGGCTTCGCGGTAACCCGCGTAGCGCCACTCGGCCGCACCATGCGTGGGCGGCCCCTTGATGTGGCCGATGCGGCGGTGGCCGAGCGCGATCAGGTGCGCCATCAGTTCGCACACCGCGGCATGCTCGTCGACGGTCACCCCGATGCGCCCACGCGGCGTGCGAGGAGCGATGCTGGCGAAGGGCAGGGTGGCATCGTCCAGGAACGCCAGCAGTTCCATGTCGTCGGTCAGTGGCGGGGTCAGGACGAAGCCGTCGACGCCGTAGTTCTGCGCCAGTTCGCGCAGTTCGGCGATGGCGCTGCCCTCGCCGTACATGACCGGAGCGAGCACCAGGTTGTAGTGGCTGGCCCGGCAGGCATCCAGCACGCCGCCCTGGATCTCCATCAGGTAGTTGCGCGAGGGATTGTCGTAGGCCAGCGCGACCACGTAGGTGCGCCGGCTCGCCAGGCTGCGCGCGGACAGGTTGGGCTTGTACTGCAGCCGGTCCACCACTTCCTGCACGCGTTGCCGCGTCTCCTCGCTGACGCGCGGCTCCTGGTTGAGCACGCGCGATACCGTCTTCATCGAAACACCGGCCGCGGCGGCCACGTCTTCCAGTCTTACCCGCATCGCCCGGATGTCCTTGCTGTCAGTCGGACGTCATCTTGCCAAACTCCGCGTCCTGGTCCTGCTGCACTCGCAGCATGGATCTTGGCGTCCACCTACTTGGGGAGCACTCCATGAGTCATCAACGCACCGTCGCCCGTCGCCAATTCCGGCCCCGCGCCTTGCCATTGCTGCTGGGCGTCGGCACGCTGATCTGCGGCGCCGCCCTGGCGGCCGATCCATCGGACGGTCCGGGCACGGCCCATCCGGACCTGTGGCCGAAGCTGCAGTCGCCGATCAAACCCGACCCGCAGCTGGAAGCGCGCATCACCGCGCTGATCCGCAAGATGAGCGTGGCCGAGAAGGTCGGGCAGGTGGTCCAGGCCGATATCGCCAGCATCGCCCCGGATGATCTGAAGACCTATCGCCTGGGCTCGATCCTGGCCGGCGGCAGCTCGGACCCGGGCGGCCAGTACAACGCGCCGGCCCAGGCCTGGCTGCAGCTGGCCGATGATTTCTACGCGGCCTCGATGGACACCGCCGACGGCAAATACAACGCGATCCCGGTGATCTTCGGCATCGATGCGGTGCATGGTCACAACAACGTGGTCGGCGCGACGCTGTTCCCGCACAACATCGGCCTGGGCGCCACCCACGACCCGGCGCTGATGGGCCAGATCGCGCAGGCCACTGCCGCGGAAATGCGCGCCACTGGCGTGGACTGGACGTTCGCACCGACCCTGGCCGTGCCGCAGGACGACCGTTGGGGCCGCACCTACGAGGGCTACTCGGAGAATCCGGAGGTGGTGCGCTCCTACGCCGGCCCGCTGATCCAGGGCCTGCAGGGCAAGCCGGGCGCCAAGGACTTCCTCAAGGGCGCGCATGTGGTGGCCACGGCCAAGCACTTCCTGGCCGATGGCGGCACCTTCGAAGGCCGCGACCAGGGCGATGCGCGCATCGACGAGGCCACGCTGCGCGACGTGCATGGCGCCGGCTATCCGCCTGCCCTGAAGGCCGGCGTGCAGGCGGTGATGGTGTCGTTCTCCAGCTGGAACGGGGTCAAGATGAGCGGCAATGCCTCGCTGCTCGATGCGGTGCTGAAAAAGCGCATGGGCTTTGACGGCTTCGTGGTCAGTGACTGGAACGGCCACGCCAGTGTGCCCGGCGGCAGCCGCGAGAACTGCGTACCGGCGTTCGTGGCTGGCGTGGACATGATCATGGCGCCGGACACCTGGAAGGGCTGCTACGAGCACCTGCTGGCGGCGGAAAACGACCACACGCTGCCGGCCGGGCGCCTGGACGAAGCGGTACGCCGCGTCCTGCGGGTGAAGTTCCGTGCCGGCATGTTCGAGGCGGGCAAGCCGTCCACGCGTGGCGTAGCCGGGCAGTTCGAGCTTCTGGGAAGCCCCGAGCACCGCGCCATCGCGCGTCGCGCGGTCCGCGAGTCGCTGGTGCTGCTGAAGAACAACGACGGCGTGCTGCCGTTGGACCCGCGCAAGACGCTGCTGATCGCCGGCGACGGCGCGGACGACATGATGATGCAGTCCGGCGGCTGGACGTTGAGCTGGCAGGGCACCGGCCTGACCCCGGCGGACTTCCCGCATGCGCAGACCATCGGCGCGGCCCTGCGCGAGCAGGTCGGCAAGGCCGGCGGCAGCGCGGAGCTCTCGGCCGACGGCACGTATACGCGCAAGCCCGATGCCGCGGTCGTGGTGTTCGGGGAGACCCCTTACGCCGAGTTCCAGGGTGACCTGAAGGTGCTGGCCTATCGCCCGGGCGATGACCACGACCTCAAGCTGTTGAAGAAGCTCAAGGCCGAGGGCATCCCGGTGGTGGCGGTGTTCCTGTCAGGCCGTCCGTTGTGGATGAACCGCGAGATCAACGCCAGCGATGCCTTCGTGGCGGCGTGGCTGCCGGGCTCGGAAGGCGGTGGCGTGGCCGATGTGCTGCTGCGCGACGCCAGCGGCAAGGTGCAGCATGATTTTCACGGACGCCTGTCCTACTCATGGCCGCGCACGGTGGTGCAGACCCCGCTCAATGTTGGCCAGCCTGGCTACGATCCGCAGTTCGCCTACGGCTACGGGCTGACCTACGCGCATCCGCAGCAGGTGGCCGTGCTGTCCGAGGACGCCGGGATGGACCTGGCGACGCTGGGGTCCCAGAGCTTCTTTGCGCGTGGCGCGCCGGCCACCGGGTGGACCGTGCGCGTGCAGGCCGGCCAGGCCGCCCCGCGCGTGGTCTCCCAGCCCTCCGGGCAGAAGGACGCGGCCGATGTGACCATCGTGCCGGTGGATCGCAAGGCGCAGGAGGATTCCTGGCGCTTCACCTGGAAGCAGGGCGCCAGCATCGCCTTCGTCGCCCCGCGTCCGCTGGAGCTGGTGCGCGAGACCAACGGCGACGTGATGTTGGTGATGACCCTGCGTGTGGACCACGCACCTGCGGCGCCCGGCGCGGCCCTGTTCGTCGAATGCGGACCGGGCTGCGGCGCATCGCTGTCGCTGGACGCCGCGATGGCCGCCGCGCCGATAGGGACCTGGGGTACGGTCGGTGTGCCGCTGAAGTGCCTGGCCGCGCACGGCGCGCAGATGGGCAACCTCAGCGTGCCGCTCGGCCTGCGCATGCCGGCGGGCACATCGCTCTCGCTGGGCGACTCCGGTTTCGGCACCGACGCCCAGCACGTGCTGGACTGCCCGGCGCCGTGAATGCGGCCAGTGGCCTGCCCGCGTGCTCCGGCATGCGGGCATGGTCACCGGGTCACGCGCCCCGGACCGGGCGGCCATAGGTCTAGTGAGTGGGCGTGGGTGGAGCGTGTGGTGCTTGTCGATGCCGCGGGGAATGCGCCAGTCGCTGCGGCGAACCTGGACGATGCGCTCAGTGCTCGCTTCCGCTGGTCCAGGCGTGCACCGTGACCGGCGGCACGCCGTCGCGGCCGTCCCAGCGTGCCAGGTTGCCGTAGGTCCGCACGTCCAGGATCTGGCCCGCCTTGCCGAAGCGCATCAGGCAGGTGTCGTCGGCGCTGCAGGATTCCAGCTCGGGCAGGCGGGCGCAGGCCTGTCCGCTTGGCGTGCAGATATGGCCATCCAGCGGCTTCCAGCCAGCCTGCAGCAGGGCGACGCGCGCGCGCGCATAGGGCATGGCCGGTTCCAATGGCACGGCAGGTGCGCCACGCGAGGCCTGCGCCGCGGAGGAGGCCGGGACCGGGACGCCCTGTGCCTCAAGCGCGGCCGTGCTGCCCACGGCCGGTGGCTCGACCTGGCAGGCAACGAGCAGCACACAGCCGAAGAGCGGAAGGAAGCGGAAAGCGTTCATGCGATGCGGCAGACGGTCGGACAGAGCCATGGTGTTCGCGCCCTGAGCGCGCGAGGAAAAGGTGAATCCAGGTAGCCGGATGCCGGCGGCGGCGAGTCTAGCAGCGTCGCGTTAAGAGTCCGCTGGACCCTCGTGCCACCGCGCGGTCGGTAGCCTAGAGCCCGTCGAGAAAGCCCCTCACCGCTGGATCGAACCGTCCGAAGTCGACCAGGAACGCGTCATGCCCCTGCGGCGAAGGCAGCGGCACGAACAGGCTCTCGGCACCGCCGGCGCGCAGGCCATCGGCGATCTGCTCCTGCTGCTGCAGCGGGAACAGGATGTCGGTGGTTGCCCCGATGGTCATGGCCTTCTCCAGCCGGATCGTGGCCAGCGCCGCCATGACATCGCCATCTGCATATTCGGCCAGGTCGAACCAGTCCATCGAGCGGCTCAGATAGAGATAGCAGTTGGGATCGAACTGGCGCACGAAGCGGCGTGCATGGCCTTCCAGGTAGCTCTCCACCTGGAACTCCAGGCCGAACGGATCCTCGTCCGGGCGATCGGATTCCAGCCGCACCCGGCCGAAACGGCCGTCCCATTCCAGCGCCGAACGATAGGTGATCACGCCGAGCTTGCGTGCCATGCGCATGCCGCTCTCCGGATAGGCCTCATCGGTGTAGTCGCCGCCGTTCCACAGCGGGTCCAGGCGGATGGCCTCGCGCTGCAGCGAGCGGATCGCGATGGAAAACGGCAGGGCCTGCGCGCTGCCGGAGATGTTGATGTGGCTGCGGGCGATGCCCGGGTTGGCGTGCAGCAGCGCCAGTGCGGTCATGCCGCCCATGGAGTTGCCGATCACGCAGGCCAGCCGCTCGATCCCTAGTGCGCGCACGACGTCCAGCGCCGCGGCCGCACCGTCTTCGATCGACAGGTCGGGGAAGGCCAGGCGATAGGGGACCTCGCTGCCGGGCATCGGCGAGGCTGGCCCGGTCGAGCCCTTGCAGCTGCCCAGCGAATTGACGCAGACCACGAACCAGCGATCGGTATCGATGGCCTTGCCCGGACCGAGCATCGCCTCCCACCAACCCGGCGCCGGGTTGTCCGCATTGGCAGCGGCGTGGGCATCGGGCGACAGCCCGGTGACGATGAGGATGGCATTGTCGCGGGCCTGCGACAGCGTGCCCCAGGTCTCGTAGGCGACACGGGCATCTTGCAGTGCGCCGCCGCGTTTCATCGGGAAGGGCGAGGGCAGGGCGTGCCAGCGCGAGCCGGGCGGGATGAATTCGGTCATCCGCGCAGTTTAGCCCGTGGCTGAATCATGCCGGTCGTATCGGGCTGTGCTCAGGCGGCAACGCAGCGTGCTGCGCTGGGAATGGCTTGGGATTCGCCTTGTTGGGGACGGGATCTCCTTTCGAGCAAAAGCTTTCGTGCCGCTTCGCGGCCCGACCTACTGTCTTGCTCGTGCAAGAAAGCTGGGCAAAGAACACGCCTCCGGGCGGCATGCCCTCGCGTTGCGAGGGTTCGCTGCGGGCCGAGGGATTTTCCCAAGGGACATCCTGTCCTTTCGGAAAACGCTGCACATCCTTGTGCAGCGCCCTGCGGGTCTAGTCCTCGGCCCTTCGCCATGCCTCACGAGGGAGTAAGGGCAGAAGAAAAGGCAAGCGCAATGTCCTTGGATGACCAGACATTCGTCTGTTGTAAAGCGCTTCGCGCGTTCGCGGGGATGACGCGTTAGGGTCTTTGTGCGGGCTGTTACCACGCACTAGCTTTTGATTTTGCTTTTGCTGTTGTTTGAGGCAGTTGCGCTTCCGCTTTCTTGTCTGAGCCGTAAAGCGAGCCGAGCATCGGAGAAGAAGACGGCCGAAGAGTCGCCCTGTTTGAGCGTAGCGAGTTTGGGCGACGTGCCGTCTTCTTCGAGAAGCGCAGGGGACCGCCGCGCAGCGGCGGCGAGTGTTTTCAATCCCCTTTTTGGGACCGGCGAGTAGCGGTTTTGCCTTCTTTTGCCGCGACAAAAGAAGGTCGCGCCCGTAGGCGCGAAAGCCTTTGCTTCAAGGTAAAAAAGACCGCGGTGCAGGGAAGCAAGGCACGGCGCGTGATGTTCGCGAATGAAGCCGCGCCCTACGGCTTGGCGCCGATCATCAGTTTCACTGGATCCTTAGCCGGCAGCATGACGCGGACCGGGGCCGACTCCAGGTCGCCCTCGCTGCGCATGGCATCCCCGCTGCTGGAGATGCGGGCGATCAGCTCGACATCCTTCAGGGCCGAGAGCGTCTGGGTCGGCATCGGGCTGTCGGCATCGCTCAAGGTGATGTCCAGCGGCAGCTCCTGCAGGGTGTGCTTCTGCACCGCGACCGGCATCGGCGCACCGTTGGTCGCGCGGGCGATGACGAAAACCGTGGCGTCACCGCGCAGGCGGACGCGGGCGGCGAAATCCGGATCCAGCGCGACCTGGACGCGCAGCGCATTGGCGGGTGTCGACGAAGCGGGAACATCGGCCAGGGCCGGCTCACCGGCCTCGGTGCGAGCCGCATTGATCTGCTCCAGCAGGCTCTTGGCCGTGGCCGCGTCGACCTGGGTCAGCAGCGGCGTCCAGGTGTCCGCCGCCTTGGCCGGCTGGTTGCGCTGGCGCTGGGCCACGCCGAGGAACCAGCGCGCGCGCTGCTGGGTGGGATCTACCTGCAGGGCGTGCTCGAGCATGGACACGGCGGTGTCGTCCAGGCGCCGGTTGGGATCGGCCAAGCTGCGGGCCTGGGCGGCTTCGACCAGGGCGCCGGGATCGTCGGGCAGCAGCTTGGCCGCGCGCTCAAAGGCGTCGCGGGCCTCAGTGGCCTTGCCCTGCGAGGCCAGGGCGCGTCCGAGCAGCTGCCAGCCTTCCGCTGCCTGTGGATCACGCTGCAGTTGGTCCTTGAGTTGGGTGATGGCGCCGTCCAGGGTCACTGGTGCCTGCGTGGCCTGCGGCTGCAGCGCCTGCGGAGTGCCCACGAGGCGGTACAGGGCAAAGGCACACAGGCCTAAGGCCACCAGCAGGCCGCTGGCGGTCCTGGGCGCACCGCGCCACAGCGGCCACAGCGCACCGCCCAGCACCAGCAGGCCGATGAGCACGGCGGCGGTCACGAATCCGGTCATCACCACTCCTGCCCGTCGTCGGGCATCGGGACCTGGCGTCCACTGCGCCGGCGCACCACGCGCCACACCACCAGCGCGCCACCCACCAGCAGCAGGGCCGGGCCGAACCACAGCAGCCAGGTGCTGCGCTCGACCTGCGGGCGGTACAGGACGAACTCGCCATAGCGGTCCACCAGGTAGGCCTTGATCTGGTCGTCGCTCTGACCGGCGTTCATCAGGGTGAGGACCTCGCGGCGCAGGTCATGGGCGATCTGCGCATTGGAATCGGCCAGTGACTGGTTCTGGCACATCACGCAGCGCAGCTCGTGGGTCAGCGCGTTGAAGCGCGTCTCCTGCGCGGCGTCCTTGAACTGCAGGGGCGTCGGGTCGCTGACCTGCGCCAGCGCGGCGCACGACACCAGCAGCAGACAGGTGCACAGGGCCAGACGCAGCCAACGCAGCGCGCCGTGTTCCGGTAGAGCGGAGCTTGCTCCGCTGCTTTCCGGCCAGCGCAGCGCCCGATGTTCCTGTAGAGCGGAGCTCGCTCCGCTGCTCTTCGCTCCGTTGATTCCAAATCCGGACGAGGCGGAAAGCCCCAGCGGAGCGAGCTGCGCTCTACGGGGCGCGTGGGAATGGGCGCTCATCGCGCGGCCTCCGCCGCGGCCAGGGCCGGCAGCAGCTCGCGCTCGATCAGGGCCTCATCCAGCGGGCCGACATGCTTCCAGCGGATGATGCCGTCGGCGTCGATCAGGAAGGTCTCCGGCGCGCCGTAGATGCCCCAGTTGAGCGAGGCCTTGCCCTGGACGTCGGTCACCACGGTCTCGTAGGGATTCCCGAACTGCTGCAGCCAGCGCAGGGCGTCGGCAGGCTCGTCCTTGAGGTCGTAGCCGATCACGCGGACTTTGCCGGTCCGGGCGAAGGCGTTGATCACCGGATGCTCGACGCGGCATTCCGGGCACCAGCTGCCCCAGACGTTGAGCAGGTAGGGCTTGCCGCGCAGGGTGGCGAAATCGAGCGTCTTGTCGGGCTCGTGCAGCAGCGGCAGCACCGTAGCCGGCGCCGGCTTGCCGATCAGCGCCGAAGGCAGGGCCTGACGGTCGGGACGGTCCGAGCGCTTGACCGCGACCAGCAGCAGCGCGAAGACAGCCGACAGGCACACCACGCCGATCACCAGCGCAGGGCGCGACACGCCGCGGCGTTCGGGCGCTGCGTTCATGCGCGGGCCTCCTTGCGGCGGCGGAAGCGGCGGTCGGTGGCGCTGACCAAGCCACCCAACGCCATCAGCACCGCGCCGGCCCAGATCCAGCGCACCATCGGCTTGATCTGGACGCGCACCGCCCAGGCCCCATCGCCCAGTGATTCGCCCAGTGCGACGTAGACATCGCCCAGCACGCCGGGACGCACGGCCGACTCGGTCATGACCTGGCCACCGCTGGCGTAGGCGCGCTTCTCCGGATGCAGGGTCTGCAGCGCCTGTCCGGCCTTGCTCAGCTGCAAGGTGCCGTAGTCGGCGGTGTAGTTGGGGCCACGGGTTTCTTCGACGCCCTCGAACGTGAAGCCATAGTGGCCGATCTCCAGGGTCTGTCCGGGCCGCATGGCGACCTCGCGCTGTACGTTGAGGGCTTCCACCAGCAGCGCGCCGACCAGGAACACCGCCAGCCCGAAGTGGGCCAGGCTCATGCCCAGCATCTCGGCGGTCATGCGCCCCTGCGCGCGCAGGCGCTGCCACACAAAGCGCAGCGTGCCGCCGGCCACCCACAGCGCACCGGCGATGCCGGCGGCGGTCTTCCACTGGCCCTGCGGCGCCAGGAAATAGGCGATGCCGCCACCGACCACGGCCACGAGCGCCCACGGTGCCAGCAGCGCGGTGACACGCGAGGCCTGCTCGCGCTGCCACTTGAACAACGGGCCGAACGGCAGCAGCAGCACCAGCGGCGTCATCAGCAGCACGAACAGCAGGCTGAAGTAGGGCGGCCCGACCGAGATCTTGCCCAGGTCCAGCGCGTCTGCCAGCAGCGGATAGAGGGTGCCCAGCGCGACCATGGCGCAGGCGCAGCCCAGCAGCACGTTGTTGGCCAGCAGCAGCGTCTCGCGTGAGCTGGCCGCGAACGGCGCGCCGTCGGCGACCTGCGGCGCGCGCAAGGCATACAGCAGCAGCGAACCGCCCACCACGAGCCCTAAGAAGATCAGGACGAACAGGCCCCGGGTGGGATCGGCGGCAAAGGCGTGCACGCTGGTCAGCACGCCCGAGCGCACCAGGAAGGTCCCCAGCAGCGACAGCGAGAATGCGGCGATGGCCAGCAGCAGGGTCCAGCCGCGGAAACTTCCGCGTTTCTCGGTCACCGCCTGCGAATGCAGCAGGGCCGCGCCGGCCAGCCATGGCATGAAGCTGGCGTTTTCCACCGGGTCCCAGAACCACCAGCCGCCCCAGCCCAGCTCCGAATACGCCCACCAGCTGCCCAGGGCGATACCGCCGGTCAGGAATGCCCAGGCCACGTTGGTCCACGGGCGGGTCCAGCGCAGCCAGCGCGCATCGACCTCGCCGTCCAGCAGCGCGGCGATGGCGAAGGCGAACGGCACCGAGAACCCGACGTAGCCCAGGTACAGCATCGGCGGATGGATGATCATCCCCGGGTCCTGCAGCAGCGGATTGAGGTCGCGGCCTTCCGGCGCGGCCGGCAGCAGGCGCGCGAACGGGTCGGAGGTGAAGATCAGGAAGGACAGGAAGCCCACGCTCACCAGGCCCATCACCCCCAGCACGCGGGCGATCACCCGCTCGGGCAGGGCGTGGGAGAACAGCGCGACCGCCGCGGTCCACAGCGCCAGCACCAGCGCCCACAGCAGCAGCGAGCCTTCGTGCGAGCCCCACACCGCGGTGTAGCGGTAGACCAGCGGCAGCAGCGAGTTGGAGTTCTCGGCCACGTAGCGCACCGAGAAGTCCTGGGTGACGAACGACACCGTCAGCATCGCGAAGGCCAGGCCCACGGCCACCAGTTGGGCCAGCGCCGCCGGGCGGGCCACGCCCATCAGCGCGGCATGTCCCTTGTGCGCACCGGCCAGCGGTAGGGCGGCCTGCAGCACCGTCACCAGCAGAGCCAGGATCAGGGCGAGTTGCCCGAGTTCAGGCAGCACGGTCGTTCCTCGCGATCAGGGGGGAGCGCCTCGCGCCAGCGAGGCCCGGACATGCCCGCATCAGGGTGCGTCCGCGGCGACGGTGGGCGCCGGCACGTCGTGCTTGAGGTGCGCCTTGGCCATTTTGTCGGCTACTTCCTTGGGCATGTAGGTCTCGTCATGCTTGGCGAGCACCTCGGTGGCCACGAAATGGCCGCCCTGCATCGAGCCGGTGGCGATCACCGCCTGATCCTCGCGGAACAGGTCCGGCAGGATCCCGGTGTACAGCACCGGTAGCTGTGCATCGCCGTCGGTGACGCTGAAGTGCGCTTCCATCGAGCCCTGCGCACGCTTGAACGAGCCGCGCTCGACCATGCCGCCCAGGCGGAAGCGCGCCTGCTGACCGGCCTGGCCCTTGAGCACCTCGGACGGGGTGTAGAGGTAGGCCACATTGCGCTGCAGGGCCATGGCCACCAGCGTGGTGGCGATGGCGGCGGCGGCCACCAGGACCAGAACCAGCAATAGGCGACGGCGCCTTACCGGGTTCATCGCGCCAACTCGGTGTCGGTGGCGGCCGTGGCCGCGCGACGCTGGCGCTGGCGGCTGCCGCGCAGGCGCGCGGCCCGCAGCAGGCGGCGGATCTGCAGCCGTGGGACGACGAAGTCCCAGGCCAGCACGATGGCGAACACCGCGTAGGCGGCGATGACGTAGTGCAGGTAGGTCATGCGCGCTCCTCGGCCAGGTGGGCGACCCAGTCCTTGCCCGATTCGCGGCGCAGGTTGTCGGCGCGCGCGCGCGACAGCAGCGAGCCGGCGAACCAGCACTTGGTCGCCAGGACCATGATCCACAGCGGCGCGATCATGCTGGCGTCCATGTGCGACTTGCCGAACAGGTTGATGGTCTGGCCCTGGTGCAGCGAGTTCCACCACACCACCGAGTAGCGAATCACCGGCAGCAGGGCGACCCCGACGATGGCCAGCAGCCCGGCAGCGCGCGCGGCGGCGCGGCGATCCTCGATGGCGCCGTACAGGCCCATCACGCCCAGGTAGAGGAACAGCAGGATCAGCTCGGTGGTCAGGCGCGGATCCCAGTCCCACCAGGTGCCCCACATCGGCTTGCCCCAGATCGAACCGGTGAGCAGGGTGATCAGGGTGAATGCGGCGCCGATCGGCGCGCAGGCCATGGCCAGGATCTCGCACAGCTTGATCCGCCACACCAGCGCGATGGCGGCGTACAGCGCCATCAGCCCAAACACGAACAGGCTCATCCAGGCGCTGGGCACGTGGATGTAGAGGATGCGGAAACTATCCCCCTGCTGGTAGTCCGCCGGTACCACGAACAGCGCCTGCCAAAGCCCGAGCGCCATCAACAGCACGCCGGCCAGATAGCACCATGGCGTCCAGCGCGCGGCGAAGCGGTCGAAGATGGGCGGGGACCCCAGTCGGTGGAACCACAGCACCACCGCATTCTTGTTGGACATCGCAAGCTGCTCGCTTCATCGGAGAAGCCGCATCCGGGGGCGGGGGCGGAATACGGCGTTGACCGTCACGTCCATCGACGTGGCTGGCATCCGCCGTATCTTTTCAGAAAGCACGCCGCCGCGCCAACAAATGGCGCGGCGGCCGTCGAGGCGGAAAAGTCGCGCCCGGCGCAGGCTTACTTGACGGTCAGGGTGCCCTTCATCAGGGACGAGTGCCCCGGGAAGCTGCAGAAGAACGAATACGGCGCGCCGGTGATCTTGGCCACCGGGAAGCTGACCGAGGTCTTCTCACCGCCGCCGATCACCTTGCTGTGGGCGACCACGCGGGGGTCGCCGGCCTTGACGTAGTCGTTGGCCAGGCCTGCGCCCATGCCTTCGCTGGCCACCGCCGAGATGTCGGCGGTCTTCGCGATCACCACGTTGTGGCCCATGATGTTCTTGGCCAGCTTGCCCGGATGGCTGAAGTTGATGGTGAACTCCTTGCAGCTCTTGGGCACGTCGATGTTGATCTTGTCGAACTTCATCGCGTCATCGCCGGCCAGGTCGGCCGAACAGGTCGCGGCCTGGGCGGCCAGCGGCGCCGACAGCAGCAGGGTCATCGCGATCAGGATCTTGCGCAGCATGTGGATCTCCGGAAAAAAACACGTGGGTTGAGTCAGACACCCCCAATCCTGGCAGAGCCGGACACGTTTGTGCGCATCCGGCGCGCGCCAACGTCGCTGAATGCCAGACGGCCGCGCGCGCGGACCAGGGGCATCACCCGCTGTGACTTGGCCTGTCGCCAAGGCCAGGGGACGCGTTTGCGGGGGTTGCGTCGGCCGCCTCAGACCAAGGTCTAACGCCGCCGATCAGTTCAGGGCGATGCGGATCGCGGCAGCGGCGGCGAGCGGTGCCAGCACCGTGGCGATCACCAGGCCGGCCGCCAGCAGCAGCAAGGCGCCGTCCACGGGCAGACCCTGCGCACTGGCGGCCACGCTGCCGGCCCCGAACACCAGCACCGGGACGTAGAGCGGCAGCGCCAGCAGCGCCAGCAGGATGCCGGCCCGGCGCATGCCCACCGTCAATGCCGCCACGACCGCGCCGAGCAGGCTCAGCAGTGGCGTGCCCAGCAGCAGGGACGCCATCAACACCGGCAATTGCCCGTGCGGCAACTGCATCAGTTCGGCCAACAGCGGGGTCACGAGGATCAGCGGCAGCGTGGTAGTCAGCCAGTGGCTGAACACACGAACGGTGACCAGCCAGGCCAGGGGGACCGGTGCCAGGATCCACTGCTCCAGCGAGCCATCCTCGGCGTCGCCGCGGAACAGCGTATCCAGCGCCAGCAGTCCGGCCAGCAGGACCGCCAGCCACAGCACGCCGCCGGCGACCTGGGCCAGCAGCTTGGGGCTGCCCCCCAACGAGAGCGCGAACAGGACCACCACCAGCAGGGCGAACAGCGCCGGCTGCAGGGCGTCGCCGCGGCGACGCCACATCAGGCGCAGATCGCGCACGAGCAGGGCGCGCGCCACGCCGGGCAGGGTCGGAAGACTCATGCGGCGACTCCAGCAAGCTCAGCGATGCCGACCATGGCGCTACGCCTTCGCCTCTTGATGCCCTGGCCTCGCCACCCGTGGCTGGGCGCCCGCCGTCGCGTCCGCCGCAGATTGGGTATCGGCAAAGCGCGCCGGCTCACCCATGTCCAGCAGGCGGGTGCGCACCGGCGGCGCCGCATAGGCGCCATGGGTGGTGACCAGGGCCGCGCCACCGCCGCGCAGGTGAGCGTCGACCATCCGGTTGACCAGGGTGATGCCGTCCAGATCCAGGTTGGCGTAGGGCTCGTCCAGAAGCCACAGCGGCGCGGGCGAAAGCCACATGCGGGCCAGCGACAGGCGTTTTTTCTGCCCGGCCGAGAGCTGCCGGGCGGGGGTGTCCTCGTAGCCGGCCAGCCCGGTCATGGCCATGGCGGCGGCCGGCTCCGGCGTCTGCCGGCGCCCATGCAGGCCGCACAGGAATTCCAGGTTCTCCAATGCGCCCAGATCGCCTTTCAGCGCGGGCAGGTGACCCAGATAGGCCAGCGCATGGGCGCGTCCCTGCACGTCGGCTGGCTTGCCTTCCAGGGCGATGGTGCCGGCATCGGCCCGCAGCAGGCCGGCCAGCACGCGCAGCAGGGTGGTCTTGCCGACCCCGTTGCCGCCCTGAACCAACAGTGCCTCGCCGGCGTCGACCTGGAAATCGAGCGGGCCGAAGACGGGGTCCTCGTTACGGCTGAAGCACAGTCCCTGCACCGACAGCAGGGGGGGGCGGGAAGCGGGGGCGGTCATCGCGCGCATTGTAGGGGCGCCCGCGCGCCTGAATGACCCGATCAGCCGATCCAGTCGGTGAACGCGTCCTCGGCGCAGTCGTGCGGGCGGGGGTGCTGCATGCGCAGCCGGACCGCTTCGCCCGCGCGCCAGTAGACCGTGCTGGCCTGGCCGAACAGGCGCGCCAGCGCGTCTGCCGCTTCCGGGGCGACGTCCAGGACCAGCCAGCCGTGTTCGACGGCACCTCCGCGGGCGTTGCAGCCCAGGGCGCGATGGATGGACAGGCCCGAGCTGAGCAGGTGCTGTTCAAGGGCGTCGCCCGCCTCCAGGTTGCCCTGTCCAGCGGGCTCGCGGGAGTGCGGATTCCATGCGGTGATGAATTGGTAGCTGGAGCCACCCAGCTCGCGCTCGATCTCCGCGGCGCACTGGCCGACCTGGAACAACCATTCCCGGCGACCGGCCACGGCAAAATAGTGCGCACAGGCATACCGCCGTGCCAACTGGCCCAGCGACAGCTGCCCTGGATCTTCTTCCCCTGTCATGGCGCGATCATGGCGTGGGTGTGTCAGCGCTGCCATCGTCCGAAGGTCGAGCGGTCCTGGGTGGCGACCGGCGGCTGCGCGGGCCCCGCGGGGTCATGGATTGACCGGCGCGCGCAGTGGCATTGCGTACACTTGCCGGCCACCCCACGAACTGGCCCGGACCCCGGATCGATGCAGCCGCAGACCAAGTTGCCCCGCGTGGGCACGACCATTTTCACCGTGATGTCCCAACTGGCCGCCGAGCACGGTGCGGTCAATCTGGGCCAGGGCTTTCCGGATTTCCCGGTGCCGCAGCGGTTGGTGGACGAGCTGGACAAGGCCATGCGCGCCGGCCACAACCAGTACCCGCCGATGACCGGCGTGGCCCTGCTGCGCCAGGCCATCGCCGCCAAGGTGTTGCGCTGCTACGGCGCCCAGGTCAATCCGGACACCGAGATCACCGTGACCAGCGGCGCCACCGAGGCGTTGTTCAACGCCATCCATGCGGTGGTGCGCCCGGGCGAGGAGGTGATCGTGCTCGACCCGGCCTATGACAGCTATGAACCTGCGATCGAGCTGGCCGGCGCCCGCGCCGTGCACGTGGCGCTGGACCCGCAGACCTTCGCGGTGGACTGGGACAAGGTGCGCGCCGCGATCACCCCGGCCACGCGCCTGATCATGATCAACAGCCCGCACAATCCGTCGGGGGCGATGCTGGGCAAGGCCGACCTGGAAGCGCTGACCAACATCCTGGAAGGCACCGATATCTTCCTGGTCTCCGACGAGGTCTACGAGCACATCGTGTTCGACGGCCGCGTGCATGAATCGATCCTGCGCTGGCCGGAGCTGGCCCGGCGCGCCTTCGTGGTATCCAGCTTCGGCAAGACCTACCACTGCACCGGTTGGAAGATCGGCTACGCGATCGCCCCGCCGGCGCTGACGGCGGAATTCCGCAAGGTGCACCAGTACAACACCTTCACCAGTTTCGCCCCGGCCCAGCACGCCTTCGCCGCGATGCTCCAGGCCGAGCCGGAGCACGACGAGCAGCTGGGCGCGTTCTACCAGGCCAAGCGCGACCGCTTCGCCGAGCAGCTGCGGACCACCCGGCTCAAGCCGTTGCCGGTCCCGGGCGGGTATTTCCAGCTGGTCGACTACTCGGCGGTCAGCGACCTGCCGGACATCGAATTCGTGAAGTGGCTGACCGTCGAGCACGGCGTCACTGCGATCCCGCTCTCGCCGTTCTACGAAACCCCGCCGGCCGGCCAGCGCCTGGCGCGCCTGTGCTTCGCCAAGAACGCCGCCACGCTGGACGCGGCGATCGAACGATTGAAGTTGCTGTAATGGCGCGGACGCGTTGGTTCGGCTGGTTCCGGACCCTTGTAGCGCCGAGTTTGCTCGGCTGGATCCGGAAGTTTGTAGCGCCGAGCTTGCTCGGCTGGCGCTCTGCCGGGGAAGCCTCAGCCGAGCAAGCTCGGCGCTACAGGGATGTCGGGAAAGCTTCAGCCGAGCAAGCTCGGCGCTACGGGAGCGGTCGCCGGGTAAGGACGGCATTTGGGAACGGAGCGGGCGCCGCTCTCTGGCTATGAGGAGGAGATCACGATGCAGGATCTGAGAATCGCCCTGGTCCAGGGCGCCACCCGCTGGCACGACCCGGCCGGCAACCGCAGCTACTACGGCGAGCTGATCGCGCCGACGGCGCGCCATGCCGATCTGGTGATCCTGCCGGAGACCTTCACCAGCGGGTTCTCCAACGACGCCATCGACAAGGCCGAGGGCATGGATGGGCCGACCGTGGCCTGGATCATCGAGCAGGCGGTGATCTTGAATGCCGCCGTCACCGGCAGCGTGCAGCTGCGGACCGAGGATGGCGTGTTCAACCGCCTGCTGTGGGCCACGCCGGACGGCGCACTGGCCTACTACGACAAGCGCCACCTGTTCCGCTACGCCAACGAGCACAAGCGCTACGCGTCTGGGCGCGAGCGACTGAGCGTGGAGTGGAAGGGCTGGCGGATCAATCCGCAGGTCTGCTACGACCTGCGCTTCCCGGTGTTCTGCCGCAACCGGTTCGATGTCGAGCGCCCCGGGCAGTTGGACTTCGACCTGCAGCTGTTCGTGGCCAACTGGCCGGCGTCACGCCGCTATCCGTGGCAGACGCTGCTGCGTGCCCGCGCCATCGAGAACCTGTGCGTGGTCGCCGCGGTCAACCGCGTCGGCACCGACGGCAACGGGCTGGAGTACGCGGGCGACAGCGTGGTGCTCGATGCCCTGGGCCAGCCCCTGGCCGAGGCCGATGCGTCCGAGGGCGTGACCTATGCGGCGGTTTCGGCCGAGGCCCTGCGCGCGCATCGGGAGCACTTCCCGGCGATGCTGGATGCCGATCGCTTCGAGCTGATCGATCGGTAATTCCGTGCGCGGGCCGCTTTGATCCAGGTCAAGGCGGCCGGGCGCGCAGGCGGCGAGGATGGCCGCATGACGACTTCGCTCCCGCGGCCAGGCGACTGGTCCTTCGATGCCGAGCTGTTGCGCCGCCATGGCGTCAACGGCCCGCGCTACACCTCCTATCCCAGCGCGCTGCAGTTCAACGAGGACTTTGGGCCGGCGCAGTTCGCCGAGCAGGCGCGACTGAGCAACGTCGGCCAGTACTCGCGGCAGCTGTCGCTGTACGTGCACGTGCCGTTCTGCGCCAGCCCGTGCTTCTACTGCGGCTGCAACCGGGTGATCACCCGCAGCGCGGTCGCCGGCGAACGTTACGTAGACTTCCTGGAGCGCGAGATCGCCCGGGTGGGGGCGTTGTTCGAGCCGGGGCGCGAGGTAGTGCAGCTGCATTTCGGCGGCGGCACGCCCAACTTCCTCGATGGTCCACAGCTGGCCCGGGTCGTGGCCTGCCTACGGCAGCACTTCCACTTCAGCCAGGTGCAGGACCGCGACATCTCCATCGAACTGGACCCGCGCACGACCACACCGGCCCACGTCGCCGCGCTGGCAGAAGCCGGTTTCACCCGCGCCAGCCTGGGCGTGCAGGACCTGTCCGTGCAGGTGCAGGAGGCCATCAACCGCGTGCAGAGCTTCGAGCAGACCTACGCGGTGGTGGCGGCCTGTCGGGCCTACGGGCTGCAGTCGATCAACCTGGACCTGGTCTACGGCCTGCCGTACCAGACCATTGAGGGCTTCGCCGAGACGCTGGACCGGACCCTGGCGCTGAGGCCCGATCGGCTGGCGGTCTACGGATACGCGCATATGCCGTCGGTGTTCAAGGCGCAGCGGCAGATCCCCGAGGACGCGCTGCCCGATGCCGAGGGGCGGCTGGCGCTGCTGGAGCTGGCCGTGCAGCGTCTGCGTGCGGCCGGCTACGACTACATCGGCCTGGACCATTTCGCGCTGCCCGGCGATGCGCTGGCCCAGGCGCTGCGCACTGGCAGCCTGCATCGCAACTTCATGGGCTATACCACCCATGCGCAGACCGACCTGCTGGGCTTTGGTGTCAGCGCGATCAGCCATGTGGGAGACAGCTACAGCCAGAACCATCGCGACCTGCGGCAGTGGGAGGCGGCACTGGAGCAGGAGCGCCTGCCGATCATGCGCGGCGTGCTGCTGGACGAGGACGACACCATCCGCGCCGACGTGATCCAGCAGCTGATGTGCGGCGGGCGGGTCGAGCCGGAGCAGATCGAGCGCGCCTGGAGCATCCGTTTCCAGGAGTACTTCCGCGATGAGATCCACGCGCTGGCGCCGCTGGTCCAGGACGGGCTGGTCCGGGTCGAGCCGGACCTGATCGAGGTCACGCCACGCGGGCGCGGCCTGCTGCGGCTGGTGGCCATGCGCTTCGATCGCTACCTGGCCGGCGGCCAGCTACAGGGTCGGCACTCACGCGCGGTCTGAGCCGGTGCTGGCTCAGGGGGTGAAGCTCAGCTCGTAGGAGACGTAGAACGGCGAGCGCGCCGGCACCAGCAGGATGCGACCGCGCAGGAACTTCTCCATGCAGATCGACAGCGGCGTGGTGCCCTGCCGCCAGGTGTGTTCGATGCGGCCCTGCGCGTCGAGCTGGGCGACCACCACGAAGGGGCTGGTGTCCGGCTGGGGCGTGGCGCAGGCCTCGACCCCGGCTTTCAGCGTGTCGGCCTGGGTGCTGCGCATGGCCTCGGCCACGTCCGCCGGCAGCGAGGCTTCGTCGCGGTCGGCCAGGGCCTTGGCCTGGCTGTAGTTGATCGGCGTCTGAGCGCTGGCGCTCAGGCTGACGCCGCAGAGCAGGGCGGCGAGTGGGATGGCGATGGCGATGGCGATGGCGATGGCGTGGCGCATGGTTTCCTCCTGATGACGGCATCATTCAACGATAGCCGGCGGCCTGCAGTTCGAACAATTCCGCGTAACGGCCGCCCTCGGCCAGCAGGCTTTCGTGGGTGCCGCTGGCCTCCAGCCGGCCCAGGTGCAGTACCAAGATGCGGTCTGCCATGCGCACCGAGGAAAACCGATGCGAGATCAGCACCGCGGTGCGCTGCTCGGACAGCTCGCGGAAGCGTTGGAACACCTCGAATTCGCTGCGCGCATCCAGCGCGGCGGTGGGCTCGTCCAGGATCATCACCTGGGCCTGGCGCATGTAGGCGCGGGCGATGGCGATCTTCTGCCACTGCCCGCCGGACAGGTCCACGCCGGTCTTGAAGCGGCGCCCGATCAGCTGCTCGTAGCCGGCCGGCAGGCCTTCGATCACCTGGTCGGCCAATGCGCTGTGGGCGGCGGCGCGGATGCGGACGGCATCGTCCATGGCCTCGATGCGGCCCACGCCGATGTTCTCGCCGGCGGTCAGGTAGTAGCGCACGAAGTCCTGGAAGATCACCCCGACGTTGGCGCGCAGCGCATCCAGGTCGTACTCGCGCAGGTCGCGCCCGTCCAGCAGGATGCGGCCTTCGTCCGGGTCGTACAGGCGCGCCAGCAGCTTGACCAGAGTGGTCTTGCCGGCGCCGTTTTCACCGACCAGCGCCAGCACTTCACCCACCCTCAGCTCGAAATCCAGGTGTCGCACCGCCCAGTACTCGGCATCCGGATAGCGGAAGCCGACGTTCTCGAACACGAAACCCTGGCGGATCGGCTGCGGGAAGGGGAGTGGGTCGGCGGGGGAGGTGATCTCCGGCTGCACCGCGAAGAACGAGAACAGGTCGTCCAGGTATAGCGCCTGGCCCGCGACCTGCGAAAAGCCCACCAGCAGGCCTTCCAGCAGCTGGCGCAGGCGCAGGAAGCTACCGGCCAGGAAGGTCAGATCGCCGATCGAGAAATCCCCGCTCACCGTGCGCCAGGCGATGTAGGCGTAGGCGGCGTAGTAGCCCAGCGAGCCCAGTGCGGCCAGCGCCGTCCCCCAGATGGCACGCCGTTTGGCCAGCACACGGTTGGCCAGGAACAGCTGCTGGGCCAGCGCGCGATAGCGTCCGATCAGGAAGCGATGGAGGTTGAAGATCTTCACCTCCTTGGCCGTCTCCACGCTGGCGCCGGTCTGGCGCACGTATTCCAGCTGGCGGCGCTCGGGCGTCCACTGGAAGTTGAGCGAGTAGCCCAGCGCGTTGAAATGCGCTTCGCCGACGAAGGCCGGCACCAGCGCCACGATCAGCAGTGCGATCAGCCATGGCGCGTAGGCGAGCAGGCCAATGCCGAAGCTCACCACGGTGATGGCGTCCTGGACCTGCCCGAACAGCTGGCTGAGCAGGTTCATGCGGCCCATGGTCTGGCGCCGCGCGCGGTCCAGCTTGTCCTGCAGCTCCGGATCTTCGAAGTCCTCCAGGTCCAGCGTGGCGGCGTGTTCCATCAGCCGGATGCTGGTGGCGTTGGTGAACAGCTCCGACAGCAGCGTATCGGCATAGCTGATCAGCCGGCCCAGCAGGTCCGAGCCGATCGCCAGGGCGAATTCCAGCGCCAGCAGTTCGAGCAACCGGGTCAGCTGGCCGCTGGCCATTGCCTGGCCCAGCGAATCGAACTGCAGCCCCAGGCCGACCAGGCGCACGGCTTCGTCGATGATCAGCTTGCCCACGTAGAGCGTGGCGACGGGCACCAGGGCGCGGATCAGGCGTAGCCCCAGGCTGCCGACGGTCAGCCACGGGCTGGTGGACCAGACCATGCGCAGGAACGGCGGCAGGTTGCGCATGGCGTCGAAACGCTCGCGCAGGCTGGGTTGTTTGGAGGTGCGCGGCGGTGCGGCGTGAGGCGAGGGCGGCATGGCGCCCATTGTCGCCCGGGCGCGATCAGGGTGGTGCGATCATCGCGCTTGGCCGTGCCTGCATACGAAAACGCCCCGGGGACATCCCGGGGCGTTCGACATCAGCGGTCGCTACCGCGACCGCACATGCTGTGCGTCAGGCGTGCGCGCCGTCGGCGCCGTGCACGTGGCCGTGGTTGAGCTCTTCGGTGGTCGGTTCACGCACATCGGCCACTTCCACGGCGAAGTGCAGGTTGCGGCCGGCCAAGGGGTGGTTGCCGTCGATCGTGACCTGATTTTCGCCGACCTCGGTGACCATCACGACCATCGGACCACGCTCGCTGCGGGCCTCGAACTGCATGCCCGGGACCACGCTGGCGCCCTCGGGGAAGGCGGTCTTGGCGACCTGCTGGACCAGCTGCTCGTGGCGCGGGCCATAGGCTTTCTCCGGCGGCACATCGGCCTGCACGGTGTCGCCCTGCTGCTTGCCGGTGAGCGCCTGCTCCAGGCCCGGCACGATGTTGCCGGCGCCGTGCAGATAGCTCAGCGGGGCTTCGGGCGTGGAGCGATCGATGACCACGCCGTCGTCGTCGGTCAGGGTGTAATGAATTGTGGCGACACGGCCGTCCATGATTTCCATGGGAAACCTCCGTAGTTGAGAAAAAGGGAGTTGAAGCGATACGCCGGCAGAATTCACGGCGAAGATGCGAGTTGCCTTATCTACCCTAGGGAAAAGCGGCCCGCGATACAACCTCGGGGCCCGCCGGGGCGGGCTTCTGGGGCAGGTGCGATTCAGCCGTGTCCGGGCCAATCGTCCAGATAGACTTCGGCAATCGGGCATCGGGCACTTCGCGTTGAACGCTGAGCGCGCCACGCGCGATTCTGGGCGCGTTCTCCGCCGCTGCCATCGCGCACCCGCAGCGCGTCACCCGGATTGCCGTAGATCATGCCGATGTATCAATCCTTCGATGCGGCTCGGTGTGCGGCGTGTCGCGTCGCAGGGCTTCGGTGGTCAAGCGCGGCCTAATGCGGTTGGTTTGCCTCGGCCAGGACCGCGCGCCTGGCTTGGAAGACCTCGGGTGTCTGCGGCTTGACGAAAAGCGCCTTCAGCTCCGGATATTGGCGCTTGACCGCGTCCTCGATGCGGGTGATGCAGGCCTCGATCTGCTGGGTATTGCGTGCATCCTCGAATTCGCAGCTGAGCATGGCCACCACCTGGCGGGGGCCCATCTGCATCGTGGTCACGCCGTTGGCGCCACGCACGTCGACATCGGCGGCCGCGAGCTCCAGGATGGTGCTGGCGACTTTGGGATGGGCCGGCTCGCCGACCAGCAAACCCTTGGTTTCGCGGGCCAGCAGGAAGGCCGCGGTGGCCAGGACCGCGGCGATGCCAAGCGATGCCACGCCATCGAGCACCGGCATCTCCAGCAACTGCGCGGCCAGCAGGCCGGCCAGGGCGAAGCCCAGCCCCAACAGCGCGGCACTGTCCTCCAGCAGCACGGTGAAGGTGGACGGGTCCTTGCTGCGACGAAAGGCTTCGAAATAACCCTGCTTGCCCTTGGTGCGGCGGAACTCGCGCAGGGCCAGGTACCACGAGGTGCCCTCGAACAGGATCGACACGCCCAGCACGATGTAGCTCATCAGATGGCTCTTGGCCGGCTCCGGATGGCGGATGTGGCTGATGCCCTCGTAAGCGGACACGCCCGCACCGGCGGCGAAGACCAGCAGCGCCACGATGAAGCTCCAGAAGTACAGCTCGCGCCCATAGCCGAACGGATGCGTGGTGTCCGGGGCTTTCTCCGCGCGGTGCAGCCCGTAGAGCAGCAGCAGCTCGTTGGTGGTGTCCACCAGCGAGTGCACGCCTTCGCTGAGCATGGCCGAGCTACCGGAAATGCCGGCTGCGATGAACTTGGCGATGGCGATGGCGAGGTTGCCGACCAGGGCGGCATAGACGACAAGGCGCGAGCCGGAGGGTTTGGCCATGGGGCGGAGGATTGGGAAACGGCGTGGACTGACATCTTGGTCAGCCTGGTGTCCCGGCTGCGTGAGAGATCCGCGTCCGCCGTCCGGAGCCATCGCCTGGCCTTGCCCGAATCGCGTTGTCGTCCGCGTACAATCGCGCGCCCTGCTTTGAAATGCTGCTTCTGATGCCGACCAACGCCTGCCCGCAATGCACGCTGGATAACACCTACCCCGATGGCGCGCTGTGGATCTGTGCCGATTGCGGATTCGAGTGGACGGCCGAGGCGTCCGAGTCAGCGGACACCGCACAGCTGGTGCGCGACGCCAACGGCAACGTGCTCAATGCCGGCGACACGGTCACGGTGATCAAGGATCTCAAGGTCAAGGGATCCTCGATCCCGCTCAAGCAGGGCACGGTGATCCGCAACATCCGCCTGGTCGAAGACGATGTCGAACACATCGAAGGCCATTCGGACAAGATCAAGGGCCTGGTGCTGAAGACCTGTTTCCTGCGCAAGGCATAGGACGCACCCCAGGCCGGTCTCAGCGCGGGACCGGCATCGGATCCAGGTGCGGGGTCGCCACGCCGGCCAGCCAGTCCATGAAGGCGGCGACCCGGCGCGGCAGGTGTCGCCGTTGCGGATACAGCAGGGTCAGTGGCATGGGCTCGGCGGGGGCGTCGGGCAGGATTTCCACCAGTTCCCCGGAGGCCAGCAGCTGGCGCACGCCCATGGCCGGCGGCTGGATGATGCCGAAGCCAGCCAGTGCCGCGGCCACATAGGCATCGCCGCTGTTGACGGTGATCGGGCCGGGCAAGGCGCGCGTGACATAGGCGCTACCATCGAAATACTCCAAGCCTGGCGAGCGCTGGCCCAGCGTGCCGACGTAGTGCACCAGCTGATGGCCCTCCAGCTCATCGGCCGTGTGCGGCGTGCCATGCCGGGCCAGGTAGGCTGGGCTGGCGCATGTGACGACGGGCATCATCCCCAGCGGACGCGCGACCAATGAACTGTCAGCCACCGTGCCCGCGCGCAGGACGCAGTCGAAGCCTTCGCGGACCACGTCGACCAGACGGTCGGTGCTGCTGATCTCCACTTCCAGCAGCGGATGTTCGGCGAGGAATTCGGGCAGGCGCGGCAGCACATAGCCGCACGCCACGCCGCCGGACATGTCCACCCGCAGCCGGCCTTTGAGCTGGCGCGCCTGGCGGAACATGCCGTGCAGTTCGTCCATGTCGTCGGCCAGGTCGCGACTGCGCTGGTAGAAGACCTCGCCGTCGGCGGTCAGTTGCACCCGGCGCGTGGTCCGGTGCAGCAACTGGGTGCCCAGGCTGGCCTCCAGCCGGGCCACCGCGGTGGACACGCTGGCCTTGGGCAGGCCAAGCGAATCGGCGGCACGGGTGAACCCGCCCAGCTCGGCTACGCGCTGGAAGATGCGCAAGGTGTCCAGCGAATCCATGGACTGTTCGCAAATAATGAACGGTGAAATCAGAATTGCGCGATTTGTGCGCAACTTCAAGCGCAATAGTCTCAGTGCACCGGGCAATCGCCCTTCGCGACGAGCTTCTGACGATGTTGAACGCACCCACCACCACCCTGATCACCGGCGGCAGCCGCGGCCTGGGCCGCAATGCCGCGCTCGCCCTGGCCGCTGCCGGTGGCGATGTCATCCTGACCTACCACCAGCGCAGCGACGCGGCCGACGAAGTGGTGGCCCAGCTCCAGGCACTGGGCCGCAACGCGGCCGCGCTGCGCCTGGATGTGGCCGACGCCAACTCCTTCCCGGCCTTTGCCGGGCAGGTGAAGGATGTCCTGGCCGGCTGGGGACGCGACCGTCTCGACGCCCTGGTCAACAATGCCGGCACCAGCCTGCATGCCTCGATCGCCGACACGACCCAGGCGCAGTTCGACGAGGTCGTCGCCGTGCACCTGAAGGCGCCGTTCTTCCTCACCCAGGCGCTGCTGCCGCTGATCGCCGACGGCGGCCGCATCCTCAACGTGTCCAGCGGGCTGGCGCGTTTCGCGCTGCCGGGCAGTTCGGCCTACGCGATGATGAAGGGCGGCATCGAGGTCTTCACCCGCTACCTGGCGCGCGAGCTGGGCGAGCGCGGCATCAGCGCCAACACCCTGGCCCCCGGCGCGATCGAGACCGATTTTTCCGGCGGCATGGTCCGCGACAACCCGCAGGTCAATGCCATGGTGGGGCAGAACACCGCGCTGGGCCGGGCCGGCAAGCCGGACGACATCGGGCCGGTGGTGCTGGCCCTGCTGTCGCCCAAGACGCACTGGGTCAACGGCCAGCGCGTGGAGGCGTCGGGCGGCATGTTTCTCTGAGCGACCTCCAAACCCGCAGGGCAGTCCCGGAGCGTTGCAGGTTCCGGGCTGCACGTTGCGTGCGCGACACGGCACACTAGCGCCCCTCCGTTCAGCGTGAGGCCGAGGCGATGTCGCGCAACAAGCCTAATTTCCAACAGATCGCCGAACTGGCCGGCGTCAGTCCCAGTACCGTGGACCGCGTGCTCAACGACCGTGGCGGCGTGTCCGAAGCGCGCCGCAAGAAGGTGCTCGAAGCCGCGCGCAAGCTGGGGACCGGGCGGGTGTTGCCCAGCGCGGTGCGCGGCTCGATGCATTTCGACATCATCCGCACCAAGGCCGAGAACGAGTTCTCGCGTCGTATGGAGCTGGCCTTGCAGCGCGTGGCCAGCATGCTGGGCAAGGACATCGTCCTGCACCGCAGTGTGTGGGCTTCCGAGGACCAGAGCGCGCTGGTGCGCTTCATCACCCGTCCGCGCCATCGCCGGCATGGGTTGATCATGGTGGCCGGCGATACCCCCGAGGTGCGTGGCGCGCTGGAAACGGCGGTGTCCAACGGCATGCCGGCGGTGTTGATGGTCAATAACCTGCCGGACCTGGCCCAGGCCGTCCCCTACGTGGGCGTGGACAATCGCGCGGCCGGCGCGACCGCGGCGTTGCTGATGGGGCGTTTCCTGCGCCGTCAGGGGCGGGTGTTGATGCTCACTGGATCAGCCAATTTCCAGCCCTACCGCGAGCGTTCCGAGGGTTTCATGCAGGTCATGGACCGGGACTTCCCCGGGTTGGAGCTGATCGGACCGATCGACATGCGCGACGACGACGCGCTGGCCGAGGCGACCGTGCGCGGCGCCCTGCGGGGCGAAACACCGCTGGTAGGCCTGTATGGCAATGGCCAGGGCACCTTGGGGGCCGATCGGGCCATGGGGCGCCTGCGTCCGGGCGAGCGGCCCATCTGGATCACCCATGAGTCCACGCCGCAGCACGATGCGCTGCTCAACGCCGGCCGCATCCACATCCTGATCGACCAGGACCCGGAGACGCAGGCCCTGCATGGCATGCAGCACCTGCTCCACGCCAACCATGACGGTCCGGCGCCAGCGGTGGCGCAGACCCGCTTCCACATCATCACCTCGGAAAACATGCCCGCGCTGGGCTGAGGCTTTCCCCTAGGCTTCCGTTAGCACGCCTAAGCCGTGGCGCGGATATTCGGCAAGCGCCGCCAGGGCAGTCCGGCCTCGCGTCCTATGCCGCGTTTGGCCCGGCGCTAAATGTGCATTGGTCTTGGCGTGGCCCAGGCGCGCATCCACGTGGGCGAGTGGCAAAAAAGACAAAGGCCGCGAAAGCGGCCCTTGTTGTCATGGGGTCGAAACGACGGCGGTCAGTTGGTGCCTTCCTGTCCGTCGACCTTCTTCAACACGCGGGTGTTGCCGAGCACTTCCACCCGGCCACCGGCCTTGCGGAACGCTTCCAGGTCGGCCTGCAGCCGCTCGTGGGTGAGCGCGCCGCCCTTTTCGCCGGACTTGTTCTTGGCCATGGTCATCTTCGAGCTGGTACGGGCCATTTTTGGATCTCCTGATTCAGTACATCGTCAAAGGGATGCCGCGACGCAGCTGGTCATGGTGGACCTGCCGCACATCGCGACAATAGGGGGCGCCCATCACGAAGCGGCGGCAGACATCGGGCCGCGACGCATAGATGGAGCACCCCATCTCGGGGTCGACCGCCACGCACCAGCCCTCTTCGTCGCGGGCCATGACGTGCAGTCCGTCGTGGGTGTAGTCGGTCAGGTGGGAGGGCACCCGGTCGTCCGGGTCCAGGACCACGGTCAGCCGGCAACAGATCGCATCACAGCCCCCGCACTGCACGCTGGGGTCCACGTCGCTGCCGCCCTGCGTCTTACTGCAGCTCATGCGGTGCCCACCAGGCCACGCGCGTAGACCAGCAGCTGTGCCAGTCGGGCGCCACCCTTGCCCGAGGGCAGGCGCGGCGTGGCCAGCTGGAAGCCGTGACTGGCCAGTTCGCGGGTGAAGACCCCGGCATGGCCACGACCGGGGTCGCTGATGATGATCTCGCAGGCCGGCCGCGCCAGGGTGGGCAGCAGCGCGGCCAGGGCCAGCGCGGGCCCGCGCTCGTAGAGCACATCGCCGCCGATGATCAGGTCGAAGCGTCCCATGCTCTGGCTGCCGGTCAGCCAGTCCAGGCGCCGGTAGGCGACCGCGTCCAGGCCGTTGAGGGCGGCGTTGTAGGCCAGGAACACTTCGGCCAGCGGGTGGTGATCGCTGGCGACCACGTCGGCGCCACGTGCGCGCAGCACCAGGCTGGCAAGGCCAAGGCCGCAACCCAGTTCCAGTACGCGCTTGCCGGCGACAGCGTAGCTGGCCATCGCCTGGGCCAGCAGTTCGCCCGCCGGCCAGACGTGGCCGAACAGGCTCCACTGCGCCGAAGAGATCCCGGCGGTCTCGGCCAGCGCATCGGGATCTGCGAATTGCTGCAGATCGCTCAAGGCGCGGATACGGAGATGCTGGTCGCCGAAGTCATAGTGGGAAATGAGGGTCTGATAGCCCGACACGGGCGCTCCCGAGGGTCGCCGCTGGCGTGCACGCCAACGAACCGGAGGAAAGAGAGCGAGAGACGGGCGCCGAAGGTGGCCGGACGAAACGCGCGCGAAGCAGCGTGGAACCTGCGCGAGTGTAGCACGTCGTGTTCCACGCCGGCTTCACCGCGCCTGAATCGGGCCATGGCCAGGCATGGCCCGATTCGCCGGTGACCACAGGGGCTCAGGCGTTGGCCGTTTCGGGCAAAGCGGGGTAGTCGATGTAGCCCTCGGCACCACCGCCATACAGGGTCTGCTGGTTGAAATCGGCCAGTGGCGCGTCGCGGCGCAGGCGCTCAACCAGGTCCGGGTTGGCGATGAACGGGCGTCCGAACGCCACCGCATCGGCCTTGCCGGCTTCCAGCGCGGCCACGGCCATGGCTTTGTCGTAGCCGTTGTTGACGATCCACGGGCCACTGAATTTCGCCTTCAGCGCGGCGTAGTCGAAGGCGATGTTGTCGCGCGGGCCGCCGGTGGCCCCTTCGATCACGTGCACGAACGCCAGCCCCCCGATGGCCTCCAGGCGCTCGACCGCGCGCTCGAACAGGGGCTGCGGGTTGGAATCGTGCGCGTCGTTGACCGGGGTCACGGGCGAGAGCCGCACGCCCGTGCGTCCCGCACCGATCTCGCCAGCCACCGCCTGCACGACCTCGGCCAGCAGGCGCGTACGGGCCTCGATGTTGCCGCCGTATTCGTCGGTGCGCTGGTTGCTGCCATCGCGCATGAACTGGTCGATCAGGTAGCCGTTGGCGGCATGCACCTCTACGCCGTCGAAGCCGGCCCCGATCGCGTTGCGTGCGGCGATGCGATAGTCGGCAATCAGGCCGGGAATCTCGTCCAGGCGCAGCGCCCGCGGTTCGGACACATCCTCCATGCCGTTGGCGGTGAAGGTCTGGGCCTTGGCACGCAGGGCGCTGGGCGCCACCGGCACCTGGCCCTCGGGCAGCAGGCTGACGTGGGAGATGCGCCCCACGTGCCAGAGCTGCAGCACGATCTTGCCGCCCGCGGCGTGGACCGCCTCGGTGATGGCCTTCCAGCCGGTGACCTGGGCCTCGCTATAGATGCCGGGCGTGTCCAGGTAGCCCTGGCCCAGCGGATTGATCTGGGTGGCCTCGGCGATGATCAGCCCGGCGCTGGCGCGCTGACGGTAGTAGTCGATGGCCAGCGGGGTGGGCACGCGCCCTTCGATGGCGCGGTCGCGGGTCAGCGGGGCCATCACCACGCGGTTGCCCAGGTCGATGTCGCCCAGTCGGGTGGGAGAGAACAGGATGTTGTCGTCGGTCTGGTTCACGGGTGTGCTCGCGTCAAAAGATGTTGCGATGGTGCCCCGGCGAGTGTTGCCATTCAGTGCATCGGCCCGTGCGCGGCTGGAACGCAGCATCCAGCCGCCGGTCTTTAGCGCGCGGGTGCTTGGCAGCGGGCCGGCGCGCCGGTAGCGTGGCGCCCCCCCCCCTCCCTCAGCAGAGTCGCCCCATGATCCAGCGTTTCGATACCGGCCCACGCATGTCCGAGATGACCGTCCACAACGGCGTGGCCTATCTGGCCGGGCAGATCGCCGAGGCCGGTGGCGACATCGGCGCGCAGACCCGCGAGGTGCTGGGACACATCGACGCACTGCTGGCCCAGGCCGGCACGGACAAGTCCAAGGTGCTGCGCGCCGAGATCTTCATGGCCGATCTGACCGAGTTCGCCGGCATGAATGCCGAGTGGGAAGCCTGGGTCGTGCCGGGCCACACCCCGGCCCGCGCCACCGTGCAGGCCCAACTGGCCGATCCCAGCTGGAAGGTCGAGATCCTCATCACCGCGGCGGTCTGAGGCCAATGCGATGCCCCGCCTGACGCCCTCGCGCCGCCCGCGGACCCCGCCGTCCGCCGAGGGCGTCTAGGCCGTGCCGCGCGGCGTCGCCAAGGCCGATCTGCCGCGCAAGCGTTGCCCGGTATGCGGGCGGGACTTCACCTAGCGCAAGACGTGGGCCCGCGACTGGGAGCAGGTGGTGTACTGCTCCGATGCCTGTCGCCGGGGGACGCCGCGCCAGACTGGCGTCAAGCACTGACCCTCAACAACCCGGGATATCGACACCATGCAGGACGATCTGTTCGCCAGGCCTGCCGCGCCTCCCCCCAGCCTGTTCTTCGCGTTGCTCCCGTCCGAGGGCGACCAGGCGGTGCTGGATGAGGCCCTGCGTCTGCACGCCGACCGCTTCGGCCCGTCGCGGCCGATCGCGGCGGCCAAGCGGCATGTGACCCTGCTGTACCTGGGCCAGCCGCTGGACGAACAGATCCCCTCGCTGGTGCAGGGCGCGCAGCGTGCGCTGGAAACCCTGGTGTGCGACCCCTTCGTCCTGACGTTGGACCAGGTGGGGGTCTTTGGCCGCAACGCGCTGGTGCTGGCAGCCTCGCAGACCCCGCCGGCGCTCGCGCAGCTGGATGCCCGCCTGCGCGAGGCCGCCCTGCGCCAGCGCCTGCAACGAGTCAAGGCGCCGGTGCTGCACCCACATCTGACCCTGGCCCACAACGACGGGCGCCGCGCGCCGGTGGAGGCGTGTGCGCCGGTGCGTCTGGCCTTCGATGCGTTCGTGTTACTGCGTGGCGGCGTGCCCGACGCCTACCAGGAACTGGGGCGTTGGTCGCTGGGTTAGGCCTGACGGCGCGCGCTGCGATCGGCCATCAGCGCCAACAGCGCGGCCGCGCCCAGCACCCCGGCGGCGATCAGCAGCGCGGTGCCGATGAAGGGAATCCGCGCCTGCGGCCCGACCGAAGCCGAATACACCGCACCGAAGAACACCGGTGAGATCACGCCGGCAATGCTGGCCACGCTGTTGTTGGCGCCCTGCAGCTGGCCCTGCTCGGACTCGGACACGCGCTGGGTCATCAGCGATTGCAGCGTCGGCATGGCCAGTCCCCATAGGGCGTTGGGAAAGATCGCCGCCACGAACAGCCACCCGGTCGGGGCCAGGCCCATCAGGACCATGCCCACCACGCCGAAGCCCAGCCCGACCACCAGCGTGCGGCGGTCGCCGTAGCGCTGCACCATGGGCGCGGTCAGCGTGCCTTGGACCACCATGTCCAGCGCGCCCACCAACGCCAGCAGCAGGCCCACCTGCCACGGGCCCCAGCCGTAGCGGGCCGCCGCGTACAGCACGAACACCGCCGAGAACACGTGGTGGGCGAAGTACAGCAGGAAGTTCACCGTCGCCAGCCCGGACAGTTCCCGGTGCGAGCGCAACAGGCGTAGCGCGCCCAGCGGATTGGCGCGCGACCAGGCAAAGGCCATGCGCCGCTCGGCCGGCAGGGATTCGGGCAGTACGAACAGTCCATAGCAGAACGCCAGCGCGCTCATCGCCGCCGCCGCCCAGAACGGCGCGCGCGGCGACCACTCGCCCAGCACCCCACCCAGCAGCGGCCCGGCGACAAAGCCGGCGCTGAAGGCCGCACCGATCAGGCCGTAGCCACGCGCCCGGTTTTCGGGCGCGGTGATGTCGGCCATGTACGCGTAGACCGTGGTGAAGCTGGCGGTGGTGATGCCAGAGATGATCCGGCCGGCGGCCAGCCACCACAGGTTGGGCGCCACGGCCATCAGCAGGTAGTCCACGGCCAGGCCGGCGGTGGACATCAGGATCACCGGGCGGCGCCCGTAGCGGTCCGACAAGGACCCCACCACCGGCGAGACCAGGAACTGCATCAGCGCCCACAGCGCGACGAACACGCCGTTGATCAGCCCGGCCCGCGCGCTGGAACCGCTGAACTGTTCGATCAGGTGCGGCAGCACCGGGATGATGATGCCCATGGCCACGATGTCGAGCATCGCGGTGACCAGGATGAAGGCGACGGCGGCCTTGCCGGCACGGAACACGGGGAGGGGCATGGCGCTGGGGATCTCGACGTGGCGACGATCAGGGCGCCGCGCGGGCGCCGATGGTAACGCGCGGCCGCCGACAGGCCGCGGTCCGCGCGGGATTCGGATTTCCCCCACCTCCCAGGTCGCCTCCGGCCGATGGCACCAGGGCAGCGCCCCCGTGATTCTAGTGGCGTCATGGAAGACGGAGCTGCGCGTATGGGCGTGACGCTGGAGGCTGATCGCGGGATTGGGCATGAGCGCCCACGAGCGTGGGGTGGACGGGTCGCGCCGTTGGGCGTGGCAGTGGCCGTTTGCCTGTTGGGCGGCGCCGGCGGCGGCCTGCTGCTGCCCGGCTTGCCCCGCGCGATCTGGCTCTGGTGGGCCGTGGGGTTGGGGGCTGCCGGCTGGTGGCGTGGACGCGGCCTGGTGCGCTGCCTTGCGGTGGCCCTGCTCGGATTCGGTCTGGCGGGATTGCAGGCCGGCCATGCGTGGCAGGGACGCCTGGCGCAGGCGCAGGAGGGCCACGATCTGATCCTCAGCGGGCGCGTGGTGGGGCTGCCCACGGTCGAGGCCAGACGGACCCGCTTCGAATTCCTGGCCGATGCCTGTCCCGGCACACCACATCCGGGCTGTGGAAGACGGGTGATGCTCTCCTGGTACGACGACTTCGGCGCCACCGCTCCCGGGCCGCGCACCGGCCTGCATGCCGGTGCGCGCTGGCGATTGGTCGCGCGTCTGCGCGCGCCGCGCGGGCTGTCAAACCCGGGCGGCTTCGACAACGAGCGCACGGCCCTGGCCAATCGTGTCGCGGCCACTGGCTACCTGCGTGAGGTCGCGCTGGCCCGGCGGCTGGCGCCCGCCACGGGCCTGGATGCATGGCGCGAGCGGATGTCCGCACGCATCGATGCCCAGGCGCCCCCCTCGGCGCGGCGCTTCATCCGCGCCCTGGCGCTGGGCGACACCGGCGGGCTGGACGATGCCGACTGGAGCACGCTGCGCGCGGCGGGATTGACCCACCTGATCGCCATCTCCGGCTTCCATGTCGGGCTGGTGGCCGGATTCGGCGCGCTGCTGGCGCTGGGATGCTGGCGCCTGTGGCCGGGACTGGGGCGCGTGCTGCCACGTCCGATCGCCCAGGCCGTGGCCGCGTTGCTGTGCGCCGTCCTCTACGCCGCCCTGTCCGGCTTTTCGCTGCCGACCACGCGCACCGTGCTGATGATTGCGGTCGCGGCGGCCTCGCGCTGCGGGCGGCGACCAGCCAGTGGCGCGCAGTCCCTGGCCCTGGCCGCCATTGCCGTGCTGCTGGTCGATCCGCTCTCGGTGCTGGCGGCCGGCTTCTGGCTGAGCTTTGCGGGGGTGGCCTGGCTGCTGTGGTGCCTGCCGCGCGACGACGCGCCGCTGCTGCGGCAGTTCCTCTCGGCCCAGGGCGTGGCCACGCTTGGCCTGCTGCCGCTGAGCGTGGCGCTGTTCGGCCAGGCCTCGCTGGCCGGGCCGCTGGCTAATCTGGTCGCCATCCCGTGGTGGAGCCTGGTGGTGGTGCCACTGTCGCTCATCGGGACCGCGCTGGAAGCGGTGCATGCCGGCGCCGGGCAGTGGGCATGGTGGCTGGCCGGGCAGGCATTCGCACCGAGCTGGACCCAGTTCGCGTGGATGGCGCACAGTCGCTTCGCATTGTGGTGGCTGCCAGAGGCGCCGTGGTTCGCGCTGCCACTGGCCCTGCTGGGCGCCTTCTGGATGCTGCTGCCGCGCGGCGTGCCCGGCAAGGCGTTGGCGGGGCTGCTGTGGTTGCCGTTGTTGTGGCCGGACACGGGTCGGCCGGCGACGGGCGAGGCGACGCTCACGGTGCTCGATGTGGGGCAGGGCCTGTCGGTGCTGGTCCGCACACGCAGCCACGCGTTGCTGTTCGATACCGGGCCGGCGGTGGAGGACGGGTTCGACGCTGGCGAGCGCGTGGTGATCCCGGCCTTGCACGCCAAGGGCATCGCGCGCCTGGACCGGGTGGTGGTCAGCCATGGCGATGCCGACCACGCGGGCGGCCTGGCTGCCGTGCTGCGGGACATGCCGGTGCTGGACGTGTTGGCGCCGGCCGGCGCGCCGGTGCCGCTGCGCACCCGCTGTCGCGCGGGGCGGGCCTGGCATTGGGATGGCGTCGAATTCCGCTTCCTGCATCCCACGCGCGGCTTCCCCTATCTGGGCAACGAGGCCAGCTGCGTGCTGCGCATCCAGACCGCCTACGGCAGCGCGTTGTTGACTGGCGACATCGGTCAGGTGATCGAGCGCCGCCTGGTCCGGACCCGGCCGGCCGCGCTGAAGGCGGACGTGGTCGTAGTGGCGCATCACGGCAGCGGTGAGTCGTCCGATCCGGCCTTCGTGCGCGCCTCCGGGGCGCGGTTGGCGCTAGTCTCGGCCGGTTACGACAACCGCTTCGGCCATCCGCAGGCCGCGGTGGTCAGGCGTTGGCGCGATGCAGGCGCCGAGGTCCTGGACACGGCAAACGGCGGTGCGCTGACCGTGTGGCTGGGGCGGCAGGGGCTGGCCGTGCGCGAGCGCCGGCGCTGGAAACGGCGTCTGTGGGACCCGACAGGAGCGGCGCGGTCGCTACGCTATCCTATCTGCTTGCTCTCACACGGCCCCCCGAGCCGAAGGATTGACTGTGCTGGAACTGGTGAAGGCGGGCGGCTGGCCCATGATCCCGCTCTTGCTGCTGGCGGTGCTGGCCCTGGCCATCGTGGTGGAGCGGTTCTGGAGCCTGCGTCGCAAGGAAATCCTGCCGCCGGGTCTGGGTGAGGAAGTCCGCCGCTGGGCGCTGTCGGGCAATCTGGAGGCCTCGCACATCGAGTCGCTGCGCCAGACCTCGCCCCTGGGCGCGCTGCTGGCCGCCGCGCTGGACGTGCGCCATCGCCCGCGTGAGGTCATCCGCGAGCGGGTGGAGGACACCGGGCGCCACCTGGTCCATCGCATGGAGAAGTTCCTCAACACCCTGGGCACGATTGCCGCGGCCGGGCCGCTGCTGGGTCTGCTGGGCACGGTCATCGGCATGATTCAGATGTTCCTGGGCATCCTGGACCACGGCCTGGGCGATGTGAACCAGCTCGCAGGCGGCATCGGCAAGGCCCTGGTCTGCACCGCCACCGGCATGCTGGTGGCCATCCCGGCGTTGATCTTCCACCGTTATTTCCGCGGCCGGGTCACCGGTTACGTGATCGAGATGGAACAGCAGGCCATGGCCCTGTCCGACGCGCTGGAAACCCGCAACGCCAGCCCGCACGGACAGGACTGACCCCCGCATGCGTATCCGTGACGACCGCGCCCACGACGAGCCGGAGATCAACCTGGTCCCGCTGATCGACGTGATCCTGGTGCTGATCATCTTCTTCGTGATCACCACCACCTTCGACGCGCGCTCCACCCTGCAGCTGCAGTTGCCGTCGGCCTCGCAACAGCCGGTGGACACGCCGGCCAAGGCGCTGAGCATCCTGATCAACGCCGACGGGCGCTATTTCGTGGGGGACGAGGAAGTGCTGCGGACCGATGTCGATGCGCTCAAGCAGGCCATCGGCCAGTCCGCCGGCACCGACCACAGCCGGCCGGTGCTGCTGCGCGCCGATGCCCGCACCCCGCACCAGGCGGTGGTGACCGCGCTGGACGCGCTGGCGCAGCTGGATTTCAAGCGCATTTCCATCGCCACCGCGCCGGAGCCAGGCAAGTGAGTCGGAGCAACCAGGGCAATGCGTGGCAGACCTATCGGCGGCTGCTGACGTTCGCTGGCCCCTACAGTGCGCTGCTGGTGATCGCCTTCATCGCGGCGCTGGTCGAGGCCGCGGGCACCGGTGCGTTCGCCAAGCTGATGGAACCGATCACCAACCGGACCTTCGTGGCCCGCGACATGCGGTCTGCGTTGTTCATGCCGGCGGCCATCCTGGGGCTGTTCCTGGTGCGTGGCATCGCCGGCTACATCACCGACATGTCGATGGGGCGCGCCGCGCGCAGCATCGCGCGTGACCTGCGGGTCAAGGTGCTGGGCAAGTACCTGCGCCTGCCGGGCGCGCGCTTCGATTCAGAGCCGGTGCCGTCGATGCTGGTGCGCCTGGGGTCGGATTCGGACCAGGTCGCGCAGGCTGCCGTGGACGCGCTCAAGACAATGATCCAGCAGGCGCTGCAGGCCATCGCCCTGCTGATCACCATGCTGTGGACCAGTTGGCAGGTGACCATTTCCATCCTGCTGCTGGCACCGCCGCTGGCCTTCGTGATGAACAAGGTGGCCAAGCGCTACCGTCGGGTGAGCCATCGGATCCAGGAAAGCGGTGCGCAACTGTTGCAGTCGGCCGACCAGACGCTTTCCAACCAGCAGGAGGTCAAGGTCTACGGTGCCCGCGACTCGGAGCTCAAGCGCTATCACGCACTGGCCGACAACAACCTGCGCCTGGCCATGAAGGTGGAATCCACGCGCGGGCTGTCCACGGCGACCGTGCAGATGATGGGCGCGGTGGGCCTGGCTGGCCTGCTGCTGATCGCCAGCTACGAATCCACCGCCGGCCGGCTCAGCGCCGGCGCGTTCTTCACCCTGCTGCTGTCCATGGCCGGCATCATCCCCGCGCTCAAACAGCTGACCAACGTGCAGAACGTCCTGCAGCGCGGCGTGGCCTCGGCCGAGCGCCTGTTCTCGGTGCTCGATGCGCCGGATGAGCTCGATACCGGAACCCGTGCGCTGACGCGCGCGCAGGGCACCATCGAATTCCGCGACGTCACCGCGCGCTATCCCGGGCAGGGGCGACCGGCGCTGGAGCACGTCAGCTTCACCGCACGCCGCGGCACGGTCACCGCAATCGTGGGGCGCTCGGGAAGCGGAAAATCCAGCCTGATCAAGCTGATCCCGCGCTTCTACGATGCCGAGTCCGGCCAGATCCTGGTGGACGGTGCACCGGTGGAGGAATACCGGCTGACCGACCTGCGCCGGCAGATCGCGATGGTGGGGCAGCAGGTGATGCTGTTCGACGGCTCGGTGGCCGACAACGTGGCGTATGGCGAAATGAGTGCGTGCGCGCCGCAGGCGCTGGACAAGGCCCTGCGCGACGCGCATGCGATGGAGTTCGTCGAACAACTGGCCGATGGCAAGGACACCTCCATCGGGGTCAAGGGCGGCAAGCTCTCCGGCGGCCAGCGCCAGCGCCTGGCGATTGCCCGCGCGATGCTCAAGGATGCGCCGATCCTGATCCTGGACGAGGCCACCGCGGCGCTGGACAACGAGTCCGAGCGCCTGGTGCAGGACGCGCTGACCCAGCTGATGCCCGACCGCACCACGCTGGTCATCGCCCACCGCCTGTCCACCATTGAGCACGCCGATCAGGTGCTGGTGCTGGACCAGGGCCGCCTGGTCGAGCAGGGCACCCATGCCGAGCTGCTGGCGCAGGGCGGTTTGTACGCGCAGTTGCACGGCGCCCAGTTCCGCGACGCGGAATGAGCAAGGCGTCCAAGACACCGCGGCACTGGTTCGACGGGGCGCCGGTGCCGCCGCTGGCCGGCGCGCTGGAGCCGGTCTATGCCGGTGCCCTGAAGCTGCGTGGCGCGCTGTTCCGACTGGGCCTGCTGCGCCGTCGGCGTGCCCCGGTCCCGGTGATCGTGGTCGGCAACGTGACCGTGGGCGGCACCGGCAAGACGCCGCTGACCATTGCCCTGGTCGAGCGCCTGCGCCGCGCTGGCTGGACGCCCGGCGTGGCCAGTCGCGGCTACGGGCGTCGCGATGAGCGCACGCCGCGCTGGGTCGAACTGGAGACGACGCCGGAGGATGGCGGGGACGAGCCAGTGCTTGTCGCCCGGCGCACGGGGGTGCGGGTGCGCGTGGACCGCGACCGCGTGGCCGCCGCGCGCGCGTTGGCCGCGGCGGGCTGCGACATCGTGGTCTGCGACGACGGGCTGCAGCACACCCGCCTGCGCCGCGATCTGGAGATTGAGGTGATCGATGGTCGCCGCCGCTATGGCAACGGCCGCCTGCTGCCGGCCGGGCCGCTGCGCGAACCGGCCGAGCGCGCCGGGCGCTGCGACTTCCGGGTGGTCAACGGCGGTAGCGCGGGCTTTGGCGAGTGGGGCATGACCCTGCGCTCGGAGCGCGCCCTGCCGATGGTTGGCGGCAAGCCGGTGCAACTCAGCGCCTTCGGCGGTCATCGCGTTCATGCGATTGCGGGCATCGGCAACCCCGGGCGGTTCTTCGACATGCTGCGCGGCTACGGGATCGGCGTGGTGCCGCACGCCTTCGACGACCATCACGCCTACACCGCCGAAGACCTGCAGTTCGGTAGCGAATTGCCGTTGCTGATGACCGAGAAGGATGCGGTCAAGTGCGCGGGGATCGCCGGTGACTGGGCCTACAGTGTGCCGGTGGATGCCGAACTGCCCGAGGCGTTCTGGGTGGCCCTGGATGCAAAGCTGGCACCGCTGCGCAAGCCCGGCAGGCCCGGGGCAGCGACGCCCTGATTGCCGCGACGGCCCGCGGCGCGGTCGCGGGCGGACCGTACACTGCAGCGCTCTGTCGCCTCCGCCAGGCCTTGGCGAAGCCTTACTCCAAAACCGACTCCGGAGCCCATGCATGACTGAACCGAACGAAGCCTTCGTCGTCGCCATTCCTGCCCGGCACGACGCGTCGCGCCTGCCGGGCAAACCGCTGCGCCTGCTGGGCGGGCGTCCATTGGTGCTGCATGTGGCCGAGCGCGCGCTCCAGGCCGGGGCGCGCGAGGTCTGGGTGGCCACCGATGACGAACGCGTGGCGCGCGCGCTCGACGGCAGTGGCGTGCAGGTGGCGATGACCGCTGCCGACCACGCCTCGGGCAGCGATCGCCTGGCCGAATGCTCGCGCATCGCGGGCTGGTCCGACGAGACCCTGGTGGTCAACCTGCAGGGCGATGAGCCGTTCGCGCCGGTGGCCGGGATCCGCGCCGTGGCGTCCGCGCTGTCGGCCAGCGGCCATCCCATGGCCACGCTGGCCACGCCGATCACCGAGGCGGAGCAGGTCTTCGACCCCAATGCGGTCAAGGTGGTCGTGGCCGCCAACGGCGATGCGCTGTATTTCAGTCGTGCGCCGTTGCCCTGGCACCGCGATGGGTTCGCCCACAGCCGCGATGTGCTGCCGGCCTCGGACGCGCCGTTCCTGCGCCATATCGGCATCTATGCCTACCGCGCCGGGTTCCTGCGTCGCTTCACCACGCTGCCGCCTGGCCGGCTGGAGCACACCGAGTCGCTGGAACAACTGCGCGCGCTGGAGGCGGGATTCCGGATTTCTGTGGCGCTGACCCCGGCCGCATTCCCGCCTGGCGTGGATACCCCCGAGGACCTGGAGCGCGCCGAGCGCCACCTCGCAGGGACGGCATGACACAGGGAAAGCACGTCCTGCGATGTGATCCTGATCGCATCGCGCCCGGCTTCACCGGTCGATCGGGCTGAACGGGCGGTGCGGTCGCGACGTCTGTCTAAACAGGGCTCCGGCATAATTGGCAGCACATGACGCCGATCCACGCACCCGACTTTCCCCACGACCTCAAATGGCTCAACGCGGCCCCGACGGCGATCCAGTCGCTGCGTGGCAGCGCGGTGGCCCTGGCTTTCATCGATCCGGCCTCGACCTGGTGCATGCAGCGGCTGGCCAACCTCGCCACGCTCCAGCGCCGTTTTGGCGCACGCCTGCAGGTCCGGGTGATCGCCGTGCCGCGGTTCGACGCGCATCGCCGGCCAGAGGTGGTGCTCAAGCGCCTGCGCCGCCATGGCGTCAGCCTGCCGGTCGCGCACGATCCGGACTGGCACGCGTGGCAGCGCTTCGGGATCGAGGCCTGGCCGACGGTGGTGGTGATCGATGCGGCGGGGATGATGGTCCAGCGCATTGCCGGGACGCCCGGCACCGGCGTCCTGGAACGTGCACTGGCCGCGGTTTGCGAGGACTTGGACGAGCCCTTGCAGGACACGCGCCCGCGCGAAACCCATCCCGAGCCGCGCCTGCCGCTGCTGTTCCCGACCGGGCTGGCGGTCACCGGGGATCGGCTCTATGTCGCCGACACCGGGCATCACCAGATCCTGGAGTGCACCCATGCCGGGCGCGTGCTGCGACGCTTCGGCAACGGCACGGCCGATGCACTGGATGGTGGCGCCGAAATCGCCAGCTTCTGCAGACCTAGCGGCATGTCGCTGCTGCGCGAGGCGCTGTACGTGGCCGATACCGGCAACCATCTGCTGCGCCGGATCGATCTGCGCAGCGGCACGGTGCACACCGTGCTCGGCAACGGACGTGCCGGCACGCCCGCCGAGGGGCGGCTGTCCAATGTGCACGATGTCTGCCTGCCGTCGCCGACCGCCCTGGTGGCGGGCAATAACCAGCTGCATATCGCGCTGGCCGGTGACAACCGCGTGTGGACCTGGAACCAGACCGACGGAGTGGGCGTGATGGAGTGCCGCGCCGGCTCGGGGCAACTGGGCCAGCGCGATGGCGCCGGTATCCTGGCCAGCTTCTCCCAGCCCACCGGCCTGGCGCTGGTCCAGCAGGCGCTCTACGTCTGCGACACGCTGGGCTCGGCCATTCGCGGCATCCAGTTGCGCGGTGACCTGACCCAGACCCTGGTCGGGCAGGGGCCGTGGGAGTTTGGCGATGCCGATGGTCAGCGTCACCAGGCCCGCCTGCAGGCGCCCGAAGCCATCGCGCTGGATCCCGATGCGCCGCTGCTGTGGATCGCCGACACCGGCAACGGCTGCATCCGCAGCCTGCGTCTGGGCGGCGGCGTGGTGAACAAGGTGCCGCTGGAGCGCGCATTGGCCGGTCCGGCGGGCGTGGCGGCGTTCGGCGGCAAGCTGTGGATCGCCGAGACCGATGCGCATGCGGTGCTGTGCCTGGACGTGGCCAGCGGCGTGTTGAGCCAGGTCCCGATCGAAGAATGAGCCGGAGCGCAGGGCGCAAACCCGAGGACGCGTTCGACGGCAAGGCCTTCGCGGCCGGGCTTGGCACCGTGCCGGGCGTGTATCGCATGTATGCGGCCGACGACACCCTGCTGTACGTCGGCAAGGCGCGGGCGCTGCGCAATCGCGTGGGCAGCTACTTCAACAACGCCCCACGCAACCCGCGCACCATCGCGATGATCGCCCAGATCGCGCGCATGGACGTCACGGTCACCCGCACCGAGGCCGAGGCGCTGCTGCTGGAAAACCAGCTGATCAAGTCGCTGACGCCGCGCTACAACGTGTCCTTGCGCGATGACAAGAGTTATCCGTATGTGCTGCTGACGCGCGAGGACTTCCCGCGCATCGCCCTGCACCGCGGGCCGCGTGCGATCCAGGGCCGCTACTTCGGTCCGTACGCCAGCGCCGGCGCGGTCCGCGACACGCTCAACCTGATGCAGAAGCTGTTCAAGCTGCGCAATTGCGAGGACAGCGTCTTTCGCAACCGTTCGCGGCCCTGCCTGCAGTACCAGATCGGTCGCTGCACCGCGCCCTGCGTGGACCTGGTGAGCGTGCAGGACTACCAGCAGTCGGTGCATCGCGCCTCGCTGTTCCTGGGCGGGCGCAGCGATGAGCTCAGCGACGAGCTGACCGCTGAAATGGAGCGGGCTGCCGAGAAGCTGGAGTTCGAGGAGGCCGCGCGCCTGCGCGACCTGCTCAAGCGCCTGCGCGGCATGCAGTCGCGCCAGTACGTGGATGGCCACGCCGCCGACCTGGATGCACTGGCGTGCGCGATGCAGGGCAGTACGGCCTGCGTGCTGCTGCTGGCCTTCCGCGACGGCCGCAACCTGGGCACGCGTGCCTTCTATCCGCGCACCAACGGCGAAGAGAGTGCCGAGGAGGTCCTGGCCGCGTTCGTGTCCCAGTACTACGCCGACCAGGTGCCGCCACGCGAACTGCTGCTGGATCGGGAGATCCCCGAGGCCGAGCTCATCGAGGCGGCCCTGTCCTCGGCGGCGGGGCGCAAGGTGCAGCTCAAATGGAACGTGCGCGGTGAGCGTGCCGGCTATCTCGACCTGGCCCGGCGCAATGCCGAGATCACCCTGGCCACGGAGATGACCAGCCGCAATGCGCAGGCCGCGCGCAGCCAGGCGCTGGCCGAGTTGCTTGGCCTGTCCGAGCCGGCCCAGCGCATCGAGTGCTTCGACATCAGCCACACCATGGGCGAGGCCACGGTGGCTTCGTGCGTGGTGTTCGACGACAAGGGCGCGGTGCGCTCGCAGTACCGCCGCTTCAACATCACCGGCATCGAACCGGGGGACGACTACGCGGCCATGCGCCAGGCCATCGAGCGCCGCTTCCGCCGCGCGATGGAGGAGGGCACCGTGCTCCCCGACGTGCTGCTCATCGATGGCGGCACCGGTCAGCTGCGCCAGGCACGCGAGGTACTGGCCGACCTGGGCGTAGATGGCATCGCGTTGGTAGGCGTGGCCAAGGGTGTTGAGCGGCGCGCAGGTCACGAGACCCTGATCCTGGACGACGGCCGCGAGGTAAACCCTGGCGCGGCGTCGCCAGCATTGCAGTTGGTGCAGCAGGTCCGCGACGAGGCGCATCGCTTTGCCATTACCGGCCACCGTGGCAAACGCCAGAAGGCGCGCACCACCAGTAAGCTGGAAGACATCGCCGGCATCGGTCCGCGCCGACGCGCCAGCCTGCTCAAGCATTTCGGCGGACTGGCCGGGCTCAAGGGCGCCGGCGTGGAAGAGATCGCACGGGTGGACGGCGTCAATCATGCCCTGGCCGAACGCATCTACGCTAACCTGCACGGGCTGCCCGAACCGGCGACTCCCTCCGCGCCTGGCCCAGATCGCACATGAAGTTGACTGTACCCACCTGGCTGACACTGCTGCGGATCCTGCTGATCCCGGTGCTGGTCGTGGTGTTCTACCTGCCGTATCGCTGGGCGAGCATCGCCGCGGTGATCATCTTTACCACCGCCGCGGTGACCGACTGGCTGGATGGCTGGATCGCGCGTCGCTGGCACCAGTACTCGGCGTTCGGGGCCTTCCTCGATCCGGTCGCCGACAAGCTGATGGTGGCCGTGTCGTTGTTCCTGATCGTGCAGGGGCATCCCACCCCGTGGATGGCGTTCTGGGCGGCGGTGATCGTCGGTCGCGAGATCGCCGTGTCGGCCCTGCGCGAGTGGATGGCCGAGATCGGCCAGCGCGGCACGGTCAAGGTGGCCTGGATCGGCAAGGTCAAGACCACCGTGCAGATGATCGCGCTGGGCTGCCTGCTGTATTCGGTGCGTCCGGCCAGCCATTCGCTGTACAACGTGTGGCTGGCGGTGCCGATCTTCCACATCGGCGACTGGCTGCTGGCGGTCGCTGCGCTGCTCACCCTGTACTCGGGATACCTGTACCTGCGCGCGGCATGGCCGAGCCTGCGAAAAGATGAGCAGGCAGCCGTTGACAGCCGCAAGAAAGACACTACAATTTCGCCTCTCTCGCGGGATTAGCTCAGTTGGTAGAGCGCAACCTTGCCAAGGTTGAGGTCGAGAGTTCGAGTCTCTTATCCCGCTCCAAGTTTCAAAACGTTCCTGTCGCACCTCGTGCTTCAGGAGCGCAGATGAAACCCCCTCGCAGGGGTTTTGTCGTATCGGAAGGTCGAAAGGCCAACCGCGGGTCACCGGCCTGGTGGCAGAGTGGTTATGCAGCGGACTGCAAATCCGTGCACGCCGGTTCGATTCCGACCCAGGCCTCCAAGATTCAAGGCGAAGCCCAGGCATCGCTGGCGGTAGAGAAAAACGCGGGATTAGCTCAGTTGGTAGAGCGCAACCTTGCCAAGGTTGAGGTCGAGAGTTCGAGTCTCTTATCCCGCTCCAAGATCAAAGGCCGGCACTGCCGGTCGATGCGGAAAAGGCCCTGCATGCAGGGCCTTTTTTCGTAGGCGAGGCAGGCTTTCGTATGAGCGACAGGCCACTCGCGCGCGTGACGCATGGGCGCGGCGTCGGCTTCCTGCTAGCCTTGCCCAGCTGCCTTCCTGCCCGGATGGCGAAACTGGTAGACGCATCGGACTTAAAATCCGCCGGGAGCAATCCCTTGCCGGTTCGATTCCGGCTCCGGGCACCAAGACGAGGTGGGCGCGACGATGTCGCGGGTCGGCGTTCGTCGGGTAGGGAGTGCGGACTGATTTTCGCGACAAGGGTGGTGAGCGCCCGGTGCCGGGACGCGGTCGCTTGGCGCGCCGTTGTCTCCTGCCTCTGCCGGGCTTCGGCTTCTGGCCTCGCGCGAGCGGTGTTCGCCCACTCCCGCCAGGAGGTCGCGGCAGTTCAATCGCCTCTGCCTGGCGGTCCTTGTCGGCGGTGATGGCCGCCGCAGCGGCGGCCCTTCACTGGGGCTCAGCGCGCCTTGCAGGAGTAAGACGGCGGCTTGGTGCCGTGGTCGCCGTGCCCGCTCGCGTATGCGATGCCGCCGCCACCCAGCAGCAGGACGGCCAAGGTCAGAATGACTTTAGTGGTGGTGGTGATCACGGAGTGCTCCCCTGGTTGGAAATGATGAAACGTGTTGTGCGTTCGTCTTGTAACGCGAACTGCGTCACGTTTAGGTCAAGGGGGCGCGATTTCTTGTCGGGACGCTTCCCGATCGCGCGGCCGCCTGCTGGCCGCGGTTCAGACAGTCGGAAGCGGTCAAATCTGGCGCATCGGGTCGGAAGCGCGACCGCCCTGCATCTGCCGGCCAACACGCGCGATGGACGCGCGTCATGCCTGCCGGCGCCGGGACTTGGGCCTGCGCCAAGCGCCCGGGAGGGAGTGGGAGGGGTCATATCGCCAGTCCACGCTTGGCCGAACGGGAGATGGCACCACGCAGGTGCGGGACCGCCTTGCCAAGCCATGCGAGAGGAGCGGAGCCATTGACGCGCCCACGCTCGCTAGACAGCCCCGTGTCCTGGCGGGGATGCTTGAAAGGATGTCCGACTGCTGATCGGGCGCGGCTAGGCGCTCTACGTCCGCCATCCGTGGAGGCCGAGGAGGGATTGCGTCAGCACGCACACAGCGCCGCAGGTCCGCGGCATGCCCGATGGGCAGATCGAAGCGCTGTTTGCGTGGGTCTGGAGGCTAACCTGGTGCCGGCCTGCGGTAGAACACGTCCGAACTGGGCGGCGTCGCGGGCCACCCGACGCGGTGATGAGCTGCATCGGATAAAGCACGCCTCCCTCCGGCGAGGTGTCGAGGCAGGGCGTTTCGGCGTGCGATGCGGTGCTGCAAAAAACGGTTTGACCGAATCGAACAGGGCCATTACTATTTGCGCCCCGATCGGGCCTGAGGGTCTGCATCGCGGGCGGTTAGCTCAGCGGTAGAGCATTGCCTTCACACGGCAAGGGTCGCAGGTTCGATCCCTGCACCGCCCACCAAGCATCAATGAAAAAGGCCGGCTTTCAAGCCGGCCTTTTTCTTTTCCGCCTCAGCGTGATGCGCTGGATGGATCAGGCGGTCACCGCCTCGACTTCCTTGAGCAGGCGCTTGACGTCGTCACTGGTGTCGCTGTTCTGATCGGCCTGTTGCTTGGCCTGCATCAGCGGGCAATGCGCGCTCATGTAGTCGATCTCCAGATTGAGCCGCTCGAGCAGGAAGTCGACGAACACCCGCACCTTGGGCGACTGCACGTGGCCACGCGGGAACACCGCGTTGAGCACGTATTCGCCGCCGGTCCAGCCGGCCAGCACGCGCTGCACCAGGCCGGCTTCCACGAACGGCTTGACCATCACGTCGGCCGAGATCACCAGTCCTTCGCCACACAGCAGCGCCCCCTTGAGCGCTGCGGGATCGTTGGCCACCAGGATCGGGTTGACCAGGAAATCACGCGGGCCGTTGCCGTCGTCCAGCGACCAGCTGTAGCTGCTGCCGTGGCGATGCTTGGGCATGGCGAAGGTGCGGTGGTACTGCAGGTCGTCCGGATGCAGGGGTTCGCCGTGGCGGGCGATGTAGCTCTTGGCGGCAAACACCTGCGTATTGAGCACGCCCAGCTTGCGCGCGACCAGGTTGGAGTCGGGCAGACTGCCCACGCGCAGGGCGACGTCGACTTCGCCCCCGATCAGGTCGATCGGTTCATTGGACAGCAGCATCTCCACGCGCACTTCCGGATGGCGGGCGTGGAACTCCCCCAGTAGCGGGGCGATCTTGTCGATACCGATGGAGTAGGGAGCGGTCACCCGCAGCCAGCCACGCGGGCCGGCATGCAGCTGGCCAACGGCGCTTTCGGCTTCGGCCAGTTCGCGCGCGATACGCTGGCAATGCTCGTAATAGACGTTGCCGGCTTCGGTGAGTCCCAGCTTGCGTGTGGTGCGGTGCAGGAGCTGCGCGCCCAGGCGCGTTTCCAGTTCCTGGACCTTGCGGCTGACGGTGGTCTTGGGCAGTCGCAGGGCGCTGGCTGCACCAACGAAGCTGCCTTGTTCGACCACCTTGACGAAGATCAGGGTGTCGTTGAGGTCGTGGGACATGGATTCCTCCTGAGGGGAGAGCGATTGGACCGGGAGCGGGATGATTATTCCCCGAAATCCGGACTAATCAAGTCCGGCATGCAGGCCTAGAGTGGCGCCCTGTCCTCACCGCCAAGACCGACGCCATGTCGTTTATCGCCGCCGCCCGCCAATTATTGAACCCGAAAGTTCGCAATGAAAGCGCCATTTCACGGGCGTCATTCCTGCGCATCGCCAGCAGTGGCAAGGGTCTGCGCGAGTTTTCCCCATCGCGCCGGGTTCAGCTCGGCGGGGTGCAGGTGCGGCCTGCAGGTGCACGCTGGATGGGTGGTGATTTCGGGATTATCCCGTCGATGGGAGGAAAACTCCCATGAGTGGGATGATGCCGCAGTCGCCGGTCCCGACCGCGCTGGTCCTGGGGGCGCACAGCGCCGCTGGGGCAGGCGTGGTCGGTGCGTTGATCGAGGCGGGCAGCCCGGTTCTGGCGATCGGTGAGCCCGGCGAGTACATGGACGCGTTGGCCGAGTCCTATCGTGACGAGGCCCAACTGACCCTGCTGCCAAGCACAAGCCCGATCGACGAGGACGGTGCGCGCAAGCTGGCCAATGAAGTGCGCGCGCGTGGCCTGGTGCTGCATGCGGTGTTCGCGCACCTGTTCGCACCGTCCTTCAGCGGTCGCCTGCTGGAGCAGTCCAGTGCACGGCTCGGCGAGCGCTTCGGCAGTGACGTGCTCGCCCACTTGGCCGCGGCCCGGCACCTGCTCCCGCTGCTGCAGCATGAGTCGGCCACCACGCATTACGTGATGATCGGCGGGCCGGCCACCGAGTGCGGCTGGGCCGGCCACGGACATGCCTCGATTGCCTCGGCCGGCCTGCGCATGCTGGCAAAGGTGCTGCACGAGGAAGCCATGCCGCTGGGCGTGCGCGTGCAATTGCTGGCTGTCGAGCACCCCCTGTCCACCCCCAAGAACCGCGTGCATGCCTGCGCTGGCTGGCCCGATGCAATCAGCGTGGGCCGCAAGGCCGTCGAACTGCTGCGCCCGGCCACGTCCGGCCCGGTACGCGCCATCGTCTCCTTCGATGCGGCCTGGGTGCCGCCGCCGGTACGCACCCTGTTCGATGCACTGCCTGGTTCGCTCACCGTCTCTTCGCTCGACCTCAACCGGGGTTGAGGTCGTCGCTCCGTCTTTCCCTTCTTGTCTCCCACACGAGCATTTGCCATGAACCTTTTCCGCGCCGACTCCTTCTTCCGCGCCCGTCGTTTGTCTTCCTTCGCGCTGCTGGCCCTGTCGGTGGCGGTGATCGCCGGCTGCAACGGCAACGCCGCCGAGACCGCCGCACCGCCTCCGCCGGCCGTCAGCGTCGCCCCCGTACTGGTCAAGCCGATCAAGCAGTGGGATGAGTTCAGTGGCCGCATCGAGGCTGTGCAGACCGTACAACTGCGCCCGCGCGTGTCCGGTTACATCGAGTCGGTGAACTATCACGAGGGCGAGGAAGTCCGCGCCGGCGATGTGCTGTTCACCATCGACGCCCGCAGCTACCGTGCGGCGTTGGAGCAGGCCCAGGCCGAGCTGGCCCGCGCGCGCAGTGCGGCCAGCCAGACCCAGGGCGAGGCCGACCGCGCCAAGAAGCTCACCGATGTGCAGGCCATGTCCACCGAGTTGTTCGAACAGCGCCGGGCTGCCGCCAACGAGGCCAGCGCCCAGGTCCAGGCCGCTCAGGCCGCGGTGGACGCCGCGCGCCTGGACCTGGACTGGACCAAGGTGCGCGCGCCCATCTCTGGTCGCGCCGGCCGCGCGCTGGTGACCGCCGGCAATCTGGTGGGCACCGGCGAGTCGGCCAGCGTGCTGACCACCGTGGTGTCCGACCAGATGCACGTGCACTTCGATGCCGACGAGGCCACCTTCCTGCGCTACCAGACCCTGGCCCGTGACGGCGAGCGTCCCAGCGGCCGCGATGGCGGCCTGCCGGTCAAGGTCGGCCTGGTCGGCGAGGATGGTTATCCGCACCAGGGCCAGGTCGACTTCGTCGATAACCAGTTGTCCCCGGGAACCGGCACCATCCGCGTGCGTGCGCTGATGGACAACAACGACCACAGCCTGGTGCCGGGCCTGTTCGCCCGCGTGCAGTTGCCGGGCAGCGGTGAGTTCAAGGCCATGCTGGTGGACGACAAGGCCGTGCTGACAGACCAGGACCGCAAGTACGTCTACGTGGTCGATGCCGAAGGCAAGGCGCAGCGCCGCGACGTGCAACTGGGCCGCATGGCCGACGGGCTACGCATCGTCAACGGCGGGCTGAAGGCCGGCGACAAGGTCATCGTCGACGGCGTGCAGAAGGTCTTCATGCCCGGCATGCCGGTGCAGGCCAAGGAGGTCGCCATGCAGGCGCCGCCGGCCAAGCCGGTCGAACAGCGCACAACCGCGATGAACTAGCGCCGTTAGGTGGGAGCTGCCATGGCGGCGAGAGGCTTTCCCGATAGACCTCATCGCCGCCATGGCGGCTCCCACAAGAAATGCAACTCGCAATGAAGCCTCTCTCCGGGAAAGGGGAGAGGACGGCGTCGCTCAATTCAGGAAACCACCCCATGAACATTTCCAAGTTCTTCATCGACAGGCCGATCTTCGCCGCAGTCCTGTCCATCGTGATCTTCGCCGCCGGCCTGATCGCGCTGCCGCTGCTGCCGATCAGCGAGTACCCCGAAGTGGTGCCGCCGAGCGTGCAGGTTCGCGCGACCTATCCCGGCGCCAACCCCAAGGTGATCGCCGAGACCGTGGCAACGCCTCTGGAGGAAGCGATCAACGGCGTCGAAAACATGATGTACATGAAGTCGGTGGCAGGCTCCGACGGCGTGCTGGTCACCACGGTGACCTTCCGCCCCGGGACCGACCCCGACCAGGCCCAGGTCCAAGTGCAGAACCGCGTGGCCCAGGCCGAGGCGCGCCTGCCCGAGGACGTGCGCCGCCAGGGCGTGACCACGCAGAAGCAGTCGCCGACGCTGACCATGGTCGTGCACCTGCAGTCGCCCAACGGCAAGTACGACTCGATGTATCTGCGCAACTACGCGGTGCTGAACATCAAGGACGAGCTGGCGCGCCTGCCTGGCGTGGGCCAGATCAACATCTTCGGTGCCGGCGACTACGCCATGCGCATCTGGCTGGACCCGGACAAGATCGCCGCGCGTGGGCTGACCGCCTCGGATGTGACCGCGGCCATTCGCGAGCAGAACGTTCAGGTCTCCGCCGGCCAGCTTGGTGCCGAGCCGATGCCGTCCAAGAGTGACTTCCTGCTGTCGATCAACACCCAGGGCCGCCTGCAGAGCGAGGCCGAGTTCGGCAACATCATCGTCAAGAGCGGCGATGACGGCGAGATCGTGCGCCTGCGTGACGTGGCCCGCATCGAGATGGGCGCGGGCACCTATGCGCTGCGCTCGCAGCTGGACAACAAGGACGCGGTGGGCATGGGCGTGTTCCAGGCCCCGGGTGCCAACTCGCTGCAGCTGTCCGACGCGGTGCGCGCCAAGATGGCCGAGCTGGCCACGCGCTTCCCCGAAGGCATGACCTGGGCCGCGCCGTACGATCCGACCGTGTTCGTGCGCGATTCCATTACCGCGGTGGTCCACACCCTGATCGAGGCAGTGATCCTGGTGGTGCTGGTGGTGATCCTGTTCCTGCAGACCTGGCGCGCCTCGATCATCCCGCTGCTGGCCGTGCCGGTCTCGGTGGTCGGTACCTTCGCGGCGCTGTACCTGCTGGGCTTCTCGATCAACACGCTGAGCCTGTTCGGCCTGGTGCTGGCCATCGGCATCGTGGTCGACGACGCGATCGTGGTGGTGGAAAACGTCGAGCGCAACATCGAGGAGGGCCTCACGCCCCTGGCCGCGGCCCACCAGGCCATGCGCGAGGTGTCCGGGCCGATCATCGCCATCGCCCTGGTGCTGTGCGCGGTGTTCGTGCCGATGGCCTTCCTGTCCGGCGTGACCGGCCAGTTCTACAAGCAGTTCGCGGTGACCATCGCGATCTCCACGGTGATCTCGGCGATCAATTCGCTGACCCTGTCGCCGGCGCTGGCCGCGATGCTGCTCAAGGCGCACGATGCGCCGAAGGACGGCCCGTCGCGCCTGATCGACCGTCTGTTCGGCTGGCTGTTCCGCCCGTTCAACCGCTTCTTCAACACCAGCTCCAACAAGTACCAGGGCGCGGTGTCCCGTGCGCTGGGCAAGCGTGGCGCGGTGTTCGCGGTATACGTGCTGCTGCTCGTCGGCGCTGGCCTGATGTTCAAGGTGGTGCCGGGTGGCTTCATCCCGACCCAGGACAAGCTGTACCTGATCGGCGGCGTGAAGATGCCTGAAGGCGCCTCGCTGGAGCGCACCGACGCCATGCTGCGCAAAGTCAGCGACATCGCCCTGCATACCGACGGGGTGGACCACGCGATCGCCTTCCCCGGCCTCAACGCGCTGCAGTTCACCAATACGCCCAACACCGGCACGGTGTTCATCACCCTCAAGCCGGCCGGTCAGCGGCATCGCAGCGCCGAGCAGATCAACGCTGAGCTCAATGGCAAGATCTCTCAGCTGCAGGAGGGCTTCGGCTTCGCGATCATGCCGCCGCCGATCCTCGGCCTGGGCCAGGGTTCGGGCTACTCGCTCTACATCCAGGACCGCGCGGGCCTGGGCTACGGCGCCCTGCAGCAGGCGGTCAATGCGGTGGCCGGCACGGTTTCGCAGACGCCCGGCATGTCCTTCCCGATCGGCACCTATCAGGCCAACGTGCCGCAGTTGGATGCCCAGGTGGACCGCGACAAGGCCAAGGCCCAGGGCGTGCCGCTGACCAACCTGTTCGACACGATGCAGACCTATCTGGGCTCGGCCTACGTCAATGACTTCAACCGCTTTGGCCGCACCTGGCAGGTCATTGCGCAGGCCGACGGCCAGTTCCGCGACAGTGTCGAGGACATCGCCAACCTGAAGACTCGCAACGCGGCCGGCCAGATGGTGCCGATCGGTTCGATGGTGCACATGGCCACGACCTATGGCCCGGACCCGGTGATCCGCTACAACGGCTATCCGGCGGCCGACCTGATCGGTGAAGCCGATCCGCGCGTGATGTCCTCGACCCAATCGATGCAGGCCGTCGCCGGGATCGCGAACAAGGTGCTGCCCAATGGCATGACCATCGAGTGGACCGATCTGAGCTACCAGCAGTCCACCCAGGGCAATGCGGCGATGATCGTGTTCCCGATGTCGGTGCTGCTGGCCTTCCTGGTGCTGGCCGCGCTGTACGAAAGCTGGACGCTGCCCATGGCGGTGATCCTGATCGTGCCGATGACGATGCTCTCCGCGCTGGTGGGCGTGTGGCTCACCGGCGGGGACAACAACGTGTTCGTCCAGGTCGGCCTGGTGGTGCTGATGGGCCTGGCGTGCAAGAACGCGATCCTCATCGTCGAGTTCGCCCGTGAGCTGGAACTGGGCGGCAAGGGCATCGTCGAGGCCGCGCTGGAAGCCTGCCGCCTGCGTCTGCGTCCGATCGTGATGACCTCCATCGCCTTCATCGCCGGCACCGTGCCGCTGGTGCTGGGCCATGGCGCCGGCGCCGAGGTGCGCTCGGTCACCGGCATCACCGTGTTCGCCGGCATGCTGGGTGTGACCCTGTTCGGCCTGTTCCTGACCCCGGTGTTCTACGTGGCCCTGCGCAAGCTCTCGGGTCGCCAGCTGGTGCACCACGACGCCGCGCCGGCCTTGGGCCACACCCATGGCACCGCGCACTGAACGTTTTTTCCCCTGCTGGGCACATACCGGGCCCAGCCATCTTCTCAACGGAGATATTCCATGAACACCCATGCTCAGAAGATCGCCCTGGTCACCGGCGCCACCCGCGGCATCGGCACCGAGACCGTGCGCCAGCTTGCGCAGGCAGGTGTACGCACCCTGCTGGCCGGCCGCAAGCTCGCCACCGCGCAGGCCGAGGCGAAGAAACTGGCCGATGCCGGTCTGCCGGTGGAAGCCATCCAGCTGGACGTCACCGAGACCGCCAGCATCGCCGCCGCCGTCAAGGAGGTGCAGGACCGCCACGGTCGCCTGGACATCCTGGTCAACAACGCCGGCATCGCCATTGATGACCTCACCAAGAAGCCGTCCGAGCAGACGCTGGAAACCTGGCGCACCACCTTCGACACCAACGTGTTTGCCGTGATCGAGGTGACCCAGGCGTTCCTGCCGCTGATCAAGGCCTCGCCGGCCGGACGCATCGTGAATGTGTCCAGTGCGCTGGGTTCGATCACGCTGCATGCCGATCCCAGCTCCTTCATCTACGACTTCAAGATCCCGGCCTACAACGTCTCCAAGAGCGCGGTGAATGCCTGGACCGTGCAGCTGGCCTACGAGTTGCGCGATACCCCGGTGAAGGTCAACACCATCCACCCCGGCTACGTCAAAACCGACATGAACAACAGCGATGGCGAGCAGCGCGGCGAGATCGAAGTGGACGAAGGCGCCAAGACCAGCGTGCAGATGGCGCTGATCGACGCCGATGGGCCGACCGGAAGCTTTTCCTATCTGGGACAGGTGCTGCCATGGTGAAGAGCATCCTGGGGATCGGCGTCGCCTCGGCGCTGCTGGCCGCCTGCACGGTGGGACCGGACTATGTCCGTCCCGATGCGCCGCACGCCGCGGCCTTCGTACAGGCACCGATCGACGCCGCCAGCGCTGGGCCGGTGAACACCACGGCCGACGCCGAGTTCTGGCGTAGCTTCAACGATCCGCAGCTCTCGGCCCTGGTCGAGCGCGCGCTGCTGGAAAACCACGACGTGCGCATCGCGCTGTCGCGCTATGACGCGGCCAACGCGCTCCTGCGTGATGCGCAGTACGCGCGGCTTCCGACCTTCACCGCCACGGCCGATGCACAGCATGTCCGCAGCAGTGCCGACCAACTGCCGGGCTACAGCCGCGATGAACGCGACAACCACGGCTATGACGGCAGCCTGGGCGCGGTGTGGGAGCTGGATTTCTTTGGCCGCCTGCGTCGCGCCAGCGAGGCAGGGCACGCCGATGCACAGGCCGCCGCCGCGGATCTGGCGGCGATGCAGGTGGCGATCGCCTCCAGCGTGGCGCAGGGCTGGTTCCAGTTGCGCGGCATCCAGTCGCAGCTGGAGATCGCGCGAGAGAACGCCAGCACCCAGCAGCGCACGCTCAAGCTGCTGGAGGCGCGCACCCAGATCGGCGTTGGCGATGCCTTCGACGTGGATCGTGGGCGCACCCAGCTGGAAACCACGCTGGCACGCATCCCGTCGCTGGAAGCGGCGGAGGCTGTGGCGGCCAACCGCATCGCGGTCCTGGTCGGTGCCACGCCGGAGTCGATGTCGGCCGATCTGATGGTCGCCGGGCCGATGCCCGCGCTGCCACCGGCGCCGGCGCCGGGCACGCCCTCGGACCTGCTGCGTCGGCGTCCGGATGTGGCCGCCGCCGAGCGGCGTGTGGCCGGTGCCACCGCACGGGTCGGCGTGGCCACGGCTGATCTGTTCCCGCGCTTTACCCTCGGGGCGCTGTTCGGGACCCAGGCCATGGCCAGCAGTGCGCTGTTCGCGCGTGACAGCGAGACCCGCGTGCTGTCGTTGGGCATGGACGGCTCGTTCCTCAACGTAGGCCGGGTACGGGCAAGGATCGCCGCCGCCAACGCACAGACCGCCGAGGATCTTGCCAGCTACCAGCAGACCGTGCTGCGTGCGCTGGAGGACACCGAGAACGCCCTGGTCCGCGTGGATCGCAGCCGCAAGGAGGCCGCACACCTGGACCAGGCCGCGCAGGCGGGCGCGCGGGCGGCCGATCTCGCCCGCCTGCGCCTGGACAACGGCGCCATCGACACGCTGGACATGCTCGACGCTGAGCGTAGCCGTCTGGATGCCGAGGATGCGGCCGTGCAGGCCAAGGTGCGCAGCGGCCAGGCCATGGTGCAGCTGTATGCGGCGCTGGCCGGTGGCTGGCCCAACTACATCGCTGCCGAAAGCCTGCCGCCCGCGCCTGTGACCCAGGCGGGTCAGCGGCGCGAAGTGGCCATGGAAATGCCGCGCTGAAGTCGGTGGTACACGGGTGCCGTGCAGGGAAGCGCGGCATCGTGTCTCGGTCTGGCCTGGAGACACGTCCGATCCGGTGCTGTTGCACCGACGCTTCGCGCGCCGGGCATCAACGCATCATCCTGGCGTCAACGCCGACGCAGTTCGGTGGATGACCCGATGCGCTCGGCGGGATGACAGCGACCGCCGCCCCGTTAGTGGCTCAGTGCAGCAGTTGCTCGACCAGGTCCACGTAGCGCTTCTGAGCGGTGGTCGAGGGCATGCCGCGCAGGCGTTCCCACGCCTCGTACTTGGCCGTGCCGACGAAATCGAAGAAGCCGGGCTTATTGCCATGCACGTCGCCTTCGAGACCCTGCTTATACAGCGCGTAGAGCCGGAGCAGGGTGTCGTTGTCCGGACGCTCGGACAGGGTCTGGATGTCCTGTGTCGCCTGTTCGAAAGCCGTGCTGACCTGGGCCATGGTGGCCTCTCCTGGTGCGGGGTGCGCGAATATCAGCACGCCCGCCTCACTCGGTCACGTTGCGGTGCAGCCAACGCGCGGGCAGGGCGCCCTTGGTGCCCTGCGTGTCGATGGCGATGGTCGCGCGGTGCTTTGCCGACGTCAGCTGGCCGCGCTTTTGTGCTCATCGGGATGGCCGAGATCGAAGGCCGATGGCACGGTCGCCTGGGAAATGTCGGCCGGCCCGGTGCCCTGCTGGCGGGCCCGGTTCGGAAGCAGGATCCGCTGCCCGATCCGACGCAGCAGCTTGCTGCCCGGCATCTCGATGGTCCGATACATCGCCCAGGCCAGCAGCAGGATGATGGCCGTCACGCCAACCGCCATGGCGGGCGTCGCGGCACGACCATGGGCCCACTTCACTGCGAAATAGATCACCGGGATGTTGATCAGGTACATCGAAAAGCTGCAGTCCCCGCACAGCTTGATCGCGCGGTTGCCGAGCAGCGCCTTGGCCAGACGAGTATCGAAGGAAAAGACGAACACCGCGATGCCGGCAAACAGCGCTGTCTCCAGGCTTTCGTAGAACGCCCGCTTGGAGCCGAAGTGCGGGTCCGCCACGCCCAGGCCTACCAGCGCGAGCAAGATCAGCAGGACGACCTGCATCGTCCCGATCATCGCCACACCGCTGCTATCCCGGGTGCGCGCGCGAACCAGGCCGAACACGGTGCCGGTAAAGAAGTAGTGCAGCTTGGAACCGACGAAGGTGCCCGGCAGCGAACCGCGATAGCTCATCATCAGGAAGACCAAAGTCAGCATGGCGACCAGGAACGCCGCGTTGCCCTGACGACGAAACGCCCACAGCGAGAACCACAGGGCGACGAAGACCACGTAGAACTGCACTTCCGGTGGAATGCTCCACAGCGCCGAGACGTTGCCCGAGAACGCGAGGTGGCGCAGGAGGTTCTGGTGGGTAATGGCGTAGACGAAGTGCCCGTCCACAAGGTTGTAGATCAGGTACGCGGCCACGACCACGAACAGGTAGGCCGGGGCGATGCGCGCGAACCGGGCGATGGCGTAGCGGGCGACGGCCGGGTAGTTGAAGTCCTTCTCGCCATAGAGGAAGGCCATCAAAAACCCGCTCAGGGTAAAGAACACCATGACGCCGACTTCGCCCGGTAAAAGCGGGCTGACGCTGAAGAAGTATTTCTCCACCAGGTGCGAGTACACCACCAGCAGCGCGGCGACGCCGCGAATGCCGGTCAGTGCGTCGATGCGACGTTCTTGGCTCATGGCCAGGCTCCTTGCGTATTGTGCGGTTACGGGGGCAACTGCAAAAAACGTCAGGGACCTGCCTGTCACGGCGGAGAGGCATCCGCGCTCATCGGCGGCCGGTCGGGGGTCCCGGTCTACTCAAGCGTGCTGGAGCAAGTAAGCGCGACCAGTGCACTTGGCTGCGCTGGTCTGGAGCCGAGCCTAGCAGGCGGACGGGCGCCGCGCACCTGGCATGGATCATCGCCGCGGTCCGATTCCGCGCCGCTTGTCGGCTCAGCAGCGATGCTAGATTTGAACACGGCATGCGAAGCGCACCGCTTCGCATGCGCGATGTGAACCATGCCACTTTTCTAGGGATGCTCATGCTGCTTCGCCGCAACCTCCACGTCACGGCGGCTGCCGTGACCACCCTGTCGCTGCTGGTATGCGCGCCGGCCTGGGCCGGCTACGACGTTCCGCCCGAGCCGCTGCTCAAGGTGCTCAAGGCGCCGCCGCCGCCCAGGCCCAGTGTCGATCCCACCGGTCGGACCCTGATGCTCACCACGGCGCAGACCTATCCTTCGATCGAGCGGGTGGCGCGCCCGTTCTACAAGCTGGCCGGCGTGCGCCTGGAGCCTGCCAACCGGAGTCGGCATGACACGCCCGCCGGCTACGGCATCCCCGCCTGCGTGGCCGATTTCACCCTGGTGGACATCGCCAGCGGCAAGCAGACCAAGGTGCCATTGCCGAACGGCGCCTGCCCGGGCAGTGCCTCGTGGTCGCCCGATGGGCGTCGCTTCGCCTTCCAGAACGTGACCCCGACCTCGGTGGAGCTGTGGCTGGGCGAGACGGCGACCGGCCAGGTACACCCGGTGCCTGGCGTGGCCCTCAACCCGATCTTCGACGATGCGGTGCAGTGGCTCGACGGCAGCCGCAGCCTGCTGGTCAAGCGCGTGCCCGCCGGGCAGGGCGCGCCGCCGGCCGAGACGCCCGAACAGATCGGGCCGGACATCCAGCAGTCGTTGGGCGGGCAGGGCGAAAGCAGCACCTACGAGGCGCGCGACACGCTCAAGAGCCCGCTGGACGAGGCCCGCTTCGTCTACTACGGCACCTCGCAGCTGGCCGTGGTCGATACCGGCGATGGCCGCATGCGCGACGTCGGCCAGCCGGCGATCTACAACGACGTCGTCGCCGCGCCTGATGGCGTGCACGTGCTGACCGAGGCGATCAAGCCGCCGTATTCGCACGCGGTGACCTACCAGCGTTTCGCCCACGACGTGGCGGTGCTGGACGTGGGCAGCGGCACCTCGGTGACCGTGGCCCGCCTGCCGTTGGCCGATCGCGTGCCGGTGCACGGCGTGCCCGAAGGTCCGATCAACTTCGACTGGCGCGCGACCGAGCCGGCCACCCTGGTGTGGTCCGAGGCGCTGGACAAGGGCGACTGGAAGGTCAAGGTGCCGGCACGCGACAAGGTGATGACGCTCGCCGCGCCCTTCACAGGCACCCCGAAGGAGATCACCCGCACCGAGCAGCGCTTCGAAGGCTTTGCCTGGACGCCGCGCCGCGAGACCGCCTTCCTGCTGGAGGTCGACGAAAACCGTCACTGGCAGACCACCCGCATCGTCGATGTGGACCAGCCCGGCGCGCCGGGGCGCGTGCTGTGGGACATGTCCTACGACGAGCTGTACAAGAACCCGGGCAATTTTGTTTACCAGGTGCTGCCTAACGGTGCCTGGGCGGTGCGCCTGGAAGGCGACACGGTCTTCCTGCGCGGGCAAGGGGCTTCGCCCAAGGGCGATCGGCCGTTCCTGGACCGGCTGGATCTGGGCACGCTGAAGACCGAGCGCCTGTTCCGCAGTGGCGTGGACGAATACGATCAGTTCCTGGCCTTCGCCGCGACGCCGGATCGCTTCCTGACCTGGCACCAGTCGGTGATGGATCCGCCCAATGCCTTCGTCCACACCCTGGGAACGCCGGTGGCCGATGCGGCCGAAGGCGAGGCGGCCTATGCCACGCCGGGCACCGCGTTGACCCGCCTTGAGGATCCGACGCCGGAGGTGCGGCAGATCAAGAAGCGCCTGGTGACCTACAAGCGCGCCGACGGGTTGGACCTGTCGTTCACCCTCTACACCCCGCCGGGCTACAAGGAAGGCCAGCGCGTGCCGGCAATTCTGTACGCCTATCCGGAGGACTTCGCCAGCAGCGAGCAGGCCGGCCAGGTGTCCGGCTCGCAGCAGACCTTCACTCGGTTGAGCAACTATCGGTTGCTGCTGCTGGCCGGCTACGCGCTGATCGACAACGCCTCCTTCCCGATCGTCGGCGACCCGCGCAGCGCCTACGACACCTACATCCAGCAGCTGACCGCCGATGCGCAAGCGGCCGTGGACAAGGCGGTCGCGCTGGGTGTGGTGGACCGTGACCGGATCGGCGTCACCGGGCATAGTCATGGCGCGCTGATGACCGCCAACCTGGTCGCGCACACCGACCTGTTCAAGGCCGGCGTGGCCACCAGCGGCTCATACAACAAGACCTTCACTCCCTTCGGCTTCCAGAACGAGCGGCGTTCGGTGTGGGAGGCACAGGACGTCTATCTCAAGGCCTCGCCGTTCTTCTACGCCGACAAGATGCAGGCGCCGCTGCTGCTGGTGCACGGCGAGGACGACGCCAACCCGGGAACCGAACCGATCCAGTCGGTCAAGCTCTACCAGGCGATCCGCGGCAATGGGGGCGTCACCCGGCTAGTGATGCTGCCGCACGAACCGCACTGGTACACCGCGCTGGAGTCCAACGAGCAGCTCGTCTACGAGATGCTGCACTGGTTCGACACCTACGTGAAGGAGGCCGGGGCCAAGCAGGGCGGCGCGCGATAAGGCGACGCTGTCTGGCCCCTTGGCAAGGCGGCGCCGCGAGGCGCCGCCTTTTTCATTGAGGTGCAATGCGTCTGGCAGGTCTGGCACACGACCATGTTGCGGTGCGCCTTCTTAATTGTCTGATTATATGGTTTAGTCGGCGCTGTCACGGTGGCCGCATCGCTTGCGGCCTCGCCCCAGCCAGGAGTCCACATGCCGCGTCCTGCTTCGATCGCCCTGCTACTTGGCTTGTTGTTGACCGTGCCCACCGGCATGGCCAGGACGCCGACCTATACCAATCCGCTGCTGCCGTCCGGGCCCGATCCGTGGATCGCGCGCGAGGGCGGGATGTACTACTTCATGAGCACGCGCGGCGACCACCTGGCCATCCGCAAGGCCGCCGACCTGTCGCAGTTGGCCAAGGCAGCCCCGGTCACCGTCTGGACCCCGCCCAAGCAGGGGCCGAACGGCCAGTCGATCTGGGCGCCGGAACTGCACCGTATCGACGGACGCTGGTTCATCTACTACACGGCGGCCGACAGCGCCCACGACGATGATGCGCATCGGGGCATCTTCGTGCTGGAAAACACCAGCGCAGATCCCACCCAGGGAACCTGGATCGATCGCGGCCAGCTCAAGACCGCGCACACTGGCATCGATGGCACGACCTTCGCGGTGGATGGCAAGCGCTACTTCGTGTACTCGCCCTACGTCGGGCCGGACAGCGTGCTGGCCATCGTGCGCATGTCCAATCCGTGGACGCTGACCGGGCCGGAGACCGTCATCGCGCGCCCGGATCAGGCCTGGGAGCGACAGGGCGGGCGCCAGATCCTGGAAGGACCGGAGTTCGTGCTGGGGCCGAAGGGGGATCTTTTCCTGACCTATTCCGGCAGTGCCTGCTGGTCCGACGGCTATGCGCTGGGATTGCTGAAGGCCGCGGCCGGAAGCGATCCGCTCGATGCCGCAAGCTGGATCAAGCAGCCTGGGCCGGTGCTGGCCACCGACCCGGCGCGCGGCGTGTTCGCGCCCGGGCACAACGGCTTCTTCCGCAGCGCGGAGGGTCAGACTTGGATCGTCTACCACGCCAATCCCGCCGCGGACATGCGCTGTACCAAGGCGCGTGCCCCGCACCTGCAGCCGGTGTCCTGGTCGGCTTCGGGCGATCCGGTATTCGACCGGCCTGCGCCCGTCGGCATCCCGCTGACTGCACCGGGTGGTTGAAGGCGTCGCGCAGGCTTTGCGCGTTCGACGACCCGTTCATACCAGGCCAGACCCATCGCGCATCGGCGTGCGGGGAGGCAGGTTGGGATCAATGCGGATTCCCCTGGCCGGCAGATGTCGCAACCACGGGGCGGTCTTCATTTAAACGATTTAAATCAGCATACTCACGACGAACCGCGCCACGCACTGGCGCGCGCAGAACCGGGAGAATGCGCATGTACCGTCCCCTGCTGCTGGCTGCCAGTGTGGCGCTGCTGATGCCATCGGCCCAGGCCGAGGCTCCGACAGAGCGCGAAACGGTCGACCTCGCCGCCGAGGTCAATGTCTTCATCGGCACGACCAACGGCGGCAATGTGTATCCGGGCGCGACCCTTCCGTTCGGCATGGTCGCCTTCAGTCCGGAGCAGACGCCACTGCCGGGCAAGCGCTTTCCCTTCGCCGCACCGGGTGGTTACGAATGGCGCGCCAACGGCGTGCGCGGCTTCAGCCTGACCCACGTCTCGGGCACCGGGTGTGCCGGCGCCAGTGGCGACATCCCGATGATGCCGATTACCACCGCGGTCGAGGTTTCGCCGTCCTCGCCGCAGGCCGGTGTTCAATATTCGGCCCTGCTGGACCATACCGACGAGCACGCCAGCCCGGGCGCCTATGCAGCCAAGCTGGGCAACGGCGTGGACGTGGCACTGGGCGCGAGCGCACGCACGGCGGTGGGCCGCTTCGCCTATCCGGAAGGGCGCCCGGCCAATCTGCTCATCCGGACCTCTGACAGCGAGGTCGGCAGCACGGCCTCGTCCATCCACATCGATCCGGCCACCCGGACGGTCAGCGGCTCGGTGACCAGCGGCAATTTCTGCGGCTACCTGGCCGAGGATCGCCGCGAAAGCTATTACACGCTGCATTTTGTCGCGCGCTTCGACGAGCCCTTCGAGGTGGGGGGCACCTGGCGCGATGAAACGCTCAGCAAGGGCGCCGTGGACGGGGGCGGCGGCACCACCTATGGCACGCGTGGCCATCCGCCGGCGGGGCGCGGCGCGGGTGGATGGATCCAGTTCAAGGAGGGGGCGACGGTCAATGTCCGCATCGGCGTGTCCTACGTGGACCCGGCCGGGGCGCGGGCCAACCTGGACAAGGAGAGCCCGGCCGGCACCTCGCTGGAAGCCACCCAGGCGGCTGCGCGCCGCGCGTGGAACGACATCCTGGGCCAGGTGCGCATCACCGGTGGCGCCGGGGACGAGCGCACGGTCTTCTACACCGCGCTCTACCATGCGCTGCTTGAGCCCAACCTCTATAGCGATGTCGACGGGCGCTACCTGGGCTTCGACGGCAAGGCGCATCGCCTTGCGCGTCATCAGCGGGCGCAGTACGCCAACTTCTCCGGCTGGGATGTCTATCGCTCGCAGCTGCAGTTGGTGACGCTGCTGGACCCGCAGCGTGGATCGGACATCGCCCAGTCGCTGCTTAATCAGGCCGAGCAGAATGGCGGGGTCTGGGACCGCTGGACGCATCTGACCGGCGCGACCGGCGTCATGAACGGCGATCCCTCGCCGCCGTCGCTGGCGGCGATCCACGCGTTCGGCGGGCGCGGGTTCGACCTCGAACGCGCCTACGCCTCGCTCAAGCGGGCCGCCACGGTGCCAACCGAGAAGGATCTGAGCCGCAGGGGGTGCCCGATCCTGTGCGTGGGCCAGCGCCCTGGCCTGGATGCCTGGCTCAAGCTGCATTACATGCCGGTCGACGCGCCGGGCTGGGGCACTGCCTCGGACACGCTGGAGTTGGTCGCCGCCGATTTCGGCCTGTCCGAGCTGGCGCTGGCGGCCGGTGACAAGGCGGGCGCGAAGCTGTTCCGCGAACGCTCGGGCTGGTGGCGCAATCTGTTCAATCCGCAGGCGACCCCGGACGGCGGCTATATCCAGCCGCGCAACGCCGATGGCAGCTGGCCCGCATTCGATCCGGCCTCCGACGAGGGCTTCGTCGAAGGCAGCGGCGCCCAGTACCTGTGGATGGTGCCGTTCGATCCAGCTGGATTGATCGAGAAGCTCGGTGGTGCGCAGGTCGCCGCGCAACGGCTGGATGCGTTCTTCCGCACGCCTGACGGCGGCTGGGCGGTGACAAAGTCCGGACCGCTGCATGCCGAACTGGACAACGAACCCTCGATCGCCGCGCCGTGGCTGTACAACTTCGTCGGCCAGCCGTGGAAGACGCAGGACACCGTGCGCGCGGCGATGCGCCAGATCTGGACCAACACGCCGCAGGGCATCTCCGGCAACGACGACCTGGGCCAGATGTCCTCCTGGTACGTCTGGTCGGCGCTTGGCCTGTATCCGGTGTATCCGGGGCGAGCCGAGCTGGCGGTCGGCAGTCCGCTGTTTCCGCAGGTGGTGATCGAGCGCCCCGGCGCGCGCATCGAGATCCGCGCGCGCAATGCCGCGCCCGATGTGCCGTACGTGCAGTCCCTGCAGGTGGACGGCAAGGCCAGCGATCAGGCCTGGCTGCCGGCGGACTTCGTCAAGCGTGGTGGCACGCTGGAGTTCGACCTGGGCAAAGCCCCCAACCAACACTGGGGCACGCAGGCCCTGCCGCCTTCGTTCGGGCCTGCGCTGTAAAACGCGACATCGCGCCGCGAGCGCGATTCGCACGGACAGGGACGCGGCAGGAAGCCGCGCATGGACGAGCGCCTCGCCTTTCTACGCCGACGGCGCTGGTCAACGCCGATCGAAACAGAGCGGACGCGACCGGCGGCCGCGCGGCGCGGCCAGCCAAAGGGAAGCGCGCGATGCGCGGCTCCGCACGCAGCGGGTTGCGGACGTAGGCCACGTACGGCGCTTGACCCTCACGTTCGATTCGACTCATTCGAAGTGCAGTTCGAGGCCCGCATAGAGGCCAAGGCCTTCGCCGGGCGTGGCCCGCGCTGCGTCGGTACCGACATCGTCATAGCCGGGGGTGATCGTGGCGGCGTAACGCTGCCCGGTGAGGTTGCGCGCCTCCAGCCAGGTCTGCCAGCGCCCACCCGGTGCAGCGAAGCCCACGCGTGCGCCAAACACGGTGTGGCCATGCGCCCAGGCGCTGTTGGCATAGTCCACCGCCACGCGCGAGGCCGACTCGGTGTCCAGCGCCGCATAGACGCCGCTGTGATGGTCGTAGCGCAGCATGGCCTGGTAATAGTGGCGGGGCAGGCCGGGCAGCACGTTGTTCCCGAACCGCGCATCGTGGCGGTAGCGGAAATCGCTGTAGGTATAGGCCTGGCGCAGTGACAGCCGGTCGCCCTGGGCCTGCCACAGGGTCGACTCCAGTCCCGCTTCGATGCCGCGATGCACGGTCGGGCTGGCATTGGATTCGGCCACGTAGGTGTCCGGCGCGGTGCCGACCTCGACGCTGAGCAACTCGTGGTGGACGTTGGACTGATAGGCCGCAAGCTGCCAGCGGCCCAGCGTGCCGTCACCGCGCGCGCCCAGTTCCAGTGTCGCGGCGGTCTGGTTGCCCAGGTGGACCGGCGTGCTCTGCCGGCCGGTGGCCGCGCCGCTGCCGGCCGGGAACACCGTGCCTGAGCCCCAGATCATCGACCACGGGTGTGGCGGCTCGACCGAGCGGCTCAAGTTGCCGAACAGCTGCACCTGCGGTGTGGCCTGGAAGGTCAGGCCCACGCGCGGCGCGTAGTCCCAGCCATGCTCGGACAAGCGGCCACCGCCGGCTGGCCAGGTCACTGCGACCTCGCTGGCGGTATGGACCAGGGCCAGGCCGGTGACCAGATGCAGGGACGGGGTGAGCGCCGTCGTGTTGCCGACATGCACGACGGCATCGGTGCCCAGGTGTTCGAAGTCGCGCGTGCGCGTCCCGGCCGGATACCCGTTGGTGTCCAGGCGCAGAGTCTCGCGCACCTGGGCATGCAGATCATGGGTCACGCGCAGGCCGACGGTGGTGGTGCTGTCGCGGCCAAACCATCTGTGCTGATGCGTGTAGTCCAGCGTGGCACCCAGGTCGGCGTAGTCCAACTGCTGGCGGTAGCGGCTTTCGTTGAGGTCCATCGGAAAGCGGTGGTAGACCAGGCCCGCCTTCAGCGTGGAGGCCGTGTCCAGCTGCAGGGTGGTGATGCTGCCGATCCAGGTGCTGCCAGGCTGCGGCCGGCGCGCATCGATGGCCACATAGGCCGGGTTGGCCTGGCGCGGGTCATCGGCGATCTGGGCACGGGTCAAACGGCCCGGCGTTTCGTGTTCGGTTTCGCGATAGCGCAGCACCAGCCGCGTGCTCAGATCGGGACTGAGCTGCCAGCCCAGGTTGGCCATCACGCCCTTGCCGCTGCCGGCCGCATGCGTCTGGTAGCCGTCGGTGCGGCTGTCGGTCAGGGCGAGGTAGTAGTCGAACGCGCCGTGCGCGCCGCCATCGGCCAGGCTGCGCTTGCGGTAGCCGAAACGGCCGCCCTCGTAGCGCAGCGCAAACCCCGGGGTATCCAGGCCACTGCGGCTGACGTAGTCGATCGCGCCGCCCAGGGCCAGGGCGCCGCGATCGAATCCGTTGGCGCCCCGCAGCACGTCCACGCGGCTCATCCACAGCGGTTCGAGCAGTTCGTAGGGCGTGCCGCCGGAGAAGGTCAGCGGCAAGCCATCGAGCGACACCGACACCCCCGAGGCGTGCGCGCCCGGCGCGCGGTTGAGGCCCGAGCCGCGGATCGACACCTTGACCCCTTCGTTGCCGGGGGACTGGGCGTAGATGCCGGGCTGATAGGCCAGCACGTCGGCCGTGCCCGCCACGCGTCCGTTATCCACCCGAGTTAGATCGATCACGTTGCCTGCGCCGGGCACGTTGGACAGCGCCTTGCGCGCGGCGTCCACGCCGTCGGCTCCGGTGCCTGTGACCTTGATCGCATCGAGGGTGACCGCCTGTTCCGGCGTCGCGGCGAGGATGGCGCGGGGGGACATGCAACACAGCAGGGTGCTGGCCATCAGGACATGGCGTGTGGAGAGCGGGGCGAATCGTGGGCACATTGCGCTGGACATCGGAGCGAGCAACCAACCTGGGCTAAGGGCATGGGACGGCGCGCCGGCGCTGACCCGGATCGCGGTAGCGATGCCGGATCAAGGCGCAGACGCGTTGCGGAAGACCGAGGGAGGGATGATGGGTGGCGCTCGCGCCACATCCTGTCTACCTCAATACTTTCTCTAAAGTTTACAGGTTCGTCGAGGCACTGGCGAGTGCGATCGCTTCGCAGAAGGATTGGAGGCTGTTCCATCGGGCTTTGCGGATCACGCCGTCGCGTGATCCGCGGTGGCGCGCGTCAGGGAAGGTCGCCGACGCTGGGAGGTGCGGAGGCCACGTGGGCCTGGCCGATGGGTACTCGGGAACAAAGTCCATCATCGGGATGCCGTGGGGACGTCAGGCCAAGGCGGTACCGAGCCGGCGATGGGCGCGCGATGCTGGCGCGCGCTCATGATCGAGCGTGCCGCTTGCGAGGGCTTGCGTTATCGAACGGCCAGACCCAAGCCGATGACGCGAAGCCGGCCGTCAGGCGGCGGTCGCCGAGGTCGCACGAGGCACTTTGCCGCAAGGGCATGACCGTGCGTGCAATGCGTGCACAGTCGAGGCAGCGCGAATAATGTTGCGATCCACGATCGCCGTGACGCAGATGCCGCTAGTGCGGCAGCTTGTCCAATCCGGCGCGCACTTCCTGGAGAAAGCCCTTGGTTTCATCGGGCGAGGACAGATTGCTGGCCAGTTGCTCCAGCTGCGACGCCAACGGGGCAGGGGTTTCGAAGGCTTCATCGCACAGCATGCCGGCGATCGGGCCGAAGTACTGCAGCGCGATGTTCTCGATCAACTTGCGCTGGGCTTCACTCGGGGCGCCGCCGGCGGGCATGCCGGCAGGCGCTGCCACCGCTGCGGCGACCGGCGCGGCCTGCGTGCGTGAAAGGGCCTGTTCGAAGCCGCCTAGCAGCCACTGCAAGGAATCCTCGCTGAGGGCGGCCTTGCCGCTGCTCTTGCTGGCGGGATCGACCTGGAAGCGTCCGCGCGCGGCGTTGACCATCGACAGCCGTTGCACGGCCTCGTCACCGCGCAGCATCCTGAAAACCACTTCGTCGATCTGTCCGCCGTGCAGGCGGATGATGCAGGAATGGTTTTCCTCGGTGACCACGAAGAAGAAGCCGGACGCCTTCTTCGCCGTCAAAGATCGCAGCTCGCGCAGGACTTGGATCAGTGGGATGAAATCATTGGCCATGCGTCCTGGCTCCCTCGCATCGTCGATCTGGCGTCAGAGGCTTGGCGCCTCACCGTTTGGCCAAACGCTCCATGGCCAAGCGTACGCTGTTGGAGAGCCGCGAGATGGCCCGCGCCAGGGTGCCAATCTCGTCCTTGAGCTTGACCTCGTCGATGGTGTGGTTCCATTTGCCTAGGCTCAGTTCTTCGGCCACGGCGGTGAGGTGCTGGATCGGGCGCAGCACGCGGCTGAGGATCAGCATTGACTGCAGGCCCAGCAGCAGCACGCACACCAGCAGGCCGATGCCACCAATCCACAGCGACTGGCGCAGGATCACACTGTTGATGTCTTGCTTGGGATAGGCCGAGACCAGGGTGAAACCCCAGCCAGGGACGTCCTGGCGCGTCACCACCCAGTCGTCCGGACGCTCACGGGCGACCTGTTCCATCTTGGCCGGGTCGGTGGTGTTGCCGGTCTTGGAGTGGAAGCGCAGTTTCCCATTGCCGTCGAAGACCGCGATGAAGCCTGATTCCAGCACATGCGCCTCGCTGATCTCGCCTTCCAGCGAGGCCAGGTCGGTCTTGTAGCCGACGTACCAGATGCCGATGGGTTCCTCGTCGTAGATCGACATGATCGGCTCGTAGCCGGTCACGTAAGGCGTCCCCAGGATGTCGACCACGCCATAGAAACCCTGCGCCTTGCGAATCTGTTGAATCACCTGTCCCTTGGGATCCAGGAGGGTACCGACCGCCCGGTTGCCATCGTCGGTCTTGACGTTGGTGGCCACGCGCACGTAATCCTGACCGGTGCGCGAGAACACCGTTGCGGTGCCGTCCACCGTGGCGGTCACGCTGTCGACCAAGGTCATGTTGCCGGCCTGGGACTTCTGTCCGAACAGCAGGTCCGGGACATCGCGGCCGCTGATCTGGACCTTGGTTCCGGCGGACGGGGCTCCTAGCGCGGCACTTTCACGGCGCAGCAGATTCATCGAGCCCCTGACCCGATCGAGCATGATCGAGCGGGTGATGGCGAACAGTCCCTGGAGGGACGAGGACTGGCGCCGGATCGCCTCATCGGCCTGGCTGTGCACGCGCCGAGCCTCGGTGCTGGCAAGGACCAGGGTCAACACCACCACCACGACCAGGACCAGGCCCAGCACGGGCAACAGCAGGCGCACACGTAATGAATTTCGGAGCATTGCCCCCTCCCGACTTGCTTCACTTGAGCAGGAGGCGCTACGGCGCTCCCGGTATAGGCGCACTTCTGGCCCCAAACGCAATAGCGGCCGCGGGCGCGCGGGCTTGAGCGGTCTGGGCGAGCGGGCGGATCATGGGGCGGCCCGTCCCCGGGCCGGGTGCGCCCCCCTTCAAGGCCCGCCAGCGAGCGAGCGGGCGTTCGTGACGGTGGTGTTTCAGGCTGCGCGTCGCGCGGGTTTCAACCGAGGATCGCCGGCAGGTCCAGACCTTGCTCCTTTGCGCAGTTGAGCGCGATCTCGTAGCCCGCATCGGCATGGCGCATGACGCCGGTGGCCGGGTCGTTCCACAGCACGCGGGCGATGCGTTTGGCCGCCGCCTCGGTGCCGTCGCAGACGATGACCATGCCGGCGTGCTGGGAGAAGCCCATGCCCACGCCGCCGCCGTGGTGCAGCGACACCCAGGTCGCCCCGCTAGCCGTGTTGAGCAGGGCATTGAGCAGCGGCCAGTCGGAGACCGCATCCGAGCCATCGGCCATCGCCTCGGTTTCGCGGTTGGGCGAGGCCACGCTGCCGCTGTCCAGATGGTCGCGGCCGATCACCACCGGCGCCTTGAGCTCGCCCTTGGCGACCATCTCGTTGAAGGCCAGGCCCAAGCGGTCGCGATCGCCCAGGCCGACCCAGCAGATGCGCGCCGGCAGGCCCTGGAACTTGATCTTCTCGGCGGCCATGTCCAGCCAGCGGTGCAGGTGCGGGTTGTCCGGGATCAGTTCCTTGACCTTGGCGTCAGTCTTGGCGATGTCTTCCGGATCGCCGCTCAGCGCCGCCCAGCGGAACGGGCCGATGCCGCGGCAGAACAGCGGGCGGATGTAGGCGGGCACGAAGCCGGGGAAGTCGAACGCATTGGCGATGCCTTCCTCCAGCGCCATCTGCCTCAGGTTGTTGCCGTAGTCGACGGTCGGCACGTCGAGCGCGTGGAAGCCGAGCATGGCGCGGATATGGTTGGCCATCGACGCACGCGCCGCCTTTTCCACTTCCTTCGGCGCCGATACGCGCTTGTCGTCCCATTGCTCGACGCTCCAGCCTTGCGGCAGGTAGCCGTTGACCGGGTCGTGGGCGGAGGTCTGGTCGGTCAGCAGGTCCGGCTTGACCCCGCGCGCCAGCAGTTCGGCGAGCACGTCGGCGACGTTGCCGAGTAGGCCGACCGATAGCGGCTTCTTAGCCTTGCAGGACTCGTCGATCAGCCGCAGCGCCTCGTCGAGGTTGTCGGTCCAGGTGTCCAGGTAGCCGGTGCGCAGGCGCATGTCGATGCTGCTCTTGCGGCATTCCACCGCCAGGCACGAGGCGCCGGCCATCACCGCGGCCAGTGGCTGCGCGCCGCCCATGCCGCCGAGCCCGCCGGTGAACAGCCAGCGCCCGGACAGGTCGCCGTTGTAATGCTGGCGGCCCATCTCGACGAAGGTCTCGTAGGTGCCCTGGACGATGCCCTGGGCGCCGATGTAGATCCAGCTGCCGGCGGTCATCTGGCCGTACATGGCTAGTCCCTTCTTATCCAGCGCGTTGAAGTGGTCCCAGGTGGCCCAGCGCGGCACCAGGTTGGAGTTGGCGATCAGCACGCGCGGCGCATCGGCGTGGGTGCGGAACACGCCGACCGGCTTGCCGGACTGCACCAGCAGCGTCTGGTCGTCGTCCAGGCGCTTGAGGGTCTCGACGATCTTGTCGAAGCTTTCCCAGTCGCGCGCGGCGCGGCCGATGCCGCCATACACCACCAGCTCTTCCGGGCGTTCGGCCACGTCGGGGTGCAGGTTGTTCATCAGCATGCGCAGCGGTGCTTCGGTCAGCCAGCTCTTGGCATTGAGCGAGGTGCCGGTGGGCGCGTGGATGACACGGGACGGATCACGACGGGTCATGGGAAATCCTTGTGGTTTGGACAGGCCGCACCGCGATGTGCGGGCCTTCAGCGAAGGGAAGCGGATGTGCGGGCGAAGTCGAGGGCGGCACTGAGCACGCCACGCAGCGTGTCCTGCAGGCGCTGGGCGCGGGCCGGCGACCACGGCGTGGGCCAGGTGTCGGGCGTCACCTGACTGGGTTCGTCCATGTAGCCGCGGCAGGCCAGTTCCATCTGGATGGCGTGCACGCCCTGCGCAGGACGAGCGTGGTGGCGGGTAATCCAGCCGCCCTTGAAGCGACCGTTGCGCACGTGGCTCAGGCCACTTTCGGCGCAGTGCTGTTCGACCGCATCGGTCAGGCGTGCGTCGCAGGACGTGTCCGTGTTGGTCCCGATGTTGAACTGCGGCAGCTCGCCTTCGAACAGGTGCGGGATATGCGAGCGGATCGAGTGCGCGTCGTACACCACGACGCGGCCGTGTTGCGTGCGCAGGCGTTCGATCTCGCTCGCCAGGGCTTCGTGGTAGGGCGTGAGCCAGCGCTCGCGGCGGCGCGCGATCTCTGCATCATCCGGCTCAAATCCGTCGCGATACAGCGGCTGATTGTCGAAGGTGGTCAGCGGGCACAGCCCGGTCGTGTTCTGGCCCGGATACAGCGAGACGCCGGACGGGTCGCGGTTGACGTCGATCACCGAACGCGAGATCGCGGTGCGGATCGTGGTGGCGCCCAGCTCACGCGCGAACGCATAAAGCTGGTGCACGTACCAGTCGGCATCGCGCCGGGCCAGCCACGGCGAGACGAAGCGGTCTTCCAGCCCGGCCGGCAGCTCGGTGCCGGTATGCGGGAAGCTCACGATCAGCGGCGCATCGCCACGATGGATCTCAAGCCAGGTGTCAGGCGACATGTTCGATTTCCCCGAAACGATGGGATGCCGTGGGAGCCGCCATGGCGGCGACGGGCATGAACTGGAAAGCCCCTCCGTCGCCATGGAGTTCACCACCCTGCGGCGTCATGCCGACGCGTCCACGCCTGGCAGGGCGACGGTGACACGGGCGGTCAGCGCACCGCTGCGCACCAGCTCGGTCGCGGCCACCATGTCCGGGTGGAAGTAGCGGTCGTCCTGCAACGTGGGCACCTGGCCGCGCAGCAGGCCGCGTGCAGCCTCCAGGACGCTGCTGGAGGCGAGCGGGGCATGGAAGTCGCAGCCCTGCACGGCGGCCAGCAGCTCGATGCCGACCACGTTGGCGGCGTTGTCGGCCATGGCCATCAGCCGGCGCGCGCCGTGTGCGGCCATCGACACGTGGTCTTCCTGGTTGGCCGAGGTCGGGATGGAATCGACGCTGGCCGGGTAGGCGCGCTGCTTGTTCTCCGACACCAGCGCTGCGGCGGTGACCTGCGGAATCATGAAGCCGGAGTTCAGGCCCGGCTTGGGCGTCAGGAACGCGGGGAGGCCCGACAGCGCCGGATCGACCAGCATCGCGATGCGGCGCTCGCTGATCGAGCCGATCTCGCACACCGCCATGGCCAGCATGTCGGCGGCGAAGGCCACCGGCTCGGCGTGGAAGTTGCCGCCGCTCAGCGCCTCGCCGGTGTCGGTGAACACCAGCGGATTGTCGGACACGCCATTGGCTTCGATCTCCAGCGTGCGCGCGGCTTGGCGCATCACGTCCAATGCCGCGCCCATGACCTGCGGCTGGCAGCGCAGGCAGTAGGGGTCCTGCACGCGCACATCGTCCTCGCGGTGCGATTCGCGGATCGCGCTGCCGGCCATCAATGCGCGCAGTGCATCGGCCACGACGATCTGGCCGGGCTGGCCGCGCAGCGCGTGAATGCGCGGATCGAAAGGCGTGTCCGAGCCCTTGGCCGCTTCGGTGGACAGCGCACCGGTGACCAGCGCGGACTGGAACACGGTCTCGATTTCGAACAGGCCGGCCAGGGCGTAAGCGGTCGAATACTGGGTGCCGTTGAGCAGCGCCAGGCCTTCCTTCGCGCCCAGCACGATCGGGGCCAGCCCGGCCTGGGCCAGGGCGTCGGCGGCGGACATGCGCGCACCGCCGAAGAAGGCGTCGCCCGCGCCGATCATCGCCGCGGCCATGTGCGACAGCGGAGCCAGGTCGCCCGAGGCACCGACCGAGCCCTGGCAGGGCACCACCGGCATCACATCCTGCTGCAGCATCGCTTCGAGCAGGACGAGCGTGGCCGGTTTGATCCCCGAGGCGCCCTGGGCCAGGCTGGCCAGCTTCAGCGCCAGCATCAGCCGCACCACCGACAGCGGCATCGGCTCGCCCACGCCGGCGGCGTGCGAGAGCACGATGTTCCGCTGCAGGGTTTCCAGATCGTCGCGCTCGATGCGCACCGTGGCCAGCTTGCCGAAGCCGGTGTTGATGCCATACACCGGCGCGCCCTTGGCGACGATGGCCTCGACGGTCTGCGCGCTGCGCAGCACGGCGTCTGCCGAGCCCGGATCGAGCTGGACGCGGGCGCCGCGATAGATCGCGCGCCATTGCGCAAGGCTGACCGCGCCGGGGCGCAGGAGGATGGACTGGCTCATGAAGATGCTCCGTGGATCGAATGGGAGACAAGCGGGGAGTGGGTTCGCAGTCGCATCGCCTGCGCCTGGACCGGCCCCTGTAGCGCCGAGCTTGCTCGGCGGAGGCTGTACCGGGAGAGCCCCAGCGGAGCGAGCTCCGCTCTACAGAAGCGCTCCCGGGAAGGCCCCAGCGGAGCAAGCTCCGCTCTACAGAAGCGCTCACGGGTGAGCCTCAGCGAAGCAAGCTCCGCGCTACGCATCCTGGCCACGCCAGACGCGCGCATGCAGCGGGTTGAAGCCCATGCGGTAGACCAGGTCGGCCGGGGCGTCGATGTCCCAGATCGCCAGGTCGCAGTCGAAGCCGGCGCGCAGGCGGCCCAGGCGATCCTGGCGGCCGAGCGCGCGCGCGGCTTCACGGGTGAAGCCGGCGATGCATTCGGTCACGGTCATGCGGAACAGCGTGGCGGCCATGTTCATGGCCAGCAACGGGCTGGTCAGCGGCGAGGTGCCGGGATTGCTGTCGGTGGCCAGGGCCAGCGGCACGCCGGCGGCGCGCAACGCGGCGATCGGCGGCACCAAGGTGTCGCGGGTGAAGTAGAACGCACCGGGCAACAGCACCGCGACCGTGCCGGCGGCGGCCATCGCCGCGATGCCGTCCGCGTCAAGGTGCTCGATGTGATCGGCGGACAGCGCGCCACAGCGTGCGGCCAGGGCCGCGCCATGCTGGTTGGACAATTGCTCGGCGTGGATCTTGAGCTTCAGCCCGTGGGCGCTGGCCGCGGCGAACACCTGTTCGGCCTGTGCGTGCGAGAACGCGAGGTGCTCGCAGAACACATCCACCGCCTCGGCCAGGCCTTGCGCGGCCACGGCCGGGATCATCGTCGCGCAGACCTCGTCGATATAGGCCTGCGCCTCCACCCCGGGCGGCACCGCATGCGCGCCGAGGAAGGTCGGCGCGATCTCGACTCGGCGCAGTTCGCCAAGCCGCTTGGCCACGCGCAGCTGCTTGGTCTCGTGTTCCAGGGTCAGGCCGTAGCCGGATTTGATCTCCAGCGTGGTGACGCCTTCGGCCAGCATCGCGTCCAGGCGCGGCAGGCTGGCGGCGATCAGGGCTTGTTCGTCCGCCTGTCGCGTGTCGCGCACGGTGGACACGATGCCGCCGCCGGCCTTGGCGATGTCGGCGTAGCTGACGCCGTTGAGGCGCTGCTCGAACTCGCCGGCGCGATTGCCGGCATAGACCAGGTGCGTATGGCAATCGATCAGGCCCGGGGTGATCCAGCGGCCTGCACAGTCGACGCGGGTGGCGGCATCGAAGGCGGGCGCGGCGTCCGCGGGCCCGACATGCACGATCCGTCCGTCGCGGGCCGCGACGACGCCGTCCTGGATCTCGCCCAGTCCGCCGTCGGCGGCATCCAGGGTGGCCAGCTTCGCGTGGTGCCAGAGGGTGTCGCAGCGCATGGCGTTACGTATCGTCGTGAGCTTATTTGTCTATACAATAAAACCGTGCCCATGAGAGTGTCCAGCGAGAGGACGAACCGGTGACGACAGGCTTCCAGCACTTCTGGATCGACCATGCCCTGCTGCCCGACGGCTGGGCCCGGCAGGTTCGCCTGGCGGCCCGCGACGGCCGCATCGTGGAGGTGACGCCGGGACAGCGGCCTGGTCCGGAGGACATCCGCGTCGAGGTCGCCGTGCCGGGGCTGGGCAACCTGCACAGCCATGCCTTCCAGCGCGCCATGGCCGGCCTGACCGAGGCGACATCGGCCGGCGCGGTGGCTGCGGGGGGCGACAGCTTCTGGAGCTGGCGCGAGCTGATGTACCGCTTTCAGGACCGGCTGGACCCGGACAGCTTCCAGGCCATCGCCGAGCAGGCCTACGTGGAAATGCTGGAGGTGGGCTTCACCCGGGTGGGGGAATTCCACTACCTGCACCACGCGCCCGATGGCCGGCCCTACGCCGACCCGGCCGAGATGTGCGCCCGCGTGGCGGCCGCCGCGCAGGCCAGCGGGATCGGCCTGACCCTGCTCCCGGTGTTCTATGCCCATGCCGACTTCGGCGGCGTGCCGCCCAGTCCGGCACAGCGCCGGATGCTGCATGACCTCGACGGGTTCACCCGGTTGCTGGAGCGTGCGGGCGATGCGTTGGCGCCACTGGGCGATGCGGTCCTCGGCGTGGCGCCGCACAGCCTGCGCGCGGTGACGCCCGGGGAGCTGGCCGCGTTGCTGCCGCTGACCGAGGGACCGATCCATCTGCACATCGCCGAACAGCTGCGCGAGGTGCAGGCCTGCCTGGACTGGTCCGGCCAGCGCCCGGTGCAATGGCTGCTCGAGCACGCCCCAGTCGATGCGCGCTGGTGCCTGGTGCACGCCACGCACGTCGAGCCGGCCGAGTTGCAGGGCATCGTCGAGGCGGGCGCGGTGGTCGGGCTGTGTCCGATCACCGAGGCCAACCTGGGCGACGGGATCTTCCCCATGCGCGACTTCGCCCGGGCCGGCGGCCGGTTTGGCGTCGGCTCAGACTCGAATGTGCTGATCGACGCGGCCGAAGAACTGCGCCTGCTCGAATATGGTCAGCGCCTGGTGTCGCGCGGTCGCAACGTGCTGGCGCAGGGCGAGGGCGTGTCGAGCGGACGCTGGCTGTTCGACGGAGCGCTGCGCGGTGCAGTGCAGGCGCTGGGCGTCGCCGGTGGGCTGCAGGCCGGCGCCTCGGCCGATCTGGTGGCCCTGGATCTGCGGCATCCGGCCCTGCAGGCGCGCGAGGGCGACGCCTGGCTGGATGGCTGGATCTTCGCCGCGCGGCAGGGAGCGGTGCGCGATGTCTGGCGGCAGGGAAGGCACGTGGTGCGCGACGGCCAGCATCTCCAACGCGCGGGCGTGGCCAAGCGTTACGCCGCCGCGCTGGCGCATCTGCTGTCGTGATGAGCGAGGCCAGGCCGCCAAGCCTCCACCAGCGCATCCGGGGCGACATCGAGGGGCGGATCCGCAGCGGTGAGTGGCCACCGGGGCACCGGATCCCCTCCGAGCATGCCTTGATGGCGAGCTACGGCTGCTCGCGCATGACCGTCAGCAAGGTGCTGGCGCTGCTGGCGGACGCCGGGATGATCGAACGCCGCCGCCGCGCCGGTTCCTTCGTCGCGCGGCCGCATCCGCACATCGAGCAGGTGGCCCTGTCCATCCCGGATATTCCTTTCGAGGTCGCTGCGCGCGGCCACGTCTACCGGTTCGAACTGCTGGCGCGGCAGCGACGTCGACCACGACGGGGTGCGTCCGACGAGGCGGCGCTGGCTGGCGATGGCTGGGTCCTGGCGCTGCACTGTCTGCACCTGGCCGACGGGCGACCTTTCGCCGTTGAAGAGCGCTTGATCAATCCCGCGGCGGCGCCGGAGGCGATGGACGTGGATTTCAGCCAGGTCGTGCCGGGCAGCTGGCTGCTCCAGCACGTGCACTGGACCCGCGCCGAACATCGCATCAGCGCGATCGGCGCCGATGATGCGCAGGCGGGATGGCTGCAGGTTGCGGTCGGGACGCCGTGCCTGGTGATCGATCGCCAGACCTGGTGCGGCGAGCAGCCGGTGACCCGTGTGAGCCAGGCGTTCCTGGGGGATTCCTACGACCTGGTGGCCCGGTTCTCGCCCGGAACGCGCTGAGCGACCCCGGGTTCAGCGCGTAGCGGGCGTGTACAGCGGCTTGGCCTCGCACTGGCGCCAGCGCACGCGGGCGTCGCTGCCTGGGGCCGGGTTGAGCTGGATGCGCGACAGCGCCAGGTCCGGGTACTTGGCCAGTTCCGCGCACACCGTCGGCATCACCATGTCCTCTCCGGCCAGCATGTCCACCGACAGGGTCGAGCTGGAGATCCACACTGGCTGGCGCAGGCCGCCCGCCTTGGCCAGCGCCTTGGTGACCGCCACGCGCTGCAGGGCGACCTGTTCCTCGCTGGAGGGCGCGGCAGGCGGGGGCGCTGCCGGTGCCGGATTGTTCGGCATCGTCGTGGTGGCCGGGGCACTGGCGGGTGCGGGGGCCACCGCTGGCGCCGCCGTCTCCGGGGCCCCGGCGTGCAGCAGGCTGCTCACCAGCACGCCCAGCAGCAGGGCCAGGATCCAGCACAGGCCGATGTGCCGGCGCGCGCGCAGGTTGGCCTGTGTGGTGATGCGCTGAACGATGGCGCTGTCCAGCATCGGCTTGACCTGCAGCCAGAGCTTGCCACCGTCGAGCAGTTCCACGCTGGCGCGTTCGGCCTTCTCGCGCCCGGTGGCGTCCACCACGCCTTCGGTGGCCAGGATGCCGCGATGGGCGCCGCGCAGCCGCGCCTCGGACGCCAGTTCTTCCACTGCGACTGAGCTGATCCGGTAAGCCGAGCCATGCTTGCAGCTCAGCAGCCAATGCTTGCCTTCGGTATCGGCCAGTAGAAAGCTGGGATGTTGGTTGCGCACGTCTTCGGGCTCGAAGGACACCCGCTGCAGTCCGCGCAGTTGCAGGGACGTCAGCACCAGACTGGAGAAATCCCGCCAACGCAGGCCGGCCAGGGCCAGCAGCCCGGCTGAGATCTCATCGTCGCGACGACGGAAGGTCCAGAGATAAATGGTCGCAGCGAGACCAAGCACCAGGGCGAGGATTGCCCCGATCAGCCAGGAAGCCATGTTCAAGTCGTCCGGTGGATCAATGGAAGGAGTTTAAGGACAACGCCTTCTGACGCACACGGGGGAACGCGGCCAGGCACGAAGAGGCCCGCCAGGCTGGAATTCGTAAGGGGAGGGGAGCGAACGAATCGAGCCGGCCTGACGGGCCGACCCCGATTCTGCACACGGCTTGTGCTGCTTTGCAACAAGACCAGGCCTGGCAGGGCCGAGCGGGCGCCGGCGATCAAGGGGTGTCCGACCGGTCGGCCGGTGGAGCCCCGGGCGGAGGAGCAGCGGAGGCCGAACGCGTGCGTGGTGCCGTCTTGCGCGCGCGCTTGCGGGCAGTCGGGGCATCGGCGTCGGCGCCTGCCGCAGCGTTGCGCGGCGCCTTCGAGGCGCGCGCCTTGGGCGTTGGCGTCGCCTGGGCCGCGTCGTTATGCCGGCGCAGTTGCGCATTCAACGCATCGATGCGGTCGATCAGCGCGCCGAGTTCGCGCCGGGTCGGGGCTTCCAGGAACTTCAACGCATCGCCGACCCGCCCGGCTGCGCCGCTTGCCCGCTCGCGCGCTTCATTGAGGCCGGCCTCGACGGCATCGCGCATCTGCCGCGCGCCGGCGCCGGCGCGCTGCTCGAAACGGCCGCCTTCCTTGACCAGGGTGTCGAACAGGCGGCTGCCTTCGTTCTGTGCGCGCCCAAACGCGCCCACCCCGGCCAGCCAGATCTGCTGGGCCGATTCACCCAGGGCTTGCTGGAGCAGCTCGGCCTGCGCCTGGAGGCTGGGGCCGGCGGTGTCCTGTGTACGCTTGCGCGAGGTCTTCTTGGTGGTCATGGAAAGCCTCCTGTGATCGGCGCGCCCGCAACAGGCGCATCTCACAGTTTCCGCGCGGTCAGGTGATCGTCACGTCACCGCGAACGCGGAACGTCACGCGAAGCGCTCATCCAGGACGCGACGGATTTCCGCTTCGATCGGCGTCTTCATGGCCGACAGCAGGAATCCCAGTTCTGCGGTGACATGCAGCGCATCGGGCAGCATCGCGATCCTGCCGTCCACACCGCCGCCATTGAACGCCAGTTCGTCGCCTTCCCAGTGATGGCTCACCCCGAAGCGGCTGGCCAGCTTGGCGGCCACCTCCTCCAGTGCCACCCGGGTCTGCTCCGGGCTCTTGGTGTTGGGGTGGAGGATGTCGATGCTGGGCATGGTGTTGGCGAAGAGGCTGCAGGAAAGAAGCGACATTGTGCGCGGCCCGCGCGCGGTGCGCCAAGCGCGTGTGCTGCATGCTAGGCTCGCGCCGCGTGCAGAACCTCAGCCTCCATTTTCCGCAGGGACGTATCCCGGACCGTGCCCTTGGCACCGGTGTGCATCGCGTCGTGCGCGAAGCCAGCGGCACCATCGGGGTGGGGGACGCCGTGCCAGGGGCCTTGCTGGTGCAGTTCTGCCTGGATCGGCGAGGCCTGTGGCTGCAGGTTCCCTCCGGCATGCGCGGCATCCACGTCAATGGCAGGCCGGTGCGACGCATGGCCATGCTGCGACCCGGCGATGCGGTCTACGCCGACGGCGTCGAGGTGCTCGTACGTGGCCAGGTCGGCGAGGCGGCGCCCTATGCCACGCCGCGTGCCGGCGAAGAGGCCGACCCCCGCGTGGTTCTGCGCGGGATCGGCGGGCGTCACCATGGTCGCGCCTTTCCGGTCGGCAGCGGGTGCGTGGTCGGCGCCGGGCCGGAGGTGCAGATTCACCTGGATGCGGCCCATATCGGGGTCCAGCATGCGCGCCTGAGTCTGCAGGGCCAGGGCCTGCTGCTCCGCCACTACAGTGGCGCGGCCACCAGCGTGGTCAATGGCCTGCCCGTGCACGAAGCCCTGCTGGTGGCCGGCGACCAGGTCGCATTCGATCCGCAGGCACGCTTTGTGGTCGAGATCCCGTGGGGACGCCCCGAACGCCATGAATCCGGCATGCCGGAGGATGGCGTCATCACTCAGGCGAGCGCGCCGCCTCAGGAGGCTTCGCTGAAGCGCTGGCCGTGGCTGCTGCTGGCGGCCGCGGCGCTGGCCGGGCTGCTTTCGGCGCTGCTGCTGTTCGGCGCCGGCTGACCGCCTTCCAGGCGCGCCATCCCAGCAGGACCGCAAGAATGCCGGCGTAGAGTGCGGGCTCGCGGATGTCGGACTTCACCAGCCACCAGAAATGCAGCACGGCCAGCACGCCGATGGCGTAGATGGCCTTGTGCAGCCGGCCCCAGTTGCGGCCCAGCCGGCGGATCCAGCCGGTGGTAGAGGTGATCGCCAGCGGGACCAGCAGCAGCCAGGCGGCGAAGCCCACGGTGATGTAGGGTCGCTTGACGATCTCGGCAAAGATCTGGGTCCAGTAGCCACGCAGGTCCAGGCCCAGGTAGGCCGCCAGGTGGAAACACGCGTAGACGAAGGCGTACAGGCCCAGCATCCGCCGGAAACGGATCAGCACCGACTGGCCAGTGAGCTGGCGCAACGGGGTGATCGCCAGGGTGAACATCAGCAGCCGCAGCGCCCACAGCCCGGTGAAATGCTCCACCTCGGCGATGGGGTCGGCCCCCAGCGCGTCCGATCCGGTCTTCCAGACCTCCCAGAACCGCCAGCCCAGCACGGCCAGCGGCGCCAGGCATAGCAAGTGCACGACCACCTTGGCTGCGATCACGCCAGGCGGGGTCTTGGGTTTGGGACGGGCCGGGCGGGCCCGGCCTGTCGGGGCGGCGTCGCTCAGAACCACTTGCGCAGATCCATCCCGGCGTACATCGAGGCCACCTGGTCGGCATAGCCGTTGAACATGCGGGTCTGGATGCGCTCGGCGAACAGCTTGCTGGCGTTGCCGGCGATGCGGCGCTCGGTCTTCTGGCTCCAGCGCGGGTGGTCGACCTGCGGATTGACGTTGGAGAAGAACCCGTATTCGTTGGGCTGCAGGTCATGCCAGGCCGTCTCGGGCATCTTCTCGACGAACTTGATCTCCACGATCGACTTGATGCTCTTGAAGCCGTACTTCCACGGCACCACCAGACGCAGCGGCGCGCCGTTCTGCTGCGGCACCGGCTTGCCGTACAGGCCGGTGGCCAGGAAGGTCAGCGGGTGCATCGCCTCGTCCATGCGCAGGCCTTCGCGATAGGGCCAGTTGATGGAGCGATAGCGGATGCCGGGCATCTGCTGCGGATCGGCCAGGGTGGTGAAGGCCACGTACTTGGCCTTGGAGGTCGGTGCGAAGCCCTTGAGCACCGCCGCCAACGGGATGCCGGTCCACGGGATCACCATCGACCAGCCTTCCACGCAGCGATGGCGGTAGATGCGCTCTTCCGGCGAGGCCGCCTTGAGCAGATCCTCCAGGGCGATGGTGCCGGGCTTTTCGCATTCACCCGACACCTTGACCGACCACGGCGAGGTCTTCAGCGTCTTCGGCGCTTGCGAGGGGTCGGTCTTGTCGGTGCCGAACTCGTAGAAGTTGTTGTACGTGGTGACGTCGGCGTACTTGGTCAGCTCCTCATCGGTGCGAAAGCCCGACTTGGCCTGCTCGGGGGTAATGCTGGTCTTGGGCGCGTCGGGCGGATCGGCGTCGGCACAGCCAGCCAGGGCCAGCGCCGGGATCGCGGCGGCCAGCTTGAACAGGTCGCGACGGCCGCGATAGACGGCTTCGTCGGTGACCTGGTGGTCTTTGAGGGTCAGGGCATCGCGGAGGGACACGGGTTTCTCCTGCTTGAAAGTCACATTGGCAACCAATAAGACGCGCGACAGGACCAAAAATTCCAGGGATTGGTGCGCCTGTCCATGCTCATTGCGCCGGGTTTCATGCTCCTTACGCAGATCGCGTCAACGTGGATGCATGGTGGGGCACTTGCTGATTCAGCCTGCGGCATACTATGCGCCCCCAGGAAGAGGCTGCCATGTCCCGCGTCCACAACTTCAGCGCCGGCCCTGCGGCACTGCCCGAAGCCGTCCTGCGCCACGCGCAGTCCGAAATGCTGGAATGGAACGGCGTGGGCGCCTCGATCGTGGAGATCAGCCACCGCAGCGCCGAGTTCATGGAGGTCGCCGCGCGCGCCGAGGCCGATCTTCGCAGCCTGCTCAGCATCCCCGACGATTACGGCGTGCTGTTCCTGGCCGGTGGCGCCACGACCCAGCAGGCGCTGCTGGCGCTGAACTTCGCTGCGCCTGGCCAGACCGTGGACTACGTGGTCAGTGGCCACTGGGGCAAGACCGCGATCAAGCAGGTCAAGGACTACGTCAACGTGCATGTGGCCGCCACCAGCGAGGCCAGCGGCTTCACTGACATCCCGCCGCGTCGTGACTGGCAGCTCTCGAACGATGCGGCCTATGTCCACATCACCGCCAACGAGACCATCCACGGCGTGGAGTTCCGCGAGACGCCGGAGGTGGGCGCCGTGCCGCTGTTCGCCGACTTCTCCTCCTCGATCGCCTCCGAGCCGATCGAGGTGTCGAAGTACGGGGTGGTCTACGCCGGCGCGCAGAAGAACCTGGGCCCGGTCGGTGTAGCCGTGGTCATCGTGCGCCGCGACCTGCTGGAGCGCGCCGGCCAGCCGCGCGCGGACATCTTCAACTACGCCTCGCACCTGGCGCGCGACTCGATGCTCAACACGCCGCCGACCTGGAACTGGTACCTGACCGGGCTGATGTTCCGCTGGATGCTCGACCAGGGCGGCGTGGCTGAATTCGCCCGTCGCAGTGCGGCCAAGTCGCAGCTGGTCTATGACGCCATCGACGGCTCTGGCGGCTTCTACCGTAACGCGGTGGTGCCGGCGGCGCGCTCGCGCATGAACATTCCCTTCTTTGTGCCCGACGAGACGCTGACCGCGCGCTTCGTGGCCGAGTCCAAGGCGGCCGGGCTGATGGGCCTGAAGGGCCACAAGGCCGTCGGTGGACTGCGGGCCTCGCTGTACAACGCATTGCCGGTGGAAGGCGCGCAGGCGCTGGTGGACTTCATGCGCGACTTCCAGCAGCGCAACGGTTGAACCTCCATGCTCTGTAGCGCCGAGCTCGCTCGGCGGTCGCTCTCCCGGTGAGGGCCCTGGCCGAGCAAGCTCGGCTCTACGGAGGCAGGGGACATCGCCGCCATGGCGGCTCCCACGATAGAAACATCGCTTCATGGATCTTCGCGAATGACCAAGAAAACTCCCAAGCCGGCAGCAGCCAAGTCCGTGTCGGTCGCCAAGCCGGCCAAGGGCAAGGCCGCCAAGCCGACCGCGCCGCCGCTGGTGCTGTCGGACGTGCGCGCCAAGATCGACGGCATCGACCGCCAGATCCAGTCGCTGATCGCCGAGCGCGCCGGCTTCGCCCTGCAGGTCGGCAAGGCCAAGGGCAAGCTGGCCGCAGCGGTGGATTACTACCGCCCCGAGCGCGAGGCGCAGGTGCTGCGCATGGTGGTGGACCGCAACGAAGGCCCGCTCTCCGACGAGGTGCTGGTGCATGTCTTCCGCGAGATCATGTCCGCCTGCTTGGCCCAGCAGGAGCCGCTCAAGATCGGCTATCTCGGCCCGGAGGGCACCTTCAGCCAGCAGGCCGTGCTCAAGCACTTCGGCCGCTCGGCGCTGGGCGTGCCGATGGCGAGCATCGAGGAGGTCTTCCAGGAAGTGGAAAGCGGCAACGCCGACTTCGGCGTGGTGCCGGTGGAGAACTCCGGGCAGGGCACGATCCAGATCACGCTGGATATGTTCCTGACCTCCAACCTGAAGATCTGCGGTGAGGTCGAGCTGCGCGTGCAGCAGTTCCTGATGTCGCGCAGTGGGCGCCTGGAGGACATCGAGCGCATCTACGCCCATCCGCAGTCGTTCATGCAGACCGCTGGCTGGTTGCGCTCCAACCTGCCCAAGGCTGAGAAGGTGCCGGTGTCCAGCAACGCCGAAGGCGCGCGCCGTGCGCGCAACAGCGACGATGCCGCGGCGATCGGTGGCGAAAGCGCGGTCCACGCCTACAGCCTGAAAAAGGTCGTGACCGGGCCGATCCAGGACGACAAGGACAACACCACGCGCTTCTTGGTGGTGGGCCGCAAGATCTTCCCGCCGTCCGGTCACGACCGCACCTCGGTGCTGGTGTTCATTCACGACAAGCCCGGCGCGCTGTTCGATGTGCTCAGCCCGTTCGCGCGCCACGGCATCAGCATGAACCGCATCGAGTCGCGGCCTTCGCACCATGCCAAGTGGGAGTACGGGTTCTTCATCGACCTGGCCGGGCATGTGGAGGACGAGTCGATGAAGGCGGCGCTGGCGGAGCTGGAAGCGCACTCGGCGCAGATCAAGGTGCTGGGGTCGTATCCGGTGGCGGTGCCTTAGTTGTTTTTCCTTCTCCCTCCGGGAGAAGGTGCCCCGGAGGGGCGGATGAGGGTTCGGTACGCACATGACTCCTCCTTCCCCCGCATGCGGGGGAAGGATGCCCGGAGGTCAGGAAGGGGGGCTTTTGCTTGCTTCTAAACAAAAGCAGCGAAGCTTTCGCGCTTCTTCGAAGCATGAGTCACTTTTCTTTGCTTGTGCAAAGAAAAGTGACCAAAAGAAACACACCCGTCCTCGTGCCCTCCGCTGCGCTCCGGGTTCGCAACGCTGGCGGGAATGTCCGGACGCGGCTTCCATGCCGCGACCGGACACGACGTGCATCCATGCACGTCGCCCTGCGGGTTTGACCCGCCAGCGCCGCCGCTGCGGATGGGGCAGGGAAAGCCAATAAGCAGCAGCGACAAGCAAGAGCAACAGCGGAAAGCAAAAGCAACAGCAGCAACAACAACCAAATCAAGATCAACCACGCATTCGATGCACAACGCGGCAGGGCCGCTGGATGGACAACACGATGACTTCGCAATCCTGGATCGCTCACACTGGCTCGGCGCTGCAGGGCGCGCTGGCCATCCCCGGAGACAAGTCGGTGTCGCACCGCTCGGTGATGTTCGCCGCGCTGGCGGACGGCACCTCGCGCATCGAGGGCTTTCTGGAAGGCGAGGACACGCGCGCGACCGCGGCGATCTTCTCCCAGTTGGGCGTGCGGATCGAAACGCCGTCGCCGTCCACGCGCATCGTGCGCGGCGTGGGGGTGGATGGGCTGAAGGCGCCGAGTGCCGCGTTGGACTGCGGCAATGCCGGCACCGGCATGCGCCTGCTGGCCGGCCTGCTTGCGGCGCAGCCTTTCGACAGCACGCTGATTGGCGATGCGTCGCTGTCCAAGCGGCCGATGCGGCGGGTGACCGGGCCGCTGGCGCAGATGGGCGCGAAGATCGACACGTGCGATGACGGCACCCCGCCGCTGCGCATCCACGGCGGGCAGGCGCTGACCGGAATCGACTTCACCTCGCCGGTGGCCAGCGCGCAGGTCAAGTCCTGCCTGCTGCTGGCCGGCCTGTACGCGCAGGGCGAGACCACCGTGCGCGAACCGCATCCGACCCGCGACTACACCGAGCGCATGCTCTCGGCGTTTGGCGTGGAAATCGACTTCTCGCCCGGCTACGCCAAGCTGCGCGGTGGCCAGCGCCTGCGTGCGACCGACATCGCGGTGCCGGCGGATTTTTCCTCGGCGGCGTTCTTCATCGTCGCGGCCAGCCTCATCCCCGGCTCGGACGTCACCCTGAAGGCGGTGGGCCTCAACCCGCGTCGCACCGGCCTGCTCGAAGCGCTGCGCCTCATGGGCGCGGACATTGAGGTGCTCAACCCGGCCGAGCACGGCGGCGAGCCGGTGGCCGACCTGCGCGTGCGCCATGCCGTGCTCAAGGGTGCGCGCATCCCCGAAAGCGTGGTGCCGGACATGATCGACGAGTTCCCGGCGCTGTTCGTTGCCGCCGCTGCCGCGCAGGGCCAGACCATCGTCAGTGGCGCGGCCGAACTGCGGGTCAAGGAATCCGATCGCCTGGCCGCCATGGCCACCGGCCTGCGCAGCTTGGGCGTGCAGGTGGACGAGACCCCGGACGGAGCCACCATCCACGGCGGTCCGATCGGCGGCGGCATCATCGAAAGCCACGGTGACCATCGCATCGCCATGGCCTTCTGCATCGCCGGGCAACTGTCCACCGGGGAGGTGGTGGTGCTCGATATCGCCAACGTGGCGACCTCGTTCCCGGGCTTCGACACGCTGGCGCGTGGCGCAGGCTTCGGTCTGCGCGAAGGTTGACCAAGCCCCGGCGCAGGCCGGGCGTGCTGCAAAGCCGGTGCCTGCAGGGGCGCCGGCTTTGTCGCATCTGGGCGTGGAAGGGCAGGCGCGTGGCCGCGACGGCGTGGATCGTCTGGCGTGCGGACACAAAAAAACCGGCCAATGGCCGGTTTTTTCAGTCCCGACCAGCTTGAAAAGCTGGTCGGGGAGACAGGATTCGAACCTGCGACCTCTACGTCCCGAACGTAGCGCTCTACCAGACTGAGCTACACCCCGAAGGAGCCGCGCATTTTAGGGAACGCAGACGGGGAGGGCAAGAAGAATTTTCACTTTTCCTGCCGCGCCCCGGCCGAGCCTGGCCGGCCGGGCGCCGCAGCCCGCGCCAACGCTAGAATATGCGCCCCCCTTTGCATGTCTGGAGTCACCCGCTTGATCAAGCCGCGCACCCCACCGGGGGTCATGGAGCTGCTGCCCCGTGACCAGATCGCCTTCCAGCGCATGCTGGACACGATCCGCCGCAACTACGAGCGGTTCGGCTTCCTGCCGGTGGAAACGCCGGTGTTCGAGCTGTCCGAGGTGCTGCTGACCAAGTCCGGCGGCGAGACCGAGCGCCAGGTGTATTTCGCCCAGTCCACCGGCGCCCTGCAGCAGGACAACGAGGGCCTGCCCGAGCTGGCGCTGCGCTTCGACCTGACCGTGCCGCTGGCGCGCTACGTGGCCGAGCACGAACACGCGCTGGCCTTCCCGTTCCGTCGTTACCAGATGCAGCGCGTGTACCGCGGTGAGCGCGCCCAGCGTGGTCGCTTCCGCGAGTTCTACCAGTGCGACATCGATGTGATCGGCAAGGACGGCCTGAGCATCCGCTTCGACGCGGAGATCCTGGCGGTGATCCACGCGGTGTTCTCCGAGCTGCAGATCGGTGCGTTCACCGTGCAGCTCAACAATCGCAAGCTGATGCGCGGGTTCTTCGAGAATCTGGGCGTGGCCGACGGCGAGCAACAGATGCTGGTGCTGCGCGAGGTCGACAAGCTCGACAAGCGCGGCCCGGACTACGTGCGCGAGACGCTGACCGGCGAAGGCTTCGGCCTGTCTGCCGGCGTGGTGGAGCAGATTCTGGCCTTCGTTGCGGTGCGTTCCAGCGGCCATGCAGATGCGCTGGCCCAGCTGGACAGGTTGGGGCAGGGCAGCGAGGGCTTCAACGAAGGCATCGCCGAGCTGCGCGAGGTGCTGACTCTGGTCCAAGCCCTGGGTGTGCCGGAAAGCGCCTACTGCCTGAACTTCTCCATCGCCCGTGGCCTGGACTACTACACCGGCACGGTCTACGAGACCCAACTCAACGACTACCCGCAGATCGGCTCGATCTGTTCGGGTGGCCGCTACGAGAACCTGGCCAGCCACTACAGCAAGTCCAAGCTGCCGGGCGTGGGCATCTCCATCGGCCTGACCCGGCTGTTCTGGCAGCTGCGCGAGGCCGGCCTGCTGGTCGATGCCGAGGTCAGCAGCGTGCAGGCGCTGGTGGCCCTGATGGACGAATCCCAGCTGCCCGAGTCGCTGGACATCGCCCAGCGCCTGCGCGCCGGTGGCATCAACACCGAAGTGCAGATGGAGCCGAAGAAGCTCGGCAAGCAGTTCCAGTACGCCTCGCGTGCCGGCATCCGCTTCGTCGCCCTGGCCGGCGAGGACGAACTGGCGCGCGGCGTGGTCACGGTCAAGGACCTGATGCGCGAACAGCAGTTCGAAGTGCCGCGCGACGAACTGGCCACCACGCTGCGCGTGGAGCTGGCGCAGGTCAGCGCGCTGGCGGGGCGCTAGCTTGGACTGACGTTGAGAAACAAGAGGGCGCCGATGGGCGCCCTCTTTGTTCTGGCTGCCACAAGGTGTGCGTCGCGCGGACGTTCAAGGCAAGTCATGACGCTGCAGGAGGGCGGTCAGGGCTTCGGCGGCATCTGGCCAATGCTGCGCCTGCTCCAGCACCTCGCCGTTTTCGATCACCAGCAGGATGGGGTGATACCAGTCGTTCAGCGACAGGTCGGAGCGGTCTCCGATCGGCCATGCAGGCGTCCTGGGATGACGCAGATCCCAGGGCGCGCGTGCATCGAGGGGCTCGCCGCCAAGCGGCAACGTCAGCCAGCCGCCGAAGTGTCGGAGTGCCGGCTGCCATTGCGGCGCGTGCAGCATCAGCGCGAGCGCTTCGGCCTCTGCGGAAGAGGTAATGGCCGCACAGATCCACCACCGGCGCGCAGCCAGGTCGAGGTTTTCGCGCTGCAATATCTGTTCACCCGCCTCGACGATGGGCCTCCAGGCGCTGGGAGCCCGATGCGCTGTGCGTGCATCGCGCAGGCGCGGGAGGATAGGGAGCCCGGCCTTAGGGTGTCGCGCACTCAGCTCCCGGGCCTGCTCTGCGCAGCCAGCGCGCAGGAGGGCGCATTGGGCCATGCGCAGGCGCGCAGGCGTGGCCATGCGGCGTGCTTCGATCGCGGCCAGCGCATTGAACAGCAGCGGGCGTCGATCGCCACCGGTGAAAACGCAGTCCATCTCCATGTGGCAGGCGGCGACGAAGGCCGCCAGCAGATTCTCCTTGTGCAACTGGCGCAGCGTCTGCATGTCCCAGGGCGACGCCTGGACGCCGTCGATGATGAGGTTGTCGAGCGGGCCTGCCGGCTCAGGCCCGTCGTTCGGTGCTTCCCGGGTGAAGAGGAAGGATCCGCGGGTCTGGCTGGCATGGCGATGAGGGCGGGTGGACTGCTCGGCGAGCGTCTGTTCCAAGGTTGAATGCTGTTCCACGGGTGTCACCGAAAAGAGGATCTGCCGGAGCAGGTCCTGCATCGCGGCTTCGGGCAGCACATGGTGCAGTTCATCCAGGCTGAAGCCTGCGAGCTGGTCGCCCTCGAACTGCAGCTGCATGAGGAAGCGTTGCTGCGCGGCCGGACGCAGGCGCGAGAAGGCCTCGGCGGCCATCGGGAAATTTGCGAGCCAGCGTTGGCAGCGGGCGACGTGGTGCTCATCCATGGCGTGACGCTCCTTGTCCGTGTGACGGGCGGCGGCTCGGGCGCCGCCGCACGGCACCAAGGTCAGGGTTCCTGCGTGGCCTGTTTGTCCCCGGTGGTCATCAGGCCGTGGCGGCGGAGCATCTTTACCAGCGCCACGCGATTCTCCGGCGCGGCACGAAAAGACCCGCCAGTCTGGTCTACCACCTTGCCGTCTTTGACGATGGCATAGGTCGGCATGTCCCAATCGGGGAACATGTCCCAGTCGCTCTGCTTGGTGATCAGATGCATCGGCGTGTTCGGGAACTTCGTATTCCATTCTTTCCACACGCCAATGCTTTCGATGCCCGGGGGTTGGCCGAGCCAATGCGCATGCGCCGCAAACACGGGGCCAAGATCGGGATCGGCTTCGATGTCCTGCGCCGCGTCCACGGAAAAGTGACAACCCGCGAGGACCAGGATCTGCGTCTGGGACAAATCCGGAGACTCGGCGGTCATGCTCGCCTCGTCATCGGACAGGCGCCACCAGCCGGGCCCATCCGCGAGCTGTGAAACAGGCGTGGTCACGGCGGGAATGGCTTCAAGTTCGATCGAGGGATGCTTTGCTGCCAGTGCGCGAGCGTCGTCCATTCGACCGCTGGTCAGCAGCGCGCGTTGCGCGTCCTGTATCAATTCTCGACTCTCCAGACCGCGCTGCTCAAGTTGCGGAATCAGCGTGAAGAGATCCTGGGTCGAGGCTTCGCTACTGCTGCCAGTGGCTGCGTTGGCCGATGCGCGCGCAAGGATCAGCAGGTCCGGTTTCGAAAGTTCGTCGGCACGTGCGATCAGCGTCTCGGGGAACTGCTTTCGATAGATTTCGCCGATGTGTCGCGCGCGACGCAGGAAATCTTCTCTGCGGGTCTGATCGACAAGGGCGTTGTACTTGGTATAGCGCTGGTCGATCTCGCTGGGATGTTCCTTGTCGCCACGCCAGTCGAGGGGCGCAGGCTCGGTTCTGAGCCGCGTGGCGATTGGGTCATCGCCGAGGCCGATCAGATCGAAGACGGCCTTGGCCTGCTGTTGATCCAGCTCCCAGACCAGGTCCTCGGGTGCAACCGAGAAAATGCCACGTTCGGTGAATGTCAGGCCGCCCAGGAATCTTTCCCTGCCGCCGGCGGTGAAAGCATCGAATGGGGCGGCTTTGTCGGGGTTGGCCCTGAGCCAGGCTTCAAACCTGGAGCGACTGTCCAGCGGCGGCTGTGACGATGTTGGCGCGCTGGATGAAGGGGGCTGTTCGGATGCGTAAGTGTGGGCCGCAGCGCCCTGGCTGAGTAACACCCCCGCCAGCAGCGCGGACGAAAGCACGGTAGGACGGAAAGCACGCATTGACAGACTCCTTGTCGCAGATGGGCCGGCGGCGCCGGTGCCTCGGGCGATCCTAGCGCGGACCGGGCCGGGATTCATCCGGCGTGTCGGTCCGCAGTTGTCCGCGGCGTCGGCTTGTGCTAATGTGATAGCGCGTTAATACATTGAGACATCCATGAAGCGCCGCCCCGAGATCGATGAGAAGACCGCCAGCTTGGCCCAGCAGTCGCTGGCCCGCGCGCTGGCGGGCCTGTCCAAGCCGGAGGAGGTGCGTGCGTTCCTGGTGGACTTGTGCACGCCTGCCGAGCTGGAGGCCATGGCCGACCGCTGGCGCGTGGTGCCCCTGCTGCTGAAGGGCGTGCCATATCGCGAAATCCACGAGCTGACCGAGGTCAGCGTCACCACCATCGGGCGCGTCGCGCGCACGCTGGAGACCGGTACCGGTGGCTATGCCGCCGCCCTGCGCCGCCAGCAGACACGTACCGCCGCCTCTCACTGAAGTTTCCTGCCATGCCTCCCATCGTTGCCAACGCGACGCGTGATCGTCTGCGTATCGCCATCCAGAAATCCGGCCGTTTGGCCGAACCGGCGCGCAGCCTGCTCGCCGCGTGTGGCCTGAGTTGGCGCGAGAGTCGCGACAAGCTGTTCTGTTATGGCGAATCGCTGCCGGTGGATCTGCTGCTGGTCCGCGATGACGACATCCCCGGCCTGATCGCCGACGGCGTATGCGATTACGGCATCGTCGGGCGCAACGAGCTGGACGAACAGGCCAACGCGCGCGCCGAGATCGGCCTGCCGCAGGCCTACCGCGAAGTGCGCGCCATGGGCTTTGGCGGCTGCCGGCTGATGCTGGCCATCCCGGAGAGCTGGGAGTGGAGCGGCCCGCAGCAGCTGCAGGGCCTGCGCATCGCCACCAGCTATCCGGCGATCCTGCGCCAGTGGCTCACCGCGCAGGGCGTGGACGCCTCGGTGGTGGAGCTCTCCGGCTCGGTGGAGATCGCGCCCAAGCTCGACACCGCCGACCTGATCTGCGACCTGGTGTCCAGCGGCGCCACGCTGCGCGCCAACCAGCTCAAGCCAGTGGAAACCCTGCTGGAGAGCCAGGCGGTGCTGGCCGGGCCGACGCGCAAGTTCGACGATGCCCGCGCCGACCTGTCGGCCATGCTGCTGCGGCGCATGGACGGGGTGCTCAAGCTCAAGGACAGCAAGCTGCTGATGTTCCGCGCCGCGCCGGACACCGTGCCGGCCTTGACCCGCCTGCTGGCCGATGCCGAGCCGCTGGTGCAGCTGCCGGGCGAGCACGCCGAGGGCATCTCGCTGCAGACCATGTGCCACACCGCCATAAGCTGGCAGCAGTTGGAGGAACTGGAACGCGCCGGCGCACGCGGTCTGATGGTCCTGTCCGTGGAGCGCTCGCTGGCATGAACGCCTCGCTCAAATCCGAATCCCTCAGCGTCCAGCGCATCGTCTGGGCCGCACTGGATGCGCAAGCACAAACCCAGACGCTGGAGCGCCCGGCGCAGACGGTCGCGGCCGAGACGCGCCGCACCGTCGCCGCGTTGATCGACGAGGTCCGCAGCGGTGGCCTGGAAGCGCTGCGCGCCATCACCGCGCGCTTCGATGGCGCCGCGCCCGAGTCCTTCGAAGTGGGCGAGGCCGAATTCGCCGCCGCCGAACGCGCCATCGACCCGGCGCTCAGGCAGGCCATGGTCGAGGCCGCCGCGCGCATCACCGCCTTCCACAAGGCCGGCATGGCCCAGCCTTATGCGGTGGAAACCGCCGCCGGCGTGGTCTGCGAACGCATCATTCGCCCCATCGGCCGCGTTGGCCTGTACGTGCCGGCCGGCAGCGCGCCGCTGCCGTCGACCGCGTTGATGCTCGGCGTGCCGGCTGGGCTGGCCGGCTGCCGCGAGGTGGTGCTGTGCACGCCGCCGCGCAAGGACGGCACTGCCGATCCCGCGGTGCTGGTCGCCGCGCGCCTGACCGGGGTGGACCGCGTGTTCGTCCTCGGCGGTGCGCAGGCGATCGCCGCGATGGCGTATGGCGCCGGCCCGGTGCCGGCCTGCGACAAGCTCTTCGGCCCGGGCAACAGCTACGTGACCGAAGCCAAGCAGCAGGTCGCGCAGAGCGGCGCGGCGGCCATTGACATGCCCGCCGGTCCGTCCGAAGTGCTGGTGATCGCCGATGCCGGCGCCAACGCGGACTTCGTCGCCGCCGACCTGCTGTCGCAGGCCGAGCACGGCCCGGATTCGCAGGTGCTGCTGCTGTCTGACGATGCCGGCCTGCTGGACCGTGTGGAAGCCGCGCTCGAGGCGCAGCTGGCCGTGCTGCCGCGCGCGGACATCGCGCGCAGGGCGCTGAGCGCCTCGCGCCTGGTGCTGACCACGTCGCTGGACGAAGCCTTCGCCATCAGCAACCGCTATGCGCCCGAGCACCTGATCCTGGCCCTGCGCGAGGCGCGCCGGTGGCTGGACAAGGTGGAGGCGGCCGGCTCGGTGTTCCTGGGCGACTACACGCCCGAGGCGCTGGGCGACTACTGCAGCGGCACCAACCACGTGCTGCCCACCAGCGGCGCGGCGCGCGCCTACAGCGGCGTGTCGGTGGCCAGCTTCCAGAATTTCGTCAGCGTGCAGTCGGCCAGTGCGGCCGGCATCCTGGCCATCGGGCCGTCGGCGGTGACCCTGGCCGAGGCCGAAAGCCTGGAGGCCCACGCCAACGCCGTGCGCCTGCGTCTGCAGGAGGCCGCCCGATGAGCGCCCCCGATCTGAAACCACGTGACCTGCTCGACCTGGTCCGCCCGGACCTGCGCGGCTTTGGCGGCTATAAGTCGGCCCGCACCGAGGCCATGCGCGGCGATGTCTGGCTCAACGCCAACGAAAGTGCGTGGAGCAATGCTGCCGATGCCAACGCGACCTCGCGCCGCTATCCCGATCCGCAGCCCGCCGCGCTGAAGACCGCGCTGTCGGGCCTGTACGGCTGCGCGCCGGAGGAACTGCTGATCGGTCGCGGCAGCGACGAAGCCATCGACTTGTTGGTGCGCACCCTGTGCGTGGGCGGGCGCGATGCGGTGGTCGCCACGCCGCCGGTGTTCGGCATGTACGCGGTCAGTGCGCGCCTGCAGGATGCGCGGCTGATCGAAGCGCCACTGGTCGATGGGCCGGAGGGGTTTGCGCCGGATTTCGATGCGATTGCGAAGGCCGTGCTGGAGCAGGGCGCCAAGCTGGTGTTCCTGTGCTCGCCGGCAAACCCGACCGGCGCGTCGATTCCGCTGGCGCAGATCGAAGCCCTGCTGCAGACGCTGCAGGGCAGTGCGCTGGTGGTGGTGGACGAGGCCTACGGCGAGTTTTCCGACACGCCTTCTGCGCTGAGCCTGCGCGCTCGCTATCCGGAAGTCGCGGTGCTGCGCACACTGTCCAAGGCGCACGCGCTGGCCGCGGCCCGGGTGGGCGTGGTGATCGCCGATCCGCGCCTCATCTCGGTGCTGCGCGCCTGCCAGGCGCCGTACCCGGTGCCCACGCCGTGCGCGGAGCTGGCCGTGGCTGGCTTGTCCGCATCCGCCCTGGCGGCCACGCAGGCGCGGATCGCCATCGTGATCGAAGAGCGCGCACGGCTGGCCGCCGCGCTCTCGGCGCTGCCCGGCGTGCGCCGTGTTTACCGCTCCGACGCCAACTTCCTGCTGGTGCGCTTCGCCGATGCCGAACGCGCATTTCGTGCGCTGCTGGCTGCCGGCGTGGTCGTACGCGACCAGCGCGCCGCGCCGCAGCTGGACGACGCGCTGCGCATCACCATCGGCACGCCCGAGCAGAACGCCCGCGTGCTGGCGGCCCTGAGCGCACAGGCGGAGGCCGCATGAGCCAGAAGATCCTGTTCGTCGACCGCGACGGCACCCTCATCGAGGAGCCGGCCGATTTCCAGATCGACGCCTACGAGAAGCTGCGCTTCGTCAAGGGCGTCATCCCGGCGATGCTCAAGCTGCGCGATGCCGGCTTCCAGTTCGTCATCGTCACCAACCAGGACGGGCTGGGCACCGAAGGCTATCCGCGCGAGAGTTTCGACGGCCCCAATGACCTGATGCTGCAAATCTTCGAAAGCCAGGGCATCAGCTTCCGCGAGGTGCTGGTGGACTGCAGCTGGCCTGCCGACAAGGCGCCGACCCGCAAGCCTGAGCTGGGCTTGGTAATGCACTACCTGCGCGATCGCGGCATCGACCTGGATCATTCGGCGATGGTCGGCGACCGCGAGACCGACATCCGCTTCGCCGAGAACCTGGGCATCCGCGGGTTCCAGTTGAAGACCGCGCAGTTCGGCGGCGGATGGGACTGGGCTGGCATCGCCCATGCCCTGGCCGATGCGCCGCGCACGGCGAGCGTACGTCGTAAAACCAAGGAAACCGACATCCGCGTCGAGGTCGACCTGGACCGGGTCGCCGATCCCAAAGTCAGCACCGGCCTGCCATTCTACGACCACATGCTGGAGCAGATCGGCAAGCATGGCGGCTTCGCACTGGAGATCCAGACCACCGGCGACCTGCACATCGATGAGCACCACACCATCGAGGACACCGCCCTGGCGCTGGGCGAGGCCCTGAAACAGGCGCTGGGCGACAAGCGTGGCATCGGCCGCTATGGCTTCACCCTGCCCATGGACGAGACGCTCGCGCAGGTCGCGCTGGACTTCTCGGGCCGGCCATACTTGGTGTTCGACGGCAGCTTCCAGCGCGAGCGCGTGGGCGATATGCCGACCGAGCTGGTCGAGCACTTCTTCCGCTCGCTGTGCGATTCGGCTGGGGTGAACATCAACGTGCAGGTGCGCGGCGACAACGACCACCACAAGATCGAAGGCAGCTTCAAGGCGCTGGCCCGCGCCCTGCGCCAGGCGATCAAGCGCGAGGGCTCCGAGCTGCCCTCGACCAAGGGCGCGCTGTGATGCGCCTGGCGATGATCGATGCCGGTGGCGCGAATATCGGCTCGGTGCGCTATGCGCTGGGCCGCCTGGGCGTGGAAGCGGAACTGACCACCGATGCCGAGGTGATCCGCAGCGCGGACCGGGTGATCCTGCCGGGCGTGGGCGCGGCCGCGCAGGTGATGGGCCGGCTGCGCGAGCTGCAGCTCATCGAGACGATCAAGGCGTTGCAGGCGCCGCTGTTGGGCGTGTGTGTCGGCATGCAGGTCCTGTTCGAGCACTCCGAGGAAGACGGCACGCCGTGCCTGGGTCTGCTGTCGGGCAAGGTCGCCAAGCTGCCTGTCAGCCCCGGCATCCGCGTGCCGCACATGGGCTGGAACACGCTGAGTGCCCGGCGTGAGGCTTCGCTCACTGCCGGGATCGGCGCGCAGGACCAGGCCTATTTCGTGCACAGCTACGCCGCGCCGGTGAGTGAGGACTGCCTGAGCAGCGCCACGCACGGGCAGGAATTTTCCGCGGTGATCCAGCGCGGCCGGGTGGCGGGTGCGCAGTTCCATCCTGAGCGCTCGGCCGCGGTCGGCGCCCGCCTGCTGCAGAACTTCATTGAACACGGCCTGGCCTGAGGCCACCCCCGTAGGACGCCTGATGTCTTCCAAGCCTTCCTTCCAACTCTTTCCGGCCATCGACGTGCGCGGCGGACGCGTGGTGCGCCTGGCGCAGGGCGATTACGACCGCGAAACCACTTACGGCGACGATCCGCTGGCCGCCGCACAGGCCTATGCCGCGCAGGGCGCAAATTGGCTGCACCTGGTCGACCTGGATGCCGCGCGGGCCGGCGGCTACACGCTGGCGCCGCTGTTGCAGCAGTTGCGTGCGACCACGGGCCTGCAGGTGCAGACCGGCGGTGGCGTGCGCAGCCGCGATGACGTGGTCGCACTGCTGGAGGCTGGCGCCTCGCGCGTGGTGGTCGGCTCGCTGTCGGTGCGTGCGCCCGAGCAGGTGCTGGGCTGGCTGGCCGAGTTCGGCGCCGAGCGCATCACCGTGGCGCTGGATGCGCGCCAGGACGAGGCCGGTATCTGGCAGCTGCCGATCCACGGCTGGACCGAAGGCTCCGGCGTGGCCCTGGATGCCTTGGCCAGCCGCTATGCGCAGGCCGGCATGACCCACCTGCTGTGCACCGACATCGCCCGCGACGGCATGCTGACCGGGCCGAACTTCGCGCTGTATCGCCATCTGGTCGCGCTGCTGCCGCAGGTGCAGGTGCAGGCGTCCGGCGGCGTGCATGCGGTGACCGACGTCAGTGCCGCCAAGACCGCCGGCTGCGGCGGCATCGTGCTGGGTCGTGCATTGCTGGAAGGGCGCTTCACCCTGGAACAGGCCTTCGCGGAGGCCGCCTCATGCTGAGCCGGCGCATCGTGCCTTGCCTGGATGTGCGCGGCGGTCGCGTGGTCAAGGGCGTCAAATTCCGCGACCACATCGATATGGGCGATATCGCCGAGCTGGCGCTGCGCTATCGCGATGCCGGCGCCGACGAGCTGGTGTTCTACGACATCGGCGCCAGCCCGGAAGGGCGCTCGGTCGACTACGGCTGGGTGGAGAAGGTCTCGCGCCTGCTGGACATCCCGTTCTGCGTGGCCGGTGGCATCCGCAGCGTGGAGACCGCGCGTGCGGTGCTGCACGCCGGCGCGGACAAGGTCTCGATCAACACACCGGCGCTGGAACGCCCCGCCTTGATCGGCGAGCTGGCCCAGGCCTTCGGCGTGCAGTGCGTGGTGGTGGGCATCGATTCGGTGCGCGAGGACGATGGCCAATGGCGCGTGCGCAGCTATACCGGTGATCCATCAAAGACCCGTGCCGAAACGTTGCGCACCCTGGATTGGATCGAGCAGGCGCAGGCGCTGGGTGCCGGCGAAATCGTGCTGAACTGCATGGACAGCGACGGCGTGCGTCGCGGCTACGACATCGAGCAGCTCAAGGCCGCGCGGGCGCTGTGCCATGTGCCGCTGGTGGCCTCCGGCGGCGCGGGCCTACCGGAGCATTTCACCGCGGCGTTCAAGGACGCCGACGTGGACGCGGCGCTGGCCGCCAGCGTCTTCCACAGTGGTGCCATCGCCATTCCCGATCTCAAGCGCACACTGGCCCAGGCCGGCATCGCCGTGCGCCAGGCCGCCTGAGCGGTCGCAACAGGAACCGACATGAGTCAGATCGAAGCACTGGACTGGGCCAAGGGCGATGGGCTGCTGCCCGCCGTGGTGCAGGACGCCGACACCCTGCGCGTGCTGATGCTGGGTTACATGAATGCAGAAGCGCTGCAGGTCACGCGCGAGTGCGGCCATGTGACCTTCTTCAGCCGCAGCAAGCAGCGCCTGTGGACCAAGGGAGAGACCTCCGGGCATTTCCTGGATCTGGTCGACATCCAGGTCGACTGCGACGCCGACACCCTGCTGGTGCTGGCGCGTCCGAATGGGTACACCTGCCACCTGCAGCGACCCAGCTGCTTTCCCGAGGCGCCGGGCGTGGTGGGAGCCGCCATGGCGGCAAAGGACCCTTCCCAGGAAAGCCCAATCGCCGCCATGGCGGGTCCCACGGAAGGCATCGCCTTCCTGGGTGAACTCGACGCCCTGATCGCGCAGCGTCACGCACAGCGTCCGGAAGGCAGCTACACCACCCGATTGTTCGAGGGTGGGATCCGCCGCATCGCACAGAAGGTGGGCGAGGAGGGCGTAGAGACCGCCCTGGCCGCTGTCGCGCAGGACGATGCGGAACTGCTCGGCGAGAGCGCGGATCTGCTCTATCACCTCACCGTGCTGTTGCGCGCGCGCGGCCTGTCGTTGGGTGATGCCGTTCAGCTGCTCTCGGAGCGTCATCGGCCAGCCTGAGGCCGTGGCGACGACCCTCGTTTCTTCCCGTCGGAGCTGAAGCGCTGTCCGCCGCGGTGTCCCATCCCGGACATCCCGTGCACGACAGTGCCCCCCACACGGCGTTCCTTGCGCCGCGGCTGGAGTCGCGGCTGACCCTGGGCCAGCGCCCTCACTGGGCGCTGCAACAGGGAAGCGGTTTCTGTCTTGCGCCAGGACCGATGCGCGCATCGCGTGTCGGTGGAAGAGCGCATTGGTGGGTCTCGATCGCGCCATTTGAAGACCTGCATCGCCTTGTCTGCAGCGCGTTGTGGGTCAATCGCTTGGGTCGACCGACGCCTTTGTGGTCTTGCGCGTGGTCATTGGGACCGTGCACTCAGTTTCAGTTTCTCTCCGTTGACAACGTTGTCTTCGCTCGTGGACGGTGCAGTGGCGGTCGTCGACACGCGTCGGCCATCGCAGCCACGCAGTCCGGATGTCTGCTGGAGCCTCGACGGGAGCGGCAGGCCAACTACGTCACGGCATGGGGCATGCGCCACCGTGCCACCCAATGGAGAGAGACGATGACCCTCAGGAAATCCACCTTGTGGTCCGTAGTCACCGCAGGCACATGCACCAGCCTGATCGGCAGTCTGGCCACCGCAGCCGCGCTTTCGGTCCTACCCATCGCCCCGGCCCATGCCCAGACCGCCTGCGCGCCGGCCTGGAGTGCGGGCACGGTCTATACCGGTGGCAACACCGCCAGCGAAAACGGCATCAACTATCTGGCCAACTGGTGGACCCAGGGCGACGAGCCAGCTACCCACAACGGAGGTGCCGGCTCCGGCCAGCCCTGGACGTCGCAGGGCAGCTGTTCCGGCGGCGGCGATGATGGTGGCGGCGACACGGGCGGCGGGGACGACGACGGCGGCAATGGCGGCACGCCGACCAATCCGAGCTACGAGAGCTTCGTTTTCAGCCCGTACAAGGACATCACCATCAACCTCAACTGGAACAACAACGTGATGCAGACCAAGGTGACCGGCAGCGCCATTCCGGTCGCCGGTGCCGGCAGCCTGCTGTCGACCCAGTTGAGCAATCTGGACACGCTGACCCTGGCGTTCGCCACTGGCGAATGCGGCAGCGAAAGCTGGGGCGGGGTCTCGGCCAACGCCTTCGCCAATGCCAACATCCCCACGCTGGACAGCAGCGGGGTGAACTACATCATCTCCACCGGCGGCGCCTCGGGGACCTTCACCTGCGGCAGTGCGGCGGGCATGAACGCGTTCTTGTCACGCTACGCCTCACCGCACCTGGTCGGGGTGGATTTCGACATCGAAGGCGGGCAGACGCCTGCGCAGACCGATTCGCTGATCGCCGCGGTCAAGGCGGTCGAATCGCAGTATCCGAACCTGCGCTTCTCGTTCACCCTGGCGACCCTGGCCGCTTCCGATGGCAGCTACGGCGGCGTGAATGCCCTTGGCGATCGTGTGATCCGGGCGGTCCAGGCCTCTGGGCTGCAGCACTACACCATCAACCTGATGGTCATGGACTTCGGCCGGGCGCAGGCGTCCAACTGCGTGCTGGGGAGTTCGGGGCTGTGCGAGATGGGGCAGTCGGCCATCCAGGCGGTGCAGAACCTGCAGCACACCTACGGCATCAGCGCCGACCACATCGAGCTGACCCCGATGATCGGGCGCAATGACACGGCCGATGAGATCTTCACGCTCAACGACGTGGACATCGTCTCGCTCTACGCCGCGCAGAACGGCCTGGCCGGCGTGCACTACTGGTCGCTGGATCGCGACACCCCGTGCGCGACCCCGTCGGACTACGCCTCGCCGATCTGCAATTCCTATAGCGGCCCTGCCGCGCTGGAGTACACGCAACGCTTCCTCAACGATCTGGGCTACTGAGTGGGCTTGGCTGCCAGGGAAGGCGGCCCTTGTTGAGCGAAACGGCGCGCAGCGATGCGCGCCGTTGTCGTGTCTCTTGTTGTTGGAGTCGCCATGGCGGCGATGAGGTTTTACGCGGGAAAGCCCGATCGCCGCCATGGCAGCTCCCACACACAATCGAAGTGCGAGCGCTATTCGGCGATCAGGTCGCACAGCCGCAGCAGGGCGATGCGCTCGATCTGCGCCAAGCAGGTGGCAACTTCCTCGCCGCGCTCGTGCGTCAGGCGGGCGCGCAGGGCGGCGATGACGCTCGCGCGGGTATGACCGCGCACGGCCAGGATGAAGGGGAATCCGAAACGTTCCCGATAAGCGGCGTTGAGGTCCAGCAGCTCGGTGTATTCGGTCGGGCTGCACTGGTCCAGGCCGGCGCCGCGCTGTTCGCTGGCCGAGGAAGCGGTGAGTTCACCGGCAATGGCGGCCTTGCCGGCCAGTTCGGGATGGGCACGGATCAGGGCCAGTTGCGCGGGCTCGCCGGCGTTGGCCACCACCTCGCACATCGCTGAGTGCAGGGCGGCGACATCGGCGTAGGGGCGACCCGCCGCCGCGCCTTCGGCCACCCATGGCGAATGCTCGAAGATGCCGCCCAGCGCGGTGATGAAGTCCGTCTCCGGCAGGGCGTTGAGTTCGGTCAGTGTAGTCATGCGGATTCTGCCTTGAACGGATGGCGCTGCTGCCAGTGCCGGGCGATGTCGATGCGCCGGCACACCCAGACCTTGTCGTGCCGGGCGAGATGGTCGAGGAAGCGCTGCAGGGCGACAAAGCGCCCCGGTCGCCCGAGCAGGCGGCAGTGCATGCCGATCGAGAGCATCTTCGGTGTGTCCTCGCCCTCGGCGTAGAGCACGTCGAAACTATCGCGCAGGTAGGTGAAGAAGTGATCGGCGGTGTTGAAGCCCTGCGGCGTGGCAAAGCGCATGTCGTTGCTGTCCAGCGTGTAGGGCACCACCAGGTGCGGCTTGTGTTCGCCGCCCGAGGTTTCTACCTGCGTCCAGAACGGCAGGTCGTCGCCGTAATAGTCCGCGTCGTAGGCAAAACCGCCGTGCTCGACCACCAGCCGCCGCGTGTTGGGACTGTCGCGGCCGGTGTACCAGCCCAGCGGCGCGCTGCCGGTCAGGCGGGTATGCAGGTCGATGGCGCGCGCCAGGTGTGCGCGTTCGGTGGCCTCGTCCATGTCCTGGTAATGGATCCAGCGCCAACCGTGGCTGGCGATCTCGTGACCCAGTTCGACGAAGGCGGCGGTCGCCTCCGGGTTGCGCTCCAGCGCCATGGCCACGCCGAACACCGTCAGCGGCAGGCCACGCCGCTCGAACTCGCGCAGAATGCGCCACACGCCCACGCGCGATCCGTATTCGTAGATCGACTCCATGCTCATGTGCCGCGCCGGGTAACTGGCCGCACCGACGATCTCGGAGAGGAACTGCTCGGAGCCGGCATCGCCATGCAGCACGTTGTTCTCGCCACCTTCCTCGTAGTTGAGGACGAACTGCACCGCGATCCGCGCGCCACCGGGCCAGTCGGCGTGCGGTGGATTGCGGCCATAGCCGGTGAGGTCGCGGGGGTAGGGCGTGGAGAGCATCGGCAAGCGCCACCATGGGGATGCGGACCACTCTAGAAACAAGTCCGCGCCTTGGAAAGCATCCCGTGCACGCATCCGCGACAAATGAAAACGCCTGGCGGGTGAGCGCCAGGCGTCTTGGTCCACATCAGGCCGTCGGGGCCGTGGGGGTGTGGCTTACCACTCGTACATCAGCTGCAGCCGGGCGTAGCGCGGCTCCTGGTAGTACTGACCCAGGCCATAGGTGGCGTAGTGGGTGGTGCCGTTCTGCTGGACCGACTCGTAGTGCTGGTACACCTGCAGCGGCTTGTCGTTGTTGAACAGGTTGAGGATCGACAGCTGCGCGGTCAGGCCCTTGATGGCCGCCGGCTTGTAGACCAGGTTGGGGCTGAGCTCGAAGGTCCACGGGGTGCGGCCCTGCGTGCCTTCGTCACTGATCTCGCCGTTGCAGTAGTGGAACTGGCCGGTGTAGCCGTATTCGGTCCCCAGGGTGCCGTAGCCACCGCCGAAGCAGCTGATCGGCGCTCCGGACTGGACCTGCAGATTGGCACCGACCTGCCACTCATCGCTGAACTTGTACGCACCGTACAGCTTGAAGCTGTGCATGTGGTCGTTGGGCAGGAAGCCATAGGCGCCTTCCATGATCTGCGCGAAGTCGAAGTCCGCCGTGGTGCCGGTGTCGTCCTGGCCGTTGTTGGACTTGACCAGTCCCTCGTAATTGCCCTTGCTCTGCGACCAGGTGTAGCTGGCGTTGACGTACCACTTGTCGGTGCCCTTCTGCGCGCTCAGGGTCAGCGCCTTGTAGGTGCGCTTGGCCTTCGGGCCCAGGGAGTCGGCCGACATGGTGATCGTGTCGGGATTGCCGTCGCCGTCCACGTCCACCGCGATGGTCGAGGAGCTGCCCGGGTTGTACAGCCAGCAGCCCGAAGACCCGTCCGGCGTGACCCACGGAGACGGATTGCCATCGCTGTCCAGGCCGGACCAGCCATAGCCATCAGCCGTGGCCGCGTCGTACAGCGCCTGCGAGGAGCAGCTGTCGTCGATGGCGTTGTGGATCTCGCGGTAGGTGCCCTTGGCGCCCAGCACCCAGCCATCCATGAAGGCATTGTCGCTGGTCAGACGGTGCTCGAAGCCCAAGATCGCTTCATCCTGCGTATAAGGCTTGAGCCCCTTGCTGGCGGCCGAGGACGCCGACGGCGTGGTGCCGTTTTCGCCGTTGAAGTACACCGTATCGCCCAGGGCCACCGGATCGATCGGCGAACCATCGGCGGTCACCCCGCTGTAGCTGTAGGCGGTTTCCGAATAGATCGAAGCGCTGGCCCCACGCAGGGCGACGTTGGCCGCGATCGGCAGCGCATAGCGGCCCAGGTTGCCGTACAGGCGGCTGGTGCCGTCGCCGAACATGTCCCAGGAGAAGCCCACGCGCGGCTGCCAGATGTTGTCCTGCTTGACGAACACGCCGCCGGAGGTGTTGTAGTTCTTGAACGAGTCGTTGCGCACGCCCAACGACAACAGGAAGTCGTCGGTCACGTGCCAATGGTCCTGCACGTACCAGGAGTTCTGCTTGATCTCCACCGCGCCGCCGGTGGCGTAGATGTCGTCGTACACGAGCTGGTTGCCATCGCTGTCGGTGGTGTAGTCGTAGTGATGCCCACCCGAGTACGACTCGCCCTGCTTGGCGTTGAAGTCGTTGTAGTCGTAGCCAAAGCTCAGATCATGGTCGCCCAGCGTCCAGTCGAAGTCGGCACGGTAGTCCTGGCGCTGGCTATAGCCGTTGCTCACGCCCAGCGTGGAGTCCAGGAAGCAGCTGTTCTGCGCGCCGACATAGTCGGATTCGTACGACACGTAGGGGCAACCGGTGGCCGGCGCGTTGATGTTGCCGGCGTAGGTGGAGCGCGAACCGTCCGGCGACACCGCGACCTGTTCGCTGACCGTCTTCATCTTGCCGTACTGCAGCGACATGGTGAAGTTGTCGGCCAGGTTGCTGGTCCACTTCAGGATGCCGGTCGGGCCACCGCTCTTGGAGATGAGCTGCCCGTTGTAGCTGTCCTTGTAGGCCTTGTTGGCCTCGAAGCCGATGTTGCTGTAGTCGTAGGTGGTGCGGCTGCTGTTGTTGAAGCCGGTGAATTCCAGATGGTTGTTGTCGTTGAGGAACCAGTCCAACTTGACCAGTTCGTAGGGCTTGCTCTCGTTGTAGTCGTTCTGGCTGGCGGTGGTGCCGGAGGGAGAGGAACGACCGTCCCAGGTGCTGCCGGTGGTCTTGTTGTATTGGGCGATGGCAAAGACGAACAGCTTGTCCTTGATCAGCGGACCGCCTTCCCACAGGGCCCAGGTGTTGCTGTTGGAGCGGTTCTTGCTGAGCGGGCGATAGAGGCTGCCGTCGCCGAAGTATTCGTTGTCGGTATGCGCGGCCAGCGCGTCCGGGGCCGAATCCCAGCTGATGCCGCCGTGCCATTCGTTGGTGCCGCGCTTGACGTTGACGCTGGTGACGCCGCCGGTGGAGAAGCCGTACTTGGCGCCGTAGCCGCCAGTCTGCACGTCCAACTGGTCGATCGCCTGCCAAGGCACCTCGCTGAAGGACAGGTTGTCGTAGGAGTCGGTGATGTTCATGCCGTTGACGTAGTAGCTGTTCTCCGCCACCGACGCGCCGCCAAACGAGTTGAGGCTGCCAAAGTAGCCGCTGCCGGTGGCGGTGCCCGGGGTCAGCTCGGCCACGGCATTGACGTCGCGCGGCACCGGCAGCTCATTGAGCTGGCCGGCGGTGAAGGTGGTGCGCGACTCGACGCTGCTGGTGTCGATGTCGTTCATCACCATCGGGCGCTTGACCATCACCGTGGTCAGCGTGGTGGCATCGCTGCCATCGCCGAGGTTGACCTGCGCGGTCTGACCGGCCAGCACAGTGGCGCTGCCGGTGGAGACGGTGCTGCCGTCTTCGACCAGGGTGACCTGATAGTGGCCGGTGGGCAGGGCCGGCACGCGGAAGCGGCCATCGCTGCCCAACGCCACGGTGCGGCTGATGCCGGAGCTCGGGTCTTTGATCTGGATCTGCGCGCCGGCCGCGTAGGGCGCGGTGCCGACGATATCGCCGGAGGTGGCCTGCGCGAACGCGCTGGGGGCCTGGGAAAAGCACAGGCCCAGGAGCGCTGCGGCCAGCGCGTTGCGCTTGAGGGAGCGGGAAGAGGAGGGAGCGTGGCGCATGAGATGCCTTCAGGTTCTTCGACAAAAGCCCACCCGCACGGATCGCATTGGATCCGCGTTGTGATGCGAGCGGTGGTCACCGGTGGCCGGTCCTGACATGCGACCGTGACAGCGGCTTGGCGCGTATTTAACGATTCGATTACACCGGGAATTTTTCATCCGGCACGCGACGTTGACCAAAACTGACAAACAAGACAGCTTGCCAAACGGGCCGTAGGACGCCTCTGCATCCCACGTTGCTGCCGCAGCGAGGCTCGGGAACACGCAGGCGGCATTCAGCGGCTTCCCACTGGAGCGCCACATGCCGGCACATGGCGTTCAGGCTCGCGGCGCGCGACGGATTCCTGGACAGCCACGCTTCATGAAGCTCAAGGGGCAGGCGTGCGGATCTTCCCCAGCGCCCCTGTCATTCGCTAGGACGTGCCCAGCCGACGCAGGAAGAAACGTGAGTCCACCGCCATGACCGGGAAGCTGCCCGGCAGCGCCTCGCGCGGCAGTTCGGTGAAGCCATGCTTGGCGTAGAAGCGGTGCGCGGCCAGGAAGCGCTCGGTGGTCCCCAGGTAGATGGCCCGCAGCCCGCGCGCGATCGCGTGGGCGAGCAAGGTCTCCAGCAGGGTGGCGGCCACGCCGCGCCCGCCGCCTCGGTGCGAGGCCGTCACGAACATCTTGCGCAGGGCCGCCTCGCCCTGGCCGATGTCGCGCAGGCCGATGCAGCCGACGATGGCGCCATCGTCCTGCGCCACCCAGAACCCGCCATCGCCATGGAAGTAGAAGTCATCGACCGCCACCAGATCCGGCTGCGTGGCCAGATCGATGTCCAGGCCGTATTCGCCGCGCTGGATGCCCAGGATCAGTGCGCTCACCGCCTCGCGGTCGGCCGGGCGCCAGGGTCGCACCCTCAACGTCTCCATGCGCCGCTCAGCCCGGCGGGGGTTCGGCACCCAGCGGTTCGGATGCATCGCCGCGTGCTGTGCCAATGCCGTTGAACCACAGGTTCAAGGCCACGCAGGCCAGCGTCGCCAGCAGAATCCCGCTATGCAGCAGCGGCGCCAGCGTCTTGGGCAACTGGTCGAAGACCGTGGGCGCCACCACCGGCGCCATCGCCAGGCCCACGCCCACCGCGACGATCAGCAGGTTGTGCCGACGCCCATGGAAGTCCACCAGCGACAGCACGCGGATGCCGTTGGCCGTGACCATGCCGAACATCACCAGCCCCGCGCCGCCCAGCACCGCCGGCGGGATGGCCGCCACCAGCACCGCCAGCTTGGGCACCAGCCCCAGCGCGATCAGGATCGCCCCGGCCAGCACGCACACCCAGCGGCTGCGCACCCCGGTGATGCTGACCAGGCCGATGTTCTGCGAGTAGGAAGTATCAGGGAAAGCGTTGAACACCCCGCCCAGCAGCGTGGCCAGCCCGTCCACGCGCAGCCCGCGCACCAGGGCGGGGCGCTCCACCGGGCGCTCGACGATGTCGCCCAGCGCCAGGAACATGCCGGTGGACTCCACGAACACGATGAACAGCACCACGCACATGGTCACGATGGACCACGGCTCGAAGCGCGGCAGTCCGAAGTGGAAGGGCATCACCGGCGCCAGCCACGCCGCGGCGCCCAGCCCGCTGAAGTCCACTCGCCCCAGCAGCGCCGCCAGCACCGTGCCAGCCGCCAGCCCCAGCAACACGCCGATGTTGGCAATGAAGCCGCGCCCGTGGCGCAGCAGCGTCAGCACGCCCAGCAGCACCACCGCCGCAATCGCCAGGTTGGCCGGCGCGCCGTAGTCGGCCGCGCCCAGGCCGCCGGCGGCCCAGTTCACCGCCACGCCCACCAAGGTCAGGCCGATCACCGTGATCACCGTACCGGTCACCACTGGCGGGAATAGCCGCAGCAGCCGCCCGATCAGCGGCGCGGCCAGGATGCCGATCACGCCGGCAGCGATGTTCGCGCCAAACACGTAAGGCAGGCCCAGCGCCGGGTTGCCGCCGATGGCGATCATCGGCCCCACGCAGGCGAAGGTCGCCGCCATCACCACCGGCAGGCGGATGCCAAAGCCCCCGATGCCCAGCGACTGCACCAGCGTGGCCAGCCCGCAGCAGAACAAATCGGCACTGACCAAAAAGGCGGTATCGGTCCGGGAAAGATGCAGCGCCCCGGCCACGATCAGCGGCACCGCCACCGCCCCGGCATACATCACCAGCACATGCTGCACGGCCAGCAGCAGCCACGGCCCGGCCGGCGGCACCGCATCGATGGGCGAAGGCGAGGGCAGGGCGCGTGACATCGGCAGGCTCGGCAGGGGCGAGCGTTGAACTTAGCCGGAGGTTGGTGCGGCGCACAATGCCTGCGTGCCGGTGCTAAGAAGGCGATTGCCCTGCGATGGCCGATAAAGGCGGCGGCCTGGAAAGGCAATGCGGCTTCGAGCTATCTGCTTCTTCTTGAAGGAATGATGGATCTTTGATGGCCGCCCTAGCCAAGGGGCGACGAAGGCAATACAACGATGTCGGAAGAGCCAGATCTCGCGTAGGCTTCGGTCAGCATCATTTCCAATCTTCTTTGCTTTTTGGAGAAACTGGCTCACAAGAGGGCGCCATGCGGGATTATTCACTCTCACTTCTCGTGCTGGGCACGCTCTCCCTCTCTGCCTGTGCCCAAACCATTAAAGCGCCTGTCCAACCGTCGTCTACACGCAAGGAGCCCCAGATGACCGCGATGAACCATCAGACCGCCCAGACAGAAGCAGGCAAGCTCATCTCTGGGTTGCTGGCGCTGATCAATAGCAGCAGATCCATCTCCGATTTCACTGCGGAGCGTCTTGGCAACGCAATGGATGGCGAGGTCAAGTCGTTCGGTCCCGGGCATTTCGGATACGGCGGCAAGCTGACGGAACAGTGGGCGTATGCGCTTGAAGTTATGCAGGAGAGCATGCATGGGCCCAGGCTCGATCTTGAATTCATGAATCAAAGCCCCTCGAAAGATGCCAGTGCGACCGGGATCTGCGAGGTGGATTTCGATCAGGTTTCCAGAGATCTCCAGGCCCACGGATTTTCGCAGGAGCCGGCATACGGCGAGCATGGGAATATCATTGCCTACGACTTCGACCGCCCCGGCTTGAGTGTCACCACCGTGGTGATTGGTGAGGCTTCCGACCCCATCGAGAAGATCAGCCACCAGTGCGTTCGCGCCATGACCATCCAGTGATAAGGACATCAAGAGTGGGAACCGATGCTGCAAGTGAAATAGAAGGAACTCGGGATGAACTGGATAAAAAGACTGATGTGCGGGTTGCTACTAGTGGCGATTGCGGGTGACGCATTGGGGCAGCAGCGCCCTGGTGGAAATGGACCGTTGCCGGGCGACCCTGGATATGGGAGGGGCGGGAATCAGCCAGAAGTCCCGATGCCGCCGCTAAAGATGCTCAGTCCTGAAGAAGAAGCATCTCTGGAAAATGAGATCGTCAGCGGGTATGCGGCGGCGATGGGTACCGGCAGTGGTGGTCTTCCTTCCTTCGGTGCCATCGCCATTGAAAGGCGTGGGACTCACTACGGCACCATGGTCAAGCAAATCACGAAGGATTCTGCCGAATACGGGGCTCTCCAGTATTGTCAAAGCGCTGACAGCAAGAAATGCAAGGTTGTACTTTCCTTCCGGGATAGCTGCGGCGCCCTGGTTGCGGGCTTCGAGCCGAAGGGCGCAGCCGATGACGTAAGACAGTGGTTCCCCAAGATCGGGACGACCCTTGATGCGGCGCGTTCAGCCGCCATGGCTGACTGCCAGGCCACGGGCAACAACTATGAGTGCGTGGAAGTCACAAAGGTGTGCTCAGCCAGCGGCTGAGGCCCGGGCGTCAGGAAGACCTGCCGGGGATAGGTGGATCTTGGATGTGCGCTAGGGCGATTTCGTGCTGGTCGAGGGCTTGTCGCAGGCAGATTTTTCCGGCGGAGGCGGCGGTTGGAGCACGGTCCGGCCGGCCACGAACGGGCCGGGGAAGGCGGAGTCGAGCGGGGTCCGCGTATAGAGGTGGCGGATGACTGGCGCGATCAAGAAGGAACGCAGGTTGCTGCGCTTGTCCTGGGGGTCATAGAAGCCCTCCAGGTCGATGATTGAGCCGTCGGCCTGCACCAGCTCCATGGTGGGGCCGGCGTCATGGGTTGCGATCAGGTAGTGATGGCCCACGACGAGGTTCACCGCGCCGCACCACGCAGTGGGGAACTGGATGCGGGCGTACTGGTTGCCGTCGCCCTTCAAGGTCTGGAGGGGTCGAATCTTGCCTTCGACCCAATCCGTGTAAGCAAGGCGACCAAGCGGCTGCTTGATATAGCGCGCCTCCACCAGCTGGAACACGAAAACATTGCTCGCCGCGTCCAGCGCCTCGCGAAAGGTTGGCGGTGGCGGGTACTGGCAGGCCTGGGCCGTCAGGCCGGTCGGTAGCATCAAGGCCAGGGTCAAGGCCAAGCGGGAAAGAAGGTTCAAGTGCGTACTCCTTGCGGGGTGCTTGCCCTAGCTTTGCGGCTCTAGCTTGCGTCAGTGCTCAAGCTGGTTGGGGCGTCTAAGTGGACCTGACCCCGTCACCGTTTACTGAGTGAGCGACTCGTGGCGTCTTCCCGGCTCGGCTGTTACGGCGTCACGGCGTACTGCCAGTTTTAACGGAGGGTATGCCTTCATGTCGATGATCGCGCGGTCAACCAGCACCAGCGAGAGGGGCAAGCACGCGTCATAAGTGGTGCGATGTGCCTGCCGTGGCCTGTGTGAGGCGTCTGGCTGATTCGGGCTTCGGTCAAATGAACGGGAACCTGATGCCGTTACCGTCAAGCGAGTTAGGGCGGCTAAGCGAACCCAACCCGTTACTGGCCGGCATCACCACCGGCAGGCGGAGGCCGAGGCCCTCGATGCCCAGCGACTGCACCAGGGTGACCAGCCCGCGGCCGAACAGATCGGAACTGACCAAAAGGGCGGTATCGGCCCGCGACAGATGCAACGCCCCGGCCACGATCAGCGGCACCGCCACCGCCCCGGCATACATCACCAGCACATGCTGCACGGCCAGCAGCAGCCACGGCCCGGCCGGCGGCACCGCATCGATGGGCGAAGGCGAGGGCAGGGCGCGTGACATCGGCAGGCTCGGCAGGGGCGAGCCTTGGACTTAGCCGGAGGCTTGTGCGACGCGCAATCCTCCGGGACGAGACTCTCAGGCGGCCAAAGACAAGCGCACGTCAGAGACGCTTGTTGCTCAGGTGAAACCGCGTTGTGTCTGACGCTGACGTCTGCGGCCAAAGCCTGCTTCGGATTACACTGCGATCCGTCAAGGAAAATTGGATCGCACGGATCAGCATGTCTACGCGCTCGCTTATCTCTCGCCCGGCACGCATTGCCCTTTCCTGGCTGCTCGCGATTCCCGTGTCGATTTGCGCGAACACAACGCAACAGAGCACGCCTGAGGCCGTGACAGCGGATGTCCACGCGTTCTGGGGGCAGCTGCGCCAGGCCCTTCTGGATGCCGATGCGATCGCGAGACCGTCAGGCGGGCACTTGGTCACCTTCCACTTCGACGTGGTGGATATCGAGCGCCCGTGTGAGCGCAAGGCGCTTGAGGCCCATCTGCGCAGGCTGTTGGATTGGCAACTTGCCTCAGGCAAGACCTGGCGGACTTTCCTCAAGGAACATCCAACACTGAACCTTCGGTCAGGCTCGTGCATCTACTGGAATACGGCGGACGAGGTGCCCGTCGCGCTGCAGGTGCGCTTTGATCAGCTCGGGCCGGATGGGCAGTGGCAGGTCACTGACCTGCTGCACGACGGGGATGATCTATTCCGATACTCCGCCCAGGCTGGAGGCCCCTCCGACTGTGGGCCGGGCGCCGGCTGAGGCTTTTCAGCGCCCCGGGTGCGCTCAAAGGCGTATCAATGAATCGATCTTGGGAAACTTCAACGCTACGAAAAATGGTAGGGGGGGGATGGATGATCGTAGGTATTGATCTAGGGACAACAAACTCGCTCATCGGAATCTACGAGGATCACGGCGTACGACTGATCCCTAATGTACTGGGCGCGTTCCTGACGCCATCTGTTGTGAGCCTTTCGGGGGAAGGCATGCTGCTTGTAGGACAAGCGGCCAAAGACCGCCTTGTCAGCCATCCGCATGAAAGCGTTGCCAGTTTCAAGCGCTGGATGGGGACAAAGCGCGAGATCCGATTAGGCAAGCGTGTCTTCCTGCCAGAAGAGCTTTCTGCGCTGGTGATCCGGGCATTGCTTGACGATGCTGAGGCCGCCCTTGGCGGTAGACCTAATGAGGCAGTGATCAGCGTTCCAGCCTACTTCAGCGACGCTCAACGGCGCGCAACGAAAAGAGCTGGAGAGCTCGCTGGACTGCGCGTGGAACGCCTGATCAACGAGCCGACCGCAGCCGCACTCGCCTACGGTCTGACTGAAAGACTCGACGACGCACAGGTCATGGTCCTCGATTTGGGAGGAGGGACTTTCGATGTCTCCATTCTGGAGTTATTCAGTGGCGTCGTTAAAGTTCATGCCAGTGCCGGAGATAACTATCTTGGTGGCGACGATTTTACCATTGCGCTTGAGGAGTATTGGATACGTGCCAATACGATCAATCGCGAAGCGCTCAAGCCCGAAGAAGTCGGCCAACTGCGCAGGCGAGCAGAAGCAGCTAAGCGCGAGCTGGCCTCTGGTCGGGGCGCCAATCTTATAGCCAGCATCGGCCAAACGGAGTATGTCGCTCACATCGATCAAGATGAATTCGAGGCGTTGTCGGACCATCTGATTCAGCGCATGCGCCGTCCGATTGAGCAGGCTTTGCGGGACGCTCGATTGAGAGGAAGCGAGCTTTCCGAGGTGGTGCTGGTTGGCGGGGGCTCACGACTGCCCCAGGTAGCCAAGCTGGCAGCGCGAGTGCTGGGTCGTCTGCCTCTGCGGCACATGGCGCCTGACGAGGCCGTAGCTCAGGGTGCATGCGTGGCTGCGGGCCTCAAAGCTCGTCACGTCTCGCTGCAGGAGGTGGTTCTTGCGGATGTTTGCCCTCACTCAATGGGGGTTGAGGTGAGCATGGGCATCGGAGGCGGTGAGCGCAGTAGCGGGCATTTCGATCCGATCATCGAGCGAAATAGTACTGTTCCGGTTAGCCGCATGCGTGAGTATTTTCCCGTACATGAGCGCCAGACGTTCATGGAGTTGCAAATATTTCAAGGGGAAAGTCCATTCACGCGTAACAACATCTTGCTCGGCTCACTTAAGTTTCCGATCTTGTCTGGGAATAAAAGGGATCCCGGAGTCGAAGTGCGATTTACTTACGACATAAATGGGGTTTTGCAGGTTGAGGCAAAGGGTCTGGCTAGTGGTCTCCGCCAGGAGTTAATTTTCATCCAGGAGGGCAGTGACATCAGTGAGGCGGAAGCAAGGCGGCGAATGATCGAGCTGGCGAATCTGAAAACGCACCCGCGCGATGACCAGCAAAGTATTGCGGCGATCGCACGTGCAGAGCGGCTGTACTCTGAAGCGTTGGCAGAAGATCGCCAGATACTGCAGCAAATGTTGATCAAATTTCAAAGCGTACTGAGTACGCAGGATAGAGACCTCGTCGCTGCCCACCTGGAAGCATTCTCGAAAGCGCTCGACGAATTTGAGGAGGTCAGGTTCCGATGAATGGGACCCCGTGGGATGTCCTGGGAATCACGCGTACTGCCGATGCGAAAGTCATCCGCAGGGCGTACGCAGCCGCGGTAAAGAAAGCACGGCCTGACGAAGATGCCGAGGGATTTCAACGTTTGACCGATGCTTTTGAGTGGGCAATCGAGCAAGCCCGCCAAGCGGTCGACGCGCACGAGCAGATCCATGAATGCAAGGCGATGACTTCCAGATCAATGGGTCCCGGCGTTGAACCGAACGGACCCTGCAACTCAGAGCTGGATCAAATTCAGCCAAGGCCGGAGAACGAGCCCGAAAGAAGCATGAGCGGGACAAATACGGACGCGGATCACTCACAGAATTTTGAGTTCAAATTTTTTTTTAAACAGCTGGTGGAGCAGGTGCAAAGGCGAAGTCCGCCAGCCCTCAGGAAGTGGTTGCAGGAGCATCCGGATCTTTATTCAGCTGAGCTCAAGTGGTCGCTGATTGTTCCTCTCTTCAGCGCACTGGCCAATGAGGCTCCCACGATCGGTCCGCAACGTGGTCATATCAACGTCCTCATTGAATTTTTCGAAGTGGACATAAGATCGCGCAAGGATCCCAATTTGGGGCCCATCCTTGACTATTTGGAAAGCGGTCATTGGCGGAGCCAGTTTCACACGTCATTGTCTTCAGAGCCGAAGATGTCAGGTGGCTGGGGTGATCTAGGCGGCCTCGTCCCAGATCAACCGCGCACGAATCGCCTGAAATTCACCAGATTCCAGCGTTTCAAGCAAAAGGCGCTCGAGATTTTGCTTCTCGCTCTAGCGGTCACCCTGTTGTTTTGGTACGCGCTTAGCAGGTAGGCCGGCTTGCGTCTGCGCAGGACCGCTGTAGGGAGTGATAGATGGCGCCCGCGCACGCAAGGTGTGCGTGGGCCCAGTGCATCACCCAGGCACCTCTGCAATACATCACTGGCGCGCATGGCTCGCAGTCCTTCTTGGGGTTTAGTCACCTTGAAGACTGCGCCATGCGCGCACTGCTTTCCATTCGATCAGGCCGCAACTGACTGATCCATCTCGGGAAAACATGGGGATACTTCGGATACTTCAGGGTCAGAGTGCAGTTTCCTCGTCTATCTCCAGGGACTAGTCAATGCCTCTGGATTCCCGAGCGCGCGGAATGACGAACGGAGAGGGAACTGGCAGCTTTCAGCTGCTTCGCGTCCTTCGGGCACCGACCTTCTTCGGCTGCCTCCCCACCAACCGCTCCGGCAGCCCCAGCAACGCCGCCACCATCCGCGCCAGCACCAACTGCGCCGCACGACTCGGCTGACGCCTGGGCGCGGTACACACCGCCAGCTGCAGCGGCCGGGCCTGCCAGCCGTGCAGGGGGACGAAGGCGAGCTGGCCTTTTTCCACGTCATGCGCCACGTCGACCAGGCTCAGGATGCCGACGCCGCCGCCATCGCGGATGAGTGAGCGGATCAGGCGGGTGTCGTTGCAGGTGGTGACGCGGCGCGGGTCGACGCCGTGGCGGACGTACAGGCTGCGGGTGCGTTCCTCGATCACCAGCGGGGCGGCGGGCACCAGCAAGCGTTCGTCCAGCAGGCGACTCATGGCCAGGGTGGTTTCGCCAGCCAGGGCGTGGCCGGGCAGCAGCACGGCGCCGACGGGGATGTCGATGGCCGCGCGGACCTCCAGGTTGCCGTGTTCCACCGGGTCCAGCAGCAACCCGAAGTCGACCTCGGCCGCGGCGACCTGCTCGCTGGCGTAGCGGTTGCCCACCACGCGCAGGTCCACCTAAGTGAACCTGACCCCGTTATCGCACCGCCACCGCCCCGGCATACATCACCAGCACATGCTGCACGCCAGCAGCAACCACGGCCCAGCTGGGGGCACCGCATCGATGGGCGAAGGCGAGGGCAGGGCGCGTGACGTCGGCAGGCTCGGGAGGGGCGAGCGTTGAAGTTAGCCGGAGGGTGGTGCGGCGCACAATGTTCGAGATGGTTGCTGTGCGTGGCTCGATGCCGCTGCACCAGCTCACAGAGCGAAGTGCTTCATCAAAAAACCGCACTCTGACCCCTGTTTTCGGACTTCATGTCCGATGCACTGTGGTCTGGGCATCGCTTTCGCACTTTCAACATCAACGATGACTTCAATCGCGAATCGACGAAGATCGAAATCGACACCAGCCTGCCCTCGGCACGGGTCATCCGCGCATTGGACGAGTTGGTCGAGCTGCGTGGTGCCCCAAGGCGACTGCGCCTAGACAACGGCCCGGAGTTTATCAGCGCCGCGCTCAGGCAGTGGGCACAGCAGCACGGCGTCACCCTGATCCACATCCAGCCCGGCAAGCACACCCAGAACGCCTACATCGAACGCTTCAACCGCACCTTCCGCACCGAAGTGCTGGACCGCTTCATGTTCACCACGCTCGATGAAGTGCGTCGCATGGCCGAGGACTGGCGCCATCGATACAACCACCAGCGACCACATCGGTCGCTCGGCGGGTTGCCGCCCATGCGATTGGCAATGGCACAATCAACAACTACCTCTGCTTCTGAGTGACTCGAAGGAACGAGGGCGCTTCAAGTTCAAGTTATTTTTGAGACACCACACTAGGTGCGACTGGAACGCGGATTTGGGCATGTCCCAAGCGGTCGAGATGTCAAAATTCCCAGGGCACAAGCGCGCTTTGAACTCAGCCGGCGCAACTACGACCATCATCGTCATAGACGCTTACCCCATTGCATTTATTGCTCGATGTGTTGCACCGCGCCACATCGAGGCAACGCAAGGAAAAGAAAGCACATTACAAAAATGTCAGGGAGGATCCGGTTGAGCTCGCTCAACTCAGACAAAGGAGTTGTTAATGGATAGGCGAAAATTATCAGTAGCAATACTGATAGCTATTGCAGGTTTTATTGAAGCATCATCCTCAGAAGCTTCTCAATCTGAAATAAAGCAAAATATTCCAAGCACGAACGTCGCTCAAAACACTACGAGCGACCAAGTATCTTTAGACCCCGAAACCTCAGCGCTCGGGACCGAGATGCGTCCCCTGACCGTGGAGGAGGTCGAGCTTATAATGGGGGCTAACGATACGTCGGATCTTCCCCCGGTTGTCGTGACGACTGCGCCACCTGGTGGCGATCCAGGCGGGCCGAGTGGCCCTGGAGATGGTAGTGGTAACCCGGGAAGTGGTGGTGGTGGTTCCTTTGACCCCGATCACTGTTATACGCCGCTCGCCAGTGCCATCAGAACAGATTCTTCCTACATCTTCGCAAATGAAGGCGGGGTTAAAACCGACGGCTATACTCTATCGGTGACTGACTACCCCAATTCGGGTGTCACCATTGGCGCCGGCGTTGACTTGGGGCAACAAAGCGCCGCTGGACTAACAGCCTTGAATGTCCCGCAAAACATCATCAACACCTTGACGCCTTTTTTTGGATTGAAAGGACAAGATGCGGTCAACGCAATCGCCGCAAATGGCGGCCCTCCTGTGCTTACGACTCCAGACGCAACGACGCTGTCGAACATCCTAATGGCCTCCACAACAACAACTGTATCAACCAACTTTGATGCAGCGACCTCTGGAATGACTTTCGGACAGCTTCCCGAGCCGGCTCAAACAGTGATTGTGGACGCTTCGTATCCAAGCGGACCCAATCTAGCGTCATCCGCTCCAAATTTTTGGGGAGAAATAACATCTGGAAGGTGGGCCGATGCTGAGAATGAGCTCAACCATTGGTATTCCAATGGCACCACGGATCCGCGCCACGCCGGTGATGCAACCAAGCTTGGCAGCGCGATTACTGCAAAATCATTGCCTAGTGATTCCATCAACGGCCAGTGCCCCTGAAACACGACCAATAGTCGGAGATAGCGATAATGAATAAGCTCAGGATAGCTTCCACTTCTCTCATAGTACTCATGGGCCTGTCATCTCACCCTGCCATTTCTGGGCAGGCGCAGGTCAACAGCAAAGTCGACAACACAAAATGGGCAAGCGATGGAACCCGACAGGACCTGTTGAACAACTCAGAGAATTTCTTCTGGGGCAAGAAAGGCAAGATTAATACTTCAAGCCAGATCCAATCCACTAGCAAGAACGCCAATATTAGCGCGTCAGATGACGTATCTCAGCAGTTCAAAAAAGTGTTCGCTGGCGTACCTGGTGCCGAATATTCGGTATCGAACGGCCAGAGGATTTATAGCGGTTGCGAACCACACAATTGCGCAGCGAATAAAGCCTTTGCTGTGACAGACGCGACCGGTGCCAACATCCTTGCCGCGGGATTTTTGGCAGTCAGGTGTGGCGAAACGAAAGAATCTGATGGCACAACCACCTCAGCCAACTATTGCGACAACTTACCGACGCTCACGATATTCTATCGTGACTCGAAGTCCAAAACATCGGCAACGTCGGTGGGCGCGCTCAAGTGGGCCAATAGCGTGATCTCGGCCGATCACCATTACACAAAATTCAAGATTGAAGAGAAATACGTTAACTAAAGATCAACTATACGCATGTCATCGCATAAAAGCCATCTCGCCAACTTGTACTATGACGAGCAAATGGATTTGGGTGAGGCTACAAGAGCAGACAAGCGATATATGCTCGCAACAGTGCCACGCTCAGGGAGCACATACTGCGCACTAAGGATGTGGCGTTCAGGTGCCCTGGGCGCGCCTATGGAGTATTTGAACTTTAGAGCATCGGGCCGGCTTTTGAAGCGACTTGGCTATGGAGGCGATATTGGTGGGACAGACTTATCTTCTTATTGGGAGAAGGTCATGAGCTTGCGGACAACAGCGAACGGCGTTTTTGGATTCAAGATGTTCACGTCGAACTACGTTGATATCGCAAAGCGTGCCCCACTTTTTTTATCCACTTTGAAACCGAACTATGTCATTTATCTCACTAGGGAGGATGAGCTTGGTCAAGTAATTTCATATTCAAAAGCCATTCGATCAAAAGTTTGGTTCGCAGATGTTCCCAATACGCCGATTGTCGAGTACGACTACGAGCACATCTGCTGGTGCATGCGCTTGATCAAACAGCAGAAGTTGGCATGGGAACGGGCATTTGCCGTGACAGGCGTCCTGCCGCTAAGAGTGACATACGAATCCTTCCTTTCGTCCGAGCAGAGCGTACTGAGCGCGATCAAGTCTTATCTCGATATTTCTAGGCGCCAGTTTAAAGCGATCAATATCCCGCTTATATCTCGCCAAGCCGATCATTCCTCCATCGATTGGCGTGAACAATTCATTAGGGATGCCAGGCTGCTAGGTTCCTAGGGCTTCCGGACATGGACATCAAGGCCAAATTAATTGTGTTCCCCGCGATTGAAGCATTGCCACCTGAAGTATTGATTGAAGCTGACTTTTTAGAAGCACACTTCCGTAATGCCGACCATGCCTGCATGGAGCGCGCTGCTCATTGGGTGAGCTTAGACGCTCGACAGCGCATTGAAACAGGACTATTTTCGAAGGCGGAGCTCGCTCATCGACTATCTCCCTTCGTTGCATCCAACAAAACGGAATTCAAAGATGATTCTAGAACGCAACTAGAATATTCGTTCTTGAACAGCAACGTATTTCCCAGAGCGGCGACCTTATCTGCCGATGTCCCTCTTGGGTTTATGGAATTCTGCCTGTGGTTGCGCGCAAGCCTAGGTGATCTTGAGGATGGCTTTCGAACTCGGTCAGTGACTACACTCCCGGACCGAATTGGCTCCAAGATCGTGTACCCGGACGCTGGTTCAATTGCAGCCTCTCTTGAGGAAGTTGCCGCTACTTGGTCCAGAATCAACGAAGTCAGCGCGGGACTGGCAGCTGCCTATTGTCTTGTGGCGCTAATGACGGTGCACCCATTTCTTGACGGCAATGGGCGGTTGGCAAGGGTATTTTTCAACTGGCATCTGAATGACGCCAGGGTAAACAAAGTCTACCTGCCCATCTACGAGACCAGCGCCATCTCCGATGGTGGCTATATTTTGAGGGTCAGGGAGGCTCAGTACCACAACAACTGGCTTCCTTTACTGCGGTATCTGAACCTGATCTCGGAAAGGTTCTTTTCGACAGAAAGGCAAGGTAGTCGGTCCTGAAGAACCCCGGCGGATTCAACCTTGAAGTGCAACGCGTTGGTGATTGAAGAAGACCTCGGCCGGGGTCAGATATTTCAATCGCTTCCGAGGCCGGTTGTTGAGCAGGTTTTCCACGCGCTGGATTTCATCCGGCTCGATCGCACTGAAGTCGCGCGAGCGCGGGAAGTATTGCCGAAGCAGCCCATTGAGATGCTCATTGCGCGCCCGCTGCCAGGGGGCGTGCGGGTCGGCCATGTACATCGCCGCACCCAACATCCGCTCGATGAAGGCGCCTTCGGCAAACTCGCTGCCACGATCACTGGTCAGGGTCTGGACCTGCTGCGCCAGCGGCACGTCCGCAAGGGCTCCAGCCCAGCCGTAGCAGGCCGCCGACCCGCTCGTTCATGGTCACCAGCACCCCGCCGCTGACCCACCCCCGGAAAACCGGGACTCTAAAAAGCCCCGCTACTGAAGGCGGGGGGGACGTCGCAGCCAGCCTACGGCGCCTGGCCCACTTCGGTCATGGGAAATTGCACTTCAAAGGTGAATCTGCCCCCCCCCCCCCCCCCCCCCAAAAAAAAAAAAAAAGTTGGTTGGCGAAACATGGGGCAAACTGCACTTTCCTCATCTATCTCTGTGGCTAGTTACAGTCGCTGGATTCCCGCCTTCGCGGGAATGACGAACGGAGCGGGCGCTGGCGCTTTCAGCTGCTTCGCGTCTTTCTGACACCGATCTTCTTCGTTGGCTTCCCCACGAGGCGCCCCGGCAACCCCTGCAACGCCCCCACCATCTGCGCCAGTACCAACTGCGCCGCGCGGCTCGGCTGACGCCTGGGCGCGGTACACACCGCCAGCTGTAGCGGCCGCGCCTGCCAGCCATGCAGGGGGACGAAGGCGAGCTGGCCTTGTTCCACGTCATGCGCCACGTCGACCAGGCTCAGGATGCCGACGCCGCCGCCGTCGCGGATCAATGAGCGGATCAGGCGGGTGTCGTTGCAGGTGGTGACGCGGCGCGGGTCGACGCCGTGGCGGACGTACAGGCTGCGGGTGCGCTCCTCGATGACCAGCGGGGCGGCGGGCACCAGCAGGCGTTCGTCCAGCAGGCGGCTCATGGCGATAGTGGTTTCGCGGGCCAAGGCGTGGCCGGGCGGCAGCACGGCGCCGACAGGGATGTCGATGGCCGCGCGAACCTCCAGGTTGCCGTGCTCCACCGGGTCGAGCAGCAGGCCGAAGTCGACCTCGGCCGCGGCGACCTGCTCGCTGGCGTAGCGGTTGCCCACCACGCGCAGGTCGAAGGAGAAGCCGGGGTACTCGCGGGTCAGCTCGGCCAGCAGCTGGGGCACGAAGCCTTCGCTCAGGGCGTCGATCAGGGCGATGCTGACGTGGCCGCGGCGCAGGCCGCGCAGGTCGCCCACGCGCTCCAGGGTGCGGGTGTGCTCCTTGCGCCAGCGGCGCAGGTCGCCCAGCAGCAGCTCGCCGGCGGCGGTGAGCTTCATGCCGGTGGGCAGGCGCTCGAACAGCTCCACCTCCAGCTGCTGCTCGGCGCCCTGGATCTGTCGGTGGATGGCCGAAGGCGAGACATGCAGCACCTCGGCGGCCTTGCGCAGGTTGCCCAGGCGGGCGACCTCGATGAAGTAGCTGGCGAAGCGGGAGAAGGGCAGCACGGGGTTGGCCTGTTCTGTTTTTTGCAACGCATGATTGAAAAATCTTGAATGGACTGCAACAAGCGCCGCGTCGCAAGGTAGGGCCGCAACCCCGCACTCCCGCGTTTTTCGCCAGGTCGCCGCGCCATGTCCGCCGTTCCCCATCCCGCCAATCCGCACAGCCCGTTGCCGCCGGGCAGCACCTTCACGCCAGGCGACTGGCAGCTGCTGGCCCGCCAGTGGCACCCGGTGGCCAACGCCAGCAAGATCACTGGCGCGCCGTCCAAGGCCACGCTGCTGGACGAGGCGCTGGTGGTGTACCGGGTCAAGGGCGAGGTGGTGGTGGCGCGCGATGTGTGCCCGCACCGCGGCGTGCCGCTGAGCATGGGCAGTCACGACGAAGAAGGCGTGGTGTGCCCGTACCATGGCCTGCGTTTTGGCGCGGGCGGGCGCTGCAACCGCATTCCCTCCAGCCCCAATCAGGCGATCCCGGCCAAGTTGAACCTGGCCACGTATCCGGCGGTGGAGCGCTACGGCCTGGTCTGGGTGTGCCTGGCGCCAGACGCCGACAGCCCGGCGCCGTTGCCGGTGATGCCGCACTGGGACGATGCCGGCTTCCAGCAGATCAACTGCCCGGGCTTCGACATCAACGGCTTTGCCGGCCGCCAGGTGGAAGGCTTCCTGGATGTGGCGCACTTCGCCTGGATCCACACCGACACCTTCGCCGATCCGGACAACCAATTGGTGCCCGATTACACCACGGTGGAGACCGAGCACGGCTTCCGCGCCGACTACATCAGCAGCGTGAGCAACTACAGCGAAGGTTTCCGCCACCTGGCGCCGGCCGACTTCGCCTGGCTGCGGCGGTTCGAGACGCACCTGCCGTTCACCGCCTCGCTGACCATCCATTTCCCGGGCGAGCAGCGGCTGGTGATCCTCAACTGCGCCTCGCCGGTGTCGGCGCGCAAGACACGGCTGTTCGTGCCGATCGCGCGCAACTTCAACCTGGAGCAGCCGGTGGAAGAGGTGCACGCGTTCAACCTGTGCATCTTCGAGGAGGATCGGGCGATGGTGGAGTTGCAGCGGCCCGAGCGCCTGCCGCTGGACATGGCGCTGGAAGCGCACATCCCCGCCGACCGCAGTTCCATCGCCTACCGTCGCGGCCTGAAGAAGATGGGCTTCGGCGAGTTCTTCCTGGTCTGATGGCGATGGAGGCGCTGGAGGTCGTGATCGACGCCATGAGCCGCCAGGGCGCGGGCAACGTGGCGGTGGAACTGATGCGCGCCGATGGCGCGGCGCTGCCGGCGTTCGAGGCCGGCGCGCACGTGGACGTGCATCTGCCGGGCGGATTGATCCGCCAGTATTCGATCGCCAGCCCGCCAGCCGACCGCTCGCGCTACGTGTTGTGCGTGCGCCGGGAGCCGGCCTCGCGCGGGGGTTCGGCCAGCGTGCACGAGCGCCTGCGCGTGGGCCAGGCGCTGACCATTTCCACACCGCGCAACCTGTTCGCGCTGATGCCCGGCGGCCACCACGTGCTGGTGGCCGGCGGCATCGGCATCACCCCGCTGCTGGCGATGGCCCACCAGCTGCTGGCGGGCGGGGCATCCTTCGAACTGCATTACTACGTGCGCAGCCGACAGGAGATCGCCTTCCTGCGCCAGCTGCAGGGCGAGCTGGGCGATCGCGTGCACCTGCACAGCGCCGAGGAAGGCCGCGACGCGCGCCAGGTGCTGCCCGGGGCGCTGGACGGGGCAGGGAACGACCATCAGCTCTACCTGTGCGGGCCGGCGGCCTTCATGGACCACATCACCGCCGCCGCGCAGGCGCGGGGGTGGGACGCGTCGCGCATCCACAGCGAGGCCTTCGCCCCAGTGGTGCCGGTGCCGTCGGCCGATGCGGCCGCGCAGGATGCGGCGTTCGAGGTGCAGCTGGCGTCCTCCGGGCAGGTTTACTGCGTGCCGGCCGATCGCACCATCGCCCAGGTGCTGGGGGAGGCCGGTGTGCCGCTGAGCCTGTCGTGCGAGATGGGGATCTGCGGCGCCTGCCTGACCGACGTGGTCGAAGGCATGCCGGACCATCGCGACTCGGTGCAGAGCGAGACGGAGAAGGCGGGCAACCGCCAGATCACCGTGTGCTGCTCGCGCAGCCGCAGCCCGCGTCTTACATTGGCCCTGTGAACATGACAGACCCTTCGACGCGCCCCGGCGTGTCCCAGAACCTTGAATTGCTGGCCGGCTACGTGGACGCGCTGGCCAGCTTTGATTTCTCACCGGTGCCGGCGGCGGGCGATGTGGCCGCCGACCAGCGCGTGGAGTTGCCCGGGCTGGTCGCCACGCTGCACGCGCGCAACCCGGAACTGGTGGCCTTTACCCGCATCTTCGAGGCCGGCAGTACCTCCAATGCGAGTACCGAGGCGCCGCTGGCCGGCGTGCCGTTCGCGGTCAAGGACCTGTTCGACGTGGCCCGTCTGACCACCACCGCCGGCGCGGCGATGCGGATCGACGCGGCGCCTGCCACGCGCGATGCCGAAGTCGTGCGCCGACTCAAGCAGGCCGGCGCGGTGCTGGTGGGCACGACCAACATGGACGAATTCGCCTATGGCTTCGCCACGGTCAACGCGCACTTCGGCACCACGCGCAATCCGCATGATGTGCAGCGGCTGGCGGGTGGCTCGTCGGGTGGTTCTGCGGCGGCAGTGGCAGCGGGGCTGGTGCCGTTCGCGCTGGGCTCGGACACCAACGGCTCGATCCGCGTGCCGGCCGCGCTGTGTGGCGTCTATGGCTTGCGCAGCACGCATGGGCAGGTGCCGCTGGAGGGGGTGTTTCCGTTCGTGGATGCGCTGGACGTGGCCGGGCCATTCGCGCGCTCGCTGGACGTGCTGCAGACCGTGCATGAAGTGATGGCCGAGGCGGCGCTGGCGCCGGTCGAGGTGGCGGGCCTGCGCATCGCGCGGCTGGGCGGTTGGTTCGACGCGAACCTGGATCCGGACCTGCGTGCCGGGCTGGATGCCATCGCGGCGGCGTTGAATGTTCAGGACACGCTCGAACTGCCAGAGGCGAGGCACTCACGCATGGCGGCCTTCGTCATGACCGCGATCGAGGGCGCGTGGCTGCATCGACAGGCGCTGCAGGATCATCCGGATGGCTTCGATCCGGCCGTGCGTGACCGGCTGCTGGCGGGAATGTTGCAGCCCGCCCCGGTGCTGGCGCAGGTCCAGCACTTCGCGGCGTGGTTCCGCGCGGCGATGGCGCGGCTGTGGGACCAGGTGGATGTGCTGATCGCCCCGGCCGTGCCCTGCGTGGCGCCACGCATCGACCAGGCCACCATCGAGATCGACGGCCAGCCGGTGTCGGCACGCGCGAACCTGGGCATCTTCACCCAGCCGCTGGGCCTGGCCGGATGCCCGGTGCTGGCCGCGCCGCTGTGGCGCCCCGGGCAGCTGCCGCTGGGCGTGCAGCTGATTGCCGCGCCCGGGTGCGAGGACCGGCTGTTCGCCGTGGCCCGCACGCTGGAGGCCCGCGGCCTCACCGGCGTGCATGCCCCGGCCGGAGGGATCGCCTGATGCTGCACACCTTGCGTGCCCGTCGCGGCATGGCCGTGGCCCCGCACCATCTGGCCGCGCAGGCCGGACGCGATGTGCTGCGCGACGGCGGCACCGCGGTCGAAGCCTGCGTGGCCATCGCCGCGACGCTGGCGGTGGTGTATCCGCACATGACCGGGCTGGGCGGCGATGGCTTCTGGCTGGTCCGCGAAGCCGATGGCCGCATGCACGCCATCGATGCCTGCGGGCGCAGCGCACAGGCGGCAAGGCTGGCGTTCTATGCCGGCCAGGAGACGATCCCCTGGCGCGGCCCGGGCGCGGCCAACACCGTGGCCGGCACGGTCTCTGGCTGGGCCAAGGCGCTGGAAGGCGAGGGCAACCGCCTGCCGCTGGCGCGCCTGCTGGAAGATGCCATCCACCACGCCCAGGCCGGCGTGCCGGTCACCGCCGGCGGCGCGCAGATCGCGGCGAGCAAGGGCGCTGAACTGCGCGTGCAGCCCGGCGCCTACGCGGCCACCTTCGAACCTGAAGGCCGCCCGCTGCGCGAAGGCGAGCTGCTGCGCCAGCCCGCGCTGGCCTCCACGCTGCAACAGCTGGCGGGCGCAGGCCTGGACGATTTCTACCGTGGTGCGCTGGGCGAAGATCTCGCCACCGACTTGCAGGCGCTGGGCAGCCCGCTCACGCTGGACGACCTCAAAACGCATCGCGCAGAAGCCAGCGTGCCGCTGCAGGTCCGCCTGCGCGCGGCCACGCTCTACAACCACGCGCCACCGACGCAGGGCCTGGCCTCGCTGCTGATCCTGGCGCTGTTCGAGCGGCTGGACGTGGCCGAAGGCGAGGGCTTCGCGCACCTGCACGGGCTGGTCGAGGCGACCAAGCAAGCGTTCCTGATCCGCGATCAACATGTTGGCGATCCGGCGTGGATGACGCTGGATGCGCAGGCGCTGCTCGACGATGCAGCCGCGCTCGATGCGCTGGCCGCGCGCATCGATCCGCGCCAGGCGCTGCCATGGCCGCAGCCCTCGCAGGCCGGCGACACCTGCTGGTTCGGCGCCATCGATGCGCGCGGGCAGGCGGTGAGCTGCATCCAGTCCACCTATTTCGAATTCGGCTCCGGACTGGTGCTGCCGGGCAGCGGCATCACCTGGCAGAACCGTGGCTGCAGCTTCCGTTTGGCGCCCGATGGCTGGAACGCGCTCAAACCCGGACGCAAGCCGTTCCACACGCTCAATCCCGCGCTGGCGGTGTTCGACGATGGCCGGGTGATGAGCTACGGCACGATGGGCGGGGAAGGCCAGCCGCAGACGCAGGCGGCGGTGTTCAGCCGCTACGCGCGCTTCGGCATGCCACTGCAGCAGGCGGTCAGCGCGCCGCGCTGGCTGCTGGGCCGTACCTGGGGCGAGGACAGCACCTCACTGAAGCTGGAGGACCGCTTCGATCCGGCCGTGGTCGAAGCGCTGCGCGCCGCCGGCCACCACGTCGAACTGCTGCCGGCCTATACCTCGGTCATGGGCCATGCCGGCGCGTTGGTGCGCGAAGCGGACGGCACACTGAGCGGCGCGAGCGATCCGCGCAGCGATGGTGCGGTGGCCGGATGGTGAGCCTGACGCCCGCAGCGCATCATGGCCGGCCCGCCGTTTCCTCGATGCAATCCATGTCCTTGAATTCCTTTCGTTCCAACTCCGGTATGCGCAACGTGCGACCGCGCCGTGGCCTGCAAGCGCTCGCCCTTGCGGCTGTCCTGCTGCTGCATACAAGCTTGGCCTGCGCGGCCGAGGCGGCGAAGCCCGCGCCGATCCCGGTGATTGTGGATAACGACTTCGGCACCGACATCGATGACGGCTTCGCGCTGTCGCTGGTGCTGGCCTCGCCACGCCTCAAGCCGTTGCTAGTCACCACCACCTACGGCGACACGCAGACCCGCGCGCAGTTGATCGCCCAGCTGCTGCATGACACCGGGCATGCGGATGTCCCGTTGGCCGCTGGCCCGGCCATCGGCACGCGCGAAGGCGAGATCGGGCAGGCCGGCTGGCTGCGCAGCCCCGCGCCGCAGGTGCGCAGCGATGGCGTCGATGCCCTGCTGGCGACCCTCAAGCGCGCCCCTGCCGGCACGGTGACCCTGCTGGCGCTGGGACCGCTGACCACCGTCGATGCCGCGCTGAAGCAGGACCCGCGGACCTTCGCGCGCCTCAAGCAAGTGATCCTGATGGGCGGCTCGATCCATCGTGGCTACGGCCCGCAGGCGGGCACCAACTCGGACACGCCCAGCGCCGAATACAACATCAAGCTGGCGCCGCAGGCCCTGCGCGACCTGCTGGCCAGCGGAGTGAAGGTGGAAGTGCAGCCGCTGGACTCGACCGAGATCGCGCTGCCGGCGCCGCTGCAGGCGCGGATCTTCGCCGCGCACACGCCGTATGCCGCGCCGCTGTCGGCGCTGTACGCGCTGTGGGCCGAGCGCAGCCCGTGGGGCACCACGCCCACGCTGTTCGACGTGGTCCCGGTCGCGCGCCTGCTGGCGCCGTCGGTGTGCAAGCCGGTGCCGCTGCATATCACCGTGGAGGATGACGGCATGACCCGCGTCGGCGCCGGTGCACCGAACGCCACCGCCTGCCTGGACGTGGACAAGGCTGGTGTGCTCAAGCTGGTGGAAGCCGCCCTGGCACCCGCTGCGGTGCCGAAGCAGGCGCAGCCATGAGTGCCGCGCCCGCCCTGACGCACGCCGAGGCCGGCGCGCGCGCCATCGCCCGCTGCGATGCGCTGGGCGTGGCGCCGTTCACCGATTCGGACACCGGGCTGTATCGGGCCTGGCTCACGCCGGCCCATCGCGCCGCGCAGGCCCGAGTGGCCGAATGGATGCGTGAGGCCGGCATGGCCGTGCGCATGGACGCGGCCAGCAACCTGATCGGCCGCTACGAAGGCGATACGCCACACGCGCCGGCGCTGCTGATCGGCAGTCACCTGGACAGCGTGCGTGACGCCGGCCGCTATGACGGGCCGCTGGGCATCGTGCTCGGCATCGAGTGCGTGGCCTGGCTGCAGGCCGAAGGCATTCGTCTGCCGTTCGCCATCGAGGTGATCGCCTTCGGCGACGAGGAAGGCTCGCGCTTTCCCGCCTCCATGTTCACCAGCCGCGCGGTGGCCGGCACGCTCGCGCCAGATGCCATCGACGGGGTGGCCGACGCGGCCGGCGTGTCGGTCGCGCAGGCGCTGCGGGCCTGGGAGCTCGACCCGACCCAACTCGGGCAGGCCGCGCGCCGCAGCGATGAGGTGATCGGCTATCTCGAGGCGCATATTGAACAGGGCCCGGTGCTGGAGGCCGAAGGCCTGGCCCTGGGCGTGGTCACCGGGATCGCCGCGCAGCTGCGCTTCGAAGTGAGCGTGCGTGGGCGCGCTGGCCATGCCGGCACCTCGCCGATGCCGCTGCGCTTGGACGCGCTCACCGCCGCCGCTGAGTGCGTGTTGGCGGTCGAGGCGGTGGCGCGCGAGGCGGACAGCGACCTGGTCGCCACCGTCGGCCGCCTGCAGGTGTTGCCGGGCGCGACCAATGTGGTGCCAGGACGGGTGACGTTTTCGCTGGACGTGCGCACGGGGGACAACGCCACGCGTGATGCCGGCGCGGCAGACATCCTGCGCCGCTTCGAGGCCATCGCCGCTGCGCGCGGTATCCAGGTCGAAGCCACGCAGGTGCAGGACCTGGCCGCCAGCCCCTGCGATGTGCATCTGATCGAGCTGCTGGCGCAGGCGGTGCAGGCGCAGGACATCGCGCCGCGCCGGCTGGTGTCCGGTGCGGGGCACGACGCGATGGTGATGCGCGCCCTGTGCCCGACCGCGATGCTGTTCATCCGCTGCGACGGCGGCATCTCACACAACCCGGCCGAGCGCGCGCGCGCGGCCGACGCCGGCGCGGCCGTGGCGGCCATGCTGGATTTCATCGAACGATTGGGAGCAACCCGTGGCAACTGACGTTTTTGGCGAGATCGATCCCCCCCAGCGCCTGCTGATGGGCCCTGGCCCGGTCAACGCCCACCCGCGCGTGCTGCGCGCCATGTCCGCCGACCTGCTGGGGCAGTTCGATCCGGAGATGACCGCGTACATGAACGAGGTCATGGCGCTGTACCGTCCGATCTTCGGCACGCGCAACGCACAGACCTTCCTGATCGACGGCACCGCGCGCGCCGGCATCGAGGCGGCGCTGGTCTCGCTGGTGGCGCCGGGCGACACCGTGCTGGTGGTGAACTTCGGCCGCTTCGGCCTGCTGCTGGGGGAGATCCTGGGCCGCATCGGCGCGAAGATCGAAACCGTCGAAGCGCGCTGGGGCGAGGTGGTGCCGCTGGACGTCATCGAGGACGCGCTCAAGCGCGTGCGGCCCAAAGTCGTGGCGACCATCCATGGCGATACCTCCACCACCATGGCCCAGCCGCTGGAGGGCTTCGGCGCGCTGTGCAGGCAGTACGGCGCGCTGTCCTACGTGGATGCCACCGCGACCATCGGTGGCATGGAGATCGCGGCCGATCGCTGGGAGGTCGACGTGGTCAGCGGCGGTCTGCAGAAGTGCCTGGGCGGACCGTCGGGCTCGGCGCCGATCACCGTGTCCGAGGCGGCCGCTGCGCACATCTTCGCGCGGCGTCATGTCGAGCGCGGCATCGCGCGCGATGACATCGACGATGGCGATGGCCCGCGCATCCTGTCCAACTATTTTGACCTGGCGATGGTCATGGACTACTGGTCGGACAAGCGCCTGAACCACCACACCGAGGCTACCAGCATGCTCTACGGCGCCCGCGAGTGCGCGCGCGTGGTGCTGCAGGAAGGCCTGGAACGCCGCTACACGCGCCATCGCGCCGCCGGTGCGGCGGTCACCGCGGGCGCGCGGGCGCTGGGGCTGGAGGTGTTCGGCGACGATGCCCATCGCATGACCAACGTCACCGGCCTGGTGATCCCCACCGGCGTGGATGGCGAAGCGGTGCGCAAGCGCATGCGCGAGGATTTCGAGATCGAGATCGGCACCGCCTTCGGTCCGCTGCAGGGCAAGGTCTGGCGCATCGGCGCGATGGGCTACAACGCGGCCAAGCACAAGGTGCTGATCACCCTGGGCGCGCTGGAGACCGTGCTGCGCATGGAGGGCTTCACCTGCCCGCCGGGCGCCGGCGTGGAAGCCGCCTTGGCCGCCTGGAACGCGGAACTGGCCGCATGAGTGCAATGGGCGAGCCCACGATCAATGACCCGGCCATCGTGGCCGAGGTCCGCGCCGCCTTCGACGCCTACGAGCAGGCGCTGATGGCCGACGACATCGCCGCGATGGACCGCCTGTTCCATGCCGCGCCGACCACGGTGCGCTACGGGGTGGGCGAGGTGCTGTACGGCATCGAGGAGATCCGCGCGTTCCGCGTCGGGCGCGGCGGCTCGCCTCAGCGCAGGCTCGGACGGGTAGAGATCGCCACGTTCGGGCGCGACTTCGCCACCGCCAACGCGGAGTTCTTCCGCGAAGGCGCCACCCGGCGCGGCCGCCAGAGCCAGAGTTGGGTGCGCTTTGCCGAGGGCTGGAAGGTCGTGTCCGCGCACGTCTCGCTGGAGGGCACGCACGCGTGAGCCTGGCCGAGCTGGAACGCCGTGTCGCCCATGACCTGGCCTGCCTGGACCACGGCAAGCCCGACTGGACGCGTCCGCGCGCCAGCGACGCGGGCCATGTCTTCGACGTGGTCATCGTCGGCGGTGGACAGAGCGGGCTGGGCGCCGCGTTCGCGCTGATGCGCGAGCGGGTCTCCAACCTGCTGGTCATCGACGAGTGTCCGGAAGGCCGCGAAGGCCCCTGGGTTAGCTACGCGCGCATGGTCACCCTGCGCACGCCCAAGCAGATCACCTCGATCGACCTGGGGATTCCATCGCTGACCTTCCGCAGCTGGTGGGAGGCCCAGCACGGCGCCGCCGGCTGGGAGGCGCTGGACAAGATCCCGCGCGAGGACTGGATGGCCTACCTGCGCTGGTATCGGCGCGTTCTGGAGCTCCCGGTGCGCAACGACACGCGGCTGGTCCGCGTCGAGCCGCTGCCCGAATCCGGCCTGCATCGCCTGCACCTGGACGGTGGCGGCGTGCTGCTGGCGCGCAAGGTGATCCTGGCCACCGGCATCCAGGGCGGCGGGCAATGGGTGGTGCCCAGGTTCGTGTCGGACAACCTGCCGCCCACGCTGTACGCCCACACTTCCGGTCCGCTGGACTACGACAGGCTGGCCGGCAAGCGCATCGGCATCCTCGGCGGGGGCGCGTCCTCGTTCGACAACGCGCAGTACGCGCTGCAGCGGGGTGTCGCGCAGGCGCATGTGTTCGTGCGTCGCGCGCAGCTGCCGCGGGTCAATCCGATCCGGCACATGGAACAGGCCGGCATCATCGCGCGCTTCCCCGCGCTGCCCGATGCCGACAAGTACGCGCTGATGGCGAGCTTCTTCGCCCGCAACCAGCCGCCGACCAACGACACCTACGCCCGCGCGGTGGCGATGCCAGGCTTCCACCTGCACCTGGGCGCGCCGTGGCTGTCGGTTGCAGAACGCGACGGCAAGGCCGTGGTAACCACGCCGCAGGGCGAGCAGGTATTCGATTTCCTGGCCATCGCCACCGGACTGGTGACCGATCCGGATCTGCGTCCGGAGCTGGCCGAACTGGCGCCGGGCATCGCCCGCTGGCGCGACCGCTACACGCCGCCAGCGGAGCTCGCCAACCCGCTGCTCGATGCGCATCCCTATCTGGGACCTGGCTTCGAGCTGCAGCCGCGCGAGGCGCAGGCCGCGGCGCACTTGCATGGCCTGTTCGCGTTCAACTATTCGGCGCTGATCAACCTGGGGTTGTCGGCTGCGGCGTTGTCGGGCCTGAAGTACGCGCTGCCGCGGCTGGCGCAGGCGGTGGCCAACCAGTTGTTCGTCGATGATCGCCAGGCTGTGGTGCATGACTTCCTGGCCTTCGACGAGGAAGAATTCACCGGCCAGTGGCCGCCCCTTCAGGAGTCCGCGGCATGACCTCGCTTTCCACCCATGTGCTGGACACCAGTCGCGGAGGCCCGGCGGCGGGGGTGGCCGTGCAGTTGCTGGATGGCGCCGGCACCGCGCTGTGGCAGGGCGTGACCGACGCCGATGGCCGCTGCCCGGCGCTGCGCGAGCATGTCCTGGCGGCGGGGCGCTACCGGCTGGTGTTCGCGGTGGCCGACTATTTCCGCAGCGCAGGCGCCACACTGCCGGAGCCGCCGTTTCTCGACGTCATCGCGCTGGATTTCGGCATCACCGGGGAGGGCCACTACCACGTGCCGCTGCTGGTGTCGCCGTTCGGCTATTCGACCTATCGCGGCGGTTGAGGGCAAGGCCGCGCGGGCCGTCGAGGTGGCGGCCCGCTAAACTGATGCCACGCCTGACCGTGCGCTCGCGCCGACGGTGGTGATGTCCTTCCCGTGTTCGCGATGCCCCTGTCTTCGAAGTCCTGCCCATGGCCATTGGCCTGACCGTCCTTGCCACGCTGCTCGCATTCGCGCTGCTGGCGTGGTTCGCGCTGCGCTGGCGCCGTGGCCGTCGGACCTGGGCACTGCCGATGATCGCCGTGGGCCTGGTCGCCGTCGTGTTCGTATGGGAAATCGCAGCGCCGCAGGACGCGCCAGTCCCGACAGCGCAGCCGATGGCGGCCAAGTCCTTGACGCCGGAGCAGCAGGCGGTGATGTCGATCGTGGTGCAGCACTGCCAGGCCTGCCATTCCAGCCACGCCATGCAGATGGTCTATGCATCCTGGGTGCTGAAGCTGGACACCTTCCAGCAGGTCCAGGACAACGCGGAGCGGATCAACCGTCAGGTGGTGGAGCTGCGCAACATGCCGATGGGCAATGCCACGCAGATGACCCCGGACGAGCGCGAAGTGATCGCCCGCTGGTATGCCGGGCGCCCGCACCGGGCGAGGCGACCGCAATGACGGGGCAGTAAATGCGAAACGCCCCTTGCGGGGCGTTCGAAGCGGTCGGCTGGCTGGCTGAAGCTGGCGGGCGGTGACCGGTGCGCGTCCTCGCTGGCAGGCTGCTGGCGGAGGACGCGGTGCGCAGTCTAGGCCATCACATCGATCGATGAAGAAACGCGAATCGTTCTCGAAAAGCGGTGGTCCGCTTTATTCCAAGGCCGGTGCGATATGGCTGAAATCGGTGACCCGGGGATGCCCGCCGGTGGCCTCGCCGGTGCGCGGCTGCGCGTAGTCCTCGAGGCGGTCGACCAGGACGGTCTGCAGCCCCGCCTGGCGCGCGGCGTCCAGCTCCTCGACCACGTCGGACAGGAACAGGATCTCCTCCGGCGCATCGCCGATGGCCTGTGCGATCGCACGGTAGCTGGCGGTGTCGCGCTTGGGCCCGGTCGTGGTGTCGAAGAAGCCGGAGAACAGTGGGGTCAGGTCGCCGGCGTCGCTGTAGCCGAACAGCAGCTTCTGCGCGGCGATCGAGCCGGAGGAATACACGTACAGCGCCACGCCTTCGGCATACCAGCGCTGCAGGGCCTCGACCGCGTCCGGGTACATGTGCGAGGTGAACTCGGCCTCGCGATAGCCGGCCTCCCAGATCATCCCCTGCAAGGTCTTGAGCACGGTGTGCTTGCGGTCCTCGTCGATCCAGGTCTGCAGCAGTGCCACGCGTGCCGCGTCATCGGCGGCCTCGGGCACTTCTTCGGTCAGGGCATCGAGCAGGGCGCGAACGTCGGGTTCCTCGGCGTTGCGTGCCACGAAGTCGGGGAGCGCCTGGCGCGCATAGGGAAACAGCACGTCCTTGACGAAGGTGATGCTGCTGGTCGTGCCTTCGATGTCGGTGACGACGGCCTGGATCGTTGTCATCAGCGCGAAGACTCCGGTACGTAGCGGGGGAAGCGTGCGGCGATGGTCTCGCCGGTGAAGTGGCCCACCCAGCCATCCGGCTCGGTGAAGAAGCGGATCGCCACGAAACTCGGCGACTCGCCCATGTCGAACCAGTGCCTGGTGCCGTCGGGCACGGCGATCAGATCGTTCTTCACGCATTCGATCTCGTAGACCTTGTCCTCCACGTGCAGGGTGAACAGGCCCGAGCCGGCGACGAAGAAGCGGACCTCGTCTTCCTTGTGGAAGTGCTCGTCCAGGAACTTGGTGCGCATCTCGGCGCGCGCCGGATGGTCGGGGGCGATGCTGACCACGTCGACGGACTTAAAGCCGCGTTCGGTCACCAACCGGTCGATGTCGGCGCGATAGGCGTCCATCACCTCCTGCGGCGAGGCACCGGGCTCGATCGGCTTGGACGCCTGCCAGCGCTCGAACAGCACCCCGATCTTCTCCAGCTCGGTGGCGATGAAGTCCGGGTCGTAGCTGGCGAAAAGCGGGGTTTCCGGCTGCGCGTGATCAAAGATGCGAAGGCGGCTCATGGGGGACTCCAGGCGGAAAGGGAGCAGGGCGCGAAGCGTAGCAAGCCGGCCCGACGGGCGGCGTGGTGCAATGCAGAACGCAGTGATCGGGTGTCGTCAGCTGCGACAGCCGAGCTTGCGCAGCTCCAGCTCGCAGTGGAACAGGAATTCGAACGCCTCCAGGTGGCGCCGCGCCTCGGCCATGGTCCGGCCCCAGGCATACAGGCCGTGGCCATCGATCAGGTAGCCCCACAGCGGGCGCTCGTCCAGCAGCGCGTCCACCTGCGCGGCCAGCACCTGCATGTTCTGGGTGTTGGCGAACACCGGCACGTCCACGGCCATCTCATGGGTGCTGTTGCCGTGGAAGGCCTTGAGCAGCTCGTAGCCTTCCAGGCGAAGGTGGCCGGCGCCGGCATACAGGCGCGAGGCGATGGTCTGCACCGGCGAGTGGGTGTGCAGCACGCAGCCCACCTCGGGGAAGCGCTTGTACAGCTGGGTGTGCAGCAGGGTCTCGGCCGAAGGGCGCTTGTCGGTCGCCACCGGCGCACCTTCGAAATCCACCACCATGATGTGCTCGCGGCCCATGCGGCCCTTGTCCGCGCCGGAGACGGTGATCGCCGCATGGCGATCGTCCAGGCGTTCGGAGAAGTTGCTGCTGGTGGCCGGGGTCCAACCCAGGCGCGCCAGCTCGGCGACGTTGGCGGTGATCTCGTCGGCCAGCACGTCCAGGCGCGCGGCATCGTAGGGCAGGGCGTTCATGCGCGGAATTTTACCCGCATGTGGAAACGGCGCGGGTGACCGCGCCGTTTCCATTCATGCGTTGCCGCGTTGGACCGATCAGGCCTGGGGGCCTTCGTGGAACTTGGGCTCCGGGGGCATCGACTCGCCGTCGTCCGGCGGCTCGTTGCCCGGGATCATGTGGCTGCGGCGATAGCCGTACAGGTAGTACACGACCAGGCCGATGACCGCCCAGCCGAAGAACAGCGCGATGGTGTAGCCGGAGAGGTTGACGAACAGCAGCAGGCAGCCGGCGATGGCCAGGATGCAGATCGGCCACGCCAGCGGCGTCTTGAACGGACGCGGGCGGTTGGGCTGCTTCACGCGCAGCACCAGCACGCCCACGGCCACCATGATGAAGGCGAACAGCGTGCCGGAGTTGGAGATGTCCGCCAGGATGCCGACCGGGAACATCGCCCCGAACAACGCCACGAAGATGCCGGTGATCAGGGTGATGCGGTGCGGGGTGTGGAACTTGGGATGCACCTTGGCCAGCCACTGCGGCAGCAGGCCGTCGCGGGACATGGTGAAGAAGATGCGGGTCTGGCCGAAGATCATCATCAGGATGACCGTCGGCAGGGCGAGGGCGGCGACGATGCCGATGGCGTTGCCCAGGCCGGCGAAACCCAGCACGCGCAACACGTGGGCCAGCGGCTCATGGCTGCAGACCAGGGCTTCAGCGTGCTCGGGCAGGGCGCAGGCGGCGGCGAACTCGGTGCTGCCCGGGGCCAGGGCGGCGCCGGTCGCGTCCATCAGCGGCTGCGCGCCCATCGAACCGACCGCGCCGTAGCCGACCAACAGGTAGAACAGGGTGCAGATCACCAGCGAGCCGATCAGGCCGATGGGGATGTTGCGGTTGGGGTTCTTGGTTTCCTCAGCGGCGGTGGAAACCGCATCGAAGCCCACGTAGGCGAAGAAGATCGAGGCGGCTGCCCCCAGCACGCCGATGCCGCCCATGGGGCTGCCCCAGCCGGTCGGCAGGAACGGCTGGAAGTTGGCGTCCTTGGCCGCGGGCACGGACACGGCGATGAACAGGATCAGGGCGACGATCTTCAACGAGACCAGGATCGCGTTGACCCAGGCGCTCTTGGAGGTGCCCAGCACCAGCAGGCCGGTCACCACCAGCGAGATCAGGAACGCCAGCAGGTTGAAGGCGCCGCCGGCCTGAGGGCCGACCTGAAGCGCCTCGGGCAGGCCGAACCCGGCACTGTTGAGCAGGCCATTCATGTAGCCCGACCAGCCCACCGCGACCGCGCCGGCGGCCACCGCGTATTCCAGCACCAGGGCCCAGCCCACGATCCAGGCCAGCAGTTCGCCCAGCACGCCATAGGTGTAGGTGTAGGCCGAACCGGATACCGGGATCATCGAGGCCAGTTCGGCATAGGCCAGGGCGGCCAGTGCACAGACGACCGCGGCGATCACGAAGGCGATCATCAGGCCGGGGCCGGCCTTCTGCCCGGCTTCGGCGGTCAGCACGAAGATGCCGGTGCCGATGACCGCGCCGATACCCAGCATGGTCAGCTGGAAGGCGCCGAGCTGGCGGGTCAGCGCCTTCTTCTCGGCGGTTTCGAGGATTTTCTCAAGCGGCTTGACGCGCCAGAACAGCATGCGGTGTTCCCCTAGGACGAGGCGAAAAAGCGGATCTGAACCCGCTGTTGCCCCCTCGGCGCGGCGGATACGACCGCCGAACCTTACCCGTCATACTGTCAGTTGCACAAGTTACCTTGGACCCTTGTCGGGACCGCCGCAGCCCCTGTCACGACGGGGCGCCCGGCGCCCGCTTTCATTGCCATGACCCAGCTTCCCGCGTTGACGGCCCAGTTGGCCGCCTACCGACGTCAGCGGCCCACCGAGGCCGATGCCTGCGATCACTTCGAGGCCTTGCTGGCGCACACAGATGCCTTCGTGCGCGGGCGCCTGAGCGGGCACTTCACCGCCTCGGCCTGGCTGGTCAGTGCCGACGGCACACGGACTCTGCTGATGCATCACGCCAAGCTGCTGCGCTGGCTGCAACCCGGCGGGCACGCCGACGGCGACATCGACCTGGCGCGGGTGGCGCTGCGGGAAGCCGAGGAGGAAACCGGGCTGACCGGGCTGGTGGTGGAGGACGCGGCGATCTTCGACCTGGACCGGCACTGGATCCCCGAGCGTGGCGAGGTGCCTGGGCACTGGCATCACGACGTGCGCTACGTGGTCCGGGCGCTGGGAGGCGAGGACTTCGTCGGCAACCACGAGTCGCTGGGTCTGGCTTGGCGGCCGGTGGCCGAGGTGGCGGAGGATCCGGATGCCTCGCTCAACCGGATGGCGTGCAAGTGGCTGGCGATGAACACGCATCCGGCGGCCGGGTGAGCCGTGTGGGAGCCGCTACAGCGGCGATGGGCTTTCCTGGTGCAGCCCGATCGCCGCTGTAGCGGCTCCCACAGAATCCATCGATGGAGCAGACTTGGTACAGGACGCGTGCACGTGGCCTTACCGGTCAAGTCCTTCGCCGCCTTGGCGGCTCCCACGGATCAGTAGAGGACGCGCACGCGCAAGGTGCCGTCGATCGCGGCCATCGCGTCCTTGAGTTCGCCGGCCTGTTCCTCGCTGGCGGTCACGTCGATCACCACGTAACCGACCTGCGGATCGGTGCGCAGGAACTGGCCGTCGATGTTGACGCCCTGCTGGCGGAAGACTTCGTTGATCTGCGACAACACGCCCGGCACGTTGCGATGGATGTGCAGGATGCGGCGGCTGCCTTCGTGGCCGGGCAGGGTGACCTCGGGGAAGTTCACCGCCGACAGGGTGCTGCCGTTGTCGCTGTAGCGCACCAGCTTGGCCGCGACCTCCACGCCGATGTTGTCCTGCGCCTCCAGCGTGCTGCCGCCGACATGCGGAGTCAGGATGACCTGGTCCAGGCCGGCCAGCGGGGACACGAACGCATCGCCGTTGCCCTTGGGTTCGACCGGGAACACGTCCACCGCCGCGCCGCCAACGTGGCCGGACTTCAGGGCCTCGGCCAGGGCGTCGATGTCCACCACCGTGCCGCGCGAGGCGTTGATCAGGTGCGCACCCGGCTTCATGCCCGCGATCTGCGCCGGGCCGAACATGTCCTTGGTCGACGGGGTCTCCGGGACGTGCAGGGTGACCACGTCCGACTGCGCCAGCAGTTCTTCCAGGCTCGCCGCCGGCACGGCGTTGCCGAGCGAGAGCTTGGTTTCGATGTCGTGGAAGACGACCTTCATGCCCATCGCCTCGGCCAGCACGCCGACCTGGGTGCCGATATGGCCGTAGCCGATGATGCCCAGGGTCTTGCCGCGCACCTCGTGGCTGCCGGTGGCCGACTTGGACCAGCCGCCGCGATGGCACTGGGCGCTCTTCTGCGGGATGCCGCGCATCAGCATGATCGACTGGGCGATCACCAGTTCGGCCACGCTGCGGGTGTTGGAATAGGGCGCGTTGAAGACCGGGATGCCGGCCAGTTCCGCCGCCTCGGTATCGACCTGGTTGGTGCCGATGCAGAAGCAGCCCACCGCGATCAGCCGGCGCGCGTGCGCGAGCACGTCCTGCGTCAGCTGGGTGCGTGAGCGGATGCCGATGATGTGGGCCTCGGCGATGGCCGCCTTCAGGTCGTCTTCGGGCAGGGACTTGGTGTGGTAGTCGATCTGCGTGTAGCCGGCCGCGCGGAAGGTCTCCACGGCGGTCTGGCTGACGCCCTCGAGGAGCAGGACGCGGATGTCTTCCTTCGGGAACGAGGTCTTCTTCGACATTGGGGGACGGCATGGGTCGGGCGAAGCGGGGCGCCACTATGCCACGCACCTGCCCAGGCTGCGTGATGCGCCCGAACGACGTGGTGTTGCGCGATTGGCACACCGAAAGCCCTGTTTTCATGCGGTTTCAGACGCAACCGTCGCAATGCCGGTGCACAGGTCCTGCGGCGGAGGATGGCGCGCTGGCGGTGGCCTGCAGTAGCCTGCGCAGCTTCGGCAGCCGGCCGCTGCCCTCAATGACAGTGGAGTGATTGGACATGCGTAGATTCCTCGCCACGGCGATGCTGCTGGCCTGCAGCGCCCCGGTCTGGGCCTCCTCGGCCGGTGGCACCTCGGCCGGCGCCTCCTCGGCGGGCTCGGCTGGCTCATCGGCCTCCTCGGACAGCTCGTCGGACGACGACAAGCTGGTGCTGGATGCACGCGGCGACGCGGCCAGCTTCGTGGCCAGTGACGGCGCCATCCGCGGCGCCCGCCTGGAGGCGGCGCTGCGCAATCTGCGCGCGCGCAACGTGGCCGCGCGCGAGGCCTCGGACCTGCAGCTGGCCCAGGCGATCCTGGCGCTGTGAACCGGACGCGCCGGCCGCCGCGCTGGCGGTGGCTGGTGTTGTGCTGGCTGGCCTGCGGTCTGCCTGCCCGCGCGGAGCTCTACTGGGGGCTGGACGCGCAGGGGCTGACCGGGCCTGAACAGCAGGTGGCGCAGGCCGCGCTCGATGACGCCGTCGAACGCCTCCCGCCGGCCTGGCGTCAGGCGCTGGGGGCCGTGCCGGTGCAGTGGCGAGACGATCTGCCGGCCCGGGTCCACGGGCGCACCACCGGGGCGGGACGCGTGCTGTTGCCGCGCTCCCTGCTCGATGGCGAACCTCGCGCGGCCCTTGGACCTGATGCGCCGCTGCGTGCCGCACTGATTCATGAATTGGCGCATCTGCTGGATCGCAGTGCGGTCGGGGGGCTGTCGCGTGATCCGCGCCTGCTCGACCTGGCCGGTTGGCAGGTGGGCACCTGGCCACGTCTGTGGCTGCGCCAGCGGCACAACGCCTTCACCGACCGCTCGCCCGATCCCTACGAGCTGGCATCGCCGCGTGAATACGTCGCGGTGAACCTGGAGCATTTCCTGCTCGACCCGGATTACGCCTGCCGTCGCCCCGCGCTGGCGGCGTATTTCGCTGAACGCCTGTCGATGCCGGTGCCAGGCCGCACGTCCTGCGCGCCCGGTCTGCCGTTCTCCGAGGAGACGGCCAGGCAGCCGTTGCAGATGCTGGATCCGGCGCGTGTCTATGCCGTCGACTACCTGCTGGCCGAAGGCAACGACCAGCCGATGAGTCGCTGGGGCCACAGCATGCTGCGGCTGGTGATCTGCGCACCGGGGCGGCCACCTGGTCCCGATTGCCGGCTGGACCTGCAGTTCCATCGGGTACTGTCGTTCCGTGCGTTTGTGGACGATGTGCAGCTTTCCAGCTGGGGTGGACTGACCGGGCGCTATCCCGCGCGCTTGTACCTGTTGCCGCTCTCCCAGGTCATCGACGAGTACACGCAGGTGCAGCTGCGCGGCCTGCGCTCGGTGCCGCTGTCGCTCTCACGCGCGGAGATCGCCACCCTGCTGCAGCGTGCCGCGCAAGTGCATTGGAGCTACGACGGGGGCTACCGCTTCATCTCCAACAACTGCGCGGTGGAGACTTTCAAGCTGCTCCACGACGGTGTGCCGCGGTTGGCGGAGGCGGACCTGTCGGGCATCACGCCCAAGGGCCTGCTGCGCCGCCTGGAACGTGCCGGCGTGGCCGATGCCTCGGTGCTGGAAGACGCCCGCCAGGCCGAGCGCGAAGGCTATTTCTTCCCCGCAGCCAGCACGCGCTATCAGGCGATGTTCGAGGTGGTGCGCCGCGCGTTGCCAGTGCGCCAGCGGAAGGTGGAGGCCTGGTTGTCCGCGCCGCCGGACCAGCGCGCCGGTTGGATCGATCGGGGCGACCTGCGCACCACCGCGGCCCTGCTGGTGCTGGAGCAGGCCGCGCGCCGGCAGCAGGAACAGACCGCGCGTGATGCCCTCAAGCATCGCTTCGCGGGGATGCGGCAGGATGCGGCCATGCGCGAAGGCGGCCAGCGCCTGCAGGCCTTGCTGGACGAAGAAGGCCTGTTCGCACAGCCGTCGCGGTTGCTGGCGGGACAGGCCGGCTATGGACTCCCGCAGCAGGCCGAGCGCGAGGCGCTGATCGCCGACGCGGGACCGCGTGCGCAGCGGCAGCGGCAGGCGCGCGATCGCCTGCAGGCCGATGCGCTGCAGTGGCTGCCGGGGTCACTTCGGGCGCAGATCGAGGGGACCGAAGCCAACCTCACCGCGCTCGGGTCGCGACTGCGGACCCTGAATCGTGAAGCGGGCGGGCTGGAACTCGATGGCGGCGCCGATTCGTTCAACGGCGGCGCGAATCCGACCCTGCGTCCGTAGTGCTCCGCCGGATGGCGCCTGCTTGCGACGCGCAAATCGACCGAGGGTGTCGGCGCGGTCGGGACACTCCGATTGCATCGCGGCGCCGGCTTCGGTCTTGTGCCCGGCTTCATAAAGCCGCGTGCTGGAGGGATGCACGCGGGCTGGACGCGGTGCGGCCAGCGTGCGGATTCCCATCGGCGTACGAACTCGTTGTCCAGTGTGGTCGGGCCCGGTGCAGGGCGGCGTAGCCGCCGCTGCACCCCCGCTCAGGCCCGGGACGGGCCTGGACGACGATCAGTCGGCGCGCCCGCCGAATTCGCCGGTGGTGGTGTTGACCAGGATGCGTTCGCCGGTGCCGATGTACTCGGGCACCATGATCTCGATGCCGGTGCTCAGCGTGGCCGGCTTGGGGCGCTTGGTCGCCGTGCCGCCCTTCAGCTCGGGCGGGGTCTCGATGACTTCCAGGGTCACGTGTTGCGGCAGCTGCAGGGCCACCGGCTGCTCGTCGATGACCTGCACATAGCAGCCGCTCAGGCCTTCGGTGATGTAGCCGGCATCGTCGCCCAGGACGTCCGGGTCCAGCGTGTACGGGGTGTAGTCCTCGTCGTCGAGGAACACGAACGCCTCGCCATCCTTGTAGGAGAAGGTGGCCTGGCGACGCAGCAGTTCGACCTCGGTGAGGTTGTCGTCGGCGTCGAAGCTGGCATCGAGCTTGTTGCCGCCCGGCACGCTGTACATGATGAAACGGAAGCGAACGTTGCCGCCGCGGCCCTGGGGCGAGGAGCGTTCGATGTCGCGGATCTGGTAGACGCCGTTGTTGTATTCGACGACGTTGCCCTTCTTGATGTCACCAGCTTTCATGGATTTGGCTGTGTTGGGTTGGTGGGTGGTAGGGAGGTGCGACGGCGCCTACTTGGGCGCCAGGCGGGTGGCGCCATCCAGGCGGATGGTTTCGCCATTGAGATAGGGCGAGTCCAGGATGAAGGCCACCGTGTCGGCGTATTCGCCCGGCTGGCCCAGTCGCGAGGGGAACGGGATCGAAGCCGACAGCGACTGCTGCACGGCCTCGGGCATGCCGTCGACCATCGGGGTCCAGAAGATGCCCGGCGCGATGGTCATCACCCGGATGCCGAAGCGCGCCAGCTCGCGGGCCATGGGCAGGGTCATGGCGACCACGCCGCCCTTGGACGCGGCGTACGCGGCCTGGCCGATCTGGCCCTCATAGGCGGCGATGGAGGCGGTGTTGACGATGACGCCACGTTCGCCGTCGGTGCCGGCCGGGTTGTGCTGCATGATCGCCGCGGCGGCCTTGGCCACGTTGAAGCTGCCGACTAGGTTGACCATCACCGTGGTGCTGAAGGTCGCCAGTGGCATGGGGCCTTCCTTGCCCAGCACGCGCCCGGCGCCGAGGATGCCCGCGCAGTTGATCGCCGCGTTGAGCCCGCCCATGAACTGGTTGGCGGCGGAGATCGCCGCGGCGGTGACACGCTCATCGGTGACATCGGTGTTGATGAAGCGCGCGCGGCCCGCGCCCAGCGCCTCGACCGCGGCTTGGCCCTTGTCGTCGTTGACGTCCAGCAGGGTGACCTTGCCGCCGGCGGCGACGATGCGTTGCGCGGTCGCCAGGCCCAGGCCGGAGACGCCGCCGGTGATCACGGCACGGGTGTCGGATAGCTGCATCGCGGGCCTCGTGGGGATCGTGGAAAGGCCGCCCAGTTTACGGGATGGCCGGCCGAGGCCTTGCGCGCTGCACCAGCGCCCGCCCGAACGGTCAGAGCGCCAGTGCGTACCAGCGATCGCAGCCGCCGTGCCCGGTGGCGCCCAGCGGCGCATCAAGCCGGGTGAAACCAGTCCTCTCGTACAGGCGCATCGCGCTCTCCATGCCGTCCAGGGTCTCGATGTAGCAGCGGCGAAAGCCGAAACCCCGGGCGGTCTCCAGGCAACGCGCCATCATCGCCCTCCCGGCACCCAGGCCACGCGCCTGCGACAGGAAGTACATCTTGCGCAGTTCGCAGGTGTCCGCGTCGCCGCCTTCCAGCGGGGCCACGCCGGCACCGCCCAGCACCTGTCCATCGACTTCGACCACGAAGTAGGCGCTGCGCGGCGCGGCATAGGCGCGGCTGAGCCAGTCCACCTCCGGGTCGTTGATGGCAAAGCCCGCGCCGCCGGCCCCGAACTCGGGCATCACTCGGCGGATGATGGCGGCCATGGCCGCGTCGTCGTCGGAGGTGATCGGGCGCAGGGTGAAGGCGGTGGACATGGTGGCGCGGGTCGAGGCGGGCGCGCATCGTACGCCAGCGGCGGTCCGCAGCGTCCTGTCCCATGACTTGCCCGACATACGATGCCAGCGAGGGGAGTGATACTATTGAGAACTGTTTTCATTTGAGCCCGCTCGCGTGATGCTGTCCGAACTGCCAAGACGCACCCAGGCCATCGTCGAATCGGTCGAGGATCGGGGTCCCAACGATGGGATCGCCAGGCGCCTGCGGGAGCTGGGCTTCGTGGCCGGCGAGCAGGTCGAGGTGGTTGCCCAGGGTCCGATGGGTGGCGAGCCGATCCTGGTCCAGGTGGGCTTCACCCGATTCGCGTTGCGCCGGTCCGAGGCCGCCCGCGTGCGCCTGAGCGGGGAGCGTCCCGCGTGAACGCTGTCGTCAAGCCGGCCCGCCTGGCGCTGGTGGGCAACCCCAATTGTGGCAAGACCGCGCTGTTCAACCTGCTGACCGGCAGCCGCCAGAAGGTGGCCAACTACGCCGGGGTGACGGTCGAACGCAAGGAGGGCCGGTTCACCGGTGCCGATGGCCGCAGCTACGTGCTGTTGGACCTGCCTGGGGCCTACAGCCTTAATGCGGCCAGCCTGGACGAGGCGATCACCCGCGACCTGTGTCGGGGCTTCCTGCCCGGCGAGCCGGCGCCCGATGCGCTGGTGTGCGTGGTCGATGCCACCAACCTGCGCCTGCATCTGCGCTTCGTGCTGGAGGTGCTGGGCCTGGGACGGCCGGTGGTCGTGGCGGTCAACATGGCCGATGCCGCGCGGCATCGCGGGATCGCCATCGACCTGGAGGTCCTGCAACGCGAACTCGGCGTGCCGGTGGTGGAGACCGTGGCGGTGCGCTCCAACGGCGCGCGCAGCCTGCTCGATCAGATCGACCGGATGGTCGACAACCCACAGCCGCCCCGCCATGTGCCGCCCGAAGACGCGGACCTGCATGCCGAGGTCCGTCGATTGCTGGCGCTGGCGGTGACCATGCCCACCCGCACCGCGCGGGTGGATGATGTGCTGGACCGCTGGCTGCTGCACCCGGTCTTCGGCCTGGTGGCGCTGGCCGTGGTGATGTTCCTGATCTTCCAGGCGGTCTATGCCTGGGCCACGCCGGTCATGGATGCCATCGATGCCGGGACCGCCTGGCTGGGTGCCTCGGTCGGGGATGCCCTCCCTGCCGGGCCGCTCAACAGCCTGCTCACCGACGGCATCATCGCCGGCCTGGGCGGGGTGATCGTGTTCCTGCCGCAGATCCTGATCCTGTTCTTCTTCATCCTGGCGCTGGAGGAATCGGGCTACCTGCCGCGCGCGGCCTTCCTGCTGGACCGGCTGATGTCACGGGCCGGGCTGTCCGGGCGCTCGTTCATCCCGCTGCTGTCCTCCTTCGCCTGTGCGATCCCGGGGATCATGGCTACCCGATCCATCCAGGACCCGCGCGATCGCCTGGCGACCATCCTGGTGGCACCGTTGATGACCTGTTCGGCGCGTCTGCCGGTCTACGCACTGCTGATCGGGGCCTTCATCCCGGCGCGGCCGGTGTGGGGCATCTTCAACCTTCAGGGGCTGGTGCTGTTCGGCCTGTATTTCGCGGCGATCGTCAGTGCACTGGTGGTCTCGTGGGTGATGAAGCGCTGGCGTCGCGACAAGAGCGAGCATGCGTTGCTGCTGGAGCTGCCGTCTTACCGCATTCCGCAGCTGCGCGACCTGGCCATCGGCCTGTACGAGCGCGCGATGATCTTCCTCAAGCGCGTCGGCGGCATCATCCTGGCGTTGACCGTGCTGCTGTGGTTCCTGCTGTCCTTCCCGGGCGCGCCGGCCGACGCGACGCTGCCGGCCATCGATTACAGCCTGGCCGGACGCATCGGCCATGCCATGACCGCGATCTTCGCGCCACTGGGCTTCAACTGGCAGATCTGCATCGCGCTGATCCCCGGCATGGCCGCGCGCGAGGTGGCCGTGTCCTCGCTGGCCACGGTGTACGCATTGTCCGGCGATGACGCGGTGACCTCCGAGGCGCTCAAGCCGCTGATCCATGGCGGCTGGTCGCTGGCCACCGCGCTGTCGCTGCTGGTCTGGTACATCTACGCGCCCATGTGCCTGTCCACCCTGGCCACGATCAAGCGCGAGACCAACTCCTGGAAGCGCATGGCGGTGTCGGCGGGCTATCTGTTCGGCCTGGCCTACCTGGCCTCGCTGGTGACCTACCAGGTGGCCGTGATGCTGGGGGGCGGCTGATGGACGCCGGCCTGCTGCTTCAATATCTGGTGATCACGCTGGCCGTGCTGGTCAGCGCCTGGGTCGTCGCGAAAAAGCAGTTCCCCAACGCCACGCGCCGCGCCCGCACCGCACTGGCCTTGCCGATGCTGCGCGAGGGTCGGCCGGCGTGGCTGCGCCGCCTGGGGCGCTCGCTCGCGCCGCCGGCAAGATCCGCCGCATCGGCCTGTGGCGGCTGTAGCAGCTGCGGGCCGGACGCGCGGAAGTAAGCGCGACAGGCGCGTTCAACACCCCGCGGCTGGCGCGGTTTTTGGCACCTGCAAGCCCCGACCTGCAGGCAATGAGAGAGAGAAGCGCACGCACGGCGAGTCGCCGCGCGTGTGGAAGACACCCTCCTGTGGCCTCAGGACAGCCTGCGCTTGCCGCGGGGGATGACGCCGCCGCTATGCGGGAACATCTCCACCGCGAGCGAGAAGGTGCGCTCATCGCCTGGCAGCAGGGCACCAACGCCGACCACGTGTCGTTCGACCTCGCGTCCACGCTCGTCGCGGATCACCACCACGGCGGTGTATTCGTAGGCAGGTGCGTCCTGCGGGTGATGCACCGTGCCCTCGACCTTCAACGGTACCTGCCGGCTGGCTTCGCGCTGGCTGACCGTTGCCGAGTCATCGAAGCGCAGGTGGTGCCGGCAGGACGGGCAGACCGCCGCCGTCTCCAGGATCATGGCCTTGCAGTGCGGGCAGGCGCGGGTGGCGCCCGCCATGCCGGGACGGGCCGTGCTCACGCCGCGTCGGGATCCCGGTCCTTCTTCTTCGGCTCGCTGCCATCCCAGCCGAAGTCGGCCTGACCGCGCATGCGCGCGCCGGTGGCCACGGTCATGCTGCCGCACTTCACGTCGCCGGTCAGCGCGCCGGAAGCGAGCAGTTCGACCTGCTTGGCGGCCTCGATGTTGCCCTCGAGCTCACCAGCAATGACGACCTTGTTCGCCTTGACCCCGCCCGAGAGTCTGGCGCCCTGTTCGATGGTGAGGTCGCCCTGCACGTTGACGTCGCCCTTGAACGTGCCGGCGATGCGGACATGTCCGGTGCCTTCGATCTTGCCCTCGATGGTCAGGTCCGAAGCGATCAGCGATTCCTTGACCTCGCGCGCGGCAGGGCGGGGAGCCGGGGTTGGCGTGCTGGCGACCGGCTCGGGCGTGAAGGGCGCCGGGTTGGGCGTCGTTGGCGGCGTGGCTTCGGGGAGCGGGCCGGGCGCATCCTTCTTGCCGGACAGTTGATCTTTCCACATGGACATGTCGCACGATCTCCAGGTCGGGGGAATCAAGGGACTATCGCGGCAAAGCCCGCAGGCGCGTTGTGACTGGGCTCACCGATTGGCCGGTCTTTCCGCGGTACCGGCGTGCTCCGATCCTAGCGCCGGACGTGCCGGCCTGCATGTCGGTGCGCAACATCGGCACGAGTCGCGTTGTGTCGCGCTGACCCGATGTCCACGGATGCGCAAAAGAAAGGGCCCGCACAAGGCGGGCCCCAAGGCTGCGCGACGCGTCGGCCGCGTCAGCGCGATCGGCTTACTTCTTCGAAGCGTCCTCGGCTTCCTTGGACACCTCGGCCGCCTTGTCGGCAGTGGCATCGGCACCTTCGGACACGGCCGCAGCGGCGTCGGCGGTGGCCGACTGCGCAGCGTTCTCGGTGGTCTCGGCGGCCTGGCTGGCGGCATCGGCCGCGTTGTCGGCAGCCGCAGCAGCCTTGTCAGCGGCGTTATCCGCAGCCGCGGCGGCGTGGTCGGCGGCGTGGGCAGCGTCCGAAGCGGCGCTGTCAGCGGTGGCCGCGGCGTTGTCCTGCGTCTTCTGCGAGCACGCGCCCAGAGCCAGGACAGCGGCGATCAGCGCGATATTGAGCTTGTTGTTCATAGCGTTCCCCTTCAACGGAATGGATGGATGGGTCGTACTTGCAACGTAACCGACCCAAACAGTGGGAGACCGGAGCCGCTGCAGCGGGCGGATTCTACCGGCGTGGATGTCAATTGAAAGTCGCGTCGGACTTGCGCGGCATCGACTCTCATAAAAAAAGGCCGCCGGGTTTCCACGGCGGCCTTTCGCGTCGCGACCGGAGAAATGCTCCGGTCGCTTGGCGGATTACTTCTTGTCAGCGTCCGAGGCAGCCTGATCAGCCGTGTCAGCGGCGTCCTGGGCGGTGTCCTTGGCGTTTTCAGCGGTGTCGGCGGCGGCGTCGGCAGCCTTGTCCGTGGTCGCGGCGCTGGCGTCGGCAGCAGCGTCGGCAGCGGTGTCAGCGGCGGTCGCGGCGGTATCGGCAGCGGCCTGAGCCGAGTCGGCAGTCGCGGTGGAAGCGGCGGTGTCGGCGGCAGCCTGGGCTTCGGTCGCGGCCTGCTTGGCGTCGGTGGCGTCGTCGGCAGCCTGTTCCGGCTTCGAGCAGGCCGCCAGGGCCAGGCCCATTGCCAGCGCGATCAGCGTCTTGTTGATGCTCATTCGGTAAATCCTCGTCGATTAGTTTGGCAACGCGCTGTTGCGCGCCGGGCGACATCATGACAAGCCGGTTTCCACTGTCAAGCATTCGCTCGCGTACGGCTTAGATTCGTCAACTTTGCGTTAATAGCATGCGACGGCTGCGCGAACGCGTCAGGGCACCTCGATCGCAATGGCGGTCGCCTCGCCGCCGCCGATGCACAGCGTGGCGACGCCGCGGCGCTTGCCGGTGGTGCGCAGCGCGTGGATCAGGGTCACCACCAGGCGCGCGCCAGAGGCCCCGATGGGATGGCCCAGCGCACACGCACCGCCATGAATGTTGACCTTGTCACGGGGGATGCCCAGCTCCTTGATCGGGACCATCGCCACCACGGCGAAGGCCTCGTTGATCTCGAACAGGTCCACGTCCTCGACGGCCCAGCCTGCTTTGTCCAGGACGCGGCGGATCGCACCCACGGGCGCGGTGGTGAACCACTCCGGCGCCTGCGAGTAGGTGGCATGGGCCACGATCTTCGCCAGCGGGGTCAGGCCGCGACGTGCGGCGTCCTCGGCGGTCAGCAGGATGGTGGCGGCCGCGCCGTCGGAGATACTCGACGAACTCGCGGCGGTCACCGTGCCATCCTTCTTGAAAGCCGGCTTGAGCGAAGGGATCTTGCCGACATCCGAGCGGCCGGGTTGCTCATCGCTCTCCACCACCACCTCGCCCTTGCGCGTGGTGAGCGTCACCGGCGCGATCTCATCGGCAAAGGCATTGCTGGCCTGCGCGGCTTTCGCGCGGGTGACCGACTCGATGGCGTAGGTGTCCTGATCCTGGCGGCTGAAGCCATACTTCTCTGCGGTCGCCTCGCCAAACACGCCCATGGCCTGCCCATCATAGGGATTGACCAGGCCGTCCCAGGCCATGTGGTCGACCGCCTTGAAATCGCCGAAGCGGTTGCCGGTGCGCGAGTTGGGAATCATGTGCGGCGCGTTGGTCATCGACTCCATGCCACCGGCCACGATGACCTCGGCCGAGCCTGCTTTGATCAGGTCGTGTCCCAGCATGATCGCCTTCATCCCCGAGCCGCAGACCTTGTTGATCGTGGTGCAGCCGGTCGAGGTGGGAATGCCAGCGGCCAGGGAGGCCTGCCGTGCGGGAGCCTGGCCCAGGTTAGCCGGTAGCACACAGCCCATGATGACCTCACTGACCTCTTCGGCGGGAATGCCGGACTGCGCCAGCGCAGCCTGGATGGCCGTGGCACCGAGCTGGGGGGTGGGTACGCCGGTGAACTGGCCAAGGAACGAGCCGATGGCCGTGCGCTTGGCGGCGGCGATGACGATATCGCGCATGAAGAAGGGTCCGTGAATGCGAATGTGGCGGCATTATCCGGGGCGCTCGCAAAGCGGAGCAACACGACCATCGGAGGCGCCGGGCCTAATGCGTCGGCAAGAGCCGTTCTCGCGAATCCGGGCCGGAATCACCTGTCAAGAGCTGTGATTGACATGGCAGCCTGCGCCCGCGACTTGCCGCCTGCGTGGAACGCCGGCAGCGGCGATCGGCTTCCGATTGCGATAGATTGCATCCGGGTGGCGCAATGTGTTGCGCCGGGCAATTAAGAGGGGAAGAAATGAACATCAGGGAATGGGGGCGGGGCCGCACGGGCGGCCGGCTGGCGTTGAGTACGCTGGCATGCGCGGTGATGGCGGCATGCGGCGGGGGCGGGGGAGGCGGCAATGTGCGCGAGACGCCGCCGCCAGTCACCACGCCGCCCGACCCAGTCACGCCGCCACCGGTGACCTCACCGGTGGTGTCCACGCCGGATCCGGCATACAGCAAACACCTGACGTTGACCCACGCCGATGTCGCCCGGGCCGCTGGCTTCACCGGTGCCGGGACCGCTATCGGCATCGTCGACACCGGCGTGAACAGCAAGCACCCGGCCCTCTCGCCGCGGGTCACAGCCAACCTGACCTACGTCAACAGCACCGACAACGACCTGGCCAAGCAGGACGTGGTCGGACACGGCACGGCCGTGGCACAGGTGGCCGCCGGGACCGCGTTTGGTGCCTGGCCAGGTGGCGTGGCGCCGGGCGCCACGATCGTGTCGGCGCGCATCATCTCCGACAAGGAGCCAAGCGACGACGGCTCCGGGCAAGGCAACCAGACCTCCGGCGCGCTCGGTCTGGCCAGCGTGCACCAGGCCCTGATCGCACGCGGGGTCAAGGTCATGAACAACTCCTGGGGTGGGGTCTATTGGACCGATCCGGCCGCCACCGCACCCATCGCGCAGGAGTACCGTCCTTTCGTGATCGGCAACGATGGGATCGTGGTCTTTGCCACGGGCAACGACGGCAACGCCGAGCCCACCGATACCGCCGCGCTGCCTAGCAAGCAGGGCCCCAATGGAAGCCTGCCTGCGGCGGACCTGGAGCGGGGCTGGCTGGCGGTGGCGGCGCTGGACACCGACAACCCCACGCAGCTGGCTTCCTATTCCAATGCCTGTGGCGTGGCGATGCACTATTGCCTGGTCGCGCCTGGGACGGTCGTGGTCACCGGGACCGACGATGCGCCGACCGCGCCGTCCTACTGGCAGTGGACCGGCACCTCGCTGGCAACGCCGCAGGTGTCCGGTGCCGCGGCCGTGGTCTGGCAAGCCTTCCCGTATTTCAGCAACGACCTGGTGCGCCAGACCCTGCTGGGAACCGCCACCGACCTGGGCACGCCCGGGGTCGACGCCGTCTTTGGCTATGGCCTGCTGGATGTCGGCAAGGCCATCGGCGGTCCGGCCAAGCTCGACTGGGGGACGGTGGCGGTGAGCTTCACTGGGGCATCGACCTGGTCCAACGACATCAGCGGTGCCGGTGGCATCCGCAAGTCCGGCGACGGGACGTTGACCCTGTCCGGGCAGAACAGCTACCTCGGGACGACCGAGGTGCAGGGCGGCAGCCTGGTGTCCCGCCACGGCGTCCCTGGAGCGGCCACGATTGCGGCCGGCGCGCGCATGACAAGCTCGGGCGGCATCGGCGGAAACCTCAGCAACGCGGGCAATGTCCGGTTTGATGGCGCGGCGGGGACCCGGATCATCGACGGCAACTTCGTCCAGGCCGGCAGCGGCACGCTGGAGTACCAGGTCGGCACCCCGCTGAAGGCGACGGGGACGGCGTCGCTGGATGGGACGCTGCAGGTCTTCGGGGTCGCCAGCGGCTACGTGCGCAGCAGCCGGGAGTCGGTGCTGTCGGCCGATGGCGGCCTGAGCGGCACCTTCGCCAGCCTGACCGCCGGCTCCGGGGTGTTCCTGGAGGCCTCGCTGGACTACACCAGCACCCAGGCCTGGCTGGACATCACCCGGCTGGACATCACCGCGACCGCTGCCTCGCTGGGCATGAGCCCGGCTGCGGTCGGCAGTGCCCAGCGCGTGGACCAGGCGCTGGACCAGATCGATGGTGGGGCGGCAGTGTCCGGGGATTTCGTCGGCCTGGCCGGGGACTTCCTGCACTCAGCCAGCACGGCGGCGGCCCAGCGCTCGTTGGAGAGCCTGTCAGGCCAGGCCCATGCCGCGGCCGACATGTTGACACTGGACGTGCTGGACATGCGTCGGCGCGCACTCTCGGTCCGCGAAGCGGCGCGTACGGGCGGCGCGGGGAGCTGGTTTGCGTCCCTTGACGATCGCCAGGCGCGTGGCCTGGGGGTCAGCGCCTTCGATGTCGGCGGCTGGATGCTGGGCAACGAAGTCGCGTTGGCACCGGGACTGGTGTCGGGCGTTTCGTTCGGTCAGGTCGACGCGGGTGGGCAGTTCGCCCTGGCCGGCGACAGCAGCCGTGACCGGCAGACCCATATCGCCTTCTATGCGGCCCAGCACTGGTCCCACGGCTACGCGCTGGCCCAGGTCGGCACCGGGTTCTATACGCGCCAGTTGCAGCGCCAACTGTTCCTCGGGGACGCCGCCTATGGGGTCGGCAGCCGCGAGCGCGGGGCCATGCAGTTTGCCAGTATCGAGGCCGGGCTCCCGGTTTCGTGGGCGGATGCGACGCTCACGCCGTACGTCGGCGGTGACCAGGTGTCGCTGTCGCGCGACGGGTTTTCCGAGACGGGTGCGCAGGGGTTCGGGCTCACCGCCGATGCCAGCGACGCGCGCCGCAGTCAGCTCATCGCGGGCCTGCGCGTGGAGCAGCCGTTGACGTGGCGCGGCGCGGCCCTGTCCTTGCGTGGTCATGCCGAGTGGCAGCAGGTGGTGTCGGCGGACGGCTTTGTCCGGCAGGCGCGGTTCACCGGCATCGATGCCTGGGGCGCACTGTGGAACGGGGACGCCCAGGCTTCCGGTGGCCAGTTCGGGGTCTCCCTCGACGCGGATCTGGGCCTCGGCCAGGTGATGTCCTTCGGCATGGATCGCCGCTTCGGGCCGCGTGGCACGCTGGGTGTGGTCTCGGCGCAGTATCGGGTCGGCTTCTGAGGTGTCGCCGATCCGTGGGCTGAACGCAACGATGCCGGCGCAAGGCCGGCATCGGTTACGCTCAGCTTGGGCGGACGGCCCGTGGTTCAGTGGTCGCCGCGCAGGTGGCTCATGTAGCGCGGCGCCGTCCGGCCCAGCGGCAGCTTGAGTTTGCCGATCGAACCAATGCGCGCCTCGGCGATGCGGTCGGCGGCGTACTGCGGCGCGATCTTTTCCTTTTCCGCCAGATCGAAGATGCGCCCGATGTTGTGGTAGATGTTGCGCATCAGGCGCATGGCACGCTCGCGGTTGTAGCCGTCGATCTCGAGGGAAACGTTCATCACGCCGCCGGCGTTGACAGCATAGTCCGGCGCGTAAAGGATGCCGCGACGCATGGCGTCCTCGCCGACCACATGCGACATCTGGTTGTTGGCCGTGCCGCAGATGACCTTGGCGCGCAGCCGCGGCAGCGTCTCCTGGTTGATCGAGCCCTCCAGCGCGCACGGCGAAAATACATCTGCCTGCACGTCGTAGATCTCATCCGGCTTGACCGCCTCGGCGCCGTACTCTTCCACCGCGCGCTCGACCAGTGCGGGGTTGAGATCGGTCACGAAAAGCTTGGCCCCGCGCTCCTTGAGCAGCTTCACGAACTCCATACCGATATGGCCCAGGCCCTGCACGGCATAGCTGTACTTGCCGATTTCCTCGTTGCCGAACCGGCGGTTGAGCGTGGCCATCAGTCCCTGCAGCGCGCCGTAGGCGGTGAACGGCGCCGGATCGCCCGAACCCCGGTGCACCTGATGGACGCCGACCACGTACTCGGTCTCGCGGTAGACGTGCTCCATGTCGTTCACGTCGGTGCCCACATCCTCCGCAGTGATGTAGCGGCCGCCCAGCGAGTCGACATAGCGGCCGAACATGCGAAACAGCGCCTCGGTCTTTTCCTGCGACGGCTCGCCGATGATGACTGCCTTGCCGCCGCCGACGTTGAGCCCGGCCAGGGCGTTCTTGTAGGTCATTGTTCGGCTCAGGCGCAGCGCATCGGTGAGTGCCGCCGCGCTTTCGGTGTAGGGACGCATGCGCACGCCCCCCAGGGCTGGACCGAGCACCGTGCTGTGGATGGCGATGATCGCCTTCAACCCGGCATCGGGGTTGTGGCAGAACACAACCTGCTCATGGCCGGAGGTGTCGAGGGTCTCGAAAATCATGGTGGGCTCCAATCCGCGCAAATCCTCAGTTGCGGAGGCTTGCGTGGAACGTTTCCTAAGTGGCTGATGCAAAAAACAAAAGACGACGCCGCCCAGGATTGGGCGGCGGCGTCGCGCGGGCACAGTCTAACGATACGGGCGTCCAGTGGCGGCGGATGCACGCAATGCAGAAGGTTTGACCCCTGGTGGCCCGGAAGGGGATCGTCCGGCATTCGGCCGGACTGAGCTGGGTTCAGCGCTGTTGTTCGCCCGCCCCGGATGCGGATGCGGATGCCTGGGCTTCATCAGGCTGGCTGGTCTGGAGACCGGCGGTCTGTGCGGCTTCCTCGGCCGGTGAGACGGCGTCGACGGTGCGGACGATGGAGTGTTCCTCACGCTCACTGATGGCGCGGGACAGGGGAATGCTGGCAGCGAGCAGGATTACGGCAGCAAGCAGGGCGATCACGACTTTCATGCGGCGTCTCCAGGGCCCGGCGTCCGGCGGGCAACGCGCACCACGGCGTGGCAACACCGCGGACTATCGCGGCGGCGCGGGGCGAGGTCACGACGCGTCGCACCATCGGGACCGAACTTCCGCACCAAGGCTTTCCAGACGCGCTTGCGTCGCACCCGAGAAGGCGTGTTCTACCCAGTGTGATGAAAGCAGGCGCTCTCTTTCAATCTGCCGGACGCATGTTCGAAGCTCCGACATCCAGTACCGCCTTGTATGCGATATCTCTACGCACCGGATCTACTTTTGGGCACTGGCGCCCGAAGCTGATAGACCGTCACCCTGCGAGCCCGCCTCGAGGAGGCGGGACTTCTGCAGGGATCGGCGGCGCCTTAGCGAAGCTGGACTTCGGCGACCTTGTCCTTGTAGTCCTGCTTGGGATCACGGCCAAGCAACAGCTTGATTCCCGCCAGCAAGCTCGAGCCGTTTTCCCAGATCTCAGCGTGTTCGGCGTCCAGGCGCAGCAAGGACAACTTCGGATCATCCTTGCCGCCCTCGTACCAGGCGGCGATGAAGGGATTCCAGAGACGATCGATGACGGCGCGATCCTTGTCGGCGACTAGGGTGCCGCGGATGCTGGCAAAAACCTCGTGGTTCTTTGAGGCAAACGCCGCCACTGCCCGATGACCTGCGTCGAGCTTGCGCACCATTTGGTTGTCGGTGGAGGTGAAGAACCAGACTGGCCCGCCTTGGTCACCTTCGATCAGGGCGGTCATGGGTCGCGTGTGGCCATCCTCGGCGCCTTCCAGGCCCAGCATGACGGTGCGATCGGACTTCAGGGCTTTCCAGAACTTCTGTTCCAGTGCTTCTTCCTTCGACATGCGGAACTCCCGTGCGTTTGAGTCCCTGAAGTCTGGAACACCGCGCGCTTGCCCAATGTCAGCGCGGCGGCACCATGGTGTTGACGCGCGGGCAACACCTGTCGAAATGCTGCCCGCCGTGAGCGCCGTTCGCGGGTCAGCCGCCCGACGTATCCGTGTGACACGCGCCGAGCCGGCGCAGGCGCGGGGTCGCCATCGGGGTGGAGAGCATCGTGCTCATCACTGCCATCAACAGCAGCGCGGTGAAGGTGGCGCTGGTGATGATGGCCTTGTCCAGCAGGATATTGGCGAAGATGATCATGATCAGCGCCTTGGTCTGCAGCAACCAGCCGATCAGCGAGGCCTCGCCAGGCCGCCACTTCAACAGGCGCCCGGCCAGCTGCACGCCGGCCAGTTTGCCGGCGACCGCGGCAAGCAGCAGCAGGAGCGCGGCGGCGAACACGACCGCGCCGCCGACATCCCACTGGGTACGCAGCCCGGTGCTGAGGAAGAACACCGGCATCAGCACCAACAGGACGTTGTGGCGCAGCCGGTCCATGGCGTCCTGATCGAACCAGTGTCCGTCGATCACCACCCCGGCCAGGAACGCGCCGACCATGTAATGCAGTCCGGACCAGTCAGCGCCGAACGCACACAGCGCGAGCCAGACCAGCATCGCGTACCAGCGGTCGCGCTCGGGCAGGGCGCGCATCATCCGCCGGAACAGCACGCAAGCCACCGCGAAGGCGAGCAGGAAGCCCAACTGCCGGCCGATCCGCTGCCAGTCCATCAGCACCAGCGCCAGTACGCCCCAGATGGCGATATCGTCCAGGCTGGCGTAGCGCAGGATGCGCTGACCCAGCGGCTGGCGCAGGATTTCCAGCTTCTCCATCAGCAGGATCAGGATGGGCAGTGCGGTGACCGCACAGGCCATGCCGACGCCAACCAGGAATTGCCACCGCTGGCCCTGCGCGCCCAGCCAGCCAGGGAACTGCAGCAGGATCAGCGCCGCCAACGCCCCCATCAGCAAGGGCGCGCCTAGCGCCAACCCGGCGGTGATCCCGCTTTCGCGTCGATTGGCCCAGGCCCGGCTCAGGTCCAGCTCGATCCCGGCGATCAGCACGAACAGCATGACCGCCCAGCCGCCCAGCCCGTTGAGGATTTGCACGACCTGGGGGGTGAACACGAACTGGTAATAGCCGGGCAAGGCCGCCCCCAGTACACCCGGCCCCAGCACGATGCCGGTGATGATCTGGACGACGACCAACGGGGCGAAATAGTCGGTGCGTCCCAGGCGCCAGACCAGGTAGGGCAGGCAGAAGATGATCGCCATGGCGATCAGGAAGACTTCCATGGTGCTGAGGGAATGCATCGATGCGTGACCTGGACGCGCGTTGCGGACGAGGCCGCGGCGGGCGGCATTATGGCGGGCCTGCGGGCGTCCGCGGCAAGGTGCCGGCCATGTCATGCCGCGCGGGAAACAATGCGACACTGCTCGCATGCGACCCGGCGGCGGGGCGCTTCCCCTCACGGCACAGGATGGCATGAAGACACCACAAGGCTTGCAGGCGCTGATCGATGATGGCGTGATCGACGAGGTGCTCCGGCCGCTCAAGAGCGGCAAGGAGGCCTCGGTCTACGTGGTGCGCAGTGGCGGGGAAGTGCGCTGCGCCAAAGTCTACAAGGACATGGCCCAGCGCAGTTTCCAGCAGCGTGTGCAATACCAGGAAGGGCGCAAGGTCCGTGGCAGCCGCGAGGCACGGGCCATGGGCAAGGCCAGCCGCTATGGGCGCAAGCAGGCCGAGGCGGAGTGGAAGAACACCGAGGTCGATGCGCTCTATCAGTTGCGCGAGGCCGGCGTACGCGTGCCCGAGCCTTTCGGATATTTCAACGGCGTGCTGGTGATGGAACTGGTCACCGATGCGGATGGATTCTCGGCGCCGCGCCTGGGGGAAGTGGACCTAAGCCCGGAACAGGCGCGCGCCTTCCATCAGGTACTGGTCCGGCAAGTCGTCAGGATGCTGTGCTGTGGTCTGATCCACGGGGATCTGTCGGCGTACAACGTCCTGGTTGGTGCCGACGGCCCGGTGGTGATCGATTTTCCGCAGGTGGTCAGCGCCTCGGGCAACAATGCGGCCCGGCGCATGCTCTTGCGCGATGTGAACAACCTCACGGCCTCGCTGGGGCGGGCAGCGCCTGAGTTGTTGGACACGTGGTACGGCGAAGAGCTGTGGGCGCTGTACGAAGCCGGTGCACTGCAGCCGGACACGGCCCTGACGGGGCGGTACAAGGCCCCCGCGCATCAGGCCGACGTCGACGGCGTGCGCCAAGCGATCGAGGAGGCGCGCTTTGAGGCAATGATCCGCCAGCAAGGGCGTGAGGCGGCCGACGAGCAGGCGTGACGCGGCTGGCTGATGAAGATGTCATTTTCATGACATGATCCAGGTCACAGTTCATCCAGGAACCTGACAGGGGATTGGGCGTCGGCGATGCCGTGCATCGGTCATTGCGGCGGTCGAGCGGTCCGTGTCGTTTCCGGACGCGCCACCCCTGGAGCCGCCTTGAACACGTTCGATCAGACCTTCATCGACACGGTGAATCATTACGCCCGCCATTCCTGGGCGCTCGATCGATTCGTCGGCGTCGTTGCGATCAACCACCTGATCAAGGGCGGTGTGTTCGCCCTGCTGATCTGGTGGCAGTGGTTCCGCCTGTCGCCACGGCAGCAGGAAGACCGGGCGCGGGTGCTGGCGACCATCATGAGCAGTGTGGCGGCCATGGCCCTTGCCCGGGTCCTGGCCATGCTGCTGCCCTTCCGCAACCGTCCGATGCACGAGCCGAGCCTGCATTTCGTCCTGCCCTACGGGGCTGCGCCGGACATGCTCGATGGCTGGAGCTCGTTTCCCAGCGACCACGCCACCCTGTTTTTCGCGCTGGCCACCGGGCTGATGTTCGTCTCCCGGCGCGTGGGCCTGGCGGCGCTGGCCTACGCCACGGTCTTCGTGGCGCTGCCGCGGTTGTACATGGGCCTGCACTATCCCACCGACCTGTTGGCCGGTGCGGTGCTGGGCGTGGTGGTGGTCACGGCGGGCAACGCGCTGCTGGTCCGCACGCCGCTGCCTGACTGGCTGGTGGACTGGTGCGACCGGCATCCGGGCTACTTCTATCCAGGGATGTTCCTGTTCACCTACCAGATCGCGGATAACTTCGAGGCCGCCCGTGCGCTGCTCAAGGCGGCCTGGGGCGCGGTCTCCGGTCAGTAGTCGCCAAAGCTGCCGGCCGCACCCGGGAACACCACCGGGCTTTCGCTGCCGTCCTGGGCGACGGCGGCCACGCCGAAGTAATAGTTGTCGATCACCACGTCCTGGAGCGTGTGGTGATCGGCCTTGCCCACGTAGACGCTGTGGGTCCACTGCGGGTCGGTGGTCAGTCGCCAGTAGACCTTGTAGCCGGCCAGGTTCGGCGCCTGAGCGCTGGGCGGAAGCTGCCAGGTCAACGTCGTGTCGGCACTGACCGCGCCGCTGATCTTGACTCCAGCCGGCGGCGGCGGCGCCCAGGCCATGCCGGCCAGGCTCACCGCGTTCAGTGCGGTCAGGCGCGCGGCATAAGGGAAATCCATCCCGTCGATCGTGTCGCCGTAGACACGCCCGTCCTCGGTATGCAGGTCCTGGTGCTGGCGGTCGTAGTGCTCGTTGGTCTCCATCACCCGGACGGCCGGAAAGCCCGCCTCGTTGAATGGGCTGTGGTGGCCGCCGCGGCCGAAGCGATCCAGTCGATAGACCATCATCACGTCCAGGTTGGGCACGTAGCGCGACATGCTGGCGATGTAACGGCCCAGGTTGCGCGAAGGCGAATCCAGCTCGCCACCGGTGAAGCGGCGCGCGCGGGCATCGGCCTCGGTCTCTGTGGCGCGGGTGCCTTCGGAGAACACGCGGGCGGTATGGTTGTCGGTCACGCCATTGATGCCGGCGATGTTGCCGATCATGTCGTTGTTGAGCATGCCCTCGATGCGCCAGCCTTCCTTTGTTGCCTGCGCAGCGACGATCTTGCCGCCGAACAGGCCCTGCTCCTCGGCCGACAGGCCCATGTAGACGATGCTGGCCGGGAACCGGTAGCGGGTCAGCACCCTCGCGGCTTCCAGCGTGCCGGCCAGGCCGGAGGCGTCGTCATTGGCGCCGGGGGCATCGTCGATGGCGTTCATCACGTCCGACACGCGTGAGTCGATGTCGCCGCTCATGATCACGTAGCGACCCGGGTCGGCGGTGCCGCGCTGGATGGCGACCACGTTGACGACCTCGGTCGGGTCGGGAATGCGCTTTTCGCCCGAGACCGTGCCGCTGATGTAGCGCACCTCCAGGCAGCCGCCGCAGTCGCGCGAGATCTGCTGGAACTGTGCATAGACCCAGCGTCGCGCCGCGCCGATGCCGCGCGTGTCCGAGGTGGTGTCCGACAGCGTGTGCCGGGTGCCGAAGCCGACCAGCGTGCGCACGTCCGCCTCGATCCTGGCGGCCGAGGGGGCGGTGCCGATCTCCTGCAGGCGGGTGTCGGCGGATTGCGGCGCGCTGGCTTGCGCACAGGCGAGCGCCGGCATGAGGGCCAGGGGCAGCAACAGCGTGCGGGTGGTCAGGGGAGCAGGCATCGTTGCATCGGGGCTGGCGCGCCGACAGCGCGGGACCTGCGATGTTCGCACGGGGGCGCCATACCGGCGCATGACTTCGGACCGATGCGGTGGCAAGCGCGCAATGGCACGCTAATGCACTTGTGTCCTGTACGTTGGTCCCGCCATGTCCCATTGCCGCCCCGTCCTGTCCATGCTCGCGCTGAGCCTGGCCGTCCTCACCGCACCGGCCTTCGCCGCCGAGCCCCCTGCCGACCAGCCGCCACTGGGTGCGTTGACCCGCGAGACCGGCCTGCCGCGCACGCCCGAGCAACTGGCCGTGGTGTTCGAGCACGCGGACCTGGGCTTCAAGGTGATCCCCGACCAGCGTCGGATCGAGGGCGATGCCACCTTGACCTTCAAGGCCACCGCGCCCCTGGCGGCCGTGGTGCTGGACCTGGATACGGAATACGCGATCAGCCGGGTCGAGATCGACGGACGCGCGCTGCCGACCAGCGCCTGGACCAATCCGGACGGACGTCTGCGCGTGACGCTGCCCAAGGCCCTGACCCCCGGTCGGCAGGTCAAGGTGCGCGTGGTCTACGCCGGCAAGCCGCACGTGGCCAAGCGCGCGCCCTGGGACGGCGGCTTCGTCTGGTCCACCGCGCCGACCGGTGAGCCGTGGGTGGCTTCGGCGATCCAGGGCGAGGGCTGCGACCTGCTGTGGCCGTGCATCGACCATCCGCAGGGCGAGCCACTGCGGGTGGACGAGCACATCACCGTGCCGGCCCCGCTGGTGGCGCCGGGCAACGGCGTGTTCGTCGGCATGCAGGAAAAGGCCGGTTGGCGCACTTACCACTGGCGCGCGCGCAGCCCGGACACCTATGCGGTGGCGATCAACGTCGGGCCCTACGAGGCGCTCAAGGCCGACTACAAGAGCCGGTTCGGCAACACCATTCCATTGGCGTATTGGCACCTGAAGGGCGAGGGCGACAAGCCGGCGGGCCTGTTCGCCGAGCTGCCGAAGATGCTGGACTTCTTCGAGGCCCAGATCGGCCCGTATCCGTTCGGTGACGAGAAGGTCGGCATCGTCGAGACCCCGTACCTGGGCATGGAGCACCAGACCATCAACGCCTACGGCAACGACTACAAGAAGGACAAGTACGGCTACGACTGGCTGATGCAGCACGAGTTCTCGCACGAGTGGTTCGGCAATCAGCTGACCAACGCCGACTGGGACGACATGTGGCTGCATGAAGGCTTCGGCAGCTACATGCAGCCGCTGTACCTGCAGTACCTGCGCGGGGAGATGGAATACCACGCGGCCCTGCTGGATCAGCGCGCGGCGCTGACCAACAAGGTGCCGATCGTCAGCGGCAAGCCGCAGACCGAGGAATCGGTGTACAGCCGCGAGCACGGCCCCGGCCTGGACATCTACTACAAGGGCTCGCTGATGCTGCACATGCTGCGCGGGCTGATCGGCGACGAGGCGTTCTTCAAGTCGATCCGCCTGGCCGTGTACGGCACCGACACACCGAGGCCGGGCAATTTCAAGCCGCGCTACGTCTCGACCAAGGATTACATCGAGATCGTCAACCAGGTCACGGGCAAGGACTACGACTGGTTCTTCGACGTATACCTATATCGCGCGGCCCTGCCGCAGCTGCTGGCCACCCATGATGCCACCGGTCTGGCGCTGCGCTGGAAGACGCCGGACGACGTGCCGTTCCCGGTGCCGGTGGAGGTACGCGTCGGGCCCAACAGCGGCCGAACGGTCACCGTGCCCATGTCCGATGGACAAGGCCATGTCGATCTGCCCGCCGGCGAGGTCTACACACTGGACCCGCAGTCCAAGCTGCTGCGTGACGAGCCGCGCTTCCCGGCCGCGGTGGCCGATGCCGCGGCCCGCAAGGCAGCGGAAAAGGCGGCTGCGGACAAGGCGCTCCAAAAGCCCTGATCGCAAGGCGGGCACATCGCCGGCGTAGACTGCCTCGCTCACCCTTTGGAGGAAGGTCCTGATGATCGACACCCCCCTGATCCGCCGCAGCCTGCTGGTGCTGGGCTTGCTTGGTGCGGCTGGCCTGTCGGGTCCGGCTCTGGCCGATGGGCAGCCCACTGTCGAGCAGGTCGCCGGGATGCAGAAGCAACTGGCCGACTGGCCGCAGCTGGCGCGCTACCGAGCTGACAACGCGACGCTGCCCGCGCCGACGGCGGGCAAGCCGCGGGTGGTGTTCTATGGCGATTCGATCACCGATGCCTGGGGCCGCAACCACAACGGAAGCGTGTTCTTTCCGGGCAAGGACTACGTCAACCGGGGGATCTCCGGGCAGACCACCGCGCAAATGCTGGTGCGCTTCCGCCAGGACGTGATCGATTTGAAGCCGGCCGCCGTGGTGATCCTGGCCGGGACCAACGACATCGCCGGCAACACCGGCGAGGCGACGCCTGCGATGATCGAGGACAACCTGCGCTCGATGACCGAACTGGCCAAGGCCAATGGCATCAAGGTCGTCCTGGCTTCGGTGCTTCCCGCTAGCGATTACCCCTGGCGTCCGGGGCGCGAACCGGCGCCCAAGATCCGCGCCCTCAATGGCTGGCTCCAGCAGTACGCCTCGCAAGTCGGCGCGACATATCTGGACTACTACAGCGCCATGGACGACGGGCAGGGCGGTCTGCCCAAGCGCCTGTCCGCCGATGGCGTGCATCCCAACGCCGCTGGCTACGCGATCATGGCGCCGCTGGCCGAGCAGGCGGTGCAGGCGGCCCTGGCGCGCTGAAGGTTGGCGCCACGCGCGTCAGTCGCGGTCCGGCGCGCCCAGCGGGAAGTAGTGGCGATAGGGCCGCGCTTCGTCCACCGCGCGCCTGACCGAGGGCCGCGCCAGCAGCCGCGCGCGGTACGCATGTACGCGGGTGAAGCGCGGGGCAATGGCGCAGGTCCAGTCGGCGTAGAACAGGAACGGCGCGGCGCCGCAATCGGCCAGGCTGAAGGCATCGGCCACCGCCCAGGTGCGGCCCTGCAGGTAGCCTTCCAGCCAGATATAGGCGGTCTCCAGCTGGGCCCGGGCCTTTTCCACGCCCAGCGCATCGTGCGTGCCGGCTTCGCGCAGACTGTCGAACACGATCGCCTGCTGCGGCGTGGAGATGTAGTTGTCGAAGAACCGGTCCAGCAGCCGCACCTCCAGCGCGGTCATCGGATCGTCCGGAATCAGCCTGGTCGGGCCGGGATGGGCCAGCTGCAGGTATTCGATGATGACGCTGGCTTCCATCCACTGACGTGCGCCATCGACCAGCAGCGGGAAGCGCTGGATCGGCCAGCGCCGCGCCAGTTCCTGCAGGTTGGCCGGCGCGGCCTGGTCCAGCAAGCGCAGGGTGAAGGGCGTGCCGTGCTCGTACAGCGCGATCAGAACCTTCTGGCTGTACGAGGAAAAAGGATGGGCAAACAGTTCCAGCGGCATGGCATCGGCCCGGTCAGTGGCGGTATCGACACGACGAAGCGGCGGGGCCTGATTCGACACGCCGCGGCCACGCCGTCAGCGTGTCGCCCGCGCCGGGCTCACGGCGTGGCGTGCAGCGCCAGGTTGAGTTGGTCGACCACCTCGGCCCAGTCGGCGTCGTCGATGCGCTCTTCGCGCAGCAACTGGGCCTGGGCCGGTGACCAGAACGGGGCTTCTTCCAGGCGCATGTTGTCGGGCAGCGGGGCATGCTGCGCAATAAAGGCCCGGATGCCGGCTTCATCGGATGCCAGTCCCAGCTGTGCGAAGAGTTCGGAAAACGGGTGGACGGTCTGTTCCATGGCAAGCCTCCAAAAAGGTCAGAGCAGAGTGACGTCGGCAACGTCAACGCAGGATCACAGCGAGCCTGCGATGCGTCGGCGCAATGCGGCGGCGGCCGCTTCGTCCAGTGGTCCCAGCACGCCCCGCCTGTCCTGTGGCAGGTGCGCGCCTGGGTCCCGGTCGCCGAAGACATAGTGGTCCATCAGCGTGCGCCACGCGGCGCGTTCGTGCGCGGGCAGGCTGGCGAAGGCCAGGCGCGCATGCAGCAGGGCGGGCAGGCCGGGGCTGGGAACGCGGCCGTCGCTGGTGGTCGAGGACCACCAGAAGTTCACCAGGGCGTTGAGGTCCTCAAGTGACTCGACATGGTGCCACCACAGTGGCGGCAGATAGAGCGCGTCGCCCGGGCCGAGTTCGGCGACAAAGGCCGCATCGCGGGCCTGGGCCAGGCGCGGGAACCGCGCGTCCTCGGCGTGGAGGTCGGCGATGCTGATCGCCGCACCGGTCGGCGCGAAGTCCAGTGGTCCGATGTAGAGGTCGCCGACCTGCGAGGGTGCGAACACGGTGAAGCGTCGCTGCCCGCAGGCCACCACCGCAATGTTGTGGAAGGCATCGAAGTGCGCCGGTGTGGTGACACGGTTGCCGAGCCACAGGCGCGGCTGAGTGCCTTCCGGCAGGCCCTCGAGCGCATGCGTCGCAAGCAGGCCGGGCAGGCAGGCCGCGATGGGCGCGCTCTGCAGCGCCACGCCGTGTGCAGGCCCTTCGCGCCGGCTGTAGTGCGCCAGCCGCTGCAGGACATCGGTGACCGACACCTTGAAATGCTCGTAGTTGAAGCCGTCCAGCGCGGCGTTGTAACCCACCCGTCCATTGGCTTGCGGCGGCATCAGCAGGGTGTCGACGGCGGTGCCGCTGTCGTGCGCCGCCAGCAGCTTGGCGAACTCGGTCTGCGAGCGTTGCGCGGCCCGCACCATCGGCCAGTCCGCGCACAGCCCGCGCAGGACCAAGGGCGCGCCTCGGCCGGTCAGCGTCTCGAGGGCGTGCGTCCCGGGCGTGCGTGATTCTTCGATGGCGGCGGGCATGGCAGGCCAACGGCAGGCGGTGTGGCCGTGCATGCTAGCCAATCGGCCCCGGGTCGGGGGCGGAGGTGCACGATGGGCGTCCCGCGCGGATTCACGCAGATCGGCGTAGCGTGGTGCATTCCCTCATCATCAGGAGTTCGCCATGGCGACCGGATGGGCCAACGATGGCGCGGTGCAGGACCAGATCGACGCGACGGTGTCCGATGCGATCCAGCGTGCGCGTCGCAAGCTTCCGAGCGGGCCAGGACTGACCCACTGCGAGGAGTGCGATGCGCCGATCCCGGACGCGCGCCGCCAGGCGGTGCCGGGCGTGCGCCTGTGCGTGCAGTGCCAGGCCGCGCAGGATGCGGAGCAGGGCGCTGCCAGTGGCTACAACCGTCGCGGCAGCAAGGACAGCCAGCTGCGCTAGTGCGTACGCGCTACGAGCCGAGCACGCGCGGGGAGCCGCGCCAGCGCCGGATACCGCGCAGGAAGAACCAGCTATTGGGCACCTGCAACGAGGTGGGCGCCTCGCCGGTGCCGGCATCGGCTTCCTGCAGCGTTGTATAGAGCAGGTTGATGTCCACGACCTTGCCCTTTAGCCCCGTTTTTTCCCCGTCCTCATGCAGTTCGACCATCTCGTAAAGGCGGAATGGGCGGGTGATGAAGATCAGGAATGTGCAGAAGATGTTGGACAGCACGCTCCACGCAGCGAAGAACGCCACCGCCGCGACGGTCGCAAACCCGGTGAAGGCGGCCCACAGGACGCCGGCCGACACGCCCAGCCGCGCCAGGATCAGCAAGGTGACGGCCACCAGCAGCAGGGTGCCGAAGGCGCGGCGCAAGCCCATCGCCAGTTCCGGCGGCAGGTCGTAGCGCTCCACGGCGCGTCGGATCAAACGACGGACCAGCAGCTGCACCAGGCGCGCCAGCAGCAGGATGAGCAGCACGTGCAGGCCGGGCACGATGACGTCGAGCCAATCGTGCAGCCAGGAGGGAAGGTGTTCTTTCATCGCGGGGAAAGGGGGAGCGAACAGCCCACCATGATGCCGGCGCACCCGAGACGGAGCAAAGTCCGTCCGGGTGGGATCACGTCACGGCCGGTGCTTCAGCCTTCCACGGGCAGGGGCGTGCCGATCTGGCCGAGGAAATCCCGCTTGCCCAGCGGCGCGCCCTGATGGCGCAGGATCGCGTAGGCGGTCACCAGGTGGAAGTGGAAGTTCGGCAGGCCAAACTGGATCAGGTAATCGCTGCCCGTGAAGCGAGCCCCCATCGGGCCGAACTTCAGGGTGATCTCGCGCGTGGCGCCGGCATCGACCTGGTCGTCGGGCAGGGACTCGAGATAGTCCAGCGTCGCGGCGACCCGTGCCTGCAGTTCGTCGAAGCTGCGTTCGGTGTCGGCCAGCTTGGGGGCGGGAATTCCCGAGAGGCGCTCGCCGGTGGCCTTGGCCGTGTCGCTGGCGCGCTGGACCTGCGCGGCCAGATCGAGCATGTCCGGGGCCAGGCGCGCCGTGATCAGGTTGGCCGGATCCAGGCCGGTCTCGGCGGCGTGGCGTGCCCCGACCTCCAGGATATGGGACAGCTGGCGCAGGCCATGGGTCAGCGACGGGAGGACGAGGGCATGCAGAGGCAGGGACATGGAAGGCATCACTGGGAAAAGGAGCAGACAGCCTACGTGGGCCGCACCGGCGCAGTGACCCCGCTGGCAAGGACGCGGCGTTGCACCGATGCGCCCTTGTGCCGGCGCCGGTCCGGCAGGACCTCCGACATGCGCGCTGCCGGCGCCGGGCAGGCACAATCGGTCGGGATGAAACCGATCATCCCCCTGTTCCTCAACGCGTTGGCGCTGCTGCTGTTTGGCATCGGGCTGACCGGACCCCTGGTGCCGGCGGCCGGGGCGCCGGGTCGCTGGCCGCTGTTGCTGTTTGGCGCCGCGCCGATCGCCTGTCTGGTGGTGTGCGGTTATTCGGCCAAGGGCTGGCCGTCACGGGTGGCCTTTGTCCTGCAGGCGACCGCGCTGCTGGCCGTGCTGCTGGCCATCCTGTCGATCGAATCCGGCGCACTGGGCCCGCGCCCGGGTTGAAGACGCGGGCTGGCGTTGGTCACGGCAACTGCGGCAACAGGCCGACGCCAAGCCGGTTCCATGCGTTGATGATGGCCACGGCCATGGTGAGCGTAGCGATGCCTTCGTCGTCGAAATGCGCGTGCAGCGCCTCGTACAGCGCCGCTTCCGGTTCGCCCGAGGGCAGGGTGGTCAGCGCTTCGGCCCAGGCCAGCGCCGCGCGTTCGCGTGGATCGAAGAAACGACTGTCGCGCCAGGCTGCGACCGTGTCCAGCTTGCGCGGCTCCACGCCAGCCTTGTGCAGCGCGGTGGCGTGCATGTCCAGGCAGTAGGCGCAGCCATTGAGCTGGGACACGCGCAGGAAGATCAGCTCCACCAGGGTATGTTCCAGCGTGCCGGCGTGGACGCGCTGGCTGGCGGCATACAGGCCCTTGAACGCTTCCGGCAGGTGCTGGGTGTAATCGACGCGGGCGAATTGCACTTTCATCGGGAAATCCTTGGCAATGTGGCGGCCGACCGGGCCACCTTCATTGCAAGGACGGACCAGCCTGCGGGCCTGTGACAACCGCGGCCAGCTTGTCGGGGTTCATCAGCGTCAGGATCTCGCTGATGGCCTCGCCGTCGCTGACGATGACCGTGAACGAATGCAGGCGATCACCGGCAAGCCGCACGATCGCCGGCTGTCCGTCCACTCGGCCCAGGACCGCCGGCATGCTGCCGCCGCGACGCGCGATGGCCCAGTACAGCCGCGCGATGCGCTCGGCGCCGACCAGCGGACGCAGCGCCGCGGTGACCTTGCCACCCCCGTCGGAGACCAGGCGCGCATTGGCGCTGAGCAGGGCGGTGATCGCAGCCTTGTCGCCGGACTGCGAGGCCGCCATGAACCGCTCCAGCAGATGTCGATGGCGATCCGGGGCGACGTCGAACCGCGCATGTCCGGCCTGCAGCCGGGCGCGGGCGCGATGCACCAGTTGCCGGCAATTGGCCTGGCCGTGGCCCAGCAGCGCGGCGATCTGGCCGTAGTCGTAATCGAAGACCTCCTTGAGCAGGAAGGCGGCGCGCTCGTCTGCGCCCAGGCGTTCCATCAACGCCATGAGCGCCCATGACACCGTCTCGGCGACCTCGTGACGTTCGGCCGGATCGGGCGCCAGCTCCACCCGGAGTGGCTCGGGCAGCCACGGTCCCACATAGTCCGTGCGCGCGTTGCGTGCCGCACGCAGGCGATCCAGCGCCAGCCGCGTGGTGGTGGTGACCAGCCAGGCCTCATCGTCGCGGATGCCGTCCGGCGCGGCGCCATGCCAGCGTAGCCAGGCGTCCTGAAGGACATCCTCGGCCTCGGCACGGCTGCCCAGCAGGCGATAGGCCAGCGAAAACAGGCGGGAACGATGGGTTTCGAAGCGCGAAAGCGTGTTCATGCGTCCCAGGACGTGGGAGGGCGCCGCCCTGTGACAAGGGGCGGCCTGGCAGTTTGGCCTAAAATGGCCGGATTCCGCCTCCCCACCGCTAGCGCCGAGCCAGCCATGAACCTCCACTCCCACACCGCCGCGCCTGCATCCACCGATCCGGTGTCGATCAAGCAGGAAGACCTGATCGAGTCCATCGCCGATGCGCTGCAGTACATCAGCTATTACCACCCGGTCGATTACATCAAGAACCTCGCCGCCGCCTACGAGCGCGAGGAGTCCCCGGCGGCCAAGGACGCCATCGCCCAGATCCTGATCAACTCGCGCATGTGCGCCGAGGGTCACCGGCCGATCTGCCAGGACACCGGCATCGTCACCGTGTTCCTGGAAATCGGCATGAACGTGCGCTGGGATGACGCCACGATGGGCGTGGAGGACATGGCCAACGAGGGCGTGCGCCGCGCCTACCTGCACCCGGACAACAAGCTGCGCGCCAGCGTGCTGGCCGACCCGGCCGGTAAGCGCCAGAACACCAAGGACAACACCCCGGGCGTGGTCAACGTCAAGGTCGTGCCGGGCAACAAGGTCGAGGTGATCGTCGCGGCCAAGGGCGGTGGCTCGGAAGCCAAGTCCAAGTTCGCCATGCTCAACCCGTCCGATTCCATCGTCGACTGGGTGCTCAAGACCGTGCCGACCATGGGCGCCGGCTGGTGCCCGCCGGGCATGCTGGGCATCGGCATCGGCGGCACCGCCGAGAAGGCCATGTTGCTCGCCAAGGAAGCGCTGATGGAGCCCATCGACATCGTCGACCTGCAGGCCCGCGGCGCGTCCAACCGGGCCGAGGAACTGCGGCTGGAGCTGTACGAGAAGGTCAACGCGCTGGGCATCGGCGCGCAGGGCCTGGGCGGGCTGACCACGGTGCTGGACATCAAGGTCAAGGACTATCCGACCCACGCGGCCAACCTGCCGGTGGCGATGATCCCCAACTGCGCCGCCACCCGCCATGCGCACTTCACCCTGGACGGCAGCGGTCCGGTGATGCTCGACCCGCCCTCGCTGGAGGACTGGCCGGAGCTGACCTACAACCCGGACGGTGCGCGCCGCGTGGATCTGGACACCATCACCCCGGAGGAAGTGACCAGCTTCAAGCCCGGCGAGGTCCTGCTGCTCAACGGCAAGCTGCTCACCGGCCGCGACGCCGCACACAAGCGCATGGTCGACATGCTCAACCGGGGCGAGCGCCTGCCGGTGGACCTCAAGGGCCGCTTCATCTACTACGTGGGTCCGGTCGATCCGGTGCGCGACGAGGTCGTCGGCCCGGCCGGCCCGACCACGGCCACGCGCATGGACAAGTTCACCAACCAGATCCTCGAGCAGACCGGCCTGCTGGGCATGGTCGGCAAGGCCGAGCGCGGCCCGGCGGCGATCGAGGCGATCAAGACGCACAAGTCGGTCTACCTGATGGCGGTCGGTGGCTCGGCCTACCTGGTGTCCAAGGCGATCAAGGCCGCCAAGGTGCTGGCCTTCGAAGACCTGGGCATGGAGGCGATCTACGAGTTCGAGGTCAAGGACATGCCGGTGACCGTGGCGGTGGATTCGACCGGCGAGTCGGTGCACAAGACCGGCCCGCGCCAGTGGCAGGCCCGGATCGGCAAGATCCCGGTGGTGGTCGAGCCGGCCTGAGCGCCGGCGCCAGATTGCGGACATCAGCAGGGCCGGCGTGCATACTCCGGCCCTGTTTGCATGTGACGGACAAGGAGCGCCGCATGGCAGGACGCTGGATCACGATGGGCGCGCTGCTGCTGTTGACGAGCTGTGCGACACCTTCCACGCCGACCACCTTGCTGCGTCCGGCCACGGTGCAGGGCCAGGCCTGCGCCCATCAATGCGACCGGATTCGCGCCGCCTGCGCTGGCACGCCATCGCCGCCTGCACCCGCCTCGCTGGGCGGGGGGGGCGATCCGCGCCCCAGCGCGGCCTCCTGCAGCACGTCCCACGCCGACTGCGTGCTGGCTTGCGGTGGTCGTCTGGTCGGCGACTGATATCGTGCTTTCCCCCTCCCGCGAAAGATTCCGATGATCGACGCCGTCCTGTACTACAGCCCCAGCACCGCCAGTCTGGTCGTGCATTGGCTATTGATCGAACTGCAGATCCCGCATCGCCTGGAGCTGGTCGATTTCGAGACCCGCGCGCAGCGGTCGCCCGAATATCTCAGGCTCAATCCGCAGGGACGCGTGCCCACGCTGGTGCTGGATGGGCAGGTCCTGACCGAGTCGGCCGCCATCGCCATGCACCTGGCCGACCTGCATCCGCAGGCAGGCCTGGCCCCGGCCGTCGGCACGCCGCAGCGCGCCGCTTATTACCGCTGGATGTTCTTCTGCGCGTACACGCTGATGCCTGCTTACCGCAGCTGGTTCTATCCGGATGAACCAGCGGGCGAGGCCAGCATCGAAGCTGCCAAGGCCGCCGCGCGCGGCGTGCTGGAACACGCCTGGCAGCAAGTGGCCGAGCATCTGGAGGCGCACGGGCCGTACCTGCTGGGCGCGCAGTGCTCGGCCGCGGACTTCGTGCTGACGATGCTGATGCGCTGGTCGCGCAACATGCCGCGGCCGACCGACGACTGGCCGGCGCTGAAGGCCTTCGCCGCGCGGATGAAGGCGCGTCCGGCTTTCCATGAGACCTATCGGCGCGAAGGCATTACCGACTGGGTGTAGCATTGAGGCAGGCACGACAGGAGTAGTGCGATGCGCACGGAAGCATTGACGATGGCGTTGGTCTGCATCGCGCTCAGCGGCTGCTGGGCGCCAGTGGTTCACCGTCCGCCTACCGCCGCCGGCGCGATCTGCGCCGAGCAGTGCGACCAGCAACGCGTGCAATGCAACGACATGGCCGAGTTGGCCGTCAGCGGCTCGCGAGGCAGCTGCCAGGCACGGCAGGACCATGTCGAGCGGCGCTGCGCCCCCTGGGTCAAGGACTCGGACAAGCAGCGTTGCGAGTCGGTGAACAATCCGCGCGGGCCGAGCTGCATCGAACCCACGCCCAACTACAGCGCCTGCACCAGTACCTGGCGCAGCTGCATCGTCTCGTGCGGTGGCTGGTTCGAATAGCCCTCAGGCCGGCAGGAGCTCCAGCACCCGTTCCGGCGGCCGACACAGGCGGGTGCCGCGCTCGGTGATGACGATCGGCCGGTTGATCAGGGCCGGGTTGCGCATCATGGCCTCGATCAGGGCGGCATCATCGATGCCCGGGTCGTCCAGGCCGAGCGCCTTGTAGTCTGGCTCCTTGTGGCGCATCAGCTCACGCAGCGGCAGGCCGGTGGCCGCGAGCGTGGCGGTGAGCGTTTCGCGGTCGGGTGGATCGGCGATGTAGTCCACGATCTGCGGCTCGATGCCTGCGTCGCGGATGAACTGCAGGGCGCCGCGTGAGTTGCTGCAGCGCGCATTGTGCCAAATGGTCACCGCCGCCATCAATACCATTCCAGCAGCGAGATACCCACGCCGACATAGGTGGCCTTGTGGTTGTAGTCGATCAGGCTCTCGCCATAGCCGTGGAAGACCTCGATGTGGCCGCGCAGGTTGCGGTCGATCGGAAAGCCCCATGCAGCCTTCAGCGCGCCATGGGAACGATCGCCGGTACGCAGGGAGTGGCGGCCCATGAGCGAGAACTCCTGGCCGTTGTTGCTGTAGACCAGCGTGGCGTCGCCACGCCCCATGTAATCCTCGATGTCCGGATTGTCGTCGTCATTGCCGTCGGGAATCCGATACCACGGGCGGACCGTCAGGGCCCAGTGGTCACGATCGAAGCCCACCATGCCGATCACCCGGTTCCAGCTGCGGGAGAGCGGATCGCCGCGTCCATTGGACTGGTGGTTGAGGCTGAGGCCGGCCATGCGCCCGTGCCAGCCGCCGAGCGCATAGTTGGTGCGGAACACCATCATGATCTCGGGTTCGTAGTTGGTTTCGCGGAACGGGCGCGAGGCATCGCCGTTGTAGACCTGCCAGCGCGAACTCTGGGTGTAGCCGCCCCAGATGTCGCCGTTGTTGCCGAACACGTTCTCCACGAACTTGGTCTTGAAGCTCAGCTGAAACTTGGCTTCCACGCTTTGCAGGTCCTGCGGCGTGGTCACGGTGTTGTCCGGGTTCGGAGAGGAGGGCATTTCGTTCTTTTTGCTGGTCCAGAAGGCCGGCAATAGGTAGACCGGCTTGTAGGCGCGCATCTGGAACACGCCAAGCTTGGAGTCCGCCGCGAGCTCCCAACGGCTGTCCAGCAGCGATCCCTTGCCGGCGTTGGCGCGCACGGCGTCGTAATCGTCATCGGCAAACATGGCGCCGGCGCGATGGCGCAGGCGCTCGCGCAGGGGGGCATCCTCAGGCGGCGCGGACTGTTCTTTCTGCTCCTTGGCCAGTGCCGCGGCGCGGTCCGCCGCCGCGTCGGCTTCACTGGTGCTGGGTGCGATGCGCTTGATCGCCGTGTCGTAGCAGGCCAGGCGCTGGGCATCGATCTCCACCAAGGCGCAAGCCTCGACTGAGGAGGGGTTGATGGTCGGCTTGCCGTCTTGGGCGGCGGCCACGCCGGGCAGCGCGGCTACGCACAGCAGGGGAAGCAATCGGGGTAGGGGGCGGCGCGGGCTCATAGCTGGGACCTGATGGGAAGGACGAATTTCTCGAAGAGTTTCTCGCGCAGCGGCCGGTTCTGCCAGCGCGCCAGGTCATATCGCTGCGTGTGCTCCAGGTCCTGCTCGAAGATCTGGGTCATGTGTGCGGCAAGTTCGCGGTCGTAGACATTGAGACTGGCCTCGTCGTTGAGGCGGAAGGAGCGGATGTCGAAGTTGGTGGACCCCACCGAGACCAGCAGGTCGTCGATGATCAGCAGCTTGGTGTGCAGCATGGTCGGCTGGTACTCGTAGATCTCCACGCCGGCTTCCAGCAACGGTCCCCAGCTGGCCTTGGACGCCAGGCGCACCGAGTCCGAGTCGATGTGAGGCCCGGGGAGCATGACGCGGATGCGGACGCCGCGCTGGCGGGCCTCCAGCAGGGCCTGGGTGATCAGCTCGTCGGGGACGAAGTAGGCCGCCGCCAGGTCGATGCGGGTTTCGGCCGCGGCGATGGACAGCAGATACATCAGGTGCATGCTCTCGCTGCCACCTGCGGGCGAGGCCAGGAACAGCTGCGCGTCGCTCTCACCGGCCGGCGACAACGCCGGGTAGTAGTGATCCCCGTTGAGGACCCGCCCGGTCGTCTTGATCCAGTTGTCATTGAAGGCGGCCTGCACCTGGCTGACCACCGGCCCCTCGATCCGATAGTGGGTGTCGCGCCAGTGCTTGGGGTCCTGTGCGTGGCCCATCCACTGGTCGGCCACGCCCACCCCGCCGGTGAAGCCGATCCGGCCGTCCACGACCAGCAGCTTGCGATGGGTGCGGTTATTGACACGGTGGAGCGTGTACCAGGCCAGCGGCCGGTAACGATGGATCTTGACCCCTGCTTGTTCCATGGACTCAAGCAGGCTCTGATCCATTTTCAGGCTGCCGCCCCAGTCGATGGTGACGTTGACCTCCACGCCCTCTCGCGCGCGATCGGACAGTGCGTCGCTGAATTCACGGCCAATCTCGCCGGACCAGTAGATATAGGTCTCGAAGGTGATCGTGTACTTGGCCGCCTGGATCGCCTCAAGCATCGCCGGGAAGATTTCCTGGCCATTGTTGAGGACCTGGACGCGGTTGCCGGGGAGAATCGTGGGACCGAGCAGCACGGACATCTCGCGCTTGAACTCGGGATCTTCAATGCCGTGCCGATGGGGGGGGACGTGCTCGAGTTCCTTCTCGGGTGTGGAGAAATTCAGCGCGACCAGTCCCGCCACCAAGGTGGCCACCACGGCCGCAACGATGATCCATGTCATCCGCCCAAATCCCCATCTCCGCGCCATCTCGGCCTCCCCGTCGAACCGCGATTCTTGCAAAGCCCGTCGCACGCGATACGTGAAGACGGGGAGGGGGAGGGGGCGCGGTCAGTAGAACCAGGCCACGAAGAACAGCCCCAGCATCGCGAATGCCAGGCCGACCTTGAGCACCATGCCGGCCACCAGCCCGACCCAGGTCGCCAGTCCCACCTTGGTGGCCATGCCGACCTTGCGGCCGTGCAGCAATTCGCCGGCCAGCGCACCGGCGAAGGGGCCCACGAACAGGCCCAGTGGCAGGAAGAACAGCCCGGCGAAGGTGCCGATAACCGAGCCGAAGATCGCCAGCCGGCTGGCGCCGACCCGCTTGGCCCCCAATGCCGTGGACAGAAAATCCACGACCACCGACAGGAGGGTGAGCAGGCCCAGCAGGCTGAGCGACACCCAGCCGACCTGCTCGAATCCGCCAGCCCAGGCCGCCAATACCATGCCGGCGAAGGTCAGCGGGAGTCCCGGAAGTACCGGCAGGACCACGCCGGCCACCCCGACGACCATCATCAGCGCCGCCAGGACATAGAGAACGGTCTGTAATGTCACTTATTTTCCATTGCAAACAGGGGGTTAGTCGAAGATGAACCGGCGTTGAAGTGCGTTGCAATTTAAAATTTGAAGGGTTACTGTCAAGCCGCTGCGTTTGCCAGGGTCACCGTGAATCGTGGCCTGATGCGGTAGATCCACCGATCCGCTACATCGTTGTACCTCGTTTCCTCCTTGCAACCAGCCGCCCGTCCAAGGTGTCAACAAACCCCCTGTTCCAAGGAGTCAACGACAATGGCAGACCGCGAGTCCGGTACCGTGAAGTGGTTCAACGATGCGAAGGGATTCGGCTTCATCAGCCGCGAGAATGGCGAGGATGTCTTTGTGCATTTCCGCGCAATCCAGACCCAGGGCTTCAAGAGCCTGAAGGAAGGGCAGAAAGTGTCCTTCACCGTGGTGCAGGGCCAGAAGGGCCTGCAGGCTGATGCGGTGACGCCCGAGTAAGCCGTCGCTGTAATCGCGCAGCCATCGATCCCCCGGGGTGGCGCGCAAAGAAAAACCCGGCCTGCGTGCCGGGTTTTTCTTGGGTTGCTTCCGCTGGCTTCAGCGAACCACGACGCGTCCGTTGACCACGCGCACGTAGGTGTTTTCCGTGACGCCGCCGAGATCGCGCTGGTTGATCACGATCGTCCGGCCGTCGTCCATGCGCACGGTGACATCGTAGGTGTCGCTGGTGACCCGGTTCTGGATCGCGTTGCCGGCCAGGGCACCGCCCGCCGCGCCCGCGACCGTGGCGACGTTCTTGTTGCCCTTGCTGCCGCCGGTCTCCTTGGAGATCTGGCGGCCGGCCACCGCACCGACGATGCCGCCGAGCACCGCGCCGGTGCCGGTGGGGGCGCTGCGGTTGGAGGACACCGCGTCGATCCGGGTCACGATCCCGCAGTCCGCGCAGGTGCGCGATGACGGTGCCGGATAGCTGGAGCTGCGGCTACCGCCGTAGCCGTAGCCGCCGTTCGGCGAGGTGGTTGCGCAGCCGGCCAGCGTCAGCGCGCCAGCGGCCATCAGGGTCAAGGTTCGAAGTTGCATGCCGGACTCCCTCGCCGTGTCGGCGAATCGAAAACGAAGACGGCGCGGCTGCGCCATGTGCCAGCATCGTGTTCGGGTCGCTATGAATGTGGCGTCAACCGACGCGACACGTTGCAGATGGAGCCTGGCGACATCGACAGCCGGTCAGGTACAGGCGTCCTTTCGGGTACAGGCGTCCTTAGTGCGCGAAGTCGTCGTGGCACGCCTTGCAGGCCTCACCGACCTTGGCCAGGGTGGCCTTGGTATCGGGACAGCCGACCGGCGGTGCCGACAGCGCACCATCCAGCGTCGCGCGCAGCTGACTGGCATGGGTCACGAAGCGCTGGTCCTCGGCCAGATCGGGAAATGCGGTTTCCAGGTCATTGCTGACTGCGCGCAGGGTCTGCAGCCGGGGCAAGGCGTCGCTGCTGGTGCAGCGATTCTGGGCGAGGTTCTGCTTGAGCATGTCGGTCTGCTTGCTCATCACATGCATCACGCTGTCCGGGAACGGATCCTTCCGCGCCTGCAGAGCACGCATGGCCATGACCGTGGCCACGGCGCCGACCAGCAGCCCGAGCAGGAAAAGAAACAGGAAACGTGATGCCTGGCTTGCCATAGGGCGCGCTCCATCGAAGGGGTGGTGCTGGATGGTACGACGCCCGGCGTCAATGCGGCGCGCCGTAGAATGACGCGATGAACGCCATGACCTCGCCCCAGCCCCCTGTCGCCAGCGCCGTTTGGAAGGAGCGCTTTGCCGGCGTGGACCGGCTTTACGGCGTGGGATCGGTCCAGCACCTGGCCGCGCGCCGGGTCGTGGTGGTGGGGCTGGGTGGCGTTGGATCCTGGGTGGCGGAGGCCTTGGCGCGGTCCGGCGTCGGTGGCCTGCGCCTGATCGATGCCGACGACATCTGCCTGTCCAACACCAACCGCCAGCTTCCGGCGCTGGATGGGCAATACGGGCGCAACAAGGTGGCCGTCATGGCCGAGCGCTGCCGGGCGATCAATCCGGAGATCCAGGTGGAGACGGTCGAATCCTTCCTGACGGCCGGCAATCTGGAGACCCTGCTTGGCGATGGGCCGGATCTGGTGATCGACGCCTGCGACAGCTTCCGGACCAAGGTCGAGTCCATTGCCTGGTGCAGAAGGCGCAAGCTGCCGGTGATCACCGTGGGATCGGCCGGTGGGCGCACCGATGCGACGCAGGTGCGGGTGCGCGACCTCTCGCGCACCGAACACGATGCGATGCTGGCGCTCGTGCGCAAGAAGCTGCGCGCGGAGTTCAACTTCCCCCGCAATCCCCAGCGCTACTTCGGCGTGTCTGCCATCTATTCGCTGGAGAACGTCAAGTATCCCCAGGCCGATGGCACCGTCTGTGGCCTGCGCCCCTCGCTGGATGCCGATGCGGCGCTCAAGCTCGACTGTGGTGCGGGTCTCGGCGCCGCCACGCACGTGACGGGCACCTTCGCTTTCGCCGCGGTGGGACGGGCGTTGGAACTGCTGTTCAAGTCCGCGCGTGGCGCTGCCGGTTCACCCGGGTAGGGCGAACAGCCGAGTCGCGTTGTCCGAGGTCGCCTTGGCGATGTCTTCGGGGGACTGCCCGCGCAGCTGCGCGATCACCTCGCAGACCCGAGACAGTCTTGCCGGCTCGTTGCGCTGCCCCCGATGGTCGGCGTCGGGCTGGTCCGGGGCGTCGGTCTCCAGCAGCAGGGAATCCAGCGGCATCTGGGCGGCCAGGCGACGCAGGCGTTGGGCCCGGTCGTAGGTCACCGGGCCGCCCAAGCCGATGAGAAAGCCGTTGTCCCACAGCTGCCTGGCCTGCTCCGGGCTGCCGGCATAACTGTGGATCACCCCGCGCAGGCCCCCGACGCGCCGGATCGCGACGATCACCGCTTCCACGGCACGACGCGCATGGATGATCAGGGGCAGGTCGAAGTCCCGGGCCAGACGCAGTTGGCCTTGGAAGTAGTGTTGCTGGGCATCCGGGTCCAGCGCCTGGACATGAAAGTCCAGGCCGCACTCACCGACGGCGACGGGTTGCTCGCGCTCGATCCAGTCAGCCAGGGCCTGAAGATCGGCAGGCTGGTGCCGAGACAGGAACATCGGGTGCAGGCCGTACGCCGGGAACAGCCCCGGCGCCATCTGGCACGCCTCGCGCAGGCGAGGCCAGCTGGCGGCGTCCACCGCGGGGACGATCTGGCGCATCACCCCGGCCTGGCGCGCGCGAGCGATCACCTGCGCGCGATCGGCATCGAACTCCGGGGCGTCCAGGTGGCAGTGACTGTCGGTCAGCATCGATCAGCGGGTCGGCCGGTGCGACGGCATCTCCACGGGCGCACGCTTGCGATCCTTCCAACTGGCCAGCAGCAGGGTGCCCAGACCGAGCAGGATCTCATCGGCGAACGGGACCGCGTCGGGGATCGCCAGATCCAGCACGAACAGCGCGGCGGTGATCTTGAACAGGGTCGGATAACGGAGCTTGCGTGCCCAGTGGAGTAGGGGCATGGTCATCGGGGACGGCATGGCGGCGTCACCTCGGTACAGGGGAGTCCAGACGCTAGCACGGCCCGGGCCGACGCCACGTCGTCCATCGCGTTCATCGCACGTGCGGGTAGACGGGTGTCAGTCGATGCCTTGTTCAGCTTGATAGGGCAACAATCCCGCCACGTCAGCACGCGGGTCCACCCGCCCCGGAGGCTTCCATGAAAAACACCACCACCATGATTCTGGTTGGCGCTGGCGCGCTGCTGTTCGGCGGCGTCGCAACGGCGGCCTATATGAATCATCACCAATCCGCGCAGACCCTGGCGACGACGGATGAGGCGTCCGTTTCCAGCGCTCCGCTGGAAGACGCGCTCCCCGCCAACGATGTCCCCGCCGGGGCTCAGCTTCAGTACGCCGATGTGGTGAGCGTCGAGCCGGTGACCAAGTCGGGAACCTTGTACGCCACCGTCATCGGCACCGATCCGGTGCGGGAAACCACCACGACGACCACGCCACACGAAGTCTGCGAGGACGTTGTGGTGAATGAGCGCCTCCCCGAGCGGGATGGCAACGTCGGCGGCACCGTCGCCGGTGCGGTGATTGGCGGCCTGATCGGCAACCAGATCGGCGGTGGCCACGGACGCGATGCAGCCACGGCCGCCGGTGCGGTGGCGGGCGGCTTCGTTGGTAACCGGGTGGATCGCAACCACGTGGGCGGCCGCCAGGTGCAGCGCACTGAACGCCAGTGCCACACCGAGAACGCGACTTCCGAGTCCTCCCGTGTGACCGGCTACAACGTGACCTATCGCAACCCCGATGGCACCACCGGCACCATGCGGATGGACAGCAAGCCGGGCAGCCGCATCGCGATGGGCAAGTCCAAGGAGGTCGCCGGCTACAACGTGACTTATCGCTACGACGGCCAGGAGAAGACCGTGCGCCTGGACCAGAAGCCGGATTCGGACCGTCTGCCGGTGATCGACGGGCGCGTGGTGACCCAGACCGCCTCGCTGGATGCCGGAGATGGGAAGGGCTGATCATCTCCTGGATGCAGGTGGTTCGAGAGCCGGCGCAAGCCGGCTCTCTCGTGTCAGGTGCCGGCACGACGCGTGCGGGTTGCTTCAATGCCGGTGCGACATGCGCTTTGGCATGTTGCATCGGGCGCACGGGATGACGGTGTGCCTGGGTAAACTGCCGCACTGACTTCTCGACGGGCTCCCCATGGACGTGTCCAAGCTGCAACTGCAGACCGAGCGGCTGTTGCTGCGTCCGCCGCGTGCAGAGGATTTGGAGGCATGGGCCGCTTTCACGGCCGATGCAGAGGCCATGCGCCACCTGGGGGGCACGCTGCCGCGCCCGATGGCGTGGCGCAGCCTGGCCACGGTCGCCGGTGGTTGGCAGCTGCAGGGTTTCGGCTTCTTCTTCGTGTTTGAACGTGCGACCGGCGAGTGGGTGGGGCGGGTCGGTTCGTGGTGGCCGGAGGGCTGGCCCGGGAGCGAGGTGGGTTGGGCCATCCGCCGCGACCGTTGGGGCAGGGGCTACGCGACCGAGGCGGCCGTGGCCGCCATCGACTGGATCCTGGAGCACCATCCTTGGAATGAGGTCGTCCACACCATCGCACCGGACAATCTGGCCTCCAAGGCCGTGGCGGCCCGGTTGGGGTCCGGCCTGTTGCGGATGGACACCTTGCCTGAGCCCTATGCGGGGCAAGTGGTCGAGGTCTGGGGCCAGCGTCGTGCGCAGTGGCTCGCCAGGAAGGGGCCTGCATGATCGCGGTCTACGGAATGTCGGCGTCGGGCAATTGCCACAAGGTCCGCCTCACGCTGGACCTCTTGGGGCGGCGATGCGAGTGGATCGAGACCGACAGCGCGGCCGGCCAGACACGGACGCCGGCGTTTCTGACGCTCAGCCCGGCTGGCCGGGTGCCCCTCCTCGTGCGCGATGACGGACAGGTGCTGGCCGAATCCAATGCGATCCTGTGCTGGCTGGCCGACGGAACGACCTTGCTGCCGGCCGACGCCTGGCAGCGCGCGCAGGTGCTCTCCTGGATGTTCTTCGAGCAGTACAGCCACGAGCCCTATGTCGCCGTGGCGCGCTTCATCTGCGGTTGGCTGCCCGATGATTCACCGCGACGCGAGGAGCTCCCGCGACTGCACGCCCGGGGGCGCGAGGCGCTGGCGGTGATGGAGCGGCATCTGGCCGAACACACCTGGTTTGGTGCACCGTCCCTGTCCGTGGCAGACCTGGCCCTGTATGCCTATACGCACTGCGCGGGCGATGGCGGCATTGGGTTGGATGACTTTCCCGGGGTGTTGGGCTGGCTTTCGCGCATGCAGGCTGTGCCGGGCATCATCCCGATGCCGCCGCCACCCGGGCTGCGCAACACGGATTGAGCGCGATCTCAGCGCGCCAGGCCGTCCAGCAGCGGGGCGATACGTAGCGGCGTGCCGTGGCTGTGCACGGCTTCGGCACTGTGGTCCAGCGGCAGGACCGCCAGCGCCAGGCCTGGCGCGTGGGTGCTCGACACGACGATCTGGCCCAGCAGCCGATCGGCCTGCTCGACCGGCGCGCCCGGTTGCAGCAAGGCATCGCACTCGAACAACACCAGGCCGCGCTTGGCCTTTCCCAGAAAATGCGTACGGGCCACGATCTCCTGACCTGGATAGCAGCCCTTCTTGACGCTGAAAGCGCGTAATCGCTCGAGCGAGAGCTGTTGCGGCGTCCACTGCTCGCGCTGGGAGGCGTCCAGGCGGATCAGGCCGTGGCGCAGGTCGATGTCGCGCCATCTGCCAAGTTCCGCCAGTCCCTGTTCACCGGCGCGCAGCCCGACATGCAAGGTCCGCGGCTGTTGTGCGGTGCCAAGGTCCAGGGTGACCTCATCCGTGGTGCCCAGGTCGATCAGGGCGCCCTGGGCGCGTGCGGGCTTGACGAAGGCCGCGCTGACCGACAGATCCGGTGGCACCTCGATGGTGACCTTCTTGCGGAACACGAAGCGCTTGAGGGCCGTGGCCAGCTCGGCGGCGGGCGTGTCGGGAACCACCATCAACAGCTGGTCGTGGGCAATCCGGAGCAGGGCGAAGACCGCGATCACCCGGCCCTTGGGCGTCAGCCACGCGTTCCACTGCCAGCGGCCATCCTCAAGTGCGTTGAGGTCATTGGAGAACTGGGCTTGTGCAAAGGGGATCGCATCCGCACCCTGCAGCCGCACCACGCCGTGGTCGGACAGGGCAAAGACCCGTTCACTGGGATTTTGACGGTTGTCAGTCAAGATCGTGAGGATTAACATTTTGTGCGTTGCGAGATACACATGATAGGCCAAACACCTCCCATCCCCGAACCCGATCCTGAAACGCTGCAGCCCGAACCGGTGCCAGCGCAGAAGGAGATCGGTGGGCGCGACGGCCCGGAGCCGACCCGCTACGGAGATTGGGAAAAGAACGGGCGCTGTATCGACTTCTGATGTCGAGTAGCACAGCGCCTTCCAGCCAACGCGGCCTTAGCTGACCGCCCAGCCGAGACAAAGAGCCACGCAATGGCGACACGTCAACGTCCGCTTTCCCCGCACCTGCAGGTGTATCGCTGGCAGATCCAGATGGCCACGTCCATTCTGCATCGCGCCACCGGCATCATCCTGGCGCTCGGCGCCCTGCTGATCGCCACCGCCCTCGTCACGCTGGCCACCGGGCCCGATGCGTGGAACTGGATCAGCACCCAGGCAGGCACCTGGTACGGCCTGGTCTTCCTGTTCCTGTGGACCTGGGCGTTCACCTATCACCTGCTCAACGGCATCCGCCACCTGGCGCAGGACGGCGGCCTAGGGTTTGCCGTGTCGGCGTTCGTGCGCAATGGCTGGCTGGTGAGTCTCGGCAGCCTGGTCGTCGCGGTGCTGATCTGGGGCGCCGTGTACGCCAAGGGGGGCCTGGCATGAAGCAGTTCCGCACACCGCTCAAGACCGCCCGCGGCCTGGGCTCGGCCAAGCAGGGCCTGCATCACTGGCTGGTGCAGCGCTATACCGCCGTGGCCCTGGTCTTCCTGGCCCTGTGGTTCGTCTACTTCGTCGTGGGCCTGATCCACGCCGATTACCTGGCCGCCACCGACGCCATCGCCAAGCCGTGGAATGCCACGCTGCTGGTGGCCTTCCTGGTGGCCATGTTCTGGCACGCCCAACTGGGCGTCCAGGTCGTCCTGGAGGACTACGTCCATGCGCCGCTGACGGCGATGGTCACGCAGCTCCTGGTCCGTTTCATTTGCATCCTCGGGGCGCTGGCCAGCGTATTTGCCGTGGTCCGCATCGCATTGGGGAACTGAGTACTCATGGCTTCCGCATACAAGATCACCGAACACAAGTACGACATGGTCGTGGTCGGCGCCGGCGGCGCGGGCCTGCGCGCCACCTTCGGCCTGGCGGCCAAGGGCCTGCAGACCGTGTGCCTGACCAAGGTGTTCCCGACCCGTTCGCACACCGTGGCCGCGCAGGGCGGCATCTCCGCCGCGCTTGGCAACATGGGCGAGGACGATTGGCGCTACCACTTCTACGACACCATCAAGGGCTCGGACTGGCTGGGCGACCAGGACGCCATCGAGTACATGGTGCGTGAGGCGATCCCGGCGATCATCGAACTGGAGCACTACGGTGTGCCGTTCTCGCGCACCGAGGGCGGCAAGATCTACCAGCGCCCGTTCGGTGGCATGACCACCAAGTTCGGCGAAGGCCCGGCGGCGCAGCGCACCTGCGCGGCGGCCGACCGCACCGGCCACGCCATGCTGCACACGCTGTACCAGCAGTCGCTGGCGCACAACGCGCGCTTCATGATCGAGTATTTCGCGCTCGATCTGATCTTCGACGAAGAGGGTGTCTGCCGCGGCGTGCTGGCCCTGGACATGGCCGAGGGCACGCTGCACCTGTTCCGCGCCCATGGCGTGGTGCTGGCCACCGGCGGCTACGGCCGCGCCTACTTCAGCGCCACCTCGGCCCACACCTGTACCGGTGACGGCGGCGGTCTGGCGATGCGCGCCGGCCTGCCGATGCAGGACATGGAGTTCGTGCAGTTCCATCCCACCGGCATCTACGGCGCGGGCTGCCTGATCACCGAGGGCGTGCGTGGCGAAGGCGGCATCCTGCGCAACGCCAGCGGCGAGCGCTTCATGGAGCGCTACGCGCCGCACTACAAGGACCTGGCCTCGCGCGACGTGGTGGCCCGTTCCATGACCATCGAAATCCGCGAAGGCCGTGGCGTGGGCGAGCACAAGGACCACATCCTGCTCGATCTGACCCACCTGGGCCCGGAAGTCATCCACGAAAAGCTGCCCGGCATCGCCGAAAGCGCGCGCATCTTCGCTGGCGTGGACGTGGCCAAGCAGCCGATCCCGGTGCTGCCGACCGTGCACTACAACATGGGCGGCATCCCGACCAACTACCACGGCGAAGTGGTACGCAAGGTCGGCGACGACCCCGATGCGGTCGTGCCTGGCCTGTACGCCATCGGCGAGGCGGCGTGCGTCTCGGTGCACGGCGCCAACCGCTTGGGGTCCAACTCGCTGCTGGACCTGGTGGTCTTCGGTCGTGCCGTGGCCAATCGTTGCGCCGACACGATCAAGCCGAACCAGCCGCACAAGAACCTGCCGTCCGACGCCTGCGACAAGGCCCTGGGCCTGCTCGACAAGCTGCGCAACGCCAATGGCGATACGCCGACCTCGGTCATCCGCGACAACATGCAGCGCACGATGCAGGCCGATGCTGCGGTGTTCCGCACCAGCAAGACGCTGGCCGAGGGCTGCGAGAAGATGGCCGGGGTGTTCGACAGCTTCCAGGACGTCAAGGTCTCCGACCGTTCGCTGGTCTGGAACTCGGACCTGATCGAGACCTACGAGCTCAACAACCTGCTGCTCAATGCCGTGGCGACCATCAACTCGGCCGAACAGCGCAAGGAAAGCCGTGGCGCCCACGCGCACGAGGACTTCCCGGACCGCGACGACGAGCACTGGCAGAAGCACACCCTGGTCAACGTCGACGACAAGGGCAAGTGCAGCTTCGACTACCGTCCGGTGCACATGTACACGCTCACCAAGGACGTGGACGTGGTCCCGCCGAAGCCGCGCGTTTACTGATCAATGCCGTGAACCGGTGGCGCTGCCAGCGCCGCCGGCTCCCCAATCCACTATCGGACCTAGGCCATGGCTGAGTTTGCACTCCCCAAGAATTCCAAGATCGGCAAGGGCAAGCATTTTCCCGCCCAAGGTGCCAAGAACACGCGCACCTTCAAGATCTACCGCTGGAGTCCGGACGACGACCAGAATCCGCGCACCGATACCTACGAGGTCGACTTGGACAAGTGCGGTCCGATGGTCCTGGACGCGCTGATCAAGATCAAGAACGAGATCGATCCGACGCTGACCTTCCGTCGCTCCTGCCGCGAGGGCATCTGCGGTTCGTGCGCGATGAACATCAACGGCACCAACACGCTGGCCTGCACCAAGGCCATCGAGGATTGCGGCCGTGGCGAGGTGCCGATCTACCCGCTGCCGCATATGGACGTGGTCAAGGATCTGGTCCCGGACCTGACCCATTTCTATGCCCAGTACGCCTCGATCAAGCCGTGGCTGCGCACCCAGACCCCGGCGCCGGATCGCGAGCGCCTGCAGTCGCCGGAAGACCGCCGCAAGATCGACGGCCTGTACGAGTGCATCCTGTGCGCGTGCTGCTCGACCAGTTGCCCGAGCTACTGGTGGAACGGCGAGCGTTACCTGGGCCCGGCGATCCTGCTGCAGGCCTATCGCTGGATCGTCGATTCGCGCGACGAGGACACCGGCTCGCGCCTGGATGACCTGGAAGACCCGTTCAAGCTGTACCGCTGCCACACCATCATGAACTGCGCGCGCACCTGCCCGAAGGGCCTGAACCCGGCCAAGGCGATCGCCGAGATCAAGAAGCTGATGCTGGCCCGCGCGGCCTGATCGCGGCGCCGCGACCGCACCACGCAACGCGCCCTCCGCCGGAGGGCGTTTTGCGTTCTACCGACTGGATACGCCCAATGAGCGAAGCTTCCGAGCCCACTTTCGACCCGGTCATCAAGCGCCTGCGCTGGCGCAGCCGACGCGGCATGCGCGAGCTGGACCAGCTGTTCGAGCGCTACCTGGACCATGCGTGGGCGAGCGATTCCGAAGCGCAGCGGGCGGTTTTCCTACGGCTGCTGGATTGCGAGGACGATAAGCTCTGGCGCTGGTTCATGGGCTACGAGGAGTGCCCCGATGCCGCGCTCGACCAGCTCATCGAACGGATCCGTCAGTTGCCGACTTGAGTGGCGGCCATCGCGGCTGTTGGCCGCTGCGCTGGTCCTGATCGGCGCGCTGGCCGTGCCCGCCGTACTGGCCAGTGCGTTGCCACGCGCGCTGGCGTGGGGCATGGCAGCCGTCGCGTTGGGCTACGCGATCTACATGGCGTGGCGCGAGCTGCACAGGCCCGGGCGCTGGCTGGTGATCCCGACGGGGGAGGGCGCGGTGCCGACGCTGGGCGGCGAGCCGCTGGTCCGCTGCCTGGTTCGGTGGCGCGGTCCGCTGGCGATCCTGGCCTGGCGCCTGCGTGATGGCCGGCGGGGCCGGCTGGTGTGGTGGCCCGATACACTCGCCCTGGCGCAGCGACGTGAACTGCGTCTGGCCGCTGGCGGCCTGGGGTTAACCGTCGACGCGGTGGCAATGGCACCATAGCGGGCCAACTGGGCCATGCGGCCCGATCACCTCGTCTTCCGCGGGACGCAATGTTCAAACCCATTTCTGTCGCCATCGGCCTGCGCTACCTGCGCGCCAAACGGCGCAACGGCTTCATCTCCTTCATCTCCATGGCCTCGATCATCGGCATCGCGCTGGGCGTGATGGTGCTGATCACCACGCTGTCGGTCATGAGCGGATTCCAGAAGGAGATCCGCGACCGCCTGCTGGAGATGACCGCCCACGCCACGGTGGAAACCGCCGGACAGCCGATGCAGCACTGGCAAGGCGCGGTGAAGCTGGCGATGGAAGACCCCCGCGTCGCCGGCGCGGCGCCCTACGTGGACAGCGAGAGCCTGCTGACAGGCAACGGGACCCAGAACATGGGGGCCATGGTGCGCGGCATCGTGCCGGTACAGGAAGCCCATGTCTCGGTGCTGGCCAAGAAGATGGACGCCGGTTCGGTCGATTCGCTGCAGCCGGGAAAGTTCAACATCCTGCTCGGCAGCGAGCTGGCCGCCTGGCTCAACGTGCGGGTCGGCGACAAGGTCACGGTGATCACCAAGAACATCCAGGGCTCGGTGGTCGGCGCATTGCCGCAGACCAAGCGCTTCACGGTGAGCGGGATCTTCACCGTGGGCTACAACGACATCGACAAGGGCATGGCCTTCGTCAACATGCAGGACATGCAGCGCCTGATGCGCATGGGTGATGGCGTGACTGGCGTGCGCCTGATGCTGCACGACATGGACCAGGCCTATGCGGTGGCGCGTGACCTGGCCGGGCACCTGCAAGAACTGGGTCCGTACCCGTATCGCATCCGTGACTGGAGCGAGGAAAACGCCAACCTCTACCAGTCGCTGAAGATGGAAAAGACCGTGATGGGCGTGCTGCTGTCGCTGATCATCCTCATGGGTGCCTTCACCCTGGTCAATTCGCAGGTGATGCTGGTCACCGACAAGCAGGCCGACATCGCCATCCTGCGCACATTGGGACTTACCCCGCGCGGGGTGATGCAGGTCTTCATGGTGCAGGGCTCGTTGATCGGGATCATCGGCACGGTGGTCGGCGTGATCAGCGGCATCGTGCTGACCATGAACCTGGAGCGGATCCTGGAATTGATCGAGCACACCTTCAACGTGGTGCTGCTGCCCTCGGACGTGTACTACATCACCGGCCTGCCGTACGTGCTGAATGCGCACGAGATCGTGGTGATTTCTCTCGTGGCCTTGACCATGAGCTTCCTGGCCACGCTGTATCCGGCCTGGCGCGCGGCCCGCACCGATCCGGCCGAGGCCCTGCGTTATGAGTGAGCCCATGCACGACAGCACCGTGATCCGCGCCGAGGCGCTGGCCAAGACCTACGCCGAGGGCAAGATGCGCACGCCGGTCTTCGACGGCCTGGGCCTGGCGGTGGAGGCCGGCGAAACCGTGGCCATTGTCGGAGCCTCCGGCGCGGGCAAGAGCACGCTGCTGCATCTGCTGGGTGGGCTGGATACGCCCACCTCGGGCGAGGTGTTCGTCGCCGGCCAGCGGATGTCCTCCCTGTCCAATGCCGCGCGCGGCAGGCTGCGCAACCGGTCGCTGGGCTTTGTCTACCAGTTCCACCACCTGCTGCCGGAGTTCACCGCGCTGGAGAACGTGATGATGCCGGTGGCGCTGGGCGGCGGCGACATGGCGCAGGCACGCGACCGCGCGGCCGCCTTGCTGGAGCACGTCGGCCTGGGGCATCGCCTGGAGCACAAGCCCGGCGAGCTGTCCGGCGGCGAGCGCCAGCGTGCCGCCGTCGCCCGTGCGCTGGTGAACAAGCCGGCCTGCGTGCTGGGCGACGAGCCCACCGGCAACCTGGACGAGAAGACCGCCGCCACCGTCTTCGAACTGATGCTCGAGCTCAATCGGTCGCAGAAGACCAGCCTGGTGCTGGTGACCCACGACCGCCGCCTGGCGTCCCGCCTGGACCGGACCCTGGAGCTGCATCAGGGACGTTTGCGGCCGCTGGCCGACTGAGCCGGTTCACCGGCGATGTTGGCAAGGCGCGCGCGCGGCCGGTAGAATGCGCGGGCCACGTGGGGCCATAGCTCAGCTGGGAGAGCGCGTCGTTCGCAATGACGAGGTCGGGAGTTCGATCCTCCCTGGCTCCACCATATTTCCGTCCTAGACGGTGCGACCAAGGCTGGAAAGTCCTGAAATCACAGGCTTTCCGGCCTTTTTCGTATCCAGAGCAGTCCAGCCCAGACCAGCCGAATCCGGCGGTAAGTGGCGGTAGATTTGGCGGTAGCCAGGGCACTCCCTTAGCCTGTTACCGTCAAGGAGCCGCCCAATGCCTCTCACCGATACCGCCATCCGCAAGGCGAAGCCCGCCGCCACGCCGCAGAAGCTGCGAGATGGCAACGGCCTGTACCTACTGCTACGACCTGATGGCGCACGCTGGTGGCGCTACGACTATCGCCGCCCTATCACGGGCAAGCGCAATACGATTTCATTCGGCACCTACCCGGAAGTGAGCCTTGCAGACGCACGCGAGAGGCTTGCAGAAGCACGCCGCCAGCTTGCAGCCAAGATCGACCCCGGCGAACAGAGGAAGGCCGTCAAGGCCGCTGGCGAGGCCGCAGCCGCCAACAGCTTCGAGGTCGTCGCCCGCGAATGGTTCGCCAAGCAGCAGAAGGAATGGAGCCCCCAGTACGCGGACAAGATCATCCGCCGTCTGGAGAGCGACATCTTCCCGTGGATCGGTACCCGCCCAGTTGGGGCCATCACTGCGCCAGAACTACTGAAGCATCTGGAGCGGATCGAGCAGCGCGGAGCCATCGAGACCGCCCATCGCGCCCTACAGACCTGCGGAGCGGTCTTCCGTTACGCCGTGAGGACTGGACGAGCCGACGGCGACCCGACCGGAGCCCTAAAGGGCGCGCTGACGCCCTGGCGCCCCATGCCATTCGCCGCCGCGACGACTCCGGCAGCGGCGACCGCCCTACTGAGGAAGATCGACAGCAGCACCAGCAGGCCGATTGTTCGGAGCGCGCTGCTCCTAGCCCCACTGCTGTTCGCCCGTCCCGGCGAACTTGTCCGCATGAGGTGGGCCGAGTTGTACTTGGATGTCGGCCAGTGGCGCTACTTCGTAACGAAGACCAAGCGCACCCACATCGCCGCGCTGTCCTCCCAGGCGGTGGAAATCCTGCGCGATCTACATCCCCTTACCGGGCGTGGTGAGTTCGTCTTCTCTGGCGGACGCGACCCGCGCAAGCACATATCCAGCAACGCCATCCTTGTAGCAGCACGACGCTGCGGCATCGAGAAGGGCGAAAGCACCATCCATGGCTTCAGGCACATGGCGAGCACGCTGCTCAATGAAATGGGCGGTTGGAACCCTGATGCAATCGAATCCGCGCTGACCCATAAGATGCCCGGAGTACGCGGCATCTATAACCAAGCGCAGTACCTAGACGAGCGCAAGAAGATGATGCAGACATGGGCAGATTGCCTTGATGCTCTGCGAGCAGAACCCGTTGACAAAATTGCAGGGCTCAAACGCAGAGCAGCGTAGCGGCCAGTCCGCCGACCTTGGAGTGCAACCGCTATGGACGGGGCTACCGAAGCGCGGTTTGCAGGCCTTATGATTGGGGCAAACGGACCATCTGGTGAGTTGACAAGACTCACCGCCACCGCATTAGGAATGCTGCGAGAAGGGGGGGATACATGGAATCAACGCGCCGTATAACTGTAGGCTTGGGGCAGCTCGACCTTGACGAATACAACCCTCGCCATGAGCCGGTGCAAGCCGAACGCGATGCCATTTCGATTCTCGTCGCGGACGAAAGGACTTTACCCTTAGCCAAGCACATCGCAAAACATGGTGCATTGAATCCGTTCCAGAACATCGGAGTTTTGCCGCATCCGACACTCGCTCGCCGCTACATCGTTGTAGAAGGTAATCGTCGAGTGGCTGCGCTGAAGATGCTGAACGACCCCACTAAGGCACCCGACGACGAGACACGTCGGGTAATCGAACGCGCACGAGCGAACGGAACTATTCCTGGCGGCCGCGTTGAGGTAGTCCTGTGCAGTGGCGAAGAAGAAGCCCATTTATGGAAAACGGTTCAACATCAAGGCCAGCAAGGCGGCATAGGTACGCGCCAATGGAACAGCAAACAGAAAACCCGAAATGCTCAGGCACTGGGAAAATCTCATCCCAACGCGCAGTCTGAGCAACTCCTGGCCTACGCGAAGGATCGCGGGTTACTCCCGGAAAATGATCTGGACGCCATCAAGATCACTACCATCACGCGATTCCTCAAAAACGCCGCACTCCGCAGTCAGATGGGGATTGCATCACGCCCTGATGCACTTGAAATTCATGTTGACCAATCGCAGTTCGACCGCGTCGCCACACAGTTCCTCAAGGACTCGATTGGACGAGGAGCTAAAGTCAATTCCCGCGCCAATGCACCAGAAATCGAGACCTACGCAGCCGGCTTGAAGGCAGGTGGATTTGCCCCGGCCACTTACGTGGATGAGCCATACTCCCCGCGCGCATCCCGAGCAGCCAGCAAAAGTCCCGCCCGTAGAAGAGCGCAACCGCACCCCGCTGACCGCGCCAAGGTCGTGCCTCCAATTTTCGTACCTCACTTTAAAGACAATCGCCTCGCCAGATTGTTCGTTGAACTGCGCAGCATCGATGCCGACCAATTTCCATACGCAGCTGCGTACCTATATCGCGCATTCTTAGAGACGCTGATTAAGCGATTCGCCATCAAGAAGGGCACGCCTGTTTCTGGCGACCTGGATGCATGGATGAAGGGCGTGTATCAGCACCTATTGAATGACGCCGCCCTTATCGCAACCCATGGAAAATCATCACTGAAGAACCGGCTTCATCCATTCTATTTGGCGGCATACCAACAGGATCATCGTAATAGCGCCAAGTACTTGGGCACACTGGTACATGGGGCAGTATTACCCACTAAAGCCGACCTCATTACCAACTGGGATGATCTGGATTTTCTGTGGCCGCTGCTTGTGGAAGGCCTGTAGCACATGCCAGTTACTGTCACCCCTCTTCGCTATCCTGGCGGCAAGTCACAGCTAATGCCGCTTCTGGTTGAAATATTGCGTGCAAACCAGCTGTTTCACTGCACCTACATTGAACCGTTCGCGGGCGGATGTGGACTTGCACTAGGACTACTACTAGAAGGCAAGGTCGCCCGACTTCATATCAACGACATTGATCCATCCATCCATGCTTTTTGGCATAGCGTCCTATACAAGACGGATGCCCTGCTAGATCGCATGTGGCGTACACCTGTCACCATAGAAGAATGGCATCGCCAGCGGCGCATCCAGACGGATGGGCGATCCTCAATGCTTACCCTTGGCTTTTCTACGCTATTCCTCAATCGTACAAATCGCTCCGGCATTCTCAAGGCTGGCGTGATCGGCGGATTATCGCAGCAGGGCAATTATCTGCTTGACTGCCGATTCAATAAGAATGATCTTGAACGAAAGATCGTTGAGATTTCTCAGTACAGAAATGCCATCGAACTCACGTCATTGGATGCGCTAGAACTAGTCGGTTCGCTGCAAAAAAAATACGGTGAACATACACTAGTTAATCTTGACCCCCCCTACTACAAACGCGGGCCCGAGCTATACACAAGCTTCTATGAGCATAATGATCATGCTTCATTAGCCTTCATGGTGCAGAAGCTCAAGCTGCCGTGGATGGTGACATACGATGACTGCGAGGCTATCCGCAATCTGTACGCTGAATCTTATTGCCAAACTATACCACTTCGATATAGCGCTCAAGAGAAGCGAAAAGCCACGGAACTACTAATAACGCCCCACGCACTTGCACTTCCGCTTGATTTTGCCTCAGAAAGAAGCCGGGCCGCCTAGTAATCGGCGGCCCTTCAATATCTTCGCATCTGAGAACCACCTATTGCCCGATGCAATAGAGCGAATGAATCGCGAGCACGCACAAGCCCCAGCCTTATTTCCGTGATGGCTTCCACAGGTTTATCCATGAAGTAAGCCACGTCTTCTGGTGATCCGATCATGCCTTCCAATACCTCAAGCTGCGTGCCGGCGATTAGTGAGTTTGCCACCTTGCCGTAACTGAGGGAGTCTGCGACGCTCTTGAGGCAGATTGCAATAAAGTAGATTTTCTCTGCAGCATCGGCCCCTGCTTTCGCAGCGACGAAATCCGCTTTGGACTTCACTGCGGAAGCAAGCACCTCCACCGCACTAATACTTTGACGGAATCTCCAGAAGCCCCAGAGGTAGCGCGCAAGCCAAAGGCCCGCTGCGCATATTGCCACTGTTCCTATGAACTCAAGCATTGCGCCTCCTGCGTCAACGGCATCTGTATCGTTTGGCGGCTACTGCTGACCGGGAGAGCCGGTGCACTGGAACTCGACTGTGACGCGCCTTGATCCGCAGTTTCCGAAGCCTCGGCGCGACAGGCACTCGGTGCTTTGCGATCCGAAAGGCTCCGCCGCTCTGTAGCCCCAGTTCTTGCACTTCTGCTCAGCAAGCTGGATTGCCTGCTGCTCGCTCATGTCGGGACGTTGGAACTCGTTGCGCTCGTACGAAAGCGCGACAACGCCGTCGGCCCGGCTGGCCTTGGTAACAAGCCAATCCGCATGAGTGGCGCACGCACTAAGAAGAAGCGCGGCCCCGGCCACGCTGCAAAGCTTCAACTTCATTGCTGACCCCCTTTTCCAGGATTTGTTGCGCAGGCGAGCGCTGACTGCGCTCGGATCGGATGATAAGGCGACCACGACCAAAATGTCACTTATAGAGGGTGAACTCATAGGGCGTGGCCCGATAGAGGGTGCACCGGCATCGTTTCCCAAAGCAGGAGGAAGCGATGCCCACAGATCCGCGTGTCCTGTTCGGACTGCGACTAGCCGAGGTCAGACGAGCCCGAGGACTCTCCCAAGAGCGCCTCGCGCTGGAGAGTGGGATTGCGCGCAGCTACCTGGGTGGCGTCGAGCGCGGGCAGCGCAACATTGCGCTGTTAAACATCCACCGCCTCGCCGAGGCACTGGGCGTACCTCCGGCCTCTTTGCTAGAGCCTCCATCCGAGGACAAACAAGCGAGCGGCGCCCCCCCCCGACCTCTCTAACTAGCTGATTTATATAGGCAGAGCGTTTTGGTACCCATACGACAGAGAAAAGCTCTCTCGTCGGCGCGCCTAGCCTAGGAAAAATCTGCTCCACGATGCCTACGTATGCGCGTCTCCCGTGACCTAACATGGAGACAGCAATGAATTACGACGCCACGCTTGAGCAATTCAGGCGCACCCCTCAGCAGCTTCTACCCACCGGCGACGTTCGGCTCGCTGACGCTTTGCAGCCCAGGGTGGCCCGCATCGTTCCGATTCGGGATAAGGGCCGGATTGAGCAGAGCCGCGAGCAGCACATCGCCACCCTTCGACTAGCGCTAGAAGTATCGGAACAGACACAACTTGACCCGGTGTGGATAGCGGACATCGGGCATGCAGAGCCTGTAGCCCCCGGCTTGTACCTAGTAGACGGACACCATCGCCTGACCGCCTATAGACAGGCTCGTCGAGATGCGATTCCCGCGAGCATTTTGCCGATGGACTGGCATGCCGCCGTCACCGTCTCGAAGCTGGTGAACTGCACTGGCAGATCGCTCGCCCTTCACAATGAGCAGCGCCGCGATGCGGCTTGGCAGTACCTTGCGATCCTGACACACCGAGGCGCCAACGAGCTTCCAAGGGGCGAGTCGTTACGCTCGGTCGCAGGCCGATTTGGCATCAGCAAGAACACAGTCAGCAGCATGCTGGCTTATTTGCCCCGCGTGGTCCCTACGGAGTTCAATTCACTGGCAATTGATCCTGGCACTGGCTGGCCGAGGTGGCGATGCGTGCGGGAGGCCAACAGCCCGTGGCAGACCAGCTTGCCCAGCTCTGACCAGCAGCAGCTAGACCGGGATGCGGAGAGGGTCGCGCGCAATATCGTCAAGCTGGTGGATGGCTCATCCCCAGCCGTACGTGCCAGGGCACTTGAGATGCTGGCAAACGACGAGGTGAGTGCCACCGACCAACTTGCGTCGGTGGAACTGCTCGTTCGCTTCAGCCCTGCACCATGTCTGCCCTGTCCCAATTGACCCACACGCTGTCCCAGCGCAACTAGCTCATCTGGACACCTGACAGCCCGGACCCGCGCTCGGCCGCCTTGCCGGCGGAAGAGTGCACCAGATTTTGTTGCGCAATTGCGCGGTACCCACTCCAACCACTGAAGGCTCCGTCGCCCCCGTGCCTCTCCATCAGACGGGGCCGGCGTCACCTACCAAAGGCTCGCTGCGCACCTGTGCAGCGGGCCTTTCTCATTTCAAGGAAGCCATGACAACTCAAACACAGACGACACTGTCGTATCACTTCATGCGCTTGCCCGAGGTCATCGCTACCGTCGGCGTGAGCAAGTCCACACTCTATGCCTGGACGGCTGCGGGCAAATTCCCGAAGCCAGTACAATTCCCTGGCGGCAACATCGCTGCCTGGGTGTCCACTGAAGTGGCGGCATGGATGGGCGCAGCGGTCACCGCGCGCGATGCCGGCCATAGCCTAGCCGCCTGACGTTGGCGGTAACTCTGGCGGTAACATCCAAGACGACAACCAAACAATCCCTTGCATTACAGCAAGTTGCAGCTATTATTTTGGAGACCCTGGCCCACCACGATTCAAGACAAAGCCGCCTTCGGGCGGCTTTGTTTTTTCAATGACTTAGCGTCTTTGATCGATGTTCTGGCGTGGACAGTGGCAGGACCAGGCTGATCCGCAGCCGAGCCCGCTTCGTCGAATGCTCCCGTTCTTGCACTTTCCGTGCACTTCGGAAACTCGCCCCGGGAATGCCGGGTGCCCTGACGAAGCGGGTCGTCGCTGGCGCGGGCCCGAGCCGGCGCACCTGAGAGATCCACGAGGGACCCGCTGTTTAGTGGCATCCGAGCGGACACAGCCTCGGTGGTCACCTGGGCGTGCGGGAAACGGCGGACTTTGGAGTTAACAGCGCATCTTTTGCTCTACCAAGCGAGGGATATGGCCTGGCAGACCGTCGCGGAGTGCGTTCAGGCAGCGGGGCTGGTCTGGCCAAGAAGCAGAAAGCCGGCATCAGGCTTCAGGGCTCCCTCGGTGAGCCATACGAAGGCCGGCCAAGGCTCGACCTAACAAGCGGAGCAAACGCGCTGCGGCGGCTGAAACAGGCCTGTTCTGCGCTGCCTTGATGCAGTGCGTCCGAATCGACGCGGCAAGGATGGGGGCTGATCGGCTTGCACAGCCGATGCATGTGGCCACGACGTTGCCGAAACTGAGAAGGCCGCCTTCGGCGGATCGGGATCGGGATGGAGCCACCTGCACGGCGCGCCTGCATGTGGCTGCATCGTGTGAGGATCGGCGGCGATTTGGCTCACACCTGATTACGGAAGCGTCCCTAGCTTCGATCCATGACTAGGACAACGCTTTCGTCCGAGCGCGTGGGGACCGCGCGCCCGGGCTTTCCCTCGCTGTCAGACCGAGTGCGGCAAGCGGTGCATTCGGTTCGTGACTTGCCCAGGCCCGGGGGTGGCGACACCTTGGGTCGCTGGCGTGCTCTAAGCGCATGGGGCGCCGAAAGCTTGCCGTTGGCCAAGATCCTGGAAGCGCATTACGACGCCCTCGCGATCCTCCAGGAAGCAGGAGAGCCTCTGGCGCCGCCCGGCACGGTGTGGGCGGTTTGGGCAGCAGGTGGCCCTGACGATTCGGTCCAGTTCGACGCAGGACGTGGGATCGTCAGCGGGATCAAGCCCTGGTGCAGCGCGGATGAGGCGGTGGTGACCCACGCGCTGGTCACTGTCCAAAGCGGGGCCAGCCGGCCGCTTTGCGCCGTCGCGCTCGAATCGCGTCACTTCCGGTTGAACGCCCACGAATGGCACGGCCCGGGGATGCGAGACGTTCCTACGGGGCAAGGGCGGTTCAGCGCCGCGCCCGCGCGCCTTGTGGGCGATGCAAGCTTTTACCTGGATCGACCGGGCTTCTGGCACGGCGGCGCCGGGATCGCCGCGTGTTGGTATGGCGCAGCGGCCGCCATCGCCAGCCGCGTCCGCGATTCCAATCGGGTCGCAAACAATCCTTTTTTCGCCGCACATCTGGGCGCGATGGACGAAGGGCTGACCGCCGCCCGCCTCATGCTCCATCACTTGGCTGGAGCCATCGATCGAAACCCGAGCGACAGCCACCGCCTGGCTGTCACCCGGCTGCGTTGCTTCGTGGATCGGATCTGCCGCGATGTCATGGAGCGTGCGGCCCTTGCACTGGGTCCGGCGTCGCTCTGCACCGATGCCGAGCACGCGCAGCGCTGCGCTGACCTTGCCGCCTTCATACGTCAGTGCCACGGCCAGCGCGACGAGCAGTGGATGGGCGAAGCCCTGCATCAGGACGGCAGCGAATGGGCGCTTTGAGAGGCGAGCGGATCGAGGGGCAGGGCGTGGATGAGGCGCAATGGGCGGCCTCGCGCCAGCTTGCCGCCCTCAAAAGCGTCACCCCGGACGCGTTGCTCGGCGATGCCAAGCGGCTGGTGGTCGTGGCTCCGCATCCGGACGACGAAGTGCTCGGCTGCGGTGGCTTCATGGCGCTTGCCCACCAGGCAGGCCTGCACGTCCTGGTGATATCCGTCACCGATGGAGAGGCTGCCTATCCGACCGAAACCGCCTGGCCGCCGGAACGGTTGGCCAGGGTGCGCCAGGCCGAGTTGATCACCGCGCTGGCGGCGCTGGGGATCGCGGAAGGCAGCATCGAGCGGCTCGACGCGGGCGACGGCGAGATTGGAGGGCAGGCCAGTGAGGTGGCCACGCGTTTGGCGCAGATCTTCGTTCCATCCGACCTGGTGCTGGTGACCTATTCGCGCGATGGGCATCCGGACCACGAAGCGTGCGCCGACGCCGCAGCCGATGCGGCGTCGCGATGCGGGGCGCGGCTCGTGCAATACCCGGTCTGGGCATGGCATTGGGACGATCCCGAGAACAGCTCGTTTTTGGATGCGGCGGTCCGACTGCCGCTTCCGGAAGCCACGCACCAGGCCAAATCGAAGGCCATCAAGGCCTTCGAATCGCAGACCGGTCACATCAGCCCCGCGCCTGGGTCTCCCGTCCTTCCCCCCTGGGCCCTGGCTCGGTTTCAGCGCCCGTTTGAGGTCTTCATCCGATGAACGCGCAAGAAAGAGCGGACTACTTCGACACGATCTACCAGCAGCAGGATCCGTTCGGATACGGCACCAGATGGTATGAATCGCGAAAGCGCGACATCTTGCTGGCCACCCTCCCACGTGCCGGATTTGCCCGAGCCTGGGAGCTGGGCTGCTCCAATGGCGAGACCACGCGCGGGCTCGCGGCCCGCTGCCAGACCCTGCTGGCCACGGATATGTCGGGCGAGGCGGTCGCGCAAGCCGCGCAACGGGTTGGCGCGCGCAGCAACGTGGAGATCGTGCAAGCGTGCCACCCCCAGCAGTGGCCCCACGGCAGTTTCGATCTCATTGTCGTGAGCGAGGTCGGCTATTACCTCCAGCCCGATGAACTGAAAGATCTGGTGGAGCGTGTGGAAGACAGTCTCACGCCGGAGGGCCTGCTGGTGGCCTGCCACTGGAAGCATGCGTTCGAGCAAGCCCACCAGGATGGCTTGGCCGTGCATCACTGCATTGGACACCTGCTATCGCTTCCGCTGGCCTACCGCTACGAGGACAACGACTTCCTCTTGGAAGCCTGGACAGCCCATCCCCTTTCGGTGGCCCAGCAGGAAGGCTTGAGGTGATTGGCGTCATCATTCCCGCCCACAACGAGGCCGAGTGCATCCAGGCCTGTTTGGCGTCGATCGGGGCCGCCATCGCGCATCCCAGACTCCACGAACGCGTGCAAGTCATTGTCGCCGTGGACCGATGCTGCGATGCGACTGCGGCGATTGCGATGTCCATGGGCGCGGCGATCGTGGACGTGGCGGCGCCAGGCGGCGTGGGCGCAGCCCGCGCAGCAGCGGCTGCCAAGGCCTTGGAACTTGGCGCGGATTGGTTGGCCGTGACCGATGCCGATTCGCGGGTGCCCGACGATTGGCTGGTTGGCCAGAGAAACACAGGCGCAGATGCCTTCTGCGGGATTGTCGAGGTTGAGGATTGGCTGGATTTCCCCGACGCCGTGCGCCTGGCTTTTGCTCACACCCAGGCGCGAGGCGTGGGGCACGGCCGGATCCACGGCGCAAACATGGGCGTCAGCGCCGCGATGTACAGCAAGTGCGGCGGGTTCCCTCTACTTGGATGTAACGAGGACGTCGGGCTGATCCGAGCCTTGGAGGCGCAATGCGCGCGGATCGCTTGGGCATCCGAACCGGTGGTGTGGACGAGCGCTCGCAGGAGCGCCCGCGCGCGTGGCGGCTTTGCTGACTTTCTCAAGACACTGGAGGCCGCCCAGATGCCGACGCTCAATGCTTCGACCCAGCCCATGTAAGGAGTAGCGCCATGAAGACCAGGAAATCGATGTCGAAATAAAGCGCAACGAAGCGCCGGCGGAAACCTTCCGCGCCAGCGCTTTCCCTTTCGGTCCCGCTCATAAGGAGAAACACGTGAACACGCCGACAACCGAACCCAACGACCACAGCGATCAGTCAAAGGGTCACACCCCAGACAAGGTTCTCAACGACGAAGAGGCCTTGAAGAAGAAGCGCGACAACCCGGACGATCCCGACCGACCCAAGGTCGATCCCGAGCACGATTACGCCGATCCAAGCGGTCAGCGCGATTGAGCGACTCCTTTTGCGCATCCCCTTGCGCCTGGATGGCGGCGACCGTCCTCAAACTTAGGAACATCCAATGAAGGCATTGACCTACCACGGATCGAAAGACGTTCGGGTCGAAACGGTCCCCGATCCCACGCTTGTCGAGTCAGACGACATCCTGCTCCGCGTCACCGCCACGGCCATCTGCGGCTCGGACCTTCATCTCTTTCATGGAAAGATCCCCGAAACCAAGCACGGGGACATTTTCGGCCACGAATTCATGGGGATCGTGGAAGACGCGGGCTCCGGGGTCTCGACGGTCAAGAAGGGAGACCGCGTGGTGATCCCCTTCGTGATTGCGTGCGGCAAGTGTTTTTTCTGCGAGAACGATCTCTTCGCGGCGTGCGAAACCACCAATCCCGATGAAGGCGCGAGCCTGCGCAAGCGGTCCAAGATGACACCGCCAGCGGCGCTCTTTGGCTATTCCCACCTTTATGGGGGCGTGCCGGGCGGCCAGGCGGAGTATGTGCGGGTTCCGAAAGCCAACGTCGGCCCGTTCGTGGTGCCCGGCAGCCTGGCCGATGAAAAGGTGTTGTTCTTGTCTGACATCCTGCCGACCGGCTACCAGGCCGTTCTCAATGCCAAGGTCAAGCCGGGGTCGACCGTTGCGATTTTCGGAGCAGGTCCGGTGGGCCTGATGGCGGCCGCGTGTGCCCGGATGCTTGGCGCAGAGCAGATCTTCATGGTCGATTCGGAGAAGTACCGCCTGGATTTCGCAGCTTCCACCTACGGCGTCATTCCGATCAATTTCGACGATGGCGACCCTTCGGAGCTGATTCTGGAGAAGACCCACGGACGCGGTGTCGCTGCCTCGATCGATGCCGTCGGGTTTGAAGCCAAGGGCAGTGCCACGGAGACGTTACTGGGCACGCTGAAGCTCGAAACAAGCTCGGGCGAAGTGTTGCGACAGTGCATTACGGCGACCCGTCGTGGCGGCGTCGTCAGCGTTCCGGGCGTCTATGCCGGCTTCATTCATGGCTTCCTGATTGGTGATGCCTTCGACAAGGGGCTGACCTTCGCCCTCGGCCAGACGCATGTGCACAAGTATCTGCCCGAGCTGCTTGAGTTCATCGAAAACGGAGACCTTGCGCCGGACATCATTATTTCCCACCGCATGAAACTGGCCGAAGCCGCCGAGGGCTACAAGCTCTTCGACGAGAAGAAGGACGACTGCCGCAAAGTGGTCCTGACGCCTTGAGTTGGCGTCAGCGGCGTTGGGAATGACTGCGCCGCAGAATGCGTGCGTCCAACGCAGGCAGGCACGTTGAAGCTAGCGAGTTCGGCGGCATGGAGCCAACACCTGCGTGGCCAATCTGTCGTATCGGCTGGATGAGGAAGCCGATACGATGGCGCTACAGCAGCTCAATGCCATCCATCAAAGGTGCGCCGGTCTGCTGTCCGGGCACGGTGCATTCCGGCCCGGGGTTGCTTAGTCGCCCGGTAGTGTCAGATCTGCAGGGGGCGCGCCGTCCGGGGCCTTGATTTCCTTGGTCACCACGTAGGTGTAGTAGCGCGCGATCCCGATCTCCTCGCTCAGCAGGCCCTCCATGAATTGCTGGTAGTGGTCGATATCGCGGCAGTGGATCATCGCGATGTAGTCGATGCCGCCACCGGTGGCGTAACAGAACGCCACCTCCGGCGCCTGGGCCATGCGCGCGGCGAAACGGCGCATGGCATCACCTCCGTGCATGCCCAGTTCGATCTGCACCAGGACCTGGCTGGTGCGGAACATCCGCTGCCAGTCGATCACCGCCTGGTAGCCCCGGATCAACCCGCGCTCTTCCAGCTTGCGGACCCGCTCCCAGGTCGCGCCGACCGAAAGGTTGACCGAGGCCGCCAGATTCGACTTGGTGACTCGCGCGTCGCTGGACAACACGCGCAGGATCTTCAGGTCGTAGCGATCCAGCCGCAGCGGAGCAGCGGAGCCGGGAGAGGGCGGTGTCGGGCGAGAGCTGGACATGAGGGCGTCGGTCAGGGGCCGAACATTGCGTTCGGTCCCCCCGGGCTCGGGCGGGCCTGCGCAGGCGGGGGGTGTGGCGTGGCGCGGAGGAAGGCGCGTGACATGGCGATTGGGGCGCAGCGCCCCTGTGCGTCCCGTACCCGCAGACTCAGCGCTGTGACAGCAGGGGCGCCAGCACCGGTTCAAGATGCTCGCGACGCCAGCCCGACAGCGCCGCCGGCCACTCGCCGCGCTCCATTAGCGCTTCCAGCCAGCGCCGCGACGCGAGGATGCCATCGGGCAGCTCCAGCTCGGCTGAAGTCCTGGAGACGGCGTCCTGCAGTTTCTTGAGGCGGTTGCGGTCGCTGTCGCTGGCCTTGGCCAGCGGCGCCTGGTCCTCGTCGGGCAGCGACGTATCCAGCGCCGTCCAGATCGGATCGGCGAGCTTGCGCGGCGCCTTGGGCAGGGTCTCGAAGAGCTTGGCCAGGGCCTCGCGGGTGGCCGGGGGCGTGCGCGCGAGGGTGGCGGCCAGCTCGTTGTCCAGGATCCAGCTCTTGGGCCGGTCGCTGCTGCGGGCCTGGGCTTCGCGCCAACGCAACAGGCGCAACAGACGCCGTTGCGCGGCGGCATCGAGGAACTGGGCGCTGCGCATGGACAGGTGTGGCCAGCGCTCGCCGTTGTCCTCGCTGGCCTGGGCGACCATGCGTGCGCAGTCGGCTTCCAACCAGGCGCTGCGCCCGCGCGCCTGCAGGCGGGAGGAGAGGGTCTCGTACAGTGCGCCCAGGTGGGTTACATCGTCGGCGGCGTATTCCAGCTGGGAGGCGCTGAGGGGACGCTTGAGCCAATCCGAACGGGTCTCGCCCTTGGACAGGGTGACGCCGGTGATCTCGGCCACCAGCTTCTGGTAGCCCATGCCGCCGGCCAGGCCGGACAGCGCCGCGGCGATCTGGGTGTCGAAGATCGGACTTGGCAGCACGCCGCAGGCGCAGCGCAGGGCGATCAGGTCCTCACTGGCGCTGTGCATCACCTTGACCACGCCGGTGTCGGTCAGCAGGGGGGCGAGTGCCTCGCACATCCCGGGGACCAGTGGATCGACCAGCAGCGTGGTGTCGCCGATCGCGATCTGGACCAATGCTAGCTGCGGCCAGAAAGTCTTTTCGCGGATGAATTCGGTATCCAGTCCCACCCAGGCGGGCAGCGTCTGCAGGTGCGCACGCAGCGCGTCGGGGGTGTCGATCCAAAGGGGCACGCGGGTCTCGAGTGGTGAATGCGGGGTTTGCCGGGTCAGGCGACAATAGCCTAACGTCCTTTGTCCGCCGGGACCCGGAAACATGATGGGAGGCACATTGCGGTACATCGCCCCGGGGCTGATCCTGCTGCTGCTGGCGGCCTGTGGCGAACGCCCGCAGGCCGTGGCGCCGGTCTCTTCGCCGCAGGCCTCGCCTGCCGCGCTGGTGACGACCTCGCGCACGCCCAGCGTCACCGTGCGCGACGACGACACCACCGATGCCGGCCTGAACTGGGATGCGCCGCAGGTGGAGATCGCCGACGACGCGGTCCGCCAGGCCCGACGCGACGCCGCCGCGGCGCTGCGTGCGGGAGATCTTTTCGAACAGCCGCGCGATGCGATCCCGCTGTATCTGGCCCTGTTGCGGCGCAATCCGGAGGACAAGGTCGCCAGTCGCGGACTGGCGCGTGCGGCCACCGCGCTGCTGGCCCAGGGTGCCAAGGCGGTGGCCGCGGCGGAGAACGATTCCGAGGCACTGGCCCGGGCGGTCAGGATCGCCGCGGTGGTGCGCACGGTCCTGCCGGACGACCCGCGCACCGATCCGTTCCTGTCCCAGGTCGACCTGGCCGAGCAGCTCGCCCGGCTCAACGCCACCGGAGAGAGCCAGTTGCGCCAGGGGATCCTGGGCGAGGCAGGAGGAGACGGCGCACTGACCACGTTCCGCAACGTGCTGCAGCTCGCGCCGGGACAGGCGCGGGCCACCCAGGGCATGGCGGCCACCGAGAGCGCCTTCATCGGACGCGCCGAGGCAGCCGCGCGGGCGTCGGATTTCGATGCGGCAGCGCGCTGGCTGGGGCTGGCGGCCAGCATCCGCAAGGACGCCCCGACCGTGGCCGATGCGCAGGCCCGGATCGAGCAGGAGCGCGCACGACAGATCGCGGCCCTGCGTGATGCGGGGCTGGCCGAACTGGGCACCCCCATGGGGCTGAAGAGCGCGCGGGAGAAACTGGCGGCCGCGCTGCGTATCGCCCTGCCGGGCGACCCGGTCGCCGCCGAGCTGCGCCAGCGCATCGACCTGGCCACCCATTACGGTCTGTTCCGTCCCGGACAGGCCTTCACCGATGCGATGTCCTCCGGTGGCCGCGCGCCGACCATGGTGGTGGTGCCGCACGGTGGCTTCCGCATGGGCGCCGAGGACGACGAGCCTGGCGCCAGCGACGCGGAGAAGCCGGCGCATTACGTCCGCTTCGATCGTGGCTTCGCGGTCTCGCGCACGCCGGTGACGGTGGCCGAGTTCCGGCGCTTCGTCCAGGCCACCGACTACCGCGCCCGTGCCACCCGGCGCGGGCATTCCATCGTCTACGACGAGCGCAGCGGCAACTTCGTGCGCCGCAGCGGGGTGGACTGGCAGTCCGGCTACGACGGCAGCAAGGCCGCCGACGACATGCCGGTGATCCATGTCAGCGTGCGCGATGCCGAGGCCTACGCCGACTGGCTGGCCGAGCAGACCGGGCGCGGCTATCGCCTGCCCAGCGAGGCGGAGTTCGAGTACATCCTGCGTGCCGGCAGCCAGGGGCGCTATCCGTGGGGCAATCAGTCGCCGCCTCCGGAGGGGGTAGCCAACCTGACCGGGGGCAACGATGCCTCGCCCAGCGGGCGCCACTGGGCCAACGCGTTCTTCGGCTATGGCGATGGGTACTGGGGACCGTCGCCGGTGGCGACCTTCAAACCCAACGCGTGGGGCCTGTACGACGTGGGCGGCAACGTGAGCGAATGGGTCGCCGACTGCTGGCATGCCAGCTTCCGCCGTGCCCCGGACGATGGCGTGGCGTGGTTCAATCCCGGCTGCCGGGCCCGTGTGGTCCGGGGAGGAGCCTGGGCCAGCTCGCCGCAGCAGTCACGCGCGGCCTGGCGCGGCTCGCAGGACTCGGACATGACCAGCGCCCGCGTCGGCTTTCGCGTGGTGCGCGGAATCTAGGGGAATCGCATGCAGAACCCGGCCTACGGCAACAGCGGCATGCGGCGTCGCCGCGGTGGGGGCATCCGCTGGTGGATCCTGCTGGCCTTTGCCGGCTATGCCGCCTTCAGCTGGTTCGGCAGCCGCCAGACCGATCCGTACACCGGCGAGGATGCCCACTATGGTGCCACCCCGGCCGAGGAATCCGAGCTGGGCGTGCAGGCCTACCAACAGGTGCTGGGCGAAGCCCGCCAGCAGGGCGCGCTGTTGCCGGCCAGTGATCCGACCAGCCAGGAGGTGGCGACCATCGCCCAGCGCCTGGTGGCGGTGGCCCCCCAGGTCGCGGCCGATCTGGCCAAGGCGCATGGTCAGCAGCCTCCGGACCTGTCCTCCTACCAGTGGCAGGTCAGCGTGCTGAATTCGGACCAGGCCAATGCCTTCTGCCTGCCGGGCGGCAAGATCGCGGTGTATACCGGGCTGATTCCGATCGCCCAGACCCGCGATGCGCTGGCGGTGGTGATGGGGCACGAGATCGCCCATGCGCTGCTGCGCCACGGTTCCCAGCGCATGGCCCAGCAGAAGCTGGTGCAGATGGGCCAGATCGCCGCGGGCATGTCTGGGATGGACCAGCAAACCATGGCCGCACTGGGCGCCGGCGTGCAGTACGGCGTGGTGCTGCCCTACGGGCGCGGGCACGAGACGCAGGCCGACGAGGTCGGCCTGATGCTGGCGGCGGCGGCCTGCTACGACCCGCGCCAGGCGATCCCGCTGTGGGAGCGGATGTCACAGCTGGACGGCGGCCAGCGCCCGCCGGAATTCGCCTCGACCCACCCCGATCCGGCCAACCGCATCGGCCACCTCCAGCAGCTGATGCCGCAGGCTCAGCAGTTCCATGATCGTTACTGCGGTGCAGGAGCCTTGCCGGCCGATCAGGCGCTGTAGATCGCCAGGGGTTTCAGAACCCCATGAACAAGCCGCCGTTGACCGGTAGGTTGGCGCCGGTGATGTAGCCGGCCGCGTCCTCGCAGAAGAACGCCACCGCGCGCGCGATGTCGGACGGCTCGCCCAGGCGCCCGACCGGGACGGCGGCCTGGGTCTTCTCCAGCACGTGCGCCGGCATCGCGGCGGTCATCGGCGTGCGCACATAGCCCGGCGACACGCTGTTGACGGTGATGCCCTTGGCCGCGACCTCGCGCGCCAGCGACATCGTCAGCCCGTGCAGTCCGGCCTTGGCCGCGGCGTAGTTGGCCTGGCCGAAGTTGCCGGTCTGCCCGCTGACCGAGCTGATGTTGACGATGCGGCCATGCCCGCGCTGGATCATGCCGTCGATGGCGTGATGGCACAGCTGGAAGGCACTGGTCAGGTTGACCTGCAGCACCGCATTCCACTGCGCCAGGTCCATCTTGCGCAGGGTCGCGTCGCGGGTGATGCCGGCGTTGTTGACCAGGATGTCGATGGCGCCTTCGGCGGCCTGGACGCGTGCAATCAGGTCGGCGCATTGCGCCTGGTCAGACACGTCGGCCGGTTCGAAGCGGACCGCGCCCCCGGTGGCGTCGGAAAAGGCGGCCACGCGCTCGGGCGCGGCCGGCAGGTCGGTGGCGATCACGCGATGGCCGGCATCGGTCAGCGCACGGCAGATGGCCGTGCCGAGGCCACCGATGCCGCCGGTGACCAGGGCGATGCGTTGGGTCATGGGAGTCCTTCTGTGCGGGGAAACAAAAAACCCGCCGTTGAGCGGGTCATGGAACGCGTGCGGGACGGGAGCGTCAGCGTCGCGACTTGCTGGACTCGCGCGGCGGCGGTTCCTTGGTGGCTGACGGACGCGCGGTGGGACGCCCCATGCCGGCGGTCATGTTGCGCTGGAACTCCTGCCAGATCTCCAGGTTGCGCTCGGTGAGCTGGTTCATCATCGCCCACGGCGTCTGCCCCAGCAGGTTGCCCATCTGCTGGCGGAACTGCGCCTGCTGGTCCATGAACATCTGCATGCTGCGCTCCAGGTAGTTGCCCATGAAGCCCTGCAGCGAGTCACCGTAGAAACGGATGATCTGGCTGAGCAACTGGGTGGAGAGCACCGGCTCGCCGTCCTGCTCCTGCTCGCTGATGATCTGCAGCAGGACCAGGCGGGTCAGGTCCTCGCCGCTCTTGGCGTCGCGGACTTCGAATTCCTCGCCGTCGACGATGAGCTGGCGGACGTCCTCGATGGTGATGTAGCTGGAAATTTCAGTGTCGTAGAGACGACGGTTGGGATATTTCTTGATGATTCGGGTCGCAGCCATGTAGCGGTCACCTCACTCAATGTGCGCGGAGCATGCGCCTGGGTTTTTTGCGGCGCAACCATACTTTTGGCGCGTCTGTGGTCCGGATGGTCCGGTTCCGATGTGCGTCGTGACAGGTTTCGGATGGGGCTGAGTCGGGCTCACCAGCCCATGTACTGGCCGCCATTGGCCGAGAGGTTGGCGCCGGTGATCCAGGCCGCCTCGTCGGGCACGAAGAAGGCCACCGCATAGGCGATGTCGTCGGGTGTGCCCAGGCGGCCAGTGGGGATCTGGGCGACGATCTTGTTGCGGATGTCCTCGGGGACGGCCATCACCATGTCGGTGCCGATGTAGCCGGGCGAGACGGTGTTGACGGTGATGCCGAACTTCGCGTTTTCCTGTGCCAGCGAGATGGTGAAGCCGTGCATGCCGGCCTTGGCTGCCGCGTAGTTGGCCTGCCCGTATTGGCCCTTTTGTCCGTTGATCGAGCTGATCTGGACGATGCGGCCCCAGCGACGCTCGCGCATGCCGCCGATCACCGGCCGGGTCATGTTGAACACGGAGGTGAGGTTGGTGTCGATCACCTCACTCCACTGGTCCGCTTCCATCTTGTGGAAGGTGGTGTCGCGGGTGATGCCGGCGTTGTTGATCAGGATGTCCACCGGGCCGAGCCGGCCGGTGACCTCATCGACCATGGCCTGGGCCTGGTCCCCATAGCGGACATCGCCAGGGACCAGCAGGATGTCTAGGCCTTCGGCGCGCATCTTCTCCTGCCAGGCCATGGCCCGGTCGCGATCGCGGTAGTTGGTGGCCACGCGGTGGCCCAGGGAGGAGAGCTTTCGGCAGATGGCCGTGCCGATGCCACCGGTGCCGCCGGTGACCAGTGCAACGCGAGACGTCATGGAGAGCAATCGCTGTAGAAAGGCGTGGGCCTGACGATTCTAGGGTGCGCCTGCAGCATGGCTATTGTGCGCTGCAGCGTAAAGGCCGGTGCTGCGCGGCAATAACGTCGGGTCAAAGTGCTCCGCCGCCGCTTGCAGTGCCTGCAATGGCCGCTCGGCGTGGTCCAGGGGGTAGGGTGCTTGCCCCAACTGCCGCCAAGCCGCGCGCAGGGCCGGCAGCGCCGTGGCCGGCATCAGGGCGTCGGCGCCATCGGACTTGGATAGCTTCTGGCCGTGCGCATCGAGCAGGAGCGGCAGGTGCAGATAGCGTGGCGTGGGCAGGTCGAGCGCGCGCTGGAGCAGGATCTGGCGCGGCGTGGAATCGAGCAGATCGGCCCCGCGCACCACGTCGGTGATGCCCTGCGCGGCATCGTCCACGACCACCGCCAGCTGGTAGGCCCACAGGCCGTCCGCGCGGCGCAGCACGAAATCCCCAACCTCATGCCCGACATGCTGTCTTTGGGGCCCTTGCAAGCCATCGTCGAAGGTGACAATGCAGTCACCGGGCACGCGCAGCCGCACGGCCGGATCAGGCCTGCGCCGGCGTGCCACGCAGTGGCGATGGATGCCGCCGGTGGCCGCCAGATCGGCGCGACTGCAGTGGCATTCGAAGGCCAGTCCACGCGCCAGCAGCGTGTCCAAGGCGGCTGCATAGGCGGCACTTCGGGTGTGTTGCCAGAGCACCGGCAGGTCGCTTGAAAACCCCATGATTTCCAGCAATTCCAGCTGTGCCCGGGCGGCCCCGGGCATCTCCCGCGGCGGGTCCAGGTCCTCGATCCGCAAGAGCCATTCGCCGTGTGCATGGCGGGCCAGCAGCCAGCTGCCGAGCGCGGCCAGCAACGAGCCGGCGTGCAGGGGGCCGGTGGGCGAGGGCGCGAAACGGCCGCGGTACGGAGCAGGGGACATGGCGGAAAACGGGCGGGAAATCGCTGAATGCGCGGTCAGCTTCCAGCTTGAAGTGAAAGGGGGGCGTCCACAAGATTCATGCCAGCCAACTTGCATTCCCGGAGTCCACCGTGTTCACCCGTATCGCGCTCTTCATGCTGACCAACCTGGCCGTGCTCGCGCTGGCCAGCGTCGTGATGTCGCTCTTGAACGTTAATCCGGCGAGCATGGCCGGGCTGCTGGTCGTGGCCGCGCTGTTCGGCTTTGGCGGCTCGATCATTTCCCTGCTCATGTCCAAGTGGATGGCCAAGCGCGCGACCGGCGCGATGGTCATCGAAACGCCACGCAACGAAGCCGAGCAGTGGCTGGTCCAGACCGTGCGCCGCCAGGCCGAGGCCGCGGGCATCGGCATGCCGGAAGTGGCCGTCTACGACGCCCCGGAGATCAACGCCTTCGCCACCGGCGCCAGCCGCAACAACGCGCTGGTGGCCGTCTCCACCGGCCTGTTGCGACAAATGAACCGCGACGAGGCCGAGGCCGTCCTGGGCCACGAAGTCAGCCACGTCGCCAACGGCGACATGATCACCATGGCCCTGCTGCAGGGCGTGCTGAATACCTTCGTGATCGTGCTGGCTCGCGTGATCGGCGGCGTGATCGACAGCTACCTGTCCGGCAACCGCGAAGGCAACAGCCGCGGCATCGCCTACTACGTCATCGTGTTCGCGCTGGAGATGGTGCTGGGGCTGTTCGCCACGATGATCGCGATGTGGTTCTCGCGTCGTCGCGAGTTCCGCGCCGACCACGGTGGCGCGACGCTGGCTGGCCGGCAGAAGATGATCGCCGCGCTGGAGCGTCTGCAGGCCAACCACGCCGCCAGCACGTTGCCCTCGCAGGTCGAGGCCTTCGGCATCGCCGGCGGCGTTGGCGAGGGGCTGAAGAAGCTCTTCTTGAGTCATCCGCCGCTGGAGCAGCGCATCGCCGCGCTGCGGGCGACGCAGGCGCGCGCGGCGACCGTGGCCTGAACCCCGTCTTCTTGATCCGAAAAATGAAAAGCCCGCCGATCAGGCGGGCTTTTTCGTACGCGGCCGCGATGCGGCGTCGACGCCGCCCAGGCACTAAAAGTCGAAGCTCATCTCGGGGGTGGCGTGTCCCACGAAATGCCCCTCCACGTAGTGCAGGCCGGCGCCGAACAGCAAGGACATGGTCGCCGGATCCTGCACATGCTCGGCGATGGTGAGCATGCCGTCGTTGGCCGCGCGCGCGGTGATCTCGCGGATCTTGTCCTGGCTTTCCACCGCGCGGGCGTGATCCTGGCTGAAGCTGCGGTCCAGCTTGAGAAAGCTCGGGGTGAAATGCGCCAGCAGCTGGAACGAGTCCAGGCCGGTGCCGAACTGCTCGAGGCCGACGCGGCAACCGAGACCCGCGGCGGTGGTCAGGAACTGCTGGGCGCTGCGCAGATGGGTAAACACCTTGGCCTCGGTGGTCTCCAGCCAAAGGCGCTCGCCCGGCACCCCATGGGCCGCCAACTCGCGGGCGATCACCTCGGTCAGGCGGGTGTCGGCGAAGGAGGCCTGGCTGACCTTCACCAGCAGTCGGGTGGGGCGCCCGGCGCGCTCGCGTTCGCCCAGGATGGTGATGGCGCGCGTGATCACCCACTGGTCGATCTGGGCCAGCAGTCCGGCGTCCTCGGCGATCGCCAGGAAGGTCACCGGGTTGACCTTGTCGCCGCCGCCCGATTCCAGGCGCAGGAAGGCCTCGTAGAAGTCGCCCGGCTCGCCCAGCAGCGGAATGATCGGCTGGAAGTGCAGGGAAAAGCCCTCGCCGGCCAGCGCGGCGTGCACCAGGTCCAGGATGCGCTGGATGCGTTCCTCTTCGGCGCGATCCACCGCGGAGGGGTCGAAGATCTGCACGCCGTTGCCACCCAAGCTGGCGACCGATGCGAGGTTCTCGCTGGCGCGGGCCAGGACCTGGCTGACGCTGGCGATCTTCTCGCCGATCTGCACGCCGCCCAGGCTGATGGTCACCGTGACCGAGCGCTGGCCGACCTCCAGCACATGGGAGGCGAAGGCCGCGCGCAGCGACTCGGCCAGCGCGGCGGTGCGTGCATGGTCGCCGCGGCACAGCACCGCGAAGCCATGCTCGGAGAAGCGGGCCGCGAGCATGTCCGGCTCCAGCGTGGCCGCGAACTTGGCGGCCATGGCCGCGATCAGCGCGTCGGCCGCGTCCAGGCCGATGTCCGGCAGCAGCCGCGCGTAGTGGTCCGGCTCGGCCAGCAACAGGCCGTACTGGCTGTCCTCGCCGACGCCGACCGCGGCCACGGCGTCTTCCAGCGCATGCAGGAAGGTCGGGCGATTCAGCAGGCCGGTGACCACGTCGCGCTGGCGCAGGTCCTCGACCTCGCGGGCCAGCTCGGTGTCCAGCTCGCGGCGGCGGAACACCACCTGCACGCAGGCCTCGCCCTCATAGGTGGCCGTGGCGAATTCCATCACCGCCGGGAACGCCTCGCCCTCCATCGTGCGGGCTTCGCATTCGTAGCGCGGCGGGGGCGGCTCGCCCTTGCCCAGGCGCTTGAGCAACTGCTTGAAGTCCTCCACGTCCTTGGGCGCGATCAGGTCGAGCAGGGACAGCCCCTCGACGTCCTCGAATTCCTGGAAGCCGAACATCTCCAGGTAGGCCTCGTTGGCCCGGATGTGCATGCCTTCGTGGATATAGGCGATCGGATCACGCGAGGAGGAAATCAGCGCATCGCAGCGGCGCTCGGTCTCGCGCAGCTGCGCTTCGAGCCGGCGCAGGCTGCGCCGGGACTCCAGGTCGCTCCATTCCTTGCGGGCCACCTTGAGTAGGTGGTCCGGGCGGCTGCGCATCGCCACGGCGCGGGCGCCGCCCACCAGGTCGTCGATCACGCTGGCATCGCCGACCGCATCGATCATCACGATGACCGGGATGTCCTTGCTGCCGGCGCCGACCTGGGCCAGCACGGTGGGTACCGGGATTGCCGAGGACCCCTTGGCCACCAAAATCAGGTCCACTGGCTGGTGGCTGAGCTGCTGGGCGAGCTCGGACGGGTCCAGGGGGCGCAGCGGCCGCACCGCAATGCCATCGTTGCGGAAGGTGCTCACGACGGCCTCGGCCGCTTCGCCGCTGTCGTCCACGATCATCAGCCGCACGGGGGTGTCTTTGCCGATCTGCATTGCGCTGGTTCTGTCGGGGGACGCCGTTTAATACAGCATGGCCGGCACAGCGTCCATTCCGGAACGGCCCGGGCGCGACCTGTCGCAGCGTCCGCCCGAGGCGCTCACAACGGGCGTTTGCCGGTGTCGCCGGGGATCTCTCGGACCAGTTTGGGCACCAGGTAGCCGGACAGCCTGGCCGACAGCTGGGCATGCAGCGCCAGCGCGGTCGCGTCATCGATCTCGAAGTGCGCCACGCCCTGGACCCGGTCGAGCTGATGCAGGTAATAGGGCAGCACGCCAGCTGCGAAGCCGCGTTCGGACAGGTCGGCCAGGGCCTGGACGCTGTCGTTCACCCCTCGCAGCAGCACGGCCTGGTTGAGCAGGCTGGCCCCGGTGCCACGCAACGCGGCCAGCGCCATATCGACCTCGGCGTCGAACTCGTTGGCGTGGTTGGCGTGCAGGACAAAGGCCACAGGCCACGGCAGCGCGGCCAGCCAGCGCAGCAGCGGCGCGTCCACGCGCTCGGGCAGGACCACTGGTAGTCGGCTGTGGAGGCGCAGGCGCTTGAGATGCGGGATCTGCTGCAGCGCGTCGGTGAGCTCGGCCAGCTTGGCGGTCGACAGCGACAGCGGATCGCCACCGGAAAGGATGACCTCCTCGATGCTGCTGTCCTGCCGCACGCGCGCCACGGCCTCGGCCCAGTGGCCGCGGGCGGCGGTCTGCTCGCCGTAGGGGAAGTGGCGGCGGAAGCAGTAGCGGCAGTGGATCGCGCAGCTGCCGGTGGACACCATGAGCGCGCGTCCCTGGTACTTCTGGATCACGCCGGTGGCCGAGCGCGCCGCGGCATCGCCCACGGCATCCAGGCCAAAGCCCTGTACCTGGCGCAGTTCTGCATCCAGCGGCAGGACCTGGCGCAGCAGCGGATCGTGCGGATCGCCGTGGCGCATCCGGCCGATGAAGCCGTGCGGCACCAGCAGCGGGAATTGCGCCGCCGCCTCGCCGGACATTGCCGGCACCAGGCCCTCCAGGCCCAGCAACGCCAGCAATTCGGCCGGGTCGCGGACGGCCTGGCGCAGCGCCTGCTGCCAGCCGGACGGCTGCAACGGGGCGGGCGAGGGAGCGGGCGTGGCCGGGACCGGCTGTCTGGAGACGTGTGCTGCGGGTATCATGGCGGTTTCAGAAAGCAAGCGCCCGCCGGTCGCGGCGGGCATTCCCATTGTATCCGGCCGGTCGCCCTGCGCGGCGGGTTAGCCACACCTCCAGGAGTTTTGCGCATGGCCAGTTACGGCATGAACGACGTCAAGAACGGGATGAAGATCCTGGTCAACAACGAACCCGCCATCATCACCGAAACCGACTACGTCAAGCCGGGCAAGGGCCAGGCCTTCACCCGCATGCGCTTCCGCCTGATCCGCTCGGGCCGCGTGCAGGAACTGACCCTCAAGAGCACCGATGCGATCGAAGCGGCCGACGTGGTCGATACCGACATGCAGTACCTGTACACCGACGGTGAGTACTGGCACTTCATGCAGCAGGAGACCTTCGAGCAGGTGCAGGCCGACGAGGCCGGCATCGGCGATGCCAAGAAGTGGCTCAAGGGCGAGGAGTCCTGCGTGGTCACCCTGTTCAACGGCAACCCGATCCAGGTGACGCCGCCGAACTTCGTCGAGCTGAAGATCACCGAGACCGACCCGGGCGTGAAGGGCGACACTGCCGGCACCGGCGGCAAGCCGGCCACGCTGGAAACCGGCGCGGTGGTGCGCGTGCCGTTGTTCGTGGGCACCGACGAGATCATCAAGGTCGACACCCGCACCGGCGAGTACGTTTCGCGCGTGAAGTGACCTGATGGCGCGGACGCCGCAGCGCGGCGTTCGCCTTTGCCATCACCGGCGGGGGCATGCCTCCGCCATCCCCGCCGACGTGGGGACGACGATCTGAAGGTTCGACGACGAACTGACTGCCTTCCGCTTCCTCGCCTTCCGCGGCCGGGAGGCACCACTTCCCAAGCGAGCCAGCATGAGCGAATCCACCGGCGTTCCCGAATCCTGTGACCTGTTGATCGAGGCCGGTTTCGTGGTCCCCGTGGAGCCGCATGCGGTGGTGCTGGAACAGCACGCCGTGGCCATTCGCGACGGGGCCATCGTCGCCATCCTGCCCACGGCGCAGGCCCGCGCCCGCTTCGAAGCCAAGCAGGTCGTGCAGCGTCCCGAGGCCGCGCTGATCCCAGGCCTGGTCAACGCCCACACCCACAACCCGATGACCCTACTGCGCGGCATCGCCGACGACCTGCCGCTCAAGGTCTGGCTGCAGCAGCACATCTGGCCGGTGGAAGCGGCGGTCATGGCGCCGGACTTCATCGCCGATGGCATCACCCTGGCGATCGCCGAGATGCTGCGCGGCGGCACCACCTGCGTCAACGAGAACTATTTCTTTCCCGACGTGCAGGCGGCCACCTACAAGCACCATGGGTTCCGCGCCCGCGTGGGCCTGCCGGTGATCGACTTTCCGACCGCCTGGGCCAGCAGCGACGACGAATACTTCGAGCGCGCCGGTGAGGTCCACGACCAGTGGCGCGACGATCCGCTGATCAGCATGGCCTTCGCCCCGCACGCGCCGTACACGGTCAGCGATGCCAGTTTCGAACGGGTCCGCATGCTGTCCGACCAGCTGGACGTGCCGGTGCACCTGCACCTACATGAGACCGCCCAGGAGGTGCAGCAGTCGCTGGACGACTACGGCCAGCGTCCGATCGCGCGCCTGGACCGCCTGGGGCTGTTCAACGACCGCCTGATCGCCGTGCACATGACGCAGCTGACCGAGGGCGAGATCCACCTGTGTGCCGAGCGCGGGGTGTCGGTGGTGCACTGCCCGGAGTCGAACCTCAAGCTGGCCTCGGGCTTCTGCCCGGCCTGCGCACTGGCCCGCGCCGGGGTGAACCTGGCCATCGGCACCGATGGCTGCGCCTCCAACAACGACCTGGACATGTTCAGCGAGACCCGCACCGCGGCGATCCTGTCCAAGGCCGTGGCCAAGGACGCCGCCGGCCTGGACGCCTTCGCCGCGCTGCGCGCCGCCACGCTGGGGGGCGCGAAGGCGATCGGCCTGGACGCGCAGGTCGGCACGCTGGAAGTCGGCAAGCGCGCCGACATCGCCTGCGTGGACCTGTCCGCGCTGGAGACCCAGCCCCTGCACCACGTGGTCAGCCAGCTGGTCTACGCCACTGGCCGCCACCAGGTCACCGATGTGTGGATCGATGGGCGCGCACGCCTGATCGAGCGCCAGCCGGTGGGGATCGACATGGCCGGCGTGGTCGCCAATGCGCGCCAGTGGCGCCAGCGCATCGCCGGCCTGCATCCGGGTTGATCACGCCTGGCGACGCGGCGACCCCGCATCCTGGTCGCCGTTTTCCGCAGCCACGCGCTGCGACGTTCCAAGAGGAATTGCGATGAATCCCGCTTCCAACGCCCACGCCAACTATCACCAGGCCGAGCTGGACAAGTTCGGCGCGCTGGCCACCCGCTGGTGGGACCCGGACGGCCCGCAGAAGCCGCTGCACGCGCTCAACCCGGTGCGCCTGCAGTACGTGGCCAGCCGCCTGCCGCTGGCCGGCAAGCGCGTGCTGGACGTGGGCTGCGGTGGCGGCCTGCTCAGCGAGGCCCTGGCCGCGGCGGGTGCACAGGTGGTCGCCATCGACCTGGCGCCGGAACTGCTGAAGGCCGCGCGTCTGCACAAGCTCGAATCCGGTGTTGAAGTGGACTACCGCGAGATCGCGGTCGAGGCCCTGGCCGAGGCCGAGCCGGAAAGCTTCGACGCGGTGACCTGCATGGAGATGCTCGAACACGTCCCTGACCCGGGCGCGATCATCGAGGCCTGCGCGCAGTTGCTCAAGCCGGGCGGGCAGCTGTTCCTGTCCACGCTCAACCGCACCCCGGCCGCCTTCGCCCTGGCCGTGGTGGGCGCCGAATACATCGCCAAGCTGCTGCCCAAGGGCACGCATCGCTATGCCGACTTCATCAAGCCCTCCGAGCTGGCCGCCTGGGTGCGCCGCAGCGGCCTGCAGATGACCGATGTCAGCGGACTGGTGTACGAGCCCTGGCGTGGCGTGGCCCGCCTGAGCCAGCGCACCGAGGTCAACTACCTGGCCTGCGCGAGCAAGCCCTGAGCCGGTCTTCGATGTCGCACGCCCGTTTTCCGAAGGTCGCCCTGTTCGACCTGGACGGCACGCTGCTGGACAGCGCGCCGGATATGCTGGCCACCGTCAACCGCATGCTGGCGATACGCGGGCGGGCGCCGATGACGCTGGACGCGATCCGGCCCCACGTGTCCAAGGGCGCAAGGGCGATGTGCGGGGCGGTGTTTCCCGAGCTGTCGATCGAGGCGCGTGACGCTCAGGTGCCCGAGTTTCTGTCGGTCTACGCCGAAGAGCTGGGCCGGCACGGCCGCCCCTTCGACGGGATCGCGCCGATGCTGGACGCGCTGGAGGCCGCCGGCAGCCGATGGGGCATCGTCACCAACAAGCCCGAAGGCCTGGCCCGCGACCTGATGCTGCTGCTGGGCTGGCAGGATCGTTGCGCGGTGTTGATCGGCGGCGACACCCTGCCCGAGCGCAAGCCGCATCCGCTGCCATTGCAGGAGGCCGTGCGCCGACTGGAGGCCGACATCGCCGACTGTGTCTACGTGGGCGACGACGAGCGCGATATCCAGTCCGCGCGTGCGGCCGGCATGGCGTCGATCGCCGCGCTGTGGGGGTATCGGCTGGCGCACGACGATCCGCGCAACTGGCAGGCCGATGTGATGCTCGAACAGGCCACCGAACTGCTCGACCCGACCGCCTGGCCGCAGGGCGGGGCGCACTGATGTCAGAAGCCCTGCATAGCTTCCTGGAGAAGTGGCGCAGCCGTTGGCCGGAGTGGCAGCTGGTGCAGACCTTCGTGCCCGAGCCGCAGCGCCGGCTGGCCGAGGCCTGGTTCGCGCTGTTGCAGGAGCTGTTCGACGCGATGAACATCGCCGGCGACCCGCTGCCCGCCGACGCCAAGCTGGCCTGGTGGGGCGAGGAGCTGCGCGACTGGTCCAGGCATCGCGCGAGGCATCCGCTGGGCCGCGTGCTCGAGCCGGTCACGGCCCCCTGGGAGGTGCTGGCCGACGCGCTGCCGGGCCTGTCGCTGATGCGCTCGCTGCCCGAATCCCCCGACGCGGCGCTGCCGCTGGTGATGCCGCTGGGCAGCGCCATCGCCCGGGTCGAAGCCGCGCTGTTCCCCGGCGCGCGCAAGACCACCGCCCTGGAGCCGATGGCCGCGCAGCTGCTGTTCGCGCGCTGGATGGAAGTGCCGCCGCATGCCGACACCTTCGCCTGGCGCGACGCGCTGCTGGCATGCTGGCCCGCCCGCATCGATGGCCCGCGCCCGCGCCGGCTGATGGCCGCGCTGCTGCGTCTGCGCCTGGCCAACCTGCACGCCGACGGGCAGGGCAGCACGCCGGCCAAGCCTTTCAAGCTGGTGTGGACCGCCTGGCGCGCGGCCAGTGGTGGGCAGTGACGCGACGGATTCGCGTAGAGCCGAGCTTGCTCGGCTGCGGCATGGCCGGTGGAACCCCAGCCGAGCAAGCTCGGCTCTACAGGAATCGACGAGTCCATGCATAGGCGTGCCCTGCGGGTGCGCCTACAACTTCATTCGCACTGCGCAAAATAAATAGGGTCCGATCAGTCCTCCGTCCCGAGCAGGAGGAAGTTGCCGGGCCTGGGGCCGTCATTGTCCAACAGGGTCGGCGCCTGCGCTTCGTCCTTGAGCTGCACGCCGGAGAGCTGGCGGCGCATGGCTTCGCCGAGCAGGTAGGCCAGCTTGTGCATGGCGGTGTCGTAAGACAAACCGGCCACGCGGATGTTGGAGATGCAGTTGCGGGCCGCGTCGGTCAGGCCCACGCGCGGGCCGAAGGTCAGGTAGGCGCCCAGGCTGTCGGGTGAACTCAGGCCCGGGCGCTCGCCGATCAGCACGACACAGGCCTGGGCGCCGAGCAGGTCGCCGATCTCGTCACCGATGGCCACGCGCCCCTGTTCGACCAGACAGATCGGTGCCAGCGACCACTGCTGCGCCAAGGCCAGGTCACGCAGGCGCAGCAGCATCGGGCCGGCGTGTTCGTGCACGGCCAGCGCGGACAGGCCGTCGGCCACCACGATGCACAGCGCGTGCGGCTGCTTGTCCAAGGCCGCGTGCGCACGCAGCGCCTGGGCGCCGTCCTGGTCCAGCTTGCGACCTAGATCCGGTCGCTGCAGGTAAGCATGCCGATCCGTCGCCGCGCTGTGCAGGGCGATGACCTCCAACCCCAGTTCGCCGATGGTGTGCTGCAGGTCAGCGACGTCCAGCGGCAGATGCACCGCGTCGCGCGCCTGCGCATGGGCGAACTGGAACTCCAGCTGGGCCTGGGTGGGCAGGCTGGTACCGGCGCGGCCCAGGGCGATGCGCGCCGGGGTGAGGCGTCGCAGCTGTGCCCAGGCGTCGGGCATGGCTAGGGGCGTTGGCGCGTCGCGCTCGCTCATAGCTGCGCCAGCGCCTTGCGGAATGGGGCAGGGACATCGCGCCCGAGCTCGAAGCGGCCATTGTCCAGCCGCAGGATCTGCATCTTTTCCAGCCAGGTCTCGAACTCCGGCGCCGGCCGCAGGCCCAGCACCTGGCGCGCGTAGAGCGCGTCGTGGAAGGAGGTGGTCTGGTAGTTGAGCATCACATCGTCGCTGCCGGGGATCCCCATGATGAAGTTGATCCCGGCCGTGCCCAGCAGGGTCAGCAGCACGTCCATGTCGTCCTGGTCGGCTTCGGCATGGTTGGTGTAGCAGATGTCGCACCCCATCGGCACGCCCAGCAGCTTGCCGCAGAAGTGGTCTTCCAGCCCCGCGCGGATGATCTGCTTGCCGTCGTAAAGATATTCCGGCCCGATGAAGCCCACGACGGTGTTGACGAGCAGCGGCTTGAACCGACGCGCGACCGCGTAGGCGCGCACCTCGCAGGTCTGCTGGTCCACCCCAAAGTGCGCATCGGCCGACAGCGCGCTGCCTTGCCCGGTCTCGAAATACATGACGTTGTCGCCGACGCTGCCGCGGCCCAGCGACAGGCCGGCCTCGTAACCCTGCTGCAGCAGCGCCAGGTTGACGCCAAAGCTGGCGTTGGCGGCCTCGGTGCCGGCAATGGACTGGAACACCAGGTCCACTGGGGCGCCGCGGTTGATCGCCTCGATGGTGGTGGTGACATGCGCCAGCACGCAGGCCTGGGTGGGAATTTCGTAGCCACGGATCACGCCGTCGAGCATCTTCAGCAGTTCGATGATGTCGCCGGTGCTGTCGCTGGCCGGGTTGATGCCGATCACCGCATCGCCGTTGCCGTAGAGCAGGCCGTCCAGCACGCTGGCGGCGATGCCGGCTGCGTCGTCGGTGGGGTGGTTGGGCTGCAGGCGCGTGGACAGCCGCCCGCGCAGCCCCAGCGTGTTGCGAAAGCGCGTGGTCACGCGCATCTTCTGCGCCACCAGGATCAGGTCCTGCACGCGCATCAGCTTGGACACCGCCGCGACCATTTCCGGCATGAGCCCCGGGGCCAGGGCCGCCAGGCTGGTCTCGGTGGCGTCCTCGCCCAGCAGCCAGTTGCGGAAGTCGCCCACGGTCAGGTGCGCGACCGGCGCGAACGCCGCGGCATCGTGGCTGTCCACGATCAGCCGGGTGACCTCGTCGTCCTCGTAGGGGATGACCACCTCGTCCAGGAAGTGTTTCAGCGGCAGTTCGGCCAGCGCCATCTGCGCGGCCACGCGTTCGCGGTCACTCTCGGCGGCCACCCCGGCCAGGCGATCCCCGGAACGCGCCGGGGTGGCCTTGGCCAGCAGGGTCTTGAGATCGGCGAACTGCCAGCGCTCACCGCCCGCGATCTGCTGGAAGCCGGACATCAGGCGCGGCTCATGCCCGTTCGACCATGGCATCGGGCTCCGGTCCGCCGCGGCGCAGGCTCAGCCAGCACACCAACATGCCCAGCGCCATCAGCACCACGAACACGCCGGCCACCTGCAGGTTGAACCACACCATCGCCACCAGGCAGACCACCGCCAGCGCCAGAGCGATGCCTGGCACCAGCGGATAACCGGGCGCCCGATAGCTGCGTTCGAGCGCCGGCTCGCTGCGGCGCAGCTTGAACAGGCTCAGCATGCTCATGATGTACATCACGATGGCGCCGAACACCGACATGGTGATCATCGCCGCGGTCAGGCTCATGCCCTGCAGGGTCACCACGCCGTCGCTGTAGATGGCGGCGATGCCGACCACGCCGCCGGCCAGGATCGCCCGGTGCGGGGTCTGGAAACGCGACAGTTTCGCGAGCCCATGCGGCAGGAAGCCGGCGCGGGCCAGGGCGAAGAACTGCCGCGAGTAGCCCAGGATGATGCCGTGGAAACTGGCGACCAGGCCGAACAGGCCGATCCACACCAGCATGTGTAACCAGCCCGAACTGTCGCCGACCACCGCCTTCATCGCCTGCGGTAGCGGGTCGTTGATGTTGCTCAGCGCCTTCCAGTCGCCCACGCCGCCGGCCATCACCATCGTGCCGAACGCCAGCGCCACCAGGGTCAGGATGCCGGCGATGTAGGCGCGCGGGATGGTGCGTCGTGGATCGCGGGCTTCCTCGGCGGCCATCGCCGCGCCCTCGATCGCCAGGAAGAACCAGATGGCGAACGGGATCGCCGCGAAGATGCCGGCGATCGCCGCGCCGCTGAAATGGTCCTGACCGGCCCAGCCGTTGGCCGCGAAGTTGGCGAAGCTGAAACCCGGCGCGACCACGCCCATGAACACCAGCAGTTCGATCACCGCCAGGATGGTCACCACCAGCTCGAAGGTCGCCGCGATGCTCACCCCCAGGATGTTCAAGGTCATGAACACCCCATAGGCGCCCACCGCAGCCAGGCGCGGATCCAGGTCCGGGAACTGCACGTTGAGATAGGAACCGATGGCCATCGAGATCGCCGGCGGGGCGAAGACGAACTCGATCAACGTGGCGATTCCGGCCACCATCCCTGCGGTATTGCCGAAGGCCCGCCAGCTGTAGGCGAACGGCCCACCGGCGTGGGGGATGGCGGTGGTCAGCTCGGTGAAGCTGAAGATGAAGCAGGTGTACATCGCCGCCACCACCAGCGTGGTGACCAGAAAGCCCAGTGTGCCGGCCACGCCCCAGCCATAGCTCCAGCCGAAGTATTCGCCGGAAATCACCAGGCCCACGGCGATCCCCCACAGGTGCAGGGTGCCCAGGGTGGGTTTGAGTTGTTCGTTCGACATCACGCGCATCTCCAAAGCAGGGGGGAGGAGATGGAGCGCGGCCCAGCCTGGACCGGCCCCGCGACGGCTGTTGCAACTGCGATAGGTCCCGCGCCGTGCCGGAGGTTCGTGGGGGAACGGCCAGGACGCGATGACATTTCGGTTATACAACCAAAGCGCCAGGCGTGCAGGCCCAGGCCGAGCCTTTAGGGCATCGGCGCCTGGTCAGCGTCGGGCTGGTCGCGACTGGCTACTGGCCCCGATCCAGAACCAGCAGCGGATCGATGCGGGTCTCGAACCAGCTCATGCCCCAGTGCAGGTGCGGCCCGGTCGCGCGTCCGGTGCTGCCGACCGCACCGATCACCTGGCCCTGTTCGACCCGATCGCCCACCTTCACGTCCAGGCGTGAGAGGTGCAGGAAGTTCGAGCTCACCCCGTAACCGTGGTCCAGCAGGATCGTGCCGCCGGTGAGGTACAGGTCCGGGTTGGCGAAGGTGACCACCCCGGCTGCCGGCGCCTTGACCGGGGTGCCGGTGGGCACGGCGATGTCCATGCCCGAATGGCCGGCCGGGGAGGGCTGTCCGTTGTAGACCCGGGCATTGCCGAAGCGGCCGCTGATGCGGCCGGTGACCGGCCAGATGAAGGGCTGGGCGAAATCGACGCGATCGTCATCGCGGTCGCGCGCGGCGCTGACTTCGGCCTGTTCGCGGGCGATGCGCGCGGCGATGGCCGGCGGCGGGTTGACGCTCTTGGGCGGCACGCCGTTGACGCGTTCGGTGGGCCAGTCGCGCGGGGTGACCGCGATCGACACGGTCTGCGGCGCGCCGCCGGGGGCGGTGACCTGGACCTGCAGCGGTCCGGCCTCGTTGCGGCCCACGCCGAACACCACGGTGCCATAGCCGGTCACCCGCAGGGTGCGTCCGGCGTAGCGCACATCGCTACCGGGCGCGACCTTGCCGAACACCAGCGCGCCCTGGGAGACCGAGGTCGGGAACACCACCTGCGCCTCGGCCTGTGCCCGTGCGGGCATGGCCGTGGACAGGGCCAGCGGGGCGCCGGCCGCGGCCAGCAGCAGGGCCAACAGTGCCGGCCTCATCGGTTGAACTCCAGCCGCATCCCGCGTGGGGTCCCCACCAGTTGCTCGCCGTTCCAGACCATGCGGCCGTTGACCCAGGTCGCCCCGATCCTGTGGTGGAAGGTGGTGTCTTCGAACGGCGACCAGCCACACTTGGACAGCACGTCCTCGCGCTGCACGGTGAAGTCCTCGTCATCGATCAGCACCAGGTCGGCCCAGTAGCCTTCGCGCAAGAAGCCGCGGTCGGCCACATCGAACAGCTGCGCCGGCGCGTGCGCGGTCTTGCGCACGACCTGGGTGATGCTGGTCTTCTTCTCGTGGACCAACTCGAGCGCGGCGACCAGCGCGTGCTGCACCAGCGGCAGGCCACCGGGCGCCTGGAGGTAGCCGGTCTGCGACTTCTCGTCCAGCGTGTGCGGCGCGTGGTCGGTGGCCAGCACGTCGATCACGTCGTCGTTCAGGGCCTTGATCAGCGCCAGGCGATCGGACCTGTCCTTGATCGCCGGGTTGCACTTGATGAAGTTGCCCAGGCGCGCGTAGTCGCCGCGTTCGAAATGCAGGAAGTGGATGCAGGTCTCGGCGGTGATCTGCTTGCGCGTGCCGTCCGCACCCACCAGCGGGCCCGCCTTGAACAGCGCCAGCTCCTCGGCGGTGGACAGGTGCAGCACGTGCAGGCGGGTGCCGTGTCGCTTCGCCAGCGACAGCGCCAGTTGCGTCGACTTGAGGCAGGCCTCGCGCGAGCGGATGTCCGGATGGAACTCCACCGGGATCTCATCGCCATACCGGGCCTGGTAGCGGGCGAGGTTGGCCTCGATCGTCGGGGTGTCCTCGCAGTGGGTGATGACCGGCACCGGCGTATCGCGGAAGATCGCCTCCAGCGTGGCCGGGTCATCGACCAGCATGTTGCCGGTGGAGGCGCCCATGAACACCTTCACTCCTGGGGTGGCCTTCGGATCGGTGCGCCGGATCTCGTCCAGGTTGTCGTGGCTGGCGCCCATGTAGAAGCCGTGGTTGCCCCAGGCGCGGCCCTTGGCCAGCGCGTACTTGGCTTCCAGCGCCTCGGCGCTGAGCGTGGGTGGGCGGGTGTTGGGCATCTCCATGAAGCTGGTCAGCCCGCCGGCGACCGCGGCGGCCGATTCGGTGGCGATGTCGCCCTTGTGGGTCAGCCCCGGTTCGCGGAAATGCACCTGACCATCGATCACGCCCGGCAGCAGCCAGCGCCCGCCGGCCTCGATCACCGTCTCGTTGGCCCCGACCTTGATGCTGGGGGCGATGCGGGTGATGCGACCGTGCTCGAACCGCAGATCAGCTTCGGCCACGCGGCCTTCGTTGACCAGGCGGGCGTTCACGATCACGGTGGCGGGCATCGGCAGGATCCTTTGGCTGAAGATGAATGGGGGGAGGGCGGCACTGGGTCGTAGCCGCCGGGATGCAGGGGGTGGCAGCGGCCGATGCGTTTGATCGCCATCCAGCCGCCGCGCGCCGGGCCAAACCGGTCGATGGCCTGCATCGCGTATTCCGAGCAGCTGGGCTCGAAACGGCAGCGTGGCCCCAGCAGGGGGCTCACGAAGCGCTTGTAGCCGCGCAATAGGGCGATGAGTCCGCGCCGGAGCATGCCCCCGATGATAAGCGATGCTTCCTCCACCCGGTTGCCCCCCCTGGCCGGGTAGGCTATAAAGGCCCGCTTTTCCCGGCCCGGGAATCATCAAGGACGCTGTTCGTGGCAGCCAAGAAACCCGCAAAACAGGCCGTCAAGGCCGCCAAGAAGCCCGCTGTTGCGAAGAAGGCACCCGTGGCCAAGGCTGCGGCCAAGCCGGCGACGCCGAAGAAGACCGCCCCTGTGGTCAAAAAGGCGGCGACTAAGGCGGCGCCTGCCAAGAAGGCCACGAGCACCGCGACCGCCGCCAGGAACGCGACGGTGAAGAAGCCGGCCCCCGCGCCGGCCAAGAAGGCCACGCCACAGACGGCCGCGCCCAAGTCCGTACCGAAGACGGCTGCAAAGTCCGCTCCGGCCAAATCCGCCACCGCCAAGGCCCCCGGCCGCAGCGAGGCCACCGTGGTCAAGAAAACCGCCGCGACGCCCGCGCCTGCTGCGTCCACCGCCAAGGCCGCCCCCGTAAAGAAGACTGTGCCTGCCTCCAAGACCCCATCCAAGACTGCCAAGCCCGCCGCCCCGGCCAAGCCGACCGCCTCGCGCGTGACCGGCAAGATCGCCGTGGCCGTCACCGCGCGCGCGGCCGAGCCCACCCCCAAGACCAAGCTGCGCAAGGTCGAGTACACCGTTGACGAGGCCACCGGCCGCCCCGTGCTGCCCGCCGGCTACAAGCCCAAGGCTGACGAGGAGTACATGAGCCCGTTGCAGCTGGAGTACTTCCGCCAGCGCCTGCTGGGCTGGCGTGCCGACCTGGTTGAAGAATCCAAGCAGACCATCGAGAACCTCAAGGACGAAGTGCGTGACGTCGGCGACGAAGCCGAACGCGCCACCCGCGAGACCGAGAACTCGCTGGAACTGCGCACGCGCGACCGCTACCGCAAGCTGATCGGCAAGATCGACAGCACCCTCAAGCGTCTGGATGCCGGTGACTACGGCTACTGCGTCGACACCGGCGAGGAGATCGGCCTGGAACGCCTGGAAGCGCGCCTGACCGCCGAGCGCACCCTGGATGCGCAGGAACGCTGGGAACACCTGCAAAAGCAGCAGGGCGATTGAGGTTTCGCCACGCCTCATGGCGTCTCAAACCCCTTTGGGGTCAATGAGATAGAGGATTTCTAAGGTTTCACTGAGTGTCACCGAAACCCATTAAATACCCCCAATCTGGGGGTATTTTTTGGGGTATCTCCCAGCCCGTTTCGCCGTAGCATCGAACGTCGTAGAGGACGTACGAGAGGTGGAGCATGGCCAGCGACAAATTGAACGCGCTCATGCTGCGGACGGCGCCGGTCGGCAAGCATTTCGACGGGGGCGGACTGTTCTTCGATGTCCAGCCCGGCGGTGGACGCTATTGGCGGATGAAGTACCGCTTCGGCGAGCTCGAGCGCCTGCTGGCGATCGGCGTGTACCCCGAGGTCTCCCTGGCCGAGGCGCGCCGACGCCGCGAACAAGCCCGCGCCTGCCTGCGCGATGGTCTCGATCCCATGGCCGCGCGCCGGGCCGAACAGCGCCACGCCGCCGCCCAGGTCGCGAACAAGTTCGAGGCCCTGGCCCGGGAATGGATCCTGGTCAAGGGCAAACGCTGGACCCAGGACTACCGCGTGGCGGTCCTGGACCACCTGGAGAAGGATGCCTTTCCCAAGCTCGGTCGCATGCCGGTCAGTGAGATCACGCCCGGCGACATCCTGGGCGTGGTCCGCGCGGTGGAGGCCCGCGGCGCGCTGACCGTGGCGGCCCGCGTGCTGGGGTGGATCCGCAACGTGCTCACCTACGGCGTGATCACCGGCCGCCTGACGGTTAATCCCGCGCGTGACCTTCAACAGGCGCTGGTCCCGCGAGAGCAGGGCCATCACGCGGCGCTGCCCTTCGAGGAAGTTGGCACCTTCCTGCCGGCGCTGGACACGCATCCGGGCAAGCTGGAAACGCGCATTGCCCTGGAGCTCGTCGTGCACACCTTCCTGCGTAGCCAGGAGGTGCGGCTGGCCCGCTGGAGCGAGTTCGACCCGGACGCGTGGAACCTAGCGGTGAAGGAACAGCAGTACTGGTGGATTCCTGGGGCGCGCATGAAGATGCGCCGCGACCACATGGTGCCGCTCTCGCGTCATGTCCGCCGGCTGCTGGCGCGGCTGCATCCGCTGACCGGGCAGGGCGAATTCCTGTTCCCGCACCGCTACGGGGGCAAGGGCATGTCCAAGTCGGGCTTGCGCAAGGCGATGGCCCATACCGGCTTCACCGAGGCGACCGTCCACGGGTTCCGCGCGCTGGCGTCTACCGAGCTCAACGAGCGGGGATTTCGGGAGGATGCGATCGAGCGGCAGCTCGCGCACGTGCAGATCAACAAGGTCAGACGAATCTACAACCGTGCCAAATACCGCCAGGAGCGTTGCGACATCATGACTATGTGGTCCGAGTTGCTGGAGCAGGAGAAGCAGACGGTGGCAATGATGCGGCACCTGAAGGCGATCGCGTTGGAGCCCCAGCCGGCCTGATGAGGTGACAGCGGGCGTTGATCGGCGCGTCAGCCGTAGGATTGCGTTGGCTCTGCTACGGAAGTACAATATGTACAGATTGTACAAAGAGGTGGATATGCGTACCGTGACAGCAAGTGAAGCGAGGCAGGGTTGGGCGGAGGTTATTGAGGCCGCCCGGCGCGAACCCGTTGTCATCCAACGCCAGAAACGAGACGTGGCGGTGGTGATGTCGATGGACGAGTACGAGCGTCTGGTACACCTGAACGTGGCCGAGTTCCAGCGCTTCAGTGATCGCGTGGGCGCCAATGCAAGGGAAGCTGGCATGACCGAGGACATGTTGCAGGATCTGCTGAGCGATGAGGGCTGACCGTAAGCTGGTGGTCGACACCAATCTCTGGATCAGTCGCCTGCTCATGCCGGGCGGAACCGCGGCCAAGGCAGTGGACCATGGGCTAGCTTGGGGCATCCCGCTGATGTCCGAGGAGACGCTGACGGAGCTGAGCGACGTCCTGTCCCGGAGCAAGTTCGACAAGTACGTCTCCCGCGAGGATCGGCAGCAGTTCCTGCGCCTACTGGGCGGGATCGTGCGAATAGTCCACATCACCCAGCGGATCGCAGCGTGTCGCGACCCTAAGGATGACAAGTTCCTTGATGTGGCGTTGAATGGAGGGGCGCAGGTCATCCTGACCGGAGACCAGGACCTGCTGGAACTGCATCCGTTCCATGGCCTTGAGATACTGAGGCCGGCCGACTTTCTGGATTGGCCTATCGATTGAGGAACAATTTGTTTCAGTCCGCCGCATGCTCGATACGACATGAAGAAAATACGCCCCTGTATCGAGCCAAGCCACCATGTTCATGGTGCCGCACGACAGTGCGGTCGAAGTGGAGGATCGCCAGGTAGTCGCGTCGCTGGATGATTGTGCACGGGTGTTGGGCTTTGTACCCAAGCACAGACGCTTGAAGTCCATGGTTTGTGCGTGCTCGTAAATCCAGAACGAGGAAGGCAGCGACGAAATCGAAAAGCTGATGATGCGGGCCTTCTCTTCCGGCAAAAGTGGCATTGCACTCGTAGTGGAAATTTGTTCTTGCGATGGTGCAGGTGGCGGGTAGTTTGAGACCTAGATAACAACCTCGACGATAGGTGCCCTATGCGAAGGTTCATCTTCTACGGCTGCATTGTGCTGGGCGCGAGCGTCGGGGGGCTCATTGGCGCCGACCAAGGAGGGTGGGGACTGGCGGTTATTTTTGGATTGAAGCTGGCGCTCGTCGGCCTTGCGCTGGGTGGACTGCTCACTTTTCTCGGAGGCAAAGCGATGAGTCGGAGGCAAGCCAAGTCGAATCACAGGCACGATGAGGGGTGGGAGCGCATAGCGGACGGGAGGCACGACGGGTTGGGCACCAGCCAGGAGGAGTTGGCTGGGAACGTCTCGATAGCCAAGGGGCACCATCCCATCAGCAACCCGGAGTACCTGGAGGATATTCGTAGGTCGGATGAGCTGATCAGGCACGCCACAGGAGACACAGGGCTTCCGCCGTTGATGGATCCATATGACTCCGATCCGGGGCGATGACGCACGAGGGCTTCATTCCTCGCCGAGTCTCTTCCTGATCGCTTCTCTGGCGCGTTGATAAAGCGATTGCGTTGCATCCTTGGCTTCTTCGGTCATGATGCGACCATCTTCGAATGCCTGCTTGCCAGACTGCATTCCCAATGACTTCCGGCTGGCGAGCGTGCCGTCCTCGGTCTCGACGATCTGCGCTTCGTCGTCGAACCCGTCTCGAACGCCCTCGGCCTGATGCCTGAGTCGCGCTCCCTGGCTGCGCACGTCATCGCGAAGGGTACTGGGCGCCGTGTCCATCTCGACGCTGTCGGGCGTATTGTCGAACGCGGAGACCGTCTTGCGATGCTGCTCGTGACTGCCGGCCACGCCGGTAGCCTGCGCGATAGCGTCGCGCTGCTCCGCGTGCCGTGCGTAGACGTTGTCGAAGGAGTCTGGTACTGCAGTTCCGTCGCTGAACGTCCGATTGGGCGATAGCCCTTGGCGTGCTAGTTCGAACTCCATCATCGCGAAGGCGGCGGCGCTATTGCCACCATATTCCTCCGCATACCGGCGGAACATCTCCAAGTTGTGGGGGTCCTGGGCGATGTCGATGGAGATTGATTCGCCGCGCTCGCGTGCGCTGGAGAGCCGCTCGGCATAGGTCAGGCGCTCGGCATAGCTGGCATCTGCGCGCTGTGACAAGGCAGTACTGGTGGAAAGTCGGGACGCCATTTCCTGTGCTTCGCGCCCATCGCTGGCAATAGCGTTGATCAGGCGCTGATCGTGGGACAAACGGTCGGCGAACTGTCGGAATTCCTGGATTTGTTCCCCCGTCATCGAATCTAGAACGTTGCGGTCGTCCTGGGATAGGCCCGATGTGTAGTTCTTTGCGGAGTTAGCGCTCATCCCGGAGGAGATACTGTGCGCTCCCTTCCGTTTGCCCCACTGATACGAGGTGGGCGTCCCAAACGCTGCGGTGGCGACCTGCATCTGCGTCAGTCCCGTCGTCTCAGCGACGCGTCGCGAGATGTTGTCCAATCGGTTGAGCGATTCGCCGAGTTGCTCGGAGCGACTGTCTGTGCGGCCTTCGCTGTGGCGGAAGGATTCGAGCTTGCTCAACCCACGGACGAACGTGTCGGTCAGCGCCGCGGATCGCTCGCGGTTGGCCGCGATTGCCTGGCTACGGGCGCTGTCAGCCATGTGGCTCGCCTCTGCGACGTCCTGTTCGGACACACGCATCGACACGACTCGCGAAGCGAAGCCTTCGTTGCGCAGCAGCGACATCGCGGCGCGACCGGTCAGGGCGTTGCTGGTCAGCGTATTGCCGCTGATGTCGTCCTGCAGGCTGCCCATGAACGCCGAGGTGCGGTTCGGAGACAGCCGAGTCTGGTCCATCGCAACGTTGCCCATGCTGACGTTCCCCGTGGCCGCAGCCCCGGTGGCGCCGGCGAGCGTGGCTTGCAGGCCGGACAGCCCGCCGACCAGCGCGGTGCCGAAGTTCTCCATGCGCTTGAGCGCAGACCAGGCGATGAAGGGAATGCTCATCGACAGGTAGCCGACTACCGCTTCGCCCGAGATCGCACGGGAGTAGATCGTCGATGCGGTCTGCAGTGCCAGCGACTTGGCGCCTGTCCCCAGATCGGCGGCGGCAGAAAGATCGTAGGCGGCATAGGTGGTCGCCTTGTAGTTCAGCACGGCGTACAGCGGCGGCCAGAGCTGGATCCAGATCAGGATGGCGGCATAGCCTTGAATGCCAGCATCGTTTCCTTGCCACTGGTCAGCAGCAACAACAGCACGAACAGCGGGAAGAGGATTGCCCGGCGCAGCAGCGTGCAGCACCTGGTCCCGCGTGCGCGGCCCAGCCTGGCGCAATTGCTGGAAGAGCTGATCTGATGTCCACCGTTGGCGACCGCCAGCGCTTCCTGATTCTCGGCCACGTCTATGCCATTGACGACCAGGGCTTCCAGGAAGCCTTGGCGCGCGTGTACGACAGTGGACCGAGGCCACGCTGCCTATGTCGCGGGGACGGCGTGGAAATGTACGTAGCGCGTCATGGTCGCTTCGTAGTCAAGCGCATGCCGGACACGGGTAGCCTGCACCATCCGGGTTGTCCCTCCTACGAGCCGGAAGCGGCACAGTCGGGGTTGGGCGAACTGGTGGGCGATGCGGTACTGGAACTGCAACCGGGTCAGGTCGAATTGCGGGTCGATTTCCCGTGGGCGCATACGCTGAGTACAGAATCCGCCCGCAATCGCGGCGAGCGGAGCGATCCGGGGGAAATTGAAGCGCCGCGGCGACGCATGAGCCTGCGGGCGGTGACCCACTATCTGTTCGAACGCGCCGGGTTCAATCGCTGGACGCCGGCGATGGCCGGGAAGCGCCGCCAGGCCGTCATCCAGAAATACCTGCTGGAAGCGGCGGCAGACATCTCGATCAAGGGCGAGCGCCTGGCGCAGCGGATGTACGTCCCCGAGGCGTTCAACGAGGCCACGCACGCCGAAGCGGCGCGACGGCGGCGCGAGAAGCTTGCGCTGCTGCAGCCGACGAACAACCGCATGCCGCTGGCGTTGTTGATCGGGGAGTTCAAGTCCGCCGAGGCTTCCGGCCCCAGCGTGCGAGTCTGGATCAAGCACATGCCGGACGTACCGTTATGGGCCGATCGCCAAGTCTGGGCGCGGATCGAGCGCACGTTCGCGGCTGTGTTCGAGGCCTGCGGTGCGGACGTGGAACCCAAGCCGCGGATGATCCTCAGTACGTTGATCCGAGCGCGCCGCGAGCATACCTACGAAATCGACACGGCCAGCCTGATGCTGACCAGCGAGCACTGGATCCCGGTCGAAGGCGTGCATGAGCTGTCGTTGATCCGGTCGCTGGTCGAGCAGGGACGGCGATTCGTCAAACTGCTACGCTACGATGCCGGCAATGCCGGGCGCTTTCCGAATGCATTGTTGCTTGATGCCGGCGCCAAGCCGGTGGCGCTGCACGTGACCAGTGCCTTCCTTCCGGCGGCCGAGCAGGCAGCGAAAACACGGACACTGGCGGCCGATTCGAATGCCAGCGACTTGCCGTGGGTATGGGCTTCGGATCAGCCGATGCCGCCGTTTCCGGCAGCAATGGAACATGCCTGAGCGAAAACTCCATTGGTCGTTTTCTACCGCAAGAAGAAATCAATCGGCGTACTCACCTCCACCGGGTTGCCGGGGATGTCTGTCGGGGGCGGGGGTAACGGACTCGCACGCTGTACGGCAGCCACAGCCTCGGCATCCAGCAGTTCGTGGCCACTGCTGGTGGCCAAGCGGACCGAGAGCACCTTGCCTTGCCGGTCCACGGCGTACTGCACGAGCACCGCGCCCTCGTAGCGACGGCGCTGCGCGGCGCGCGGGTAGCGCTTGAATTTCTCCAGGTGGCCAAGCAGCTGTGCCTGCCAGGTGACCATCGCCTGCTGGGAGATGCCGGAGAGGGACTGGCGGGCGGCATAGCGTGCGTCTGGTGGCGCTTGCAGGTTGGGCGGTGCGCTGGTCTGGGACACGTTGGTGTTGGCATTTTCCTCGTTCTGGCGTTCTCGTACCGGCTGAGGCAAGGCGACGTCGGCCCGTTCCTGTGGTTTCTGCTGCGGCTCCGGCTCGGATGTCGGTTCCGGTTGGACCTTGGGTTGGGTTTGACGTTGTTCTTGCTGTGGGGGGCCGGGCGCCAGATCGGTCGGCGGCGCTGGCGGCGCGCTTGGCAGGGGCGCCAGTTCCACCATCACCGCTTCGGCCGGTTCCGGCGGCGATTGCCGCAGCTCATACGAGCTCCACCAAAGGGCCGCGGCAATGATCGCCGCATGCGCAGCCAACACCAGGCCGAGACTGGCGCCCCAGCGCAGCGTCTGCCGATCCTGCTCCAGCACGATCATTCGCCAGCCTGCTCCAGCCCGACGAGCGCCACCTTGAGGTAGCCGGCCGTGCGCAGTGCGTTCATCGTCGACATCAACTCGCCATAGGGCACGCCCTTGTCGGCGCGCAGAAAGATACGCTCGTCGCGGTTGCCGTCCGTGAGCGCGTCCAACTTCGCGGCAAGCTCTGCCCCGACCACCTTGTCCTGATTGAGGCTGAGCGACAGGTCTTCCTGCACGGTCAGGTAGATTGGATCATTGTCCTTCTGCTGCGGTTGCGCGGTGCTGGCAGGCAGGTCGACCGGCACGTCCACCGTGGCCAGTGGCGCGGCGACCATGAAGATGATCAGCAGCACCAGCATCACGTCGATGAAGGGGGTGACGTTGATCTCATGGTTCTCGTCGAGATCGTCGTCGTCGCGGCTTGTCCGGATAGCCATCAGTTCGCCCTCAGTCCGCTGCCTGCACCGCGCTCAAGCCGGCCTTGGGCGATTCGCGCCGGTCCAGGTCGCGCGAAACCAACTGCTGCACGTCGGCCGACAGGTCGCCGAGGCTGCCCTTGGTGCCGCCCAGGGTGCGGGTGAAGTGGTTGTAGATCACCACTGCGGGAATCGCGGCGACCAGGCCCAGTGCGGTGGCCAGCAACGCTTCGGCGATGCCGGGCGCCACCACCGCCAGATTCGTCGTGTTCGATTTAGCGATGCCGATGAAACTGTTCATGATTCCCCACACGGTGCCGAACAGACCGACGAAGGGCGCAGTGGCGCCAATAGTGGCGAGGACGCCGGTGCCCACGCGCAAATGGCGCGTGTAGCTCAGCTCGATCCGCTCCAGCCGCGATGCGGTGCGCTCCTTGATCCCGGCCTTGTCGGTCAGGCCCGCCGACTGCTGCAGTTCCGTGCGTGCCTGTCCAAGCAGGTCGTGGGCGATACCCTCGGCCAAATGGGGGTTTGCCTCAGCCTCGGACAGATGCGATGCCTTCGCCAGTACCGCGCTGGCGGCACGCAGTGAACGCCCGATCCGGCGCAGCTCCCAAGTCTTGGCGACCAGCACGGTCCAAGTGACGATCGAGGCCAGCGCCAAGCCGATCATCACCGCCTGCACCACCCAGTCGGCGTGCAGGAACATCTGCCAGGGGCTGAGATCGGGGGATAGTTTTACGGTTGCAGTTTGCATGGTTCAATCCAATTCATCGGGACAGATAGGAAAAAAGGCGGGTGGCTGCGGCAGCAGTCCGGCAGGTCCGCTGCCCGCAAGATGAGTGCATGGGGCGACGGACCGATGCCGCAGGATGCGGCCAAGCCTGCACGAAGCCGGACCGGCCGTTTCCTGCTCACGGTTCCGGCCTGCACCACAGCCACAACAGCACGCAAGCCATGCAGCCGACGATGATCACCACGCTCGGCCGGTGCGGGATGGTCAGCGCCGCGAATATCCCGGCCAGGGCCATGGTCCCGGTCGCCGCCCACTTGGCCCGCCGCGGCAACCGGCCTGCCTGCCAGTGCGCCAGCAGCGGACCGAACACCCGGTGGCGCAGAATCCAGGCATGCAGCCGCGGTGAGCTGCGCGCCGCCGCCCAGGCCGCCAGCAGCACGAACTCGATCGTGGGCAGCCCGGGCGTCACCACGCCGACGAAGGCCACGCCCAGGCTGACCACGGCCAGAATCCGCAACAGGACGCGGCCCAGGCCACCGGTCGGCATCTGCACCGGAGCGGAGTCCAACGGTTTCATGGGCGCCCGGAAGCTGGAAACAGCCCGGCGGACGCCAGCGCCAGCCAGCCCAGGATGAAGCTCACCCCGCCTGCTGGCACCACATAGCGCGCGCTCCCCTGCGCCAGCGCCGGCCACCACAGATGCAGCGCGTAGATGCCGAACGAGAAGCCCACGATGGCGGCCAGGAACAGCACGCCGGCCAGGTGCAGCCAGGGACTGGACCGGATCTGGCCTGCCAGCGCCACGCCCAGCAGGGCCAGGGTGTGCACCAGCTGCTGCAATCCCTCCGAGCGGGCCTGCTCCAGCGCCCGTGGCAGCGGTTCCGGGGAAACCGACTGCGCCAGCCCGTGGCTGGCCCAGGCCGCAATCGCCACTGCCGAGGCCCCGGACAACCCAGCCAGGATGCTCCACAACCGCAGCGCGCCCGCGCCTTTCTCGTGCCGGCTCATCCGATCTCCTCCCGCACGTAGCCCTGCACGGCGCGGAAGGCGGCCTCGGCCCCCAGCACCATTTCACCTTCCTGCGCAGGCGACAGCGGCACGCTGTCCAGCACCTTGGTGAACTCGCGCCAATGCCGCGCCGCGCCGTCCGGATGCGCGGCGAGGTGGCTCGCGCCCAGGCCACTGCCCAATCCCAGCTTCTGGCTGGCCAGCTTGTAGAGGATGGTGCCGCCGAGGTTGGAGCCTTCCGCTACATACAGCCAACCCAATGCCGTCGGCAGTGACGTGCCATTGTCCAGCTTGCCCGGTACGGGCAATGGCAGCGCCTGTCTCAGGTCGCTCAAGTCAGTGGCGATCTTCAGGAGTCGGCGGCGTTCGCCCAGGTTTGGGATCAGCGCCACCAAGGCTTCGTTGCCATACAGCGCATCGATGTCGCGGTGGAAGCGGTACTGCACGCGCACGAACTTTGCGAACTTCTCACGGCTGGCGAAGATGTCGCGGGCCATGATGGTCTTGTCCAGACGGTCGTGGGTGGCGTGGGTGGCCGCCTTCAGGCGCTGGCTGCGGGCGGCGATGGATTCGAGGGCGGTTTCGTTCATGGCGGCGGCTCGTGGGAAAGCAGTGAATGGGAGGACGTTGGCGTACATGGGAGGAAGGGAGGACCGGTCATGAGGGGTCAGAACGTGCGTTCGAGCTTCAAGCTGACGACGTTCTTGTCGTAGCTGTAGAGCCAGTCGACGTTGCTGCTGACGTCGTTGCGGCGCAGGGTCAGCAGCGGCGTAAATCCGGCGAAAGACCAGCGCGTTGCCTTGACGATCAGAGTGATGTTGTCCTCGCGATCGTCGCGGCGAGCATCGAGCAGCGCGCTGTACGCGTCGTAGTCGCGCCAGCGGCGCGAGGAGAACAGCGTGCTGGTGAATCCCTCGGGCCACTGCAGCGACGCGCCCAGGCGCACGCCCTTTTGCAGGTAAGCATTCACCGCCACCGGGGCGTCGCTGTCGAGGATGTCCACACCACCGAAGACGGTCCAGCGCGCGCCCAGGCTGCGGAACCAGGTGGCATAGAGCGAGCGCAGTACACCGTCGTAGTTGCTGGCGAAATCGGCGCGGCGGTAGCGCAGGTCCTTCCAGTCGCCTTCGAGCTTCAACAACGACTTGGCCGAGGCGACATAGCTCCATTCGCCGTGCACGCCCCAGGCGCTGTATAGCGCCGCGTTGCCAAGCGCGTAGTAGTCGAACGACGGCGCCAGCGCGACAGTGTGGCGGCCGCTGCGGTAGGCGTAGCCGGCCTGGGCGTTGAAGTTGAGTTCGTTGTAGGCGCTGTTGTCGCGGTAGCTCTGACCGAACAGCAGCGAGCGCAAGTAAAGGCCGTGGTGGTCATGCAGCGCCCAGTGCTTGTCCAAGCTGGCGTCATAGTCGATGCCGGTCGAGACAATGGCATCGGGTGTGCGTCGTTCGATGAAACAGACGTCCTCGAGATTGAGCAGGCACATTCGGCTGGCCGACGTGCGGTTGACGTTGTCGCTCCAGGCTGGGCCGAGTGCGAAGGAGCCGTGCCAGGCGCTGCGGTTCTCCAAGGCATGGCGGAATGTGTCCAGGGTCCTGCGTACACCTTCGGTGGACGGATCAGCTGCGTCGATGCTCGCGGCGATGTCCTCGAACAGCGCGGTCGCTTCGCGGTCCTGTTGGTCCTCGAACAACACGCGCGCCAGTTCCAGGCGGCCGGGCAGGAAGTCCGGATGCAGTGCCAGCAGCGCACGGAATTCGCGTTCCGCCTCGCGGTAGCGTCCATGGATCCGGGCCAGCGCGCCTTGGGCGTAGTGGACCAGCTTCGGGTCGCGATCGGACAGGGTCAGATACTCGTCGAGAAAGCGTGCCGCCAGATCCCACTGCCGTTGCTGCAGCGACAGATACAGTGCGCGACCAACGTCGTTGGCATTGTGGTAGATGGTGTAGGTCTGACCATCGACGGTCAGGGTGGGGCGCGCGCCGTCCTGTTCGTTCTTGAGCAGTTCGCGCTCGCGCTCCAATGTTTGCCGCTGCAGGCGCTGGTCGAGGATGCGATGCATGTCGTCCTGGTCCTGGGCGTGCAGCGTCGAGCTCGCCAGGCAGGCCAGCAAGGTCAGGACAATCGCGCTTGCGCCAGGCGAGTGCGGGCGTGCCGTGGAGAAGCGAATTCGCATGCGTTGGGAGTACCGGGACAGTGGCAGGGGCTGGCAGAGACGGCTGACCCTTGCCGTATCGTCAAAAGAACTACAACTGGAAACGAATCAAGACCACCGATTCGTTACTTGGTGCCGCCAAAGGCGGTGTTGTAGGCGTGACCGGTGCCGAAGTTGGCGACACCTGCCAGCGCAGCGGCACTGGCACCGAAGAAGTTGCCGGTGGTCGTGCCGCTGGCGGCGCCCGCACTGCCCACGCCCGCTGCCGTCCCCGAGAAGCTGGCATTGGTGCTGTTGATGCTGGCGTTGACGGCGATAGACAACCCGCCGCCGGCCACGCTGCCGGTCAGGGTGTTGGTGCCGCCGAAGGTGGCGGTCAGCGTCCCGGTCAGGATGGTGCCGCGATTGGTGCCCTTGGCGACGTAGGTGGCCGTGCTGGTCGGCAACGTGGTGCCGGCGTTGTCGCCGACGTAGTACGCCTGGCGGTTGCTGTAGCCCGGGCTGCCGTCGGTGGACCACTCGCCGATCCAGACGTCGCCGGTGCCGACGCGGACGAAGTTGAAGTCGCCCAGGCCGTTGTGCGGCGGATCGTTCGGATCGCCGGGGGTGCCGGGCGTGGTCGGATCGTGCAGGTTGTACAGGGTGAAGTTGTTGCCCAGTGAGGTCGAGGTGCTGGAGGCGGTCAGGCCGTCGAAGTCCACCCTCAGGCCGCCGGCGAAGTTGGAGATGCCGATGCCTGCTTTGCCTGGCGTATGCGGGCCGCCAAGGACCTGCGACTCACCGACGGCGATCGACGGCGTGCCGCTGGTGGCGGTCTGTGTACCGACGATGGCGGCCTGGGCTGCACCGGCGATGGAGAAGACGGCGATGGCAGCCGCCAGCGTGGTCATGCGATTGCGGATGTTCATGGAAGGTTCCTTCCTTGTTTGATGGGAATGTCTTGCATGTTCCGATTGGATGAAGGATTGGGATGATTGATCTGGGCGGGGCTTTTCTCCTCTTTGGCGTCGGGGCGACGAAAATCAGAATCGGGCAGTCAGGCTCAACTTCAGCGTGCGGCCAGGAGCCGGCAGCAACGAGCGCGTGGCGGGATCGGCGTAGTACTGGTTGGTCAGGTTGGTACCGATCAGTTCAACCTGCAGCGCATCGTTGACGCGGTAGCTGGCGTAGGCATCCAGCAGCAGGGTGTCGTCCCACGAGAACGGCACGTTGAACACGCCCAGGTTCTGGTCGGTGACGGCAGCGAAGTTCTCCAGATCCTGGTTGGTCTTGCGCCTCTCGTAATAGGTGACGCGGCCACCGATCTCCAGGCGACGATCGAGGAAACGCCCGCCCAGCGACCAGTTGGCCGACAGCTCCGGGATGGCCTGGGTCAGCAGGTAACTGCCAATGAAACCCTGGTCCACGCAGGTGGGCACCCGCCCGAAGGTCGGGTCCAGCAGCAGCGCGGTGTTCTCGTCGCAGACCTCATTCTTCAGGATATGGGCCACGCCCAAGTCGGTGAAAAAGCGGCCGTTGTCGTAGCGGCCCTGGAACTCCAGTCCGCGTACGGTTTGCTTGTCGATGTTGTGGAAATAGAAGCTGTTGTCGCGTTCGATCAGGTCGTCGGTCTTGCGCGAGTACCAGGTCAGCTTGATGTCGGCGATGGCGTCGCTCGCCAGCAGGTGGCCGAGGTCGTGGATGTACGCAAGTTCGTAGTTGTAGACGTGCTCGGGCTTGAGTTCAGTAAATGGGTTGATGCTGGCGCTGAAGGCCAGCGTGCTCTCGAACATGCTGGGGTAACGCAGCAGCTCGTTGTAACTGAAGTAGCCGCGGCTGTAGTCGGAGAAGTGCGCCGTCGCGGAGAACGACGGCGTCCAGCCGTGGTCGCGATGCTTCCTGGCGGTGGCGTATCCGGACCAGACCAGGTTGGTGGCATAACTCATCCTGCATGGCCCCTCGGACATGACCGTGCTATTGACGTAGGGGTTGTCGGCCACACTGCCGTTGAGGCAGGCGTTGTCTTTGCGGTGGTAGTTGCCATTGGCGTCTGGCGTCCACGGGACAGAGCGCTCGATGCCATTCCAGTTGGCCAATGCGTCGTTAACTAAGGCATCAACCTGCTCATCGGTAAATCCAAAGAGGTCCTGGAAAATTTCCCACGTGGCACGCTGCGACGCTTCAAACTCGCCCAGCTCCTCCGGCGATTTGGTGTAGTAGCGGGCGCTGTAGCCGGAAATGGAGCTGCGAATCTCGTCCGGATGCGCGGCGACGAAATCGTCGTAGGCCCAGAACGAGGAGTAGCGTGCACCGGCCGTGACTGTCAAGAAGTCGACCGGCCGCCACTCGAAGTTGAAGTTGGCGTTCCATTCCTCGCGGCGGCCGGCGCGCGGGAACATGCGCCAGCTGGCGGTAGGGCCCAGGTACTCGTCGCGTGAGCGCAGTTTCTCGTGCTGGAAGTCGCCGCCGACGGTCAGGTCCAGCGTGTCGGCCAGGCGGAAGGTGTTGCTGAGGGTGAGGCCGTTGCGGGCGTTGTCGGTATCGGCAAGGCCGCCGTTGGTGATGACAGGATGGGTGCGGTCCCAGTAGTTGGGGTAGCTGCCGGCGGTGTAGGTGGCGCTGTCGGTTTCCGAGCGCCAGGCGTTGACGTACAGGTCGATCCAGCGGCTGTCTTCCGGATGCCACTTGTATTCCAGGTTCCAGGACTTGGCATCGACGCGGCTGAGCGGCCACTGCGGCAGGCCTTCTTCGGTCCGGTTGATGCGCGAAGGCATGATCTCCCCGGAGTGCGACAGGCTGTCGCGATAGCCCAGTTGCAGCTCCTGGTCGTCGCTGGGGCGCCAGGTCGCCTTGAACAGCCAGGACTCCATCTTGCTGGAGGTGTTGGTCACTTCCTCGCCGGGTCGCAGCCGGCTGGCCATTGTGGTGATGTAGTCGCCGATGCTGGCGTCTTCCGGCGGCTGCGAGTAGTAGCCGGCGTTGCGCTCGCCGGCGTAGTAGTTGCCGCGGTCGCGGTAGGCGTAGGCGGCAAGCAGGTCCACCGCGTCGGACTTCCAGCCCAGCGCCAGGCGGTAGGCGTAGTCCTCGCCGTCGAAGACGTTGTTGCCGCCACCGCCGGTGTGCGGCTGCACGCGCAGCGTCGGATCGTTGGCCGGCGTGGTCGTCGCCAGCTCGGGCACGTCGCGGTAGTCCTGGCCGGTATACAGCCGCGCCGGCGGTCGCGGCTCGACCGCGTTGCTGCTGCCCTCGACCTTGAACTCGCCGCCGAAGCGTTCGCCTTCGGGGACGATGTCGTCCACGTCCAGGGTCTCGATCACGACCGCGCCGCCGATGCCGCTGTTGACGTTGCGGGTCAGCGACGGCCCCTTGAAGATTTGCAGGCCGCCGATGAGGTTGGGGTCGATGTAATTTCGGTTGCTGACGCCGTTGTAGCCGCGCCACACGGTCAGCGCCTGCTCGGTGCCATCGATGGTAACCGGCACGCGGCCCGGCCCCTGGATGCCGCGGATGTTGACGTCCAGCGCGCCGCTGTTGCGGGCATCGCCGCTGAACACGCCGGCCACGCCGTTGAGCAGGTCCGAGGGCGTGGCGCCCTTGTAGCGTTCGATCTCCTTGCGGCCGACGTAGGCGGTCGACATGTCCAGGTCGTAGACGTTGTCATAGCCGCGGACGTCACGTTGCGCGCCGGTCGCACCTTCGTGCCGCGCGCCGGCCACACTCAGGGCGTTTGTGGCCACAACGCCGTGATCGCTGGCCTGTGAGGAAGGCACGTCCTGGCCGTTCTCCAGTGCCACGATGTCATCGTCCACGCGCCGCGCGACCAAGCCGGTACCTGCCAGGAGGCGTTGCAGGGCTTCGTCCGCGCTGAACTCCCCGACGACGGCGCTGGATCGCAGGTCGTCGGCGATCCGGCTCCGGAACACCACTTGCTGCCCAGAGACCCGGCCGTATTCGCGGGCGGCTGTGCCCAGCGGTTGGGCCGGGATGTCGTAATTGCGAACGGCGGTTTGCATCGTGGTCTGCGCATTGGCGGCAGGAGCGACGAAGGCTGGCGTCAGCGCAGCAGCGATGTAGACAGCAAGGACGACCGGCGCGATGGCGCGGCGGCGTGGCGCTGGAACGAACGGCACGGATGAAAGCTCCTCAAGCGATGGGACAGGGACACCTTCCGTGGGGATTGCCCATACGGAAGGTGGCGAGTTGTTTGGCTTGAGGAAACGCGGCGTTTTTCTCTGGCTATACCGTTAAAGACAAATGAGAATCGTTTTTGTCCACGCCGTACTGCGGGTGGAGTCGAGGGTCGTCCGGCCTGAATTTATCTTTCGTTCATTTCCGGATGATTCGTCCCCTCGCCCTGAACCGTGATGAGCGCGCGAGGCGGATCTGCGGGGCGAGCTGGTTCAGCTCGTCTGCTCAGCCCAATCCTGCGGTCAGCAGCAGCGCGCCCCCCGGCAGCTTGCGCACGGTCAGGCCTGCCTGATTGGCGACTGCCTGAATGGCCTCGTTCGGGCTGCGGGTATGGAAGATCGCGGTGATCGGCTCATCCGTGCCGTGGCTGCCGATGACCCAGACCGGTCCGCGCCGATAGCGGGCGATCTGGGCAATGGCCTGCCGGGCCGGTACGGTATCCAGCACGATTTCACCCTGCCGCCAGGGTGCGACGTCGTTGGTGGCGATCGCTTGCGGCGTCGAGGACATCAGTTCTCCCTTTCGGTACCGGATCTGCTGGCCCTGACCCAGTTGGACCCAAGGTCCTACGGGGACCGCAGCCACTTCGACCCGGCCCTCGCTGACGGCGGTGATGACTTGATCGTCCTCCAGCACGACCGAGAACGCCGTGCCGATGTCGTGGACGCTCCCGTCGAGGGCGGCCACCCGGAATGGCCGCGGTTCGTGGGAGACGTTGAACCAGGCCCGTCCGCGCAGCAGCTCGATGTCGCGGGCACTCTTGTCGAAGCGCAGGGCCATGGCGCTGTCGGCGTCTAGAAAGACCTCGCTGCCATCTTCCAGGGTGAAAGACTGCGGCTGGGCGCCGGTGCGCATGTCGCTGCGCGCCGCCAGCCACCATGCTGGCGACCACACGAATACCACTCCCAACGCCGCAGCGGTGGCCAACGCCAGCGCTGGCGAGCGCCAACGGCGCAGCCGGGGCGTGGGGCGTGCGGCGGTATGTGCCTCCCTCGCCAGATCCGGCAGCGCGGCCAGCACCACGGGGCGGGCCTGGTCAACTTTGTGCAGGAAGGATTTTTCCTGCTCAAAGGCGATGCGGTGGCGCGGATCGGCTTGCAGCCATGCTTCCAGTTGTCGGCGTTCGTGCGCGCCGAACTCGCCCGATCCTTGTCGGAGCAACCATCTCAAGGCTTGCCTGGCGTGACGCGGCGAGGGACGGGGCGTGTGATTCATGGACTGGAACCCGTTGGGCTGTCGGATGACAGTTCTATTGCTATGGACAGTTCAGTGAGGGGGTGTGTCCACACTTTTTTATGGGGCGATCGGCTCAACTGCCATGGTGCCGCCGGATTAACAGGGTGGCGCGCAGCACGTGTCTGGCGACCAGGCTCTTGGAAATGCCCATCCGGACTGCGATTTCTCGATCGGACAGGCCCAGGTAGCGGTTCAGGACGAACGCACGGCGGACCGGCTCGGGCAGGCCGAGGATGGTCTTGGCGATCTCGCGCAACTGGGCCTGGTCGATGCCGGTCTGCTCGCCGTCGAGACCTGGCAATTCGGCAAGTTCGCTGCTGTCGGACAGATGCTGGCGTTCGCGCGCCTCACTCTGTCCGCGGTTGATCGCGTGGTGGTAGGCCATCCGGTACAGATAGCCGCGTGTGTCCTGGATCGGCGGATCGCCCGGAACGGCGCAGGCCTTCAGGTACATGTTCTGAAGGGTGTCCTCGGTACTCGCCGGGTCGAGGTAGCGCCGGAGGAAGCGTGCCAGGGAACTGCGTTCGGAGATGAGCAACTCGACCAAGGCGAAGGCATTGGGCGACATGACGACGTCCTGCAGGCCGGATGGGTGGGGTGGGCGAGATGGCGATGATCCGGCAGTCGGGATTCTAGCCGATCCGCCTGATCGGGCTGCCTGCGACGCCGTCGGACCCGGCAATCGTTCGTCATAACGATATGTCCTCTGGCAGAGGCAGGCACGCGCCGTCGCGTGTTCTTGGGTTTGATGGGGCGAGAGGCCAAGAGAACATCGAATTGCCGATATGACTCGGTATTCCAGGCGTCACTCCATGAACACCATCCATCCGCTGGTTCCGTCCACGCTGCCGGCCACCGTGCTGGGGCAGGGGAACGTCCGTATCCCCACCGCCGGCAAGATTCGTGCGGGCATCAAGGTGTTGACCCAGAAGGCAGCGACGCAACCCAAGGCCCGCGCGCTGTATGAGCAGGGCGTGGCAGCCGGGAAGACGTTTGACCAGATCGAGCAGGCGATCGCGGCCACGTTGCCTGAATTGAGGCATCCGCTGGTGCCGCGCAACGTGCCGTGGTTCACCGTGCGCGGACAGGATTTTCCCAACCCGGTCTTGGCGCAGCAGATCCTCGATGCCTACGGCGAGGATCGCGGTGAGGGCCGGCATCTGTATCGCTTCCCGGTCGTGTTCCCGGCCGCGTCCTTGTCGACACGTAGCGCCCAGAGGCTTGAACGCTCGGATATGCGGGGCCATCGCTATGACCCCGGTCAAGCGGCTGCCGTTGTGTAACGCGTCTGCTGGAACCAATGTGTTGGGTTGATTAGGTCAGCGGACCCGCGTCGGATCGCTGGCGCTGCCGTCCCACAGGTTGGACATCGGTCCTTGTCGAACCGAATTCTGCACCACACCGTCTAGCCAGCAGCGGTGAGAGGGAAACCGGCTGCCTTGGATGAAAAGCGAAGTGATCAACGGGACCCCGCTGGAGACGTCGATCGTGCCGATGATCTCGTGCCAAATGAAAACCGAAGGACGCCGGCAGATCACATCGAACGGAGCTTTGGCCAACTGGTGCGGTTCGCCCTTGACGCCCCAGCGGAAGCGGATCCGCGAAGCATCGATGCGCCGTGTCGAGAATGGTTGATCGATGATCAGTGGTGGTGCCTGCAGACATGCCGGCAGGCTTGGCAAGCACTCCTTGCCAGCGTCGGTGTCCAGCGCACCGCGCAGTCCAACCGACAGCAGGTCGGCGCCACGGAAGGTGGCCTGCACCTGACCTTGGGAAAACAGCCGGTAACCCTTGCCCTCCGGCGGTGGCGCGCGGAACCGGTCCTGACTGGTCGGGTTCTCCTGGAATGACGCGTCGGTCGCCAGGGCCAGGCCATGCAGCGCAGCGTTGGCGGCGGTCGAGGAACCAGGAATGGGGATCGGGCCGATCGACGCGCTGCAGTCGAGCGAGCCGATGTTTGATCCGATCGTGGCGATGAAGCTCTTGCCGGTGATCTGGAACACCTTGGTTTGCGTTACTGGTCGCGGTGGAACTGGCACCGGAACAGGACGGCGCAGGCAGACCTGCACGCGGCGGTTGCGCGGACGATCCCCATCGGCGATCTGACTGCTCTCGCCACGGCTCAGCGGCATCATCGCCACCCCGGTGCTGCTGCCTGGCCGCATCCGTTCCAGGGTCTCCTGCAGTCCGCGCCTGACGCTTTCGGCGCGACGCAACCCCAGGGTGAAGTTGTTGATCTCTTCGCCCTCGCTGCTGGCGAAACCGGTAATCTCGACCAATCCGATCCGTTCGCGCTGGATACGCCGGGCCAGGGCGATGAGCTGGGTGTGGTGCGTCGGCAGCAGGGTGTCGCGTCCCTGAGCAAAGCCATCCAGGGTCGTGCAGTCGGTGGTATCACCGACGCCGCCGGAAGGTGCGGCCGGGACCAGCGACTGGTGGGTGGTGGCTGTCGATCCGCTGGCCTGGCGCAGGGCCGCTTCGGTCCGCGGCCCGACAATGCCGTCGGCGACCAGGCCCTGCTGTTGCTGAAAGGCAAGGATAGCCGCACGCGATTGCGCCCCGATGACGCCATCGACGGTGAGCTGGATCCCAAGCGCGCGGTTGAGCGCCTGCTGGATCCAACGCGCATCGACCGACTCGACCTCCTCGCTCCAGGAAGTCTGCTCATTGGGCAGGCGGGGCCGCAGCACCAGCGTGTCGGGAAGCACGCGTTGGGCGGTATCGGTGACCCTGCGCGCGAAGCGATCATCGCGCAGGGCCGGGCGGTGGCCTGGTTCGATGACATGGACAAAGCCGCCGTCACGATGCCTGCCTTCCAAGCGAAAGCCGTTTTCGCGCAGGGCCGGTCCACGCCACAGCCCTGGAGCGGCGAGCACCGACAGCTGTGCATGCGTACCGTCGCTGCGTCGTAACAGCCAATCACCGGTGGCCATGGCCGGTGCTTGTTGCCCAGGCGCGGCGACCAGGTCGAACTGCCTGGCCAAGGTGTCGGGCAGGCCCGGACGCCGACCGCTGAAATGATCGAACAGTCTGGCCGGCAGCCGGGCAGCGCCCGGCGCATCTGGATCGAATCGGTCGTGCTCGGCATGGGCGGCACGGGCCAGCAACTCGCTCACGAAGCGGGCAGACGATTGCGTTGGGGCCTCGGCTACCGCCGATTCGGCAATCTCGTCGTACTCGGCGGCCGGCACCGGCCAAGCGGTCGAGCGTGACCAGGCTTGGGCCTGGCGTCCATCATCGGCATCTTCGACTGCCTCGCCTGTGTACTCAAATGCATTGGCCGCCAGGTAGGAGTCCGCCGCCTGGGCGGCATCACGTTCGGTAACCAGCCACGGAGCCTCTTGCTCGACCGCGTCGGTGATGGTCGGTGCATCCGAGGCCACGGTCACCGGTACATCCGGGATCGGCGTGGGCGCGCCATGCGCGCAGGCGCATGGCGGCGGTGCGATGGGCGGACTTTGCGTCGGGGCCGTCGCCGGCGCTGCCGCTCCGACCGGGATGGCCAGTCCGATGCCTGATCCCATGGGCGTGACCAGCGCGGCGCCGACACCCCCGGGTCCGATCACCGGCGCGATGATCGGACCGGCCGCGCGCCGACGACGTACGACATACTCCACAGCGTCCTCCGGTGCGTCGTCGGCCTGCGTGTCGACCACGGCCTGGACCACTTCCAGCACCGCGCGTGCTTGCTGATCTGTCGGGATCGCGTCTGTCGGAGGGTGTGAGGGTGCAGCATTGTGGTCATCAGTCGGATGCAAGGTGTCCATGAGCTGCTCCTTGAGCAGGGAGGGGCGGGGAGTGGCGGTTGCGCGCAAGGCGGAGAGCGCGGCCCCGATATCCAGGCGTCCGGCGCCCGCGCGCAATCGATCGGCGGCGTTCAGCGTCCTGTATGGCGTGGCGCTGTCGCACAGCAGCGCGCGGATACGGGCATGGCCCAGGGTGGCGCCACCGGCCTGAAAGAGCAGCGCGGCCGCGCCGGTGACGTGCGGTGCGGCCATGCTGGTACCTGACATGCGCACCGCACGGGCCTGGCTCGGCTCGCGCCGGCTGGCCGAGCGCGCAGACAGCACGCGCACGCCAGGGGCGAGCAGATCGGGCTTGGTCCGACCATCGCGGGTCGGGCCAGAACTGCTGAATCGGGCGAGCGGAGCGTCGGCGGCACGTGCGTCGTAGGCACCCACCACCAAGGTGCGATGGCCATTGCAGATCGAGCCGGTGGTCGAGCCGGTCGCCGCGCGCGTGTCGGGAAAGTGGGACTGGCATGCGGCACATTGCGAATCGCGCTCGATCCACGCATGCCAGTGCCCATCGGCGATCTGGCGGCCATCCAGAGCGAGCGTCCATCGGCCGGCTGCGGCCGGCGCGTCCAGCCGCAGCGTGATCTGGTGGTCGCCGTTGTTGGGATCGTGGCGGCGATGGTAGAGCCGGCCTATTTCGATTCCGTTATCGATCACAGCGGCTTTCGCGCCGAGCGGGACGGTGCAGAGCATGCGGCCATCCGGCGCCATCACGCGCGCATCGACTGCGTCGCAGCCGCGGTACCAGATCTCGATGTCGTTGGCAGTGGTGTCGTTTTGATCGATCAGGATCGGAAGCAGCGCGGTCTGGCCATTTCCAAGGCGACCGCTGGCGTGGATCCGGCGCGCGAAATAATTGCCGGTGCTCTGCACCACGATGCGATCGGGTCGCGCCTGCAGAAACGCATCGATGCCTTGTTCGACCAGGGCAGTACCATCGTGCGGCCCGCAGTGGGTCCCCAGGCTCATGTTGATGCAGGCCGCGTCGGCGCCTGCCAAAGTGTCGATGAAGTGCAGGCCCTCCAGCACCGCAGGCGAGTCGGTGAGCGGTGCGCGGCCAGGCCGTCCATTGCTGGGAGCCAATTGGACGAAGGCAAGTTCGGCCTGCGGCGCCACCCCGACAGGTGCGACCCGTCCATTGCCTGCGGCGATCCCCATTACATGGGTGGCATGCGCGCCGGGGCCGTGGTCGCTGCGGCGCGGGTCGTAGCCCAGGGCGCGGAACGGAGCCTCGCTGGCCAGGGCACGGTCGATGTCCTGGCGCAGATGGATGCGGCCATAGCCATAGAGGTTAGGATGCGCCGGATCGTAGCTGGCGCTCTGATCCCACAACGCACGCAGACGCGTACTGCCATCGGGATGGCGAAAGTCCGGATGGGTGAAGTCAAACCCCCAGTCCAGTGCGGCGATCAGCACACCGTCTCCGGTCGGCCAGTCATCGCGGCGGCGCAGATCCGTTGCGTCGGCGACCGTGGTGTCGGTGGCCAGGCTTGCCGCCGGTTCGGGCATCAGTCGATACGGCGCCTTGAAGCTGGCCACCGCTTCGCAAGCGTAGGATTCGGCCACATCCCCGCGTCGCACGCGCACGGTGGCGATGTCACCGAAGCGGACGACGAGGCGGATGCGATCGGGCAGCGGGGCGAGTGGATCGAGACGGACGATCGCCGAGATCGCATCGTGCTCGTTGCCAACGCGGAGCAGTTCCTGCAGGGCCGGGTCCATTGCCGTGCTCGATGGTTGAAGGAAGGAAGTCGCGGGCGGCGCCAGGCCGCCCGCTGTGCGGTGCGCCGGGCCTGCCTCAGGACCGGGATGACTTGCCGGCCGGTGCGGGGAGCGTGCTTCCGGTCGCGGCCGAAGCCTCCGACGAGTCCTGATGCTCGGTCCCGGCCTTGCGCACGACCGGTGCTTGGCGATCGGCCATCGCATTGGCCAGGACCAGGCCAAGCACCGGCTGGGACATCAGCGCGGCGACCGCGCCGATGCGGAACTGGTCCGCCGGTTCCTCGATGCCCTTGCTGCGTGCGAGTTCCTTACCGATCAGTAACTGGATGAGCTGACTCATGGCGTGTTCCTCAGCGGTAGCGTGATGGGGCGGCTCACTTCTGCATCGCCATGACCAGCAGCAGCGGCAGGCCGATGCCGCCCAGCCCCGTGGTGTCGGTCGTGCCAGGCGATCCGGTCAGGCCGCCGCCGCCAGACATCAGCAGGATCGGCAGCATCCGGCTGAAGGTGTCGTTGGTCGGCACCAGGACCTCGGTGCCGCTGACATTGGCGGTCTTCTGGGTGCTCAGCAGCGGCAGCAGCATGGACACTTCGCGCAGGGACTTGACGTCGCCCTGGATTTCCTCCATCGCCTTGGCCTGGCGGCCGGTCTGCGTGGCGACGGTGTTGACCCGCGATTCGATCGACTTGATCGCGCGTGCGTTGGTGCCGATCTTCTCGTCCAGCCGGCGGCTGGCGTTGACCAGATCGGCATGGGTGACCGGACGGCTGGAATTGGCGGCGGGGACCACGTTGCCGCGACGTGGTACCGCGACCGGACGTGGCCGGAAGCGCGGCCTGGCCGCTTCGTCGTAGTCCTCGTATTCATCGTATTCGGCGATGGCGTCTTCGTACTCGTACATGGCAGATCTCCTTGCTGGGGAAAAGGCGCGGTGGCGCCGGTCAGTCGAGCGGCGCGGCGGCGGAGCCGCGGCCGGCGCGATCGGGGTCGGAATTGAAAGCGGGTGCTGCAACGAGAGCCGCGTCGCGGCTTGCCAGACGGCGCGCCGCGGGTGCCACCAGTCGTGCGTAGAGCGCCGGATCCGGCGGCTGCCAACCGCCACGACCACGGCCGGCGCAGTGTGGACAGTCGGTGCGCTCGCCCCAGCACGCCAAGCACGCGCCCAGCGCCGCGGCGCAGATCTCCAGGCGGTCCTGTTGATCCGTCAGCGCGCTACGCAGGGCCCGGGCGCTGCGGCGCAGACGATCATGGCGATCTTGCAGTTCCAGCAGGTCGTGCTCGCATTCGGTCTGGTCAGCTCCGTCCACGGCTTGCTGCGTTTGCAGTGTTTGCGCAGCCTGGGCCTGGCGTTGAGCGAACAATCGGCACAGCGCGGCCATGCGGGGATCCTCGCGCTCGAGCGTGGCCAATAGATCGCTCTGCATGTCCGGATCAATGCCGCCCTCGACTTGCGTGCCGGCCGACGATGCGTTGAGTAGATCGGCAACGTTCATGCGTAGGTCACCCGGTCATCGTCGTAGGCATCGGCCTGCTCCCAGTTGTCCTGCCAGTCTTCGTTCCATTGCTCGTCTGGGCCGGCCTGATCTTCGACGTAGAACGCTTCCTCGATCTGGCGGACATCGGCGTGTTTCGACGCAGATCGTGGTGGCCGCGTATTGGAAAAGAGCTGGGCGAGCCAATCGGCGCGCGCATCGGGATCGGCGGCATCCACGGCGAATTCGCCGGCGTCGTTCATGAGGTAGACCGGCATGGATTCGTCGGCGCCGCTCGACTCATGCGCGGCCTGTGCGAACAACGAGCCCAGCATGTTCATGACGGCGCTCGTTGGCACTGGCGTGCCACCGACGCTGACCTGCGTGCGGCCCAAGGGCCCAAGCAGTTGCGAGGTCAGCGCCCGTTGCACCTCCGGCCGCGCCAGCAAACCGGCGATCTGGCCACCGACGCCGCCGGGCCTTGACGCGATGGCCGCGCCGCCGGAAGTCATGCCGGCCAACGCGGGACCGGCAATCCTGGCGATCTGGCCGAGTTGTCCGGTGCGGGCCGTCGTTGCCGAGCGTGTCGCTCCGGCGATGCGCGCCGGACTGCCTGCGCCCGACGCACCGTGCCCGCCATCATGGCGTCCACCGCCACTGAGCGCGCTGCTGACGCCACCGATCGCCGCACCCGCCAGGGCGCCCCAAGGTCCGAGCGCGGCACCGGTCGCCGCGCCGGAGGCGATGCCGGGCAGCGCATTTCCCAGCACCGGCGCGGCCTGCCTGGCGACATGCGCCACACCGCGTCCGAAATTGGAGAACGCGTTGCCGATGCCGCCAAGGAAATCCTCGGCATCATTTGCGCTGACTCCCGGGCCATACAGATCGGTGACGACCTGTTCGATCACCTCATCGTCGACCTCGGCGTACTCGCTGCGCAGCGCGCCGCGCAGGATCTGGTAGTTCTGGCTCATCTGCTTGTCCTCGGTTGGAAAAGACCGGCACCGTGACCGCACCGGCGTGTGGTTCACGGCCGAACCGCGCCCTCAGGGGGTGTGCCCGTCGTCGGTGGGCTGGCGTGCGCGTTGATGAAGGCAAGTAGTCGTTCGTAGCAGCGGAAGTGCGTGGTGGCGCCGGTCGGAACGTGTTCGACATAGCCGCGCATGGCGGGCGCTCCGGTATCGCCGTGCTCGTGCCAGATCCTCACGATGAAGGCGGCACTGCGGTGTGGCGTCCCCGGCATCGGAAGGTCCTGCGCGATCCATGGCTTTACCCTGCGCCGCTTCGATCACCGCTCGATCACCGCGGGAACACCCCTGACTCACTTTTCGATCACCGCGCCGGCCAGCCGGCGTAAGGCACGCACACAAAAAGAAAGCGTCACGTAAGTGGCGCTTTTCCCGGGACCAGCGTGGTTCAGCGGCAGGAGATCGCCAGGACTTGGCGCAGTTGCATGTCAGCCGAATCCAGATGCTGACGGGCCAGGGTGACACAGGTACTCAACTGCGTCTGCGGCGCGATGTCGATAGCAAGGGTCGTTGCGACTGGCAACGGCACCATGTCCGCGACGCGGCAGACTGCCGCCTCGGCGATGTGCTGGTACATGGCGATCGTCTCGGGCATGGGTTGGATGGCCAACTCACGGCGCAGCAGCGCGCGACAGGTTTCGAACTGCAATAAGGCGGTCGCGCGTTGGCCGGCCGCCACATAGGCTCGCATCAAGGCGCGATGCACGTCTTCGCGCAATGGCTCGCGTGCCAGGATCGCCCGTCCGCATTCGATTACCTGACCATGTTCGCCAGCCTCAGCCGAGAGCGCCATCAGCCAACCCAACGCATCGAGCCAATTGCGCCGATAGCGCTCGCGTTCGCGCAGTGCCCAATCTTGGTCCATGCCGGTCAACAGATCCTCACCGCGCAGCGCGATCGCATCGCGCAGCCGCATACGGCGCTGAGCCGTGCTCAGGTCCGGAGCATGCGCTGCGGCCAGTGCCGATTCGAATGTCATCAAGTCCACCTGGACCTGCAAGGCTGGATTGAAGGACAAGGTGCGCCCATCGCAGTGCACGATGTCGCCGGCCCTGCGCAGTCGTTGGCGCAGGCGCCACAGTGCGGTATTGAACGAGCCCATGCGCGTGTCGTCGCCACGGTCGGCCCAGACCTGCTCAAGCAAGTCCGAGCGCGCCACCGCGCGTCCACGTCCGAGCGCGCCACCGCGCGTCCACGTCCGAGGGCGAGATAAGCCAGCAGATCGGCGCAGCGCCCGGCCAGCTCGATCGTGTGTGTGCCCATGGTCACGCTGACCGGGCCGAATAAGCGAATCGCCACGCACATTGCCGGATGACTCCTTGTAATGGCAATTCCTTGCGATTCGTGCCGCCCTCACGCTCGCTGTCGTTGCGTGGATAGTGACGTGGACATTGTGCAGAAGCGGACATCGCGGCCATGCGGCGATGCGTATTAGCGCAACGCAATGTGAGGTGCGCCTCAGTTCATGATGATGACCGTCATCATGAACTGAGCGTCGCGTGGCCGCCAGCGCCTGAGATGGGCGTCCGGCCACGCGTGGCAGCCGGTACAACGCGATCAATCCGGGTCGTAGTCCAGATTGGAGGCCAGCCAGCGCTCGACCTGGGTCAGCTCGACGCCCTTGCGCTTGGCGTAGTCCAGCGCCTGCTCCTTGGACACCCGGCCAACCACGAAATACTGCGACTTGGGATGGCTGAAGTAATAGCCGGAGACTGCCGCGGTGGGCAGCATCGCGAAGCTCTCGGTCAGGGTTATGCCGGCGTTGCCGGGCGCGTCGAGCAGGTCGAACAGCAGGCCCTTCTCGCTGTGTTCCGGGCAGGCCGGGTAGCCCGGGGCCGGGCGGATGCCGTGGTACTTCTCGGCGATCAGCGCCTCGTTGTCCAGCGTCTCGCCCGTGTCGTAACCCCAGAACTCGGTGCGCACGCGCTGGTGCAGGCGCTCGGCCAGGGCTTCGGCCAGGCGGTCGGCCAGCGCCTTGAGCAGGATCGCGTTGTAGTCGTCGTGCTGCGCCTCGAAGCGCGCCACGTGCGGCTCGATGCCGATGCCGGCGGTGACGGCGAACGCGCCGATCCAGTCCTGCTTGCCGCTGTCCTTCGGCGCGATGAAGTCGGCCAGGCAGAAATCCGGGCGATCGGCCGGCTTGTCGACCTGCTGGCGCAGGAAGCGCAAGGTCGACGGACCGCGCTCGTGCTGCAGCACCACGTCGTCGCCGATGCTGTTGGCCGGCCACAGGCCGAACACAGCCTTGGCCGTCAGCCACTTCTCCTTGACGATCTGCTTGAGCATGGCCTGGGCATCGGCGAACAACTCGGTCGCCTGCGGGCCGACGACCTCGTCGGTGAGGATGGCCGGATACTTGCCGGCCAGTTCCCAGGCCTGGAAGAACGGCGTCCAGTCGATCAGTGCCACCAGCTCGGCCAGCGGATAATCCTCGAACACCGTGATGCCCGGCTTGGCCGGCGTCGGCGGGGTGTAGCTGTCCCAGCCGCCATCGAATTTCTGACCGCGCGCCTTGCTCAGGGACACCAGGCGCTTGGCGTCGCCGCGGTTGGCGTGGCGCTGGCGGATCTCGGCGTAGTCTGCATCGTTGGCCGCGACGAAGGCCGCGCGCATGTCGCGCGAGATCAGTGACTGGGCCACGCCGACCGCGCGCGAGGCGTCCTTCACCCAGACCGTCGGCGCGCTGTAGTGCGGGTCGATCTTCAGCGCGGTGTGCGCGCGCGAAGTGGTGGCCCCGCCGATCATCAGCGGCATCTGGAAGCCCTGACGTTGCATCTCGCGCGCCACGTGGGTCATTTCCTCCAGCGAGGGCGTGATCAACCCGGACAGGCCGATGATGTCGGCGTTCTCCGCCTTGGCGCGGTCCAGGATGGTCTGGGTCGGCACCATCACGCCCAGGTCGACAACGTCGAAGTTGTTGCAGGCCAGGACCACGCCGACGATGTTCTTGCCGATGTCGTGCACGTCGCCCTTGACCGTGGCCATGATGATCTTGCCGTTGGACTGGCCGGCATCGCCGGTGCGCAGCTTTTCCTCCTCGATGAAGGGCAGCAGGTAGGCCACGGCCTTCTTCATCACCCGGGCGGACTTGACCACCTGGGGCAGGAACATCTTGCCGGCACCGAACAGGTCGCCGACCACGTTCATGCCATCCATCAGCGGGCCTTCGATGACGTCCAGCGGGCGGGTCGCCTCGGCCCGGGCTTCCTCGGTATCGGTCTCGACAAAAGCGTCGATGCCGTGGACCAGGGCGTGGGCCAGACGCTCGCGCACCGATTTGCTGCGCCAGGCCAGGTCCTCGACCTTCTTTTCGCCCTTCTTGCCCTTGTAGCGTTCGGCGATCTCCAGCAGACGCTCGGTGCCGTCCTTGCGGCGGTTGAGGATCACGTCCTCCACGCGCTCGCGCAGTTCCGGCTCCAGATCGTCGTAGATCGGCAGCGCGCCGGCGTTGACGATGCCCATGTCCATGCCGGCCTTGATGGCGTGGTACAGGAACACCGAGTGGATCGCCGCGCGCACGGTCTCGTTGCCGCGGAAGGAGAAGGACACGTTGGACACGCCGCCGGACACGTGGCAGTGCGGCAGGGTCTGCTTGATGATGCGCGTGGCTTCGATGAAGTCCACCGCGTAGTTGTCGTGCTCCTCGATGCCGGTGGCCACGGCGAAGATGTTGGGGTCGAAGATGATGTCTTCGGGCGGGAAGCCGACCTGCTCGGTGAGGATCCTGTAGGCGCGCGTGCAGATCTCGACCTTGCGCGCGCAGGTATCGGCCTGGCCGGTTTCGTCGAAGGCCATCACCACCGCGGCCGCGCCATAGCGCAGCACCTTGCGCGCGTGTTCGATGAAGGCGGCCTCGCCCTCCTTGAGCGAGATCGAATTGACCACGCCCTTGCCCTGCAGGCACTGCAGGCCGGCCTCGATCACGCTCCACTTGGAACTGTCGACCATCACCGGGATGCGGGCGATGTCCGGCTCGGAGGCGATCAGGTTGAGGTAGCGCACCATGGCCTTTTCCGAATCGATCAGGCCCTCGTCCATGTTGACGTCGAGGATCTGCGCGCCGCTCTCCACCTGCTGGCGGGCGACCTCGACCGCGTCTTCGTAGCGCTCTTCCTTGACCATCTTGCGGAACTGCGCGCTGCCGGTGACGTTGGTGCGCTCGCCGACATTGACGAACAGCAGCTGCGGGGTGATGACCAGCGGTTCCAGGCCGGACAGACGGGTATAGCGGGGAGAAGTCATACGGCGACCAGATTCGGGTAGCGGAGCAGGTGCATGAGGATCAGGCGGCGTCGGCCAGGCGCTGGGGCAGGGCGCGCGGGGCGATCCCGACCACGGCCTGGGCGATCGCGCGGATATGGTCCGGCGAGGTACCGCAGCAGCCGCCGACCAGGTTGAGCAGGCCGGCGGTGGCGAACTCGTGCAACGTCTCGGCCATTTCCTCCGGGGTCTCGTCGTATTCGCCGAAGGCGTTGGGCAGGCCGGCGTTGGGATGCGCGCTGACGTAGCAGTCGGCCACGCTAGACAGGGTTTCCACGTGCGGTCGCAGGTCCTTGGCACCCAGTGCGCAGTTCAGGCCGATCGACAGCGGGCGAGCGTGCATCAGCGAGGTGTAGAAGGCCTCGGCGGTCTGGCCCGACAGTGTGCGCCCGGAGGCATCGGTGATGGTGCCGGAGATCATCACCGGCAGCCGCGCGCCGCGCGCATCGAAGGCTTCCTCGATGGCGAACAGCGCGGCCTTGGCGTTGAGCGTGTCGAAGATGGTCTCGACCATGATCGTGTCGGCGCCGCCGTCGATCAGGCCGTCGACCGCCTCGCGGTAGGTCACGCGCAGCGCGTCGAAGCTGGTGTTGCGAAAGCCTGGATCGTTGACATCCGGGCTGATCGAGGCGGTGCGACTGGTCGGCCCGACCACGCCGATCACGAAGCGCGGCTTGTCCGGCGTCTTGGCTTCAATCGCGTCGCAGCATTCGCGCGCGATGCGCGCGCCTTCCTTGTTCAACTCGTAGACCAGGTGCTCCAGGTGGTAGTCGGCCTGGCTGACCGAGGTGGCGTTGAAGGTATTGGTCTCCAGCAGGTCGGCACCGGCTTCGAGATACGCGGTGTGCACCCCGGCGATGACCTGCGGATTGCTGAGCAGCAGCAGGTCGTTGTTGCCTTTGAGGTCATGGCCGTGGTCGCAGCCCGGGCCGTGCACGTGGCCTTCCTCGGCATGCTGGCTGTCGAAGCCGCCGGCGAAGCGTTCGCCACGGTAATCGGCTTCCTCCAGCTTGTGACGCTGGATCATGGTGCCCATCGCCCCGTCGATGATCAGGATACGGCTGGCCAGTGCGTCCAGCAGCTGCTGGGTACGGGCGGGGTTGAGCCAGGGCAGGGATTGGGTGGTGCTCATGCGGCGCTCCTCACGGCTTGATGCCGGTCAGCGAGATGACTTCGAAATGGGGCGGACGGCGTTCGCGGGTGACCACTTGCAGGCTGGCGACCTGCAGGCCGGCCTTGGTCGCGAAACGGCGCAGTTCGGCGTCGGAAAACCCCAGGTTGACGTGGCCGTAGGCGGTCACCACCGACTGGTGTTCGTGCTTGCCCAGGCTGGACAGCAGCAGCTTGCCGCCCGGGCGCAGCACGCGCGCGGCCTCGGCCACGGCCTTGGCCGGCTGCTCGGAATAGGTCAGGGCGTGCATCAGCACGACCAGGTCGAAGGTGTCGGCCTCGAAAGGCAGGGCATGCATGTCACCCTCGCGCACCTCCACATTTGGAAAGCGACGCAGGCGCTCGCCGGCGGCGGCGACCACGCGCGCGCTGGTGTCCACGCAGACATAGCGGTGCGAATGCGGGGAGAGCAGTTCGGCCAGCACGCCATCGCCGGAGGCGATGTCCAGCACGTCGCCGGTTTCCAGCAGCGGCAGCGCGGTCCGCGCCAGCGCCTCCCAGGTGCGGCCGGGCGAGTAATGGCGCTCCATGTCGCCGGCCACGCTGTCGGCCCAGTTCTGGGTGGCCGCGCGCGCGGCCAGGACTTCGGCCACGCGCTCTGCGTCCTGGCGCAGCAGAGGATCGTCGCTGCCGGCGCGCAGACTGCGCCACAGGTCGCGCTGGGACGGATCCAGGTTGTCCTCGTCGAAGCGGTAGTAGGCCGAGACGCCGGCGCGACGGTCGCGCACCAGGCCGGCATCCTTGAGCTTGGCCAGATGCGTGGACACGCGCGGCTGGGCCAGGCGGGTGATCGCCGAGAGCTCGGCCACGGTCAGTTCCTCGCCGGCCAGCAGGGCCAGCAGGCGCACGCGCGTGGCATCGGCAAAGACTTTGAGCCGGGCAGACCAGGCTTCGAGATCCATCATTTATCTCTATATCGCGATGGCGAGATATTTTGATGGCGAAGGCGCTCTGGGTCAATTCCATACGCAGCCGCATGGTGGTCGGCTACAATCGCGGCCACCGCAGCTTTTGGAAGGGAAAGACCGTGGATTTCGGATACACCGAAGAGCAGCTGATGATCCAGGACGTGGCCCGCCGGATCGCCCAGGAGAAGATCGCGCCCAGCGCCGAACATTTCGACAGGACCGGCGAGTTCCCGCTGGAGAACATCCAGCTGCTGGGCGAAAACGGCTTGATGGGCATCGAGGTGCCCGACGAGTACGGCGGCGCGGGCATGGATCCGATCTGCTACGTGCTGGCGATGATCGAAGTCGCTGCCGGCGACGCGGCGCACTCGACCATCATGTCGGTCAACAACTCGCTGTACTGCACCGGCCTGCTCAAGTTCGGCAGCGAGGCGCAGAGGCAGACCTATGTGCGCGCCATCGCCGACGGCAGCCAGATCGGTGCCTTCGCCCTGACCGAGCCGCAGTCAGGCTCGGACGCGACCGCGATGCGCTGCCGCGCAATCAGGCAGGCCGACGGGACCTTCGTGATCAATGGCAAGAAGAGCTGGATCACCTCCGGCCCGGTGGCCAAGTACATCGTGCTGTTCGCCATGACCGACCCGGACAAGGGCGCGCGCGGCATCACCGCCTTCATCGTCGATACCGAGCGTGCGGGCTTTGGGCGCGGCAAGACCGAGCCCAAGCTGGGCATCCGCGCCTCGGCCACCTGCGAGATCGAGTTCAACGATTACGTCGCCCAGCCGGCCGAAGTCGTCGGCGAGGAAGGGCAGGGTTTCAAGATCGCCATGGGGGTGCTGGACGCGGGCCGTATCGGTATCGCCTCGCAGGCCATCGGCATCGCCCGCGCCGCCTATGAAGCGACGCTGGCGTACGTGAAGGAGCGCAAGGCCTTCGGCGCGGCCATCGGCACCTTCCAGATGACCCAGGCCAAGATCGCCGACATGAAGTGCAAGCTGGATGCTTCGCTGCTGCTGACGCTGCGCGCGGCCTGGCTCAAGCAGCAGGGCAAGCCCTTCAGCAGCGAGGCGGCCATCGCCAAGCTCACCGCTTCGGAGAGCGCCATGTGGATTACCCACCAGGCCGTGCAGATCCATGGCGGCATGGGCTACTCAAAGGAAATGCCACTGGAGCGCTACTTTCGCGACGCCAAGATCACCGAGATCTATGAAGGCACTTCAGAAATCCAGCGCCTGGTGATTGCGCGCGGCGAGACCGGGCTGCGCTGAGCGGTTGCCGCGCGCCAGCACGTCGTCTTTCGACGACGTCTGCTGGAGCGCTCAACCGCGACGCCAAGATCACCGAGATCTACGAAGGCGCCAGCGAGATCCGGCGCCTGCTGATCGCCCGCGGAGAAACCGGGCTGCGCTGACACGCGCTTGTCATGATGGTGTGTCGATGGCGCCTGCGGGCGCCATCGGCGTGTCTGGGTGCTTGGAAACCGTGGTGCATTCGTGGGTTTGTGGCGACACGGCCGGACAGAATCGGCGGTTCCCCCGATGCAAAAGGAGTTGTCATGGCAACACGCACGACGCGTTCCACCCTCGCCCTGGCCGTGTTCCTTGCCCTCAGTGGGCAGGCGCATGGCGCGGTGTTCATCAACGAGCTGCACTACGACAACAGCGGCACGGACACCGGCGAGGCGGTCGAAGTGGTCGCCACCGCTGGTGAGTCGCTGGCCGGCTACCAGGTGGTCCGCTACAACGGTGGCACGCCGTACGGCACCGACACCTTATCCGCCGGCACGGCCGCCAGCTGCGGCAGTGCGACCATCGCCGCGCTCCGCTATCCCAGCAATGGATTGCAGAACGGCAGCGCCGATGGCTTGGCCCTGGTCGATGCGGCGGGCAATCTGGTCCAGTTCCTCAGCTACGAGGGCCAGATCACCGCCTCCAGCGGTCCGGCCGCCGGCGCGACCAGCACCAACCTGCCGGTGAGCGAAGGCAGCAGTACGCCGTCCGGCACATCGCTGCAACTGAGCGGCACGGGGTCGGAGGCTGCGGATTTCAGCTGGAATGCGGCGGTGGCCGAAACCTTTGGCGCCTGCAATGCCGGGCAAAGCTTCGATGGTGATGGGGGCGGTGGTTCGAGCAATACCGCACCGACGGTGGTCTCGACCACGCCGCTCGACGGCGCGACGGGCTTTCCGGCGGCGGGCGACCTGGAGGTCACCTTCAGCGAGCCGGTCACCCTGGGCAATGGCGCCCTGAGCCTGAGCTGCGCGAGCAGTGGTAGCGTCCCCCTGACTTATGCGAGTGCCAGTGGCAGCGGCTTTGCCGCCTCCACCGATACCGCGCTCTATGCGGGGGAAGCCTGCACCTTCACCGTCCTGGCCTCCGCGGTGAGCGATGCGGAGGGGGCGCATCCGGCGACGAACACGGTCGTCGATTTCACCGTGGCCGACGCCGGCGGCGGCGGCGGGAGCGACGGCTATTACAGCCGGGTCAACACCAGCAACGCGAGCCAGCTGCGGTGTTCGCTGCACGAAACCATCAAGGGCCACACCGCCTATCCGTACAGCGGCAGTGGGGCCAGCACCTGGTCGATCCTGGAGATCGCAGACGAGGACCCGACCGACAGCGGCAAGGTGCTGGACGTCTACAAGAACCATCGCTATACCAAGGGCAGCGACCGGGCAGGCACGGGCTCAGGGACGACCTACAACCGCGAGCATACCTGGCCCAACTCGTTGGGATTCGGTAGTGCCAGCGGCGACATGGGCCTGCCTTACGCGCCCTATACCGATACCCACATGCTGTTCCTGACCGACAGCAGCTACAACGCCAGCCGCGGCAACAAGCCCTATGCCGACTGCCCGTCGTCGTCCAACTGCAGCGAGCTGACCACCGAATCCAATGGTGGCCAGGGTGGGGGAAGCGGGACCTACCCGGGCAACTCCAACTGGGTGCGGTCGCCCGATGGCAATCAGGGCTCGTTCGAGGTCTGGGATGCGCACAAGGGCGACGTGGCCCGTGCGGTGATGTACATGGCGATCCGCTACGAAGGCGATGCCGATCCCAATACCGGTCAGTCCGAGCCGGACCTGGAGCTGACCGACGACCGCAGCAAGATCGTGATCACCTCGTCCTCGCCGGCCTACATGGGGCTGTTGTCCACGCTGCTGGCCTGGAGCGCGGCCGATCCGCCGGACGATGCCGAGCGCGCCCGCAACGAAGTGATCTACAGCTTCCAGGGCAATCGCAATCCCTTCGTCGATCACCCCGAGTGGGCCACCGCTGCCTTGTTCACCTCATCCAAGCCGGCGACCTGCCGGCTCGCCAACTGAGCGCTCGCCTGTTGCGCTGAAAAAGAAAGCCCCGGCTTGGCCGGGGCTTTTTTGTTTCTCGTCGGACCTGGCGATCAGTGGCCGCCGTGTCCTGGCGTGGCCTCGCCCGCATCCTGGTCGCGGTGGGTTTCCAGGTATTCCTTGGAGGGCTCGTCCATCTTGTCGCCCAGCAGGCGCCGCACCACGATGAAGAACATCGGGATCAGCAGCAGGCCCAGCACCGTGGCGAAGAGCATGCCGCCGATCACGCCGGTGGAGATGGCGTGGCGAGCATTGGCGCCTGCGCCGCTGGAGATCGCCATCGGCACCACGCCCATGATGAAGGCGAAGGACGTCATCAGGATCGGGCGCATGCGCAGGTGGGCGGCGTTGACGATGGCGTCGTGCAGGGTGCGTCCCTGCGCGCGTTCCATCACCGCGAACTCCACGATCAGGATCGCGTTCTTCGAGGCCAGGCCGATCACCGTGATCAGGCCGATCTGGAAGAAGATGTCGTTGGACAGGCCGCGCAGCATGGTGAAGGCCAGGGCGCCCAGGGCGCCCAGCGGCACCACCAGCAGCACCGAGACCGGGATCGACCAGCTCTCGTACAGCGCGGCCAGGCACAGGAACACCACCACCAGGGACAGCACCAGCAGCAAGGTCTGGCTGTTGCCGGCCAGGATCTCCTGGTAGCTCATGCCCGACCAGTCATAGCCGAAGCCGGCTGGCAGCTTCTCGTTGACCAGTTGCTCCATGGTGTTCATGGCTTGGCCCGAGGAGCTGCCCGGCGCCGCCGAACCATTGATGTTCACCGCCGAGTAGCCGTTGTAGCGCGCCAGCGACGGCGGCTCGGACTGCCAGCTGCTGGACACCACGTTGGACAGCGGGATCATCGCCGCGTTGCCGTTGGCATCGGTTTCGGTGGAACTGGGCGTGTAGAAGCGGTCCAGCGACTCGGGCCCGGTGCGGAACTGCGCATCGGCGCGCATGTTCACGCGCTTGATGCGGCCACCGTAGAAGAAGTCATTGACGTACACCGGGGCCAGCATCAGCTGGATGGAGGTGTAGATGTCGCTGACCGACAGGCCCATGGACTGCGCCTGCACGCGGTCAACCTTGAGCTGCAGCTGCGGTGCGTTCTCCAGCGTGTTGGGGCGGACCTGCATCAGGCTCTTGTCCTGTGCGGCCAGACCCAGCAACTGGTTGCGCGCGGCCATCAGCGCATCCTGGCCGGCGCCGGTGCGGTCCTGCAGCCACATGTCGAAGCCGCCGAACTGGCCCAGGCCCTGGATCGTGGGCAGGTTGACCACGAAGATCTGCGCGCCCTTGATCCCTTGCAGCGCCCCGTTGGCCTGGCCGATGAACTGGGTCACGCCACCCGGACGCTCATCCCAGGGCTTGAGCTTGATGAACGCCATGCCGACGTTCTCGCCCTGGCCCAGGAAGCTGAAGCCGGTGATCTGCAACATGCCCTCGAACCCGTCGATCTTGTCCAGCGTCCCGCGGATCTGGGTCATGACCTCGTTGGTCTTGTTCAAGGGCGTGCCCGGGGGCGCCTGCACGATGGCCAGCGCATAGCCCTGGTCTTCCTCGGGGATGAAGCTGCTGGGGATGCGGGTGAACAGGAACCCGGTCAGCACCACCAGCACTGCGAACAGGATCATCCAGCGCGGCGCATGCCGCACCTGCCGGCCGATCATGCCTACATAGCTCTTCTCGGTCTTGCCGTAGTACTTCTCGAAGGTGCGGAAGACGATGTTCTTCTTCTTCTCGTGGCTGTCGTGCGCATGCTGCTTGAGGAAGCTGGCGCACAGCGACGGGGTGAAGCCCAGCGCCAGGAACGCCGAGAAGGCCATCGAGATGGCGATGGTGAGCGCGAACTGCTTGTAGATCTCGCCCGAGGCGCCGCCCTGCAGCGCCGAGGGGATGAACACCGCCGCCAGCACCACGGTAATGGCCACCACCGCGCCGGTGATCTGCTCCATGGCCTTGATGGTCGCCTCCTTGGGGGGAAGCTTTTCCTCGGCCATGATGCGTTCGACGTTCTCGATCACCACGATCGCGTCATCGACCACGATGCCGATCGCCAGGACCATGGCGAACATGGTCAGCTGGTTGATGGTGAAGCCGATGATGTCCAGGCCCATGAAGGTGCCCAGCAGCGCCACCGGAATGACCAGGGTGGGGATGATCGTCGCGCGGAAGTTCTGCAGGAAGATCAGCATCACCAGGAACACCAGGATGATGGCCTCGATCAGCGTGTGGACCACTTCCTCGATGGAGATCGTGACGAAGGTGGTGGTCTCATAAGGCGTGAACCAGCTGACGCCGGGCGGGAAGCTGGCCGCCAGGTCGTTCATCTTGGCCTCGACCGCGTCGTACACGCTCAGCGCGTTGGCGCCCGGCAGCAGCTGGATGGCGAAAGCGCCCATCGGCTTGCCGTTGTACTGGGTGTCGAAGCCGTAGTTCTGCGGGCCAAACCCTACGCGCGCCACGTCCTTGAGCTTGACCGTGGTGCCGTCGGCATTGGCGCGCAGGATCACGTTCTCGAACTGAGACGGGTCGGTGAAGCGACCTTCCGCAGACACCGTGGCCTGGAAGGCCTGGCCGTCCGGCGCGGGGTCGGCACCGAGCGAGCCGGCGGCGAACTGCACGTTCTGCGCCTTCAACGCCGCCTCCACGGTGCTGGCCGACATGTTGTAGCCCTGCAGCTTCTCCGGGTTGAGCCAGATGTTCATGGCGTACTCGGAACCGAAGTGCTGGGTGCTGCCCACGCCCGGCACGCGCGCGATCTGGTCGAGCACGCGCGAGGCGATGATGTCGTTGAGGTGGTTGCGGTCGATGCTTGCGGTGTCGGAACGTACGCCAACCACCATCAGGAAGCCTGCGTTGGCCTTGGCCACCACCACACCCTGCGCGGTCACTTCCGAGGGCAGGCGTGGCTGGGCAAGCGAGACCTTGTTCTGGACCTGGACCTGGGCGATGTCCGCATCGGTACCGGTCTGGAAGGTCAGGGTGATGGTGACCCGGCCTGACGAACTGGAGGTCGAGCTGAAGTACAGCAGGTTGTCGATGCCGGTCAGCTGCTGCTCGATGACCTGGGTCACCGAGCGCTCGGCCGTCGAGGCACTGGCGCCCGGATAGCTGGCCGTCACCGTGATCTGCGGCGGGGCCACGTTGGGGTAGGACTCGACACCCATGTTGAGGATCGAGATCACGCCCGCAAGCGAGATCAGGATCGCCACGACCCAGGCGAAGACCGGGTGGTTGATGAAGAACTTGGGCATTGGGGGAATTCCTTACTGGGCCTGACCCTGGTCAGACTGCTTGGCGTCGCCGCCCGGCTGGTCGGAAGCGGAAGCATCGGCCGGAGCCGGTGCGCCGCCTGGCTGCTGGCCCTGTCCGGCACCGCCCGGCTGGGCCTGGGCCTTGGCCTGGTCGTAAGGAACCGCCTTGACCGGGGCGCCTTCGCGGGCCTTCTGCAGGCCCAGCGCGATCACCTTGTCGCCGGTCTTGAGGCCGCCGGTGACGATCCACTGGCCCTTGAGCGCGCGATTCTCGATCTGCACATCCTTGCGCGCGACCTTGCCATCGCTGCCCACCACCAGCGCATAGGCGCCGTTGGTGTCACGCTGCACGGCCGCCTGCGGTACCAGGAAGACGTCCTTGCGTGTCCCCAGGTTGACTTCGACGGTGACGAAGCTGCCCGGCAGCAGCACCTTCTGCGGGTTGGGCAGAGTGGCGCGCAGCGAGACCGCACCGGTGGCCTGGTCGACCACCACATCGGAGAAGTCCAGCGTGCCCTGCTGGTCGTAGCGAGTGCCGTTGTTCATCACCACATCAAGCTTGGTGTGGGCGGTATCTGACAGGTTGACCTCGCCCTGGCCCTGCGCCTGGCGCAGCGACTGCAGCTCGGACGAGCTCATCGAGAAGTTCACGTACAGCGGATCGATCTGATCGACGGTGGTCAGCAGGGTGACGCCCTCCGCGCCCACCAGCGCGCCCTCGGTGACCTGCTGCTTGCCAGCGCGTCCGGAAATTGGCGCGGTGACATCGGCATAGCCGAGATTGATCTTGGCATTGGTGACGGCGGCCCTGGCCTGCTGCAGCGAGGCAGCGGCGCTGCGCTCGGTGGCCTGGGCATTGTCCAGGTCGGACTGCGAGACATACTTCTGCGGCGCCAGCTGGCGCGCGCGCTCGGCGGCGACGTGGGCATTGGTGTAGGTCGCCTGGGCCGAGGCCAACTGGCCCTGCGCCGAGGAGAGGTCGGCCTGCAGCGGTGCCGGGTCGATCTTGAACAGCACCTGGCCTTCCTTCACGTCGGTGCCTTCTTCATAGGTGCGCTTGAGCAGCACCCCGGGCACACGCGCACGCACGTCGGCGCTGCGGACCGGCGCCAGACGCGCGCTGAAGTCGCGCACCAGCGGCACGTCCTGCGGCTGCACGGTGACCACGCCCACCTCCGGCGGCGGCGGGGCCTGCTGTTCTTCCTTCTTGTTGCAGGCGGCCAGTGCCAGCACGATGGCGGAGCCGAGCAGGAGCGAGCGGGTTGGGGCGGTCATGAGGAGGTGCTCCAGATAAAACGTTGGGTAGTGTTGTAATGAGTAGAAAGCCTGGCGTGGCGCTCAGCAGGCGGCCATGCGCGAGGTGGGGGCGAACGCTTTGAGGAAGGTGTCGGTGGCGAACTCCACCCAGGCCCGGCGTGCGGCCGGGTCGCGCTGGGACAGCGAGAAGCGCTGTCGATCCGCGTCCAGCCCGACGAGCATGCCCAGCAACAGCTCGGCTGCCGCGTGCGGTTGGTCATGCCGCAGCAGACCCGCGTCCATGGCCTGGCGCAGCCAGTCGGAGACGCGCGACACCAGCCGCTCGGCGCCTTCTTGCCAAAGGCTGCGCGCCTCGTCGGGATACTGGGGCGCCTCTGCACTGAGCAGCCGCAGGCTGGCGACCGCGCCCGGCTCGCTGATGCGCTCGATGTGCTCAAGGCCGAATCGGAGCAGTGGCTCGCGCAGGCGACCATCGAAGGACTCCAGTTGCGAGGTGGTCAATTCAAGGTGCTCGTGCATCAAGGCCTGCATCAACGCCTGCTTGCTGCCGAACTGTGCATACAAGGTCTGCTTCGAGCATCCCGCCCGCTGGGCCACCGCATCCATGCTCACGCGGAACCCGTGCTCGGCCATGAGCTCACGGGTGGCATCGAGCACCCGCTGGCGCCGCTCGGCGCCAAGAGGGGAGGGGTTAGGGGCGTTCATTGGGGCTGGACTATACCGTCCAGTTTAGAATTTGAATACCCCCAGAAGTCCTGACTTGGCGCCACTTCAGCCGGTTGTGAAACGCGCGTGATGTTGCCCTTACGACCCGGTCATCCGAGGTCAGTACCACTGGCAAAAAGGACCCTCACTTCATCGATCGGGCACCGCGTGTGCGGACCTTGCACGCAGATGAAAGCCCGTGCGTTTTTGATGCCGCGCAGCACGGTTGTCACGGGGGGCGGGCATACAATGGCCAATTACCTTCATTGTGTGTACGCACTGTTATGAGCACCACCGGCAGCAGCAGGCTCCGCGCGAAACCCGCCCCTACCGCCAAGGCCAAGCAGGCCGAGACCAAGGGCAGTCCCAAGGACACCAAGTCGAGCCGGCCGACGCCCGGCAAGCGGGTCGCCGATGCGGTGGCCCGCTCCACGCCCAAGGCGGGCGCGGCCCTGGTCGCCTTCTCCCTGCAACCCATCCATGACGCGCTCAAGGCGCGGTTGCCGGCGGCCAGACGCGAGCAGGCGCGTCTGTTCGCCGAGGCGTTCTACCGGCGCATGGAGCAGGACGAGTACCCGCACCACACGCCCGAGGGCTGGGCGGCGATGGCCACCGACATGCTGGAGTTCGCCCGGGTGCGCAAGCCGGGCACGGCGAACGTGCGCGTGTTCAACGCCACGGCCAAGGCCAATGGCTGGGAGTCGCCGCATTCGGTGCTGCAGATCGTCAACGACGACATGCCCTTCCTGGTCGACTCGGTGAGCATGGCGCTGGCCGCGATGGGCGTGGGTGTCCACGTGCTGGGCCATCCGGTGGTGCGCTTCGAGCGTGACAAGGCCGGCAAGATCACGGCGGTGGGCGAGGGCAAGGCCGAATCGCTGATGCTGCTGGAGATCGACCGGCAGCCGGCCGACGCCATGCCGCGCATCACCGCGCAGGTGCAGGCTGTGCTGGACGAGGTGCGCCAGATCGTGCGCGACTGGAGCGTGATGCGCGAGAAGATGCTGGCCGTGTCCGAGGACCTGGCCACGCGCCGCATGCCGGTTTCCGATGCGATGCGCCGCGAAACCCAGGAGTTCCTGCGCTGGGCGGCCAACGACCACTTCACCTTCTTCGGTTACCGCGAGTACCGCGTGCAGAAGCAGGGCGGCCAGGAGGTGCTGGTGCCGCAGGAAGACACCAGCCTGGGCATGCTGCGCGGCCACGCCTCCGGCCAGCCGCGACCAGTGCAATCGCTGGCCGCCAACCTGCTCAACGAGGCAGGCGAGGGCGAGGCGATGATCCTCACCAAGACCAACGCCCGCGCCACCGTGCACCGCAAGGGCTACATGGATTACATCGGCGTGCTGTCCTTCGACGGCAACGGCCGCATCACCGGCGAGCAGCGTTTCCTGGGACTGTTCACTTCCAGTGCGTACAACCGGCGTCCGTGGGAGATCCCGCTGGTGCGCGAGCGCCACGATCACGTGATGCGCCAGTCCGGCCTGTCGCCCAACAGCCACAGCGGCAAGGCGCTGCGCCATATCCTGGAGAGCCTGCCGCGCGAGGAGCTGTTCCAGTCCCGCCAGGACGAGTTGGCCCGCACGGCCATGGGCATCCTGGGCCTGCAGGAGCGCGTGCGCAGCAAGCTGTTCCTGCGGCGCGACCGCTACGGGCGCTTCTGGTCGGCGCTGGTGTACATCCCGCGCGACCGCTTCAACACCGAGCTGCGGCTGCGCATCGAAGCCTTGATGAAGCAGGCCCTGCACGGCGAGGCCGTGGACACCTCGGTCCAGCTGGGCGAGTCGCCCCTGGCGCAGCTGCACCTGACCGTGCGCCCGCGCGCGGGCGAGGAAGTCAGTGTGGACGCGGCCGAACTGGAATCCCAGCTGGCCCATCTGCTGCGCAACTGGCAGGACGATCTGCGCGAAGTGCTCATCCATCGCCATGGCGAGGCCCGTGGCCTGGTGCTGGCCTCCGCCTATGGTCGCGCGTTGCCGCAGAACTACATCGAGAACGTGTCGGTGCAGCTGGCTGCCGACGACGTGGAGCGGCTGGCCGCACTGGAAGGCCCCCACGACCTGCGCCTGAGCCTGTACCGCTCCAGCCTGCACCGCGCCGGCGAAGGCGCGCTGCGGCTCAACCTGTATCGCCTCGGCCACGACATTCCCCTGTCCGACGCGCTGCCGCTGATGGAGAACATGGGCCTGCGGGTCATCTCCGAGCACCCGTTCCGCCTGGAGGTCGACGGCCAGGTTGCCTATATCCAGGAGTTCGAGGTCGAGTCGGCCACCGGTGCCCCCATCGACGTGGTGGCCCGCGCGGCGGATTTCGACGAAGCCTTCGCCCGGGTCTGGCGCGGCGATGCCGAGAACGACCGTTTCAACCGCCTGGTGCTGCGCGCCGGTCTGGACTGGCGCCAGGTCGCGGTGCTGCGCGGTTACACCAAGTATCTGCTGCAGACCGGGGTGCCGTTCTCGCAAGGCTCGGTGGAAGACACCCTGGGCCGGTATCCGTTGCTGGCCGCGCTGCTGGTGCGGCTGTTCGAGGCGCGCTTCGATCCGGCGCTGGACCAGCCGGCCAAGGCACGCAACAAGGCGCGTGCCGAGGCGCTCGTCGCCCAGCTGCGGGCCTTGGGCGATGAAGCCGACGAAGACACCGCCAAGGTGCTGGCCCAGCTCGCGCAGGCGGCCGGCCAGGACCGCGCCGCGCAGGGCGAGGCCGTGCATGCGGCGCTGGTCAAGCTGCTCGACGGCGTCTCCAGCCTGGACGACGACCGCATCCTGCGCAGCATCATGGGCTGCATCGAGGCCACGCTGCGCACCAGTTATTTCCAGACCGGTGCCGATGGCGCGCCGGCGCACACCATCAGCTTCAAGTTCGACTCGGCCAACGTGCCGGACCTGCCGCGTCCGCGGCCGTATCGCGAGATCTTCGTGTGCGGACCCCGCGTGGAAGGCGTGCATCTGCGCTTCGGCGCGGTGGCCCGCGGCGGCCTGCGCTGGTCGGACCGGCGCGAAGACTTCCGCACCGAGGTGCTGGGCCTGGTCAAGGCGCAGATGGTCAAGAACACGGTCATCGTGCCGGTCGGCGCCAAGGGCGGGTTCTACGTCAAGCAGCCACCGGCCAGCGGTGAGCGCGAGGCGATCATGGCCGAGGGCATCGCCTGCTACAAGATGTTCATCCAGGGCCTGCTGGACATCACCGACAACATCGTCGGCGGCAAGATCGTGGCGCCGGCCGACGTGGTCCGCCATGACCAGGACGATCCCTACCTGGTGGTCGCGGCGGACAAGGGCACGGCGACCTTCTCCGATATCGCCAACGGCCTGGCCATCGACCATGGCTTCTGGCTGGGCGATGCCTTCGCCTCGGGCGGCTCGGTCGGCTACGACCACAAGGGCATGGGCATCACCGCCAAGGGCGCATGGGAGTCGGTCAAGCGCCACTTCCGTGCACTGGGGCGCGACAGCCAGACCCAGGACTTCACCTGCGTGGGCGTGGGCGACATGTCCGGCGACGTGTTCGGCAACGGCATGCTGCTGTCCGAGCACATCCAGCTGGTGGCGGCCTTCGACCACCGCCATATCTTCCTGGACCCCACGCCGGATGCGGCGCGCTCGTACGCCGAGCGCGCACGCATGTTCAAGCTGCCGCGCTCGTCGTGGGCCGACTACGACACCAAGCTGATTTCCGCCGGTGGCGGGGTGTATCCGCGCACGCTCAAGACCATCGCCATCACCCCGCAGGTGCGTGACGCCCTGGGCCTGGACGCGCAGGTCGCCAGCCTGTCCCCGACCGAGCTGCTCAGCGCCATCCTCAAGGCGCCGGTGGACCTGCTGTGGAACGGCGGCATCGGCACCTACGTCAAGGCCGCCTCCGAGTCGCATGCCGACGTGGGCGACCGCGCCAACAACGCCCTGCGCGTCAACGGTCGCGACCTGCGCTGCAAGGTGGTGGGCGAGGGCGGCAACCTGGGCCTGACCCAGCTGGGCCGCATCGAGGCCGCGCAGGCCGGCGTGCTGCTCAACACCGACTTCATCGACAACTCCGCCGGCGTGGACACCTCCGACCACGAGGTCAACATCAAGATCCTGCTCGACGGGGTGGTTCAGCAGAAGAAGCTGGCCGAGAAGGCCCGCAACACCCTGCTGGCACAGATGACCGACGAGGTCGGCCAACTGGTGCTCACCGACAACTACCGCCAGAACCAGGCGCTGAGCCTGATGGAGCGCATGAGCGTGCCGCGCCTGGGCTCCAAGCAGCACTTCGTGCAGGTGCTCGAGTCACGCGGCCTGCTGGACCGGCAGATCGAATACCTACCTTCCGATGCCGAGTTCGCCGAGCGCAAGGCGCGTGGTCAGGGCCTGACCCGTCCCGAGCTGTCGGTGCTGCTGTCCTACGCCAAGCTGGTGGCCTTCTCCGAACTGCTGGAGACCGACATCCCCGAGGATCCGTACCTGTCCAAGGAGCTGCAGCGCTACTTCCCGCAGCCGCTGCAGAAGAAGTACGCCGCGCAGATGGAGAAGCACCGCCTCAAGCGCGAGATCATCGCCACGGCGGTGACCAACTCGACCATCAACCGCATGGGCGCCACCTTCCTGATGCGCATGCAGGAAGACACCGGCCGCGACATCGGCGAGGTCGCCAAGGCCTATACGATCACCCGCGAAACGCTGGATGCGCGTGCCCTGTGGACCCAGATCGACGCGCTGGACGGCCAGGTCGCCGAGTCGGTGCAGATCGACGCCCTGCAGGTGATCTGGAGCCTGCAGCGCAGCTTTACCCGCTGGCTGCTGACTCGCCCAGGCGCGATTCCCGGCATCGCCACGGCGGTGGAGCGCTATCACGGCGGCTTCAACGACATCCGTGCGGCCGACGGCGTGCTGCCCGATTCGCTGCGTCCAGCCTATGAAGCCAGCCTGGCCGACTGGATCGCCAAGGGCGTGCCGGAGGCCCTGGCCGGCCAGCTGGCCGCATTGCCGTACCTGGAGCCGTCGGCGGACATCATCGAGCTGGCCCGTTCGCGCAAGCTCTCGCCGGTGGCCGTGTCCAAGGTCTACTACCGGCTGGGCGACGCGCTGCACCTGCCGTGGCTGTTCACCCAGATCGACGCACTGCAGGTCGATGGTCGCTGGCATGCCGTGGCCCGTGGCGTGCTGCGCGACGAGCTGGGTGCGCATCTGCGCGCGCTGACCCTGCAGGCCTTGGCCCTGCCGGGCGACACCGCCGAGGCCAAGGTGGCCCACTGGCTGGAGCGCGATGACCCGGCCCTGCGCTTCACCCTGTCCATGCTGGACGAGGTCGCCGCACAGCGGTCGCTGGACTATCCGACCGCCTCGGTGGCGGTGCAACGGCTTTCGCAGCTGACCTGATCGTCGCGGCCAGGGCGTGAACCAGCGCGGGGCGGGATGCGAGGCATCCCGCCCCGCGTGTTTGCGCGTGTCGGCCACACGTCATTGCACGCGTGGCGCGCTATCCTTCGCCGCATGACGCACCCCCGCCTTGCCTTCCTGGCCAGTCCCGCCCCCTCGGCGCAGCAGGCCCTCGAAACCCTGTCCGCCCGCTATGGGCAGCACCCGCCCGAGCAGGCCGACATCCTGGTCGCCCTGGGCGGCGATGGCTTCATGCTGCAGACGCTGCATCGGCACGCGCAGCTGGGCAAGCCAGTGTTCGGCATGAAACTGGGCACGGTGGGTTTTTTGATGAACCACCAGCGCGAGGCCGACCTGCACGAGCGCATTGCCGGCGCCGAGCCGACCAAGCTGCGTCCGCTGGAAATGACCGCCCAGACCGAGTCGGGGATCGAAGTGCAGTCGCTGGCCTACAACGAGGTCTCGCTGCTGCGCCAGACCCGCCAGGCCGCGCAGCTGCGCATTGACCTCAATGGCCAGACCCGTGTGGACGAGATGACCGGCGACGGCGTGCTGGTGGCCACCCCGGCCGGCAGCACCGCCTACAACTATTCGGCGCATGGCCCGATCCTGCCGCTGGCCAGCAATACCATCGCCCTGACCCCGATCGCACCGTACCGGCCGCGGCGCTGGCGCGGGGCCATCCTCAAGGCCGACACCGAGGTGCGCTTCACCGTCCTGGACCCCTACAAGCGGCCGGTCAGCGCGACCGCCGACTCGCACGAGTTCCGCGGGGTGACCGAGGTGACGATTCGCGAGTCGCGCGACCGTACCGTGACCCTGCTGTTCGACCCGGAACACAACCTGGAAGAACGCATCTTCAGCGAACAGTTCGTTTTCTAGCCTGATGCCCGACAACACGCCCCGCCTGCTGACCGTCGCAGTGACCTCGCGCGCGCTGTTCGACCTGGAGGAGAGCCACGCGCTGTGGCAGGCCGAAGGGCTGGAGGCCTACGCGGCCTACCAGCGCGCGCACGAGGACGACATCCTGCCGCCTGGGGTGGCCTTTACCGTGGTGCGCAAGCTGCTGGCGCTCAACCATGGTGCGCCCGAGGACAGTCCCCGAGTCGAGGTGATCCTGCTGTCGCGCAACTCGGCCGACACCGGGCTACGCATCTTCAACTCGATCCAGCACTACGGGCTGGACATCGTGCGCGCCACCTTCACTGCCGGCGAGCCGACCTGGCCCTACGTCAAGCCGTTCGGCACCGATCTGTTCCTGTCGGCCAACCCCGATTCGGTGCGCAGCGCGCTCAGCCACGGCATCGCCGCGGCCACCATCCTGCCCAAGCCGCCGGGCGAGCGCGCCGAGGAAGCCGCCGCCGCGGCCGGCGAATTGCCGGCCGGGCGCCTGTCCACCCAGCTACGCATCGCCTTCGACGGTGACGCGGTGATCTTCGGCGATGAGAGCGAGCGCATCTCGCGCGAGCAGGGCGTGGAGGCCTTCGGCCGGCACGAGCAGCAGAAGGCGCGCGAACTGCTCTCCGGCGGGCCGTTCCGCAACTTCCTCTCCGCGCTGCACCAGCTGCAGGCGGCGTTCCCGCCGGGCGAGGACGCGCCGATCCGCACGGCGCTGGTCACTGCACGGTCTGCTCCCGCGCATGAGCGGGTGATCCGCACCCTGCGCGAGTGGGGCGTGCGCTTGGACGAGGCGCTGTTCCTGGGCGGCCGCCACAAGGGGCCGTTCCTGGCCGCCTTCGGCGCGGACATCTTCTTCGACGACTCCCAGCACAACATCGACAGCGCCCTGCAGTACCAGAGCTTTGCCGGGCATGTCCCGCATGGGGTGGCAAATGAGTAGCGAGGCTGCTGCGTTAGTGGGCTTGCCGACGGGCAAGATGCAGCGTCATGGTCAGCAGTGCAATCAGGCCGCCAATGCTGCCGAGGATCAGGGCCAAGTCAGCACGTGTTGAAACAGAGAGCTGGTTGATGGGCATTTGCCATGGCAGGTAGACGCCTACGGCCGCTGAAGAAGCGGCCACAGCGAGGAAGGTGCCGCAAATACCCATTCCAAGCGCAGGCACAAAGCTCTGAAAGCGCAACGCAACCCAAAGCTGCAGCATCTGCAGCAAGAGAGACGCACCAACCACCTTGGCCAGTAGGGCGGCCTGCGCCAACATCTCCGAAAGCGAGAGCGCGGTAATGTCCGCGCCAAGCCGCGGTGCGAGCCACACATCCAGCAGCAAGCCGCCAAATAGCAGAGAACTCATGCACAGCACGATGGATAGCAGTGTGAGCGCTTTTGCTAGGAACAGGTGTGTCCGTTTTACTGGAAGTGCGAGCAGATAGTCCCAAGTAGCGTTTGTGTGCTCTATCTGGGCCAGTTGGCTGGCAATCGCGGTGGCAGCCATGGGGAGCATGAAGATTGCCCACAGCGCAGTTGCACCCTGTATGGCCTGTGGACCCGTCCAGGTCGTGCCTTGGCGCATCAGGTTGAACAGAGTGAACGCAATCAGCATGCCGGGTGCGACCATGATTAATAGCAGGATCAGCGAACGGCGCAGCTTGGCGAATTCGACTTGAAGCGCAATGATCATTGGGTGGCTCCCCCACGGCCTTCGGATTGAAGTTGGTTGTAGCGTGCTTCGAGCGCGGTTTCGCTGGGGGCGAGGTGCCAGATGGCAATGCCCGCCTTGACCAGCACGCAGGCCAACCTTTCGCACGCCGCATGTGGCGTCGTTTCGGGGGCAGACACCAGCATGCCTTTCGTATCGGCTTCTAGTGTTGTTTCCCATCCGAGTTGTGCCGTGACGAGTTCTCGCGTCTCGACGAGCCTGTCGGTTTGCAGCTCGATTCGGGTGCCATGAGATTGCCGAAGCCGATTCAGACTGTCCTGCAGCACGAGTTTTCCGCACCGGAGCACGCCAACGTGCGTGGCTGTCTGCTCAATCTCCCCGAGCAGGTGGCTGGAAAGCAGCACGGTCGTGCCGCACCTATTGGGAAGCGTGCGCAGGAAATGGCGCATGTCCGTAATGCCCTGAGGATCCAGCCCATTGCAGGGCTCATCCAGAATCAACAGTTTGGGCTGGCTGAGCAACGCCCTGGCGATCCCGAGGCGCTGGCGCATGCCAAGCGAATAGGTGGCCACAGGGCGCCTCAGATCCGCTGGGTGCAGTGACACGGTTTCGAGGACGCGGTTGATCGCATCCGGTCTGAGGCGGAGCAGGCGGCGGGCGAGATCAAGGTTCTCGCGGCCGCTCAGCCGCGGATAGAACGCACGCGCGTCAAGCAATGCGCCGCACTGTTGGGCGACCTGGGCATTTTGCCCGGTAAGCGGCTTTCCATCGAAGCTGATTTGCCCGGCACTGGGGCGGAGCAGTCCCAGAAGGAGTTTGAGCGTGGTGGTCTTGCCTGACCCGTTGGGACCCAGGAAGCCGTACACGGACCGCTCGGGAATCTGGAGCCTTAGCCGATCGAGAATAAGGCTGCCTCCTCGGCGGTAGGACAGGTCGCGCGTTTCAACCAGCAAGTCCATGCAGCACCAGAATTTAAGTCTTGATTAAATATCATTGCCGGAGCATCTTTAAGTCAAGCTTAAATTTAGGGGGTTGATCATGGCGCTTCCCGCCGCCTCATTGCGCTTGGCCCAGTTGCTCAAGCTAATGACCAGTGCTGTTCTGGTCGGGCTGCCGTTGTTGTTCATCCTGGTGGCTATTGCCTTCTGGAGGCAGGGCAATGAGCTTTCCGCTTCATTGCTCCTGCCTTTCGCCGTTCAGATGCTGCCCGCGTTGCCTTATCTGTGGGCGGTGTGTTCGGCGCGCCGGGCCGCGAATGGCCTTTTGAGGGGCGAACTGTTCGGGTCCGCGCTATCTGCGGGGCTGCATGGCATGGGTGCAGGCGTTTGCCTCGGCGCACTGATCAACCTGCTATTGGTGCCCAATGCGCTACGTTGGATGACGGGGCACGGCAGTTTTGCCTACTTCGACTTGTCCGGCATCGTGCTGACGCTCGTGGGCGTCCTGCTGTGGTTGCTGGGACAGGTAGTTGAGCGCGCTTCAAGGCTGCAGGCCGAGCTAGAGGGCTTTGTCTGATGCCAGTGGTGGTGACCTTGGATGCCGTGATCAGCGCATATGGGATCCGGGCCAAAGAGCTGGCCCGGCAGATCGGAATCAGCGAAACGCAGTTGTCACTCTTTCGATCTGGCAAGGTCAAAGGGTTGCGATTCCGCACGTTGGCTCGCATGTGTGCCGTACTGCAGTGTCAGCCGGGAGATCTGCTGAGATACCACTTTGATATTGCTGACCTCAGCGAGCAGAAGGATCCGGATAGTTAATCCTGGGACGCCAAGGGCAACCGGATATCCGTCAGCTTCCACACGACGCCTTGGCGGTCGAACACGAAGGTGAGCGTGCCGCCGCCGTCGGTCTGGGTGGTCGCGGTGAAGCGCGAGAGCGAGGTATAGCGGCCCTGGGCGTGCTCGAGCGGCTCGGCCGGGCGCGGTGGGCCGTAGGTGTCGCCGTTGGCGGTGTCGCCGCTGGCGCGCTTCCAGATCGCACGGCCCTGCAGGATCGCGGCGATGCCGGTCGGGGTGACCATCGCGTCCACGCCGAGCCCGGCGGCACCGCCGGCCAAGGACAGGGCTAGGGAGCCGAAGAAGCTGGATTGAGATTCAGCGCCGGCCGCGCGCACGATGCGGTCCTGCAGCTGCGCACGCAGGTTGGTGCGCAGGGTGGGAAAGTCCACGTAGCGCTCCAGCTTGTCGGTGTCCTGCTCGGCCAGGGCGGACTGGATGCCATGGATGGCGATGTACGGCCCGGCCGCGACGAAGCCGCCCAGGGCGAGCAGCACGACCAGCACCAGCGCGATCCACTTCTTCATCGTCCGCTCCGCTTCAGAATTCCAGGTCCAGCGCCGCGCATAGATAGTCCACGAACGGGCCCAGCGCAGCCAAGTCCGCAGCGAGGGTCTGGCGCAGCTTCGGCCCGGTCATCGTCGCATCATCCAGCGCCCGCCAGAACACGAAGTTCTTGTGTTTGAGGTCTTCGATGAACTCGAATTCGGCCGGAAATCCGCGCGGCGGACGGCTGAGCATCTCCGATTCCTCGAAATCGAAGCGCCTGCGGAAGGCCGGAGCATGCGCGGCGGCCTTCCAGGTCGCGGGGTTGTCGAAGATGAACTGGCGCAGCTTGCGCAGCGTGTCGCTTTCCGGATGCCACACGCCGGCGCCGACGAAGCTTTCGCCCGGCTGCAGGTGCAGATAGAACGACGGCGCAGGCACCTGCTTGCGGCGCTCGTGGTACAGGCGCGCGCCCTGCCACAGCTTGTAGGGCGACTTGTCGTTGGAGAAGCGCGCATCGCGATAGATGCGGAACAGTGAGCCGCCGACCGTCTTTGGGTCGGAGCGGAACTTGTCGCTGACCGCGGCCAGGTCCGGCTGCAGGTCGGTCAGCAGATGCAGGAACGGCTGGCGCACGTGGTCTTCGTACTGCTGCTTGTGCGCGTTGAACCAGGTCTTGTCGTTGTGGCGCGCCAGGGCCTTGAGGAACTTGAAGCTGGCGTCGGAGAAATAGGTACTCATGCAGCGCGGATCTTGAAGAAAGGGGACAGGGTGACGATGGCGGCAGCAAGGGCGCGTGGAAGGCTCAGAGCCCGGCCTGCAGCGCCCGTCCGTAGGCCTGCAGCTGGTCGAGCAGGGCCAGCCTGGCGCCATCGCCGGCGTGGGCCACGCGCAGTCCGTCGATTTCGGAGAAGAACTCAAGGAATCCATATTCGGACAGCGCGCTGCCTTCAGACAGGCGCTGTCTCCGGTAGTCGTCCCAGCGGGCGCGTTCGGCGGTCTCCAACGTGTCGGGCCAGTTGCGCGCGCGATAGCGGAACAGCAGTTCCTCCAGCCGCGCATCCTTGAAGCCGAACACGCGCGCGCCCAGTTGCGCCGGCGGGGTGCCGCGCACCTCGGCCAGCTTGCGTTTGTCGCCCTCGGCCAAGAAGCCGGCATAGATCGACGCATCCGGATCAGGCGTGTCGTGCGCGCGCTCGCTGGCGAAGACCTGGCGGACCTTTTCTGCCACCAGGCCGGCATGTTCGCGTAGCTGCGTAGCCTGGACCTCGATGGCGGTCGGGTCGATGCCCAGCCGCGCGAAGTCGGCCTCGCGCAGGTAGTGCCAGGGCACCAGGGCCGGGCAGCGGTTGAGGTGGACCTCCTTGAGCGGTACCCGGCGCACCCCTTCGGGCAGGTCGGCACGCGGCGTGTAGAGGCGATCGGCGATGTCCCCCGGGTCCAGGTCCAGCAGGGCCTGGCCGGCGTCATCCTCCAGGTCCAGCACGATCACCCGGCTGTCGATGTGCGGATGACGCGCCAGCGGCAGCACCGGCGCGGCGCACAGGCGCTGGGCGGGATAGCGCTGCGAGACGTGCAGCAGCGGCGTCATCGCCACGGTGTCCAGCAGGCTGGCGGCGAAGCGCTTGTTGCGCAGCTGCAGGGCGTAATCCCACAGTCGCGGCTGCGCGTTGCGCATGGCCCGGGCGATGCCCAGCGTCGCGCGCACGTCGGACATGGCCTCGTGCGCCTCGCCGACGCGCACCTCATTGGCCAGGGCCAGGTGTTCGAGTTTGAACGAGGTGCCCTTGCCGTCCTCGCGCTGCGGCCAGTGCACGCCCTCCGGGCGCAGGGCGTGGAACAGCCGTGCCACGTCCAGCAGGTCCCAGCGGCAGTTGCCGCCGCGCCACTCGCGTTCGTAGGGATCGAAGAAATTGCGGAACAGACCGTGGCGCACGAACTCATCGTCGAAGCGCAACGTGTTCCAGCCCAGCGTGCAGGTTTCCGGCCTGGACATTTCCTCGAAGATGCGTGCCATCGCCTCGCACTCGCGCACCCCGTCGGCCAACGCCTGCTGCGGGGTGATGCCGGTGATCAGCGTGGCGATCGGCGAGGGCAGCAGGTCGTCGGCCGGCTGCACGTAGAAGGTGACCGGGTCCTCGATGGGATTCAGCGCCGCATCGGTGCGCTGGGCGGCGAACTGGGCGATGCGCGTGCGGCGCGGATCCTGACCGAAGGTCTCCAGGTCGTAGAAGAAAAAACTCTCAGCCATTGCGGATACGGCGCGATGAACGGCCCCACAGTATGCCGCCGGCGCACACCGGCGGCCGAGCGAGCGATTTAAAGACTGAGATCAAACCTCAGTCCGGCGACCCAGGCATTGGGCAGGTCCCGCAGGCGACCCGGCGCGTTGAACTGGTCCGGATGCATCACGTAATGCAGGCTGGGGGCGATGCGCAGGTGCGGGTTGATCGCGATCCCGTAGCTCAGTTCCATCATCGTCTGTCCGCTGGGGGGCGTGCCGACGCCCCCGGCTGCGGCGCGGGCCAGGCGCAGGTTTTCCAGCGCCGCATCGCTGTACTGCTGGCGCGTGATCACAAACGCGACGTCGTCCTGCGGGCGGCGGGCGAATGTGCCCTTGTGCACTACGCCGGCCTGTGCGAACCAGTCTTCGATCAACTGGCCCGAGGTGCCCTTGAGCACGGCGCCGAACACGGTGAGTCCATGCGTGGCATCGGGCCCACTGACCTGCTGTTCGAAGCGCGCGTACATGCCGGAGCGGCCGTGCCGGCTGGCGTACTCCTGGCCGCTCTGCACGGCCGGCGTGCCGGTGGCGTCGTACAGCGGATCGCGGTAGGGGGCGTTGTCCTGCCAGCCGCCCAGTTCGTACATCGCCTTGTGGCGCGCGTCGGCCGGGCTCTGCCAGCCGACCGCATAGGGCACGATCCAGCCGGTGGCCTCGCGCGTGCTCCAGCGCAGGCCATGCTCACCGTCTTGCGCCTGGCTGGGGTCGATCTGATACGCACCGACGTGCACGTAGACCTGTGGGGTCACCCAGGCCTTGGCATCGGCCATCCAGCTGGACACCGGCCACCAGGTGAAGCTGCTGGTCCGGAACACATAGGTGGGATTGCCGCAGGCCGAGTTGCCCTGGAAGTACTGGCACAGGTCCGAGCCCAGGAAGTGGATGTTGGCGACGCTGCGCCCGGCCTCCAGCACCAGGCGGTCGTCGAGCAGCTTCTGTTCGATCGTCAGGTTGGCCAGGCGCGTGCCCTGGCCGCCGTAGATTTCCTGCACCGAGGTGCTGCTGCCCAGACTGCTGTTGACCAGGTTGGTCCCGTGCCGGTTGATGACGTAGGCCTTGAGCGTGGCGCCAGACCAGCCCATGGCCTTGTCCAGGTCGACGTCCATGCCGACCAGCGCCTGTCCAGCGTAGGCGCTGCCCGAGTCCTCGCCGCCGCCAAGCATCGCGGCGGCCTCGCCGGTGTAGGCCAGTTTGGGCGTCACGACGTCCTGCGCATGGGCCAGGGGGACCAAGGCCAGGGTCAGCGCGGCGGGCAAGGCGCGATGGAGGAGGGTGGACATGCGTGGGGGCTCCTGAAGAGAGAAAGGCGAAGAGAGAACGCGCGGCCGCGACGCCGCGCGAGGCAGTCGCTGCAAGCCGGGTTGGCGGGGGCGTCAGCCCTTGGCCGTGATCGGTTTCTTGAACAGGCCCAGGGCCAGGGCGGTGAGGACCACGCCAATGACCAGGGCCAGCAGGTAGATGCCCAGGTGCGTCACCGCGTTCGGGATCGGCAGCACGAACACGCCGCCATGGGGCACCTTGAGTTCGGCGCCGGCGGCCATCGAGATCGCGCCGGCCACGGCCGAGCCCAGCACCAGCGCGGGGATGGTGCGCAGCGGGTCGCGTGCAGCGTAGGGGATGGCGCCTTCGGTGACGAAGGCCAGGCCGAGGACACCGGCCGCGCCGGCGGTGCCGCGCTCCTCGGCGGTGAAGCGGCTGCGGAACAGCCAGGTCGCCAGCGCGATGCCCAGCGGCGGGGTCATGCCGCCGATCATGGTCGCCGCCATCGGCGTGTAGACCTGGCTGGAGATCAGCGCGGTCGAGAACGCGTAGGAGGCCTTGTTGACCGGTCCGCCCATGTCCACGGCCATCATGCCGCCCAGCAGCAGGCCGAGCACGATCGCACTGGTGCCCTGCATGCCGCGCAGCCACTCGGTCAGCCAGGCCAGCAGGTGCGCCACCGGGGTGCCGATCACGTACATCATCAGCAGGCCGACCAGCAGCGTGCCCAGCACGGGCAGGATCAGGACCGGCTTGAGCCCCTGCAGGCTGCGCGGCAGGCGCAGCACGCGGTTGATCCAGGCCACGCCGTAGCCCGCCACGAAGCCGGCCAGGATGCCGCCGATGAAGCCGGCGCCCATGTTCGCCGCGACCACGCCGCCGATCATGCCTGGCGCGATGCCGGGCCGGTCGGCGATGGAGTAGGCGATGTAGCCGGCCAGGGCCGGCACCATCAGCAGGAAGCCGCCCTTGGCACCGATCTGCAGCAGGCTCCAGGCCAGCGTGCCGCGATGCGCATCGTCGCCGGCGTAGATGCCGCCGATGGCAAAGGCCAGGGCGATCAGCAGGCCGCCGGCGGTCACGAAGGGCAGCATGAACGACACGCCGGTCATCAGGTGCTTGTACGGGCCGGCCGTCTTGGTCTTCTCGCTCGGTGCGGCCTGGTCGGCGCCGCCGGCCTGCACGCTGGCCTCGGCCAGCGCCTTGCGGATCAGGGCTTGGCCATCGTTGATCGCCGGCTTGGTGCCGCTCTTGAACACCCGCTTGCCACCGAAACGCGACAGCTCCACCTCGCGGTCGGCGGCGATCAGAACCAGATCGGCCTGGGCGATCTCCGCCGCGCTGAGCGTGTCCTGCGCGCCGACCGAGCCCTGGGTCTCCACGCGCAGGTGGTGGCCCAGCGCCGCGGCGGCCTGTTGCAGACCCTCGGCGGCCATGAAGGTGTGCGCGATGCCGGTCGGGCAGGAGGTGATGGCGACGATGTGCTTGCCGTCGCGCTGGGCGGCTGGCGAGGTCGCCGTCGTCGTCGTGCCGATCCAGCCGGCCAGGACGCCCTCGGGATCGTCCAGCACCGCGTCCAGGCTGACCTGGGTGATCGCGGCCTGGTCGAAGCGCGCGGGCGCGCCATCGCCATCCCCGACCAGCAGCACGGCGCTGGCCTCCTTGCACTGACCGGCCTGTAGGGCACCGGTGATGCCCTGGTCGCTGCGGATCTCGATGGCCGGTTCAGGACCGCGTTGACGCGCCGCCCGGCGCAGGGCCTCGGCGGCGAGGACCGCCTCGGTGCTGCGCGCGCCGGCCGCGATGACCACGATGGAAGCTTGCATGCGAGAACTCCTGGAAATCTGGGGTGTGCCGTCTGCCCGATGTCAGGCGACGCGTTCGATCTGGACCTCGCCGGCCCAGGCACGGACCTGGGCCGGGTCGAGCCGGCGGGCATCGCCGCTGTGCAGGCGGCTCATGGAAAAGGCCGTGGCCAGCCGCGCGCAGCCGGCCAGGTCGAAGGACGGCTCCAGCAGCGCGGCGGCGATGCCGGCCACCATCGCATCGCCCGCGCCGACGGTGCTGCCGTCGGCCAGGCGCGGCGGCCGGGCGAGCAGGGCACCGCTGCGGTCGAGGAACAGCGCGCCGTCGCTGCCCATCGAGACGGCGACCAGCGACACGCCGCGCGCCAGCAGGGCGCGGCCGGCGTCCAGCACTGCGTCGCGGTCGGCCAAGGTCCGGCCGGTCCAGGCTTCCAGTTCGTGGCGGTTGGGTTTGACCGCGAACGGCACCGTGTCGCCTTCCAGCGCGGCCACCAGGGCGGGCCCGCTGCTGTCCAGCAGCACGCGTGCACCGGCGGCCTGGACCTGGGCCAGCAGCAGCGCCCAGGCGGTGGGCGGCAGGCCGGCGGGCAGGCTGCCGGACAGGACCACCGGCATCTGCGGCCGTAACAGCGTCGCCAGACGCTGGGCGACCGCGTCGAGCACGCCTTCATCCAGGCACAGGCCGGGCAGGTTGATGTCGGTGGTGCGGCCGTCGCGTTCGACCAGTTTGACGTTGGTGCGGGTCTGCCCCGGCACGCGCAGGCAGGCATCGGCGATTCCGCGCAGCTCGAACAGACCGCGGAACACGGCCTCGTTGTCCACCCCGATCACGCCGAGCGCCGTTGTCGGGACACCCCAGTCGGCCAGGCAGGCGGCCACGTTGATGCCCTTGCCGCCGGCGTCTTCGCGGCTGCGTCCGGCGCGGTGTACATGGCCGGGTTCCAGCGTGGTCAGACGCACGGTCTGGTCGATCGCCGGATTCAGGGTGACGGTCAGCACGCGCGCGCTCATGCGCCGGCTCCGTCGAGGGCGCGCACCTGGGTGGCGTCGGCGCAGGCCAGGGCCTGCTGTGCCAGCGCCGTCAGGTCGGCCCGCGCCGCGGCGCGCAGGCGTGCCTTGACCGCGGGGATGTCGTTGGGCGTCATCGACAGTTCGTCCACGCCCAGGCCGGCCAGCAGGCAGGCGCCGAACGGATCGCCCGCCAGGCCGCCACACACGCCGACCCAGCGCCCGTGCGCGCGGGCGCCTTGGACCGTGCTGTGAATGGCGCGCAGCACGGCCGGATGCAGGCTGTCGGCCTCGGCGGCCAGTTCCGGATTCTGGCGGTCGATCGCCAGCACGTACTGGGTTAGGTCGTTAGTGCCGATGGAGAAGAAGTCGGCGTGCTGGGCCAGCATGTCGGCCCGGGCGGCGGCGGCGGGCACCTCGATCATGATGCCGATCGGCACCGGCGGGGCGTCCAGCTCGCCGCGCAGCCGCTCGCAGATCTCGCGCAGGGCGACCAGTTCGGGCACCGAGGTGATCATCGGGAACATGATCGACAGGCGCGCGCCTTGGCTCGCGGCGCGATACAGCGCGCGCAGCTGCGGTTCGAGCAGGTCCGGGCGGCGCAGCAGCAGGCGCGCGCCGCGCACGCCCAGGAACGGGTTTTCCTCGTGCGGCAGCTCCAGGTGCGCCACCTGCTTGTCGCCGCCGATGTCCAGCGCGCGCACGATCAGCGGGCGTCCGTCCAGCGCGGCCGCCATCGCCAGGTAGGTCTGCAACTGTTCCTCCTCGTCAGGCGTACTGCTGCGCTCCAGGAACAGGAACTCGGTGCGCATCAGGCCCACGCCCTCGGCGCCCTGTTCCAGCGCCAGCGGCACCTGGTCGGGCAGGTTGACGTTGGCGCCGATGTCGATGCGATGGCCGTCGGTGGTCTGCGCCGGCTGCGCCCGCTGCTGGGCTTCGCGTGTGCGCACCTGCTGTTGTTCGTCGATCCAGGCGCGCGCGGCGGCCAGGTCGTTGGCCGAAGGCGACAGATACAGGCGCCCGCTGTTGCCGTCGAGGATAGCCTCGGTGCCCGATGCCACGGCCAGCAGGTCGGCGCCGCCGGCCACCAGCGCCGGCACGCCGAGCGTGCGCGAGAGGATGGCGGTGTGCGAGGTGGGGCCGCCCTGTGCCGTGGCCAGGCCGAGCACACGCTGCGGATCCAGGTTGGCCGTGTCCGAGGGCGACAGGTCGGCGGCCAGCAGGATGCAGGGATGCTCGGGCAGCTCGGCCAGCCCGCCACCGGCGGCGCTGGGATCGAGCTGGGCCAGCACGCGCCGGCCAACATCGCGCAGGTCCGCGGCGCGTCCGGCCAGCACGGGGTTGCCCAGCGCCGCCAGGCCCGAGGCGGTCTGTTCGATCGCCTGGTGCCAGGACCAGGCCACGCCATGGCCTTCGACCATCAACTGGCAGGCGCGGGTGATCAGGTCAGTGTCGTCCAGCAGCGCGCCCTGCGCCTTGAAGATCGCCGCGTCCGCCGCGCCGAGGCGACGCTGGGTGTCGTCCTCCAGCGCCCGCAGCTGCTGGCGGGTGCGGCTGAGGGCCTCATGCAGCTGGGCACCGCCTTCGCCCAGCGGCGTGGGCCGGTCGGCCACCCCGGTCTGTGCGCTGGCCAGCACATGCACCGGCGCGATCGCCAGGCCCGGGCTGGCGCCGATGCCGACCACCGCCGCCTGCGCCTCGGGCGGCGTCCAGCCGTTGACCGGCGCGGCACGGCGCTGGGCGGCGCGTTCGGCATCGGCCTTTTCCTGCAGGATCAGCCCGTCCATCGCCTTGCGCAGCGCGGCCAGGGCGGCCTGCGCGTCCTGGCCCTCGGCCGAGACCACGATCTCATCGCCCTGGTGCAGGCCCAGCTGCAGCAGCGCCACCAGGCTCTTGGCATCGGCCGCCTGATCGCCGGCGCGCACCTGCAGGCGGGCCACGAAGCGGCGCGCGGCCTCGGCCCAGCGCGTGGCGGGGCGTGCATGCAACCCGTTGGGATAGGCAATGGTCCAGTCGAAGCGGTGTTCCAGGTCGGCGACTGGCGCGGCGGGCTGGCTGGCGGTGTCGCCGGAGAGCGCGGCGACGATCTGCTCCGCCTCGGCGGTGGTGAACAGGCGCTGCAGCGTCGCCTCGTCCTGGATCAGGCGCGTGAGCCGGCGCAGCAAGGTGATGTGGGTGTCGGACTGGGCGGCGATGCCGACCACCAGGTGGGTGACCTGGCCCGGATTCCATTCCACGCCCTGCGGCAGCTGCAGCACGGCGATGCCGTCGCGACGCACCAGATGACGGTCCTCGCCCAGGCCGTGCGGGATGGCCACGCCATGCCCCAGGAAGGTGTTGGCCAGTTCTTCGCGGCGGGACATGCTGGCCTGGTAGCCGTCGGCCACGCAGCCGCCGGCGGTGAGCAGTTGGGCCACCTGGGCGATGGCGTCGGCCTTGTCCCGCGCGCGGGCATCCAGGCGGATGAGCTCCAGCGCGACCGGAGCAGGGGAGGATTGTGGCGGCACGAGGAACTCCGAACAGATCGCTGGGATGCAATTGGGAACGTTCCCAATCAAAATTTCAATGTGCAGTGCACAAAAGCCCTGGGAGCGAGGCGCGATAAGCTTTTGCTGAGGCCAAGATGGCCGATATTGGCAACTTAACCAGGGAAACGATCCCAGTGAGCATCAGCATCAACGACGTGGCCCGGGTGGCGGGCGTCTCCAAGTCCACGGTGTCGCGCGTGATCGGCGGTGGCGCCGTCAGTGCCGAGGTCCGCGCACGGGTGGAGGCGGCCATCGCCCAGACCGGCTACCGGCTCAACCTGCAGGCCCGGCGCCTGCGCTCGCGCCACAGCGGCATCGTCGGGGTGATCGTGGCGGATATCCGCAATCCCTTCTTCACCGCCCTGATCCGCGCGGTGGAAGCGGTGGCCTATCAGCAGGGCCTGCGGGTCATGCTGTGCAACACCGACGAGGACCCCTCGCGCGAGGCGCTGTACCTGCAGATGATGCAGGAGGAGCGCATCAGTGGTCTGATCTTCGCGCCCACCCGCACCACCGTCGGCCGGCTCGATCGCATGCAGTGGGACTATCCCACCGTCCTGGTCGATCGCGCGCCGGCCGGCGGACGGCACGACAGCGTGGTGATCGACAACGTCGCGGCCATGACCGAGCTGGTCGCGCACCTGCTGGCGCAGGGCTATCGCCGCATCGGCGGCCTGTTCGGCAGCACCAGCACCACCGCGACCGAACGCCGCGACGGCTATCTGGCCGCCATGCAGGCGCACGGCCTGGCGCCGGACTACCGGGAGATCGAGCCCACTGCCGAGGCGGCGATCGCCACGGTCGGCCAGTGGCTGGCGCAGGACCAGCCGCCGCGGGCGCTGGTGGCCAGCAACAACCTGCTGCTGATGGGCGCGCTGAAGGCCGCCCGCGCCGCGGAGTTGTCCATTCCCGGCCAGCTGGCCCTGGCCGGCTTCGACAACGAGCGCTGGACCGAACTGGTCGAACCTGGCATTAGCGTGGTCGAACAACCCGTCGAAGACATGGGCCGGGCGGCCATGTCGCTGCTGCTGGAGCGGATGAAGTCGCCGGAGATGCCGGTGCGCCGGCTGGTGATGACCGCGCGCTGCGTGCTGCGCGGCTCGACCCGCGCACCGGCCTGAGCCGGCGCCAGGCGGTTCAGGCGATGTCGGTCAGCACGCTCAGGCGCGCATGCACCTGGGCGTCCAGCCAGTCCCAGTTCACCTGGGCCAGCTCGGTCTTGCCCGCGGTGGCCTCGATGAGCAGGGCGCGCTGGATCTGGGTCCGCGAGAACGCCAGCGCATAGGGAATGCGCATGAAGGTGACCATCGTGTAGTGCGGCACAAAGCGGCCCGGGTGGCGTTGCTGCAGCGCCTGTTCGAGCTGGCGCTGCAGCAGAAAGTCCGCGTCGTCCACGCGGTCGCGCATCTCGACGTAGTTCTCCAGCGCCATGGCCTGGATCGCCTCGGCGTTGGGCCTGCGCTCGGCTTCGAACGCGGCGAAGGCGCGGGCCAGGTCCTCGTGCGCGTCGAGCTGGTCGGCCAGCGCCACGCAGTCCTCGAACGCGCAGTTCATGCCCTGTCCGTGGAAGGGCACCATCGCGTGCGCGGCATCGCCCAGCAGCACCGCGCGCTCGCCCAGGCGCCAGCGATCCAGGTAGAGCGTGCCCAGCAGGCCCGGCGGATGGTGCTCCCAGTCGCGGACCAGGTTGGGGATCAGCGGAAGCGCGTCGGCGAAATCGCGTGCGAACAGCGCCCGTGCCTCGGCGCCGCTACGCACGGTCGCAAAACTGGTCGCACCCTCGTTGGGCAGGAACAGGGTGACGGTGAAGGTGCCTTCGTCATTGGGCAGCGCGATGCACATGTAGTCGCCGCGCGGCCAGATGTGCAGGGCATGGGGCTCGATGCGGAAGGCGCCCTCGGCGGCCGGCGGGATCTCCAGTTCCTTGTAGGAGTGATCGAGGAATTCGCTGCGCTCACCCAGCGGCGCGACGCGGCCCATGGCCGCGCGCAGCGCCGAGCCGGCGCCATCGGCCCCGATCAGGGTCTGGAAGCGGATGTCGTGCGGCGAATCGTCGCGGTCGTCGATGAAGCGCGCATACCCGGCCGGGAAGTCGACCGTATGCAGCCGGCGATAGAAGTGCACCTGCGCCCCGGCGGCCTCGGCCAGGTCCAGCAGGGCGATGTTGAGGTCGGCACGGTGGATCGACCAGATCACCTCGCTGTCGTCGCGCCCGTAGCGCTGCAGCTGCTCGCCCCCGTCCGCGAAGTGCACCATGCGCCCGCGCATCATCACCGCGCGCGCCATCACCGCCTCCTCGGCCCCGGCCTGGCGCAGGGCATGGCGCCCGCGTTCGGCGAGTGCCAGATTGATCGAACGGCCGGATTCGTAACCCTTGACGCGCGGATCGCCGCGACGTTCGTAGACGGTGACCTGCCAGCCGCGACGCGACAGCAGGATGGCCAACAGACTGCCGGCCAGGCCGGAGCCGATGAGGGTGATGCAGCGTTTTGGGTGGTTCAAGGCAAGGCCTGGTCGGTGGTCGAGCGCGGGGTCAGAAGCCCGCCCAGCTCTCCACTTCTTCCACGAAGCGGTAGACGTCCTTGAACGAGTTGTACAAGGGTACCGGCGAAATGCGGATCACGTCCGGTTCGCGCCAGTCGCCCAGTACGCCGACCGACACCAGGTAGTCGAACAGCTCTCTGCCGCGCTCGCGCCCGCCGGCCACGCGCAGCGACAGTTGACAGCCGCGACGCTCCGGTTCGGCAGGGGTGATGATCTCCAGCGTGTCCAGCAGGCGCGCCTCGATCAGTTCCTCCAGAAAGCCGGTCATCTTCTCCGACTTGGCGCGCAGGGCCGGCATGCCGCCGGCCTTGTCCACCAGTTCCAGTGAGGCCAGCAGCGGAGCCAACGCCAGCACCGGTGGATTGCTCAGCTGCCAGCCCTCGGCGCCGGGCGTGGGGGTGAACTCGGGCGCCATCAGGAAGCGGGTTTCCTTCTCGTGCCCCCACCAGCCGGCAAAGCGGGGCCGATCGGTGTGCGCGTGGCGCTGGTGCACGAAGGCGCCGGCCACCGCGCCGGGGCCGGCGTTGAGGTACTTGTAGTGGCACCACACCGCAAAATCCGCGTCGTCGTCGTGCAGGGTCAGCGGCAGGTTGCCGACCGCATGGGCCAGATCGAAGCCGGCCACCGCGCCAGCGGCGTGCGCCAGGCGGGCGATCTGGCCCAGGTCGAAGGCCTGGCCGGTGCGGTACTGCACGCCCGGCCACAGCACCAGCGCCAGGCGATGGCCGTGTTCGGCGATCGCCTGTTCGATGGCGGCCATGGAAATAGTGCCTTCCCCTTCATCCGGCTCCAGCTCGATCAGGTCGGTGGTCGGATCGAAGCCATGGAAGCGGATCTGCGACTCCACCGCGTGGCGGTCGGAGGGAAACGCGCCGGCTTCGATCAGGATCGCCGGCCGCTCGCGCGTGGGCCGGTAGAAGCTGACCATCATGAAGTGCAGGTTGGCGGTGAGCGTGTTCATGGCGACCACTTCACCGGGCAGCGCGCCGACCACGCGCGCCAGCGGGTCGCGGACCTGCTCGTGATAGGTCATCCACTGCGCCTGGCCGCGGAAGTGGCCTTCCACCGCTTCGTGCGCCCACTTGTCCAGCACCTGTTCGATCGCCTTGCGCGCGCCGCGCGGCTGCAGCCCCAGTGAGTTGCCGCAGAAATACGCCTGTTCGACGTTCTTGTGCCGGGGCAGCAGGAATTCGGCACGCAGCGCACGGAGCGGATCGGCGGCGTCCAAGGCGATGGCGTGAGTGCGGTGCAGGGTGTCGGTCATGGGTGAAGTGGTCGAAGTCACTGGAACATCGTCGCGCGCGACGGAGTGAGGCATCACGCACGAACCGTGCCATGGATGCTTCAAGCGCCGGGAAGTCTAGCCAGGTCCCGCGTTAGCGGCCGTGTCGGTGATCCGGTTTGGGACGTGCGTACCGCTGCGACGGAGCAGGTGGGTCAGGGTATCGAGGCTGTCGGCGATGCGGTCGGCGGCGTCGAGCAGCGCCGGCGTTGCGTCGTGGTCTTGCGGCAGCGCATGGGCCAGGCGCCGCTCGAACGGCCGCAGGGCGGGGATTTCCGAGAATTTCCCGGTCAGGCGCAGGTAGCGGCTCTGGGCGCCGAGCGCCTGGTCGACCGCGTCGGCATAGGCCTGGAGCTCGGGCAGGGCCGGCAGCGGCACGCCTTCGCGCAGTTGGGCTTCGAGGGTGAGCGGGGCGCGCATCAGGCGCGTGGCATTGGCCAGGAGGGACTCGGCCAGCTGGGCCTCGTCGCGGTTGCCGCCGCGGCGCGGTTCGGCCTTGAGCCGGTCGATGGACGCCTGCACGTTGGTGCGCGCCGCGCGTGCGGCGCTGCGAGTGTCGTCCAGGACGTCCACGCGCCCGGCCAGCAGCGCGGTCAGGTGACGCTGGTCGGCCTCCAGCAACGTGGCGAGCGCGGCGCGGCCGCGGCGGCCCTCCCAGGTTGGCCACAGCGCATAGCTGATCATCGCCAGCGCGCTGCCGATCAGGGTGGCGACCACGCGTGCACTGAGCGCATCGCCGGGCGCGTAGCCTTCGAAGGAGAGCAACATCACGACCATGCCGGTCAGCAATGCCACGCCCAGTCCATAGTTGACCTGCGCGGTCAGCCGGAAGCCAAAGCACAGCGCCCACAACAGCAGCAGCCGCACGAGGGTGCCGTCCATCGCGAAATGGATCAGCGCGGTGCCGATCAGCAGTCCGGCCAAGGTACCGGTCACGCGCGCCGCGCCGAAGCTCAGCGTGCCGCCGAAGTCCGGCTTGAGCACGATGGCGGTGGTCATGGGAATCCACACCCCGTGCGGCAGCTGCAGGGTGCGTTCCAGCAGCAGCGCCACGACCAGGCTGGTGCCACAGCGCAGGGCGTGGCGGAAGGCCACCGATGACAGGGTGAGGTTGGCGCGCAGCGTGATCCACGGCGAATTGGGGCGCAGGGCCGGTGGCAGGCGCGCCTCGGCCCGCTGGGCGTTGATCTGGCCCTGACTGCTGGCCCAGTAGCTGTTGCGCACCAGGGCGCGCAACTGGCCGGCCAGCCCCGCGACACGGCCGGCGGCCAGGCGCAGCAGGCGCGGGTCCCGCGTTCCCTGCGCGGTCTGCCGCGCCGCCTCCAGCGGCGGGGTGAAGTCCTGCAACTTGGCGACCTCGGCTTCGGCCCGCAGCGGCGCCGCGGCCTCGCGCATGGCGGCGGACAGGTGATCCAGGACCAGGGCGGCCTGCTTGAGCAGGCCTTCGATCGCCTCGCGGGCCGCGCCGCTCTCCAGGCGCGCATGCACATCGGCCAGGGCCAGCAGGTCCACCCGGACACGTTCGCAGATCTCGGCCATGATCCGGAACGACTGCAGGGCCACGCCGCGGGTGTGGTGCTGTCCATGCAGCAGCACCAGCGTGTCCTGCGCGGCCTGCAGGGTCGGCGAGGGCTGGCTGGCATCGGGCCGGGTGCGCGCGGTGATCGCCAGCTGCTCGAGGATGGTGGCCACGGCAAAGCGTTCGGGCCGGTAGCGCTGCAGCGGCCAGGCGGCCACCGCCATCACCATCTGCAGCAGGCCGCCGGCGAACACCAGCATGGCCACGCCCGGCGCCTGTGCCGGCGCCAGTCCCATGCTGGCGCAGATCATCAGCAGGATCATGCTGGCCAGTCCGTTGCGCGCGGCCAGCGGACCCAGCGAGACCACCAGTCCGCCCCCGAATCCAAATGCGAACACGGCCGGGACCAGCACCGCGGTGTGCCCGCCGATCAGGATGCCCAGGCCGGCCGCCAGCCCGGCGATCGCGGCGCTGAGCAGCATCCGCCGCATGCGCAATCGGTAGGCACCCGGCTGGTCGGCGAACATGGTCTGCAGCGCGCCGATGGCCACACCCAGGCCGATGGCCGGCTGCCCCAGCCATACGGCCAGGGCGAGCGGAGCGAACACCGCGAAGGAGTTGCGCAGTGCGACCCGGACCGGGACGTCACGCGGCTTGAAGCGGAGCAGGGTGCGCAGCACGGACGACGATGCTCAGGTGTCGGGCATCACGTAGCGATCCGGGGCTGGATGGAGATGCCCGCAGGCCTGGCAGGTCCGGTGCGCCAGCGAGGCGTAGAAGCGGTCGAACACCGGCGGGAAGTCGGTCTCGATGTTCCGCAGCGGGAAGTACTCCTCGTACAGCTTGTGGTTGCAGCGCTCGCAGAACCACAGCAGGCCGTCCTGCTCGTGCGGCAGGCGGCGACGTTCGACCACCAGCCCGACCGAGCCTTCCATGCGCTGCGGCGAATGCGGCACGCGCGGGGGCAGCAGGAAGATTTCGCCGGCGTTGATCGGGATGTCGCGTGCGGCGCCGTCCTCCTGGATCCGCAGGACCATCTGCCCTTCGAGCTGGTAGAACCACTCCGGCCCTTCGTCGTAGTGGTAATCGGTGCGGCGGTTGGGCCCGCCCACCACCATCACGATGAAGTCACCGGCGTAGATCACCTTGTTGCCCACCGGCGGCTTGAGCAGGTGGCGGTGTTCCTCGATCCAGGCCTGCAGGTTGAGCGGGGCGGGCAGCATAGCGGGGCTCTCCAGTCGACGTGCGACGGCAGCGACTACGCGTCGCGCTCGCCGGTGACCGGCATCTGCGCCAAGGCGCGCTCGTAGGCGGGCCGGAGATCCTCGGGGCCGGCCACATCCATGCCCAGTTCGCGCACGCGGCCATCGGACAGGGCATAGCACCAACCGTGCACGGCCACCTGCTGGCCGCGCGCCCAGGCGTCCTGCAGGATCGTGGTGTGGCACAGGTTGGCGACCTGTTCGATCACGTTGAGCTCGCACAGGCGCGCATGGCGCAGGGCCTCGGTTTCCACCCGTTCCAGCCGCGCGGCGTGCTTGCCCGCCACATCGCCCACATGCCGCAGCCAGTTGTCCACCAGCCCCAGGCGCATGCCGGTCATGCTGGCATGCACGCCGCCGCAGCCGTAGTGGCCGACGATGAGGATGTGCTCGACCTTGAGGACATCCACCGAGAACTGCACCGCCGACAGGCAGTTGAGGTCGCTGTGCACGACCACGTTGGCGACGTTGCGGTGCACGAACACCTCGCCCGGATCCAATCCCAGGATCTGGTTGGCCGGCACGCGCGAGTCGGAGCAGCCGATCCACAGATAGCGTGGCGATTGTTGCTTGGACAGGCGTTCGAAGAAGCCCGGATCGTCCTGGCGGACCTTATCGGCCCAGTCCAGGTTGTTGCGCAGCAGGTCGTTGAGGTTGCTCATGGCACGGATTATCGCAGAAGCTTTCGATCAGGCGGCGTGGAGGTGTGCTGCTTGATGGATCGGGCGCTTCGCTGCACCGCCGCGGCCGTGATGAAGCTTCCAGGCAGCGCCCCGCACATACACGCTAGTGCTGGCAATGCGCGCAGTCGTATAGCCGCCGGCCGGCCAGTTCGCGGCGGCGGATGCGCCTGCCGCACTCCGGGCACGGCTCGCCGGCGCGGTCGAACACCTTGAAGGCAAAGCCATCGGGCGTATCGGTGATGTATTCGGCACGCATGCCCGCCGTCTTGCGGATGCCGCGGCTCCGGTAGCTGCGGCGGGGGACCTCCAGCAGCGCGCTTGCCAGCAGTTTGCGCTCGTCCTGGCTCAGGCTGGCCGCATCGCGGGTTGGGGCGATGCCGGCTTCGAACAACACTTCCGAGCGCAGGTAGTTGCCCATCCCGGCCAGGAACGCCTGGTCCAGCAGCAATGCGGCCAGCGACATGCGCGCGAACCGGGACTCATGCAGGCGCCGGGCGACCTGCGCGGCGGTCAGGCGCTTGTCCAGCACGTCCGGCCCCAGCTTGGACAGAAACGGGTGGGATGCCAGTTCCGCGTCCTGCCACAGGGCCACGTCCGAGGCCGAATACAGCAGGATCGCGGTCTTCTCGGTCTCCAGCGCCACGCGCAGGCTGCGGTTGGTCTCGGGCCGCTCGCCGGCCTGCGCGATCATCCACACCCCGTAGAGCTGGTTGTGGCTGTAGAGCGTCAGCCCGTTGTCGAAGCGGGTGAGCATGGCCTTGCCATGGGTGTCGATGGCGGTGATGCGCGCGCCGACCAACTCGCGCTGGCGCGGCTTGAGCGAAGGCGCATGGAACCAAGCACTTTCCAGCGGCTGGCCGCCGACGGCCTTGAACAGGCGATCGGCGGCGCGTCGGATTTCGGGACCTTCAGGCATGGGCGCGATTGCAGCACGGGCCGCGTCCGTGGCGGATGACGATCCGCCTTCAGGAAGACATCAGATCGACTGCAAGCGCCCGCCGTCGACCGCCAGGCTGACGCCGGTGATGTAGCCCGCCGCCGGGCTGGCGAGGAAGGCGATGGCCGCGGCAATGTCGGCCGCCTCGCCGATGCGGCGCACCGGCACGCTGGCGGCGATGCCCTCGATCACCTGTTCGGCGCTCTGGCCGCTGGCGGCCACGCGGTCGGACACGATGTGGTCCATGCGCGCGGTGCGGGTGAAACCGGGCAACACGTTGTTGACGGTGATGCCGTCGGGGCCAAGTTCACGCGAAAGGGTCTTGGCCCAGCCGGCCACCGAGGCGCGAACGGTGTTGGACACGCCCAGGTTGGGAATGGGCTCGTAGACCGAGGTGGACACCACGTTGACCACGCGGCCCCAGCCGGCCGCGCGCATGCCCGGCAGCACGGCCTGCACGCGGGCGTGATTGGCCAGGGTGTGGTGGCGGAAGGCGGTGAGGTAGGCATCCAGGTCGGCGTCGATGGCCTTGCCGCCCGGCGGGCCGCCGCCGTTGTTGACCAGGATGTGCACCGGCTGGCGGGCGGCCAGGGCGGCAATGTCGGCCGACAGCGCCTCGGTCTTGCCATCGTCGCCGACCAGATAGCCGTGGACCTGTCCTTCAGCCTGGACCGGCAGTTCGGCCACGACCTGCTGCAGAGCGGCTTCGCGTCGAGCGAGCACGGTGACGCTGCAGCCCAGCAGCGCCAGTTCGATCGCGGCAGCCTTGCCGATGCCATCGGAGGCGCCGCACACCAGGGCGTGCTTGCCGGAAAGATTCAAGTCCATCGCAATACCTCGTATTTGGATCGCTGGGTCGTACTGTGCCGCCGCGCAGGTGACGGCGTCGAGTTCGGTCGGGTGGGAGCCGGCATGGCGGCGATGAGGCGTTATCGGCGAAGCCCCAATCGCCGCCATGGCGGCGCCCGCGGCGGGTCTGTCAGTCCGCTGCGTCAATCAAGCCGCGCATCAGTGTCGCAAGCGCGTGCGCCTCGGGGTCCGCACGTGCGGACAGGTCATCGACCACCGCCTGCTGGTTGGCGAGCGGGTGGTTCTGGCTGAGCTTGAACTTCAGCACGGGCAGGGTGACCTGCAGGCGAAACCCCACGATCCCGCGCAGCTGGCGCGCGTGATCCTCGCGTTCGGGATCGAAGCGCCAGTCGCGTCCGACCAGACTTTCGAAGTGCTCGCTCAGGCGCTGGACCAGCGGCCCCAGCGAAGCGGCATCATCGAAGCGCTCCAGCGCGCCGTGCAGGTGGGCGACCGCGTAATTCCAGGTCGGCACGCGGCCGGCCGCCTCCTTGTCCGGATAGACCGAAGGCGAAACGTAGGCGTGCGGGCCGTGGACGATGGCCAGCGCCGGCCCGGTGTGGGCGGCCTGCGGGTTGGGACGTGCCCAGTGGCCTTCGAGCAGGATCGCCTCACCCGAGCGCCGGTAGAGCACCGGCAGGTGACTGACCTGCGGGCTGCCGTCGGCGCCGGTGGTGACCAGGGTGATGAACGGATCGCGCGCGACCAGAGCGTCCAGCCGCGTCAGGTCGTCTTCGGCAAAAGCCCGCGGCAGGTACACCGTGGTGGCGCTCAGGCGCGACCGCCCAGCGACTGCACCATCAGCGGGCGCAGGGCGGCCTCGTCCTCGGCGAAGGGGGGCACGACCTCGTGCAGGGAGAAGCCGCGTCGCAGCGCATCTTCCTCGTCCAGGCCGTCGTAGGAGACGAACTCGGCATCGAACAGCGCGGCGCGGGCGCTGTCCTCGCTGTCGTAGGCCAGGGTGTTGCCATCGCTGTCCAGGACCTCGGCGGTGCCGGCGTCCTTGATACGCAGACGGGCCCAGATCAGGGTGCGGCCCAGGCTGGCCAGCCACCATTGGGTGTGGGGGGAGTCGCTCATTTGAAGACCTCGTAGGCCAGCCACAGCGCTCCTGCCATGCCCAGGCCGAAAATGATCACACCCGCGGAAATCCGTGCCGGCGTGGCCAGGCCGCTGAGGGATGCATCGCGCGCCTGGCGATAGTCGCCCCGGATCAGCCAGGCCAGGGCCGCGGGCTTCATGAAAGCTCCCGGTCCCAGGCGCGCGCCGATGTCTGGATGGCGGTCGCGCACGTGCACCAGGGTCAGCGGCCAGAAAATCACGAACGCACAGAACCCGGCGATGGCGGTGGCCACGAACAGCAGGGCGAAGAACAGGATCATCCCAGTGCCATCCGCACCAGCGAGGGCGCCGCCGCCGAGCCCACCGCCAGGGTCGCGGCCAGGATCAGGGGAACCCGCAAACCGCGCAGCGCGGCGCGGACCTGGGGATCATGCTTGGTCGCCTGCGCGTCCAGGCCCTGCTCCTGCTTGTGCACCAGCAGCTTCTGCAGGCGCAGGCTGCGCACGATGCCGATCACCCCCGCGGCAAAGGCACCCACGCCCAGGACGATGATGATCCACTGCGTGACCAGCTCAGGATGCATGCTCAGTACTCAGCGTTGCCCGGCGCGCGCGGGTAGGGGATGGCATCGCGGATGTTGCTCAGCCCGCAGACGTAGACCACCAGGCGCTCGAAGCCCAGGCCGAAGCCGGCATGCGGCACCGAGCCGTAGCGGCGGAAGTCGCGATACCAGCCGTAGTGCGAGGCATCCAGGCCGAACTGCGCCATGCGCGCATCCAACACGTCCAGGCGCTCTTCGCGCTGGCTGCCGCCGATGATCTCGCCGATGCCCGGGGCGAGCACGTCCATCGCCGCGACGGTCTTGCCGTCGTCGTTCAGGCGCATGTAGAAGGCCTTGATGTGCTCGGGGTAGTTGGTTACCACCACCGGGCGGCCGACGTGCTCCTCGGTCAGCCAGCGCTCGTGCTCGGTCTGCAGGTCCAGGCCCCATTCGACCGGGAAGTCGAACTTCTTGCCGGATTTCTGCAGCAGGCCGATCGCATCGGTGTAGTCGATGCGCTCGAACGGTGCGTTGATGAACGCCTCCAGCTTGGTGATCGCGGTCTTGTCCACGCGCTCGGCGATGAAGGCCAGGTCGTCGGCGCGCTCGTCGAGCACCGCCTTGAACAGGTACTTGAGGAACTCCTCGGCCAGGCGCGCGTCCTCGGCCAGGTCGGCAAAGGCGATCTCCGGCTCGATCATCCAGAACTCGGCCAGATGCCGGGTGGTGTTGGAGTTCTCCGCGCGGAAGGTCGGGCCGAAGGTGTAGACCTTGCTCAGCGCCAGGCAGTAGGCCTCGACGTTGAGCTGGCCGGAGACCGTCAGGAAAGTTTCCTTGCCGAAGAAGTCGCGCGAGAAATCCACCTCGCCCTTGGCGTTGCGCGGCAGGTTGACCATGTCCAGGGTGGAGACGCGGAACATCTGCCCGGCGCCCTCCGCATCGGAGGTGGTGATGATCGGGGTGGAGATCCAGTTGAATCCGTTCTGGTGGAAGAACCGGTGTACCGCCTGGGACAGGCAGTTGCGGATGCGGGTCACCGCGCCGAACAGGTTGGTACGCGGGCGCAGGTGCGCGACCTCGCGCAGGAACTCCAGCGAATGCGCCTTGGGCTGGATCGGGTAGGTCTCCGGGTCCTCGACCCAGCCGACCACTTCGACCGATTCGGCCTGGATCTCGAAACTCTGGCCCTGGCCCTGCGAGGCCACCAGGGTGCCGGTGGCGATCACCGCGCAGCCGGCGGTCAGATGCTTCACCTCCGACTCGTAGTTGGGCAGGGTGTTGGGGGCCACCACCTGGATCGGGGCGAAGCACGAGCCGTCGCTCACATTGACGAAGGACAGCCCCGCCTTGGAGTCGCGCCGCGTGCGCACCCAGCCACGGACCGTCACCTCGCCGCCGGCCGGGAGCTTGCCCGCCAGCGCATGTTCGACGCTTACCACCGTCATATCGTTGATTCCTGGCCCTGCCGGCCCGATGTAGGGGAGCGCGCAAGTCTACCGGTTGGCTGCGCGGGCGGCACGCCTGTTCAGCCGCCAGACGCGACGCTGTACTCGGTGCGCGCCTTATACTGACCCGGTGTCACTTGGAGGTTCGGTCATGTCCATCACGCTTACCCCGATCGCCCACCAGCGCGTGCAGCGGTTCGTCCAGACCACGCCCGGCGCGCTGGGGCTGCGTTTCGGCGTGACCCGCACCGGCTGCTCGGGCTGGGGTCATGTAACCGAGCTGGCCCGTGAAGCCCGTCCCGGCGACACGGTGTTCGAGCAGGACGGCGTGCGCATTTACGTCGACGCCGACAGTTTGGCCCTGGTCGATGGCACCACCATCGATTTCGGCAAGCGTGGGCTGGGCGAGGAATTTCTGTTCGCCAATCCCAATGCCACCGCCGAGTGCGGCTGCGGCGAGAGCTTCACGACCCAGGCCGACGCGGCCTGAGGCCGGGTAGGAGCGCGGGGGTCGCCACGCCCCCGTAGAGCGGACCTCGGTCCGCTGCTTTCCGCACCCCGTAGAAGCGGACCTTTGTCCGCTTTCCTTACAGAAGGGCTGATGCGAAAGCTCCAGCGGACCAAGGTCCGATCTACGGCCGGTGGCGGGGCGATTGCACGCAACTCCTTGACCTGACATAATTTCCTGCTCCCTGCGGCCGTCTACGGTTCGCGGGGCTCTTGCTCCACCGCATCCAGCGGGGGGCTGTCCGGTCGGTTCCGGTGGAATCGGCCTTCATCCGAAAGGGAACAACACATGCGTTTTTACGAGATCGTGTTCCTGGTCCACCCGGACCAGAGCGAGCAGGTGCCGGCCATGGTCGAGCGCTACAAGGGCATCATCGAGAACGGCAACGGCAAGATCGTGCGCCTGGAAGACTGGGGCCGCCGCCAGTTGGCCTACCCGATCCAGAATCTGGTCAAGGCCCACTACGTGCTGATGAACGTCGAAGTCGACCAGGCCACTCTGGCCGAGCTGACCGAGACCTTCCGCTTCAACGACGCCATCCTGCGTCACCTGATCATGAAGCGCGACGGCGACGTGGCCGACACCGAGATGTCGATCATCATGAAGAGCAAGGACGAGAAGAACGACAAGCCCGAGCGTGGCGAGCGTCGCCGTCGTGATGACGACAGCAACGACAGCAGCAACGAGTCCGGCAAGTCCGACGACGCCGACTCCTCCGAAGCCGCCTAAGGAACCCTGACATGTCCAAGTTCTTCCGTCGCCGCAAGTTCTGCAAGTTCACGGCCGAAGGTGTCAAGGAGATCGACTACAAGGATCTCAACACCCTGCGCCAGTACCTGACCGAGACCGGCAAGATCGTGCCGAGCCGCGTGACCGGCACCAAGGCGCGTTACCAGCGCCAGCTGCAGACCGCGGTCAAGCGCGCCCGCTTCCTGGCCCTGATCCCGTACACCGACAACCACGACGTCTGATCCGAGTCTCCTCGGAAGCGCCCGCACTCCCATGTGCGGGTTGCTCGAGGAAGCCCGGATGTCCGGGACGCCAGTCCCGGCGTCTTAATCCCGTCCTATTCGGACAGCAAGCGTTGCGGCGCCAGGTGTGCCGCTAACGAATAACGGAGCAATGAAATGGATCTGATCCTTCTGCAGAAAGTGACCAACCTGGGTGTCCTGGGTGACAAGGTCAGCGTCAAGCCGGGCTACGGCCGCAACTACCTGGTCCCGCAGGGCAAGGCCGTGCCGGCCACTGCCGCCAACCTGGCCGAGTTCGAGGCCAAGCGCGCCGACTACGAAGCCAAGGCCAAGAGCATCCACGACGAGGCGTCCAGCCGCGCCGCCAAGTTCGAGGACGCCAGCGTCACCGTCTACGCCAATGCCTCGACCGAAGGCAAGCTGTTCGGCTCGGTGAGCCCGCGCGATATCGCCGAGGCCTTCACCAAGACCGGCAAGCCGCTGGAGAAGAGCGAAGTGCTGCTGGCCGACGGCCCGCTGCGCAACGTCGGCGAGTACGACGTGCTGCTCAAGCTGCACGCCGACGTCGAAGTCACCGTCAAGGTGGTGGTCCAAGCCGAAGCCTGATTGTCCGGGTCTGCGGTTTGATGCAACGGGCGCCGCGAGGCGCCCGTTGTCGTTTGCGCCTGTGATCGCAGGCGGTGCGACGACAAGCGCACATGTTCTCCAGAGCTTATCCACAGCTTTGTCCATACCGGCCGGGCCGCCGGCTGACTACCATGGCGTGACGCCTGTGCGCGCCTGTTTCTTGCCCGAGAATCCACCATGGCTGCTCCCCGCCGCGATCGAAATCGCGATCGCGAATTCCGCAACGATCCCAGCGACTCGCGCATCGAACAGCTGCGCATGCCGCCGCACTCGATCGAAGCCGAGCAGGCGGTCCTCGGCGGCCTGATGCTGGTCACCGACGCCTATGACCGGGTCAACGACAAACTCACGCCCAATGATTTCTACCGGCGCGATCACCAGCTGATCTATCGCGCGATCAGCGAGCTGGCCGAGCGCAACCGGCCCTACGACGCGGTGACCCTGGGCGAATGGTTCGAAGGGCAGGGCCAGTCGGACCTGATCGCCGATGGCGCCTATCTGATCGAGCTGGCCAGCTCCACGCCCTCGGCGGCCAACATCGCCGCCTATGCCGAGATCGTGCGCGACAAGGCGGTGATGCGCCAGCTGATCGACGTGGGCACCGAGATCGTCAACGACGGCTTCCAGCCCGAGGGGCGCGAGAGCGCCGAACTGCTGGCCAATGCCGAGCAGAAGGTCTTCGCCATCGCCGAGGCGGGTTCGCGCGGGCGCACCGACTTCGTGGCCATGCCCAACGCGCTGAAGGACGCGTTCTCGGTGCTGCAGGACCGCTTCAACAACGGCGGCAACGTGACCGGCCTGCCGACCGGCTACACCGACTTCGACCAGATGACCGCCGGCCTGCAGCCGACCGACCTGCTGATCCTGGCCGCACGTCCGGCGATGGGCAAGACGACCTTCGCCCTGAACATCGCCGAATTCGCCGCGATCAAGTCCAAGAAGGCCGTGGCGGTGTTCTCCATGGAAATGTCCGCTGCGCAGCTGGCCCTGCGCCTGATTTCCTCCAACGGGCGCATCAACGCCCAGCGCCTGCGCACCGGCCAGCTGGAGGACGAGGACTGGAGCCGTGTCACCGCGGCCATCCGCATGCTCAAGGAGACCAAGATCTTCATCGACGACACGCCCGGACTGTCGCCGGACGTGCTGCGCTCCAAGTGCCGCCGCCTCAAGCGCGAGCACGACCTGGGGCTGGTGGTGATCGACTACCTGCAGCTGATGAGCGTGCCGGGCAACAGCGAAAACCGCGCGACCGAAATCTCCGAGATCAGCCGTTCGCTCAAGGGCCTGGCCAAGGAGCTCAACGTGCCGGTGATCGCCCTGTCCCAGCTCAACCGCTCGCTGGAGACGCGCACCGACAAGCGCCCGGTGATGGCCGACCTGCGCGAATCGGGCGCCATCGAGCAGGACGCCGACGTCATCGTTTTCATCTACCGAGATGACTACTACAACAAGGAAAATTCGCCGGACAAGGGCTTGGCCGAGATCATCATCGGCAAGCAGCGTAGCGGCCCGACCGGGTCGATCAAGCTCAAGTTCTTCGGCGAATACACCCGCTTCGACAATCTCGCGCACGACTCGGTGGGCAGCTTCGAGTAGCACGGCCGGTTTCACCGCCGCTGCAACGCGGCGCCTGCATGATGGCGCCGTTTTCTTCCCGGATCGATCTTGTCCATGGCCACTGCCCTGGTCTGGTTCCGCCGCGACCTGCGGCTGGCCGACAATCCCGCGCTGCATGCCGCGCTCGAGGCCGGGTTCGACCCGGTGCCGGTCTACATTCACGCCCCGCACGAGGAGGGCGGCTGGGCGCCCGGCGCGGCCTCCAATGCCTGGCGCCATCGCTCGCTCAAGGCCCTCAGCCAGGACCTGCACGCGCGTGGCTCGCGGCTGGTGGTGCGCCAGGGCGACAGCAGTGCGGTGCTGCAGGACCTGATCGCACAGAGCGGCGCGCAGGCCTTGTTCTGGAACCGCAAGTACGAGCCGACCACGCAACCGCGCGATGCGACGATCAAGAAGGCGCTCAAGGAACAGGGATTCGAGGTGCGCAGCTGCAACGCGGCGTTGCTGGCCGAGCCCTGGGACGTGGAAACCAAGAGCGGCGGACCCTACAAGGTGTTCACCCCGTACTACCGCAGCGTGATGGCCTCGTTGCCGCAGCGCAGCCTGCTGGAGGCGCCGCGCGCGTTGCCCGGTGTGTCCTCCAGGCTGCGCAGCGATGGCGTCGATGCCCTTGGACTGGCCCCCCGCCTTGGGTGGGACACCGGCTTCTGGGACATCTGGCAACCGGGCGAAGCCGGGGCGCACGAGGCGCTGGAGGTGTTCATCGACGGCGCCCTGCAGGGCTACCTGGAGCAGCGCGACCTGCCGGACCGTACCGGCACCTCGCGCCTGTCGCCCCATCTGCACTTCGGCGAGATCGCGCCGTGGCGGGTGATCGCGAAGCTGGAGCAGGTGCGCACAGCCAGGCTGGACAAGGACATCGACGGCTTCATCCGTCAGTTGGTCTGGCGTGAGTTCGCCTACCACCTGCTGCACCACTTTCCGCAGACGGTCGAGGACAACCTCAACCCGCGCTTTGCGCATTTCGACTGGGCCAAGGCCGAACCCGCCATGCTCAAGGCCTGGCAGCGGGGCATGACCGGCGTGCCGATCGTGGATGCGGGCATGCGCGAGCTCTGGCACACCGGCGTCATGCACAACCGTGTGCGCATGATCGTGGCCAGCTACCTGACCAAGCACCTGCGCATGCACTGGTTGGAAGGAGCGCGCTGGTTCTGGGACACCCTGGTGGATGCGGATCTGGCCAACAACACCCTGGGCTGGCAGTGGGTGGCTGGGACCGGCGCCGACGCCGCGCCGTATTTCCGCGTGTTCAATCCGGTGACCCAGGCGCAGAAATTCGACCCGCAGGCGCGTTACATCACCCGCTGGGTGCCGGAGCTGGAGACCCTGCCTGTCAAGGCGCGCTTCGCGCCTTGGGAGTCTGCGGATCTGCTCGCGCGCCTGGCGCCGACGTATCCGCGCCAGCCGATCGTGGGCCTGGCGGCGGGCCGGGAAGGCGCGCTGGCGGCCTACGCGGCGACCCGCTGAACCTTAATAGGGTCTTCGCGCGGCTGAATGGGGCCCGACGTGGAGGGACGGGGGTTCATGCTGCTTTGTCGCTTTTGCCGCTAGCGTGCGGACACCGCAACAAAGCCGGGCCGCCCCGGGGAGCGAGACACCATGCAGAACAAGATCCTTTCGCGCGCGCTGCTCTGCGGCGTGCTTTCGGCCAGCGTGCTGGCCGGTTGCGCCACCTATACCGGTCAGACCAACGATCCCAACGATCCCAACCGCACCCGCAATGGCGCGCTCATCGGCGCTGGCATCGGCGCTGCGGTCGGCCTGCTCAGTGGCCATGACGCCACCGAACGCCGTCAGCGCGCCCTGGTGGGTGCCGGCGTGGGCGGCTTGGCCGGTGGCGCCATCGGCGTCTACCAGGATCGGCAGGAGGCCGAACTACGCCGGCAAACGGCCGGGACGGGCATCGACGTCAGCCGCGATGGCGATGTCATCAAGCTCAACCTGCCTGATGGGGTGACCTTCGACTTCGGCAAGTCCAACCTCAAGCCGCAGTTCTACCCCGCGCTCAACAACGTGGCTTCCACCCTCAAGCAGTACAACCAGACCATTGTGGAGGTCAGCGGCCACACCGACAGCGTCGGCAGCGATGCGGCCAACCAGTCTTTGTCCGAGGCGCGCGCCAATACCGTGGCCGACTACCTGATCGGGCAGGGGCTGATGCGCCAGCGCTTCGAGATCATCGGCATGGGCGAGCGCTATCCGATCGCCAGCAACGATACAGATGCCGGCCGCGCGCAGAACCGCCGCGTGGAGATTCGCGTGGTGCCGGTGGAGCAGCAGGGTTCCTGACCCCCGCACTGCCAACGGATCCCCACCCTGGAACGGGCCGCGTATCGCGGCCCGTTTCGCGTTGCGGGGCGATTGTAGCGGAAGCCTGTCCACATGGCGGTGGCTTGGTGGACGCCGTGGCAGCGCTACGCAGAGAGCTGTCTTGGTGTCGTTCTTTTCCGGACCAGGCCATGAGGCATCTGTGTCCCGCCGATCTTCCGCCGCGCCGAGACCGTGCCGCGCGAGGATCGGGTTGGCGATTGAGCAGGGGAAGTGCGCTCGATGGGCGTGATGCCTGCGGCACGGGCGACCCGCGCTACCCGCGCAGGTCCACACCTGGCCGCGTTCAGGCCAGACCTGGGGCGAGCCTGGTTCAGGCCTCCCGGGCGGCGTGAAACCTTGCCCGGGTCGGACGGGTAGGCAAGCGGCGCGGGTCCGTGCACAATTTAGAACGATTTAAATGCACGGAAACCTTCCATCCCATGCTGATCGCTCCCATCGTGAGCTCCACGCTCTATGCCTGTTCCACGCTGGAAAGACCGCGCTTCCGGGCGCGAGGGAGGGCGCGCCATGTCGCCGGCTGAGGAGGCGGGCGTGACTGCGCCGGCACCCGTGCGCCTGGTCTGCTTCGGCGAGGTCCTGGTGGATCTGCTCGCTCAGCCGCCGGTCGAGGGACAGCCCAGGGCGTTTGCGCAGTACGCTGGCGGTGCCCCGGCCAACGTGGCCGTCGCCGCGGCGCGGCTGGGGGCGGATGCGCAGTTCGTGGGCATGCTGGCGCGCGACATGTTCGGAACCTTCCTGCATGACGAACTGGTCGCCGCTGGCGTCGGCGTGGACCACATTGTCTGGACCGATCAGGCGCGCACGGCGCTGGCCTTCGTCGCGCTGGACCAGACCGGCGATCGCAGCTTCAGTTTCTACAGGCCGCCCGCGGCGGATCTGCTGTTCCGTGCCTCGGATTTCGACGCCGGCAGCCTGTCGCGGGCCGACGTCTTCCATTTCTGCTCCAACAGTCTGACCGCCCCGGAGATCGCCGAAGCCAGCCTGGCCGGTGCGCGGTTGGCGCGCCAGGCGGGGGCTGTGGTCAGTTTCGACATGAACCTGCGTCCGGCGCTGTGGCCGCAGGGCATGGATCCGACGCCGGTGATCGAACAGGCGCTGGCCGAGGCCGACGTGGTCAAGTTCTCGCGTGAGGAACTGGCCTTCCTCGATGGCGGGCAGGGTGACGGGGTGGCCGTCGTGGCGCGGCTGTTGTCCGCGCGCGCGCGCCTGATCGTGGTGACCGATGGGCCCGGCGCGGTGCGCTGGACCACCCGCAACGGCTCGGGCATGGTGCCCAGCTTCGAGGTCACGGTGCGCGACACTACCGCGGCCGGCGATGCTTTCGTCGGTGGACTGTTGCTGCGCCTGGTCGAACTGGGAGGCGCAGGGCAGGGGCTCGATGGCTTCTGCGCTGATCCGGACAAAGTGGCCGAAGCCGTGGGATTCGGCACCGCCGTCGGCGCGGTGGCAGTCACGCGCGCCGGCGCTTTCGCGGCCATGCCGACCCGTAAGGACGTTCTCGCTCTCGTTTCAGGAATGCAATGACTACTCCCGATTTCCGTTCTGTCGATGTCCTGCGCGACCATGTCGCCCAGACGATGGCGTTCTACCACCCACGCGCGCTCGATCCGCGCGGCGGCTTTTTCCAGTATTTCAAGGACGACGGCACCGTCTACGACGCCGGCCACCGCCATCTGGTGAGCAGCACGCGCTTCGTCTTCAACTATGCGATGGCCTGGCGCGAGTTCCAGCGCCCGGAGTACTACGCGGCGATGCTGCACGGCCTGCGCTACCTGCGCGACGTGCACCGCAATCCAGCCAATGGCGGCTACATCTGGACGCTGCGCGATGGCGTGGCCGAGGACACGACCAACCATTGCTACGGCGTGGCCTTCGTGCTGCTGGCCTATGCCAGCGCGCTCAAGGCTGGCGTGCAAGAGGCGCGGGACTGGATGGACGAGACCTGGAACCTGCTGGAAGCGCGCTTCTGGGAGGCCGGTCCCGGGCTCTATCGCGATGAGGCCGACGCCGACTGGCATTTCAGCGATTACCGCGGCCAGAACGCCAACATGCACATGTGCGAGGCGATGATCGCGGCCTACCAGGCCAGCGGCGAGGCGCGCTACCTGGATCGCGCCCTGCTGCTGGCCGACCACATGACCCGGCGCCAGGCGGCCAAGGCCGATGGCCTGGTATGGGAGCACTACGACACCGACTGGAACGTGGACTGGGAGTACAACAAGGACGATCCCAAGCACCTGTTCCGTCCATGGGGCTTCCAGCCGGGGCACCAGACCGAGTGGGCCAAGCTGCTGCTGATCCTGGACCGCGAGACCCAGGCCGATTGGCTGGTGCCCACCGCGCGTCACCTGTTCGATACCGCGCTGGCGCGCAGCTGGGATCCGGTCCACGGCGGCATGGCCTATGGCTTCGCGCCGGACGGTAGCGTCTGCGACGACGACAAGTATTTCTGGGTTCAGGCCGAGAGCCTGGCTGCGGCGGCGCTGCTCGCCCAGCGCACCGGGGACGCCGGCTACTGGGCGTGGTACGACAAGCTCTGGCAGTACGCCTGGGCGCACATGATCGACCACCAATACGGCGCCTGGTACCGCATCCTGCATGCGGACAACACCAAGTACAGCGACGAGAAGAGTCCGGCCGGCAAGACCGACTACCACACCATGGGCGCCTGCTACGAAGTGATGGAAAGCCTGCGCGCCAAGCCGGCAGGCTGATCGGCCACCGGAGGTGCCCGGGCCGAGCGCCCGGGGCATCTTCCAATGGTCCCGCGCCGTGGCGTATCGCGCGCCGAGCAAAACAAAAAGGGCCTGATCATGCTGGAGCTTCCAGTCCGATCAGGCCCTTCGTGTTTGTTCGCCAGGACCGGCCGAACAAGGTGTTGGTGGAGGTGGCGGGAGTCGAACCCGCGTCCGAAGGCACTCCATCCCCGGTACTACATGCTTAGCTCACCGTTGGATCTCGTCCTGTGGCAGCACGGTGTGCAAAACGCACCCCAGGACCAGCCTGTTTTAGTTAAGCGATGACTGACAGGCAGCCGTCAAAGCCGGTTCCGTGATAATGACCCTACATCCACGAGCACGGGCACAAGTGGTTTCGGGGGTTCGCCTTAGGCGGCTGTAGAACTACAACTCAACACTGCTGTTTAGGCGGCGAGAGCGAAGTCCGAACCGTAGTTGTCGTCGTTGGCAACTAGAAGTTTGCAGCTGGATTTACGAGGAAAGCTACCCCCTCGGCATGCACCAGGTAATTTCGCAACCCCCGTCGAAGCCAGTGCACCCCCGGTTCGAACAAGGTCGGAAGATTGTCCCGATGCCGCCAGTGTAGGGGCCGGGGACACGAGTCACAAGGCGTGCGACGCAGCGGGGTTAGCCTGCGTTGCGTGGCCGCAGGCCCGCGTCGCGGGCGTTGAGGCTGACACATCGGCAGACAGGGAGGACTTCCAGGATGGCGACCAGGCGTACGACCGCTCCGCGGACCCCGGCACGCGCGCGACCGGGAAAGGGGCGCGCTTCCAATCCGGACCAGACCCAGGCCGCAGGGCGCACCGGCTATATGGCCACGGCCCAGGGGCGGGCAATGACCGTGGTGTACGTGCACGGCATCGGCAACAAGCCACCGGCCGAGGTGCTGCGCTGCCAGTGGGACAAGGCCTTGTTCGGCATGGCGATGGGCGAGCGCACGCGCATGGCCTACTGGGTCAATCGCGCGCGCTACCCGGTGCCGGAAGTGGCCACCTGCGCGCAGCGCGACGAGGGGCCGACCATCAGCCAGGCCGAACAGCGCCTGCTGTCGGTGTATGGGCTGCCACCGGGCCCCGGGGACCTACGAGACCTGGTGGACGACCTGGCGACCACGCCGCGTGAGCAGGCGGACCTTCGGGCGTTGCTGGACCAGATGCAGGCCGGCGCCGCCGCGCCGTCTGGTCCGGCTGCCAGCAGCCTGTGGTCCGGGTTGAACGAGATCCTGCTGCGCCTGGTCAGCGCGGCGCTGTTGCAGGACGTGCACGACTTCTTCTTCGTCCCCGCGCGGCGGCAGGCGATGGAGGAGAGCCTGCGCGAGCGCCTGCTCGCCGGTGGCGGGCCATTCGTGGTGATCGGCCACAGCCAGGGTTCGATGATCGCCTACGAGGTGCTGCGCAAGCTCAAGGCCAGCGAGTGTGACGTCGCCTTGTTCCTGACCCTGGGCTCGCCGCTTGGGTTGCCGGCGGTGCGCAGCATGTTCAAGCAGGACATCGGTAAGCGGAAGCTGCCGTTCCCCGCCTGCGTGCGGGCCTGGCACAACGTGGCCGACCGACGCGACCCGGTCGCCCTGGACGCGGACCTGGGCGACGACATCCAGGGCGCCAATGGGCGGTTCAGCAACGAGGCCGGGACTGGGATCAACCCCGATGGACCGCGCAATCCGCATTCCGGCTCTGGCTATCTGTCCATCGACTCGGTCCGGCAGCGCGTGCGCGGCGTGGTCGGGGCCGGCTTCGACCAGCCGGTGACCCAGACCGTCGTGCTCAAGGATCTGTCCGACCGCATGGAGGCGGAGGGCAATGCAGCCCGTCATGAGGTGTTGTTCGAACTGGACCAGTTGTCCGCCGGGTTGACGCAGGATGCGGTGCGGCTGGCCCTGGTTGAAAAAATCCGCGCCTTGGCCGGGCGCCAGACCGGGTTATCGGGTGAGGCGCTGGACGAGACGATCGTGCTGGAGGACACGCTGGAACGTTTCGTCTCCGCGCGCCTGACCCGGTTTGAGATCGAGTCGCTGCGCGACGACTATCAGGCACTGCATTTCAAGCGCCTGTGGCGTGACGCGGGCAAGCGGGCGCTGCTGGACCGCTCGCGCCGCGTCATCCAGGCCGATGCGGCGCAGGTGGCCTACCACGCCCTGGGCCAGGACATCGGCTGGGCGGTGCTGGACACGGGCATCGCCGCGGGCCATCCGCACTTCCACGCGGACAAGGCGCACCCGACCGTGGTGGCGCAGTGGGACTGCACGGTGCGGGGACGCCCGCGCCAACTCGGCCCAGACGATGGGCGCGCGTTCACGCACCTGGACCGGGCTGGTCATGGGACGCACGTGGCCGGCATCATCGCCGGGCAATGCAGTGCGCCGCTGCCCGGGGACAAGGGGGGAAAGCCGGTGGACTTCACCGCCGTCGCGCCGCAGGCGCGGCTGTACGGCTTCAAGGTGCTCGATGATGCCGGCAACGGGCGCGACTCATGGATCATCAAGGGCATCCAGCAGGTGGCGCGCATCAACGAACAGGCCGGTCAGCTGGTCATCCACGGGGTGAACCTGAGCCTGGGCGGCTGGTTCGATGCGGAGAGCTACGGTTGTGGCTTCACTCCGCTCTGCAACGAGCTGCGCCGGTTGTGGCGCCAGGGCGTGGTGGTGGTGCTGGCGGCCGGCAACGAGGGCCTGGCCTGGCTGGTGCAGCAGAATGGGATGGCGCTGGCCGCCAATATGGACATGACCATCGGCGACCCGGCCAACCTGGAGGAGGCCATCGCGGTCGGTTCGGTCCACAAGTCCAATCCGCGCACCTACGGCGTGTCGTATTTTTCTTCCAAGGGGCCCACCGCCGATGGGCGGCGCAAGCCGGATGTGGTGGCGCCGGGCGAGAAGATCATCTCGGCGCACTACGACTACCGGGTGCGCGATCGCTCCACCTGGATGGTGGAGATGAGCGGCACCAGCATGGCCGCCCCGCATGTGTCCGGACTGGTGGCGGCGTTCCTGTCGGTGCGGCGCGAGTTCATCGGCTTCCCCGACAAGGTCAAGGACGAGCTGCTGGCGCGCTGCAATGACATCGGCCGCGATCCCTACATGCAGGGCAGGGGCGTGCCGAACCTGGTCAAGATGCTCGCCGAGACCTGATCGCGGCCGAGTTCACGCGTCGCGGTTGTGCCGGCGCATCAGACGCTGCTTGTCGCGGGCCCACTCCCGGTCCTTCTCGCTGGCGCGCTTGTCGTGGGTCTGTTTGCCCTTGGCCAGGGCCAGTTCCAGCTTGACCTTGTTGCCCTTCCAGTACATCGCGGTGGGAATCAGGGTATAGCCGTCGCGCTCGACCTTGCCCACCAGCGTATCGATCTCGCGCCGGTGCAGCAGCAGCTTGCGGGTGCGGCGGTCGTCGGCCACGACGTGCGTGGAGGCCTGGATCAGCGGGGTGAACTGCGCGCCGAACAGGAACAACTCGCCCTGGCGCACCACCGCATAGCTCTCGCCGATGTTGGCGCGCCCGGCGCGGATGGACTTGAGTTCCCAGCCTTGCAATGCAAGACCGGCCTCCATCCGTTCCTCCAGGTGGTACTCGTGGCGCGCGCGTTTGTTCAGCGCGATGGTGCCCGTGCTGTTTGCTTTATCCTTGTCCGACTTCTTTGCCATCCGCCCATTGTCGCCGATGGGCCGATTCCCGGCGAGTAGAACTTTTCACAGGCCCACACGCACTCCCAAGATGCCCACCATTCGTCGCAGCGCCCTGGTCGAACATCCGGCCCAGTACATGTTCGATCTGGTCAACGACGTCCAGGCCTATCCACGACGTTTCGGCTGGTGTGACCGGGCCGAGATCCTGGAATCCAGCGATGAACGCATGGTCGCGCGGCTGGATCTGGGCCTGGGAGCCCTGCGCACCTGGTTCACCACCGAAAACACCTTGGAACGCCCGGGCCGCATCGACATGCAGCTCAAGGACGGCCCGTTCCGCAAGTTGCATGGGCTGTGGGAGTTCCAGTCGCTGGGCGACGATGTCAGCAAGGTCACCCTGACCCTGGATTTCGAGCCGTCCAGCCGACTGCTGGGCCCCGCCTTCACCCTGGGGTTCCAGGGACTGGCCGACCGCATGGTGGACGACTTCGTGCGGACCGCAGACCTGGGCGATTGAGCGGGGCATGCGGATCGAGGTGGTCCAGGCCCGGGCGCGTGGCTATGAGGCGGTCACACTGACGCTGCCCGAGGGGGCGACGGTCGGGGACGCGGTGCAGGCGTCAGGGCTTGGCGCAGGTCCGGCGCCGGCCGGTTTGGCGGTTTTTGGGGTGCTGGCGACTGCGGCGACACCGCTGGTCGATGGCGATCGCGTGGAACTGCTGCAGCCGCTCCAGGTCGATCCAAAGGAGGCGCGCCGACGGCGCGCTGCGAAGCTCTGAAGGCAAGGGCTTAAGGAGACGCCCTTGCTCTGGGTCCGGCGCTTGGCGGACGGCAGGCGGAGCGATCAGCCGCCGCCGTGGTCCTTCTTCTTGTCCTTGGCCAGGTTCGGGCCGAACTGCCGCACGCTATTGCGTGCCAGTTCGTCGTCCTGGTTGGGGAAGTAGTCGCCTTCCCACTTGCTGACCTTGTCGTTGTCGAAGAAGACGGTGAAGTTCTTCATCTGCACGTGGCCCAGGCGGTCGGTGCGCTGGGTGGAGGTGTAGTCCCAGCGCTGGGCGTGGAACGGGTCGGCCACCGAGGGCGTGCCCAGCAGGGCCAGGACCTGCTGCTTGCTCAGCCCGACTTCGAGCTGGTCGACGTCTTCCTTGTCGATCAGGTTGCCCTGATAGATCGGCTGCTTGTAGATGATGCCGCAGCCGGAAGTGGCCAGGCCGAGTGCGGCGATAAGCAGGAATTTGCGCATGAACAAGACGTCTGCAAGGGTCGGGAAGGAACCGCCCGATGATACACTGCGCCCCTCGCCGCGACCCAATCGCAAGGCAGCTGGCGCTAAACCGCCAATGAATGGGAGCCCCCGATGGAATCGCTCGATCTACGCAAGGCCGGCTTGAAGGTCACCCACCCGCGCCTGCGCATCCTGGCCCTGCTTGAAGAAGCCAAGCCCCGGCACATGACGGCCGAGGACATCTATCGCGCCTTGATCGGGGTGGGCGATGAGATCGGCCTGGCCACGGTGTATCGCGTCCTGACCCAGTTCGAGGCCGCTGGCCTGGTGCTGAAACACAATTTCGAGGGCGGCCAGGCCGTCTATGAGCTGGACCGGGGCGAGCACCACGATCACATGGTCGACATCGATTCGGGCAAGGTCATCGAGTTCTCCAGCGAGGAGATCGAGGCCCTGCAGGAGAAGATCGCCGCCGAGCACGGCTACGAGATCGAGGAGCACTCGCTGGTGCTCTACGTGCGCAAGAAGCGCAAGTAAGCCCACCGCCGTGAACGCAAAAAAGGCCGGGAGATCCCGGCCTTTTTGCATGGTGCCCGAGGCGTCAGTCGATGGCTTCGAGCAGCTTGCCGGCCGCGGCGCGGGCTTCGGCGCTGACCTGCACCCCGCCGAGCATGCGTGCCAGTTCCTCGCGGCGCGCCGGCGCATCCAAAGATTCGACCGAGGACTGGGTCATGCCCTCGACCGGCGCCTTGCTGACCCGGTAGTGGGCGTGGCCCTGCGCGGCCACCTGTGGCTGGTGGGTCACGCACAGCACCTGGCGCTGGCGGCCCAGGTCGCGCAGCTTCTTGCCGACGATGTCGGCCACCGCGCCGCCGATGCCGGAATCGACCTCGTCGAAGACCATCGTCGGCACCGCGTCCGAGCCCAGTGCGGCCACTTCGATGGCCAGCGAGATACGTGAGAGTTCACCGCCGGAGGCGACCTTGCGCAGCGGGCGCGCCGGCTGGCCGGCGTTGGCCGCCACCAGCAGTTCGACCCGCTCGGCGCCCTGTGGGTCGGGGCGCTCGGTGTCGACCGGTTCGAGCAGCACGTCGAGTTTGCCGCCGCCCATGCCCAGTTCGCCGATCAGGGCGCTGGTCTGTTTTGCCAGCGCCGCGGCGGCCTTGGTGCGGACCTTGGTGAGTGCGGCGGCGGCGGTCTTCCAGGCCTGGCGGGCGGCTTCGATCTCGGCGTTCAGGCCGGCCAGGCGCTCGCCGGCGCCCCGCAGGCTTTCGAGTTCCTGCTCGATCCGGCTCGCCACCTCGTCGAGTTGTTCCGGCGTGACCCGGTGCTTGCGCGCCAAGTCGTGCAGGCGGGTCAGGCGACGCTCGGCCTGTTCGAACTGGTCCGGGTCCACGTCCAGGTCGTCGCGGATCTGGTTGAGCAGGCCCAGCGCCTCCTCCAGCTGGATCTGGGCGCTGTCCAGCAGGGCATCGACCTCGCCCAGGCGCGGTTCGTGGCTGGCCGCGCGGGCCAGCTCGCCGCGGGTCTGCAGCAACAGCTGGCTGGCCGAGGGCGCATCCTCGCCGGACAACCTGCCCAGACTGTCGTCGCAGGCCTGGATCAAGGTGGCGGCATGCGCCTGCCGACGATGCGTGGCCACCAGGGCCTCGATCGACTCGGGGCCCAGGTCCTCGGCGCGGAGCTCGTCGAGCTGGTGCTGCAGGTAATTCAACCGGTCGGAGACGTCGCCCTGGGCGGTCAGTCGCTCGCGTTCGTCCAGGCGCTGGCTCCAGGCCGCGGCGGCGCGGCGCACGGCCTCGGCCTGCGGCTGGCAGTTGGCGAAGGCGTCCAGCAGGGCGAGTTGGCGCGGCCTGGAGAGCAGGGCCTGGTGTTCGTGCTGGCCGTGGATCTCCACCAGCAGCCCAGCCAGTTCGCTCAACTGCGAAAGGGTCACGCTGCGGCCGTTGATCCAGCTGCGAGAGCCGCCGTCGGCACGCAACACGCGGCGCAGCTGGCAGGCGCCGGCCTCGTCCAGAGCGTGTTCGACCAGCCAGGCCAGGGCAGGGGACTTGGGCGGCAGCTCGAATTCGGCCGACAGTTCGGCACGCTGGGCGCCGTGGCGCACCACGCCGGCATCGGCGCGCAGGCCGGACAGGAACCCGAGGGCGTCGACCAGCAGCGACTTGCCGGCGCCGGTCTCGCCGGAAATCACCGTCATGCCGGGGCCGAATTCCAGGTCCGTGGCGCGGACCACGGCGAAGTCCTTGATGGTGAGATGTCTGAGCATATGCGGCCGGCATTGTAGGGCCTGGCGGCGCACGTGCTGAGACCGTGCGCGGGCAGTTGCAAACCCCGGTCCGGGCCGTTATCTATCGGCCATGAGTTCCCGACGGCCAGAACTGGATGCGCGTGCACGGCAACTGCTGCGCACGCTGATCGCCCGCTACATCCATGACGGCGAGCCGGTCGGCTCGCGCACGCTGGCCCGGCATTCGGGCCTGGACGTGAGTCCGGCCACCATCCGCAACATCCTGGCCGACCTGGAAGATGCCGGCCTGCTCAGCTCGCCGCACACCTCCGCCGGCCGGGTGCCGACCGCGCAGGGTTACCGGGTCTTCGTGGACAGCCTGGTGCAGATGCAGCCGCTGGCCGAGCGCGAGGTCGCCCGCCTGCGTGCCGAGCTGCCGTCCGGCACCGGTACCCAGGCCCTGCTGGGCAATGCCTCCGAGCTGCTGTCGGCCATGACCCACTTCGTCGGCGTGGTTGGGGCGCCCAAGCGCGAGCAGTTCGCGTTCCGGCATATCGACTTTGTGCCGCTGGACGGGCGCCGGGTGCTGGCCATCTTGGTCTTCGCCGACAACGACGTGCAGAACCGGGTGATCGAGCCGCGCCGGCTGTACGACCCGTCCGAGCTGGAGCGGGTGGCCAATTACCTGAACGCGCATTTCGCCGGGCGGCCGATTTCCGAGATCCGGGCCACGCTGCTGCGCGAATTGCGTGCGGCCCGCTCGGAGATGGAAGGCCTGCTGGCCCATACCGTGGAACTGGCCGAACACGCCCTGGTGCCGTCCGACGACGACATGGTGCTGGCCGGCCAGACCCGGTTGATGGGCGTGCAGGACCTGTCCGACCTGGACCGCCTGCGCGAACTGTTCGAGGCCTTCGCCCGCAAGCGCGAGATCCTGCAACTGCTCGAACGCACGATCAGTGCCCCGGGCGTGCGCATCTTCATCGGCGAGGAAACCGGCCTGGCGCCGCTGGATGGCATGTCATTGGTCGCCGCGCCGTACCGGGCCAGTGGTCAGGTCCTGGGCGTGCTGGGCGTGATCGGGCCCACGCGGATGGCGTACCAGACGGTGATTCCGGTGGTCCAGGCGGCCGCCGATGCGCTCGGCGCGGCAATGCTGCGTCCCGGGGATGACTTGAATCCGTCCACGCCGGCCCCATAGCTGGGCCTTGCGGCGGACCAACCCCCGCCAACGACGGATCTGGAGCATGACTGCAAACGAATACACCGACGGCCAGCCGACGGCCGACACCACCTCCGCCGAGCAGACCACCGAGGCGCTGCTGCAGGCCGAGCTGGAAACCCTGCGCAACGAGCTGGACCAGGTCCGTGCCTCGGTCCTGCTGGATCGTGCCGACCTGGAGAACCAGCGCAAGCGCGTGGCCCGCGACGTGGAGCAAGCGCGCCGCTTCGCCAATGAAAAGCTGCTGGGCCAGTTGATGCCGGTCTTCGACAGCCTGGACGCCGGCCTGCTGGCCGCCGGCACCGAACCCAGCCCACTGCGCGAGGGCCTGGAACTGACCCAGAAGCAGCTGCTCAAGGTGGCCGACGACAACGGCCTGACCGTGCTGGACCCGATGGGCCAGCCGTTCAACCCGGAACACCACCAGGCCATCAGCCAGGCCGAGCCCAACGGCGCGGCCCCGGGCAGCGTGATCCAGGTGTTCCAGAAAGGTTACCTGCTCAACGACCGTCTGCTGCGTCCTGCGCTGGTGGTCGTCGCGCGTCACGACTGAGCGGGCACTGAGCGGCCGCAGGGCGGCCGGAAATTTGTGTTCCACGAGCGCTTGAAGCGCGTCACAGCGTCCTTATATCTGGTTCATCGGCCGGGCACGCACCCGGCCCCAACCCGACAAACCTTCGCTTTTACGGAGTAATCACCATGGGCAAGATCATCGGCATCGACCTCGGCACGACCAATTCGTGCGTGGCGATCATGGAAGGCGGCAAGGCCCGCGTCATCGAGAACTCGGAAGGCGATCGCACCACGCCCTCCATCGTCGCCTACACCAAGGACGGCGAAGTGCTGGTCGGTGCCTCGGCCAAGCGCCAGGCCGTGACCAACCCCAAGAACACCTTCTACGCGGTCAAGCGTCTGATCGGCCGCAAGTTCACCGACGCGGAAGTCAAGAAGGACCTGGACCTGGTGCCTTACGGCATCCTGGCCCATGACAACGGCGACGCCTGGGTGGCCACCGCCGACGGCAAGAAGATGGCCCCGCAGGAAATCTCCGCCCGCGTGCTGGAGAAGATGAAGAAGACCGCCGAGGCCTTCCTGGGCGAGACCGTCACCGAGGCGGTCATCACTGTGCCGGCGTACTTCAACGACAGCCAGCGCCAGGCGACCAAGGACGCCGGTAAGATCGCCGGCCTGGACGTCAAGCGCATCATCAACGAGCCCACCGCCGCGGCCCTGGCTTACGGCCTGGACAAGGGCGATTCGCAGGACCGCAAGATCGTGGTCTACGACCTGGGCGGCGGCACCTTCGACGTGTCGATCATCGAGATCGCCAACGTCGACGGGGAGAAGCAGTTCGAAGTGCTGGCCACCAACGGCGACACCTTCCTGGGTGGCGAGGACTTCGACGCGCGCGTCATCGACTATCTGGTCGACGAGTTCAACAAGGACCAGGGCATCGACCTGCACAAGGACCCGCTGGCTCTGCAGCGCCTGAAGGACGCCGCCGAGCGCGCCAAGATCGAGCTCTCCTCCTCGCAGCAGACCGAGGTCAACCTGCCGTACGTGACCGCCGATGCCTCCGGTCCGAAGCATCTGAACATCAAGCTGACCCGCGCCAAGCTCGAAGCCCTGGTCGAGGACCTGATCAAGAAGTCGATCGAGCCGTGCCGCACCGCGCTCAACGATGCCGGCTTGCGTGCCAGCGACATCGGCGAGGTGATCCTGGTCGGTGGCCAGACCCGCATGCCCAAGGTGCAGGCGGCCGTGGCCGAATTCTTCGGCAAGGAGCCGCGCAAGGACGTCAATCCTGATGAGGCCGTGGCGCTGGGCGCCGCGATCCAGGGCGGCGTGCTGGCCGGTGACGTCAAGGACGTGCTGCTGCTGGACGTGACCCCGCTGTCGCTGGGCATCGAGACCCTGGGTGGCGTATTCACCAAGATCATCGAGAAGAACACCACGGTGCCGACCAAGGCCTCGCAGACCTTCTCCACCGCCGAGGACAACCAGTCGGCCGTGACCGTGCATGTGTTGCAGGGTGAGCGCGAGCAGGCTCGCTTCAACAAGTCGCTGGCTCGCTTCGACCTGTCGGGCATCGACCCGGCGCCGCGCGGCATGCCGCAGGTGGAGGTGTCCTTCGACATCGACGCCAACGGCATCGTCCACGTGACCGCCAAGGACAAGAAGACCGGCAAGGAGCAGAAGGTCGAGATCAAGGCCGGTTCGGGCCTGTCGGACGACGAGATCCAGCGGATGGTCGCCGACGCCGAGGCGCATCGCGACGAGGACAAGAAGTTCCAGGAACTGGTCGTGGCCCGCAACCAGGCCGATGGCCTGATCCACGCCACCCGTACCGCGATCACCGAGCATGGCTCCAAGGTCGGCGGCGATGTGATCGGCAAGGTCGAAGCCGCGCTGGGTGAACTGGAAACCGCGATGAAGGGCGACGACAAGGCCCAGATCGAGGCCAAATCCAAGGCGCTGGAAGAAGCCGGCCAGTCGCTTTACGCCGCCGCCGCGGCGGGCGAGCAGGGCGGTGCGCCGGGTGCCGAGGGCGGCGCCGAGCAGGCCAACCGCGCGACCGACGACGTGGTGGATGCGGAGTTCACCGAGGTCAAGGACGACAAGAAGTAAGCGCAGCCCGATGCTGCAATAGGAACGCATGGAGGAGCGGGGCTACGGCTCCGCTCCTCCGGCGTTTCCGGCACCGCCCGCCGCAGGCCTTCGAAGGCCCGGCGTCGATGCCATGATTCCCCATTCAACGCAGGCTGCATCCGGCAATGAGCAAACGCGACTACTACGAGGTTCTGGGCGTCGCCCGCAACGCCAGCGACGAGGAGCTGAAGAAGGCCTATCGTCGTTGCGCGATGAAGTTCCACCCTGATCGCAACCCAGGCGATGCCACCGCCGAGGTGTCCTTCAAGGAGTGCAAGGAGGCCTACGAGGTCCTGTCCGACGGCGGCAAGCGTCGCCTCTACGACCAGCATGGCCACGCCGCTTTCGAGCACGGCATGGGCGGTGGCGGTCCTGGCGCCGGCTTCGGCGGCCCGGACATGGGCGATATCTTCGGGGACATCTTCGGCAACATCTTCGGTGGAGGCGGCGCGCGCGCGGCCCGGCGTGGCGCGGACATCGGCTACGTGATGGAGCTGGACCTGGAAGAAGCCGTGGCCGGCGTGGACAAGCGCATCGAGATCCCGACCATGGCCGCTTGTGAGCCCTGCCACGGCAGCGGTTCGGAAGATGGCAAGACCGAGACCTGCACCACCTGCGCCGGGCGCGGCCAGGTGCGCATGCAGCGCGGCATCTTCACCATGCAGCAGGCCTGCCCGCATTGCGAAGGCCGCGGCCAGGTCATCCGTAACCCCTGCGGGACCTGCCATGGCGCCGGTCGCGTGGAGGAGGAGCGGGTGCTGTCGGTCAAGATCCCGGCGGGCGTGGATACCGGTGACCGGATCCGCTTGGCGGGCGAGGGCGAAGCCGGTCCGGCGGGCACGCCGGCCGGTGACCTGTACGTGGAAGTGCGCGTGCGCGAGCACGAGATCTTCCAGCGCGACGGCGACGACCTGCACTGCGACGTGCCGATCCGCATTTCGCAGGCGGCCTTGGGTGATACGGTGCGTGTGCCGACCCTGGGCGGCGAGGCGGAGATCCGCGTTCCGGCCGAGACCCAGACCGGCAAGCTCTTCCGTCTGCGCGGCAAGGGCGTGCGGTCGGTGCGCAGCCGTTCCACCGGCGACCTGTTCTGCAAGGTCGTGGTGGAGACGCCGGTGAACCTCACCGCGCGTCAGCGCGAATTGCTGGCGGAGTTCGAGGCCACCTTCGGGGGCGACGACGCGCGCAAGCACTCGCCCAAGTCGGCCACGTTCCTGGACGGGGTCAAGGGCTTTTGGGACCGGATGACGTCCTGAGGGCACTTGGGACAGGCTTCGAGGCAACATGAAGAGCCGGCGCGAGCCGGCTTTTTCATGTCTGGATTCAGTGCGCGTGTGGATCGCTCGCGTCAGGCCGTGGCGGCGCCTGGCTGATCGGCAGGCTGCGCGCGACCCGGCCGATGGTCAGTCCCTGGACCAGGATCGAGAACACCACCACGACATAGGTGATGCCCAGCAGCATGTCGCGGGTCTCGCCGGCCGGCAGCGACAACACCAGCGCCACCGAGATGCCACCGCGCAGTCCACCCCAGGTCAGCACCTTCCATGACCCGCGCGGCAGGCCGAACCCGCTGCGCAGCACCGCGATCGGCGTGCCGACTGCCACCAGCCGCGCCAGCAGGGTGACCGCGATGGTCAGCGCGGCCGCGCCCAGCAGGGCCAGGCTGAAGGGAACCACCAGCACTTCCAGGCCGATGAGCACGAACAGCACGGCATTGAGGATCGAGTCGAGCAGCGCCCAGAACAGGTCGTGGTACTTGCGCGTGGTATCGGACATGCCCAGGCGCCGCCCGCGGTTACCGACGATCAGCCCGGCCACGACCATCGCCAGCGGCCCGGACACATGCAGGCGGTTGGCCAACGCGTAGCCACCCAGCACCGCGGCCAGGGTGATCAGGACTTCTTCCTGGTAGCTGTCGATGCTCTTGAGCAGGCGGTAGGTCGCATATCCCAGGATGCCGCCCAGCAGCAGGCCGCCGCCGACCTCGTGCACGGCCAGCTTGGCGACCTCGCCGGCACCCGGGGTATCGCCCATGGAGGCCGCCTCGAGCAGCAGCACGAACAGCACCACGCCCACGCCGTCGTTGAACAGCGACTCGCCGGAGATCACCAGCTCCAGGCTCTTGGGCGCGCGGGCCGACTTGAGGATGCCCATCACCGCGATCGGGTCGGTCGGGGAAATCAAGGCGCCGAAGACCAGGCACCACGGCAGCGCCAGCGGCAGGCCCAGCATCGGCAGCAACCAGTACAGCCCGTAGGCCACGATGATCGTGGAGACCAGCGTGCCGCCGACCGCCAGCAGGCCCACCTGCCAGCGATAGTTGTGCAGTTCGCTCAGGTCCACGTGCAGCGCGCCGGCGAACAGCAGCATCGAGAGCATGCCCTGCATCAGCACCTCGCTGAAGTCGACCGAGCGCAGCAACGCGGTCGCGTGCTCGCGGAAGGTCGCCACGCCCAGCGCGTCCAGCCCAATCAGCGAGAACGACACCAGCATGGCCACCACCATGACGCCGATGGTGTCGGGCAGGCCGATGAAGCGGCGGTTGACGTAGGCCATCAACGCGGTCACGACCAGGAAGACGACGGCGATCTCGAACATGGCGATCCTGGGGCAGCGAGCTGGCATCCATTGTCGCCGAGTGGCCCGCGCTGCGGTAAGCCCATCGTGCGCGTCGCGCTGGCCCCTTGCGGCGTGCTTGGCGAGGGCGCCGACATTGGGCATGATCTGAGGCGTTGGATCGAGATGCCCCCGGCGTGCAAGGCGCCGGGAACAGGGACGTCACAGGGGGAGTCAAAGGTGCGAACACTCGCGATGTTGGGCGTGCTGGCCATTGCGGCCGGCGTGGCGTATTGGCTGTGGTTCGGGCGCGACACATTGACCGAGGCCGATGTGCAGGCGTTCTATGTGGCGCAGATGGAAGCGGGGGAGGCGTTGGATGCGCCGGCACTGTGCGCGATGATGTCGGAGGACTACCTTCAGCGCGGGACAGTGTGGATCGAGGGCCGCTCGCGGCAGATGCAGCAGGATCGCGAGGAAACGTGCGATGGCATTACCCAATTGATCGGCCAGATGGCCCAGCTGCGCGCACGCAGCGGTGGCCGCTTCAAACCCGATTCCAGTCAGACCATTGTGTCGGTGGACGTGGCGCCCGATGGCTCTCGGGCCATCGTCAAGACCCGCAGCACCTTGTACATCGGCATGCTCGGGATGTCGTCACGCTCGACCGACACGGTGATCAAGCGCCGCGGACGCGTCATGATCACCGGTTCGCAGAGCATCAACTGGATGGGCGTCAATCGCTGAGGCCGCCTGCGGGCCCGCGCTTGCCTACAATGCGCGCTGCTCTTTGGACATGATCGCGCAGTATGCACAGCTCTTCTCCCGTCGTCGGCATCGTCGGCAGCGCTGGCGCCTACGGCCGCTGGCTCGCGCGTTTCCTGGAGCGCCACATGGGGCTGCGGGTGATCGGGCATGACCCGTCCGATCCTGCATCGCTATCCCCCGACGCCTTGCTGGCGCAGGCGCAGGTGCTGGTGTTCAGTGCGCCCATCCGGGTCACGGCCGAGGTGATCGCGCACTACGTGGCGCTGGCCGCCGGGCGTGAGTCCGGCCAGCTGTGGCTGGACCTGACCTCGATCAAGACCGAGCCGGTGGCCGCGATGCTGCGCTCGCGGGCCGAGGTGGTCGGCCTGCACCCGATGACCGCACCGCCCAAGTCCCCCACGCTCAAGGGCCGGCCGATGGTGGTCTGCGAGGCGCGCCTGGACGCGTGGCGCCCGTGGCTGCAGACCCTGCTCGACGCGCTGGAAGCCCAGTGCGTACGCACCACGCCCGAGCACCACGACCAGGTCATGGCCGTGGTCCAGGCCATGGTCCATGCCGGCCACCTGGCCCAGGCCGGTGCGCTGCGGCGGCTGGCGCCGGAGGTGGGCACCTGGGCCGAGCTGTTCCCGTATCGCTCTGCATCCTTCGAGATGGACGGGGCGATGATCGCGCGCATCCTCTCGCTCAACCCTGCGATCTACGAGGACATCCAGTTCGGTAATCCGCACGTCGGGCCGGCCCTTGAGACGCTGGTCGAGGAGTTGTCGGCGCTGCGCGACCAGGTCGTGGCTGGGGACGAGGCGGCCCGCGCCGCGTTCCGCCAGCGGATGCTGGCCGACAACCGCGACGCCATCGGCCCGGCGGCCTTGGCCGAGGGCAATTACCGCTTCGAGCGGATCGGCTACCTGCTGGCCGATCTGGCCGAGCCGCGCAGCCTGTCGGTGCACCTGCCGCTGGACCAGCCCGGCTCGTTGCGCGCCTTGCTGCATGTGTTCGAACGGCACGGCGTGAGCATCGCCTCGCTGCATTCTCTGCGCAATCCTGCCGGCGAGGTGCACTTCCGCCTGGGGTTCGACACCGGCACCTCACTGCAGGCGCTGACCGCGGCGGCGGCCGAGGTCGATGCCAGCGGGGCAGGGCGGGTGCTGTCCGGGAGCTTCGATGGCGTGCCGGCCCCCATCAACGTGACTTCGCTGCCGCAGGGCGTGATTCGGCGCGCGGCCCGTCCCGCAGACGTGCAGGCCCTGCTGGCGCTGCGCGAGACCACCATGCGCGAGCACATGGCCAACTCCGGCGCGGACACCTCGCAGGGCAACATGCTCGCGCGCCTGCTCAACGGCTACCAGCACGCCGATGTGCTGGAGCGCGATGGCCGCATCGTCGGCCTGCTCAAGCTGGACCGGACCGGCGCGGACTGGGTGGTCATGCAGATCCAGATCGCGCCGGAGCTGCAGGGGCAGGGCCTGGGCCGCCGCCTGCTGCTGGACTACATCGCCCAGGCGCAGGCAGGCGGACATGACGTGACCCTGCACGTGCTGAAGGCCAACCCGGCGCGCGGACTGTACGAGCGGCTGGGCTTCGTGGTCGAGGGCGAGGATCCGGAGGAGTTCCACATGCGCCTGGCGTGCCCGCGCGGCTGAGTGATCCCAGTCATCCACATGACATGTGGATGACCCTCGGCACAAACCTGTGGACAACCTTCGCAGGCCTTGTCCGGCAAGGCGCTCGATCGGTTTGGTGAATATTTCGCCAGCGACGGGTCGGCGATCCGGCCCGGTGCCTGCCGCAGCGCAGCGCGTCGGCGCACGGGCGCGCGCGGTATCCTTGCCGGCATGAACACTCCAATCGTGTTGTCCCAGCGCGCGCAGGCCCTGACCAGTTCGGCCATCCGCGAAATCCTCAAGGTCACCGAGCGTCCCGAGGTGATTTCCTTCGCCGGCGGCCTGCCTTCGGCGTCCACCTTTCCTGTCGAGCGCCTGCATGCGGCCACCGACAAGGTGCTGACCGATGCCCCGCAGGCCGCGCTGCAGTACGGCCCGACCGAAGGCTTCGCGCCACTGCGCGAATGGGTGGCCGAGCGGCTCACCCGCGCCGGTGCGCCGGTCCCGGCCAGCCGGGTGCTGATCGTCACCGGCTCGCAGCAGGGACTGGACCTGCTGGGCAAGACCCTGATCGACGAGGGCAGCAAGGTGCTGGTGGAGACCCCCAGCTACCTGGGCGCGCTGCAGTCGTTCTCGCTGTTCCGCCCGGCGTTCGCCTCCATGCCATCGGACGACGGCGGCATCGACACCGATGCGCTGACCCCGGCGCTGCTGGACGGCGCGCGTTTCATGTACTGCCTGCCCAACTTCCAGAACCCCACCGGTAAGCGTCTGTCGCTGGAACGCCGCAAGGCACTGGTGGCCAAGGCGCTGGCGGCTGGCGTGCCGGTGGTCGAAGACGATCCCTATGGCGAGCTGAGCTATGGCGGGGAGCATCTGCCCAGCCTGCTGTCGCTCAATCCCGAAGGCGGCATCTACATGGGGTCCTTCTCCAAGGTGCTCGCCCCGGGCCTGCGCCTGGGCTATGTAGTCGCGCCCGAGCCGCTGTACGCCAAGCTGGTCCAGGCCAAGCAGGCCGCGGACCTGCACACGCCCTCCTTCAGCCAGCGCATCGTGTACGAGACCGTGCGCGATGGCTTTCTGGACGAGCACATCCCGACCATCCGCGACCTGTACGCGCATCAGTGCCAGTTGATGCTGCAGGCGCTGGCCGAGCACTTCCCGCCGGCGGCGACCTGGACCCGTCCGGAAGGCGGGATGTTCATCTGGGTGACGCTGCCGCAGGGCATCGACACCACCGCGCTGCTGGCCCAGGCCATTGCCCGCAACGTGGCGTTCGTGCCGGGCGCGCCGTTCTACGCCACCGATCCCCAGGTCAACACGCTGCGCTTGTCCTTCGTGACCGTGCCGGCCGAGAAGATCGAAACAGGGATGAAGGTGCTGGGCGAACTGGTCAGCGAGGCCATCGCGGCCCTGCCTGCCAGCGCGGTCGCGGCATGAGGGTGGCCCGGTGAGCAACGCGGTGCGTGTGTTGATCCATGGCGCCTCCGGGCGCATGGGCCAGGCCCTGGTGCGCCTGGCCGCCGAACACCCGGGATTGGACGTGGTCGCCGCCGTGACCCGGCGGGCGCCGTCGCCGCGCGTGGTCGACGGGGTGGCGTTCTTCGCCGCGTCCGAACTGTCCGGCGTGCCGGCGTTCGACGTGGCGATCGATTTCAGCCTGCCGGAAGGCTTCGATGCGGTGCTGGCGCTGTGCGTGGCGCGCAAGGCCGCGCTCGTCTCGGGCACCACCGGCCTGTCCGAGGCCCAGCGTGCGGCACTGGCCGATGCGGCCGCTGGCATCCCGCTGGTCTGGGCCTCCAATTTCAGCCTCGGCGTGGCGGTGCTGGCCGAACTGGTCGAGCGCGCCGCTGCCGCGTTGCCGGGCTGGGACTGCGACATTGTCGAGTCGCATCACGTGCACAAGCTGGACGCACCGTCCGGCACGGCGCTGACGCTGGGGCAGGGGGCTGAAGCAGCCGGCGCCACGCCACGCTATGCCAGCCTGCGTGCCGGCGACATCGTCGGCGAGCACCTGGTGCAGTTCACCGGCCTGGGTGAACGGATCGAGCTGACCCACCGCGCCAGCAACCGCGACATCTTCGCGCGCGGCGCACTGCATGCCGCCAGCCGGCTGGCCGGACGCGCGCCGGGTAGTTATCGGGTGCGCGACCTGCTGGATTGAGCGCTCGCTCGGCGACAGCGTCGCTCAGTTCATCGCGATCATGCCGAAGCACGCGGCCGCCAGGAGGATCGTCAGGCCGCCGATGGTGGCCAGGATGCCGATGATGATCTTGGCCCAGGTCGGGAAGCCGGTCCGCTGCGGTGCCGGTGCAGGGGGAAGTTCGGGCGGAGGTGCCGTAGGCGAGGCGTCGTGTTCGTCCGGGAGATTCATGCCGTTGCTTCCTTGAGCGGTGTGCCGTCGACCCAGTCGCGCAGGGCGTCGAGCTGCTGGCGGCGGTCGTCGCGATAGAACAGGTTGTAGGTATCGAACGGCACGATCGTGCCATCGGGCTGGGCGATGTGCACGCAGCTCTTCTTCACCGAGCGCAGGTCGAAGCCCTCGGCGTCGATGAAGGCCATGATCAGCACGCGGAACACGTTGCGGTAGTCCAGCCCCTGCGGGGCCTGCACCTGCGGCAGGCAGCACAGCAGGTCGGCCAGCGAGCAGGCTTGCGACTGCGGCGAGTGGTTGGTGGCGAACAGCTTGAACACGGCCTCGCGCAGCGACGCGTCCTTTTCCACCACGATGCTGTTGCGGCCGCCCTCGATCAGCACCTCCGGCGGAATCAGGCCGGTCAATGGCAGGACGCGATCCTCCAGCTTCAACGCATAGGCCATCGCCAGCGCGTCGGGATGGCAAGGCACCGGGATCAGGTCCTCGGGGCGAAACAAGTCGCTCTGTTCGAGGATGCCGCGGCGGACCTCGGTCAGGGTCAGGCGGTCGCGCGCCGGGTCGTAGCCCTCGGTGCGGCCGGCATGCTGGATCGGCTGGAAGGTCACCCCGCGCACGCAGGGCTGGCGCCTGGCGAAGTCGATGATCTCGCCGAGCTCGCCGTCGTTGAGGCCTTTCTTGACCGTCACCACCAGGGTGGTGGAGATGTCGTGCCGGTTCAGCGCCTCCAACGCGCGTCGCCGGATCTCGCCCAGGCGCGCGCCGCGTAGTTCCTGATGGACCTCATCACGCAGCGAGTCGAACTGCAGGTACAGCTCGAAGCCGGGCATGTAGCCGGCCAGACGCTCGACGAACGCCGGATCCTTCGCGATCCGCAGCCCGTTGGTGTTGACCATGAGATGGCGGATCGGCCGCGCCTTGGCCGCGTCGAGGATTTCGAAGAACTGCGGATGTAGGGTCGGCTCGCCGCCGGAGATCTGGACCACATCCGGCTCACCCTCGTTGGCGACCACCGCATCGAGCATGCGTTCGATGGTGGCCAGGTCGCGGAAGCCGGGGCGATGCGGCCCCGAATCGGCATAGCAGATCGGGCAGCGCAGGTTGCAGTGGTCGGTGACCTCGATCAGGGTCAGGCAGCTGTGCTGCATGTGCTCCGGGCACAGCCCGCAGTCGTAGGGACAGCCCCAGCGCCGCTCGGTGTTGAAGCGCTGCGGCAGCTCGGGCGGCTTGATGAAGCGCTCGCGGCACAGGCGGTAGTAGTCGATGTCGTCGGCCACCAGCACCCGTTCGCGGCCGTGCTGTGGGCACCACTTCTCCAGGTAGACGCCGCCATCCTTGAACAGGATGGTGGCCTCCACCCGGCGCAGGCAGGTCGAGCACACCGACACGGCGGTGTCGTAGAACAGGTAAGGCCTTACTTTTGCCGCCATGCAGGGGTCCATGCGATGCGTGGGAGGTCGCGTACATGGTAGGCCACGCCCAGCACGCACAGCAGCTGCAGGCCTGACAGCAGGCCGAAGTAGTACACCGGGATGGGACGGATGGACTCGATGACCAGCCGGTACAGCAGGTAGCCGACCAGGAACAGCTTGAAGCGGTCGCCCGGGCGCGGCAGGCGATCGCCGTAGAGGGTCAGCAGGCCGCCCCAGAGCGCGACGAAGGCGATCTCGTAAAGCTGGGTCGGGTGGCGCGGGACGCCATCGCCGAAGTCCACGCCCCAGGGCAGGGACGTGGGATTGCCGTAGGTGTGGTCGGCCAGTCCGCCCAGGAAGCAGCCAATGCGCCCGATGATCATCCCGATGGTCAATGGCAGGACGAAGGCATCCCCGGTCGAACCGCGGATCCCGGCCAGGCGCTTGGCGATCTCCACACCGGCCCAGCCGCCGAGCAGCGCTCCGATGATCGACTTGCCCTCCAGCAGCCGGCGCAACGTCGGGAAATCGGTGAAGGCATAGGCCGGGTCGTAGAGCCAGTAGGCGATCTTGCTGCCCAGCGCCGCGCCCAGGACGGTCCCGCCGACCAGCAACAGGGCCTGGACCTTATCGGTCTGGCCGGGCAGGGGCAGGCGGCGGCGTTGGCGCAGGTAGAGCTGGAAGCCGACCGAATAGGCGGCCGCTTCCAGCAGCGTGTGGACCCAGTAGGCGTTCAGCGTCATCAATGCCAGTGTAGTCGCCGTTCCTGGCCGGTGGTTCTGCGTTGGCAGGCGCCAAACGCGCGTCCTGGCATGGTTTGCGCGAGGCTGCGGCGGCACGCTGGTTCCGACGGGGTTTGATCGGATCTCGTCCGGCCGCGTCATCCATGTGAAAAATACGGCTGGCGCCCGACCCCCCGGGTCCGTACAATTCGCACTCGCCTGATGACCACATCACCTCGGACCGGAGAAGCGCCGCGTCCGCGGTTTCTTGCAGCCGCAAGTTTGACGTGGGCACAGGGTTTTCCTCCATCCCCAAGGCGAACCTGCAGTGACCCAACCCGCAATCCTGGTCCTCGAAGACGGCACCGTATTCGAGGGCGAATCGGTCGGCGCAAACGGACTGTCCGTCGGCGAAGTGGTGTTCAACACCGCCATGACCGGCTATCAGGAGATCGTCACCGATCCGTCCTACGCGCGTCAGCTGGTGACGCTGACCTATCCCCATATCGGCAACACCGGTTGCACCGACCAGGACGACGAGGCCGCCAAGGTCTGGTCGGCCGGCCTGATCGTGCGCGACGTACCGCGCCGTCCCAGCAGCTGGCGCAGCCAGGTTTCGCTGCAGGACTGGCTGAGCGCACGCGGCGTGGTCGCCATTTCCGGCATCGACACCCGCAAGCTGACCCGCCTGTTGCGCGAGAAGGGCGCGCAGAACGGCGCGGTCATGGCCGGGCAGATCGACGTCGAGCAGGCACTGGAAGCCGCCCGCAAGTTCCCTGGCCTCAAGGGCATGGATCTGGCCAAGGTGGTCTCCACCGACAAGACCTATCCCTGGACCGAGGGTCAGCTGGACCTGGATACCGGCGCGCCGGTACAGGTCGAGGCGAAGTTCAAGGTGGTGGCCTACGACTACGGCGTGAAGCTCAACATCCTGCGCATGCTGGCCGAGCGTGGGTGCGAGGTCACCGTCGTCCCGGCGCAGACGCCGGCCGCCGAGGTGCTGGCGCTCAAGCCCGACGGTGTGTTCCTGTCCAATGGCCCTGGCGATCCGGAACCCTGCGACTACGCCATCGCCGCGATCAAGGAATTCGTCGCGCAGAAGGTGCCGACCTTCGGCATCTGCCTGGGCCACCAGCTGCTGGCGCTGGCCGCAGGGGCCAAGACCATGAAGATGGGTCACGGCCACCACGGCGCCAACCATCCGGTCATCGACCTGGACTCGGGCCGGGTGATGATCACCTCGCAGAACCATGGCTTCGCCGTGGACGAGGCGAGTGTGCCGGCCAACGTGCGGGTGACCCATCGCTCGCTGTTCGACGGCACCAACCAGGGCATCGCGCTGACCGATGCCCCAGCGTTCTCCTTCCAGGGCCACCCGGAAGCGTCGCCCGGCCCGCATGACGTGGCGCCGCTGTTCGACCGGTTTGTCGAGCTGATGGGAGCCCAGGCGCGCGGGTGAGCCCGCGCACCTGACTGCCTTGTCGGCATGGTCCAGGCCATGCCTTTCGATTCCAGCGTCGCCGCCGTTCGCGCGATGCCAACACGAGTAGCGAAATGCCCAAGCGCACCGACCTCAAGACCATCCTCATCATCGGCGCCGGCCCGATCGTCATCGGCCAGGCCTGCGAGTTCGATTACTCCGGCGCACAGGCCTGCAAGGCGCTGCGCGACGAGGGCTACCGCGTGGTCCTGGTCAACTCCAACCCGGCCACGATCATGACCGACCCGGAGATGGCCGACGCGGTCTACATCGAGCCGATCAACTGGCAGACGGTCGAGAAGATCATCGCCAAGGAGAAGCCCGACGCGCTGCTGCCGACCATGGGCGGACAGACCGCGCTGAATTGCGCGCTGGACCTGGCCGACCACGGCGTGCTGGAGAAGTACAACGTCGAGCTGATCGGTGCCAAGCGCGAGGCCATCCGCATGGCCGAGGACCGCGAGCTGTTCCGCGTGGCGATGGGCGAGATCGGCCTGGAGTGCCCCAAGGCCGAGGTCGCGCGCAGCTTCGAGCAGGCCGTGGAGATCCAGGCCAAGGTCGGCTACCCGACCATCATCCGCCCGTCCTTCACCCTCGGCGGCACCGGTGGCGGCATCGCGTATAACCGCGAGGAGTTCGAGGAGATCATCAAGCGCGGTCTGGAACTGTCCCCGGTGCACGAAGTGCTGGTGGAAGAGTCCGTGCTGGGCTGGAAGGAGTTCGAGATGGAGGTGGTTCGCGACACCGCGGACAACTGCATCATCGTGTGCTCCATCGAGAACCTGGACCCGATGGGCGTGCACACCGGTGACTCGATCACCGTGGCCCCGGCCCAGACCCTGACCGACAAGGAATACCAGCGCCTGCGCGATGCCTCCATCGCCGTGCTGCGCAAGATCGGCGTGGATACCGGCGGCTCCAACGTGCAGTTCGGCATCAGCCCGACCACCGGCCGGGTGGTGGTGATCGAGATGAACCCGCGCGTGTCGCGCTCCTCGGCGCTGGCCTCCAAGGCGACCGGCTTCCCGATCGCCAAGGTCGCCGCCAAGCTGGCCGTGGGCTACACCCTGGACGAGTTGAAGAACGAGATCACCGGCGGCAAGACCCCGGCCTCGTTCGAGCCGTCGATCGACTACGTGGTCACCAAGATCCCGCGCTTCGCCTTCGAGAAGTTCCCGCAGGCCGATGCGCGACTGACCACGCAGATGAAGTCGGTGGGCGAGGTGATGGCCATGGGCCGGACCTTCTCCGAGTCGGTGCAGAAGGCGCTGCGTGGGCTGGAGACCGGCAAGGTCGGCTTTGATCCCACCGGCCTGGACCTGTCCAACGAGGACGACCTGACCACCCTGCGCCGCGAGCTCAAGGCGCCGGGCCCGGAACGCCTGTTCTATGTCGGCGACGCGTTCCGCGCCGGCATGAGCGTGGAAGAGGTGTTCGCGCTGTCCTTCATCGACCCGTGGTTCCTGGACCAGATCCACGACCTGATCGCCGACGAGGCGCAGGTGGCGGCCGACGGGCTGGGCTCGCTGGACAAGACGCGCATGCGCAAGCTCAAGCGCGCCGGCTTTTCCGACGCCCGTCTGGCCCAGCTGACCGGCACCGACGAGAACGCCGTGCGCGTGTTGCGCAAGGCGCTGGGCATCAAGCCGGTGTACAAGCGCGTGGACTCCAGCGCGGCCGAGTTCGCCACCGACACCGCTTACCTGTATTCGACCTACGAGGACGAGTGCGAGGCCAACCCGACCAGTCGCGACAAGATCATGATCCTGGGCGGCGGCCCCAACCGCATCGGCCAGGGCATCGAGTTCGACTACTGCTGCGTGCATGCGGCGCTGTCCCTGCGCGAGGACGGCTACGAGACCATCATGGTCAACTGCAACCCGGAGACGGTCTCCACCGACTACGACACCTCCGACCGCCTGTACTTCGAGCCGCTGACCCTGGAAGACGTGCTGGCCATCGTCGAGCTGGAGCAGCCCAAGGGCGTGATCGTGCAGTACGGCGGGCAGACCCCGCTGAAGCTGGCGCGCGCGCTGGAAGCCAATGGCGTGCCGGTGATCGGCACCTCGCCCGATTCGATCGACCTGGCCGAGGACCGCGAGCGTTTCCAGAAGCTGGTCGACAAGCTGGGCCTGAAGCAGCCGCCGAACCGCATCGCCCGCAACGACCAGGAAGCCCTGCTGCTGGCGCGCGAGATCGGCTATCCGCTGGTGGTGCGCCCGAGTTACGTGCTCGGCGGCCGCGCGATGGAGATCGTCTACGGTGAGTCGGACCTGGCGCGCTACGTGCGCGACGCGGTCAAGGTCTCCAATGATTCGCCGGTGCTGCTGGACCGCTTCTTGGACAACGCCGTGGAAGTGGACGTGGACATCATCGCCGACAAGGACGGCCACGTCCTGATCGGCGGGGTGATGGAGCACATCGAGGAGGCCGGCGTGCATTCGGGCGATTCGTCCTGCTCGCTGCCGCCTTACTCGCTCTCGGCTGAAACCCAGGCCGAGCTGCGCCGCCAGGTGGTCGAACTGGCCAAGGCCCTGAACGTGGTCGGCCTGATGAACACCCAGTTCGCGATCCAGGCCGGCGAGAACGGCGAAGACATCGTCTACCTGCTGGAAGTGAACCCGCGTGCCTCGCGCACCGTGCCGTTCGTGTCCAAGGCCACCGGCATGCCGTTGGCCAAGATCGCCGCGCGCTGCATGGCCGGCAAGACCCTGGCCGAGCAGGGCGCCACCAAGGAAATCGTGCCGGAGTATTACTCAGTCAAGGAAGCGATCTTCCCGTTCGCCAAGTTCCAGGGCGTCGACCCGATCCTCGGGCCGGAGATGCGCTCCACCGGCGAGGTCATGGGCGTGGGCCGCAGCTTCGGCGCGGCGATGGCGCGTGCGCAGGAGGCGGGTGGCATCAAGGCCCCGCAGCCGGGCAAGGCCTTCGTCTCGGTCCGCGACCCGGACAAGCAGCGCGTGCTGCCGGTGGCCCAGGCCCTGATCGAGCGTGGCTTCACGCTGGTGGCCACGGTGGGCACGGCAAAATGGTTGCGTGAGCACGGTATCGAATGCGAGCAGGTCAACAAGGTCACCGATGGCCGCCCGCATATCGTCGATCTGATCAAGAACGGCGAGATCGTGTATATCGTCAACACGACCGAAGGCCGTCGTGCGATCTCCGATTCGTTCTCCATTCGTCGTGAGGCGCTGCAGCAGCGCGTTACGTATTCCACCACGATCGCCGGCGCCCGCGCGCTGGTGAACTCGCTGGAGTTCCGCGGCACCGGTCCGGTGCTGGCACTCCAGGAGCTGCACAAGGAGCTGCAATCATGAGAGCCCCCATCACCAAACAGGGTGCCCAGCGCCTGCGTGACGAGCTGGACCAGCTGAAGTCGGTCAAGCGCCCGGAGGTCATCGCCGCCATCGCCGAGGCGCGCGCGCACGGCGACCTGAAGGAAAACGCCGAGTACCACGCCGCCCGCGAACAACAGGGTTTCATCGAAGGCCGCATCAACCAGCTGGAGGCCGAGCTGTCCACGGCCGAGGTGATCGACGTGGCCGCGCTCAACGCCGGCTCGCGCGTGGTGTTTGGCGCCACCGTGGTCCTGGCCGACGTGGAGACCGACGAGGAAAAGAAGTACCAGATCGTCGGTGACCTGGAGGCGGACATCAAGCAGTCGCTGATCGCCATTTCCTCGCCCATCGCGCGTGCGCTGATCGGCAAGAACGAGGGGGACAGCGTGACCATCCAGGCCCCTGCGGGCGAGCACGAATACGAGATCGTCAGCGTCTCCTACGGCGCCTGAGTCCCTCGCAGGCATGGCCTCCGCCACGCTGTTGCTGCCGGCGCGCGCAAGGTTCGCCGGCGCCCTGCCGGCCCAGGTCGGCAAGGCCCTGGGCCGCGCCGACCGCGCCCAAGGCGAGTCAGGCGAACGCGCCCAGCTGCGCCGCCACTTCCAGCTTGTTCCCGACCACTGGCCCGTGGCGGCGCTGACCCGGCAGCTGGACGCCGGTGATGCCGCCGGAGGTCGCTGGTTGCGCGCCGATCCCGCCTATCTCGCCCCGGACATGACCGGGGCGCGATTGCTGGCCCACGGGCCGGCCCTGGGTCTGGATGCCAGCGATGTGGCCGCATTACTGCCCGCCTTGAAGCCGCTGTTCGGCGATGCCGGCCTGCTGCTGGATGCGCCGGAGCCGTCGCGCTGGTACCTGCGCCTGCCCTCGGACAGCCCGCTGCCGGACTTCGCCGCGCCGGAGGACGTGGTGGGCGACGACCTGTTCGGTCATCTTCCGCACGGTGAAACCGGGCGCCGGTGGCGCGCCTTGTTTACCGAGGCGCAGGTGCTGCTGCACCAGCATCCGTGGAATGCCCAGCGCGCCGCGCAGGGCAAGCCGGCGGTCAATGCGCTGTGGTTCTGGGGGCAGGGCGTGCTGCCGCAGTCGGTGCGCACGGTCTATCGACAGGTCCGCAGCCGCGACGACCTGTTGCGTGCCTTGTCGGGTCAGGCCGGCGTGCCCGAATCCATCGAAGAAGGCGTCGATGCCTTGGTGGACCTGCGGCACCTAAAGTCGCGCGCGATGTTCGTCGATGAGGCGCTCATGCCGCTGCTGGCCGAGTTGCGCGGCGGCAAGCTCGCGCAGGTGGTGCTGGATTTTCAGGACGGGACTCAGTTCACCCTGCGCACTGGCCAGCGCTGGCGACTGCTGCGCCGCGCTTTGCCGCAGCTGGACGCATGAGCGCAGCCACGCGGATCACCCGTCGCATCGCTGCGCCGGGTGGGCAATGGTCCGGCACCGTCCTGCCCCTGTTGCAACGGGTCTACGCCGGTCGCGGCGCGCTGGATGATGCCCGCGCGCGGCCGCGTCTGGCGCAGCTGCATGCGCCGGACCTGCTGACCGGGATGGACGCGGCGGTGGCCCTGCTGGCCGAGGCCATCGCCCAGGACCGCCACATCGTGGTGGTCGGCGATTTCGACTGTGACGGCGCCACCGCCTGCGCCACGGCCGTGCGCGGGCTGATCCTGCTCGGCGCGCGCCATGTCACCCCGGCCGTGCCCAACCGGGTCACCCATGGCTATGGGCTCTCGCCGGGGCTGGTGGCCGAACTGGCAGAGCTCAAGCCCGACCTGCTGGTCACCGTGGACCATGGCATCGCCTGTCACGCCGGCATCGAACAGGCGCGGGCGCTGGGCTGGCAGGTGCTGGTCACCGACCACCATCTGCCCGGGCCGCGGTTGCCGCAGGCCCATGCCATCGTCAATCCCAACCTGGCCGGCGACGGCTTCCCGAGTAAATCGTTGGCCGGGGTCGGGGTGATGTTCTACGTGTTGCTGGCGCTGCGGAAATATCTGCGCGAAGCCGGCCGGCTGCCGTCGCCGGAGCCGGATCTGTCCACGCTGCTGGACCTGGTCGCGGTCGGCACCGTGGCCGACCTGGTGCCGCTGGACGCCAACAACCGCGCCCTGGTCTCGGCTGGCCTGCGTCGGCTGCGTGCCGGACAGGGTTGCGCCGGCCTGCGCGCCTTGATCCAGGTCTGCGGGCGCCGGGCCGAAACCCTCACCGCCGCCGACATCGGCTTTGCCATCGGCCCGCGCCTCAACGCGGCCGGGCGCCTGGAGGACATGGCGTTGGGCATCGCCTGCCTGCTGTGCGACGAGGATGCGCCGGCGCGCGAGATGGCCGGCATCCTGCACGGCATCAACGCCGAGCGTCGCGGCGTACAGCAGCAGATGACCGACGAGGCCGAGGCCGCTCTGGCCAGGCTGGCCGCGCTGGAGGGTGATGCGCCACTGGCGGTGTGCCTGTTCGATGCCGAGTGGCATCCCGGCGTGGTCGGGCTGGTGGCCTCCAAGATGAAGGACCGCGTGCACCGCCCGGTGATCGCCTTCGCCCCGGCCGAGCCTGGCAGCACGGCGCTGCGCGGTTCGGCGCGCTCGATCCCGGGCTTCCATATCCGCGATGCGCTGGCCGCCGTCGATGCCCAGCACCCGGGCCTGATGCAGAAGTTCGGCGGCCACGCGATGGCGGCCGGCTTGAGCCTTGAACTGGAGCATCTGCCGGCCTTCCAGGCGGCCTTTGTCGCCCAGGTATCCGCCACCCTGGACGCCGCGCTGCTGCAGGCCGAACTGCTCAGCGACGGCGAACTGGCCCCGCATGAGTTCGATCGCGTCCATGCCGAGGCGTTGCGCGATGGCGGGCCGTGGGGGCAGGGGTTTGCCGAGCCGCTGTTCGATGGCGTGTTCGAGGTGATCGACTGGCGCGCGGTGGGCGAACGGCATCTCAAGCTGGTCCTGCGTTGCCCGCAACGCGCCGCGCCGCTCAACGCCATTCACTTCAACGGCCTCACGCGCGAGCCGCCGGCCGCACGCGTGCACCTGGCCTATCGCCTGGCGCCGGACGACTATCGCGGCGGCGATGCCATCCAGCTCATTGTCGAGCATTGCGTTCCGACCTGAATCAGGCCGCCTGCGGCTCAGCCAAACCGAGGTTTGGTCCCCCAGATCTGCGGCCAGATCGGCGGGATGTCGCGGCAGACGAAGATCTCGTAGCCGTTCGCCGATTCCTCGTTGGCCACCCCCTCGCGGTTGCGGAAGATGCCGTGCGAGCTGCACCTGGCGACACTCCCGCGCTGGTCCTCGGCGGTATTGCCCAGCTCGATGATCACGCTTGGCGGCGGGTCGCCATAACCGCGATACCAGGCCGAGTTGGTCCGGCTGATCACCGGCGGCAGGCCGAGCGCCGGGCCATATAGCGCCATGGCGCCGGCCTCGCCGTAATTGTTGGCCAGGATCGCCGCGTTGGCCCGCTCGGCGGCGGGCAAGCCACGGTAGATCGCAGCCACGCGCTGGGCCAGTTCCTGCCAGCCCACCTGCTCGGCGTAGTCCCCGTGCAGACGCCGGGTCAGCTGCCAGAGCGGGGAATTGACCGGCGCGATCGGCAGATGCAGCGCGGCGCCCAGCGGTAGGCCGACCGCCAGCAGGGCGGCGACCGCAATGCGCAGTCCACGCGCGCGACCGGCGGACATGGACGCACACCAGCGCTCAATGGCCACGTAGCCGGCCGCCAACAGCATCGGATAGCCCGGCGCCATGTAGTAGCCACGGCCGCGCGAGAGCGCGAACAGCAGCAACGGCACCGCATACATCCAGGCCAGCACGCGGTAACGGCGCATGGAACCGGCCAGCGTGAGGAACCCCAGCCCGGCCAGCCAGACCGGCAGGGTCAGCGCGCTGGCGTTGGCGTAAAGCTGCTCGGGGAAGAACAGGTCGGTGCGGCCGATGGCCACGTCGCGGGCGTGGATGTGGGCGACGAAGTCCAGGTAGATGAAGTCGTGCCGCACCTGCCAGACCACGTTCGGCAGGAAGATCACGAAGGCCACGCCCACGCCCAACCAGGGCCAGCGCGTGCGCAGTTGCGCGCGCAGCGGTCCGCCCAGCACGCCGACGGCCAGGCCCGCGGCCCAGAACACGATGGTGTAGCGCGTCATCAGCCCAAGGCCAAAGATCACCCCGAGCGCCAGCCACAGACGCGGATCGCCGTCCTTGGCCAGGCGCAGCACCAGCCACCCGGCCGCCACCACCCACAACAGGTCGGGACCGCAGTACATGAGGATGCTGCTGTTGACCAGGCCAAAGGGCATGCATGCGGTGGCCAGCGCCGCGCAGACCTGGGCGAAGCGCCGGCCGCCGAGCTCGGCGGCGATCAGCCCTGCCAGCACCATCGCACCGCACTGCGCGAGCGCGGCAATCACGCGAAAGCCAATGAGCGAGGTCCCGAACACCGCCAGCTCCACTCGCGCCAGCCACGGCACCAGCGGCGGGTAGGGCACATAGCCCCAGTCCAGATGGCGGGCGTCGTCCAGCACCTGCAGTTCGTCCCGGTGGAAGCCGTAGGCACCGTTGAGCCACACATGCACGAGGAAGCGCACGAGCGCCAGCACGAGCAGCAGCTTCAGTTCGGAGCGGCCCCGGGCTCCGTTCGAAGCGGTTTCATGCCGGCACGTGCGCTCAGGGCCGAGGGAGGAAGCGGTCGGGGACGCGTTCATGGCAGAGCATCGGCCGAAGAGGCGGGTAGTGTTTCCGCACTGTCCCAGGCCGAACCAGCCCAATGTGACCATCCGCCCCAGATTGGGGACCAACCGCGGACCTGCGGGGCCGGACGGGACCGCCGGGTCCCTTAGAATTGCGGCATGCAAGCATCGAGACCCACCGCCTACGAGCGGCTGCTGCCCTGGAAGCGTACGGTCGAGGTGGGATTCTGGGTCGTCTATATCGCCTGGAACGCCACCTTCAACAGCATCACGGTGGTCATGGACGTGCACAAGGCGGGTCTGGCGTTCGCCGACTGGGAGCCGGTGGTGTGGGAGTGGTCCAGCAACCTGGGCTGGCTGCTGTTGGTCTGGCCTCTGGTGCGCTTCACCGCGTGGCGGCCGTTGCGCTGGACGGGCGGGCTGCGCAAGGTGGCCGAGTATCTTCTGGCCAGCGTGGTCTTCTCGCTGCTGCACGTGGTCGGCATGTATGCCCTGCGTGCCTTGGTGTATCGCTGGATGGGCGGCGAGTACCGGTTCGGGGGCTGGCTGTCCGCCTGGCCCTACGAGTACCTCAAGGACGTGCGCAGCTTCTTCGTGCTGGTCGTCTTCATCGAGACCTGGCGCCTGCTGATACGGCGCCTGCAGGGCGAAGCGCAGCTGCTGGATGCGCCCGACGACGGCCCGCCAGTGGAGCCGGTCGAGCGCCCTGAGCGCTTCCTGGTGCGCAAGCTGGGGCGCGAGTTCCTGATTGCCGTGTCCGAGATCGAATGGGCGCAGGCCTCGGGCAACTACGTTAATCTGCGGGTGCGCGGGCATGACTATCCCTTGCGCAGCACCATGGCCGCGCTGGAAGCCCGGCTGGACCCGCAGTGCTTCGTGCGCATCCATCGCAGCTATCTGGTCAACCTGCGGCAGGTGGCTTCGATCGAGCCGCTGGAGAGTGGCGATGCGCGGGTGCATCTGCGCGAAGGCGTGCCGTTGCCCTGCAGCCGCAGTTATCGCGCGGCGCTGCGCGAGGCCGCCTGAGGCGAAGGATCCGGCATCCCCGTGCGTGTGGCTGGCCCGGCCGGCGGCTTCGCACGGCTGCTGGCGGCGCCGGATCCGTTGGCGTGCCGACGGCCATGGAGTCCCAGGACGAAGGCAAGGCGTCGCGCGACCGGCCGATCCGCTGTTCCCGGAATGGCCTGCCTTAGCCGCGCCGGGGACCGGAGGCCGGCCCCAGGTGGCAGTCTTGCTAGAATTGCAGTCTTGTCTCAGACCGTTGTCATTTCATGATCGAACTCAATCCCGTGCGCCAGCGCATCGCCGACCTGACCGGCCGCCTGGACTCACTCAGGGGGTATCTTTGACTACGACGCCAAGCGTGAGCGTCTGGAAGAAGTCGAGCGCGAGCTCGAAAACCCCGATATCTGGAACGACCCGGAACGCGCCCAGGGCCTGGGCCGCGAGCGCGCCCAGCTGGACCGGACCGTCAACGGCATCCGTGACCTGACCGAGGGCCTGACCGGCGCCAACGAACTGTTGGAACTGGCCGAGATGGAATCCGACGAGGACACCGCCAACGCGGTGGTTGCCGATGTCGAGCGCTTCGCCCGTGACGTGGACAAGCTGGAGTTCCAGCGCATGTTTTCCGGCGAGATGGACACGGCCAACGCGTTCGTCGACATCCAGGCCGGCGCTGGCGGCACCGAAGCCCAGGACTGGGCCGAGATCCTGCTGCGCATGTACCTGCGCTGGGCCGAAGGGCGCGGCTGGAAGGTCGAGTTGATGGAAGCCTCCGCAGGCGAAGTGGCCGGCATCAAGTCCGCCACCTTCCGCGTGGAGGGCGATTACGCCTACGGCTGGCTCAAGACCGAAATCGGCGTGCATCGCCTGGTGCGCAAGTCGCCGTTCGACTCGGACAACCGCCGCCATACCAGCTTCACCTCGGTCTTCGTCGCGCCGGAAGTCGACGACAACATCGACATCGAGATCAATCCGGCCGACCTGAAGACCGACGTGTACCGGTCCTCCGGCGCCGGCGGCCAGCACGTCAACAAGACCGAGTCGGCGGTGCGCATCACCCATGTGCCCACCAATACGGTGGTGGCCTGCCAGACCGAGCGTTCGCAGCACGCCAACCGCGACCGCGCCATGAAGATGCTCAAGGCCAAGCTGTACGAACTCGAAGTCCAGAAACGCAACGCGGAAAAGAACGCGCTGGAAGCCACCAAGGCCGACATCGGCTGGGGCAGCCAGATCCGCAACTACGTGCTGGACCAGAGCCGCATCAAGGACCTGCGCACCGGCGTGGAGCGTTCCGATACGCAGAAGGTGCTCGACGGCGACCTGGATGAATTCCTCGAAGCCAGCCTCAAGTCCGGCCTGGATGCCGGCGCCAGGCGCATCGACGCCTGACCTGCAACAGGGTGGGAGCCGCCATGGCGGCGAGGCGCTGGCCTGGTGCTTTCCGGGTTGCCCGCATCGCGGCCATGGCCGCTCCCACCGTTTCACTCCTACATTTCACACCTCAAATCCCACACCGCCATGACCGAACAGCCCCCCGTGCCGCAGCCCCCCGTCGACGAGAACAGCCTCATCGCCGAGCGCCGCGGCAAACTCACCGCGCTGCGCGGGCAGGGCATCGCCTATCCCAACGACTTCAAGCGCGACACCTACGCCGGCGACCTGCAGGCCGAGTTCGCTGATGCGCAGGCCTTCGGCGCCGAAGCGCTGGAAGGCCTGGGGCGCCAGGTCAAGCTCGCCGGGCGCCTGATGGCCAAGCGCGTAATGGGCAAGGCCAGCTTCGCCCAGATCCAGGACGAGTCCGGCCGCATCCAGCTGTTCCTGCAGGGCAATGTGCTGGGCGATGCCTACACGGCGTTCAAGGGCTGGGACGTGGGCGACATCATCGCGGTGGAGGGCGGGCTGACCCGCACCCGCACCGGCGAGCTGTCGGTCAAGGTCTCGGCCGTGCGTCTGCTGACCAAGTCGCTGCGCCCGCTGCCGGACAAGTGGCATGGCCTGAGCGATGTCGAGCAGCGCTACCGCCAGCGCTACGTGGACCTGATCGTGACCCCGGAGGCGCGCGAGGTCTTCATCAAGCGCTCCAAGATCATCCGCGCGATCCGCTCGTGGCTGGACAACCGGCGCTTCCTGGAAGTGGAGACGCCGATGATGCATTACATCCCCGGCGGTGCCACTGCCAAGCCGTTCACCACCCATCACAACGCACTGGACCTGCAGCTGTACCTGCGCGTGGCGCCGGAGCTGTATCTCAAGCGCCTGGTGGTGGGCGGGCTGGAGCGGGTCTACGAGATCAACCGCAACTTCCGCAACGAAGGCGTCTCGACCCGGCACAACCCCGAGTTCACGATGCTCGAGCTGTACGAGGCCTACGCCACCTACCACGAGGTCATGGACCTGACCGAAGGCGTGATCCGCGAGACCGCGCAGACGGTGCTGGGCACCACCCAGGTCGAGTGGGATGGCGCGCAGATCGATCTGGCCCCGGCCTTCCGCCGCTGGCGCATGGACGAGGCCGTGCGCCACCACAATCCGGAAATCACCGCCGAAGACTGCACTGACCGCGACGCGCTGGCCCGCCACTGCGAGCGGCTGAAGATCAGGATCAAGCCGTCCTACGGCTGGGGCAAGCTGCTGCTGGAGATCTTCGAGGCCACCGTCGAGCACACCCTGGTGCAGCCGACCTTCATCACCGACCACCCGGTCGAGGTCTCGCCGCTGGCCCGCGCCAGCGACACCGAGGCCGGTTATACCGACCGCTTCGAACTGTTCATCAATGGCAAGGAGATCGCCAACGGTTTCTCCGAGCTCAACGATCCGGAAGACCAGGCCGCGCGCTTCCGCGCCCAGGTCGAGGCCAAGGACAGCGGCGACGACGAGGCCATGCATTTCGACGCCGACTACATCCGTGCGCTCGAGTACGGCATGGCGCCTACGGGCGGTCTGGGTATCGGCATCGACCGGTTGGTCATGCTGCTGACCGGGACCGCTTCGATCCGGGACGTGCTGCTCTTCCCCTACATGCGCCCTGAAGCGCAGGGTTGAAAAGTGACGCGTGGGGGCAGCCAGTGGCGCCCACGCAACCCGGCCGTCATCGCGGCCAACGCCGGTCCGAGACGGCCCGCGGCGGGAGATCCTGCGGTTTTTAGGCGACCAATGTGCGCAATCGGTGGCGTTTTGCTGGTTTCATGGGAGGTGGGCAGCGTTCGGGATCGGTGGCATGCTTCCTGCTTAATGCTCACTATTCCGGACGTGCGGCGGCATCTGGGCCGCATTTTCGGCGCTCTGGCGTTTTCCTATCGTTCCCTGCAGCCTCGTAATCCCCCGAGAGGTGGCGTTCCATGCTCACCCCCAACCGCGTCTTCACGGCGGTTTCCTCACCCAAGGACCAGCAGCACTGGCCCAATGGGGCGGGGAGCGAACTGAACATCGTCATCGTCGACGATCAGGCGTCGGCGCGCACGATGCTGCGCCACGTGATCGAGGACATCGCCTCGGAACTGGCCGTTCACGATTTCGGCGATCCGCAGGTGGCCCTGGATTGGTGCAGCAATAACCGCACCGACCTGCTGCTGCTGGACTACCGCATGCCGGGGATGGACGGGCTGGAGTTCGCCCGCCGCTTCCGCCGCCTGCCGATGCATCGCGACATCCCGGTCATCCTGATCACCGTGGTCGGTGACGAGCCGATCCGCCAGGCCGCGCTGGAAGCCGGGGTCATCGATTTCCTGGTCAAGCCGGTGCGTCCGCGCGAGCTGCGCGCCCGCTGCCGCAACCTGCTGCAGCTGAGGCAGCAGTCCGAAAACGTCAAACAGCGCGCCCTGTCGCTGGAACAGCGCCTGCTGTCGAGCATGCACGAGGTGGAAGAGCGTGAGCGCGAGACGCTCTCGCGCCTGGCCCGGGCCATCGAATATCGCGATAGCGGCACCAGCGCATTCCTCGAACGCATGTCGCGCATCGCAGCGCTCATCGCCGAGCAACTGGGCATGGGCGAGGAGGATGTGCGGGCCATCGAGCTGGCCGCGCCCCTGCACGACATGGGCAAGATCGCCATCCCCGACGCGGTGCTGATGAAGGCCGGCCCCCTGGAGCCGGAAGAACAGGCGATCATGCGCCGCCATCCGAAGATCGGCCACGAGCTGCTCAGCGGTAGCCAGAATCGCCTGATCCAGGCCGGCGCGATCATCGCGCTGCGCCATCACGAGCGCTTCGATGGCAGCGGCTATCCGGATGGTCTGCGCGGCGAACAGATTCCCATCGAGGCCCGCATCGTGGCCGTGGCCGACGTGTTCGACGCGCTGATCTCGGCGCGCCCGTACAAGCCCGCCTGGACCCGCGATGCCGCGCTGGCCTACCTGTATGCACAGCGCGGCAAGCTGTTCGATCCGGTCTGCGTGGATGCGCTATTCCGTGGTCGCGAGCGGCTCGATGCCATCTGCGAACGTTATTCCACCGTGCAAGCCCGCCCAGGAATGGAGTAAGCCCATGGCCGCACTGCTGCAACAGCTCAAGGACAGGCTGGCCGTGCGCCGGGACAACGAGCACGGCCAGGCGGTTGTGCGAATCACCCTGATCAGCCTGATCCTGTTCTACGTGATGCTGCCGCCGGTCCGTGCCAGCATTCCGCAAGCCAAGTACGACGGCGTGGTGGCCATCGTCCTCACCGGCTTGGTCCTGGCCTGGTTGCTGCTGGCCTGGATGATGGCCCGGCCGACGCGATCCGATACGCGGCGGATCATCGGCATGCTGGCCGATTACGGCCTCATGGCCGCCGGCATGGTCCAGATGGGCGAGCCCCTGAGCTGGGTCTACGTGGTGGTGATGTGGGTGACGGTCGGCAACGGCCTGCGCTTCGGCCACCGCTATCTCTACCTGGCCGTGGCCATGGCGGTGGTCAGCTTTGCCACCACGGTGCTACTGAGCGACTACTGGTTGGCCAACCTCCGATTGGGCATCGGCCTGGTCGCCGGACTGGCAGCCGTGCCGCTGTATTTCTCCGGATTGCTGCGCAAGCTGACCCGCGCCAGCGCGGACGCCAAGCGTGCGAGCGAGGCCAAGAGTCGCTTCCTGGCCAATATGAGCCACGAGTTCCGTACGCCACTCAACGGCCTGTCCGGGATGACCGAGGTGCTGGCGACCACGCGCCTGGATGCCGAGCAGCGCGAGTGCGTCAACACCATCCAGGCTTCGGCCCGCAGCCTGCTGGCGCTGGTGGAGGAGGTGCTGGACATCTCGGCGATCGAGGCCGGCAAGCTGCGCCTGGACGAGGCTGAGTTTTCGCCGCACGAGCTGGTCCAGCACGTGGGGTTCATCATGCTTCCGCAGGCCAAGGCCAAGAAGCTCGACTACACGGTCAGCTTCGGGGCGGACGTGCCCAAGGTGCTGCGCGGTGACGCCCGGCACCTGCGCCAGATCCTGATCAACCTGGTCGGCAACGCGGTGAAGTTCACCGATCGGGGCGGGGTGCGCATCCAGGTCGCCTCGCAGCCTTCGACCGATGGCCGGCCGCGCCTGCGCTTCACCGTGATCGATACCGGGATCGGGATCCCGGTCCGGTTGCAGGGACGGTTGTTCGAGGCCTTCGAACAGGCCGATGTCAGCCTGAGCCGGCGCTATGGCGGCACGGGCCTGGGGGCGGCGATCGCCAAGGGTCTGGCCGAGGCGATGGGCGGCTCGATCGGGTTCGAAAGCGAGCTCGGCCTGGGCAGCACGTTCTGGGTGGAACTGCCGTTTGGCGAGGTCGACATGGCCGCCGCCCGTGCCGCGGCCGCCGTTCCGGCGATCCTGGAGCAGGACGATGCCGAGGCCGAGGCGACCGAAGTGTCCGCCGTTGCGCAGCCGTCACCGGCCTCGCAGGAAAACGTGATCGCGTTTTCCGATCCGTTCCTGCGCCACCGCGCGCGAGTCCGCAGCATGCAGATCCTGGTCGCCGACGACCACGAGGCCAACCGCATGGTGCTGCAGCGCCTGCTGCAGAAGGCCGGCCACAAGGTGACCTGTGTCAACGGTGGCGAGGAGGTGCTCGACGCCCTGGCCGCGTCGGATTACGACGCGGTGATCATCGATTTGCATATGCCGGGCGTGAGTGGGCTGGACCTGCTCAAGGAACTGCGCGTGTTGCAGGCTGGCGGTGCGCCGCGCACACCCGTGATGGTGCTGAGTGCCGATGTCACGCCGCAGTCGATCAGCAGCTGCGAACAGGCCGGGGCCTACGCCTTCCTGGCCAAGCCCGTGGTCGCCTCCAAACTGCTGGACACCCTCAACGAGATCGCCGTCAACGGCAACCTGCGCCAGCAGGCAAGGCTGACGGTGGTGCGCGGCAGTTCCGAAGCCGCTGCCGGGGAGGTGCTCGACCCCCAGGTACTGGACGAGTTGTCCCAGTTGGGCATGGGCGAGGGGTTCGAGCACGAATTCATCCAGCAGTGCCTGTCCGATGCCGACACGTGCTTGGTCGGCCTGCGTCGCGCTGGCGAGCAAAGCGACTGGCCGGTGATGCGCGAGCAAGCCCACGCCCTCAAGGGCGTGGCGAGCAACCTCGGCCTGACCCGGCTTGCCGATGAAGGGGGGCAGTTCATGCGCATGGCCGACTGGCAGATCCAGGCCGAGTGGCGCCATCGACTGGGCCAGATCGAGCAACAGATCGCACGCGGACGCGATGCGCTCCACGCGCGCGCGCAGCGACGCAAGACCAGCGACGGCAGCGGCGAGCGTTAAGAGACGACCGGGCCCGACGGGCGCGTCGGGCCGAAAGTCCCTTTCCACAGACCGCCCGGCATCAGGCGGCGTCGAGGCTGGCGCGACGTGTCTGGGCCTTGACCAGGCGATCCATCGTGCGCAGCGACTTCTCCCCCAGTGCCAGGGCGGTTTCCACCCAGACCTTGGTGATTTCCAGCAGTTCGTCGTAGCCAACCGCCTGGGCGAGGTTGCGTGCCTGGTTCATGGCCAGGTAGGAGTGCGGGATGCGGCGCTGCTGGCGGATCAGCTCCTCGGTCGCGGCGATGCCCTGGCCCTTGGGCACGAGCACATCCACCACGCCCAGCTTGTACATTTCCTCGGCGCTGTAGACCCGGCCTTCCAGGATGATCTTTTCGGCGACCTGCGGCGCCACGCGTCGGCACAGGAAGGAGTAGGCGCCCATGCCCGGGAACAGGCCGAACAGGACTTCCGGCAGGCCCATGCCGGCGCCTTCTTCGGCCACGATGGTGTGGCAGGCCAGCGCCATTTCCAGGCCGCCGCCCAGCGCGTCGCCCTGGATGAGGGCGATGCTGCGCACGTCGCCGCCGAAGCCGACATGCAGGTGGTGGACCCCTTCGACGCAGCGTTGCGCGTAGGACAGCAGACGATCGCGGTTGCCCTCGCGGATGAGCTGGGTGAACAGATTCAGGTCGCCGCCGAGGTTGTAGGCGCTGGCATCGGACGCCAGCACGAAGTGACGCAGTTCGCCGCTGCGGCGCTGGGAGGGGGCGCGGGTGACCTGGCTCATGAACGACCACATCTCATCGAGCATCTCCGGGCGGCAGCACGGACGGATCCCCTCGGCGGCGTCGGCGTGCATGTACAGCCAGTGAGCGCTGTCGTCGTGGGTCAGTTCGGTGCGGATGGTCGAGTAGGCGCGGGTGCGGGGGAGCTTCTCGATGTTGTTCATGGCGGCGTTCCTGGGATCGAAGGGGTAGGAGGCCACGTCGGGGGTCGCGGCGTAGCCGATCCTACACCTGAACCAGTTGTTAAATGCGACAAAAAAGTCGCTGAAGTCAACGACTTATGGCGCCTCGCGCCACCTCCAGATTTTATGTGACAGAAGTCACTAAATTGCGGGTGCGCGCTGGCCGCCCGCTGCGCGCAGCGGGCACACTCGATGAGTTAGGCGTCAGAGATTGGATGTCGCCGCACCGTACCGGTGCGGCGACGCCGAAGCGTTCAGTGCGCGGCGGCGGCCGGAGCGCGCAGCTCCTTGCGCAGGATCTTGCCGACGTTGGACTTGGGCAGTTCGCTGCGGAACTCCACGTGCCGTGGCTGCTTGTAACCGGTCAGGTTCTCGCGGCAGAACGCCTTGACCTCCTCCACGCTGAGCCCGCCGGCACGCTTGGGCACGATGAACACCTTGACCGCCTCGCCGGAGCGCTCGTCCGGTACGCCAATGGCCGCGACCTCCAGGACGCCGGGCATGCCGGCGACTACGTCCTCGACCTCGTTCGGGTACACGTTGAAGCCCGACACCAGGATCATGTCCTTCTTGCGATCCACGATGTAGAAGAAGCCGCGCGCGTCCATGCGGGCCATGTCGCCGGTGTGCAGCCAGCCCTCGGCGTCCATGACCTTGGCGGTTTCCTCTGGCTTGTTCCAGTAGCCCTTCATCACCTGAGGGCCCTTGATGCACAGCTCGCCCACCGCGTCCTCCCCCGCGGCGACGAGGTTGCCCTCGTCATCCTTGAGGCAGCAATCGGTGGACGGGACGGGCAGGCCAATCGACCCGTTGTAGTCGGCCAGGTCCATCGGATTGATGCAGGCCGCGGGCGAGGTCTCGGTCAGGCCGTAGGCCTCGATCAGGGTCACGCCGGTGACCTGCTTCCAGCGGTCGGCCACGCTGTGCTGCACGGCCATGCCGCCGCCCAGGGTCAGGCGCAAGGTGCTGAAATCGATCTTGTCGAACCCCGGCGTGTTGAGCAGGCCGTTGAACAGCGTGTTGACGCCGGTGATGGCAGTGAAGGGGGCCTTGGACAGCTCCTTGACGAAGCCCTTCATGTCGCGCGGGTTGGTGATCAGGTGGTTGAGTCCGCCGAACTTCATGAAGACCAGGCAGTTCGCCGTCAACGCGAAGATGTGATACAGCGGCAGCGCGGTGATGATGTATTCCTCGCCGGGCTTGGTCTTGATGCCGACCCAGGTCGAGGCCTGCTGCATGTTGGCCACCAGATTGCGGTGGGTGAGCATCGCGCCCTTGGCCACGCCGGTGGTGCCGCCGGTGTACTGGAGGAACGCGATGTCATCGGGTTGGATGTCCAGCTTGGGCAGCGGCTTGGCCTTGCCCATGGCCAATGCGTCGCGGAAGCGGGTCGCGCCGGCGATCTCATAGTCCGGCACCATCTTCTTGACATAGCGCAGGACGAAGTTCACCAGCGCGCCCTTGGCCCCGCCCAGCATGTCGCCCAGCCCGGTGGTGATCACGTGCTTGACCGAGGTGCCGGCGAGGGCCTCCTGCGCGGTGTCACCGAAGTTGTCCACGACGATCAGCGCCGCCGCGCCAGCGTCTTCGAGCTGATGATGCAGTTCGCGCGCGGTGTAGAGCGGATTGACGTTGACCACGGTCAATCCAGCACGAAGGATGCCGAAGATCGAGATCGGGTACTGCAGGCAGTTGGGCATCATGACCGCCACGCGGTCGCCCCGCTTGAGCTTGAGCCCGTGCAGCAGATAGCTGGCCATCTGCTGGCTCAAGACGTCGATGTCCGCGTAGGTCAGGACCTTGCCGAAGTTGGAGAAGGCCGGCCGGTCACGGTAGTCGGCGATCGCGGTCTCCAGGATCGAGACCACCGAGCGGTACTGCTCCAGGTCGATCTCGTGGGGAACGCCATTGGGATAACTCGCAAGCCAGGGCCGGTCCTGCATCATCGTCTGTGCCCCTCCCAGGGTGTTAAGGTCGGGCGCCGCCGGCGGATTCCGGCGTTTCCCCTGAAACGCTGATGAGCATAACGGCAGGCGCCGCAAACCGGAATCTTTCAATACCGCTGCGAATGGTGTTGGCCCTGTGTGCCGTCATGGCCGGCATCGCGGGTTGCCGCCGCGCCGAGCCGGAAGCGCAGCTGCGTGCCCAGGTCCAGGCGCTGCAGGAGGCCATCGAGCAGCGGGACACCGGCGAGGTGATGTCGCAGGTGGCGCAGGACTTCGCCGGCCCCGGCGGGATGGACCGCGAGGCCCTTCGCAATCTGGTACGGCTGCGTTTTCTCGGCAGTACGCGGGTCGGAACCACCTTGGGCCCGCTTGCGGTGACGTTGCAGGGCGACCACGCGACGGTCCGTTGCCGCGCGGTACTGACCGGCGGCACCGGCCGTCTGCTGCCCGACCAGGCCGGCGCCTACGAGGTCACCACCGGGTGGCGTCTGGTCGAGGGCGAATGGAAGCTCTACGTCGCCCAATGGGAATCCGCTGGAGCGCTTTAGCCGCTTTTGTGCATGACCTAATTGTCATGCTCGCGCCGCCTGTCATGCCCAACGCCCCGCATTACCGGGGCACTTAACCGTTGAGGTCGTACCGCACGGTCAACCGAGAAAATCGACGTGCGCGATCAAGGAACTTTCGATCCGATGATGCGGCACCTCGCGCAGGCGACCGTGACGGAGGGTGGGCTGGCGCGTTGGCGATCCAACGCGCTTTGTGCACCTTCGAAGGCCCTCGCGCTGGCGCGAGGGCCGGATGACGCCGGGTCCGAAGTCAGGCGGCCTTTTTGGCCGCCAGCTGGCGCAGCACGTAGTGCAGCAGGCCACCGTGGCGGAAGTATTCGACTTCCTTGGGCGTGAGCAGCAGGACGCGCACCTCGAACTTGACTTCGCTGCCGTCGGCCTTCTTCGCCACGACCTGCGCATTCTTGGAGGCGCCGTCCTTGAGGCCGGTGACGTCGATGACTTCCGAGCCATCCAGGCCCAGGGACTGGGCGTTCTGGCCGTCCTTGAACGCCAGCGGCAGCACGCCCATGCCCACCAGGTTGGAGCGGTGGATGCGCTCGAAGCTCTCGGCGATCACCGCCTTGATGCCCAGCAGGTTGGTGCCCTTGGCCGCCCAGTCACGCGAGGACCCGGTGCCGTATTCCTTGCCGGCCAGGACCACCAGCGGCACGCCGTCGGCCTTGTACTTCATGGCCGCATCGTAGATCGCCAGCTTCTCCGGCTCGCCGCCGGCCTTGGGGTAGTACAGCGCGTTGCCGCCTTCCTCGCCGCCGAACACCAGGTTCTTGATGCGAATGTTGGCGAACGTGCCGCGGACCATCACATCGTCGTTGCCGCGCCGGCTGCCGTAGCTGTTGAAGTCCGCTGGCTGCACGCCGCGCGCCTGCAGGAAGCGGCCCGCCGGCGAATCCTTCTTGATGTTGCCGGCCGGGGAGATGTGGTCGGTGGTGATCGAATCACCGAACAGGCCCATCACCCGTGCGCCATGCACGTCGTCGATGCTGCCCGAGTCCTTGGACATGCCCTCGAAGTAGGGCGGGTTCTTGATGTAGGTCGAGCCGTCGTCCCATTCGTACAGGCCGCCATCGGGCGATTCGATGCTGTTCCAGCGGCTGTCGCCCTTGAACACGTCGGCGTAGTTCTTGGCGAACATCTCCGGCCCGATCGTCTTGGCGATGAAGTCGCCGATCTCCTTGTTGGTCGGCCAGATGTCCTTGAGGAACACGTCCTTGCCGTCTGCGCCTTGGCCCAGTGGCTGGGTGGTCAGGTCGATGTCGGTGGTGCCGGCGATGGCGTAGGCCACCACCAGCGGCGGGGAGGCCAGATAGTTCATCTTGACCTCGGGATGCACGCGGCCCTCGAAGTTGCGGTTGCCCGACAACACCGAGCTGACGGCCAGGTCGCCGGCAGCGATGGCCGCGGAGACTTCTTCGGGCAGCGGGCCGGAATTGCCGATGCAGGTGGTGCAGCCGTAGCCGACCAGGTAGAAGCCCAGCTTCTCCAGGTCTTCCATCACGCCGGCCTTCTTCAGGTAGTCGGTGACCACCAGCGAGCCCGGCCCAAGCGAAGTCTTGACCCATGGCGCGGCTTTCAGGCCCTTGGCCACCGCGTTGCGTGCCAGCAGGCCGGCGCCCAGCATCACCGCCGGGTTGGAGGTGTTGGTGCAGGAGGTGATGGCGGCGATGACCACCGAGCCGTCCTTGAGCTTCCAGCCCGGGGCCGAAGCATCGCTGGATTCGCGATAGGCATCCTCGGCGCCCACCGCCGTGCCGCCGCCGCCTTCGTTGGCGTAGCGCTCGACTTGCTTGTCGTCGCTGCCGCGCTTCTTTTTCGCGCGTGCCTCGGCGAAGGGCGCGACGCTCTCGTTGAAGTTCTTCTGCATGTCACTGAGCAGCACGCGGTCCTGCGGACGCTTGGGGCCGGCCAGGGAGGGCTTCACCTCGCCCATGTCCAACTGCAGGGTGGCGCTGTACTCGGCGTGCGGGCTATCGGCGTCGTGCCACAGGCCCTGGGCCTTGGCATAGGCCTCGACCAGCGCGATCTGGTCCTCGCTGCGACCGGACAGACGCAGGTAGTTCAGCGACTCCTGGTCCACCGGGAAGATGCCACAGGTGGCGCCGTACTCGGGGGCCATGTTGCCGATCGTGGCGCGGTCGGCCAGCGGCAGATGCTGCAGGCCGGGGCCGAAGAATTCGACGAACTTGCCGACGACCCCGTGCTTGCGCAGCATCTGGGTCACGGTCAGCACCAGGTCGGTGGCGGTGGCGCCTTCGGGCAGCTTGCCGGTCAGTTCGAAACCGACGACCTGCGGGATCAGCATGGAAGACGGCTGGCCCAGCATCGCGGCCTCGGCCTCGATGCCGCCCACGCCCCAGCCCAGCACGCCGATGCCGTTGATCATGGTGGTGTGCGAGTCGGTGCCGAACACGGTGTCCGGGTAGGCGTAGGTCACACCGTCGGCCTCACGGGTCATGACCACCCGGGCCAGGTGTTCCAGGTTGACCTGGTGGACGATGCCGGTGCTCGGCGGGACGACCTTGAAGTCGTGGAAGGCCTTCTGGCCCCAGCGCAGGAAGCTATAGCGCTCGGCATTGCGCTTGAACTCGATCTTGCCGTTGAGGTCCAGCGCATCGGGCTTGCCGAACACGTCGACCTGCACCGAGTGGTCGATCACCAGCTCGGACGGAATCTGCGGATTGATCTGCTCGGCCTGGCCGCCCAGCTTGACCACCGCGTCACGCATGGCGGCCAGGTCGACGACGCAGGGCACGCCGGTGAAATCCTGCAGCACCACGCGTGCCGGCATGAAGGCGATTTCGGTGTCCGGCTCGGCCTTCGGGTCCCACTTGGCCACCGCCTCGATGTGCTCGGGCGTGACGCTGACGCCATCCTCGCCGCGCAGCAGGTTCTCCAGGAGGATCTTCATGGAGTAGGGCAGGCGGGTGATGTCGAACTGCTTGCCCAGGGTGGGCAGGCTGAAATAGGTGTAGGACGTCCCGCCCACGTCCAGCGTGGTCTGGGTCTTGAAGGAATCGCTCATGGGTTGGCTCCTTGGTGCTCGATGTGACGTGTGCCGGCGCGGTGCCGGCTCTGGCTGACCGATGCTGCAATCGCGTCAGTGTGACGCCCGCGAGGTGACAGGATAGTGGTTGCGTGCTCGGACCTCGTTGGCGGTACGGCAATGGAAGTATGTATAATTCATGCATACTTCAAGGGGTCCGCCATGGAAGCCACCGTCGCCGAACGCGGCCAGATCACCCTGCCCAAGGCCGTGCGCGATGCGCTGGGCCTGACCAAGGGGACGCTGCTGAAAGTCGAACTGGACGGCAGCCGCATCGTGCTGCGCAAGAGCGTGGATGACGCCATCTCCAAGGCACGCGGGCGTTTTGCCCTGGATGGTTTCGAATCGCCCGAGGCCGCCGTGCGCGCCAGTCGCGCCTCGTCCAAATCCTGATCCGGATCACCGCGCGCCGTGATCGCCATCGATTCCCCCGTCCTGGTCGACCTGCTGACCAATGGGCCGCAGGCCGATGCCGTCGAGGCCTGCCTGCGCCAGTGCCTGGCCAACGGGCGGGTCGTGCTCTGCGATGTCGCCCTGGCCGAGGTCTGCGGCGCACTGCGCAACGGCGCCGAAGCGTTGGGCGTGCTGGAGGAGATGGGCATCCATTTCAATGCGCTGGAGTCCAAATCGGCCCTGCGCGCGGGCGAAATGCAACGCCGCTACCGCCAGCGCGGCGGCGGCCCGCAGACCCTGCCGGATTTCCTGGTCGGGGCGCATGCGCTGTTGCAGTGCGACGCCCTGATCACCTACAGCCAGCCGTTCTATCGCGACTACTTCAAGGGCCTGCGCCTGATCGTGCCGCAGGCCTGACTCATCCATTTCAAACCGTACTCCCGGGAGTTGACCATGTTGGAAGCCTATCGCCACCACGTTGCCGAGCGCGCCGCGCTGGGCATCCCGCCGCTGCCGCTGACCGCGCAGCAGACCGCCGAGGTCATCGAACTGCTCAAGGCCCCGCCGGCCGGCGAGGCCGAATTCCTGGTCGACCTGCTCACCCATCGCGTGCCGGCCGGCGTGGACGATGCCGCCAAGGTCAAGGCCAGCTACCTGGCCGCCATCGCCTTCGGTACCGAAAAGAGCGAGTTGATCAGCCGCGCACGCGCGACCGAACTGCTGGGCACCATGCTCGGCGGTTACAACGTGCATCCGCTGGTCGAACTGCTGGATGACGCCGAGGTCGGCGCCATCGCCGCCGACGGCCTCAAGCAGACCCTGCTGGTGTTCGACGCCTTCCACGACGTCAAGGAAAAGGTCGACGCCGGCAACGTCAACGCCCAGGCCGTGCTGCGCAGCTGGGCCGATGCCGAATGGTTCACCAGCAAGCCGGAAGTGCCGCAGTCCATGACCCTGACGGTGTTCAAGGTGCCGGGCGAAACCAACACCGACGACCTGTCGCCGGCCCCGGATGCCACCACGCGGCCGGACATCCCGATGCACGCCCTGGCGATGCTGAAGAACAAGCGCGACGGCGCCCCGTTCGTGCCGGAAGAAGACGGCAAGCGCGGCCCGATCCAGGCCATCGCCGACCTGAAGAACAAGGGCCACCTGGTCGCCTACGTCGGCGACGTGGTCGGCACCGGCTCCTCGCGCAAGTCGGCCACCAACTCGGTGCTGTGGTGGACCGGGCAGGACATCCCCTACATCCCGAACAAGCGCTTCGGCGGCGTGTGCCTGGGCTCCAAGATCGCCCCGATCTTCTACAACACCATGGAAGACGCCGGTGCGCTGCCGATCGAGCTGGATGTGTCGCAGATGGAGCAGGGCGATGTGATCGAACTGCGTCCGTACGAGGGCAAGGCGCTGAAGAATGGCCAGGTCATTGCCGAGTTCAAGGTCAAGTCCGAGGTGCTGTTCGATGAGGTGCGCGCCGGTGGCCGCATCCCGCTCATCGTCGGCCGTGGCCTGACCGCCAAGGCGCGCGAGGCCCTGGGCCTGCCGGCGACCGACCTGTTCCGCCTGCCGCAGCAGCCGGCCGACAGCGGCAAGGGCTTCTCGCTGGCGCAGAAGATGGTGGGCCGCGCAATCGGCCTGCCGGAAGGCCAGGGCGTGCGCCCGGGCACCTACTGCGAGCCGAAGATGACCTCGGTCGGTTCGCAGGACACCACCGGCCCGATGACCCGCGACGAGCTGAAGGACCTGGCCTGCCTGGGCTTCTCGGCCGACCTGGTCATGCAGTCGTTCTGCCACACCGCCGCGTATCCCAAGCCGGTGGACGTCAAGACCCACCACACCCTGCCTGAGTTCATCTCCACCCGCGGCGGCATCTCGCTGCGCCCGGGTGACGGCGTGATCCACAGCTGGCTCAACCGCATGCTGCTGCCCGATACCGTCGGCACCGGTGGCGACTCGCATACCCGTTTCCCGGTGGGCATCTCGTTCCCGGCTGGCTCGGGCCTGGTGGCCTTCGCCGCCGCGACTGGCGTGATGCCGCTGGACATGCCCGAGAGCGTGCTGGTGCGCTTCAAGGGCAAGATGCAGCCGGGCGTGACCCTGCGTGACCTGGTCAATGCGATTCCGTTGTACGCGATCAAGGCCGGTCTGCTGACCGTGGCCAAGCAGGGCAAGAAGAACATCTTCTCCGGTCGCATCCTGGAGATCGAGGGCCTGCCGGACCTGAAGGTCGAACAGGCGTTCGAGCTCTCTGATGCCTCGGCCGAGCGCTCGGCCGCCGGTTGCACGGTGCACCTCAACAAGGAGCCGATCATCGAATACCTCAACAGCAACATCACGCTGTTGAGCTGGATGATCGAGCAGGGCTACAAGGATCCCCGCAGCCTGCAGCGCCGCATCGACAAGATGAAGGAATGGCTGGCCGACCCGCAGTTGCTCAAGGGCGACGAGGACGCCGAGTACGCGGCGGTCATCGAGATCGACCTGGCCGACGTGCACGAGCCGATCCTGGCCTGCCCGAACGACCCGGACGACGTGAAGACCCTGTCCGAGGTGGCCGGCGCCAAGATCGATGAAGTCTTCATCGGCTCATGCATGACCAACATCGGCCACTTCCGTGCCGCCTCCAAGCTGCTGGAAGGCAAGCGCGACATCCCGACCAAGCTGTGGGTCGCCCCGCCGACCAAGATGGATGCCGCCGAGCTGACCAAGGAAGGCCATTACGGCACCTTCGGCACCGCCGGCGCGCGCATGGAGATGCCGGGCTGCTCGCTATGCATGGGCAACCAGGCGCAGGTAAAGGAGGGCGCGACGGTGTTCTCCACCTCGACGCGCAACTTCCCCAACCGTCTGGGCCGCAATTCCAACGTGTACCTGGGCTCGGCCGAACTGGCCGCGATCTGCTCGCGCCTTGGCCGCATTCCGACCAAGGCCGAGTACATGGCTGACATCGGTGTGCTGGATGCCAGCAGTGCCGATATCTACCGCTATATGAACTTCGACCAGATCGAGGACTACAAGGCCGGCGAGAAGACCGCCGCCTGATCCAGGTTGAAGTGCTAAACGAAGAGCCCGGCGCAAGCCGGGCTTTTTCATGGGACTTCTGCCGTTCGGATGATGCTTGGCCCTTGGCCTGTTGCCTTGATCTGGCTTCTGGCTCGCAGCGCGGCCCCAGCGGGCATGTGTAGCGCGGAGCTCGCTCCGCTAGGGCTTTCCTCCGGGCGCTTGCTCGGCCAAGCGCCTTCCCTGCGCCCCGATCGTGGAGCAGCGGAGCAAGCTCCGCTCTACCACTCGCGGCGCGGTCCCAGCGGGCATGTGTAGCGCGGAGCTCGCTCCGCTGGGGCTTTCCTCGGGGCGCTTGTTGGGCTGGGCGCTTTTCCTGTGCCCCGATCGCAGAGCAGCGGAGCGGGCTCCGCTCTACAACACAGGAGGTCGTCCGGAGAGGCGATGGTTTGGTCGTGAGAAGCGCTGTGTACCGGTCGCCTGGGGCCTCCGACGAGGCGGTGAAGCCGGTCTGGCTGCGCATCTTCAGCTTCCCGAAGTCGGGGCAAGCCGGCTTTTCCTCGCCGTGACCGGTGGTGTCCGATCAGGCAGTGCGGTCGCTGATCCAGGTCTCCAGCGCGGCGGCCGGCAGCGGCTTGGAGAACAGGAAGCCCTGCAGCACTTTGCAGCCCAACTTGGCCAGCAGGTCGGACTGGGCCTGGGTTTCCACGCCTTCGGCCACCACGCGCTTGCCCAGGCTCTCGCCGATGCGCAGGATCGACTGGGTCAGATTGAGCGCGGACTGGCTGCGCTCCAGATCATGGACGAAGCTCATGTCCAGCTTGAGCTCGTCGATGGGCAGGCGATGCAGGTGACTCAGGCTGGAATAGCCGGTGCCGAAGTCGTCCAGCGACAGCGAGATCCCGGCGGCCTTGATGGATTCCAGATTGCTGAGCACCATCGGCAGCGGAGAGAGCATCACGCTTTCGGTCATTTCCAGAACCAGGTCGCTCGGCGCCAGGGCGTGCTGGCGCAGCAGCGCCTGTACGCGGTCGATCAGGCACGGATCCTCGAAGCTGACGGCCGACAGATTGACGGCCACGTGCGGCACCGGCACGCCACGTGCGCGCCATTGGCCCATCTGGCGGCAGGCATTGGTCAGGACCCAGCGTCCGACCTCGCAGATCAGTCCGCATTCTTCGGCCATGGGGATGAAGCGGCCCGGCGGGATCGGCCCAAGGTCGGGATGGGTCCAGCGCAGCAACACCTCCGCGCCAAGCAGGGCATGCGGTGCGGTGCTGCTCAGCTGCGGCTGGTAATACAGTTCGAGCTGGTCGCGGCGCAGGGCATCGCGCAAGGCGGCTTCGAGCGCCACGCGCTCCTGGGCCAGGCGGTTCATGTCGGCACTGAAGAAGCGCACGTTGCCGCCGCCCTCGGCCTTGCTCCGGTGCATGGCCAGATCGGCATGACGCATGAGCGTGTCGATGTCCTGCCCGTCGCCGGGATAGACCGCCACGCCGATGCTGGCGCTGGGCGAAAAGCTCATGTGGCCGACCGCGCAGGGTTCGGACACGCAGGCCAGGAGTCGTTCGGCGACGCCGGCCGCATGTTCGGCCGGGCAGCCGGGCAGGGCGATGACGAATTCATCGGCTGCCTGGCGTCCAATCAGGTCCGCCTGGCCCAGCGAGGCGCCGATGCGACTGGCCAGGTCGCGCAGCAGGCCGTCGCCGGCAGCGTGGCCTTGGGTCTCGTTGACGCGCTTGAAACGGTCGATGTCGAGGAACAGCAGCGCCAGCGCTTGTTGCTCCTGTTCGGCGCTGACCAGCATCTGCTCGGCCCGGGCGCAGAACATCATCCGATTGGGCAGTCCGGTCAGTGCGTCGTAGAAGGCCAGCTTGTGCATGCGCGTGCGGTACTGCTCGCGCTCCAGCGCCAGCGAACACAGATGCATGCAGATCTCGGCCAGCTTCACGTGCCACGGGTCGGGCTTGCGCGGTTGCCGGTAGTAGAAGGCGAAGGTGCCAAGCACGCGACCGGAGGCGGACTTGATCGGGCTGGACCAGCAGGCCCGCAGTCCGAAATCCTCGGCCACGAACCGATAGTCGCGGAACAGCGGGCTGGTGAGGGTGTCCTCCACGACGACCGTTCGCCCGCGCCAGGCCGCGGTGCCGCAAGCACCTGCGTTCGGCCCGGCCTTGGAGCCATCCACGCGCACGGCGTAGTCGAGGGGCAGGCCGTTGGCCGCCAGGGTCTGCAGTTGGCCGTCCTGGTCCACGGCGATCACCGAGCTCATCAGCGACGGCGCGACCCGCTCGAGCTCCCGGCAGATGATCGTCATGACCTCGGTCATCGGCTTGTCGTGCATGAGCGCGGCCAGCACGCTGCGATGCAGGACTTCATGCAGCTTGGCCTCGGTGATCTCGGTCAGCACCGCAATGTAGTAGGTGGCCCTGCCGTCGGCATCGGTAAACGGGTTGAACACCACCGAGGTCCACAATGAGCGGCCATCCTTGTCGTGCAGCAGCACGTCGGACTGGGTGGCCAGCAGCCGGTCGGCCCGATCCCGCAGTTGCTGGATCTCCGGATCGCTGTGCGTCCGGGCCAGGAAGTCCGAGGGCCGGCGGCCGATGACCTCGTCCAGGCCATAGCCAAACATGCGGGTAAAGCCGTCGTTGACGTGGACGATCCGAGACTGAGGATCGGTGATGATCATGGCGCTGTCGGCGCGCTGTAGCGCGTCGGCGAGCAGAGTCGTGGTCGCTGCCGGAATTGATCCCGCCGCTTGGCCCGGTGCGGTCGACGACGCTGCTTGGGCAGCGCGGTCCGCTGGGCCAGGCGGCGGATCTGCGTTCATTTGCCCTGGCCGGACAACGCCAGTAAGCGTTCTGCGACGCGTTCCAGGGGGACGACTTCCTGCGCGGCGCCCAGCTTGAAGGCGGCGCCCGGCATGCCCCACACCACGCTGGTGGCCTCGTCCTGGACCAGGGTGGGGGCGCCGGCTTCGCGCATCTCCAGCAGGCCGCGCGCGCCATCGTCGCCCATGCCGGTCAGGATCGCGCCAACCGCGTTGCCGGCGGCGTTTTGCGCGACCGAGCGGAACAGGACGTCGACCGCCGGCTTGTGCCGGTTCACCGGGTCGCCATCATCGATGCGGCAGCGCCAGCGGGCACCGTCACGGATGATGCGCAGATGCTTTCCGCCAGGCGGCAGATAGGCATGGCCGGGCAGGATGGCTTCGCCATCGGTGGCCTCACGCACGGACATGGCCGAATGGCGGTCCAGGCGCTCGGCAAAGGCCGTGCTGAAGCTGGCCGGCAGGTGCTGGGTCAGGACCACGGCGGGCGCATCGGCGGGCATCATCTCTAGCACCACACGCAAAGCCTCGGTGCCACCGGCCGAGGCGCCAATGGCAATCAGACGATCGGTCGTGCGGAAGGCGGGGCGCGTTACCGGGGCGGCCGGCCCCAGGGTCTGCTTGGGCGCGGATCGGGTCAGGGCCTGGACCCGGGCCTTGGCCGCGATCTTGACCTTGGCGACGATTTCCTCGGCGTACCCTTCCAGTCCGCGCGCCACGTCGAGCTTGGGCTTGGAGACGAAGTCCACCGCGCCCAGGGCCAGGGCCTGCAGCGTAGTGTCCGCGCCGCGCTCGGTCAGCGAGGAGATCATCACCACCGGCGTGGGCCGCAGGCGCATGAGGTTCTCCAGGAACGCCAGTCCGTCCATGCGCGGCATTTCGACGTCGAGGGTGATGACGTCCGGGTTGAGCTGCTTGATCTTGTCGCGAGCGATCAGCGGGTCGGAGGCCGCGCCGACCACCTCGATGCCGATGTCGCGGGAGAGGATCTCGGTGAGGATCTGGCGCACCACGGCCGAGTCGTCGACCACCAGCACGCGGATGGGAGCTTGTAGGGTCATTGGAACAACTCCACGCCGCCGGTGACCGGCGCCTTGGACAGGCTGGCACGCACGGCCGATTCGGTGGCGGCAACCTCGGCTTCGTGAGCATGTGGCAGCTTCTGCACCACGACCCGCCCGGTGGCCGGGAAGAACCAGATCTTGCGCGGATGGATGCCGCACAGGTCCTCGGCGACGACCGGGATGCGTTCGGCCTGCAGGTACTGGCGTACGAACTCGGCGTTGCGCGTGCCCACCGGGTTGCTGGTGAAGCCCTTGAGCACGTTGGCGCCCCCGAAGACCTTGGCCTCCAGCCGGCTGCGGTTGGCGCCGCGCTTGAGCAGGTCGTTGATCAACAGCTCCATGGCGTAGCTGCCGTAGCGCGCCGGTGCGCCGTCGCCGACCTGGCCCTCGGGCAGCAGGAAGTGGTTCATGCCGCCGATCTTGAGCAGCGGATCGCGCAGGCATGCCGCCACGCAGGACCCCAGGATGGTGGTCAGGGCCGTATCGTCGTCGACCACCAGGTACTGGGTGGGCAACAGCTTGGCGGCCATGGTCTGGAAGCGCGTGTCGTGATACCGCATGACCGCGTCCAGCGAGTGGGCGACGCTGCTCATGAGGCACTCGCGCGCTTGGCGCGGCGATACAGCGTGCGGCCGCATGGTTGGATGAGGTCGGCCGCGTGCAGGTAGTTCTCAGAATGTCCGGTATAGAGCAGGCCGTCGTCGGCCATGTGCGTGATCAGGCGCGAGAGAATCCCGTGCTGGGTCGGCTTGTCGAAGTAGATCATCACGTTGCGGCAGAACAGCGAGACGAACGGGCCGCCCACGTCATAGCGCGGGGCCAGCAGGTTGAGCGGGCGGAAATCGATCAGCTGGCGCAGCTCGGGGATGACCCGGCACTTGCCTTCGTTGGGGCCGCTGCCGCGCTGGAAATAGCGACGCTTGGTCGCATCGTCCAGGGAGGAGATGCGCTCCATGGCATAGACCCCGCGCGAGGCGGTGTCCAGCACCTGGGTGTCCACGTCGGTCGCCAGGATGCGCACCGGGGGGGTCAGGGTGCCGAAGGCCTCGCAGGCGGTGATGGCGATCGAGTAGGGCTCCTCGCCGGTGGAGGCCGCGCACGACCACAGCTTGAGCTGACCGGCGGCGGTGCCGCGGGCCTGCAGGTCCTGACGGAGCTTCTCGAAATGGTGCGGCTCGCGGAAGAACGAGGTCAGGTTGGTGGTCAGGGCGTTGGTGAAGGATTCCCACTCCTGCTCGTCGCCACCGGACTCCAGCTGGTCCAGGTAATCCTTGAACGAGCGCAGCCCCAGCGCGCGCAGGCGTCGCGACAGCCGGCCGTAGACCATGTCGCGCTTGGCCGGGGCCAGGGCGATGCCCACGCGTTTGTAGATCAGCTCGCTGACCCGTCGGAAGTCCTTGTCCGAGAAGTCGAATTCACGCGATTCCGGTGAAGCGGGGGAGGCTGCAGCCATGGTGATGCTCGGCGATCGGGTTGTACTTGGTATCGGCGGCCACCCGGTGCTTCTTGAGGACAATCGCCTGGCCGTCAACGCAACACGCCCCGGCTCGAGAGCCGGGGCGTGTTGGAGGTGGGACGGGCCGCCAGGGCTTAGAACTCTTCCCAGTTCCCCTCGGCCAGCGCTGGCTGGCTGGTCACCTCACGCGTCCTGGCCTTGGTCGCCGCCTGCTTGCCCTTCGGCGCGGCCGCCTTGGGCTTGCGCACGGCGGTGTGCGGGACCACGTTGGTGGGGGCCGGTTCGGGCTGGGTATCGGCGGCGTCGAGGCGGAAGACCGAGACCGCTTCGGCCAGGTGCCCGGCCTGCTCTTCCATCGAGCGCGCCGCGGCGGTGGCTTCCTCGACCAGGGCGGCGTTCTGCTGAGTGGTCTCGTCCATCTGGGTGATGGTCAGGTTGACCTGCTCGATGCCCGAGGACTGCTCCTGCGAGGCCGCCGCGATCTCGGCCATGATGTCGGTCACGCGCTGCACGCTGTTCACGATCTCGCCCATGGTCTTGCCAGCCTGGTCGACCAGGGCCGAGCCGTTGGCCACCTTGCTCACCGAATCGTCGATCAGGCCCTTGATCTCCTTGGCGGCATTGGCCGAACGCTGGGCCAGGGTGCGCACCTCGGAGGCGACCACGGCAAAGCCGCGGCCCTGTTCGCCGGCGCGGGCGGCCTCCACCGCGGCATTGAGCGCCAGGATGTTGGTCTGGAAGGCGATGCCGTCGATGACCGAGATGATCTCGGCGATCTTCTTGGAGGAGGTCTCGATGTCGGACATGGTGGTGACCACTTGACCGACCACCGCGCCGCCCTTGGAGGCCACGTCGGCGGCGCCGACGGCCAGCTGGTTGGCCTGGCGGGCGCTCTCGGCGTTCTGCCTGACCGTGGAGGTCAGTTCCTCCATCGAAGCGGCGGTCTCCTCCAGGTTGGCCGCCTGCTGCTCGGTACGGACCGACAGGTCACTGTTGCCGGCGGCGATCTCACCGGCGGCGGTGTTGATTGCCGTGGAGGAGTGCTTGATCCGGCCCACGATGTCGGCCAACTGGTCGGCGGTGGCATTGGCATCGTCACGCATGCGCGCGAAGACCCCTTGGAAGTCGCCTTCCATGCGCACGGTCAGGTCACCGCTGGACAGGGCGGACAGCAGGGTGGAGATCTGATCGATGCTGGCGGCGTTGGCATCCAGCAGGCCATTGAGCTGCTGGGCCAACTGCAGGAAGAAGCCATGCTTGCCGTTGGCGTCCACGCGGCCGCTCAGGTCGCCGGCTGCGGCCGCACGCACGATGCGGGCCACTTCGTCCTCGACCTGGGCTTCGATGGTGCGGTCGCGCCACTCGCAGACATCACCGGTCCATTGGCCCTGTTCGTTGCGGATGGCGGTCACCACCAGGTTGAACACGCCGTCGCCCAGACGCTCTTCGGTCTGTGCCACACCACTGCGTTCGAGTTCGGCCACGGTCTGCTCGACCGTGCGCTGGGACAGGCCGAAATACGACAGCTGCTTGCCGATCACGGCCTTGGCATCGAACTCGGGTGCGGCCTGGCGCAGATTGTCCTGGTGCTCACTGACATTCTTCAGGAAGGCGGCGTTGGCGTAGATGATGGCGCGCTGGTCGTCGGTGATGAAGGTCGGGTTGGAGGAGCTGTCCAGCGCGGTGCGGATGCGCAGGTTCTCGCCGGCGATCGCCTGGTCACGCTCGATGCGCTCGCGCAGGTCTTTCTGCATGCGCTGCAGGGCGTTCAGCAGTTCGCCGATCTCGTCGCGACGGTCGGTGACGATCCTGCTGTCCAGGTCGCCGGACGCAACCTGGTTGGCGATCTTCACCGCGCCGCCCATGGAGTTCGCCAGGGAGCGGGCGATCAGCCAGGCCAGGGTCAGTCCGCCCAGGACACTGGCGCCCAAGAGCACGAAGACCAGGGCGCTGGCGGTGTGATAGGACGACTGCGCCTGGTCCCTCGCTTCGCTGGCCTGGCGGTCGTTCTCCGCGATCAGGGTATCGATGTCCGAGACCAGCTCGGCATGTGCCTTCTGGTTGTCGCCGATGAAGCTGTCGATCGCATCATCGAGCAGGTCCAGTTCGACCATTTCGCTGACCGAGGCGTAGGACGCGCGCGTTTTCTTCCAGTCGGCCACGATCTTGTTGTACATCGCACGTTCGTGGTCGTTGGCGATGTTCTTCGGATAGGCCTTGAGCAGCTTGTCCAAGGTGGCTTCGATGACAAGCTTGCGGGCCTTGGCTTCCTGCTTGACCGTCTCGCTGCTGCGGATCAGGGCCTGGTAGCTGACATTGCGGTACTCGCCGATCAGGCTGCGCATCTCGCCCGCGGCGCGCACGCTGGGGACGGTCATGTCGCTCAGCTCACCGGCGACGCTGTTGATGGAGCGCATGCCGAAGTACGAGGCGACGCCCTGTACCAGCATGAGCGCGAGCACCAGGCCGAAGGCGATCATCAGCTTGGGTTTCAGTTTGAGGTCTTTGATCCACTGCATCGATCCGTTCCTTGTAGGTCGCCAGGCCATTCACCGAAACCCCACGGTGCCTGGAGCCGCCGTGGGATCGTGCCGGGACTTGGATTACTTGATCGTGGCCAGCTTCAGCTCGGAGGGCGAGCTGACTTCGATCTCGGCGCGTGCGCTATCGCGCTGGATCTTGCCGATGACGCAGATGTCCTTGCCTTCCAGCGTCTCGGGCGCGAAGCCGAACTTGGCGCGATCGGCGCCGGCGATGCGGGCGGAGAACTTGTGGCGCGGGAAGGCGCCGCCCATGTACAGGAAGGTCGGCTCACCCTCGGAGTTCTGGGCGTACTTGGCCTTCTCGACGTGTCCGCAGACCATGCCGTCCTTGCCGATGTAACGGGTTGCGACCTCGGCCGGGATCATTTCCTGTGCCTGGGCGAAGGTCTGGGCGGGAAGGGCGGACAGCAGGGTCAGGGGGACCAGGCAGAGCAGTGACTTCATGTTGGCGTTCTCCGTAAGAGTCAGTCAGGGCGAGTGGCGGGACGTGTTGTCCGACCGGCGACTGAATGGCTATCGGCAAAACCGTGAGCTTCTTAATAGGACAAAAGGTGATCCACTTGGCGTTTGCGTGATCCGAAATGAAAAAGGCCGCCGGGGGTGCCGGCGGCCGTTCGTGTCGAGGCGGGTCGGTGCAGGATCAGGCGGCTTCGTCGACCGGGGCGTGCACCAGGTCGGCGCTATCCAGCAGGGTCTCGATATCCAGCAGGATCAGCATGCGGTCGTCCTGGGTGCCGATCCCGCTGATGAAGCGGGTATCGACGGCGGCGCCGAACTCGGGGGTGGGGCGGATCTGCTCTTCCTTCAGCGGGATCACGTCCGAGACGCTGTCCACGACGATGCCGACCACGCGGTCCTCGACGTTGAGCACGATCATCACGGTGAAGGCGTCGTAGCGGGCTTCCTTCAGGCGCAACTTCAGGCGCAGGTCGATCACCGGGACGATGGTGCCGCGCAGGTTGATCACGCCCTTGATGTAGTCCGGCGCGTCCGGTACGCGGGTGACCTGGTCGTAGCCACGGATTTCCTGGACCTTGAGGATGTCCACGCCGTAGTGCTCCTCGCCCAGGGCGAAGCTGAGAAATTCGCCGCCACTCGCGGCGTCGGAAAGCTTGTCGTTCATGGGTCGCTCCACAGGCGATTGAAAGGGATGTGGTCGGTCTTGGCTGGATTGCTCACAAGCAACATCGGCCGGGTCGGGCGTGACTTTAGCGCCGCGCCTGGCATGGGTCAGGCGACCCCGTTTCTGCGGGCCGTGCGCTCGCGGTCCACGCGGAAAATGTAGCGCTGGATCAACTCGTCGGCCCCGCGCGGCAGTTGGCCGAACTGCAGGCCGATGCGCAGGAATTCCACCCCGCTCGGCAGGACCTGGCGTTGCTGGCTGCACACCATCAGCGGTACCGAGAACGGCTGATGGTCGGGCAGGGCCAGCTGGCATTCGGGGTAGGTGACATGCGTGGTGAGCCTGGGGACGTCGACGGGGAGCGCGACGGCCAGCCCACCACCGCTGATGTCCACCACCCGGGCCTCCAGCTCGATCGGGTCCGCCGCGCTGGAGTCGGGAATGCGCAGGATGCAGGTCGGGGACTCGGTGATCGGCGTCTCCAGCCGGTAGAACTCCCGACGCTGCAGGTAATACAGCGAGTCGGGTAGTGGGAAGCGGAAGGCGGTCCGGCCGTTCTGCTCGATCCGATCCAGTGCCTCGATCCGGAAGCGGACCCGGACCCGGTCCAACTGGGCGAAGCAGAGCAGGGTGCCGGCACGCTCGGCGGCCTGGTTGGAGGCTTCGTTGACGCTGCCATCCAGCAGGACCTGATCCTCGTCCTCGTCCACTTCCAGGATGGCGCTGGCGAAGGATTGATCGCGTCCCATCAGATGCACGGTGAGCGTGGCGCGCTGGTCGATCAGGGCCCTGAGCAGTCGCCTGATCTGCCGGGGATTGCGCAGCAGGTACTTGTCGTCGACCTCTTCGGTGGAGGCGTCGGGATGCGAATCGGTGGCGAGGCCTTCGGACATGGGATGGGTGAGGTGTTCCTGTGGACGGCGGCAGTCCTGCTGCTGCGCTCAGGATCGTTAACGGCAGGCGGCCGTGTGAATTGAGCCGCCTGTCCGTCGGCCAGCGCTGGCCGCCCTCAGAATTCCTCCCAGTGGGCTGCGGCGGCCACGCTGCTGGATTCCTGTTGCTTGCGTGCTGCGCCCGTCCGCGCCGCCGGCGCCTTTGGCTTGGTGGCGGATTTGACGGGCCCGGAAGCGGTGTTGGGGCGCACGCGGTTGGCGTCGAGCAAGCGGCTGACTTCGGACTTGGCGCCGGCCTGGGCGCGATGGGTGCGGAACACCGCCACGGTGTCGTTGAGTTGGCTCGCCTGCTCCTCCATCGCGCGCGCCGCGGCAGTGGCTTCCTCGACCAGGGCGGCGTTCTGCTGGGTGGTCTCGTCCATCTGGGTGATGGTCAGGTTGACCTGTTCGATACCCGAGGACTGCTCCTGCGAGGCCGCGGCGATCTCACTCATGATGTCGGTGACCCGCTGCACGCTGTTCACGATCTCGCCCATGGTCTTGCCGGCCTGGTCGACCAGGGCCGAGCCATTGGCCACCTTGCTCACCGAATCGTCGATCAGGCCCTTGATCTCCTTGGCGGCATTGGCCGAACGCTGGGCCAGGGTGCGCACCTCGGAGGCGACCACCGCAAAGCCGCGGCCCTGTTCGCCGGCGCGCGCGGCTTCCACCGCGGCGTTGAGCGCCAGGATGTTGGTCTGGAAGGCGATGCCGTCGATGACCGAGATGATCTCGGCGATCTTCTTGGAGGAGGTCTCTATGTCGGACATGGTGGTGACCACCTGACCGACCACCGCCCCGCCCTTGGAGGCCACGTCGGCGGCGCCGACGGCCAGCTGGTTGGCCTGGCGGGCGCTCTCGGCGTTCTGCTTGACCGTGGAGGTCAGCTCCTCCATCGAAGCGGCGGTTTCTTCCAGGTTGGCGGCCTGCTGCTCGGTACGCACCGACAGGTCGCTGTTGCCGGCCGCGATCTCACTGGAAGCGGTATTGATGTTGCCCGCCGCATCCTGGATGCGGCTGACGATCTCGGTCAGCCGCTCGATGGTGGCATTGCCGTCGTCGCGCATCGCGGCGAACACCCCATGGAACTCGCCCTCCATGCGATGGGTCAGGTCGCCGTCGGCGATGGCGCGCAGCAGACCGGACAGCTCGCCCAGGCTCTGCTCGCTGACCGCCATCATGTTGTTGAGGTTGCCGATCATCTCGGCGAAGTCGTAGTCGAAGCGATCCACCTCGCCGCGTGCGGTGAAGTCGCCCGCCGCCGCCGCCGCGGACAGCCGCTTGATCTCGGTATTGATGCCCAACATGCTCGTGCGCACGTCGTTGACCGCCTGGCTGACCACGGCCTTTTCGTTGGGCAGGTCTTCCATACGCTGGGACAGGTCGCCCATTGCATAGCGCTTGGCCATCTCCACCACGCTCATCTTGACGGCGATGTGGGTGGCGACCAGTACGTTGGTGCCACGGACCATTTCGCCGTACTGACCGGGGAAGGCGTCCTCGTCGATGCGATAGCTGATCCAGCCTTCGCCGTGCTGGCGGCCCATTTCCTGCTGCGCATCCAGCACGTTGTGGATGACCTGGCGCATGCTCAGCAGGTCGCGCATCAGCGCGCCGATTTCATCGCGCGAGGGCGGCTCGACCTGGGTCTCCAGGTTGCCCTGGGAGACGGCGCGCGAAAGGGTCACGGCCGCCTCGAGCTGGCGGGTGATGCCGCGCGAGATGAACCAGCCGATCGCAACGGCCAGCGCCACGACCAGCGCGAGCGTGAACAGGATCAGCATCTTGGTCTGACGCAGGTCCGCACGAGTCGCGTCCATTTCGCTTTTCAGCTTGGCCAGCGCATGGTCGCTCAGCGCAACCAACTGCTTGAACAGGTCGCGGCGCAGCGGACGCGACTGGTCATCGGAGATGGACTGGGCTGCTGCCACGTCCTGCCTGCGGATCGCCTCGTCCAGCTGGGCGCTGGCGGCCAGGTAGCGCCCCAGCGTGTCATTGGCCTGGGCGTACATCTCCTTTTCTTTCGGGTCGATTAGCGATTTCTCGATAACGCCCTGGGTCGCAGCCACATCGTCGCGGACCTTTTGTTTGCGCTTGAAGTAATCCTCCACGGCCTTGGGATCGTCGGCGCGGGCGATCTGGGCCAACTCGTAGGTGCGGAACTCGCCGAGCTGGGCGCGGATTTCCGCCATGGCCTGGGTGGCCGGCACCCAGTCGTTCTGGATGCGGTCGAATTCAGTGATCGAGGTCGCCGTGCGGCTGAAGGTGAAGGCCCCCAGCGCCATGGACAGCAGGGTGATGCCGGCAAAGCCGATCGCCAGCTTGACGCCGATCCTGAGGTCATTGAACCAGTTCATTGTGACGTCTCCTCGGCGCGGTTGGCCGGTTGCAGTGTTGTGGTGGTTTACCGGGCGGCCAGCGGCTGGGCGGCCGGCAGGCGGTAGGTGTCTTCGGTCAGGGCGACGATCGCCTTGAACAGGGCGCGGCGAAGCGGCTGGGCCTCGGCGATGGCGAGCTGGTCGGCCTTGGCGTGGTTGCCGTCGTGCACCGCGGCCTCGATGCGCGCATGGGCGTCCAGATAGGCGCGCAGGCGTTGCTTGACCTCCTGCACCCGTGGCGCGTGCTGCGCCGGCGGCTTGGTGGCTTCGTAGTCGGCCAGTGCCTGGGTGGCGCGCTTCAGGGAGGCGGCGATGCGCTTGTCGTAGTCGGCCACGGCTGCCGCATCGTCCCCATGGGAGACCTGGGCCAGTTCATAAGCGCGCATCTCGGCCAATTCGGCGCGCAGTTCGTGCAGGGCCAGGGTCGCGGGCGCCCATTGGGTCTGCAGGACGACCAGGCGGTCCTGTGTACGGTTCAAGGGGGCGGTGCCGAGTTCCTCCACCGTCACCAACAGGGCCATGACGGCCAGACAGATTCCGACCATTCCCAGGCGGATCTTGAGACGAACGCGGCGGTTCATGTGACGCTCCTGAGCGTGAGCTCTTCCAGTGAGTGCAGGGGTCGACGGCGAGTGTTAAGACGGTGTGACAACAGCAATATCGGCGTGCTGGCGCGCTTTCTTGAAGAACGCGTGAGACGTGGCAATCCGCGCTGATGTGCGTTGAATCACAGATTCGCGACGTCTTCGACCAAGGTCTTGTAGGTAGGGGGGCGTCCACGAAGCGGCTTGTGCTGGCGCCCAGCGACGCATCGGCACAACAAAAAGGCCGCCCCGGGAGGGGGCGGCCGATCTCGGTCCGGCGACGGCAGGCATCGCTGCCGCCTCAGAACTCCTGCCAATGCGCGCCGTCGGCGGCCTGGGTGGCGGTCGCCTTGGGCATCGCGCGTGGAGCCGGACGCGCCGCCGGAGGCGGAGCCTTGCGCGGCGGCGCGCTCCGGGTCGCGGCCACTAGCGTCGGCCGCGACGGCATGGCCGGTGCCGAGGCGCTCAGCTTGAATAGCGACACGGTCTCGCTCAGGCGCGTAGCCTGTTCTTCCATGGCGCGCGCGGCGGCCGTGGCTTCCTCGACCAGAGCGGCGTTCTGCTGGGTGGCCTCGTCCATCTGGGTCACGGTCAGGTTGACCTGCTCGATACCCGAGGACTGCTCCTGCGAGGCCGCCGAGATCTCGCCCATGATGTCGGTCACCCGCTGCACGCTGTTCACGATCTCGCCCATGGTCCTGCCAGCCTGGTCGACCAGGGCCGAGCCATTGGCGACCTTGCTCACCGAATCATCGATCAGGCCCTTGATCTCCTTGGCCGCGTTGGCCGAACGCTGGGCCAGGGTGCGTACCTCGGAGGCGACCACGGCAAAGCCGCGGCCCTGTTCGCCGGCACGGGCGGCTTCCACTGCGGCGTTGAGCGCGAGGATGTTGGTCTGGAAGGCGATGCCGTCGATGACCGAGATGATCTCGGCGATCTTCTTGGAGGAGGCTTCGATGTCGGACATGGTGGTGACCACCTGACCGACCACCGCACCACCCTTGGAGGCCACGTCGGCGGCGCCTGCGGCCAGTTGATTGGCCTGGCGGGCATGCTCGGCGTTCTGCTTGACGGTGGAGGTCAGTTCCTCCATCGAAGCGGCGGTTTCCTCCAGGTTGGCGGCCTGCTGTTCGGTACGTTGAGACAGGTCGTTGTTGCCCGAGGCGATTTCGGTGGAAGCGGTATTGATGCTGCCGGCTGCCTTCTGGATGCTGCCTACGATCTGCGCCAGCTTGTCGCAGGTGCCGTTGGCGTTGTCGCGGATCTGGGCGAAGACCCCATGGAAATCCCCCTCCATGCGTACGGTCAGGTCGCCGTCGGCCAGCCCCGAGAGCAGCTTGGAGATTTCATCCAGGCTGGTGGCATTGGATTCCAGCAGTTCGTTGAGCTGACGCGCCAGTTCCAGGAAGAAACCGTCCTTGTTGTCGGTGCGCACGCGCCGGTCCATCTGGCCGGCCGCCGCGGCCTTGACGATGGAGGCCACTTCTTCTTCGACCATCACCTCGGTGGTGCGGTCGGCCCACTCGACCACATACCCCTGGGTCTGGCCGGCCTCGTCGGTGATGGCGTTGATGATCAGGCGCATGGTCCGGCCGCCGACGCGGATCTGGGCACGGTGGGTGCCCTTGAGCTGGGCCAGCATCCGGGCCTGGTGCTCGGGATGCTTGTGGAACACGTCGATGCTGCTGCCCACCAGCGCGTCTGCGTTGAACTGGGGCAGGTCGCGGCGCAAGTCCTCCTGGGCCTCGCGCAGCATGGCCTGCAGCGGACTGTTGACGTAGACGATGGTGCGGTCGCGGTCGGCAATCATCACGTTGGTGGTGACGCTTTCCAGGGCCGAACGGATGCGCAGGCTCTCGCTGGCGATCACCGCATCGCGATCGATGCGCGATTTCAGGTTGGATTGCATGCGCTGCATGGACTTCATCAACTCGCCGACCTCGTCCTGCGCGGAGGTGTCGATGCGGCCGTCGAGCCTGCCTTCGGCCACGTCGTGGGCGATGGCGCCGGCGCGCGCCAGCGGGCGGCTGACCAGGCGCCGGGCGACGATGAAGACCAGGGTCGCCAGGGCCACGATCGCCAGCAGCGACAGGCCCAGCATGCGCAGCATCAGACCATGCAGGGTCGCGGTCAGGGCGGTGCGCGGCTCGACGCCGATCAGGGTCCATTTCCAGGGGCCGAACGGCTCGGCACTGGCCATGACCGGGACCGGCTCGGCGTTGGTCGAGGGTGCGAGCGCCAGGGTCGCGCTGCCGCCCTTGCCGTCGATCAGCGCGGCAAGGGCGGCCTTGTCCTCGGGGGCGACCAGGCTGTCCACGCGGGCGCCTTCCTGCCCGGAATGAACCACCAGGGTGCCTTGCTTCTCGCCGGCCGCGGTGTCGACGATCATGAAATAGCCGTCGTCCCCGACCTTCATGCCACGCACCTGCTCCTTCAGCGCGGCCAGGCCGGCGCCGTAGTCGACGCCCACGAACAGGATGCCGATGACCTTGCCGTCGGCGTCGGCCACCGGGCGGTAATGGGTCATGTAGTCGCGTCCGAACAGTCGCGCGCGCCCGGTGTAGGGCTTGCCAGCCAGCATCAGTGCGTAGGCGGGGTGGGTGTGGTCCAGCGCGGTGCCGATCACGCGCTCGTTCTTGTCGTTGGTCAGCGAGGTGGACAGGCGCACGAAGTCATCGCCGGTGCGGCTGAAGATCGTGGCCACCGCACCGGTGCTGGCGGTGAAGCGGTCCACCAGGCGGTAGTCGCCGCTCAACGGCTTGCCGCCAAAGGTGAGCTGGGGCACGGCGAACTTGCCCAACTCGACCACCGACGCCGCGTCGCTCGCGATCGGCCCCGCCGGCAGCATCGCGGCGAAGCCACCGGTGAGCCGTTCGGTGTCCTCGGTCAACGAGCGGTCGTAGAGGGCGATGGTGTCGTGCAGAACATGGGTGGCCGTCTCCAGGCCGCGCTGGGTCTGGGTCTCGTAGGCCGAGGCGGACTGCCGGTAGGCCAGCCAGGTCAGCAGCAGCAGGGCCGTGGCGGTTGCCGCGGTGACCATCAGCGCCAGGCGCAGGCCGATGGGGAGCTTGGAGAGTCTGTTCATGGAGGGAGTTCCATTGGCGGTCTGGCGCGGCGCGTGATCCGTGTCAGGCGGTTCCAGGTTTCTTGAGGGTGCGGGACGCCGCCCAGGGCGGGTTCGTGTTGCTTGAGTTATCGGCAGCGGTGCCTGGAACCTGATGCCGCCGCATGACGCGTTGTGCATCCTGTCCAGTGAGACTAACTGGTGCTCGATCTGACAGGTCCCGTGGCGTCGCGGCACGGACGGCTGTGGACCCCTCCACTTCGCAAAAAAGCCCGGCGAACCGGGCTTTTCAATGGCCTCAGAACTCCTGCCAGTGGGCGGTCTCGGCGGCCTGGGTCACGGCCGCCTTGGGCATCGCGCGTGGAGCCGGACGCGCCGCCGGAGGCGGGGCCTTGCGCGGCGGCGCGGCACGGGTTGCGGCAACCAGGGTCGGCCGCGACGGCGTGGCCGGGGCCGAGGCGCTCAGCTTGAACAGCGACACGGTCTCGCTCAGGCGCGTGGCCTGTTCTTCCATCGAGCGCGCGGCGGCCGTGGCTTCCTCGACCAGAGCGGCGTTCTGCTGGGTGGCCTCGTCCATCTGGGTGACGGTCAGGTTGACCTGCTCGATGCCCGAGGACTGCTCCTGCGAGGCGGCCGCGATCTCACTCATGATGTCGGTCACCCGCTGCACGCTTGTCACGATCTCGCCCATGGTCCTGCCGGCCTGGTCGACCAGGGCCGTGCCGTTGGCGACCTTGCTCACCGAGTCGTCGATCAGGCCCTTGATCTCCTTGGCGGCGTTGGCCGAACGCTGGGCCAGGGTGCGCACCTCGGAGGCGACCACGGCAAAGCCGCGACCCTGTTCGCCGGCACGGGCGGCTTCCACCGCGGCGTTGAGCGCCAGGATGTTGGTCTGGAAGGCGATGCCGTCGATGACCGAGATGATCTCGGCGATCTTCTTGGAGGAGGCTTCGATGTCGGACATGGTGGTGACCACCTGACCGACCACCGCGCCACCCTTGGAGGCCACGTCGGCGGCGCCGACGGCCAGCTGGTTGGCCTGGCGGGCGTGCTCGGCGTTCTGCTTGACCGTGGAGGTCAGCTCCTCCATGGAGGCGGCGGTCTCTTCCAGGTTGGCGGCCTGCTGCTCGGTACGTTGAGACAGGTCGTTGTTGCCCGAGGCGATTTCGGTGGAAGCGGTATTGATGCTGCCCGCCGCCTCCTGGATGCTGCCCACGATCTGCGCCAGCTTGTCGCAGGTGCCGTTGGCGTCGTCGCGCATGGTGGCAAAGACACCGTGGAACTCGCCATTCATACGCTGCGTCAGATCCCCTTCGGCGATCGCTCGGAGCAGCACCGACAGCGACTGGAGGCTGGTGTCTGCGGTGGACATCAGGCGGTTCAAGTCACCGACCATCACCCGGAAATCATGATCGAAGGCGCGCTCGTCGCCGCGGGCGGTGAAATCCCCCGAAGCCGCCGCGCCGGCCAGGCGCTTGATCTCGGTATTGATCGCCAGCAGGCTGGCCTTGGCGGCATCCATCGATTCGTGCAGGACGGCACGGCTGCCGGGCAGGCGGCGTGCGTCGCGGCGCAGGTCGCCATTGGCGTATTCGTTGAGGACGCCGATCGCATCGACGATGGCATCCAGGTGCTCGAACATCATCGTGTTGATGCCCTTGCTCAGTTCGCCATACACACCAGGAAAGTCCTCGGGCATGCGATGGGACATGTCCTTGTCGGCGTGCAGCTCGATCATGCGCGCGGTCTCGCTGGAGAAGCGCTGCAGCTGCAGCTGCATGCCGCCCATGGCCTTGAGCAGCCGGCCGCTCTCATCGTTGGCCTGGGTGCGCACATCATTATCCAGGTTGCCGGCGGCAATGGCCTCGGCGGCGCGGGTCGCGCGTGCCAGTGGCACCGTCAGGCTGCGCGTGATGGCCAGGGCAAGCAGGCTGCTGATGAGCAGCACAGCCACGCCGCCGCCGATCAACATCCATTTCCCGCGCTGCATGGAGGCCACGGCCTGGGCATAGCTGGCCGAACTCTGCTTTTCCTGCATGGCCAGGTTCTGGGCGATGCTGGCCTGCCAGGCCAGCATCGCTGGCCGAGCCTGCTCGCTCATCAACGTCTGAGCCTCGATATTCTTGTTCTGGAGGCCCAGCGCGACGACTTGATCGTTCAAGGCCCTGGCGATGTCGCGGTTACGGTCGATTTCGTCGCGATTCTTACGGGCCTCCGGCGAGGCAGGAAACGCCTCCATTGCGTCACGTGCAGCCTGGTAAGCGTCGCGTTCGCGCTTGATGGAGGCGATGGCTTGCTTGTTCAACTCCTCGGTCGTGGTCATGAGCAAGGTGCCCATGGCAATGAAGATGTTGGAATTCGCATCGCGCATCGCGCTCCCCAGGCGCGTTTTTTCAATATTGACCTTGACGATGTTGTCCAGCTCGCTCCGTGCGCTGGAGACAGTCATCAGGCCGACTGCGACCAACAGCCCCGATAGCAAGATAAGCACGCCGAAGGCTGCGCCAAGGCGGCGGCCTACGTTGTAACGTTGCAGGAAGTTGTTCATTTTCAGGTCCCAGAGCGAGCCATGAATGGAGGGTGTGAGCTGCGCAGAAATCCGCCCTTGTGAGAGCGAATATTCGCGTTGCTTTTTCAATAGCGACTCGCGTAAATCGAACTGAAGCTTGTCTTTCCATAGAATCAGAAATACACAACGCCATCTTTTTTGATGCGCTCAAGTCGCAACGAAAGACGCGCGATGTGCCGCATCGCTTCGAACACAAGATCCTTGCAGTCTTGAAAGCTGCTGGTCGTACAAGTCGGTGCGGGTACGGTCCCATGCGTGTCGCGCAGCGGGCCGTAAAAAGGCCGCACTCCCGGAGGGGCGCGGCCATAGGTCCATCGTCACGCCGGAAGCGTCGTCCTTAGAACTCCGACTCACTGGCTTCGGTGGCGGCCACCAGCTTGGGCTGGCCTTTGACGTGCGGCTTGGCTTTCGGCGCGGCGAGACCTGCACCCTTGGGCGGAGTGCTTTGCAGGGCTAATTGCGGGTTGTCGGTCAACCGGAACAGCGAGACTGTTTCGATCAACGCCTGAGCCTGCTCCTCCATCGAGCGCGCCGCGGCGGTGGCTTCCTCGACCAGGGCGGCGTTCTGCTGGGTGGCCTCGTCCATCTGGGTGACGGTCAGGTTGACCTGCTCGATACCCGAGGACTGCTCCTGCGAGGCGGCCGCGATCTCACTCATGATGTCGGTCACCCGCTGCACGCTGGTCACGATCTCGCCCATGGTCCTGCCGGCCTGGTCGACCAGGGCCGAGCCATTGGCGACCTTGCTCACCGAATCATCGATCAGGCCCTTGATCTCCTTGGCCGCGTTGGCCGAACGCTGGGCCAGGGTGCGTACCTCGGAGGCGACCACGGCAAAGCCGCGGCCCTGTTCGCCGGCACGGGCGGCTTCCACTGCGGCGTTGAGCGCGAGGATGTTGGTCTGGAAGGCGATGCCGTCGATGACCGAGATGATCTCGGCGATCTTCTTGGAGGAGGCTTCGATGTCGGACATGGTGGTGACCACCTGACCGACCACCGCACCACCCTTGGAGGCCACGTCGGCGGCGCCTGCGGCCAGCTGATTGGCCTGGCGGGCATGCTCGGCGTTCTGCTTGACCGTGGAGGTCAGTTCCTCCATCGAAGCGGCGGTTTCTTCCAGGTTGGCGGCCTGCTGCTCGGTACGCACCGACAGGTCGCTGTTGCCGGCGGCGATCTCACCGGCGGCGGTGTTGATTGCCGTGGAGGCGTGCGTGATCCGGCCCACGATGTCGGCCAACTGGTCGGCGGTGGCGTTGGCATCGTCGCGCATCGTGGCAAACACGCCCTGGAAGTCGCCTTCCATGCGCACGGTGAGGTCACCGGTCGCCAGCGCACTGAGCAGTCTTGAGACCTCGGCGATGCTGGCCGCGTTGGCGTCGAGCAGACCGTTGAGCTGCTGCGCCAGCATCAGGAAGAAGCCCTGCTTGCCCTGTTGGTCGATGCGCTGCGAGAGGTCCCCGTCGGCAGCGCTGCGCACCGCCGCTGCGATTTCCGCTTCCACCTGGGCCTCGTCGGTGCGGTCGCGCCATTCGCAGACAAAGCCCAGGTGCGCGCCGCCGGCGCCGCGGATGACGGTGATTTCCTGCGCGATGCAGACGTCGCCGTAGCGGACCTCGCGCTGTGCCGAGCCCTGGCGATCGAGCTGCTGGTAGATCTCCGCATCCTGCGAGTTGCCGACTTCCAGCAATGCCACCGGCTGGCCAAGCAGGGGCAGGGACCGGTCGAAGGCCGGCGCGCAGGCCTGGATGTCCTCGGCGTGGGTCTGCAGCAGGGTCTGCAGCGTGGTGTTGGCATAGATGATGGTCAAGTCGGGATCGGCGATGTACATGCCGGTCGAGGCGTTGTCCAGGGCCGTGCGGATGCGCAGGTTCTCGGCGGCGATGCTGCGCTCATGCTCGATCTGTTCGCGCAGCTGCCTTTGCATCCGCGCCAGCGCCGCCATCAGGCTGCGTCCGTGCTTGGCTGCGACCGGGATCGCCTGATCCAGGCGGCCTTCTGCGATGTGTTGCGCCGCGGTCATTGCCACACGCGGCTCACCGCCAAGCAGGTGCGCGATCGAGCGAATGATCCAGCCGGCGGCGACGGCCAGGCATAGCACCGCCACGACCACCGCGCCGGCCTGTTGCCAGGTCGCGCGCCGGCTCTGTTGTTCGGCGGCTTTTCGGCTTTGTTCGTTCAGCGCCACGATGCGGTCGCTGATCTCACTCATGCTGGTTTCCAGGCGAGTGAATTGGTCGGTGAAGTCGGTATAGGCAGCGCGGTTGTCGGCGTGGCTTTCGGTCAGCGAAAGCACCTTGTCGGCGGCAGTGATGTACCGCTGCAGGGTCGGAGTCACTGCCTCAAGCTGGGCGCGCAGAGCGGGATCCAGTGGCAGCTTGCGGTTTTCGGCCAGCGCCTGATGGAACTCGGCGGCGTGTTCGCCCAGCGAGTCACGTGCGGCCTTGAGGCCGTCCACATCTTGCTGCGTTGCGGCCAACATGGCGGCGGTCACGTCGCTGCGCAGCGCGTCGTGCATCATGTCGGCTTGCATGTGGTTGCGCAGCGCATCGGAAGACACGACCTGCGCGGAAACCGAACTCAGCAGGCCCTGCCGTGCGAAGTAGCCGACGCCGCTCAGTGCCAGCAAGGCCAGCACCGCCACCAGCACCAGGATGGCGAGCATATGCATGATCTTCATGGGTCCGGTCCCCTCAGAAGCGGAAGGACAGGCCCGCGCCGACCGCGTGGTCGGGCGAGCGGTCGTTGAGGCCGTGGCTGTAGACCACGTCCACCTGCACATCCTGGTTGAGCAGCCAGGCCGAACCGACATTCAGCTGGGCGAGGGTGCCGCCGTCGTCGTGATGCGCGATCTGCGGGAGTGCCACTTCCACGAACGAGCGGCTGCGTTCGCTCCATGCCTTGCCGAGCACCGCGCCGAAGATGCCGGCGGTGTAGTGGTGCCCATCCTCGTCCGCGTCGTGGATCAGGCCAGGCATGACGCCGGCCGAAACGCTGTCGCTGAGTTCCCACTCGGCCACCAGGCGCAACGACGGGCGTGCACCGCGGCCGCGCACGCTGTGTGCGCCGCTGGGCAGATCGACATGCAGCAGCCAGGCCAGTGTCGCGCCGCCGACCTCGCTGGTCAGATGACGCTTGACGCCCAGCGAGACGTCGGAGAATCCGGAGTCGCGCCCGCCGGCTGGGGCGTCCACGGTCTGCCAGCCGTCGGTTTCCAGGCGGAGTTCCCAGTCCGGGCCGATGCCGTAGCGAAACAGTGTCGGCGTGCTGTACCCGTCGAGGCCTTCATCGCGTTCCCAGGCCACGCTGGTTTCCACCTGCAGGCGGCGGTCGCCGACCGTCAGGCTGGATTCGACGAAATCGGGGCGGTCGGTGGCGATCGGTTCCGACTGGGCCTGGGCCAGGTTGGCGATACTGCACAAAGTCAGACAGCTGGCGAGTGCGAAGGGCTTCATGGCGACTCCAGACGTGGTTCGTGATGGAATGCGATGGGCCCCGGGCGCGCGAAAGGCGCGTGCGGTCGTCGTCCTTGCGCTTGCCCACTGGTGGTGCAGTGCTGGTTTCTGTATCGGCGCAGGATTGGCCCTCTTGAGCGTGTGACCCTGTCCGAAGGGGGCTGGCGCAACGCGTCAGCCCGTCGTGGTGGGTGAGGTGGCCATGTCGCGAGGCGCAGATAGCGCCTCGCGATGGCCGCCGCGCGACCTTACGGTTTTTAGAACTCCTGCCACTGCCGATCTTCCGCGGTCGCGACTGCACGCGATGCTGTGCGTGGCACGCGCGCGACCGGCCCGGAAGATTTGGGGGTGGCGTGGGTCTGGACGCGAGCGGGACGCTGCGCGGTCGGTGCGGCGGCGATGGTCGTGGCGGCATCGAGTTTGAACAGGGCCACGGCCTGGCTCAGTTGTCCGGCCTGCTGCTCCATCGAGCGCGCGGCGGCAGTGGCTTCCTCGACCAGGGCAGCGTTCTGCTGCGTGGCTTCGTCCATCTGGGTGACGGTCAGGTTGACCTGCTCGATGCCCGAGGACTGCTCCTGCGAGGCCGCCGAGATCTCGCCCATGATGTCGGTGACCCGCTGCACGCTGGAGACGATCTCGCCCATGGTCTTGCCGGCCTGGTCGACCAGGGCCGAACCATTGGCGACCTTGCTCACCGAATCGTCGATCAGGCCCTTGATCTCCTTGGCCGCGTTGGCCGAACGCTGGGCCAGGGTGCGCACCTCGGAGGCGACCACGGCGAAGCCGCGGCCCTGATCACCGGCGCGGGCGGCTTCCACCGCGGCGTTGAGCGCCAGGATGTTGGTCTGGAAGGCGATGCCGTCGATGACCGAGATGATCTCGGCGATCTTCTTGGAGGAGGTCTCGATGTCGGACATGGTGGTGACCACCTGACCGACCACCGCACCACCCTTGGAGGCCACGTCGGCGGCGCCGACGGCCAGCTGGTTGGCCTGGCGGGCGTGCTCGGCGTTCTGCTTGACCGTGGAGGTCAGCTCCTCCATGGAAGCGGCGGTCTCTTCCAGGTTGGCGGCCTGCTGCTCGGTGCGCTGTGAGAGGTCGTCATTTCCGGCGGCGATCTCGCTGGCGGCACTGTTGATGCTGAGCGCGGCGGTCTGGATGCGGCCCACGATGTCGGCCAACTGCTGGGCGGTGGCGTTGGCATCGTCGCGCATGGTGGCGAACACGCCCTGGAAGTCGCCTTCCATACGGGCGGTGAGGTCGCCGGCTGCGATGGCCTGCAGCAGGGTGGACAGGGCCTGCAGGTTGCCGTCGGCGGTGGCCATCAGCTGGTTGAGGCTGTCGACCATCAGCCGGAAGTCGTACTGGAAGCGCTCGGCGTCGCCACGCACGCTGAAATCGCCGCTGGCGGCCGCGCCCGACAGGCGCGAGATCTCCTGGTTGATCGCGGTCAGGTTGTGCTTGACCGTGTCCATGGTCTCGGTGAGTACGGCCTTCTCGCCGGGCAGGCGATCCATGTCCTCGGACAGGTCGCCGATGGCGTAGCGGCCCATGAGCTGTGCCAGGCGCATCTTGACCGCGATATGCGAAGCGGCCAGCGCATTGCTGTCGCGGACCATGCGCCCGTAGTCGCCGGGGAAGGCCGCCTCGTCCATGCGGAAGCTGATCTGGCCGGCGTCGTGGCGCTGGGCCATCTCCACCTGCGCGGCGAGCACCGCCTGCAACTGGCTCTGCATCTTGTCCATGCTCAGCAGCAGCACGCCCGCCTCGTCCTTGCTGCGCAGGTCGATTGAATTGTCGAGCTTGCCCCGGGAAATGGAATCAGCCACGCCAATGGCAGTGCCGAGCCGCTTGAGCAACTGCCGGCGGATCAGTACCGCCATGCCGATGGCGGCCGTGATGACCAGCAGGTTGCCCACCAGGACCGCCCACTTGTTCTGCGCGCGGACTTTGACCAGCGTTGCGCTGCGCTCGGCCAGCAGGGTGCGCTCTTCGTTGTCGAACGCGCTGAGGATCTCGCGAATCGACTTCATGACGGCGCGGTCGGGCGCCTGATTGAACTGGGAGGAGATCTGCGCCATGTCGCTGGAGTGTTCGCGCACGGCGATGATCTGCTGTTCCAGGCGGACCAGCTCATCGAACGCGGTATGCAGCTTCTGCAGCCGCGTCTGCTGATTCGGGTTGTCCTGGGTCAGGCGCTTGGCTTCGGCGAAGTTTTTCTCAAAGCTGGCCTGGCCGTCGGTGAAGGGCTGAAGACTCTCCTTTTCGCCTGACAGCAAGTAGCCGCGCGCGCCGGTTTCGACGTTGAGGGCGTCGGCTTTCATCAACTCGCCGGTGGCCAGCACCTTGTAGGTATGGTCGTTCATGTCTGCCGCCGCGTTCAGCGAGGACAGGCTGGTCAGACTGATGGTGCCGATGATCAGGGTGATCAGCACGATGGTGGCGAAACTGAGTGCCATCCTGGCGGAAAGACTGAGGTTCTTGAATGTCGTCATCGCAGTGGTCCAAATGAAAAGAGTTGGGGTGTTAGGAAGCGCGTCGTGTTCTTGGAGATGTCTTGTCTGTGATGGATCTGAACCGACAACTCCCGGTGAATTCATCTTGTTGTTTTTGATGAGGCGTTCCGGCTTGGCGTTTGGCCGGCTTGGTGCGCGCGTTCCCTGTCATCGCATTTCGAAAATTTCGGTCGCTTTAGTGTCACGTCTGCGGAGATGTGCGAGATGGCGCTAGGGACACGGCGGTTCGACATGCTCGACGCCACGCTCGATGGATCCAGGCGTTGCGTCCTTGCACGGCCATGCGCGTGTCGCGGTGCTTGATACCGGGCCGTCAAGCAACGGCCCCGTTTGCCATGTCCCATGACTCACTACCTGCATGGCAGGAGTCGATCATCGAGTTCTCAGAACGTCTGCCATTCGTTGCCGCTGGGCGCGGCAGCTGCGACCCGGTGTGCGGTCCTGGCGGGGGCGCCATGCTTGGCCTGTCGTCGCCCACGGACGGCCGCGACCTCTGCCGTCGGAGCGCTCGGCTGGCGTGAGGCGTTGGGCATCGGTGATTTGATCTTGAACACGGCCACCGCCGATGCCAGTTGCCCGGCCTGTTCTTCCATCGAGCGCGCGGCAGCGGTGGCTTCCTCGACCAGGGCGGCGTTCTGCTGGGTGGCCTCGTCCATCTGGGTGACGGTCAGGTTGACCTGCTCGATGCCCGAGGACTGCTCCTGCGAGGCGGCCGCGATCTCACTCATGATGTCGGTCACCCGCTGCACGCTTGTCACGATCTCGCCCATGGTCCTGCCGGCCTGGTCGACCAGGGCCGAACCATTGGCGACCTTGCTCACGGAATCGTCGATCAGGCCCTTGATCTCCTTGGCGGCATTGGCCGAACGCTGGGCCAGGGTGCGCACCTCGGAGGCGACCACGGCAAAGCCGCGACCCTGCTCGCCGGCGCGCGCGGCTTCCACCGCGGCATTGAGCGCCAGGATGTTGGTCTGGAAGGCGATGCCGTCGATGACCGAGATGATCTCGGCGATCTTCTTGGAGGAGGTCTCGATGTCGGACATGGTGGTGACCACCTGACCGACGACCGCGCCGCCCTTGGAGGCCACGTCGGCGGCGCCGACCGCCAGCTGGTTGGCCTGGCGGGCGCTTTCGGCATTCTGCTTGACCGTGGAGGTCAGTTCCTCCATCGAAGCGGCGGTCTCTTCCAGGCTGGCGGCCTGCTGCTCGGTCCGGACCGACAGGTCGCTGTTGCCGGCGGCGATTTCGCTGGAAGCGGTGTTGATGCTGCCCGCGGCATCCTGGATGCCGCTGACGATGTCGGTCAGCCGCTCGATGGTGGCATTGCCATCATCGCGCATGGTGGCGAACACCCCATGGAACTGGCCCTCCATGCGATGGGTCAGGTCGCCGTCGGCGATGGCGCGCAGCAGCCGCGAGAGCGCATGCAGGTTGTCATCGGCCGTGGCCATCAGCGTGTTCAACGCCTCGACCATGGCGCGGAAGTCGTACTGGAAGCCTTCCGCGTCGCCGCGCACGCTGAAATCGCCGCTGGCGGCCGCGCCAGACAGGCGCGAGATCTCCTGGTTGATCGCGGTCAGGTTGTGCTTGACCTCGTCCATGGTCCGGGTGATGACCGCCTTCTCGCCGGGCAGCCGCGTCATGTCCTGGCTCAGGTCGCCGATGGCATAGCGCTGGGCCAGCTCGATGATGCTCATCTTCACCGCGATATGGTCGGCCACCAACTGATTGGTATCGTCGACCATGCGGCCGTAGGCGCCAGGGAAGCGCGATGCGTCCATCCGGTGGCTGATGGTGCCGGCTGCGTGCTGTTCGGACATTTCGCGCTGGGCTGCGATCACCGACCTCAGCTGTTCCTGCATGGTGTCCATGCTGCGGGTCAACAGCCCGAGTTCGTCATTGGCACGCCAGCTGTTGATGGCCTGCAGATCGCCCTGGGCCATGCGCTGGGCGCTGTTGGACAGCGCCATGATCGGGGCGACGATGGCGCGCTTGAGCCACACTCCCAGCCCCACCAGCAGCGCCAGTGCGATCGCGATGGTGAGCAGCGCGGAGACCATCAGCTTGCTGCGCGCGTGCGCGACGTTGGCCACGACCGCGGCCTTGGCATCCTCGCTCAGCGCCTGGTTCAGGGCATCCAGGGTCTGAGTGGGCGGACGATCCATGCCGCGGACCAGCAGGTCGGTGGCGCGGGTGTCATAGGCATTGGACTGGAACTGCACCAGGGCGGCATCGTATTGGGCCTGCAGGGTTGCATGCTGTGCACCGAAGCGTGCGGCCAGGTCGGCGGCCTTGGCCTTGTCCGCCTGCCTTGCCTCGTTGGCGATCTGGGAGGCGGCATCCTGGACACGCTTGCCGCTTTCCTGGAAAGCCTTCAGGTATTTGTCGCGCAGGGACGCATCGCCCCCGCGGATCAGGACGTTCTTCCATTCCTGCACCTGGATCCTGAACTCGAGGGCGAGGGCTTCGCCCTTTTGCGCACGGTTGACCGCCGGAGGCACGGTATCGGACAGGCTGAACCATGCCGAGGCCAGCCCTCCCAGGGCGCAGATCAGGATCAACCCGAGCCCCAGGCCGAGCGCGGCGTGGATTTTGCTGCTGATGCTGGTCAGGCCAGTGGGGCGGTCGGTGGACATGGAAGCTCCAGAAGAGGATGGCGTGAAAAGGGGCAGCGGCATCCGTTCTCGCTGGGGTGCTGTAGTGCGACACGTCCGACGTCTTCCTTATCGGCCGGGTTGGTGTGGTCCTTGAGTCACATTCGGCATGTGCGGTTGTTTGCTGTTGTGTCGGCGAATACGGGTTGGCGGCGACGCGTCGCCTTTCCGCGCGACGCCCCGGTGGATCGGGGCGTCGCGCCAGCTCAGAACTCCTGCCAGTGGGTGTCGGCCGTCGCCACCTGTGCCTGCTGGGAGCGCGCCTGCGTGGAAGCGGCCGCGCGGGCCGGTCGCAGCGCGGTCACCGGCAGGGAGGGCACCGGGGGAGCCGACTTGGCCGTCTCGGGTTTGGTGCCGCTGGCACGTTGCCCGATGCGGAAGATCGACACGGCGGTCCCCAGCTGGGTGGCTTGATGCTCCATCGCCCGCGCCGCGGCCGTTGCTTCTTCCACCAACGCCGCGTTCTGCTGGGTGGTCTCGTCCATCTGGGTCACGGCCAGGTTGATCTGCTCGATGCCCGAGGACTGCTCCTGCGAGGCCGCGGAGATCTCGGCCATGATGTCGGTCACCCGCTGCACCGAAGCCACGATCTCGCCCATGGTCTGGCCGGCCTTGTTGACCAGCTCCGAGCCAACGGCGACCTCGGAAACCGAGGCGTCGATGAGCAGCTTGATCTCCTTGGCCGCGTTGGCCGAACGCTGGGCCAGGGTACGCACTTCGGAGGCGACCACCGCAAAGCCACGGCCCTGTTCGCCGGCACGTGCGGCCTCCACCGCGGCGTTGAGCGCCAGGATGTTGGTCTGGAAGGCGATGCCGTCGATCACCGTGATGATGTCGGCGATCTTGCGGGACTGCCGCTCGATGCCGGACATGGTGCTGACCACCTTGCCGACCACTTCTCCACCGCGCGAGGCGACATCGGCCGCGCCCACCGCCAATTGGTTGGCCTGGCGCGCGTTGTCCGCGTTCTGTTTGACCGTGGAGGTCAGTTCCTCCATCGAGGCGGCGGTTTCCTCCAGGTTGGCGGCCTGCTGTTCGGTCCGCGTGGACAGGTCGGCATTGCCCGCGGCGATCTCGGTGGCGGCGGTATTGATGTCGCCGGCGGCCTGCTGGATGCGGCTGACGATCTCGGTCAGGCGCTCGACCGTGGTGTTGGCATCGTCGCGCATGGTGGCGAACACGCCCTGGAACTGGCCTTCCATGCGCACGCTAAGGTCGCCCTGGGCCACCGCGCGCAGCAGGTGCGAGAGCGAGGCCAGGTTGCCGTCGGCGGTGGCCATGAGCTGGTTGAGGCTTTCGACCATGGCGCGGAATTCGAACTGGAAGCGCTCGGCGTCGCCCCGGGTGCTGAAGTCGCCGCCGGCCGCGGCCCCGGACAGGCGCGCGATCTCCTGGTTGATCGCCGTCAGGTTGTGCTTGACCTCGTCCATGGTCTGGGTGATGACCGCCTTCTCGCCGGGCAGGCGCGCCATGTCCTGGCTCAGGTCGCCGATCGCATAGCGCTGGGCCAGCTTGATGATCTGCATCTTGACCGAGATGTGGTCGGCCACCAGCTGGTTGGTGTCGGCGACCATGCGGCCGTACTCGCCGGGGAAGCGCTCGGCGTCCATGCGGTAGCTGATGGTGCCGGCGGCATGCTGGCTGGACATCTCGCGCAGCGCGGTCAACACGGCGGACAGCTGATTGACCGTGGCCTCGACATCGTTGCGCATGGCATCGAACACGCCATGGAACTGGCCGTCCATGCGCACGTCCAGCCTGCCGTCGGCCACGCCGCGCAGCACGCCGGAGATGGCCGCCAGGTTGACATCGGCGGTGGTCATCAGCGCGTTGAGGTTGTCGACCATCGCGCGGAAGTCGTACTGGAAGCGCTGGGCATCGCCGCGCTGGCTGAAGTCGCCCTGGGCCGCTGCGGCGCTCAGGCGGGAGATCTCCTGGCTGAGGTCGCTCAAGCTGCGCTTGACCTCGTCCATCGTGCGGGTGATGACCGCCTTTTCGCCGGGCAGGCGCGGCATGTCCTGGCTCAGATCGCCGATGGCGTAGCGCTGGGCCAGCTCGATGACCTGCATCTTGACCGCGATGTGTTCGGCGACCAGTTGGTTGGTGTCGGCCACCATGCGGCCGAACTCGCCCGGGAAGCTGGCCGCGTCCATGCGGTGGCTGATGGCGCCGGCCGCGTGTTGCTCGGACATCTCACGCTGAGCGGCAGTGACCGCCTTGAGCTGGTGCTGCATGCGCTGCATGCTCTCCAGCAGCAGGCCTGGCTCGTCACGCGACGTGCTGACGATGGCGTTGTCCAGGTTGCCCTGCGCGATGGCGTGCGCAACGCGCGCGGCCTGGCCCAGGGGCCGTGCAACGGTCCGGCTGAGGGCCCAGCCCAACACCGCCGCCAGCGTCGCGATCAGCGCCATCGCGCAGGCGAGGGCGGTCACGGTGGCGGTGTGATCGGTCTCGGAGGCCAGCACTTCCTCGCCTAGCTCGCGCATGTTGAGCTCGGACAGCGCCTTCAGCGCGGCGAACAGTTCACGACGGGCCGGACGCGACTGGTCGGCGGAAATCTCGCGCGCACTGGCGAAATCGCCCTTGGCCACCGCCGCGGCGATCCGCTCATGCGCGGCGAAGTAGGCACCGCGTGCGTTCTCGACCTTGGCGAACACGGCTGACTCGGCGGCCGAGGCGTCGGCGGACAGGGTGCGGTAGCCGGCCTCTTCCTCCAGGATCTTACGCTGGGTCTGCTCCAGCAATTGGTCGTACTCGCGGATCTTGGCCGCATCGCCATCCTGCGCGAGCTGGGAGATCTCGTAGGTGCGGTATTCGCCCAGCAGCGCGCGCATCTCGGACAGGTGTCCGACCGAGGGCATCAACTGGTGGCTGATCGCGCCAAGCTGGACGTTGGCAGTATGTAGACGCAGCAGCGAAAAGCCGCCCAGCGCCAGGGTCATCACCGTGGTCACGATGAAGGCCAGCGCGAGCTTCTTCGCGATGGGTAGGTTGCGGAACCAGTTCATGGGCACCTCGTCTGCGCTCGATGTTGGCGTGACGGGATGACGCGCAGCGCACGTGTGCAGTGGCGTTTTCACGTCGTGTCCCGTGCCATAAGTAACGGCCTGGGGCCGGCGCGCTTGAGCGAATTTGGTGCCCGTGCTCATTCGACTTTGGTCGATCCGGACACGAAAAAGCCCCGCGCGAGGCGGGGCTTTTCAGTGACTGGAGCGTTGGCTGTGTCAGGCGGCCTGTTGGACCTTGAGCGAGCGCACCAGGCCACCGATGTCCACGATCAGGGCGACGCGACCGTCACCCAGGATGGTGGCACCGGAGATGCCGGCGATGCGGCGGTAGTTGTTCTCGATGTTCTTGACCACCACCTGTTGCTGGCCGACCAGTTCGTCCACTTCCAGCGCGATCTTCTGGCCGTCGGCCTCGACCACCACCACCAGCGGGTCGGCCTGGACGGTGCGTCCGTAGCCGTAGGCATCGCTCAGGGACATGATCGGCAGGTACTCGCCGCGGACCCGCAGCACACGGCCTTCGCCGCCCATGGTGCGGATGTCCTCGGGCAACGGCTGCAGGGCTTCGAGCACATAGGCCAGCGGCAGGATCACCGTTTCGCCAGCGACCGAGACCGTCATGCCGTCCAGGATCGCCAGGGTCAGCGGCAGGCGGATCAACACCCGGGTGCCGTGGCCGGTGCTGCTTTCCAGCTGCACCTCGCCGCCCAGTGCCTGGATGTTGCGGCGGACCACGTCCATGCCCACGCCACGTCCGGACAGGTCGGTGACCGCGTCGGCGGTGGAGAAGCCCGGGGCGAAGATCAGGTCCCAGACCTGGCTGTCGGTGGGGTTGTCCGGCACCACGATGCCGCGCTCGGCCGCCTTGGACAGGATCTTCTCGCGGTTCAGGCCACGACCGTCGTCGCTGACTTCGATGACGATGTGCCCGCCTTGGTGTGAGGCGGCCAGGGTGATGGTGCCGGTCTCGTCCTTGCCCGCGCTGCGGCGTGCATCGGGCAATTCCAGGCCATGGTCGATGGAGTTGCGGACCAGGTGCACCAGCGGATCGGCGATCTTCTCGATCAGGCCCTTGTCCAGCTCGGTGCTCTCGCCGATGGTGCGCAGGCGCACCTGCTTGCCCAGGCGGCTGGACAGGTCGCGTACCAGGCGCGGGAAGCGGCGGAATACCGCGTCCACGGGCAGCATGCGCACGCCGATCACCGCTTCCTGCAGGTCGCGCGTGTTGCGCTCCAGCAGGTCCAGGCCGGCGAACAGCTGTTCGGCATGGGCCGGGTCGATGGCGCCGGAGACCTGCTTGAGCATGGCCTGGGTGATGACCAGTTCGCCGACCAGGTTGATCAGGGCATCGACCTTGTCGACGCTGACGCGGATGGAGCTTTCGGCTTCCTGGGCAGCGGCGTTGCCTGCCGGCGCGTTGGCGGCCACGGTCGCGGCCGGTGCAGCGGTGCTGGCGGTGGGCGCGGCGGTCAGCACCGGCGGCGGCTCGACGGCCAGGCTCGGCGGCGGCACATCGCGGATCTCCAGCTCGCAGTCGTCCTCGACCCAGGCGAAGGTGTCGGCGATCGCGCTGCGGGGAATCTTGCCGATCAGGCCCAGATCCCAGGCCAGATAGGCTTCCAGCGGATCCAGGTCCTTGAAGGCCGGCAGGCGCTCGCTGCGGCACGCCACTTCCAGCGGGCCGAGGTTTTCCAGCTCACGGATGATGCGCAGCGGGTCGTTGCCGCTCATGAACATGCCCGGCGCCGGCGTGAAGGCGATCTTCCAGGCTTCCGGCTCGGCCGGTGGCGGCGCGGCTTGCGCCTTGGCCGGGCCAGCGGCGGCGGCCGGGGTGCCATCCAGCGCCTGCTGCAGGCGATCACGCACGGCCTGGACGACCTGGGGATCGGCCGGGGTGCCGTGCTCGGCTTCACGCAGCAGGGCACGCAGGACGTCGACCGAGGCCAGGATCGCATCGATGGCGTTGCCTTCGACCTCGCGCTTGCCGGCACGCAGCTCGTCGAGCAGCGTCTCCAGCACGTGGGTCAGGCCGGCCATCGACTCGAAGCCGAAGGTGGCCGCGCCGCCCTTGATCGAGTGCGCCGCGCGGAAGATCGAGTTGATGACCTCCGCATCGCGGTTGCCCTGTTCAAGCGACAGCAGGCCGGCTTCCATGGCGTCCAGGCCTTCGCGGCTTTCCTCGAAGAAGGTGGCGTGGAAACGCTGAAGGTCCATGCTCATGGCGCGAGATCCGGTTCGGAAGAAGGGAGGGGTCAGCCCAGGACTTTCTGGACGGTGGCGACCAGCTGTTCGGGGTTGAACGGCTTGACCAGCCAGCCGGTGGCGCCGGCGGCCTTGCCTTCGGACTTCTTGTCGGCCGCCGATTCGGTGGTGAGCATCAGCATCGGCGTGAACTTGTAGTCGGCCAGCTGGCGCAGCTCACGGATCAGCGAGATGCCGTCCATGTTGGGCATGTTGACGTCGGTGACCACCGCGTTGAAGCGCGAGCCCTTGGCCCGGCCCAGCGCCACCGCGCCGTCTTCGGCCTCTTCGACGGCAAAGCCGGCCGAGGTCAGTGCAAAGCTGACCATCTGGCGCATCGACGCCGAATCGTCCACTACCAAGATGCGTGCGCTCATGCCGCGTTCTCCACAGATTCCAGTTTGTCGGGGGTGGCCGGCAGGCCGAGCGTGTCGCTGACCCCCAGCAGTCGCGCCGCGTCGCGGAGCGTGTCGTTACAGGTTTCGAAAGCCGTGGGCCGGCCTTCCTTGCGGCGGGCATCGAAGAAGGCGCACAGCACCTGGACCGAAGCGGTGTGGATGCGACGGACATCGCCGGCGCCCAGGTTCACCGCCGCATCCTGGGACAGGAGCGGTGCCAGCATCTGTTTGAGGTCGGCACTGGTCTCGATGCCGAGATCCTCACCGAGTTGGACTGTGCTCATCGTTGCTCCGCACGAAATGGTTCTCACGCTGTAGCGGCCGGATTGGAAGAACCTTTAGCGTCGGATTCGTCCGCCGGCCGGGCCGGTTTGAAGACAGACGCTCGCTGAATGGGGCGCGCAGGCGTCGGGGTTGCGGATTGGCACGCGCGCGGCTTGCGTGACGGCGCTGGCGCGGCGCGCAGTGAAGCCGCCGTGGGGTCGGCGCGGGTCGCGCGGGCACGCCGGGAGGCGCTCAGTGCAGCAGGCGTTCGGCGTCGAGCAGGATCATGGGGCGCTGAGCCAGGCGCGCGACGCCGCGGAACAGGTGGTTGGAAATTCGGCAGATGCGCGCGTTGTCCGGCGGCTCGATCTGGTTCTCGGTGAGGCTGGTGACATCTTCCACGGCCGACACACGCAGGCCCAGGGTCTCGCCGTTTTCCTCCAGCACCACGATGCGCGTCTGCGCGTCGCTTTCGATCGGGCTGGCGCCCAGGTGCAGCCCTAGATCGATGACCGGGACCACCTGGCCGCGCAGGTTCATGATGCCCAGCACCGAGGGACCCGTGCCGCGCAGGGCCAGCAGCGGCGCGGGCAGGACGACCTCCTGCACCTTCAGCAGTTCCAGCGCATAGGCCTGGCTGCCGCAGCGCAGGCGCAGCCAGCGCGAGCTGCGGTCGCGGGCGCGGCGGTGCGGGGTGTTGGCGCTTTCCAGCGGCTGGGAGGGCGGCAGGAAAGATTGCAGGTTGGACGGCACGTTGGCATGCGCCGCCTGGGGCTGGGGAGGCGTCGCACGGGCGGCCGGTGCGGCCATGATCGCGGCCAGCGCCGGATCGGATTCGGCCTCGGCCAGGATCGAGGCGGCGATGTCGTCCGCCGAGGGGCCGGCCGGCGCCGATGCGGCGGGCGCAGCCATGATCGCGGCCAGGGCCGGATCGGACTCGGCTTCGGCCAGGATGGAGGCGGCGATGTCGTCCGCCGAGGGGCCGGCCGGCGCCCGCGCGGCGGGTGCCGCCATAATCGCGGCCAGCGCCGGATCGGATTCGGCTTCGGCCAGGATCGAGGCGGCAATGTCTTCGGGCGAGGGGCCAGCCGGCACCCGCGCGGCGGGAGCGGCCATGATCGCGGCCAAGGCCGGATCGGATTCGGCCTCGGCCAGGATAGAGGCGGCGATGTCTTCGGGCGAAGGACCGGTCGGCACCCGCGTGGCGGGCGCGGCCATGATCGCGGCCAGCGCCGGATCGGTTTCGGCCTCGGCCAGGACCGAGGCGGCAATGTCCTCGGGCGAGGGGCCGGTCGGCATCGGTGTGGCGGGGGTGGCCATGATCGCGGCCAGGGCCGGATCGGCTTCGGCCTCGGCCTCGGCCAGGACCGAGGCGGCCACGTCCTCGTGCAACGGAGCGACCGGTGCGGGTGCGGCGACCGCCGCGACAGGCGCCGGCGTCTCCGGCGCGGCCAGGTCGTGCAGCAGGCCTTCCAGATAGTCGTCGATGACGCCTGGCGTGCTCATGCCGCTTCCTCCATGGCCACGGCACTGCTGGCCAGCAGCCAGGCAAGAGCGCGTTCGTAGGCGGCCTGGCCACGGCTGGGCTGGGCGTTGGAGACCACCGGCACGGTCAGGGACCTGATGTTGCAGATGCGGGTATCGACCGGGACGGCCTCGGTCCAGACCCGCTCGCCGTAGGTGTCCTGCATCTGGCGCAGGGTGTCGTGGCCAGCACGGGTGCGGCGGTCAAACAGGGTCGGCAGGATCGACTGGGGCAGGGGTCGGCGGCGCGAGCGCTCCACCATGTCCACGGTGCGCACCATGCTGGTCAGGCCATGCAGGGCCAGGGGCTCGGCCTGGGTGGGGATGATCACCCGGTCGGCGGCGGCCAGCGCATTGATCATCAGCAGCCCCAGGGTGGGGGGGCAGTCCAGCAGCACGTAGTCGTGCTGGCCTGCGTGGCGGGTCAGCGCCTGCTGCAGGGCCAGACCCAGGCCGGGCTGGTTGGCGCTGCGGCGCTCCAGCGTGGCCAGGGCGGTCTGCCCGCATACGTAGTCCAGGTGTTCGATCTCGCTGTGGTGCGCAAGCGTGGTCAGGTCCGCCGGCGGGGTGCCGAACAGTTCCACCACGCCGGCCGGCGGTGGGTCGAGCGGAATGTCGAAGGCCCGCGTCAGTGAGGCGTGCGGGTCCAGGTCGATCAGCAGCACGCGCTGGCCCTGAAGGGCCAAACCGCGCCCGAGCGCGAGGGTGGTCGTGGTCTTGCCGACGCCGCCCTTCTGGTTGGCAATGGCCCAGATGCGCATCAGTTCACTCCTTCAATTGCAGCAGGGACGACGGCCGGCGCCCGGGATGCGGGTGCGGCGTCGACGGGGGTAGGGGTGGCCGGCGCGCCGGTCGCCAGGACCGGCTGGGGCGCCGGATCCTGCACCGAGGCACCGCCATCGGCCAGGATCACCAGCAACACGCGGCGGTTGGCGTTGCGGCCGGCGGGGGTGGCGTTGTCCGCGCGCGGGCGGAACTGGCCATAGCCGATCATCGACAGGCGCGCCGGGTCCACGCCCTGGTCGGCGAACAGGTGCACCACCGTGGCCGCGCGGGCGGCCGACAATTCCCAGTTGGAGGGGAACTGAGCCGTGGCGATGGGGGTGTTGTCGGTATAGCCTTCCACGCGCACGCCGTTGGGCGCGTCGCTGAGGACCGCGGCCAATGCGTCAAGGGTCTGGCGCGCGTCGTGGCCCAGCGTGGCCGAGCCGGCGCCGAACAGGATGTCGCTGTTGATCTCCACTTCGATCCACAGCTCCGAGCGACGCACGGTGATGAGCTTTTTATTAATCAGTGGCGACAGGGCGTGGCTGAGCCGGCTGGCCACCGCATCGAGCTGGCGCTGGGCGCGATCCATCTGGCCGCTGTCGCGCAGGGACACCGGCGTGGTACGGCTGCTGGACAGGCGATTGGGATCAGGCACCGAGAGCGGCGGGCTGGACTTGATCGGGGTGGGACGCTCGCCGCCGGAGCCCTGCAGCGCCTGGTCGCCCACCTGCACCGGGGCCATGGTGTGCGGCTGGCCGCCGAACGCGGTGCGCATGGCATCGGCCATGACCCGGTACTTGGCCTCGTTGACCGTGGACAGCGCATACATGACCACGAAGAAGGCCAGCAGCAACGTCATTAGGTCGGCATAGGGAATGGCCCATGCCTCGTGGTTGGCGTGTTCTTCGTGGGAGCGCTTGCGGGCCATATGCAGGACCTAATGCAAGAACCCGGCCAATTTGGCCTCGATGTTGCGCGGGTTCTCGCCCTGGGCGATGGCGATCAGCCCCTCGATGAGCATTTCCCGCTCGCCGCTGCTGTGCTGGATCACGCTCTTGAGCTTGTTGGCCATCGGCAGGAACAGCAGGTTGGCCGAGGCGATGCCGTAGATCGTCGCGGTGAAGGCGGCGGCGATGCCGTGGCCGAGCATGCTGGGGTCGGCCAGATTCTTCATGACCGCGATCAGGCCCAGCACCGCGCCGATGATGCCCAGCGTGGGCGCATAGATGCCCATGCCCTCGAACACCTTGGCGGCGGCCAGGTCGCAATGCTCCTGGCCCTCCAGGTCGATCTCCAGCATGTGCCGGATGGCCTCGGGCTCGACCCCGTCCACCAGCATCTGCAGGCCCTTGCGCACGAACGGATCGGCCTGGCCGCCGACCTGGTCTTCCAGGCCCAGCAGGCCGCTGCGGCGCGCGGTGTTGCTCCACTCCACGATCTGGCCGAGCAGTGCGTCGCGGTTGTTGGCCGGCGGCTGGATCACCCAGCGGGCGATCTTGAAGGCCCGCCGGAACACCGCCGGCGGGGTATGCACCAGGATGGCCGCCACGGTCCCGACGATCACGATGACAAAGGCGGCCGGCGACCAGAGCGCGGCGATCCCCGCGCCCTTGAGAATGCTTCCCCCCACCAGCGACGCGATCGCCAGCAGCAGGCCGGTGAGACTGAGCTTATCCATGCAGACGGTATCGGCACCATGCGCGCTGACTTGATACGCAAGCCAGGCCGAGCGTGCGCGAGCGTCGGAAAACCGGCGCTGGGGCTCATGCCGCCGCGGCGCCGTCCGCTAGGTGCAAGCGAATCGCGAGCAAGCCCGGAAGCGCCCGGCATTGGTCCACACAATCTCGTCGATTATTCCTTAAAATCGAGATGCGTCAGCCGATCAACCCGCCGAAATGAGCCTGTGAGCCCCTCAATACGCACCGCCCCGTTCCGCTCAGCACAGACCTGCAGTCGTGGCGGTTCCACGCCGAATTGGACGAGTCATTGAGCAGACTTGCTGAATTGATGAGGTCGGGTGCGCGTTGATGGATGAGAGACAAGAGGTCGGTGGCGGAGGCTGCCGGCCGAAGTCCGGGCTCATGGCCAGGCGCGACCGACCGCTGAATTGGCGATCCGTTTGTCGGGCGCTGTTGGGCATCGGCCTGATCTGGCTGATGGTCGGGATGGCCTTGATGCCGTCCGCGATCTCCTTCAACCCGGGCCGCGGCTTCCAGCGCAGCCTGTTCGTGTTGCTCTATCTTCCTTCGTTGATTTTGGTGCTGGCCGACAGGGCGCAGGTCTGGAGGCGGGCCTGGCAGCAACCTGTGTTCAAGATTTATCTTCTGCTGTGCGCGTGGGCGCTACTGACCCTGGTGTGGGGCAAGGCCGAGCGGCCGGGCAATGAGATCGGTCGACTCTGCACCGTGACACTCTTCATCCTGGGATGGCGCGCCTGGGCGGGACAGAGCGGGGTGGCTGAGAAGCGCCTGCTGCTTTTGAGTGGTCTCTTGATCGGCGGCTGTGCGTTGTTCTACAGCATCCGGTTCATTCTGGGCATGCCGCATGCGGGCGAGGGTGCGCGCATCGCCGCCGCGGGGGTGGTAGGGACTCCGAACTATGCGGCCGCGTACATGGGTGTGGCCTGTCTGTGGTTAGCACAGGTGCCGCTGGGCCGGAAGGGCGGGGTGTGGCAGTGGTTGCGTGGCATCGCCGTAGCGGCGCTACTGGTGTTCATCGCGCTGACCCAGTCTCGCAGCATATGGGCGGCCTTGCTGGCCAGTGTGCTGCTGGCTCCCCTGTGGACCCCCGGCCGACGCAGCCGCTGGGTCGCGCTGACTGCGGCAGTGCTGGTTGTGCCAGCTAGCCTGGCGGCGCTTCCGATCCTTCTGCAGCGTGGCGTCTCGTTCCGGCCGCAGATATTCCAGCAGGCGATGAGTCTGGTCGGACACCATCCCCTGGGCGGTCAGGGCCTGGGAAGCGATTTCCTCCTGCACGTCGGGCGGGAATCTTTCACTCATAGCCACAATCTTTTCACGCAGGCAGCGATCCAGCTGGGTTTGCCAGGCTTGACCTTATTAGTTTCGCTCTGGGTGGCGGTGACGTGGCAAGGATGGCGCCATCGCAGGGACTGGCGCGGTCGGTTGATGTTGTCGCTGTGGTTGTTCGCTACGGTTGCCCTGCAATTCGACATGCCCCAGCTGCTCGACAGCCCACGACCGGGTTGGTTGTTGATCTGGTTGCCCGTGGCACTCGCGCTTGGGTTGGTCGATCGATCGCGCCCGCCGGATTGGTCACGGCGAGACGTGCAGTAAACTGGCCGCCATTTCGCTGGCATCGGATCTAGATCGACTGTCATGAGCAGAACATTGGTGACCGGCGGAGCCGGATTCTTGTGCTCAAGCTTGTGCGACCGGCTGCTGCAGGACGGGCATGACCTGTTATGCGTCGATAATTTCTACACCGGTTCCAAGCGCAACATCGCGCATCTAATCGGCAACCCCTATTTCGAGTTGATGCGACACGATGTGACTTTTCCGCTTTATGTGGAGGTCGATCGCCTCTTCAATCCGGCCTGCCCGGCTTCGCCTGTGCACTACCAGAACGACCCGGTGCAGACCACCAAGACTTCGGTTCATGGCGCTATCAATATGCTGGGTCTGGCCAAGCGCCGCGGCGCGCGGATTCCGCAGGCGTCGACGAGCGAGGTCTATGGTGACCCGGAGATCCATCCGCAGGAGGAAAGCTATTGGGGCCGGGTCAACCCGATCGGCGTGCGTAGTTGCCACGACGAGGGCAAACGCTGCGCCGAAACCCTCTGTTTCGACTACCACCGGCAACATGCGCTGGACATCAAGGTGGTGCGCATCTTCAACCCCTACGGCCCGCGCATGCAGCCCAACGACGGGCGGGTGGTCAGTAATTTCATCGTGCAAGCGTTGCGCGGCGAAGACATCACCATCTACGGCGATGGCAGCCAGACCCGCAGCTTCTGCTATGTCGATGACCTGATCGAGGCGATGGTCCGCACGATGGAAACGGGTCCGGAGTTCACCGGCCCGGCCAATATCGGCAATCCGAGCCAGTTCACGATCCGCGAACTGGCCGAGAAGGTGGTCAGCCTGGTCGGAGGCCGCTCGCGCCTGTTGTTCCAGTCATTGCCCTCGGACGATCCGCGCCAGCGGCAGCCGGATATTGCCCTGGCGCGCGAGGCGCTGGGTGGCTGGCAGCCCACGGTTCCGTTAGATGATGGGCTCAGGCACACGATTGCCTACTTCCGCGAGCTGCTCCACGCATGAGTCAGGCTCAAACCCCGTGCGTCTCGGTGGTTGTCACCAACTACAACTATGGCCACTTCGTCTGCGAGGCAGTGGACAGCGCGCTGGCGCAGCATCATCTGCCGTTGGAAGTGATCGTGGTGGATGATGGCTCTACCGACGGTTCGTTGGAACTGTTGCGCGAACGTTACGGCGAGGACGCACGGGTGAAGCTGTTGCCGGGTGTCAACGGCGGACAACTGTCCGCTTTTGTGCGTGGTCTGGCGCAGGTCCAGGGTGAATGGGTGTGTTTCCTCGATGCCGACGACCGCTGGGGCGCGGACTATCTGAGCAGCATCGTCGGTCTTATAGGACATCGCCCCGACGTGGACTTCGTGTTCTCTGATGTATGCCTGATCGGCAATGAGCAGGGTCGCCAAGGGTATGCCGATCAGGCACTGGACCTGGGCTACACTGCGTTGAGCACCTGGGTAACCGGCTACTGGCATGGCGCACCGACCTCGGCTCTGGCGATGCGGCGCACGCTGGCCCAAGAGGTATTGACGCTGCCGGCGGAGGTGGTCGCGCATTGGCGCATCTCGGCCGACAACGCCTTGGTGTTCGGGGCCAGCGTGCTGGGCGCGCGCAAGTACTATCTGCCGACCGGTCAGGTCGATTATCGCATCCATGGCGGCAATGGCTGGTGGCACGACCAGGCCAGGGCCGGTCAGTTTGCCGCCAAGTTCCGCTCGCGCAGTTTGATCAACCTCTATGCGCAGCGCATGCGGCTGGATGTGCTGGCACTGGATCTGGTCAAAATGGAGTTCCAGTCACGGCCCCAGACTGACTGGGTGCACGCCAGTCACTATGCCAGGATCGCGCTGCGCGGCAGCGCGCCCTGGTGGAAGCGTGTCGAGCGTGCGCTGGCGATCCTGCGACGTGGACTAAAGGGGCGACGCCGGGGATGAGGGTCTCCCTGATCATCCCAGTGTACAACTGGCCGCAGGCGTTGGCGCGCGTGCTGGACAGCGTAGCGGGCCAGCGCCGGCTGCCGGACGAGGTGATTGTGACCGACGATGGCTCAGGCGACGACACTTCGGCGCTGGTGGCCGAAAGCGCCCGCAGCTTCCCCGTGCCGTTGCGCTATCTGTGGCAGGACGATCTGGGCTTTCGCGCCGCTCGTGCGCGCAACCGCGGCATCGCGGCCGCATGCGGAAATTACATCATTCTCATCGATGGTGACATGCTGCTGCACCCTGCATTCGTCGCTGATCACCTGGCCTTTGCCGAACCTGGGTTTTTCCTCCAGGGAGGGCGGATCAAGGCCACCGATACCGCAACCGCGCGCCTCTTGGACGGCCAATCGCCTGTATTCGCTCCGTGGTCGGCCGCCGACTTCTCCGCCTCCGATGGTCTACGTCGGCATTACGCATGGCACGCTCCGCTACTGGCTCGCTGGAAGACGCGCAGCAGCAGTGGCGGCCGGGTGATGAGCTGCAACATGAGCTTCTGGCGCGAAGACCTGCTGAAGGTCAACGGCTTTGACGAGCGAATGGAAGGCTACGGCGCGGAAGATCGCGAGTTGGCGGCCAGGCTGGGCAACGCCGGGATCCGCCGGCGCGCGCTGAAGTGGGCTGCGCTGGCGGTGCACCTGGAGCACCGTTCCCGGGCACAGCCAGACGTGGACGATATGCGCCTGCCCAACAACCGCCTGTTCCGCGCCACCCAGCAGGAGGGCCTGGTCTGGTGCGAGCGAGGCATTGCCGATCACTTGGTCGAGCTCGGCGACGGTGATGCTTCAGACCGCGCATGAGACGGGCCCCAGGCGCCACGAGATAACGTCGATGGCCAGCAGGGCACCGAAGAACGCTGTCATGCGCGTCAAAGCGGCGCGGGATGGACTATTCACGACGGGTCGCGGCCTCGCTGAGATGCGGGGCCGCTTGAGGGTTCGGATCAGCTCCGCAGGCCGTCCACGTCCAGGATCAGGGCCAGGCGGCCGTCGCCGATGAGGGTGGCACCGGCATAGCCGGGCAGGCCTCGCAGGGAACGCGGCAGCGGCTTGATGACCACTTCCTCGCGGCCGCGGACCTGGTCGACGACCAGGCCGACGCGGGATTCGCCAGCCTGCAGTACCACCACGGTCAGCAGCGGGCAGCTTGGGGCATCCAGGCCCAGCCACTGGCGCAGGTCCACCAGCGGCAGGGTGTGCGAGCGGCGGTCAAGCACCGCGCGGCCGTCGAACCAGCCCAGCGAGGACTGCGGCGCGTGCAGCACCTCGACCACGCGGGCCAGCGGCAGAGCATAGACGTCCGCGCCAGCCTGGACCAGCAAGGTGGGCAGGATTGCCAGGGTCAGCGGCACGCGGATCAGGAAGCGGCTGCCGCGGCCCAGTTCGGACTGGATGGTGATCTGGCCGCTGAGTTCGCGGATGCGGGACTGGACCACGTCCATGCCCACGCCGCGTCCGGAAATGTCGGTGACCTCGGTCTTGGTCGAGAAGCCCGGCAGGAAGATCAGGTGCAGGCATTCCTCGGTGCTCAGGCGCGCGGCGGCTTCCGGATCGATCAGGCCCTTTTCGCGGGCCTTGGCGCGCAAGCGCTCGGGATCGATGCCGGCGCCATCGTCCTGCACCTCGATGCTGACGTAGTCGCCTTCCTGCTGGGCCGACAGGCGCACGTGGCCGCTGCGCGGCTTGCCCGAGGCCTCGCGCAGGGCGGGCGCCTCGACGCCATGGTCGATGGAGTTGCGCACCAGATGGACCAGCGGATCGGCCAGGGCCTCGACCAGGTTGCGATCCAGCTCGGTGTCGGCGCCGACCAGTTCCAGCTCGACTTCCTTCTCCAGGGTGCGGGCGACATCGCGCGCCACCTTGGGGAAGCGCGAGAACACCTTGCCGACCGGCTGCATGCGGGTGCGCATCACCGCGGTCTGCAGGCGCGCGGTGGCCACGTCCAGGCCGCTGACGGCGCGATCCAGTTCTTCGTCCTTGAGCCGGATGCGCAGGGTCTTGAGGCGATTGCGGGCCAGGACCAGTTCGCCGATCAAGTTGACGATGGCATCCAGGCGCTTGGTGTCCACGCGGACGGTGTGCTCGGCTTCGGCCGGTTTGGCCGCCGCGGCCTGGGCCTTGGGCGCGGCAGGCGCCGGCGCCGCCACGGGCGTGGGTTTGCTGGGCGCCGCGGCCGGGACGTCGCCGGCCGCGAACTGCGCGATCAGCGCCGGCGGGGCCGGCGTGAGCGGCTGTCCGCCGGAAAAGGCGTCCAGCATGTCCTTCAGGTAGTCCAGCGACTGCTGGGCGGCGTCGAAGTGGCGCGCCTGCAGCGTGGTCTGGCCGGCGCGCGCCATGCCCAGGGTTTCCTCGGCGGCGTGGCACAGCTCGACCATCGGGTGGATCGCCAGGAACCCGGCGCCGCCCTTGAGCGTGTGGAAGCCGCGGAACACGGCGTTGAGTTGCTCCGAATCACCGGGCGCCTGTTCCAGCGCGACCAGCTGCTCGCCCAGGCGCTCCAGGATTTCCTGGGCCTCGATGATGAAGTCGGCAGCGATGTCGTCGGGAACGGCGCTCATGGCTTACAACCCGAGGTTGGAGAGCAGGTCATCGGCGTCGTGCTGGGACACGCCGTGCTTGTCCAGGCCGGCCAGGGCAGGGCCCGCCAGGCCATTGGCCACCGGCGATCCCTCCTTGGGAGGCAGGCCCAGCGCGCCGAAGCCTTCATGCACACGGCGCACGATGCCGGCCACGCGGCGGATGATCTGTCCGGTCAGGTCCTGGAAGCTCTGGGCCAGGGCCATCTCGGTGAGGTTGTGGCGGATGCGGTCCAGGATTTCGCCCTGGTCGGCGTTCAGGCCGCCGGCGCGCAGCTGGTCGGCCAGGGTGCGGCATTCCTCGGCCAGGTCTAGGGTGCGGTGGCTGGCCTGTTCGGTCATGGCCACCACGTGGTCCAGGCGCGAGCAGGCATCGTCCAGCTCGCCGGCTTCGCTCGGCACGGTGGGCAGGTCGCCCAGGGCCTGGCCCAGGTCGCGTGCCAGCCGGCTCAGCCCCTGCATCATCGGCTTGGTGCGCCAGGCGGCCAGGGTGTCGATCTCCACCCGCCAGGCGCCCTCGTCGCCGCTTTCCAGCGCGTCCAGGGCCCGCTGCAGGCTCTCGATGAGCGCGCCGCGCTCGGTCGTGGCGTTCATCAGGCGGCCGCTCCCAGGCGTTCGAAGATCTTGCCCAGCTTTTCTTCCAGGGTCTGGGCGGTGAACGGCTTGATGATGTAGCCGCTGACGCCGGCCTGCGCCGCCTCGATGATCTGCTCGCGCTTGGCCTCGGCGGTGACCATCAGCACCGGTAGGTGCTTGAACTTGTCATCGGCGCGGATGTTGCGCAGCAGGTCGATGCCGGTCATGCCGGGCATGTTCCAGTCGGTGACCACGAAATCGAACGGCGATGCCCGCAGCGCCGCCAGGGCGCTGTTGCCGTCTTCGGCTTCGGCGGTGTTGGTGAAGCCCAGATCGCCGAGCAGATTCTTGACGATACGTCGCATCGTCGAGAAATCGTCCACGATCAAAATCCGCATGTTCTTGTTCACCGCTGACTCCTAGGTTCTTTAATCTTCGTCTTCGAGGCCGGAATCGGCCATTTCGAATGCCTTGAGGCGACCGCGCAGGCGCACGGTGGCCTGGCCGTGGATCTGGCAGACGCGCGATTCGCTCACCCCCAGTACGGCACCGATTTCCTTCAGGTTCAACTCCTGCTCGTAGTAGAGCGAGAGCACCAGCTGTTCGCGCTCGGGCAGCTGCGCGATGGCCTTGCCCAGCTCGCGGCCGAATTCCTGCCGTTCGAGCATCTGCTGCGGATTGGGCCCGCCCTTGGCGACGGTGTCCAGCTCGCCCTGGTCCTCGATGCGCGACTCCAGGCTGAGCACGTGCCCGCGCGAGGCGTCTTCCATCAGGCGCATGTAGTCCGGCAGGGGCATGTCCATCGCCGCGGCCACCTCGTTGGGGGCGGCGGCGCGGCCGGTGGCCTGCTCGATCTTGCGGATCGCGGCGGCCGCGTCGCGGGCGCGGCGATGCACCGAGCGCGGCACCCAGTCGCCGCGGCGGATCTCGTCGATCATCGAACCGCGGATGCGGATCGAGGCGTAGGTCTCGAACGAGGCGCCCTGGTCGGCGTCGTAGCTGCGCGAGGCCTCCAGCAGGCCGATCATCCCGGCCTGGATCAGGTCGTCGATTTCCACGCTGGCCGGCAGGCGCGCGGCCAGGTGATGGGCGATGCGGCGCACCAGGTCGGCGTGCTGGGTGATGTAGTCGTTGTCGTTGTTGCGCTGGACGGCGCGGTACTGGGCCAGGGCGCTCATGCGGCCACCCCCGGGCGGATCATCCGCTCGACGAAGAACTCCACGTTGCCGCGCGGGGCGGTCGGGGCCTGCCAGCGGGCGGTGCGGCGGGCGATTTCGGCGATGGCCTGGGCCGAGGGGCTGGCCGGGTAGGCCCTGACCACCGGCTGCTGGCGCTGCACCGACAGGCGCAGCCAGTCGTCCTGCGGCACGCAGCCCAGATAGTTGAGTGACACATCGCCCAGGAACTTCTCGCAGACCCGGCCGAGCTTGTCGTACAGCAGGCGGCCTTCGTTGGGGTCGCGGACCATGTTGGCCACGATCTGCACCCGGTCCACGCCGCGCTCGCGCGAGAGGACCTTGATCAGGGCGTAGGCGTCGGTGATCGAGGCCGGCTCGTCACAGACCACCACCACCGCATCCTGGGCGGCCTGACAGAAGGTCAGCACGCTGTCGGTGATGCCCGCGGCGGTGTCGATCACCATGACATCCAGGTCGCGCTCCAGCTCGGAGAAGACGTTGATCAGCCCGACGTGCTGGCCCGGGGCCAGCTCGGCCATGTGCCGGCGGCCGGAGGCGGCCGGGACCACCATCAGCCCATTGGGCATGTCGATGATCGACTCTTCCAGGGTGCAGCGGCCGGCGACCAGGTCGGCCAGCGTGTAGCGGGGCGTCAGGCCCAGCAACACGTCGACGTTGGCCAGACCCAGGTCGGCGTCGAGCAGCAGGGTCCGCTTGCCCATGTCCGCAAGGGCCATGGACAGGTTGACCGACAGGTTGGTCTTGCCGACACCACCCTTGCCACCGGTCACGGCGATGGTCCGCACCGGGCCCAGCGGCTCGGGTCGGGTCGCCGACAGGGGGAAGGCGTTGGTCAGCTTGGCGTAGTCACGCGACTGCATGGGTCTGCTCCGGGATACAGGGCTTATCGGCATCGCGCCGCAAATCTTCAAGGCGCAAAACCAGGCTGGGGGCATTGGCGCGGTGCAGGTCGTCCGGCACGTGCTGTCCATCGGTCACCCAGGTGATGGGGAGGCGGTGATCCACGACCACCGACAGGGCGCTGCCAAAGCGTCCGGTCTCGTCGAGCTTGGTCAGGATCACGCCCTGCGGCGCGGCCCCGGCGAAGCGGCGCACCACCTCGTCCAGGTCCGAAAAGTGGGCATTGGCCGGCAGCACCAGCAGCGAGCGGACCGTGCGCGAGGCGCGCAGCCAGTTCAGCTGGGCGGCCAGGGCGCGGTCGCGCTGGCCCAGGCCGGCGGTGTCGATCAGCACCAGCTTGTAGTCGGCCAGGCGCACCAGCAGCTGCTGCAGGGAGGCGTCGCTGTCGGCCTCGTGCACCGCGATGCCCAGCTGGCGGCCGTAGCTGTGCAGTTGTTCGCGGCCGCCGACGCGGATGGTGTCGGTGGTGACCAGGGCGATGTCGCGGGCGGCATGGGTCTGCAGGAAGCGCGAGGCCAGCTTGGCGATGGTGGTGGTCTTGCCGGCGCCGGTCGGGCCGACCAGGGCGATCACGCCGCCTTCTTCCAGCGGGTCGCCGTGGGCGATGGGCAGGCGCTGGGACAACAGGCCCAGCATCAGGCCGCGGCCGCGGTGCAGCTCCAGGTCGGCCGGGATCTGCATGACCACATCCCGGATCAGGCCGGCATCGAAGCCGTAATCGTCCATCAGCTCCAGGGCCTGGGCGCGCACGGGCGACCCGCGCAGGCGCTCGTCGGTGAGGCGGTTCATCTCACGCTCGATCATCTGGCGCATCAGGGCCAGCTCGTCGCGGAGTTGGCTGAGTTGGGCGTCATCCTGCGGCTTGGGGAACACCGGCGCGGCGGGAAGGGGGGCCACTGGAGCGGCGGCCACCGGTGCCGGGGCGGCAGTGGCGACCGGCGCAGCGGCCATGATCGCCGGCTCGGCCTGGACCGCGGGCGCTGCCTGGATCGGCGCGGGGGCCGGGACGGCGGGTGCCACCGGCGGGGCGGTGACCGGATCGCGCGGGAAGGCGGCCACGGCCGGGGCCGGCGCGGCGGCGGCCAGTTCCTGGGGCTGGACCGGCTGCATGTATTCGGCGAACGGGCGCGGCGCGGCGGGCGCGCGCACCGGGACGGCCGGCGACTCGACTTCGGCTTGGGCAACACGCGGAGCCGGCGCCGGCGCGACGGGGCGGGCCGGGCGGGAAGCCACGGTGGCCGTCGGTGCGGGGGCAGGCGCGGCCTGCTCGCGGGGCTGGCCGCCCAGGCGACGCTCGGTGATGGCCGCCATCATGGCCATGGCCGAGTTGGGGGCTGCCTCGGCGGGCACGCGCGGGGCCGGGTTGGCCGCCGAGTAGCTCACCTGCGGCGGCACCGGCGCAGTCGGGGCGGGCATCGGGGCGCTGGCCGGCTCCGGCCGCACCGCGTCCAGGGCGCGCTGGACCAGGGCCTCGTCGTAGTTGCTGGCGGCCACGATCTCGATGCCTTCCTCGGTGCGGCGATTGGAGAGGATCACCGCGTCAGGGCCATGTTCTTCGCGGACCATGCGCAAGGCGTTGCGCATGTCGGGAGCTACGAAGCGCTTGATCTTCATGAGCGGAAACCGGAATGGGTGGAAGGGAAGTGGAGCGGGGTGGAGCGCGGTGCGTGATCAGGGTGCGTCGATCTGAGGGCTGAGGGCGTCGCCGATGTCATCGTCTTGTCGTCTCCACGTGCCGGGCCGGGTGGCGGCGCCGGTTTTCAGTTGCACGGGGAGATCGTCAATCAGCTGATCGTCCCCACCAATTTCAAACGTTTGTCTTCTGGTACTTCGCTGTAGGACAGGACCGAGAGTGCCGGGACGCTGTGCCGGACCAGGCGGGCCAGGGCGGCCCGGACCTGGGCCGGGACCAGCACCACCGCCGGCTCGTTGCGGGCTTCCTGCTTGGTGACGCAGTCGGCCAGGCTCTGATGCAAGCGCTCTGCCAATCCGGGCTCCAGCGCAGCGCCGTTGCCTTGGGTGGAATCTTGCAAGACGCGTTCCAATTGCGGAGCCAGGGTGAAGACCGGCAGTTCCGGCGACATGCCGGCGATTTCCTGGACGATGAAGCGGCCCAGGGAGTTGCGCACGGCAGCGGTCAGCGCGCCGGGTTCCTGACTCTGCGGGGCATGCTCGACCAGGGCCTCGACGATCTTGCGCAGCTGGCGCACCGGGATCTTCTCGATCAACAGGTTCTGCAGCACGCGCACCACCACCGACAGCGGCAGCGCCTTGGGGGTGAGGTCCTCGACCAGCTTGGGCGCGCTCTTGGCCAGGGTGGCCAGCAATTGCTGGACTTCCTCGTGGCCGAGCAGCTCGGGGGCGTGCTCGCGGACCAGGTGGGACAGGTGGGTGGCGATGACGGTGGCCGGGTCGACCACGGTGTAGCCCATGGTCTCGGCGTAGGCGCGCTGGTGCGGCTGGATCCAGATCGCGTCCAGGCCGAAGGCCGGGTCCTTGCCGGGGATGCCGTCGATCTTGGCCAGGGCGCCACCCGGGTCCAGGGCCAGCTCGCGGTCGGGGTGGATGTCGGCGGTGGCCACCGGCACGCCATGGACCAGCAGGCGGTAGGCGCTGGCCTGCAGTTCCAGGTTGTCGCGGATGTGCACCGGCGGGATCAGGAAGCCGATGTCCTGGGTCAGCTTGCGGCGCACGCCCTTGATCCGGGCCATCAGTTCGCCGCCCTGGGCCTTGTCCACTAGCGGAATCAACCGGTAACCGACCTCCAGGCTCAACGGATCGATCGGGCGCAGCTCGTCCCAGCTCAGCTCGGCGCTGGCCTGGGCCGCGGCGGTGACCTCGGGCTTGTCGGGGGCGGACTTGGCCTGCTCAAGGGCCAGGCTGCGCTTCCACATCTTCCAGCCGATCAGGCCCAGGATCAGGGCCAGCGTCAAGAAAGCGACATTGGGCATGCCCGGGATCAGGCCGACCAGGCCCAGGATGGCCGCGGCCACGGCCAGCGCCTTGTGCTGGCCGAACACCTGGCCGACCATCGCCCCGCCCATGTCCTGCGAGCGCGAGGCGCGGGTGACCAGCATGGCCACCGCCGAAGACACCAGCAGCGCCGGCAGCTGGGCGACCAGGCCGTCACCGATGGACAGCAGGGTGTAGGTGGCCGCCGCCTCGGTGAAGGGCATGCCGTGCTGGAGCACGCCGACGGCCAGGCCGCCGAGCAGGTTGATGAAGAGGATCAGGATGCCGGCGATGGCATCGCCTCGGATGAACTTGCTGGCGCCGTCCATCGAGCCGTAGAAGTCGGCTTCCTCGCGCACTTCCTCGCGCCGGGCCTTGGCTTCCTCACGGGTCAGCAGGCCGGCGTTGAGGTCGGCGTCGATCGCCATCTGCTTGCCGGGCATGGCGTCCAGGATGAAGCGCGCGGTCACTTCCGACACGCGCCCGGCGCCCTTGGTGATCACCACGAAGTTGATGATCGTCAGGATGGCGAACACCACGATGCCGACCGCGTAGTTGCCGCCGATCACGAATTCGCCGAAGGCCTCGATCACCTTGCCGGCCGCGCCGTGGCCGCCCTGGCCGTTGAGCAGGATCACGCGGGTGGAGGCCACGTTGAGCGCCAGGCGCAGCATCGTGGTCATCAGCAGCACGATCGGGAAGATGCTGAACTCTAGCGGACGCTGCACGTACACCACCGCCAGCAGCACCATCAGCGAGATGGCGATGTTGAAGGTGAACAGCGCATCCAGGACCGGGGCGGCCAGCGGCACGACCACCATGGCCAGCATGGCCAGCACGATCAGCGGGGCGCCGAGCCCGTGCTTGATCATGTCCATGACCTTGCGCGGGTTCATCTGGGTGACGGGCTTGCTCATGGACGGCGGCTCCCCGGAGCGAATTCGTCAACGTCGATCGGTGGCAGGGGCGGCATCGGGCCGGCGCGCCAGGCGCGCAGCTGATAGACGTAAGAGAGGATCTGGGCGACGGCCGCGTACAGTCTCACGGGGATTTCCTTGCCGAGTTCCCCTTCTCTATACAAGGCGCGTGCCAAAGGCGGCGCCGTGACGATGGCCACCCGGTGCTGCTCGCCCAGTTCGCGGATGTTGAAGGCCACCTCGTCCACGCCCTTGGCCACCACGGTGGGCGCGCGCATCTTGCCGCCCTCGTACTTGAGGGCTACCGCGTAGTGGGTCGGGTTGACCACCACCACGTCGGCACTGGGCACCGCCTCCATCATCCGGCGCTGCGACATCTGCATCTGCATCTGCCGGATCTTGCCCTTGACCTCGGGGCTGCCCTCGGACTCCTTCATTTCGCGGCGGACTTCCTCGCGGGTCATCTTCAGCTTCCGCGTGTAGTTCCATTTCTGGTAGGGCGCGTCGATGGCCGCCAGCAGGGCCAGGGCCCCGGCGGTGAAGGCCAGCAGGCGCACGGTGAACCCCAGCCCGTGGGTCATGGCCTGCTCCAGCGGCAGGCGCAACAAGCCCTGCAGTTCGTCCAGGCCCCCGTAGATGCACAGCCCGGCCGCGCCGCCGACGAAGGCCACGCGCAGCAACGACTTGGTCAGCTCGGCCAGGCTCTCCGGGCCGTACAGGCGCTTGATGCCGTTGAGCGGGTTCAGCCGGTTCAGGTCCGGGACCAGGGACTTGCTGGAAAAGCGCAGGCCGCCCATCAGCACCGGCCCGACGAAGCCGGCGATCAGGCAGACGATCACCAGCGGCACGGTGATCCAGGCCAGGCCCAGCAGCAGGTGCCCGGCGTAGGCGAACAGTCCGTTGGGATCCTGGCGAATGCCGGCGATGTCCGGGCTGAGCGCGTCCTTCATCCACAGCACGGCCTTGGCTGCCAGGGTGTGGGACATGCTCATCATGGCGAAGATGCCGGCGCTGAACACTGCGGCGGTGGCCAGCTCCCGCGAGCGCGGGATGTTGCCCTGTTCACGGGCTTCGCGGAGCCGTTTTTCGGTTGGCTGTTCTGTGCGTTCGCCGGCGTCTTCGTTTTCGGCCATGGCAGCGGGGCAGCCTGGGAGGGGGAAGGATGCCCCTCATCTGCAAGCGCCGTTCCACACGCGCCCGGCGCGGGCCAGAACGACGCGTCAGGCGGTGATCTGGCGTGCCGCGTCGAAGGCCGCGTCGAACATGCGCTGCACCGGCGGGCCCATCTCGCCCACCAGCACCGCCAACAGGGCCAGGCCCAGGATCACCGCCACCGGCAGGCCAAGCTGGATCGGGTTGAGCGCCGGGGCAGCCTTGGACAGGGCGCCGAAGGCCAGGTTGACCGCCAGCATGGCCACCATCACCGGCAGGGCCAGGGTGACCGCGCCGCGGAACATGGTCATGACGAAATCCGGGGCGACCGAGGCCATGGCCTGCACATCGGGCAGGGCGGTACCGATCGGCAGCGCCTTGTAGCTGTCCACCAGCAGCTGGACCACGGCCAGATGACCGTTGGCGGTGAAGAACAGCAGGCCGAAGGCCAGGTAGAACCACTGCCCGATCACGCCTGAAGTGACCCCGCGCAGCGGGTCGGCCATCTGCGCGAAGCCCAGTCCGGTACTCTGCGAGACCAGTTCGCCGGCCACCGCGCCGGCCTCGAAGATCAGGCGCAGCAGGAAGCCCATGCTGGCGCCGACCGCCAGTTCGCGGGCCACGCTCAGCACCACCGCGGCATTGAAGCCGTCCCAGTTCGGGACCGGCGGCAGGATCGGGGCCAGGGCCATGCCCAGGGTGGCGGCCAGCATCACCCGGATCCGCACCGGCACCGCGCGGCTGCCGACCACGGGCATCACCAGCAGCATCGCGCCGATGCGCAGCATGGTCCACAGGATCGCCCCGACCATGGCGAAGGCCTGCTGGCCATCGATGACCATCTGGGTGGCCGAATCCATCGCCGGGCTATCCGATCAGATGGGGAATGCGATGGAACAGCAGGATGGTGTACTCGACCACGCGTCCCAGCAGCAGGTTGCCGATGGCGAAGAGCATGGCGGTCAAGGCGGCGACCTTGGCCACGAAGGCGATCGTCGGCTCGTTGAGCTGGGTGGCGGCCTGGAAGATGCCGATCACCACGCCGACGGCCAGCATGGCCAGCAGCAACGGGCCTGCAACCCACAGCAGGGTGATCAGGCCGCCGCGCAGTTCGGTCAGGGCAAGTTCGGGGGTCATGGCGTCAGACCGCGTTGAAGCTGGCGGCCAGGGTGCCGACGGTCAGGACCCAGCCGTCCACCAGGACGAACAACAGGATCTTGAACGGCGCCGAGACCAGCATCGGCGACATCATCATCATGCCCATGGACATCAGCACGCTGGCCACGACCAGGTCGATGATCACGAACGGGATGAAGATCAGGAAGCCGATCTCGAAGGCGGTCTTCAGCTCGCTGGTGACGAAGGAGGCCACCAGCACCGGGAAGGGGATCGCGTCCGGGCCGCTGTAGGTCCCGTTGCCGGCCATGCCGGCGAAGGTCATCAGGTCGGCCTCGCGCACCTGGGCCAGCATGAAGGCGCGCAGCGGCTGGGTGGTCAGGGTCCAGGCGGTGGAGAAATCGATCTGGCCGTTGAGATACGGGCTCATGCCCTGGCTCCAGGCCTTGTCCCACACCGGCATCATCACCAGCGCGGTCAGGAACAACGCCAGGCCCATCAATACCTGGTTGGAGGGCGTCTGGCCGGTGCCCATGGCCTGGCGCAGCAGGCCCAGCACGATGGTGATGCGGGTGAAGGCGGTCAGCACCAGCAGCATCGAGGGCAGCAGGGTGATGGCCGTCATCAGCAGCAGGGTCTGCAGCGGCAGGCTGACCTGGTCGCCGCCCACCTTGCCCACGTTGACGCTGGGCAGCGAGGGCAGGGTCGGGCCGGCCGGCGCGCTCGACGGCGCGGTCTGGGCGGTTTGGGTGGTCTGCGCGGCCTGGGCCTGGGCCAGGGCGGGCAGGGCCAGGGACGCGAGCAGCAGCAACAGGCACGCCGCGCGCAGGCAGCGGTTCCAGGAGGCGGACATGGTCATCAATCCTTGCGCAGCTTCTGTGAGAGCAGCTGGGCGAAGTCAGGGAGTTTCTTGAGGTTGGGCAACTGGGTGGGGGCGGCGGGCGGCAGGGGCTCGGGCAGCTTGTGCAGGGTGCGCACGCCACCGGCCGACACGCCCAGCAGCAGTTGCTCGCCATTGACGTCCACCACCACCACGCGCTCCTTGGCGCCGACATTGAGGCTGGCGACGACCTTCAGCCCTTCGGCGGGGCGGAAGCCACTGCCCGGCATGCGCTTGAGCAGCCAGGCCAGGCCGACGATCAGTCCCAGCACCAGCAGCAGGGCCAGCACCGCGCCGAACAGGCTCGGTGGCTGCGGGGCAGCGTTGCCGATTCCAGGCGCGCGCGTGGCGGCCCCCTGGACGGCAGCGGCGGCCAGGATCAGGTTCACCGCAGTCTCCGGATGCGCTCGCTGGGGCTGACCACGTCGGTCAGGCGCACGCCGAAGCGGTCGTTGATGGTGACCACCTCACCATGGGCGATCAGGGTGCCGTTGACGTAGACGTCCAGCGGCTCGCCGGCGCCGCGCTCCAGTTCCACCACCGAGCCCTGGTTGAGCTGCAGCAGGTTGCGGATCGGGATGCGCGAACGGCCGACTTCCAGCGACAGGGTCACCGGCACATCCAGGATCAGGTCCAGGTTGAGGTCGTTGCCGCCCATCGTGGTCGGCTCGGCCTGCAGGGTGTCGAACTGGGCGGTCTCGGCGTCGTTGGGTGCGGTCTGGCTCATGGGGCGTCTTCCTGGAGGGCGGGGCGGCGAGGCATGGCGCCCGGGGGTTGGTTGGACACGATCTTGATGGCGTTCTGACCGCGCGAGATGCCGAACTCACCGGTGAACAACGGCACGTCTTCCACGCACAGGGGGACCTGGGGTGACAGCTCGATGGGCAGGATGTCGCCGACCTTCAGACTGGTCAGCTCGCGCAGGCTCAGCTGCTTGCGCGCCAGCACGCTGGACAGGGTCACCTCGGCGCTGTTGAGCTGTTCGCGCAGCATGATGTTCCAGCTTTCGTCACGGTCGACCCGGTCGCTCTGGATGCCGGCATCGAGCAGTTCGCGGATCGGCTCGAGCATGGAGTAGGGCAGGGTGATGTGGATCTCGCCGCCACCGCCCTCCAGCTCCACATGGAAGCGGCACACCACCACGTACTCGCGCGGGGTGACGATGTTGGCGAAGTGCGGATTGATCTCCGAGTTGATGTACTCGAACTCCACGTCCATCACCGGCGACCAGGCTTCCTTGAGGTCGGCGAAGGTCTGCCTGAGCATCAGCTGGACCACGCGCATCTCGGTGGCGGTGAACTCGCGGCCTTCGATGCGCGTGTGGTAGCGCCCGTCGCCCCCGAAGAAATTGTCCACCACCGAAAACACCAGGGTCGGCTCGAACACGATCAGGCCGGTGCCACGCAGTGGCTTGAACTTGATCAGGTTCAGATTGGTCGGGACGTACAGCGAGTGCATGTACTCGTTGAACTTGACCAGGTCGATGCCGCGCACCGACAGGTCGGCCGAACGACGGATCAGGTTGAACAGACCGATGCGCCACAGGCGGGCGAAGCGCTCGTTGACCATTTCCAGGGTGGGCATGCGCCCGCGGATGATCCGGTCCTGGCTGGAAAAGTCGTACTGGCGCGCCTCGCCGGGGGCGGCCGGCTCCGGCTCGGTGTCCACCACGCCGGCATCGACGCCATGCAGCAGGGCATCGATTTCGTCCTGGGAAAGCAGGTCGCTCATGGCCGGTGCCTTACTGGGTGACGAAGCTGGTGAACAGGAGTTCTTCGATGCACTTCTTGCCGGTTTCGCCGGTCATGACCTTCTGCGCGTCGGCGAGCGCGGCGGCCTGCAGCTTCTGGCGGCCGGCGATGTCGGCGATGTCGGTCGCCTTGACCTGCGAGAACAACATCAGCAGGTGGGCCCGGATGGCCGGGGCGTTTTCCTCGATGTGCTTGAGCTCCTCCGGATCGCGGGTCATCAGCTGGACCTCGATCTGCAGGTAGCGCGGGCCGTCCTCGCCACCGTTGAGGTTGACCACGAAGGCCGGATCCATCGCGAAATAGCTGGCCGGCTTGGGCAGCTCGTGCTTTTCCTCGGCCTTGGCGTGGCCGTCGGCCGCGGGCTTCTTCAGGAAGAACCAGGCGGCCGCGCCGCCGCCGCCGAGCAGCACCACGGCTGCGATGACGATGATCAGCAGCTTTTTGGACTTGCCGCTCTTGGGGGCGTCCTTGGCGTCGTCGGACTTCTTCGATTTGTCGGGGGCGGACACGGATTGCTCCAGCAGGTTTCAACGTGCCCTGCTACATGCAATCAACGTGCCTAAATCGGTGATGCCGTGGACGGACTTTTGACGCGTCGTGGCAGGCGCCCCTCGCGTGTCCATCAAACGCCCGTACGACGGGGATTGGCGTCTTTCAGGGGCGCCGTGTCATGACCGCAACGGGTGGCCCGGCGCCAGGCGGAGGTGGCTGGTCAGGGGCCGATTCGGCCCCATCGGGTCAGGCGTAGGCGTCCAACAGGCCGCGCTGGCGCAGCACCACCGACGGAATCCCGGCGGGTGTCATGCCGTCCTCGGCCAACTCGCCGCCGGGACCGGCGCTGGTTCCGGATCCGCCCTGCGAGGGCGATTGCTGGTGCTGGCCGACATCGGCCTGGCCCAGCTGGAAGCCGTGCTGGCCGAGCATTTCGCGCAGGCGGGGCAGGCTGTTTTCCAGCGCGTGGCGCACTTCGGCGTGGTTGCTGCTGAAGGCGGCGTTGACCTGGTCGCCGCTCAGGTGCAGACGCACCTCGACCGGGCCCAGGTCGGCCGGGCTGAGCTTGATGTGGGCGTGGCCGATCTTCTGGTCGGCCAGCCAGCTCATGCGCGCGCCCATCGCATCGTCGAAGTTGTCCGCGTGCAGGTTGGGCGTCGGCGTCGGCGAGCCGGTGAACGGCGCGCCGACGCCGGCCACATCGCGCACCGGCGATTGCGGCACGGTCGTCGCCAGCAGATTGATCGGGTCGACCGCACCGGCATCGGCACCGCTCGCATCGTCAGCGGGCTTGCTGCCGATGGCCTGGGCCAGCGCGGCCGCGGCCAGTGCATTGCCTGCCTCGGCGGGCGCCTGCGCCGGCTGGGCGGCGGACTGGGACAGCAGGCTGGCGAACCCGGCGCCGGCCTGTTGATTCACGGCGGTGCTCGTGGCCGCGCTCGCCCCCTGCGCAAGGGCGGTGCCATCGGCCTGTGCCGCACCCGCAGCCAGGCCGGCCACCAGTGCGGTCAGGCCCGGCGTGCTCGCGCCGCCACCGGTGCCGATCGCCAGACCGTTGCCGCCCAGCGGCGTGGCCTGGCTGGCCAGCGCGGTGGGGGCCAGCGGCAGCAGGTTCAGGCCGAAGCCGCCCAGACCGGCCGGTGGCCATGCATCGTCCTTGTCGTCGGACTCGGTGGCGGTGTCCTTGCCGGAAGCCGGCTTGCCGGCGGGCTTGGCCTGCGCCACGGCGCGCTCGCCGGCCTCGGCGCTGGCGCCTTCGCGCGCGGGCGAGGTGGCCTGCTGATCCTGTGGATCGGTGTCCTGGGACGCCTGGCCGTCCTCGCGTGCCTGCGGACGCTCCTTGGCCTGCGGAGCGGCGCTGGCGCGGGATGCCTGGTTGGCCTGCTGGCCGGCGCCCATCATGCTGGCGAAATCCTGGCCCTGCGTGACCTGGTCGGCCGCGCCGCTGTCGTTGCTGGCGTTGGCCATCAGGCCGTTGCGACCGGCACCGCCGATCATGGAAAGACCGCTCATCGCTGCTGCTCCTTGTCTTCGTTGGCCGCGCCCAGCGACGGACGGGCCAGGCGGGCGCCGAGGTCGTCCATCTCACGCTGGCTGCGGCGGTCGGCGGCCTGGCGCTCCTGGGCGCGGTAGCTGGCGGCCAGCTGCTCGAGCACCTGCTTGTCGCGGCTGGCCAGCAGCAGGCGGCTGCGTTCCATCTCGACCTTCTCGCGGTTGCGGTCCACGGTCTGGCACTGCTGCTCGACGGCGCTGTTGAGGCGGTCCAGGAAGGCGCGCCGGTTGGCCAACTGGGCCGGGCTGGTGGCCGCCATCTGGCTGTTGGCGTATTCCTCGGCGTAGCGACGCAGTTCCTCCAGGCGCGACTCGTGCGTGCTCAGGGCGCGCTGGCGCTCGGCCAGGTCGCGGGCCACTTCGTCCTCGTGCTGCTGGGCCCGGCGGAGCAGGGGATCGATTCGCTGCGATTGCATCATGACTGGGTCTCACGTTCGACCAGGCGCCGCAACGCGGCCTGGCTATGGGGCAGATCGGCGGCCTTGGTGACGTCCTGGCCCAGGAATTCGACGATTTCCGGCCAGCGCTCCAGGGCCTCGTCCACGGCCGCGTCGTTGCCGCGCTGGTAGGCGCCGATGCTGATCAGGTCGCGGTTGGACGAATAGGCCGACACCAGCCGCTTGAGCGCGCGGATGCGCAGGCGCCAGGGCTCGTCGGCGATGTCCTGCACCACACGGCTGACCGAGGATTCGACGTCGATGGCCGGGTACAGGCCCGAATCGGCGACCCGGCGCGAGAGCAGGATGTGGCCGTCCAGGATCGCGCGCGCGGCATCGGCGATCGGATCCTGCGGATCGTCGCCTTCGGTCAGCACGGTGTAGAAGGCGGTGATCGAGCCGCGGCCCTTGGCGCCGTTGCCGGCGCGCTCGACCAGCGCCGGCAGCTTGGCGAACACGCTGGGCGGGTAGCCGCGGGTGGTCGGCGGTTCGCCCACCGACAGGCCGATCTCGCGCTGGGCCTGGGCAAAGCGGGTCAGCGAATCCATCAGCAGCAGCACGTTCAAGCCCTGGTCGCGGAACCATTCGGCAATCGCAGTGGCCCGGTAGGCACCGTGCAGACGGGCCAGCGGCGGGCGGTCGGCCGGCGCGGCCACGACCACCGCGCGGCGCAGGCCTTCCTCGCCCAGGGTGCTCTCGACGAAGTCGCGCACTTCGCGGCCGCGTTCGCCGATCAGCCCGACCACGATCACATCGGCGGCGGTGTAGCGGGTCATCATGCCCAGCAAGGTGGACTTGCCCACGCCCGAGCCGGCGAACAGGCCCACGCGTTGGCCGCGACCGATGGGCAGCAGGGCGTTGATGGCGCGCACGCCCACGTCCAGCGGGGTGGTGATCGGCTCGCGTGCCAAGGGGTTGATCGACACGCCGGCCATGCCCACCGCGCCTTCGGCACGGATCGGGCCCTTGCCGTCCAGCGGCACGCCGTCCGAGTCGATCACACGGCCGAGCAGGCCTTCGCCCACTTCCACGCCGCCACGCTGGTGGGAGGGCACCACGCGGGCATTGGGCAGCAGGCCGTGCATTTCGGCGCTGGGCATCAGGTAGGTGCGCTCGCCGGCGAAGCCGACCACCTCGGCATCCACCCAGCCGTCGTCGACCACCTGAACTTTGCACACCGAACCCAAAGGGGCCTCGCAGCCGACCGCTTCCAGGGTCAGGCCGACGGCGCGGCGCAGGATGCCCTCGCGGATCAGACCGCGACCGTTGGCTGGGTCCAGGTTGATGCGGCCCAGGCGCCCGGCCAGGCGCAGGTTGCGCGCCTCCAGCCAGTCGATCGGATCGGGAACGGCGCTCACAGGCCGGCTCCGGACCTGCGCATGATGGTCTCCAGCGCGGCGCGCAGGCGTGCCTCCAGGGTGCCGTCGATGCGCACGGCTTCGGCGTGGACGCGCAGGTCGCCGCGGGTCAACGACAGGTCCGGCACCAGCCGGTTGCCGTCGGCCAGCTGAAGCAGCGGGGTCAGGGCGATGATGTCGTCCGGATGCAGGCGCACCTCGACCTCGCGCTGGGCGCCGCCGACGGCGATCAGGGCCTCGTTGACCAGGTCGGCCAGCTGCGTCGGATCGGCCTGGTAGGCCGGGCCGACCAAGGCGCCGGCGATGCGCACGGCCAGTTCGCCCAGGGCGCCGACGACCTCGTTTTCCAGATGCGCCAGCGGACGGGTGAAGTTGTCCACGATGCCTTCGAACTGCGCGGCCAGGCGCCGCATCTCGGACTGGGCCTGGGCCAGACCCTCGGCATGGCCACGGTCGAAGCCTTCCTGGTGGGCGGCGTCCTGGATGGCCTGCAGTTCCTCCAGGCTCGGCGGACGCAGGACCGGGGCGGCGGCCTCGACCGAGATGTCCTCGGAGGTCTCGGTCTGGGCCGGGGCATCCAGCTCCGGAGCGAACCAGCGCACGGCGGCAGGCGTGTTCATACCATCGCCTCCGCACCGCTGCCGCCCAGGCTGATCACGCCCTCATCGGCCAGGCGCCGGACGATGGCCAGGATCTCCTTCTGCGCGGCTTCCACGTCGGCCAGACGGACCGGTCCGCGGGCCTCCATGTCCTCCAGCAGGATCTCGGCTGCGCGCTGGGACATGTTCTTGGTGATCTTCTCGCGGACCTTCACGTCGGCACCGCGCAGGGCCAGGCCCAGGCGCTCGCCGGAGACTTCGCGCAGCATGGTCTGCAGGGCGCGGTCGTCCAGCTCGACCAGGTTGTCGAAGACGAACATCAGGTCCTGGATGCGGCTGCCCAGTTCGGCGTCGATCTTGGTGATCGCCGCCAGCACGCCCTGGTCGGCGCCGGTGTCGAGGAAGTTGAGGATGTTGGCGGCCACCTTGACCCCACCGACGTTGGAGGACTTCATGCCCTGGTTGCCGGCGAACTGGCGCTCCATGATCTCGTTGAGCTCGTTCAGCGCGTTGGGCGGGATGCCGTCCAGGGTGGCGATGCGCATCAGCACGTCGGCGCGGGTGCGCTCGGGCAGCAGCTTGAGCGCCTCGGCCGCCTGGTCGTTGTCCAGATGCGCCATGACGATGGCGATGATCTGCGGGTGCTCGTTGCGCACCAGGTCGGCCACCGCGCGCGGATCCATCCACTTGAGCGTGTCCAGCCCGGTGGTGTTGCGGCCCAGCAGGATCCGGTCGATCAGGCCGCCGGCCTTGTCCTCGCCCAGGGCCTGGACCAGCACGTTGCGGATGTAGTCGTCGGCGCCCACGCCCAGCGAGGTCTTGCTGCCCAGCTCCGTATTGAATTCGTCCATGACCCGCTCGACCTGCTCGCGCGAGATGCCGGTCATGGTGGCCATGGCGATGCCGATCTTCTGCACCTCCTTGGGGTCCATGTGCTTGAGCACCTCGGCCGCGTCGGCCTCGCCCAGCGAGAGCAACAGCACCGCGGCGCGCTGCACGCCCTTGATGTCCGAATCAGGCTTCACTGGCCACCCAACCCTTGACGACCTGCGCCACGCGCTTGGAATCCGCCTTCACCGCCTCGCGGGCCAGGCGCAGACGCTCCTCGTAGGCGTCCGGCAGCGGCAGGGCGCCGCCCTTCTCACCGCCGGAGAGCCGGGCGGTGTCCTCGGCCAGGGACAGCAGCGGATCGTCGTTCTCCAGCATCGAGACGCTGCCGGTCGGCACGCCCTCGCCATCGGTCCCCTTCTTGCCCTTCTTGCCGCCCGCGCTGGCCGGACCGGCGATCTGGCGCAGCGCCGGGCGTAGCACGCCAAACAGCAGGGCCAGCACGATCAATGCACCCACGCCCAGGCGCAGCGCGTCGCGGATGCGCGGGTCTTCCCACCACTTGACCGGGTCCGGGCCATCGGTGGTGGTCTTGACGAACGGCGCGTTCATCACCGACACGGTGTCGCCACGGTCGGCGTCGAAGCCCACGGCCTGCTTGACCAGGGCCTCGACCTTGGTCAGCTCGGCGGCGCTGAGCGGCTGGTCGGTGAGCTTGCCCTTGGCATCCGGGCGCGGCACGTTGTCGATCAGGACCGCCACCGACACGCGCTTGATGCGCCCCGCCGGCTGGCGGGTGTGCTGCAGGGTGCGGTCCAGCTCGTAGTTGCGGGTGGCGCTCTTGGAGGTCTCGGTCGGGGTGGCCGCCGCAGCGGTCTGCTGCCCAGCGGCGCCGGTCGCGGCAGCGGCGGCGTTGGGCTGGCCGGCGGCCGGCGCTGGGGCATTGGCACCCTGGCCCGGGGAATTGCTGGTCGCACCGGGGACGCCCTGCGGGCCGTTGGCGGTGCTGCTGCTGTCGCTGACCTGCTCGCTGCGCAGCTTCGGCGGGTCGCCGTTGTACAGCTCGCGGGCTTCCTCCACGACCGAAAAGTCCATGTCCACGCTGACTTCCGGATTGACCCGGCCCGGGCCGGTCATCGGCTCGAGCAGCTCGCGGATGCGCTGGTTGTAGGAGCTTTCCTGGCGGCGCACCCGGTCGAACTGCGCCGCATTGAGCGCCGCATCGCTGTTGGGATCGGAGATGGTCAACATGCGCCCGCTCTGATCCACCACGGTGACCCGGTCAGGCGACAGATCCGGGATGCTGGAGGCGACCATGTTGACGATGGCGTCGACCTGGTTGCGCTCCAGGCTGTTGCCGCCGCGCAGCTCCAGCACGACCGAGGCGCTGGCGGCCTCGCGCTGGCGGGTGAAGGCGCTGGGCTTGGGGATGGCCAGGTGCACGCGCGCCTCCCGCACCGGGCGCAGCGAGGCGATCGTGCGGGCCAGTTCGGTTTCCAGCGCGTGCTGGTAGCGCGCGCTCTCGACGAACTGGCTCACACCGAAGCCCGGGTCTTTTTCCATCATTTCAAAGCCCATGCTGCCGTTGTCGGTCAGCCCGGCGCCGGCCAGCTTGAGGCGTGCATCGTAGACCTTGTCCTGCGGCACCGAGATCGCGCCGGTGGCCTGGTCCAGCTTGAACGGGATCTGCGCGGTGCGCAGCAGGTCGGCGGCCTCGGCCGTGCCTTTTTCGTCCAGGCCGGTGTAGAGCGGGGCGTAGTCGGGCTTCTGCGACCAGAAGAACACGAACAGGCCGGCGGCCACGGCCACGGCGATCATCGCCATCAGCCCCAGCCGACGGGTGATCTGCAGGCTCTGCACCCGGTCGAACCAGGCGCCGGCCTTTTCGCTGCTGAGAGAATCTTTGGAGAGGGCCAGGGCCATCGTCGTCTACCTTGCTTACAGCGGCATGTTCATCACGTCCTGGTACGCCTGGACGAGTCGGTTGCGGACTTCCACGGTGGCGCGGAACGCCACCTGGGACTGCTGCGCGGCCAGCATCACCTTGGCCAGGCCGGCGTTGGGGTCGCCCATTTCAAAGGCCTTGGCCAGGTTGGCCGCATTCTGCTGGGTCTCGTTGACGCCACCGATGGCCCCGCGCAGGGTGTCGCTGAAGCTCGGCCCCTGGGTGCCGGTGGTGCCGACCAGGCCCTGGATCTCGTTGCCACGGGCGACATCGCCCACCGGACCGGCCGCGCTCTGGCTGACCTGGCTCTGGTAGCTGCGGATCTGGGACAGGATGGAATTGATGGAGTCGCTCATCGCAAAACGCTCGCGCCAACGGGGCGTTCAACACGATGCAAGCGGTGTGCCTAAATGGCGCCGGATTTCCGGCAGGTGGCTGGATCGGGGCTGTGGCGCCGGCACGGGGGACGGCGAACCTCTTCATCCCGAAGGCGGCGCCAGCGGCGCCGTCACGCCCGCGGCGGCTTGAGTCAGCTAGCCAGCTCGGTCTGCTCGCGGTCGATGCCGTACTTGCGCAGCTTTTCGACCAGGGTGGTACGGCGCAGGCCCAATAGCTGGGCGGCGTGGGCGACCACGCCCTGGGTGCGGGCGAGGGCTTCGTTGATCAGGGCCAGCTCGATGTTGGCCATGTGATCGCGCAGGTCGATGCCGTCGTCGGGCAGGCTGCTGGCCACGGCGTCCAATTCGTGTCCATGGGGGGCGGGCTGGGGGGGTAGCTCGGGCGCCGGCATCCGGGCGGGCTCTGCGGTGACCGCTGTCGGGGCGGGTTCGGGGGTCGGGCTGTCCGGGAAGTCACCACGATAACGAGAAGGCAGGTCCTGGACGCGCACCAGGCCGCCGGGGTGGAGCACGGCAAGCCGCTCCACCAGATTGGTCAGCTCGCGCACATTGCCCGGCCATTCGTAGCTGCGCAGGGCCGTGAGCGCCTCGTCGGTGAAACGCACTTCGCCGCGCCCGGTCCGGGCCAACTGCGCCGCTACGGTCTGGACCAGGGCCGCCAGGTCGTCGGCCCGCTCGCGCAGCGCCGGCATTTCGATAGGAAAGACGTTAAGGCGGTAAAACAGGTCCTCGCGGAAATGTCCCTCGCCGATGCGCGCTTCCAGGTTGCGATGGGTCGCGGCGATCACGCGCACGTTGCAGCGGATCGTCTGGCCGCCGCCGACGCGTTCGAAGCTGCGCTCCTGCAGCACGCGCAGCAGCTTGACCTGCATCGGCAGGCTCATGTCACCGATCTCGTCGAGCAGCAGGGTGCCGCCCTCGGCCATCTCGAATCGACCCTTGCGCGCGCTCAGGGCGCCGGTGAAGGCGCCTTTCTCATGGCCGAACAGTTCGCTTTCCAGCAGGTCCGGCGGAATGGCGCCACAGTTGATGGCCACGAAGGGCCCGTCCCGACGCGGCGACTGATGGTGGATGGCGCGCGCGGCGACCTCCTTGCCGGTTCCGGACTCGCCCAGGATCAGCACCGTGGTGTCGAAGGCGGCCACCTGGTCGATCAGTCGGCGCAGGCGGGTGACCGCCTCGCTGTTGCCGGTGGGGCCCGTGTCCGGCTGGGTGCCCACGGCCTGGTGCTCGGCATCCAGGCGCTTGAGACTGGCCCGACGCAGCAAGGCCTCCAGCTGGGTGTGGCGCAGCGGGGTGTCCAGCGGCCAGACATTGGTCTCGTGCAGGCCATGGGCATGGGCGAAGGCGACCGGGTCGCCTTCCATCAGCAGCACGGGAGGAGCCAGCTTGGCCGCAGCCAGCCAGTCGAAGAACTTGTCGGCCTGGGCGGCATCCTCGGACGAGCCCACCATCACCGCCATCCATTCGTTCTGGCGGTGCTTGCCGGGATTGATGTCGGCGCCGTCGGTGACCCAGCGCGGATTGAAGTCCATGAATTCCAGGAGCGACACCGTCCGTTCGGCCCGGACCGCGTCGCTGTCGATCAGCAGGATGCGTGATTCACTCATTCCTGGCTCCTTCGGTCAGGCCCTCCAGGATCGGCATGACTTCCTGGATGTAGGACAGCTTGCTGACGAAGTTATCAGCCCCGGCACGCAATGCGTGTTCACGGTGTTCGGCGTCGTCGAAATGGCTGGCGATCACGATGTAGGGCGGATCGTCCTGGGTCTTGATCAGGCGGGTGGCCTGCAGGCCGCCCATCTCGGGCATGGCCAGGTCCATGAGCACTACCTTCGGACGCAGGGTTTCGGAGCGTTCGATCGCCTCCAACCCGTTGGCCGCGCTTCCCACGATGTCCAGCCAGTCGACCTTGCGGAAATGCCGCATTGCAGCGTTGATGAAACCTTCGTGGTCGTCGACCAGCAACACGGTGAGCTTGCTCATAGTTGTCCTTATCCTGCCCGTGCCAGCAGCGATTTGCTGCTCCTCCGGCGTTCGCGGGCTGGGGCAATGTCCAACTGCTCGCGATACTTGGCGACGGTGCGTCGGGCGATGTTAACGCCTTGGCGGGACAACAGTCCGGCAATGGCCTCGTCCGCCAGGGGCCGACCGGCTGGCTCGCTCTCGATCAGGCGGCGGACCATGGCCTTGACGGCCTGCCCGGAGACGCTGGCGCCCTCCAGGCGCACGGCGAAGAAGTGCTTGAGCTCGAAGGTGCCGCGCGGGGTCTGGATGTACTTGCCGGTGGTGATGCGCGAAATGGTCGACTCGTGCATGCCGATCTCCTCAGCGATTTCCTTGAGGGTCAGCGGCGCCATGGCTTCCTCGCCGCGGACCAGGAAGGCAGCCTGGCGCTCGACGATGGCGCGAGTGGCGCGCAGCAGGGTTTCGTAGCGCATGGACAGGCCGCGGGTGAGCCAGCGCGCTTCCTGCAGCATGTCGCGCAACGGCTGGGCCGCCTCGCCGGCCTCGGCCAGGGCGCGCTCGTGCATGGGATTGATGCTGACCCGGTGGGTGGTGGCCGGGTTGAGTGCGACCCGCCAGCTGCCGTCGGCGTGCCAGGCGAGCACGTCGGGAATCACCACCGCGTTGCTTTCCGGCAGCAGGTGTTCGCCCGGGCGGGGCTGCAGGGACAGGATCAGGCGCACCGCCTCGCGCACATCGGCTTCTTCGGCGTCCAGCTGGCGGGCCAGGCGCGGATAGTCGTGCTCGGCCAGGGCCGACAGATCGGTGTCCAAAATCCGGCCTGCCAGGTGCCGGGCGGGGACGCGGCCGGGCAGGGCGGCCAGCTGGGCCTGCAGGCATTCGCGCAGGTCACAGGCGGCCAGGCCTGTGGGGTCGCCCCGCACGATGCGCTGGCGGATGGCCTCCACCTCGCCGGCGGTCATGGCGAAACGGGCGCAGGCCAGCTTCTGCAGTGCATCCAGCGAGGCGGCCAGATAGCCGGCCTCGTCGGTCTGCTCCAGCCAGAACGCGGCCACGGCCAGAGCGCTGTCGTCCAGGTCGTAGGCCAGCTCACGGAGCACGCGCACATGCGGGTCGGTCGATTCGCCGGCCGCCACGCGCTGCATGCGGTCATCGTCGCCCTCGTTCCAACTGCTTCCGGCCACATCCCACATGGAGCTTTCCGGCAGTTCGTCGAAGGCGGCCACGTCGCTCGCGTCGGCGTCCTGGCGGGGCGCTTCCTCGGCTTCCTGCTCTTCCAGTTCCAGCAGGGGATTGGTTTCGAGCGCGCGCCGGATCTCCAGTTCCAGCTGCAGGCCGTCCAGTTGGAGCAGGCGGATGGATTGAAGCAGTTGCGGGGTCAGGTGCAGCTGCTGACCAAGCTGGGTCGAGAGCGATGCCTTCATGTGTCCATCCCCGGATGCGCCGACATATGGCGTTACGGAACACATCTTGCAGGCGGGTGTGACAACTTTATAATCAGGGCATCTGTAAGGAGTTGAGGGGGTTTACCCTACAAAATGTAGGGAATGGCCTTACAGGTGAAATGGAGGGAGACCCGCCGCCAAAGCGCTGACGCGGGTCTGCGTGATCTGCGTCACGCTCCGTTCCGGAGCGTTTGTGCCGCCTCAGCCAAGTTCGGCCAAGTGCTTGGCTGCCAGCAGGAGCAGGTCGTTGGCGCGTCGACAGCCCAGTGATTCCATCATCCGGGCCCGATGGGTCTCCACCGTCTTGATGCTGATGCCCAGGTCCGCGGCGATTTCCTTGGTGCTCTGGCCGCGGCCGATCTCACGCAGGATCTGGCGCTGACGCGGCGGCAGTGCGGCGACCCCTTGGAGCTTCTCGCGACCCAGCATCGGCGCCAGCATGCTGGAGGAGATCTGCGGACTGAGGAAGAGCTGCCCGGCAAAGGCCGCGCGCAGTGCCAGTTCAAGCTCGAGCGGTGCGGCATCCTTGACGATGAAGCCGGCCGCGCCACGGTCCAGTGCCTCGCGCACGTGGACCGGATCGTCGTACATGGACATCATCACCACACGCGTGCGCGGCATGGCGCGCAGGATGTCGCTCAAGGCATCCAGGCCACTGCGGCCCGGCAGGGACAGGTCCATGAGGACCACGTCGGGGCGATGCAGCAGGGTCATGTCCAGCGCGAGCTGGGCGGTGCTGGCCTCGGCGACGACGTCAATGTCGGCAAAGCCCTGCAGCAGGCGTGAAAGGCCGGCGCGGACAAGCGTGTGGTCATCAACAATGAGGATTCGCACGGGGGAATGCGCTGCGCCTGCGGATGACGCACCATAACGGAGCCGCCACGGCACGCCAACCTTGCAGGGTGAAGCGAAAGTCCACAGCGCCGGCGCGGGCTGGCCACGACGGCCGATACGCTGAGGTGCAGCGTGTTATCGCTCGCGGCGTGCTTCGGCGATCTGGCGACGGTGCAGGCGGAACAGGTGGCGCTCCAGCGCCGATTCCAGGCCCGGGCCCAATTCGCCAAATGCCAGCCAGACGAAGAAGCCACCGCTCCCGGTGGCGGCCTCGGCCAGGACGGTGACCGGCAGTTCGATCGGTTCGGGAAGCCAGTCGGAAGGCTGCAGGCAGACCACGCCGGCGGCGCCGGGTGCGGCACCGGTGCGCGCGCCCAGCTCCAGGCGGATGCCGCGGCGGGACCAGCGGACCGGGCGCAGGGCGGGGAAATCCTCGCCCTGGCGCACCAGCCGCCCGATGAGCGCCAGCAGCAGGTCGAGCTTGGCGTCCATGCGCTGCACCATCAAGGGCAGTTCGCCACGCTCCTCGGTACTGTCCTCGCTGCGCAGGTCCTCGATCTGGCCCAAGGCACGCAGCAGCGATTCGGCCGCGGCCTGGCGTCCGCCGCCACTGCCGGCGCGGAACTCGGCCGGCTGCAGCAGTTCGCAGCTCAAGGCATCGTCGAAGAGCTGCGATTCGGCCGGATGGTGGATGGCGATGCCTGAGTTCATTAAAGCCAGCCGCCCCGGGCATAGGCGCGCGCGGCGCGGGTCGCCTGGGACTGGGCGCGCATGAGTTCCAGGATCCGCGCCTGACGTTCACGCATGCGCCGGATCAGGTCGTATTGCATGGTGTTGAGCTGCTTCAGCTCGTCCCGCACCGCCTCCACGTCGGCGCCAGCGCAGTACGCGCGCAGGTGCTGGTCATGCTCGACAAGCATGTCCTTCATCTCGTCGAACTGGTCGTGCGCGAGCGCCGAGGCGAGCGCGGTGACCTGGGCCTGCAGTGACTGGACGGTGTGGGGCTGGAGGGTCATGCCGGTTCCGGGAATCCACGTTGGCCGGCCGGGATCGCATCCCAGGCCGAGTTGATCTCGCCGAGCAGCTCAAGGGCTTCCCCAAGCGCGGCCTCGTCGTTGTGCAGGTTGGCCTCGGTCAGCCGCTGCATCACGTATTCGTAGAGGGAGGACAGGTTGGTGGCGATCTCGCCGCCGGCCTCATGGTCCAGCGAGCCATTCAAGTGCCCCACGATCGCGCAGGCTTCGCCGATGGCCTTGCCCTTGCGGGCCTGGTCGCCCTGGGTCAGGCAGGCCTGTGCCAGGCGGATGCGCTGGCACGCACCGTTGAACAGCAGGGCGACCAGCTTGTGCGGATCGGCCTCGGTCACGCTGGTGGTGACGCCGACCTTGCGGTACTGCTCTGCGTATTGGCGACTTGAACCGTACATGGAGAACTCCTCGGGTGGTCCTGATCCCGTCCCGGGATCGCGTCGGCCGCCGCTGTGCTGGCCAAGCCCGAATGGACCGTGGTGGTGATGGTTGCCCAAGTTATCGGCCGCCAGCCCATGGGACTTGAGTGCTGGCGGCGCGCCGCACTCACGATTCCAGCAGGCTGCTCAGCGAACCGGCCGAGCTCTGCATCTGGGTGATCATGGTTTCCATCGCGGTGAACTGCGCGGTGTACTGGTTGCTGAGTTTGTCCATCCGCGCATCCAGCGCATCCATCTGGTCCGACAGGTCGGAGATCTGATCGTTGAGGCTGTTGGTGCGCATGACCAATGTGCCATTGGTCGAGTTGAGGTTGCTGTTGAGCATCGAGCTCAGGCCGGCGCTGTAGGTGCCGTCCTTGCCGAACATGTTCTTGGCCGCAAGCGGGTCGGCCGCTATGGCCGTATCGAGCGCGCTGGCGGAAAAGGACATCACGCCATCCTTGTCCAGGGTCAGGCCCAGCGCCTTGAGGTCGACCAGGTTTGCGCTGACCGAGCCACGCAGCTGCTGTTGCAGGCTGCGGATCAGCGAGTCGCCGGTGAGGGTGGAGGCGGTCTTGGTATCGGGGTTGTAGGCAGAGCTCGACTTGAGCAGGGTGTTGGTGGCGTTGTAGGCAGCGGCGAAGGCGGTCAGATTGCCCTTGAGGGCGCTGGTGTCCGAGGCGACGGTGAGGCTGAAATTGCTGCCCTCGGCGGCCTTGGTCAGGTTCAGGACCACGCCCGGCACCAGATCGGCCACCGTATTGCTGCTGGAGGTCCGCTCGAAGCCGTCCACCCGCACCACGGCGTCCTTGGCCGCGATCGTGGCGCTCAGGCCGCTGTTGCTGGTGCCGTCATAGGTCAGCCCGGCCAGACCGGTCGAATCGGCCGAGGCGGTCACGGTGAGGGCGCCGGCCTCCCCGGTATTGGTGGAGCTGAAGACCAGGTGCTGGCCGTCATCGGCGGTGACCACGCTGGCGGTGACGCCGACGCCGCCAGCGGCCTTGTTCACTGCCGCGGCGATGGTGGCCAGGGTGTCGTCGGCGCCGATGGTGACCTCGATGGTCTTGTCATCTCCGTAGCTGAAGGTCAGCGTCCCGCTGCCTACCGTGGCCCCACTTGCATAGGCGCCCGAGGACAGCTTCTGTGCGGTGGCCAACTGGACCACCTCGACGCTATAGCTGCCGGTGGCCGAGTTGCTGGTCGTGGTCGCGGTGAATCCTGCGTCGGCCTGCACCGTGGCTTTGTAGGCGGTCGTGTCAGCGCTGCTGATGACCTTGTTCAGCGCGCTCTGCAGCGTGGTCATGCTGCTCTTGACCTGGCCGATGGCGCTCAGCTTGGCGGTTGCCGCGCTCCCCGCGCTGTTGATCCGGGTCGCAGCGGGGGTCCGGGCGGCGGTGACCAGTTGACTGACCAGGGACGGGATGTCCAGCCCGGAACCGGTGACGGAGGAAGTGGCCATGTGTGGTCTACCTTGGGCTGTGAGACGGCGGCGCGGAGGTGGAGAGGTGCATTGCGGGTATCGGCCGGCGAGGGCCAGTCTTTAACGCAGCGGTGCTGCGGGTGTAATGCAATTTCCATGCCGGAATCGGCGTCAAACAAAAGAAGGCCCCTCCTGGGAGGGGCCTTTGCTTGCCTGGTGCGCCGGGGATGACCGGCGTGCCGCTGCTTACTGCAGCAGGCTCAGGACGTTCTGCGGGACCGACTTGGCCTGGGCCAGCATCGCGGTACCGGCCTGCTGCAGGATCTGCGTGCGGGTCAGCTCGGCGGTTTCCTTCGCATAGTCGGCATCCTGGATGCGGCTACGCGAGGCGGTCAGGTTCTCCGAGGTCGAGCTCAGGTTGGCGATGGTGGAGGTGAAGCGGTTCTGGATCGCACCCATGTCGGCACGCGAGGAGTTCACCGCGGTCAGCGCCTTGTCGACGATTTCCATGGCCTTCTGCGCGCCAGTGAAGGTCGAGATGTCCAGGTCCTGCAGGTGCACGGCGCTGCCCGAGTTGCCCGAGACCGCGTAGGAGGCGGTGCCGAAGTCAGCACCCAGGGTCACGCCGGTGCCGCCGGTCAGGGTGCCGGTGTCGAAGGACGTGAAGTCCTGGCCGGCCTTCAGCGAGGAAATGGTCAGGTTGGCGCCCGTGCTGTCCAGGGTGGCGTACATGCCGGTCTGGTCCAGCTTGTCGTTGATGGCGGCGGCGATCTTCTTGTTGACCGCGGCGGCGTCGTCGCCCACGTCGACCTTGACGTCGGCCAGCTTGATGGTCTGGGCGGTGCCGCTGGCATCGTTGAACTTGATTTCCATGCCCTTGATGGTGCCCGAGGCCGTCGCGCCGCTGGCCGAGGTGGCGCCCGCGCCGCTGACGGCGTCGGCGAAGCTCGCCTTGCCCAGCGAATCGACGTTGGCGTCGACGATGCTGTTGATGCCGATCGTCTGGCCGGCGTCGGCGCCGACCTGGAACAGGGCGCCGGAGAAGTCACCGTTCAGCAGCTTGGTGCCGTTGAAGCTGGTCTGGTTGGCCACGCGGTCGATTTCCGACAGCAGCTGGCTGACTTCCGAGTTCAACGCCGAGCGGTCGGTGTCGGAGTTGGTGGCGTTAGCCGACTGCACCGACAGCTCACGGATGCGCTGCAGGTTGTTGCCGATCTCGACCATCGCGCCTTCGGCGGTCTGGGCCAGCGAGATGCCGTCGTTGGCGTTGCGCGAGGCAACGTCCAGGCCGCGGATCTGGGTGGTGAAGCGCTGGCTGATCGCCAGGCCGGCCGCGTCGTCCTTGGCGCTGTTGATGCGCAGGCCGGACGACAGACGCTGGATCGTCGTGGCCATGCTGGAGCTGGTGGTGTTCAGATTGCGCTGAGCGTTCAGCGACATCACGTTGGTGTTGATGACCTGTGCCATTTGATATCTCCTCTAAGCGATTTTTTCCGGCATGCGATTTGGCCGGAGCCTGTCGCAGGGGGGCCATCATTTGGCCGTTGCCGCTGCTGGTATAGATAACGGCGCTGTGTCAACAACCTTTAGAACTTTTCTTCCGAAAACCCTGGAAATTTCAGGGTATTTTCGCGGCCGACACAGGCGCGAACAGAGAGTTTCGGCCAGGGTCCGGCAAACTTTAGAGATTCGTCGGGATGAGGCGGCGATAGGGCAAGGTGGTTGTGGACCCCACACATGCAAGGCCCGGCGACGCGAAGCGTGCCGGGCCCGGAAGGCGTGGCGGGAGGGACGGGGCTTACCCGAGCTTGTTGAAGAGCGACATCGACTGCATCTGGGTAAAGAGGGTCTGCGCGGCCGACAGCGCGGATTGCTCGAGCTGGTACTCGCCGATGGCCTGTGCATAGTCCAGGTCGCGGATCGAGGACAGGGTGGTCTTGAGCGTGACTTCGTTGGCCGCGCGCACCTCGCCTGCGTCGTCGATGGCGGCAAGCTGGGCGCCGCCGGCGGCGCGGGCGTCGATCATCTTGGAGGAGGCCTGGCTGATGTCGCGCATCGAGGCCTGCAAGGTATTGGTCAGCGCCGCCTTGTCGCTGGCGGTCACCGGGTCGGAGCTCAGGGCCGTCACCAGATCGTCCAGGGTGGAGAAGACGTCCTTGTTGGTCGAGGCGCCAATCTGGAAGCTGTCGCCCGTCGCCGGCGCACCGTCGATGCGCATGTTCAATCCGCCGAAGCCGATCGACTCGCCCGCTGCGTAGGTCCCGGTCTTGACCACGTTGCCGCCATTGTCCAGGACCTCGTAGCTGTCGGCCGCCGTGAACGAGACGGTATAGCTGCCACCGTTCCAACTACCGGAAGAAGCATCGCGGCCATAGTCCAGCAGCAGCCCGGTGCCGGTGTTGCCGCCGGCGGCATGCGCGTCCACGGTGCCGTCGCCGGTGCGGATGCGCATGAAGATCTCGCTGCCAGGCAGGGTGTCGGAAATCTGCGTGTCGGCCGCCACTTCCACCTTGCGCTGGGTCTGGTCGCCGCTGTAGACCACCTGGCCGCCGACGATGGAAAACGGGGCGCTGTCGTCGGCGGTCCCGGCGAACAGATAGCGGCCGGCGCCATCGGTGCTGTTGGACAGGCTCAGCAGGCTGTCCTTGAGGGTCTTGATCTCCGAGGCGATCGCCTTGCGGTCGTCGGTGGTCATCGTGGCGTTGTTGGCCTCGATCACCAGTTCATTGACCCGGGACATGACCTCGCCGGCCGAGGACAAGGCGTTCTCCTGCAGTCCCAGGCGGTTCTGTACGGTGTTGGCGTTCTCGCCGAAGCGGGTCAGCTCGGCCAGGGCCCGGTCCAGGTTGACCGCCGTGCCCGAGGCGACCGGATCGTCGGCGGCGCTCACCAGCTTCTTGCCGGTGGCCAACTGCTCCTGCAGGTGTGACAGCTTGGCCTGCTTGCCCAGCATCTGGTTGACCGACTGGCTGTACATCATGCTGGTGGAGATGCGGGTGCTCATCGGATCGCACTCAGGATGGACTGAAACATGTTGTCGGCCGTGGAGATCAATTGTGAAGCGGCCTGGTAGGCCTGCTGCAGGCGCAGCATGTCGGCCGCTTCCTCGTCCAGGTTGACGCCGGAGATCGAATCGCGCGCATCCTGGGCGTTGGTGTTGATGGCTTCCTGCGCATCGGCGGCCAGGGAGGCCTGCCGTGCCGAGGAGCCGACAGCGGTCGTCAGGCCGGACACCGCGCCGTTGAGGGTGATCGTCTTGCCGTTGAAGGCCTTCGCGTCATCCAGGTTGGACAGGATCAACGCGTTGCCGTTGTTGCTGGAGCCGGCACCGGTCGGGCCGACGGTGAACGCGTCGCCGGCCACCGGCGCGCCATCCAGGGTCAGACTCCAGCCGTTGGCGCTGATGGTCTGGCCGGCGGTATAGGCGTAGGGGCCGGCGCCGTCGATCGTGAACTGGTTGGCATCGATGAAGCTGATGCTGGCCGGCGTCAGCAGATTGGCGTTGCCCGCATCGGTGACGGTCATGCGGCTGGCCACGCCCGTGCCCAGGTTGGCCAGGTCCGAGGACACGCTGACCGGGGTCGCCGCGGCGATGCGCGAGGGGTCGTTGATGGCCACCGACAGTCCGGTGACCGCCGTGGCCGTGGGCTGCAGCAGGAACTTGTCGCCCGCTGCGGCGGCGCCGGACAGCTGCAGCGCCACGCCATTGACCATGAACGGATCGGCGGCGGTGCCGCTGCCGGTCATGGCCACGTTGGCGCCGGTATCGGCGCGGCTGGCGCTCCAGTTGGTGCCGTCGAACTTCAGCAGCAGGTTCTGCCCGTCGAGCTTGCTCAGGTCCTGGACGCTGGCGCTGAAGCTGGCCGTGCCGGTGTTGGCGCTGTTGCCGGTCACCGATGGGGCGGGCAGGTTGAAGAAGTCGCCGCCCAGGTTGCCGTACAGGTCGACACCGGCGTGGTGCTGCTGGTTGTAGGTGACCGCCAGGCCGGTGGCGATGCGGCCCAGCTCAGCCGTGGTCGGCTCCAGCACGGAGCTGCGGAACTCCAGCAGGCCGCCGATCTGCCCGCCCATGGAGCTGCTTCCCAGAGTGACGGTGTTGCCCTGGGTCTTGATGGCGACCTGCAGCTTGCCCGGCTGGTAGGGGTCGGCAACGGTGGTCAGGGTCGCGGCGCTGGTGCCCACGACCATGGCCTGGCCGCCCGCGGTGTAGACGTTGATCGCACCGCCGTCCTGGCTGACCGCCGTTCCGCCGGTGTAGCCGACCAGCTCCTTGATCAGCTGGTCGCGCTGGTCGAGCAGATCCGGGGCGGCGCTGGCGGCGTTGCTGCCGATCTTGCCGTTGAGCTTGGCGATCTCGCTGGCCAGGCGGTTGGCTTCGTTGGTGGTGGAGAGCAGCCCGTTGTTGACCTCGGTATTGAGCGAGTCCAACTGGCCGTTGAGCTGCTTGAAGCGGGTCACCAGCGCGTTGGCGTTGTCCAACACGTTCTGTCGGTTGGCCGTGCCGGCCGCCTCCGAGGACAACCCGGTCACCGCGTCGAAGAAATTGGACCACTGGCCGGCGATGTTGGTGGCCGAATCGGAGAACAGCGTGTCCACGCGGTCCGAGAGCGATGACAGCTGCTGCAGGCGCGCCAGCTCGCCGGTGCTGTCCAGCAGGCGGGAGGTGGCCAACTGGTCGCCCACGCGGGCGATATCGGTGATCTGGGTGCCGTTGCCGATGTACTGCGACCCAAACAGGGTCGGCGTCTGGGTGGCGAAGGACACCTTCTGCCGGCTATAGCCCTCGGTGTTGATGTTGGCCACGTTGTGGCTGACCGTGGCCAACGCTCGCTGAAAGGCGAGCAGGGCACTGGTGCCGGTGGACATGACGGACATGGCGGGCCTTTAGCGCAGAAGGGGGGTGGAGCCGGTGGCGGCAAATACGCGCTCGATGCCGCCCATGGCCGCGTTGCTGATGGCCTCCACCGCGCGACCGATGGTCGGGCCGCCGGCGATCGCGGCGATCTTGGCCGCGTAGGACGGGTCGGTGGCGTAGCCGGCGCGCTGCAGACCCTGGGCGAAGCCCTTGATGTCGGTGCCGGCCTTGAGCGCATGCTGGTAGCGCGGATTGTTCTTCAGCAGCCGCACGTAGTCGGCGAAGCTGGCCTCGGCCGAGTCGTAGGCGCGGAAAGCGGCGGTCTCGGTGGTCTTGACCCCGTTGACGTATTCGTGGGTGCCGGTGGTGACGCTCTCGCCGCTCCAACCGATGGCCTTGATGCCGAACAGGTTGTTGGAATCGCTGCCGTTGCCGCGCGAGATGCCCTTGCGGCCCCAGCCGGTTTCCAGCGCCGCCTGAGCGACCAGCGCGCGCGGGTCCACGCCCAGTTCGCTGGCTGCCTTCTTGGCATGGGTCCAGATCTTGGCCACGAAGCCTTCGGGGGTGCGCTCGCCCAGTTCGGCGACCGCGGCGCTGGCCGCCTTGCGGGTTGCCGCCAACTCGGCGCTGTCGGCCGCGTTGACGCCGCTCCAGCGGTCGTCGCCGGAAGCCCAGGTCGTGTCGACGCCCTCGTTGCCGGGGTTGCTGGACGTGGTGCCCGCCGGACGCCCGGCGATCATGTCCAGCAGCTGGTCCATCGGCGACTGGGTGGCGGTGGGCTGGATCTGCGACACCTGGCGCTCGCCGGCGACCAGCGAATAGGCCTTGGCCGCCTGCTTGCCGACCAGCGAGGTGTCGGTGGCCGGGGCGTCGGCCTTGTCGCCACCGCCCAGCTGGCGGGCGATGATCGCCTGCAGGCCCAGTCCCTTGCCTTCGGTCATGGACTTGGCCAGCTGCTGGTCGTACATGTCGCGGAAGGTCTGGTTTTCGCCAGGGAACAGCGAATCGCCGAAGCTCGCATCGCGCATGCTCTTGACCAGCATCTGCGCGAACTGGCCCTCGAGCTGGCGCGAAACCTGCTCGATCTTGGCCGGGTCCTTGGCCGTGTTGACGGCCTGCAGGTCGATGGAAGCGGCGGAGATGCGCATGTCAGATCACCTCGAGCTCCGCGCTCAGTGCGCCGGCCTGCTTCAGGGCTTCCAGGATCGCGATCAGGTCGCCGGGGGCGGCGCCGACCTCGTTGACCGCGCGCACGATCTGGTCGAGCGTGGTGCCGCCCTCGAACTTGAACATGCGGCTGCCTTCGCTGGTCGCGGTGATCGTGGACTGCGGCGCGGCCACGGTCTGCCCGTTGGAGAACGCGCCGGGCTGGCTGACGCTGGTGCCTTCGGTGATGCTGACCGTCAGCGAGCCATGCGAGATGGCGGCCGGGCTGACCCGCACCTGCGAGCCGATGACCACCGTGCCGGTCCGCGCGTTCACCACGACCTTGGCCGGGGCCACGCCCGGGGAAACTTCGAGGTTCTCGATCCGCGCCAGCAGGCCGATGCGCGCGCTCGGGTCGGTCGGCGAGCGCACGGACACCGTGCCGCCGTCCACGGCCTGGGCGGCGCCCGGGCCGAAGGCGCTGTCCAGCGCGGCCACCATGCGCGAGACAGTGGTGAAATCGTTCTGGTGCAGGTTGAGGGTGATCTGGTCGCTGGCGCCGAACACATCCGGCAGGGCGCGCTCGACCGTGGCGCCATTGGGGATGCGGCCCACGCTGGGCACGTTGACCGAGATGCGCGAACCATCCTTGCCCTGCGCGCCGAAGCCGCCGACGATCAGGCTGCCCTGGGCGATCGCGTAGACCTGCCCGTCGGCGCCCTTCAACGGCGCCATCAGCAGCGAACCGCCGCGCAGGGACACGGCGTTGCCGATGGAGGACACGGTCACGTCGATGGGCTGGCCGGGCTTGGCGAACGGCGGCAGCTCGGCCTGGATGGCCACGGCGGCGACGTTCTTCAACTGTGGGTTGACGTTGGCCGGCACGTTGACGCCCAGCTCGCCGAGCATGTTCTTCAGGCTCTGCACGGTGAAGGGCGCCTGGCTGGTGCGGTCGCCGCTGTTGTCCAGGCCCACCACCAGGCCGTAGCCGACCAGCTGGTTGTTGCGCACGCCACCGACCTGGGCCAGGTCCTTGATGCGTTCGGCATGGGCCGGCGCGGCCAGCGCGCAGGCGGCCACGACCAGGGCGAGCAGACGGCAGGGCAGGGAAGACAGGTTCATAACGCGGCGGCTCAGTAGGGCGACAGGCGCGAATTGAAGAAGCGGCTCAGCCAGCCCATCGCGTTGGACTGGGCGACCGCGCCGCGACCGCCGTAGGCGATGCGGGCCTCGGCGACCTTGCTGGAGGGGATGGTGTTGTCCGGGGCGATGTCGGCGGCGCGGACGATGCCCTGCACCTGGACCAGTTCGTCGCCCTGGTTCAGGCGCATGTTCTTCTGGCCCTGGACCACCAGGTTGCCGTTGGCCAGGCGCTGGACCACGGTCACCGTGATGCTGCCCTGCATCTTGTTGCTCTGGGCGGTGTTGCCCTTGCCGGCGAAGCTGCGATCGCCGGCGGTGTTGTTGTTGAGGATGCCCAGCCCGCCCACGCTCAGCGGTGCGCCCAGCAGGGTGGGATTGGTCATGTCGACCGAGTCGGACTTGGTGATGGCCGTATTGGCGGTGGAGGAGGCGGTGGTGCTTTCCACCAGGGTGATCGTCAGCAGGTCGCCCACGTCGCGGGCGCGACGATCGCCGTAGAGGTTCAGGCCCGGACCGGCGGCGTAGATCGCCCCGGCGCTGGGCTGGGCGACCGGCATGGCCACCGGCACGATCGGTGCCATCGGCGCGTAGGGGCGCACATCGCCGGCGGCCACGCAGCCGGAAAGCAGCGCGCTGGCGGTCACGGCGAGGACCACGGCAAGGGAGGATGGACGGATCATGGCAGGAGGTCCTGGCAGCGCCTTAGACGTTGTTGTTGAGGTAACCGAGCATCGAGTCGGTGGTGGAGATGGCCTTGGCGTTCATTTCGTAGGCGCGCTGGGTCTCGATCATGCTGACCAGCTCCTCGACCACGTTGACGTTGCTGCCTTCCAGGGCGCCCTGCACGGTGGTGCCCAGGCCGTTGAGGCCCGGAGCGCCGTTCTGGGCCGGGCCCGAGGCGGTGGTTTCGGCGTAGAGGTTCTCGCCCTTGGCCTGCAGGCCGGCGGGATTGATGAAGTCGGTCAGGGTCAGCGAGCCCACTTCCAGGGCCTGGGCCGAATCGGCCATCTGCACGGTGATCGTGCCGTCGTTGCCGATGGTCAGCGACTGGGCGCCTTCGGGGATCTGGATGCCTGGCTGCACCGGATAGCCGGAGTTGGTGACCAGTTCGCCCTGCGAGTTGATCTGGAAGCTGCCGTCGCGGGTGTAGGCCGAGCTGCCGTCGGGCATCAGGACCTCGAAGAAGCCGCGGCCATTGACCATCACGTCCAGGGCGCGGCCGGTCTGCTGCTGGTTGCCCTGTTCGAAATCCTTGGAGGTGGACACCACGCGCACACCGGTGCCCAGCTGCAGGCCCGAGGGGAGCTGGGTCTGGGCCGAGGTCGAACCGCCGGGCTGGCGCACCTGCTGGTACAGCAGATCCTCGAAGCTGGCGCGGTCGCGCTTGAAGCCGGTGGTGCTGGTGTTGGCCAGGTTGTTGGAGACGACCGACATGCGCGTCTGCTGCGCATCCAGTCCGGTCTTGGCGACCCACAAAGCCTGATTCATGACCCGATTCCTCTCAGTGATGGCCCCGCGTCTGGCGCCGGGCAATGAACCTGATGCACGCGCCGTGCCAGAACAGGCGACGGCTTTCCGGCGGGCCGCGGCCTTAGCCGCTCAGGCGCAGCAGGGTGTTGGCGGACTGCGCGTTGTCATCGCCATGCTTGATGACCTTGACCTGCATCTCGAACTGGCGCTGCAGCTGGATCATCTGCACCAGGGCGCCGGCGGCGTCGACGTTGCTGCCTTCCAGCACGCCGCTGTTGAGGGTCTTGCCCGGCGCCTGGGCGAAGGCCTGGGCCGGATCGGTGCTGACATTGCGCATCAGTCCGTCCAGGCCGCGGGTCAGGCGCTCGGGCGTGGCTTCCACGACCTTCATCTGGCCCACGATGGTCATCGTGGCCGGGCCTTCGCCCTGCGGGATGATCGAGATCGTGCCGTCGTTGCCGATTTCCAGCGACTGGTGCGGCGGGATCGTCATCGGATTGCCGTCCTGGTCCAGGACCGCGCGGCCGCTGGCGGTGACCAGTTGCCCGTTGGGCGTCAGGGCCAGCTCGCCGCCGCGGGTGTAGGCCTCGCTGCCGTCGGCCGACTGCACGGCCAGCCAGCGGTTGTCCAGGAACGAGACATCCAGCGGGTTGCCGGTGACCTGCTGGGAACCGACGTCGCGGTCGAAGCCCTGGTCCACATGCAGCGCATCGATGCGCGAGGGGTAGCCCGCACCGGGGATCTTGTAGGCCTCGGTGTTGGCCAGGGCCGCCTTGAAGCCGGCGGTGTCCACGTTGGCCAGGTTGTGCGAGACGGTGGCCTGCGCCTGCAGGGAGGCGCGGGCGCCGGTCATCGCGACATAAAGTGCCTTGTCCATGCGCTGCTCCGGATCGGATCAGCCGCCCAGGGCCATCATCAACGGATGTTGATGATGGTCTGGGTGACCTGGTCCTGGGTGGAAATCATCTGCGAATTGGCCTGGAAGTTGCGCTGGGCCACGATCATGTTGACCAGCTGTTCGGTCAGGTCCACGGTTGAGGACTCCAGGGCCCCGGACTGGATGTCGCCGAAGTCCGAGGTGCCCGGGGCACCGGAACGCGCGCCGCCCGAGGTGGAGCTCTCGGCCCAGATGTTGTCGCCCAGCGAGCTCAGGCCCTGCGGATTGACGAAGTTGGTGATCGCCACCTGGCCCAGCGCCTTGTCGGCGTTGTTGGAGTAGCGCGCGTAGACCACGCCGTCTGCGTCGATGCTGATCGAGTTGAGCTTGCCGCTGGCAAAGCCGTCCTGGCGCGCATCGCGCAGGGCGAAGGCCTCGCCGTACTGGGTCGAACCGGTGATGTCCAACGTCATGTTCAAGGTGCCGGCGCCGGTGCTGGGCGTGAACGTGCCCAGGGCGATGCGCCCATCGGCCGGGGTCACCAGCGCGCCGCTGTCGGAGAACTGCAGCGTGGACGCGGCGCCCACCGCGGTGCCGTCGACATAGTTGTAGACCTGCCATTCGTTCGGATTGGCGGTCTTGACGAAGTACGAGGTCTGGGTATGGGTCACGCCCAGCGAGTCGTAGACGGTGATGCCGCCGGTGGAGTGGTTGTAACTGTTGGCATCGGTCGGATCGAACGGGGTCACGCTCGGCCCGGAGGCGTTGCCGGGCAGGGTGACCATCAGGTTGGCGATGCTGGTCTGCTGCGGGGCGCTGTCGGTGGTGAGCAGCTGCAGGTCGGTCAGCGAGCCGACCGCGAACCCAGTGCCGTTGGCATTGGGTGGATACACCTGCAGGCGCGCACCCTGCGGATTGACCACATAGCCGTTGGCATCGGTCTGGAAATTACCGGCGCGCGAATAGACCTTGGCGCCGTTGACCGTCAGGGTGAAGAACCCTTCGCCGGAGATGGCCAGGTCCAGGTTGCGTCCGGTCGGATCGACGTTGCCCTGCGAGAACTGCTGGGCCACGTTGCTCACCCGCACGCCCGAGCCCACCGCGTTGCGCGCCAGGCCGTAGCCGGTGGAGGAGAACAGGTCGGCGAACTCGGCGCGCGACTCCTTGAAGCCGGTCGTGTTCACGTTGGCGATGTTGTTGGCGGTGACATTCAGGTCGGTGTTGGCCGCCTTGATGCCGGACAGCGAAGTGTTGAAACCCATGATGGACTCCTGTGTGGTTGTCCGGCGTCAGCTGACGCGGAGCACGTTGGCGAGCGGGGCGGTGCCCAGCCCGGTCAGATCGAGATAAATGCCGTCCGAGCCGACCGTCGCGCTTTCGACGGTCGCCTTGACGTAGGTGGACAGATCCGTGTCGGTCCCGCTGCTGTCGGTATAGGTGGCCGAGATGGAGTACTTGCCTGATGCCAGCCGCGTGCCATAGGCATCGGTGCCGTCCCAGTCGAAGGCCACCTCGCCGGCATCGCTGGCCTTGGCGGTGATCTGCTTGACCGCATTGCCGTTCGCGTCGGTGATGGTGAAGTTGACCGTGCCGGCGCCGGGCGCGGCGACCACGCCGGTGGCATGGCCGCCATCGGCCAGGGCCAGGTTGGGGGAGGGCACCAGCACCGAATGCCCGACCAGGGTCGAGGCACGCAGGATCTGGTCGGCCCCCAGCGAGCTGGAAAGGCCGGTGACGGTGGTGTTGAGGTCGCCGATGCCCTGCACGGTGGACAGCTGGGCCATCTGCGAGACCATCTGGCTGTTGTCCATCGGCTTGAGCGGGTCCTGGTGCTGGAGCTGCTCGGTCATCAGCTTGAGGAAGTCGGCCTGGCTGAGGGTGTCCGACTTGCTGGTCGACTTGCTGCTGCTGTTGGATGCGCCGGTCAGTCCCAGGCTGGAATAGACGTCGTTGGAAACGGTGCTCATGGGAAGGTCCTAGGACGGATGTGCGGGAAACGGGCGCGGCTAGCGGCCCATCGTGAGCGTGGCAAGGGCAAGCTCCTTGGCGGTGTTGAGCACCTCGACGCCGGCCTGGTAATTGCGCGAGGCCGAGATGAGGTTGACCATCTGCGAGACCGGATCGACGTCGGGCTGGTAGACGTAGCCGTCGGCATCGGCCAGCGGGTGGCCCGGCTCGTAGCGTTTGATCGGCGGGTCCTTGCTCTGGGAAATTTCCTTGACGTTGACCCCGGTCAGGCTCTTGTCCTGGGAATTGGTCACCGCCTGGAAGATCGGTTCGATCGGCTTGTAGGCGGCCTCGGCCGAGCCGGCCACCGAATCGGCGTTGGCCAGGTTGGAGGCAATGGTGCTCATGCGCACCGACTGGGCCTGCAGGGCGGAGCCGGCGACATCGAAGATGGGCAGGTTGCTCATGGCTTATTGCCCCGTGATCGCGGTGAGCATGGTGCGGACCTTGCCCTCGACAAAGCTCAGCGAGGCGCGGTATTCCAGCGCCGCGCGGCCGTAGGCGGCGCGTTCTGCGTCGGGATCGACCGTGTTGCCGTCCAGGCTGGGCTGGCTGGCTTCGCGGGTGAACTGGAAGGGGTTCAGCCCGTCGCCATTGCCGCCGATGGGAAAGTGGCGCGTGTCGGTAACCTCCAGCCCGCTACCGTCACGCTGGCCCTGTGCCGCGCGCATGGCCGCATCGAAATCCAGATCCTGGGCCTTGTAGCCCGGGGTATCGACGTTGCTGAGGTTGCTGGCGATCAGCTTCATCCGCTGCTCGCGCAGCGGCAGGGCGTCGCCACTGACGCCCAGGAAGGATGAGATCGGATTGGACATGACGCGCTCCCGCGATGTGGTGCAGGAGAGCGAGGCAAGAGCTGTGCCAGAACGCGGGGAGGGGCCTGCGTCGGATGTCCGGCGCGGATCGGCGACCGGGTTTGAGCCGTAACCCGGTTGGAATCAGGCCGCCTGGCTGGTGGCGACGGTGCGCAGGCGGGCCAGAACGTAGTCGGCCAGCTCATGGGGGCTGTACTTGGCCACGAAGGCATTGGCCCCCACACGCTCGACCATGGCGTTGTTGAACACCCCTGACAGCGAGGTGTGCAGCAACACGTACAGGTCCGCCAGCCCGGCGTGGCGCCGGATTTCCGTCGTCAGGGTGTAGCCGTCCATCGCCGGCATCTCGATATCGGAGATGACCATGGCGTAGCGATTGGCCGGGCGCTCGCCCGAGGCATGGATCTGCAAGAGGTGGTCCAGCGCCTGGCGGCCATCGGAGAGCAGGGTCGCGCCAACGCCCAGCTGGTCGAGCACGCTGCGGATCTGCTGGCGGGCCACGCGGGAGTCGTCCACGACCAGCACCTGCAGCTGCGGACCGTCCGGACCAAACGCCAGGGAGGGATCGATCCGGGCTTCCACGCGGGTCTGTGCGATGTCGGCCAGGACGCTTTCCACGTCGATGACCTGGATCAGCTCGCCCTGGAAACGCGTCACCGCGGTCAGGTACGTGGATTCGGCGCCGAGTTCCGGCGGCGGATGGATGTCCTCCACCGCGATGTTGACGATGCGCTCGACGCCGCTGACCAGGAAGCCCTGGACCGAGCGGTTGAATTCAGTGACCACCAGGTATCCAGGGGCCCGGTCGGCGTCCGGCTCGCGCTCGGGGTGGCCGATGGCCATGCCCAGGTCCAGGACCGGGACCGACCGGCCCCGCACGTCGGCCACGCCGGAGAACTGCATGGGCAGGCCGGGGACCTGGAACAGCTCCGGGCGCCGCAGCACTTCCTGCACCTTGAAGACGTTGACGCCAAAAAGCTGGCGCCCGCCCAGCCGGAACAGCAGCAGGGCCAGCCGGTTATGGCCCGCCAGGCGGGTGCTCTGTTCGATGCGGTTGAGCAGATCGTGCGACATGGCGTTCATATCGGCCCCTGCGGGAACAAACTTGAGCGCGACAGTCGGGTTTGGCCGCGGGATTACGGCACGCCGCTTGCATCGGCCTGGCATGTTTCGCTTTAGGGCTGCCACGATGCGCCTGCTGCTCCTTATCACTGTTCTTATGGTGGCCGTGCCGGCCTGGGCATCGGATTTCCAGTCGATCGAATCGATCCGGGCCGCCGCCCTTTCCACGATCGGCCCGGACGCCGAGGCCGAGGCTACCCTGGACCCCGCCATGCGGATGCCAGCCTGTGGTGCGCCGCTGGAAGCCCACCCGACCGGCACGACGACCGTGGAAGTCAGCTGCCCGCGCGAGGCGGGCTGGCGCCTGTTCGTGCCGGTGAAGATCCGGCGCCTGCAGCATGTGCTGGTCCTGGCCCGGGGCGTGGCTGCTGGAGAAACGCTGGGGCCGGCCGATATCGTGTCCGAGACCCGCGACGCCGCCCGGATCGTGGGCGCGCCGCTGCACACCCTGGACGACGCGGTGGGCAAGGTGGCCCGGCGCACGTTGCCGGCTGGCAGCCTCCTGTCGGGCAGTGACCTGGTCTCGCCGCGGCTGATCCGCCGGGGTGACAATGTCGCCCTGGTCGCCCGCAATGGCGGCCTGGAAGTGCGGATGGCCGGGCGCGCCCTGCAGGATGCCGGGCAGGACGACCGGGTCAGCGTGGAGAACCTCTCCTCGCATCGGATCGTGCAGGGAACGGTGGCGCAGAACGGGGATGTCGTGGTCAGTCGCTGAAACCCCTAAAGTTTGTCCAGGCGACGCCGTTATCCCTATCGAACCCGATGACAGGACCCCACCGATGAGCCAGAAAATCGAAGGAAGCGTGCCGACTCCGGCCAGTCTTCGTACCTCATCCGTCAATACCAAAGCAGCCACTGGCGTGTCCGACGAGGGCAAGACCCGCGCGGTCGACGCCACCGCCTCGGCCGACAGCCTGAGCCTGACTGGGCAGGCCTCGGGCCTGCAGACCCTGCAGCGCGAGCTGTCCACCGCTCCGGCCGTGGACAGCAGCCGCGTCGAGGCGGTCCGCCAGTCCCTGCAGGACGGCAGCTACAAGATCAATCCCGACGCGATCGCCAGCCGCATGCTCGAGCTGGATCAGCAACTCGGCGGATGAACACCTCCGCCGCCAGTTCCGGCCTGCTGGACCAGCTCGGCGTCGCCCTCGCCGACGAGCGCCAGGCATTGCTCGACCACGACGTCGAAGGCCTGATGCGTGCCACGAGCGCCAAACTGGCGGCCCTGAAGGCCCTCGAATTCGACCTGCCCACAGAGGCCGAGGCCGGTGGACGCCTGCGCGAGCTGGCCGAAGCCAACCGGGCCAATGGCGCACTGTTGTCGCGCCGCCGCCGCGAGGTCAATTGGGCGCTGCGCCACCTTGGGCGCAGCGAGAGCGCGCCGTCCTACGACGCCAAGGGCCAGTCGAACACACTCCAGGCCAGCCGCTCCCTGGCGGTCGCCTGATTCACGGATCCTGCGTTCGCGCAGGGGGACGCGTGGGCCGCTCGGCGGCTTCAGCCGGTATATTGACGTCCGGTCCACTGCCTGAACGACTTCGTGAATTCAATCTCACCCGACAAGACCGGGCCGGCCACCTTCCCTGATCGCGATGTGCTGCTCGCCCTCGGCGAGCTCATGCACGAAGGCGCCATGCTGTTCCAGGCCGATGGCCACCTGCTGTGGTCCAACGACGCGGCCCGCACGCGCCTGTGCGAGCGTGACGACAGTGATCCGCGTCCGCTGGGCGAACGATTGACCCAGCGGCTGCCTGCCGACGCGCTGACGCAGGCCCGCTCGACCGGCCGCTGGGGTGGCAGCCTGCCGGTGGACGACAAGATCGTCCTGGCGCATCTGTACTTCCATGCCGGGACCACCGAGGGCGAGGGCTACTTCCTGGCCCTGATCCAGGAGGTCAAGGGCGCGCAGGAATTCGAAGAAGAGCTACAGCTGCGGCACGCCGAGCTGCGCCAGGCCTACATGCGCCTGAGCGGTGCCCAGGACAAACTCCTGCAGTCCGAGAAGATGGCCTCGATCGGCCAGCTGGCCGCCGGCGTGGCCCATGAGATCAACAACCCGATTGGCTACGTGCATTCCAATCTTGGCAGTCTGCAGGAATACCTGCGCAGCCTGTTCACCCTGATCGAAGCCTACGAGCGCGCGCTGCGCGCGCCGGATCCCAAGGCGATGATCGATGAGATCGACGACATCCGTGAGCGCTTCGACATCGACTTCATCAGCCGCGACCTGCCGCAGCTGATGTCCGAGTCGCGCGAGGGCATCGAGCGGGTCACCCGCATCGTGCGTGACCTGAAGGACTTCTCCTACTTCGACCGGGCCGAGTCCTGGAAGCTGGTGGACCTGCACATGGGGCTGGAGTCCACGATCAACATCATCTGGAACGAGCTCAAGTACAAGGTCACCCTGGAGCGGCGCTATGGCGAACTGCCGATGGTCGAGTGCCTGCCCTCGGAATTGAACCAGGTCTACATGAACCTGCTGCTCAATGCGGGCCAGGCCATCGGCGAGCGCGGCACCATCGCCATCAGCACCGGGGTGGACGACGATCACGTGTGGATCGAGTTCAAGGACTCCGGGCCGGGCATTCCGCCGGACCTGCTGCAGCGCATCTTCGACCCGTTCTTCACCACCAAGCCCGTGGGCAGTGGCACCGGGCTGGGTCTGTCGATCTCCTACGGCATCATCAACAAGCACCACGGGCGCATCGACGTCAGCAGCCCGGCAGGCGAGGGGGCATGCTTCCGCATCGTGCTGCCGATCCGCCAACCCGCGCGTGCCGATGCCGCCAAGGGCGCGACCTGAGGGTTGCGCCAACGTCCTAGTGATGGCCGGGCCGGCTCAGGAGGGAGGATCGCGCCGCTGATCCTCGTGGGTCCTGAAGGCCTGGCGGATGTGCTTGCGCAGTTCCTCGTCGTTCCATGGCTTGGTCAGGAAGCGGTAGATCGAGCCGCGGTTGATCGCATCGGTGACCGTGGTCAGGTCCGTGTAGCCGGAGAGCACCAGCCGGATGGTGTCCGGATAGAGCATCTTCACCCGGCCCAGGAATTCGGTGCCGCTCATGTCGGACATGCGCTGGTCGGAAAGAATCACCTGCACGTCGTTGGTAGCCAGCAGGTCGAAGGCGTCGCGCACGTTGCCCGCCGCCAGGATCCGGTAGCCGTCGCGGCGGAACAGCCGGACCAGTGAGCGCAGCACGTTCTCCTCGTCATCCAGCAGCAGCAGAGTCTTGTCCGGACTGGATTCGGCGAAGGACTCCGGGCGGATGTAGCGTCGGCGCAGCACCGTGCCGGCGGCTTCGGCCGACATCGGCTCACCGAACAGGTAGCCCTGGAACACGTCGCAGTCGCTGCGGCGCAGAAAGCCCAGCTGGGCCTGGGATTCGACACCGTTGGCGATGACGGTCATGCCCAACTGGTGGCCCATGGCGATGATGGTGCGGGCGATGGCCGCCTCGCGGTTGCCGGCCGGGGCGCTGTTGATGAAGCTGCGGTCGATCTTGAGCCGGTCGACCGGGTAGCGCACCAGGGCGCCCAGGCTGGAGTCACCGGTCCCGAAGTTGTCCAAGCTGAGACTGACGCCCTCGCTGGAAAGCTTGGCCAGGGTCTCGTGCACGAAGTTCACGTTCTTGGTCAGGGCGCTTTCGTTGATCTCCAGCACCAGGGTCTGGGCCGGTACGCCGGTGGCCTGCAGGACCTGCATGACTTCGGAATAGAAGGTCGGCCGCAGCAACTGCAACGTGGAGACATTGACGGCGATGGTGAAGTCGTCGAAACCCTGGTCGCGCCACTGCCGGGCCTGACGCAGGGCGCCCTCCAGGACCCAGGTGCCGATCTGCACCACCACGCCCAGGCGCTCGGCGGTCAGCATGAAGCGCTCGGGCACCAGCATGCCCAGGCTGGGTGACTGCCAGCGCACCAGCGATTCCATGCCGACCACGCGCCCGTCGCGCGCGCTGACCATCGGCTGGTAACGCAGACGCAGTTCGCCGTTGGGGATGGCGTCGACGATCTGGCGGGAAATGACCCGGTCGTTGTGCGCGCTCGGCGGCCCCCCCCGCTCGAACATCCGCACCACGTTGCCGCCCTCGCGCGCGGCCTGGAGGACCGCCTGTTCGGCCAGGTCCATCAGCGGGGAGAGTTCGTCAGCGTGGTCGGGGTAGAGGCTGACCCCGATCTTGCCGGTCATGAACAGGTTGTAGGGCAGCACCGACAGCGGCAGTTCGATCTGCTGCCGGATTTCCTCGGCAAACGCCTCCGGGCCGGGGACGCCGGGCAGGCACGGCACCGCGATCAGCAGTTCGTCGCTCCCGTGGCGCCACAGCAGGCCGCGCCCGGCCAGGTGCTCGCGTAGCCGCGCGGCCAGCAGCGCCAGCGCCTGGTCGCCGACCTCGTCGCTCATGGTCTCGTTGATCGAAGCGAAGTGGTCGATGTCCAGGTGCAGCAGCATCAAGCCATGTTCACCCTCGCGTGCCCGCGCCAGCATCTCCTCCAGCGCCGGATGCCCCGCGCCCAAGCGCGCAGGCAGGCTGCCTGGAGGGTTGGCAGGAGCATCCGGGTTCCACATGGGGTCAAGATCCGAGGACATCTGACGAAGCCGACACCATGGCATAAGGCAGGTGGAGCGTCACCCGGGTACCGTTCCCGGGAGCGGAGTCGATGTGCAAGGTGCCGCCGGCGGTCTGTGCGCGTTCGCGCATCACGATCAGGCCCAGTCCACGTGGTCCGGCCGGGTCGAACCCCTCGCCGTCGTCCACCACCTCCAGGCGCAGTTGCCGGTGTCCGGCTGGCTTGAGACGCAGGGTGACCGAGCCGGCGCGCGCGTGGCGCAGGGCGTTGGTCAGGCTTTCCTGGGCGATGCGGAAGCAGGCCTGTTCGGCCTCTGCATCGGGGCGCTCGGGCAGGGGATCGATGTCCAGCTGCAGCTCCACCTGCGAGGCGCGGAACAGCATGCCGGCCTGCCAGCGCACCGCCGCCTCCAGGCCCAGGGCATCCAGTTGGGGCGGACGCAGCAGCATGGCGAGATTGCGGAGCTTGTCGATGCTCGCATCGGCGAGCTGGACGATGTGGGCCAGGTCGTCGCGCTGCCTGCCCGGGTCGGTTTCCCCCTGCGCGGCGTGGGCCGAGAGTTTCATGGCGGTGATCGCCTGCCCGACGTCGTCGTGCAGGTCGCGGGAAAGCGCCCGGCGCTCATCCTCCTGCAGGGAAAACAGGCGGCGTGCCATGGCCTGCAGTTCGCGGTTGCTCTGCTCCAGCGCATCGCGCATGCGCTCGGGTTCGCTGAGGTCGCGCACGATCAGCAGGCGGCAGTCGCGGCCGCTGTAGCGGACCTCGCCCAGCGACAGGCCCGCGTGGAAGACGCTGCCGTCCTGGCGGCGCATGCGCAGGGCCGTGCCGATCCCGACGGTGGTGTCCGGTCGGTGCATCTGGTCGCGGACATGTTCCAGATCCTGGGCGGGTACCAGACGCTCCAGCGACTCGCCCAGCAGGGTTTCACTGGTGTATCCAAGCTGCTGGGCGCAGGCCGCATTGGCATAGAGCACGTGCTCGCCATGCAGGATCAGCACGCCGTCGGGCAGCACGCGAACCAGTTCCTTGAACTGCGCTTCGCGCTCGTGCAGCAGGCGACGCGCGTCCTCGCGCTCGGTCACGTCCTGCAGCGTGCCACGCACCGCCGATCCGCTGTCGCGTTGGGATGCGTTGGCGCGCAGGTGCACGGTGAGCGCGCGTCCATCGGCGGACTGCAGTGGCACCAGCGCGTCCATGCAGACCGGACCGGCCCCGCGCAGCGGGGTCAGCAGCGCCTGCAGCTGGGCCGCGCCCTGTGCATCGCCAGCCGAGAGCAGATCTTCGAACCGATGCCGCCGCAGCGCGTCCGGCGGCGGGCGGCGCCCAAGCATCCGGTAGATCTGCTTTGAGTAGACCCCCAGCCCGGTGTCCGGATCGAACTCCCACCAACCCAATCGGGCGATGTCCTGGGCTTCCTCCAGTCGCGCCAGCGCCTGGTCCCGTCGCGCGCGCGCATCCTGCTCGGCGGTGCGATCGTCGATCACGACCAGTCGTGCATCGCGGCCTTCGCGACGCATGGGCGCATCGCGAACCTCGACCACGCGTTGGCGACCGTCGAGCAGCACGGCCTGGCCGGTTCGCAGGTGTTGGCCCTCCGCGTTCGCGACGATCGGTTGGTCCACGCCAGACCACAGGCCGTCCAGCGACCGGCCCAACAACTGGCTGCGCGAGAAGCCAAAAAAAGCGAGCGCCGCGGGGTTGGCGTCGACGATCCGCAGCTCGGGCATCTCACAGACCAGCATCGGCCCAGGATTGGTCCGGAACATCCGTCGGTAATCGGTCTTGGTCGCCGCCAACCGACGATGCGTGCGCGTGATGCGGCGGACGAGGGCGCGCAGCACGATCGAAAGTGCCAGGGTGCTGACCGCCATGAACACCAGGCCGCTGCCCAACTGGATCGCCGTCCAGCGCCCCGGCGCTCCCGTGCCGGCCCCGATCAGCAGCGGGCCGCCGATCGCCCAGGCCAGTCCCAGCGCGCCGTACACGGTGACGATCCGACGCGTCCAGCGCGTGAGCGCGTAGTGGAGCCGGCGTTCGGAGCGGTACGGGCGCGCAGCGTGGGGGGAAGCTGGAGGGGTCGCCATCGTCCGCCCATCCGGGCCGGCAAGTCACGTGTGGTCGTGATCTTAACGGCAAGCGCCGACGGGCCCAACGGGCTCAACTAAAAGCAGGGGCGGCCGATATGACTTTCGTCCGTCAGCGTCCCAGGCGGTTCAGAAGGAGCACTCCGGCGTGGATCACGGCGTCATTGCAAGCTTGCTGCGGCATCCGGTTGGGTCGGCCTTCGTCCTGTTGGACGTCGAAGGCCGCCCGCTGGCTTCCAACGGCGCGGCCCAGGCCATGGGCCTTCCCGGCGCCATCGAGGCCTACATGGATCTGCTGGCCCAGGCCGGCGGGCCCTCGCTCGCGGCCGGACGCATGGTGCCTTGCGTGTTGCCGGGGCCGCAGGCCGCCTCCCTGGAGGGGTGGCTGAGCGCGGTGCATGACGAGCACGGCCAGATCCTGGCCTATACCTTGAGCGTGCCGGAGGCATCCCCGGGCGCCGGTGCGCGGCCTGCGGTGCCGGCGCGCCTGCAGGCCCAGCTGGGGGAACAGGAAGTCATGCTGCGCGAGGCCCAGCGCATCGCCGGCATGGGCGACTGGTCGTGGGAGCTGAGCAGCGACAAAGTCGTGCTGTCCGGCGAACTGCCGACGGCGCATGGCCTGGCCACCGATCCGATGGGCGGCCGCCAATTTCTGCAACTGCTCACCCGGGCGTCCGCCGCAACGTTGGTCCGCGCGATCAGGCGCATGAAGCAGGAGTCGGTGCCGATTTCACTGGACCTGGAACTGGCCGTGCGGCGGGAAGCGCTCATGCAGGTCCGCGTCTGGGGCCGCCCGGTGCATGCGCCCGACGGACGCCTGTCCCGGATCGTGGGGCAGGTTCTCAACATCACCGCCCAGCGCCAGACCGACGCACTGATCCGCTGGCGCACTGAACTGCTCAATCGCGTCTCGGCCCTGGGCAAGATCGGAGGGTGCGAGATCGAGGTCGACACCCGCGACCTGCAATGCACCGAGGAGTGCTACCGCATTCACGGCTTGCGCAAGGAGGCGGTGTCGCTGGACCAGCTGTTGTCGCTGTATACGCACGAGTCGCGGGAGGCCTTCCAGGCCGCGCTGGCCCAGATCGCGCACGGCAGCCTGCCCGAGCAACTGGACCTGTGCTTCCACCGCCCCTCCGGACTGCGGGTCTGGGTCCAGGTCCTGATTGAACTGGACAAGCGCGACGGCCTGCCGCCGCGCTTCGTCGTGCTCTTCCGCGATATCTCGCGCGAGCGCGAGGCGAGCGAACGGATCGATAAGCTGGCCCACTACGACCTGCTCACCGGGCTTCCCAACCGCGCCCTGCTGCGCGAGCAGGCCGAGGACGCCATCCGCGAGGCGGTGGAGCAGGGCAGCACCCTGGCGGTGCTGTTCGTGGACCTGGACGGCTTCAAGAACATCAACGATTCCTATGGCCACGCCACCGGCGACATGCTGCTCAAGCTCGCGGCCGGGCGGATGCACCAGCACCTGCGCACCAGCGACCTGTTCAGCCGCTTCAGCGGCGACGAGTTCGTCATCGTGCTGCGCGACCTGGCCGATCCCGGCGATGCCGGCCATGTGGCCCGCAAGCTGATCGCGGCCCTGGCCGAGCCGCTGGAGTGGGGCGATGGGATGATCAAGCTGAGTGCGAGCATCGGAATCGCCCTGGTCGACGCCAACCACCAGGACTTCGATGGCCTGCTGCGTGCCGCCGACGCGGCGATGTACGCGGCCAAGGAGTCCGGCCGCAACACCTCCCACTATTACAGCCAGGACGTCCTGCTGCGCGCCCAGCGCCGGCGCGAGATCGAGAACGCGCTGCACGGCGCGCTGGAGCGCGAGGAGTTTTCGCTGGTGTACCAGCCGTTGGCCCACACCGCCGGCCAACGCGCCCCGGCGGTCGAAGCGCTGCTGCGATGGCACCGTCCGGGGCACGGGTTCTGCAGCCCCGCCGAATTCATTCCCATCGCCGAGCGCTGCGGTGAAATCGTGCGCATCGGCGATTGGGTGATCAGTGAGGCGTGCCGCCAGGCGGCCGCCTGGGATGCGGCCGGCCTGCGCTTCGACCGCATCTCGGTCAACGTCTCGGCCATGCAGCTGCGCGACCGCGGATTTGCCGAGCGCGTGCTGGCCATCTGCCATGCCCATGGCTGGTCGCCGACCCGGCTGGAGCTGGAGCTCACCGAGTCGGCGCTGATCCGCGACACCGAGGCCCTGCGGCACTGCTTCGATCTGTTCGAAAAGCACGGCGTACCGCTTGCCGTGGACGATTTCGGGACCGGCTTTTCCAACCTGCACTATCTCAACCGGTTCCCCGTGCACCGCCTGAAGATCGATCGCAGCTTCGTGCAGGACATGCTGCATGACCTGGGGACGGCCAAGGTCACCCAGGCCATCATCCAACTGGGGCATGCGCTGGGGATGCAGGTGGTCGCCGAGGGCGTGGAAACCGTGCAGGAAGACGCGCTGCTGCGCGAACAGGGCTGCGACGAGATCCAGGGCTACCTGTACTCGCGGCCGTTGCCGCCGCGGGAGATGTCGATCTTTCTGCGCGGTCGCCAGGACAGCCTGGTGACCGTTGCGCCGACCATGGCCGTCGCCGAGCACTAAGCCACACGCGTCAACATGGTTGCGTCGCCCGAAGAAGCCCGCGCCTTGCGCGGGCTTCGCGTTTGAGAGCGCCTAAGACGGGGCTGACCGATTAGCTGGGGTTTGCGCCGCGCGGCGCTTCGGATGGGCTTCGTTGGCCTGCGCGCCGCAAGCGAACGCGGGATATCACGGTCCATGGTCTTGACCGCTCCATGGGTAGCGGCCAGGCGCGGGCGAGGATCTGCTCACTCAGCGCCGCCCGGCGCATTGATGCCAGAACAGGATCCGGCTGTTGCCGGGTTCATCCCAAGGAGGGCGATGCGCCGATGTCGAATGTCGGGGCCGGCGCCCAGGCGATGCCGACGCCCAGGCGCATCTGCCGCGTGCGCTTCACGATCAGCGGACAGCTGCGCGCAACCCGCCGGATTCAGTCGTTCTGAACATCCGCCGGCCAGGCGTGGCGGGCTTCAATCCGTTCCTGGCCTTCAATCGGCCCGGTTGCCTTATTGGCTGTCCGTGGTCGCAACACCCATGGCCTGCAGGGCATGGCCATCCAGGCCCAGATCCCACGCCAGGGAGGCGAGGACCGGGTCGAGCTTGGCCTGCGGCGGCGTGCTTGCGGTGGCCTGGGCGCGTAGCTGGCCCAGTTCCGCGCGGGCCAGGGCCTCGAGCCGCTGGAGGGCCGGGGCGTCATCGGAAGGCACGGATTCGTTGGGCTGGCGGGTGAAGGCTTGGATCATGGGAGGCGATGGCCGAAACCAGTGCGCAGAGGGGAGAGGTCGGGGATGACGGGGGTCGATGCCGTCAGCATTGCTGACGTCCAACGGACGAACGACCCGGCCAGGCGCAGGGCCGGACCGGGTCGCTCGATGCCGCGGATCTTGCGTGGGCGCTGGCTCAGAACAACTCCACCGTGCCCGCGCCCATGTCCTGCTGTGCAACCGGCTTGTGCGGCGGACGCTCCCACTCCACGCGCATCTCGCGCAAGCGGGTCCCCACCCGCTGCAGTGCCGCGATCAGTTCGCCGTCGAACACCCCGCCACTGCGATGCAGCAGTTCCTGCAGGCCGACCGCCTCGCGGTTGATCGCGGTCAGGCGGTCCAGGTGGGTGTGGACGCCGCCCAGGGCCTGGGTGGCGATGTCCTCGAACTGCAAGGCGCGCACGGCTTCGGCGACGCTGCTGTCGATCGAGCGGCCGCACTCGGAGATCTCGCGCACGCCCTCGCCCAGGGAGCGGTTGATCGCCGCGACGTTGTCCAGCATCGCCGCTGCCTCGTGACGCGCTTCACGTGAGCGGTCCATGTCGCGCGAGGCCATGTTGGAGACCGTCTCGCGGACCTTGGCAATGGCGTCCTTGGAGCTGTGCGCCAGTTTGCGGATCTGCTCGTTGAAGCTGGTCGAGCGCTCGGACAGGTTGCGGACCTCGTCGGCGACCACCGCGAAGCCGCGCCCGGCTTCACCGGCGCGCGCCGCTTCGATCGCCGCGTTCAGCGCCAGCAGGTTGGTCTGGTCGGCGATCGACTTGACGTCCTCCAGCAGGGCGAAGATGCCGTCCAGGTGCTGGGCCATCTCGTCGATGTGCTGGACCGTGGTGCTGCTCTGGCCGCTGACCTGCTCCAGCGCCTCGACCAGTTGTTCCATGCGCGAACTGGCATGCTGGGCGAAGCGGGCCACGTCGATGCCCGACCCGCCTTCCTCGCCGGTCCGGTCCACGATGCGGGCCAGCGCCTGGCTCTGCTGGCGCGACTTGCGGTTCATGGCCTCGAAACTGCCGCCCAGACCGGACACCGCCTGGCGGATCAGCTCGCGGGCACGCTCGATCTCGCTACGCGAGCCGTCGATCTCGTTGCTGACGAAGCTGCGCAGGTCCGAGAGCAACTGGTCCTGCTCGCGCATCGCCTTGCTTTGCTCCGGGGAGCGGCGTGAGTGGCTGTAGGTCACCCAGCCGGCATAGCCCAGCCAGCTCAGTGTCATGGTGGTGAGGATCGCCCAGCGCATGGCGGCGGGCCAATCCAGCGCCGTGGCCAGGGGGAAGAGCAGCGTCAGGACCAGCGGAGCGGCCAGACGGATGAGGAGGCGTGAGTACATGGTCGTTCTCGGCAGAGTCACGATTGCTGTATCGGCCGCCCCCCCTGGGTCTTTAGTCGGCCGGGTGCATCTGCGACGCCGTTCGCACCGCGTTCCAGCGCATTGGGGCGTGCGCTGGAGATGACGAAATTGAAAGGCGCGCTGCGCGATCCGCCGCTTGGTGCGTTGCGCGGCTTACGCCCCCAGCCAGCTGCGTGCGGCCTGGACCATGGCCTTGCGCGAGAACACGAAGTCCCAAAGGCTGCCCCCCAGCTGACGCCACAGCACCGCGGCGCGCACGGCCGCCAGCAGGATTGCGCGGATCTCCGAGACCACGCCGGGTTGGCCCAGGTAATGCGGGTTTCCCTGGATCATCACCCGCGGCCGCAGGTGACTGATCGTGTCCGAGTAGAGCGTGCCCAGAGCCGTCAGGACATCCGGATGGGTGCTGCCGCGCTCGGCGGCCTGGGGGGCGATTTCCTCCAGGCCACCGCTCACGGCGCGGACCGTGTCGGTTTCCCGGACGAAGCGGCGTTCGACCTGCAGCACCGAGAGCGCCAGGCGGGGCAGGGACGCGTCCTTGTTCTGGCCTTCGAAGTAATCACGCAGCAGGCGCAGCCCCGGCGCCAGGGACGAGGCACGGGCGTAGACGGCCTCCGTGGAAGCGGCATCGACACGGAACACACTGTCCAGCACCGCGCTGGCCGCACCGTCCTCGGACTGCCCGGTTTCGGCGATCCGACGCACCTGTGCCAGCGATTGGGCCAGGGCGGCCAACGCGAGCACGCGCTCATTCAGTGGCGCGCTCATGCCGCCTGCTCCCGCAGACGCAATTCCAGCGGCGCGTTGGTCGAGGCGATCACCGCCCCGCCCAGGCAGTCCTGCCCGTCGTACAGCACCACCGATTGGCCGGGGGTGACCGCGCGTTGTGGGCGTGCAAATTCGATATCCAGTGTTCCGTCCTCAAGTACATGCACCGTGCAGGGCTCTGCGGCCTGCCGGTAGCGGGTCTGCGCACTGCAGTCGATGCGGGCGGCGGGCGCGGCGCCGGCGACCCAATGCATCGATTCACTGCGCAGGCGGGTGGAGTGCAGATAGGGACTGGCGGTGTCCTGATCGACATAGAGCACATTGCCGGTCACGTCCTTACCCACGACATACCAGGGCGCCGCGGCACGCCCGCGGACGCCGCCGATGTTCAGCCCCTCGCGCTGCCCCAGGGTAAAGAAGAACACGCCGGGATGCTGGCCGATGACCGCGCCATCCGGGTCGCGCATCTCCCCGGTCTTGGCTGGCAGGTACTGGCCGAGGAACTGGCGGAAATCGCGCTCGCCGATGAAGCAGATGCCGGTCGAATCCTTCTTGTCGTGGACCGGCAGCCCAGCCTGGCGTGCGATTCCGCGCAGATCCGGCTTGTGCAGGTGGCCGATCGGAAACAGGGTCGCGGCCAGCTGCTCCTGCCCGAGCTGATGCAGGAAGTAGCTCTGGTCCTTGGCCGTGTCCACCCCGCGCAGCAGGTGCCAGCGGCGTCCCCGCTGCTCGACCCGGGCGTAGTGGCCGGTGGCGATCTTCTCGGCGCCCAGTTCACGGGCCGCGTCGATGAAATGCTTGAACTTGACCTCGCGGTTACACAGCACGTCCGGGTTGGGCGTGCGCCCAGCGGCGTATTCCGCCAGGAAATGCGCGAACACCCCATTCCAGTATTCCTGCGAGAAATCGCGAAAGTGAAAGGGCAAGCCCAGCCGCCCGCAAACCGCCACCGCGTCGCGCCGGTCGTCCTCGGCGCGGCAATCGCCGCTGCCGTCGTCGGACCAGTTCTGCATGAACAGCCCCGCGGCCGGAACCCCCGAGCGGACCAGTTCCAGCGCGGCCACCGACGAGTCGACCCCGCCGGACACACCGACCACCACGCGCGGGGCGGTGCTCATGCCAGCTGCGCCACCGCGGACAGCGGCAAGCGGCGTCCGGCCAGGTAATCGGCGGCCACCCGCCACACCAGCGGACTGCGATGTCGCGCCTGCGCCTGGCGCAGTTCGTCCGGCGTCATCCACAGTGCCCGGACGATGCCCTCGTCGAGCGCGCGCGCCGCGTCGTGGGAGACCGGCTCGCCTGCGAAAGCAAAGCGCAGGTAGTGCCGGCCGGTTTCGGCCTTCCACTGGTAGGCGCCTACGAAATGGGTCAGGCGCACCGTCCAGCCGCTTTCCTCGAGCGTCTCCCGCAAGGCGGCGTCCTGCAGGCTCTCGTCTGGCTCGAGGTGGCCGGCTGGCTGGTTCAGGACCAGTCGTCCCTCGGCGTGCTCCTCGACCAGCAGCAGGCGCCCGTCGCGCACCACGATGGTCGCCACCGTGGTATCGGGCTGCCAAAAACGGTCATCCGGGAAGCTCATCGTGATCCATTCCTTGTCGACATTGGCCCGATATTGGGACAGTCGCAGGTGAAATCATCCTGGCGGTAAAACGGGCGGGCAGGGCACATCGTGCAAATTGTGCGTGCGCGGACGCAGCCCGTCCATTCCGTATAATTGCCGCATGCCCCGCACCCCCGAACACGAGCAAGACCATGGCGTCCTGGTGGAAACCGGAAAGCCGGAGGTCACCCCGCCGCCCCTGTATCAGGTCCTGCTGCTCAACGACGACTACACACCGATGGATTTCGTGATCACGGTGCTGCAGCAGTTCTTCAACATGGACCTGGAGAAGGCCACCCAGGTGATGCTGCACGTCCACACCCGCGGACGCGGCGTGTGCGGCGTCTACACACGCGAAGTGGCAGAGTCGAAGGTGGCCCAGGTCAACGAGTATTCGAGGATGAGTCAGCATCCTTTGCTGTGCACGATGGAACAGTCCTGAGCCAGCCGCCCGTATCGCGCAACCCGCGCTGAATAGGTCAGCGCAAGGCAGTTGTGGAAATTCCCGCTACAGGCCGCATATTGTTGGCAACAGCAGTTGGGAGCGACCCATGTTCAGCAAAGATCTCGAGCAGACGATCGGCCAGTGCTACAAGCGTGCCCGCGAGGCGCGGCACGAATTCATGACGGTCGAACACTTGCTGCTCGCCCTCCTCGACAACCCGTCCGCGCAGGCGGTCCTGAAGGCCACCGGCGCCGACACCGGGCGTTTGCGCCTGGATCTGGACCAGGCGGTCGAGGCCTCGGTCTCGCGCCTGGCCGAGGACGATGGACGCGACACCCAGCCCACGCTGGGCTTCCAGCGCGTGCTGCAGCGGGCCGTCTACCACGTCCAGTCCTCCGGCAAGAAGGAAGTCACCGGCGCCAATGTGCTGGTGGCGATCTTCGGCGAGAAGGATTCCCACGCGGTGTACTTCCTGAATCAGCAGGACGTCACCCGCCTGGACATCGTCAATTACCTGTCCCACGGCATCGCCCGGCAGGGCGAGGGCGAGGCGCAGGGATCGGCCGAACCCGGCGAGGGCAAGGCAGAAGGCGGCGAAAGCGAAGCCAAGGGCGACGCGTTGGCCGAATACGCCAGCAACCTCAACGACGCGGCCCGCAACGGCAGGATCGATCCGCTGGTCGGGCGCGGCGAGGAAATCGAGCGCACCATCCAGGTCCTGTGCCGCCGCCGCAAGAACAATCCGCTCTACGTCGGCGAGGCCGGCGTGGGCAAGACGGCCCTGGCCGAAGGTCTGGCCAAGCGCATCGTCGACGGCGAGGTGCCCGAAGTCCTGGAGGATGCTGTCATCTATTCGTTGGACCTGGGCGCGCTGGTTGCGGGGACCAAGTATCGCGGCGACTTCGAAAAGCGTCTCAAGGCCGTGCTGAGCGCGCTGAAGAAGGTGCCCAATGCGGTGCTGTTCATCGACGAGATCCACACGATCATCGGCGCCGGATCGGCCTCTGGCGGCACCATGGATGCCTCCAATCTGATCAAGCCGGCCCTGGCGTCGGGCGAGCTGCGCTGCATCGGGTCGACCACCTTCCAGGAATATCGCGGCATCTTCGAAAAGGACCGCGCCCTGGCGCGCCGTTTCCAGAAGATCGACGTGGTCGAGCCGACCATCAGCGAGACCTACGAGATTTTGCTGGGCCTGAAGGCCAAGTACGAGTCGCACCACAACGTCAGCTACGCCGACGAGGCGCTGCAGGCCGCGGTGGACCTGTCGGTCAAGCACATCGGGGACCGCTTGCTGCCGGACAAGGCGATCGACGTGATCGACGAAGCCGGTGCCCGACAGCGCCTGCTGCCTGAAGAGCAGCGCAAGACCCTGATCGACGTGGAAGAGATCGAGACCATCGTGGCCAAGATGGCGCGCATCCCGGCCAAGCAGGTCAGTGCGACCGACAAGGACGTGCTGCAGCATCTGGATCGCAACCTGAAGATGGTCATCTTCGGCCAGGATCCGGCGATCGATTCGCTGGCGTCGGCCATCAAGCTGGCGCGCAGCGGCCTGGGCAATCCGGACAAGCCGATCGGCAACTTCCTGTTCGCGGGCCCGACCGGCGTGGGCAAGACCGAGGTGACCCGCCAGTTGGCCATGCAGCTGGGCATCGAGCTGGTGCGCTTCGACATGTCCGAGTACATGGAGCCGCATTCGATCAGCCGCCTGATCGGTGCGCCTCCCGGCTACGTCGGATTCGACCAGGGCGGTTTGCTGACCGAGAAGATCGTCAAGACGCCGCACTGCGTGCTGCTGCTGGACGAGGTCGAGAAGGCGCACCCCGACATCTTCAACATCCTGCTGCAGGTCATGGACCGCGGCGTGCTAACCGACACCAACGGGCGCGAGGCCAACTTCAAGAACGTGATCCTAGTGATGACGACCAATGCGGGTGCGGCGCAGGCCTCGCGTCGGTCGATCGGCTTCACCAAGCAGGATCACTCCACCGATGCGATGGAAGTCATCCGCCGCGGCTTCACCCCGGAATTCCGCAATCGCCTGGATGCGATCGTGCAGTTCCAGGCACTGGGCTTCGACCACATCCTGCGCGTGGTCGACAAGTTCATGATCGAACTGGAGATGCTGCTACACGAAAAGCACGTCACCCTGTCGGCCACGCCCGAGGCGCGCGACTGGCTGGCCCAGCATGGTTTCGATCCGCAGATGGGCGCCCGCCCGATGGCCCGCGTGATCCAGGACAAGATCAAGCGTCCGCTGGCTGACGAGCTGCTGTTTGGCAAGCTGATAGAGGGCGGCAAGGTCAGCATCGACGTCAAGGACGACGAGCTCGTCGTCACCGCCCAGCCCGAGCCCGAGCGGCTGCTGCCGGCGACCGTGGAGGACTGATCTTCGGTCCATCTGGCGCCGGCGATTGGCCAAAGCCAATATAAGAAGAAGGGAAGGCGGCCTTGCGTCGTCTTCCTCGTTTTCCAGGCTGAGAGGCGGATCCGTGCGCCGTCGTTTGCAGCGGTGCCAGGGGCGCGCTCCTCGACGTAACGCAAAAAGGCAGCCTCTCGGCTGCCTCTGCGGTCGGCGCTGCAAGCGCGGCCCGTTATTTCATGCGGTAGGTGATGCGGCCCTTGGTCAGGTCGTAGGGCGTCATTTCGACCTTCACCCGGTCACCGGTCAGGATGCGAATGTAGTTCTTGCGCATGCGGCCGGAGATATGGGCGATGATCTCGTGGCCGTTTTCCAGGCGCACGCGGAACATGGTGTTGGGCAGCGTCTCGGTGACGGCGCCTTCGAATTCGATTGAATCGTCTTTCGACATGGATGCCTGCTGAGAGTGCGGGCGGACCGGGCGGGCCCGCGAAGCCAGTCATTATAACCTGAAGCTGGTGTCACCGCAAAAAATGCGTTAAGCCACGCACAGTGTGGCGGCTGGCAGATGACCCACCGGCGTGGTCCAGGGGCCGATCCGGCCCTCCTGCTTCACCAAGCCTGCAATCTTGCGCAGGAAGCGGTCTCGTGGCATCGGCTCGGCGCCCATGCGGGTCAGGTGATCGTTGGCGACCTGGGCGTCGATCAGCGGCCAGCCCCAGCCCCGCAGCACGTGGGACAGGCCTGCGAGGGCGGCTTTCGAACCTCCCGAGCATGCCGAGAACATGCTCTCCCCGAAAAACATGCGACCGATCGCCACGCCGTAGATGCCGCCGACGAGCGTGCCGGTGTCATCCCAGAACTCCAGCGAATGCGCGTGTCCGAGACCATGTCCTGCGGAATCGTCTCCATCAGGCGCACGCCTGCATCGAACCCCTATTCCACGACATCGACGAGACGTCCTTCCGAAACCAGATCGAGCTCGACGTCGGGATAGCGATCCAGGAACGGAGGCACGACGTGTCTCGGGAGGATACGGGCACCGCTCTTGTTGGCATTGATCCGCAGCGTGCCGGTCGGCATGCCGCGCTCCTCAGAAAGGGTATCGAGCGCCTGATCGAGATCCTGAAGAACCGGGTGGAACCGGGTGGAACCGAGCGAGCATCCGGGCGCCAGCCTGGGTCAGTGACACGCGGCGTGTCGTCCGGTCGAAAAGCCGGATGCCCAGTTTGCCCTCGAGTCCGATGATCGTGTGGCTGAGCGCGGAGCGCGAGACCCCCATGACGTCTGCCGCCCTGCGAAAGCTGAGGTGACTGGCCACTGCCGTGAAGGCGGCCAGGTCATTCAGGCTGGGACGCACCATTCGTGATTATTCCTCACCACCTCATCCCATATTGAAGATCTTATAACACCAACCCCCGTGATTTACATTCGCAGACTTGCAAACGGGTAATCGCCTGAAGAAAACATGGTTCATCACCGGCAGGCACTCGAGGCGCAGTGGGAAGTCGCCCATTCCACCGACCGCCAGGCTCCGTGAAGTCGCCGCAACCTAGACACCAGGAACAGAGGAAAAAACATGTCTATTCGTCCCGTCATGCTGGCGCTCGCCCTCGGCACCTTGTCCTCATTCGCCTTCGCACAGACCAGCGCTGAAAATCAGGTACTGGGCACATGGAAAATGGTATCGGCGACGATTGACCCTGCCGGAAAGAATATTACCGCCTATGGAGAAAAGCCCAACAGTCTCCTCGTCTTTACGCCCGATATGCACTTCGTGGAGGTACTTACCGACGCCGACACGCCTCGTTTTGCGTCCAATGCGCGCGGTGAGGGGACGGATAAAGAGAACCGTATGGCGATGTCACGCAGTATCGGATTCTTCGGCACCTATACTGTCGACAGCAATGGAGAATTTAGCGGAAACCGTGTCTTGGGTTCGACATTCCCAAATTGGGTGGGCAGCGTGCGGACCCGTGACGATCTGACGCTTACTGTTGATGGTGACCGCATGTCCGAGAGATTTCGGCGGCCCGAGGGCACCGAGATCCAGATCGAATGGCGACGCGTCAAATAAGGTGAGAGGCCGCAGGACTGCGGACGGCAAGGCCCCCTTCATCGAGTTGAACAATCATGCAGCACATCCAGAAGCCTTTGGCAAAGGTCATCCTCATCACAGGCGCTGGACGCGGCATCGGCGCTGCGCTCGCTGTCGCGGCTGCGTCCGAGGGGCACTATGTCGCTGTAAATTATCGCTCTCAGAGCGCCGAAGTCGATCAGTTGGTGTCTTGCTTGAATGACGGCATCGGTATTCGGGCGGATGTCAGCATCGCCGAGGATGCTCAGCGGCTTATTAATGAAACGCTCGCGCACTTCGGTCGCATCGACTGCGTGATCAACAACGCGGGCATCGGCGAAGTATGCCCGATCGACCGTCTCGATCTCGCGCATTTCCAGAAGACGCTTCATGCAAACTTGACGAGCGCTTTTCTTGTCTCGCAAGCGGCATGGCCTCACATGACGCGAGACGGTGGCCGGCTTATCTTCATGTCGTCCGCCGCCGCCCGCACCGGCGGGGGACTTTCAGCCGCCTATGCCGCTTCGAAAGGCGGCGTCGAGAGCCTGATGCATGCCTATGCCACTGCACTGCGCCAGCACCGCATTACCGCCAACGCCATAGCCCCCGCGTTGATCGAAAGCAGAATGGCCAAAGCGATTGCTTCAGGTCCCACCGAAAACCTTCCACTAGGGCGTTTGGGTCGCCCTGAAGAACTCTGGCCGGCGACACGGATGATCATCGAGACCGAATATCTAACAGGCCAAACCATTCATGTCGATGCCGGCAGATTCATGACCTGAATGCGTGGCGAACGGGCCGCCAGCGATCCAAAAAAGATAAATCACATTGATCCAGGAAGACCGGTTATGTATGCGCATCACTTCTATGAGTCAAGCAAAGGGCATGGCCTTCAACATGACCCCTTGAATTCGATCGTCGCGCCACGCCCGATTGGCTGGATCAGCACCCTAAGCGAGGACGGGAAAGCGAACCTGGCTCCATACGGCTGTTAAGCCACGCACAGTGTGGCGGCTGGCAGATGACCCACCGACGTGGTCCAGGGGCCGATCCGGCCCTCCTGCTTCACCAAGTCTGCGATCTTGCGCAGGAAGCGGTCTCGTTGCATCGGCTCGGCGCCCATGCGGGTCAGGTGATCGTTGGCGACCTGGGCGTCGATCAGCGGCCAGCCCCAGCCCCGCAGCACGTGGGACAGGCCTGCGAGGGCGGCTTTCGAGCCTCCTGAGCATGCCGAGAACATGCTCTCGCCAAAAAACATGCGGCCGATGGCGATGCCGTAGATGCCGCCGACGAGCGTGCCGCTGTCATCCCAGACCTCCAGCGAATGCGCGTGTCCGAGTCGGTGCAGCTGTCCGTAGGCGTGCGCCATGTCCGCGGTGATCCATGTGCCGTCCTGGCCGGGACGCGGCGCGGTGGCGCAGGCCTGGAGCACTTGGTCGAACGCGGTATCGGCACGTAGGACCCAGGCACTGCCGCGCAGCTGGCGGCGGAATCGGGAGGACAGGAGAACGCGGCCGGTGGAAAAGACGGTGCGCGGGTCCGGGGACCACCACAACGGCGGCTGGCCGTCCGAGAACCAGGGAAAGATGCCAGCTCGATAGGCGTTGAGCAGGCGCGGTGGTGACAGGTCACCGCCCACGGCCAGCAGGCCGTCGGGTTCCGTGAGCGCCAGGGAGGGGTCGGGAAAGGGGGCGTCCTGCGCGGGGCCGAGCAGGAAGGGCAGGGATCGGGGCGCCATGGGGCCGGTCACGCCAGCGGCGAGCGGAACGGGGAGCGTTGTGCGAGGATCAGCGCGTGCTCGCGCACCGAGGCGTCCTCCTCGGCGCACCAGCGCGCAAGCGCCTCGCGAAAAGCCTCATCGCCGATCCAGTGGCGGCTGCGCACGAAGCTCGGCAAGAAGCCCCGCGCGATCTTGTGCACGCCCTGGGCCCCGGGTTCGAAGTGGGTCAGACCCTCGCGCAGGCAGTAGTCGATCCCCTGGTAGTAGCAGGTCTCGAAGTGCAGCCCGGCCAGGCTGGCGTCCGCGCCCCAGTAGCGGCCATAGAGGCTGTTCCCACCGCGCAGGCAGAGGGCGCCGGCAACCGGGCGCCCTTCGTACTCGGCCAGAAAGATCACCAGCGCACGCGGCATGCGCAGGGCCAGGGCCTGCAGGAATTCCAGGGTCAGCGCAGGCGAATTGCCGTACTCGTGGAAGGTCTGCAGGTAGAAGCCATACATCGCCTCCAGGTCGTCATCGCTGGCCTCGTCGCCGTGGACCACCCGGAAGCGCACGCCGGCGCGCGCCACCTTGGCCCGTTCCTGGCGGATGTTCTTGCGATGCTTGTGGTCCATTGCGGCCAGGAAGTCATCGAAGGTCCGCCAGCCGGCCGTATTGCGCCACTGGTACTGCACGTCGGTACGCGCCAGCCACTCGGCGCCGAACGCGGCGTCCTCGGCCTCGTTATAGAAGTTCACGTGCGCCGAGGACAGTCCGTGGCGCCCGACATGCGCCTGCATGGCCAGCAGCAGCGCCTGGCGCAGCGTTGGGGTGGGTGCGAGCAGGCGCGGGCCGGTCACTGGCGAATAGGGCACCGCGCACAGCCACTTGGGGAAGTAGTCCTGGCCATAGCGCGCATAGGCATGGGCCCAGGCATGGTCGAACACGAACTCGCCATGCGAGTTGGTCTTGAGATAGCCCGGTGCGGCGGCCACCAGCCGATCGCCTTCCCACAGGGTCAGGTGCTGCGGTGTCCATCCCCAATCAGTCCGCAGGCACCCGGTCTGTTCCAGGCCTGACAGGAAAGCGTGGTGGAGGAAGGGGTTGCTGCCGTCGTGCAGCGCATCCCACTGTGTCGCTTCAAGCCCGTCCAGCGCCCGGATCCAGCGTGCTTCCATCAAGACCGCTCCGGCGCCGCTGCCCCATGCGCCCCCGGTTCCACGCCGTTCTCCCGTGCCGCGACCTCCTGCAGGCGCTTGCGGTCCGGGGCAAAGTCCATGTGCTGCAGCGCCCGGTCCAGGGACAGGCCGGCATGGAGATGCGCCGACCGGCGCATGGGGGCGTAACCAGAGGCCGCCAGCGCCGCATAGGCCTTCTGCAGGCGAACCTGGACTTCGAGCGAGGTGGCCGCCTCACGTGAGATCAGTGGAAACACGTCGTCGAACATGTCGGTTTCGTCCAAGGGGGCGACGTGGACGCGGGGGTACTTCACCTCCGGCATCTCGCCCTGTGCGCACTTGCCTGCCCAGCCGGACAGCAGCCGCACGCAGGTGCCGACCACGTCGATGCAGGTGCCGGGGTCGTTGATCGCCGGGGACATCGCCCGCAGCGCGATCTCGGTCAGCACCACCAGGCCGTAGCGGGGATCGTTCTCGATCGTGCGTGCGTCGGCCAGGCTGATGGCGGCACGCAGCTGCTCGGTGAGTTCCTGATCGGGCTGGCCTTGGATATGGAGCAACGGACGGTCCGGGGTGGCGAAAGTGCCGGGCTGGCAGGCCACGTGCACGGTGAGGTCGTGTTCTTCGGCCAGGGCGTGCAGTCGCGCGGTATCGATGTGCTCCACATAGCCGACCTGGCGCGCGCCGATCGGCTGGGTGTCGGCGGGAAGGGCATCGAGGCAATGCATGCCGCCCAGCAGCGGGTCCTCCGCACGCCGCTGCATCGCTGCCCGCGTGGCGCGCTCGACCAAGTCCACGGTTTCGCCCATACGCCCGAAGCGCGAGAGCTGTTCGATCGAGCGCAGCAGGGTGACGGTGATCAGCACGATCACCACGATGGTGGCGCCGAACAGCACCAGCCGCCCACTGTCGCCGTAGATGCCCGTGCTGAGCGCAATCAGGCCGACGATGGAAAACAGGAAGGCGCCGATGAAGGTGGCCAGCGCCCCTTGCGCGCGCGTGTCCTCGATCAGCAGGCGCGCGGCGCGCGGCGTGGCACTGCTGGAGGCCGAGCCGTAAGCCGAGACCATGGTGGACAGGGAGAAGGTGGTCACCGTCAGCATCGAGGCGGCCAGGATGCCCAGGATGTTGCCGACCGAATCCGCGCCGATCTTGCCGGCCAGGCCGACGGGCAGCAGGAACTTCACGAAGGCACCGGCCAGCGCGGTCACCACGCCGAGCGCCCCGTAGAGCGTGGCGCGGAACCACATCCTGCGCGTGATCCTGGCCCAGGCCAGCTTCCACTTGGACATCATCGGGGCAGGGTGGACCAGCAGCGGAGACAGTCCACAGTATGCCCAGCCTCATCGCGAGCGGGGTGTAGAAGGTGGTGCTGCACGGAGTGGAAACGTCTAGGGACGCAGTTCGAGCAGGTCGATCACGGGAGGATCGAACAACCGCACCGGCAAGCCGCTCTCGCCCAGGCCGGAGGTCGTGTAGACGCGGATGCGTCCACGCGGGCCCGCATACCATTGCTCGCCCCGATCGAAGCCATGGCGCACCGGGAGCACCTGCCTGTACAGCCACGGGATCCGCAGTTGACCCCCGTGCGTATGTCCGGCCAGAAGCAACAGGTGTTCACGCGGCTGCAGGCGATCGGCGCTGTCCGGGCTGTGCGCAAGGACCAGCAGGGGCCGGCTGGACGGGATCCGGGCGAGAAAACCGGCATCGTCCTTGCCGGCCCAGCGATCTCCCAGTCCGGCAAGCTCGAACCCGTGCAACTGCGTCGTGCGTCCTTCGATCACCGCGACGCCCTGCGCGCGCAGGGCCGCACGCAAGGCTAAGTCGATCTCCGGACCAGGCTTTTGCTCATCGTGATTGCCCAGGACCGCGTAGGTCGGGGGCTTGAGGGCGGCCAGTGGCGCGAACAGGGTATCGAGCGACTGCCCCTGCGGTTCGTAGGTCAGATCGCCGGCGATCAACACCGCGTCGGCCTGCAGGGGATTGATCCGCGCCACGACGCGCCGCAGGAAGTCGGCGCCCTTGAACATGCCCAGGTGCGGATCGGCGATCAGCACGATGCGTGCCGCGCCGCCGGTGCCGTGCAGCACGGTGTGACGAACCACGATCAGGTTGGGCTCGGCAAACCGTGCCCACAGGAACAGCAGCGTGGCGGCGCATAGCCCTGCCAGGGCGACGCGCGTCTTGCGCTGCCTGCATCGCCACAGGCCAATGAGCAGCAGGGCGGCGGCCGGCCAGGCCAGCCAGCCGCCGTGGAGCACGGCCGCGCGCAGAACGTCGTGGGAATCCATTCCCAGCGAGATCACCGTGTGTTCCGGCTCAGGCGCCCTTGTCCAGAAAGCGCTCGGCGTCCAGCGCGGCCATGCAGCCGAAGCCGGCCGAGGTGATGGCCTGGCGGTAGTGCTGGTCGGCCACATCGCCGGCGGCGAACACGCCCGGCACCGTGGTCTGGGTGGCGTTGCCGTCCAGGCCCGACTGGATGGTCAGGTAGCCATTGTTCATGCCCAACTGGCCGTCGAACAGGCTGGTATTGGGCGTATGGCCGATGGCCACGAAGAAGCCATGCACCTTCAGGTCCTGGGTGCTGTCGTCCAGCACCGACTTGACCCGCAGGCCGGTCACCCCGGCCTCGTCGCCCAGCACCTCGTCCACCACGTGGTGCCACACCGGGACGATCTTGCCGGCGTCGATCTTGGCCTGCAGCTTGTCCTGCATGATCTTTTCCGCGCGCAGGGTGTCGCGACGGTGGACCAGATAGACCTTGTTGGCGATGTTGGACAGGTAGAGGGCCTCTTCCACGGCGGTGTTGCCGCCGCCGACCACGGCCACGTCCTGGTCGCGGTAGAAGAAGCCGTCGCAGGTCGCGCAGGCCGAAACGCCGCGGCCCTTGAAGGCTTCCTCCGACGCCAGCCCCAGGTACTTGGCCGTGGCGCCGGTGGCGATGATCAGTGCGTCGCAGGTGTACTCGCCCGAGTCGCCGGACAGCTTGAACGGACGCTGGGACACATCGGCGGTATGGATGTGGTCGAAGATGACCTCGGTCTCGAAGCGCTCGGCGTGGGCCTGCATGCGCGCCATCAGGTCCGGGCCCATCAGGCCGTGGGCATCGCCCGGCCAGTTGTCCACTTCGGTGGTGGTCATCAGCTGGCCGCCCTGCTGCAGGCCGGTGATCACCACGGGCTTGAGATTGGCGCGCGCGGCGTAAACAGCGGCGGTCCATCCGGCCGGACCGGAGCCCAGGATCAACAGGCGGCTGTGCTTGGAAGTGCTCATGTATACTCGAAATTTGTGGCGAAAAAGCGCGGAACGGACGCGAACAGGCCCGTTGTGCAGGCGCATAGAGTGGCGGTGCGGGCAGGACGAATCAAGGCGCGCCGATGGAATGCTCAGGCCGATCCGCTCGGATCGACGCGGCGTTCCGCCCTCGGCGGTCCGATCCCGTGCCAGGGCCATGACAGCACTGATTTCCCTTTCAGATTCGTTTAGTATCAAACACTAACGAAGTATTTCTGAGGTCGGATCCCAAGGTGGCAAAAGCGCTCCCGGAACGCGGCAAGTCAAAGGACGCCCCCAAGGCGCGCCGCAACACGCCGACATCGCCACCCAATCCCGGTCGCCAGCGCCTGTGGCGTGATCTGGCACTGATCGTGATTGCGCCGGTGCTGCTGTATCTGCTGGCGTGCCTGTTCACGTATTCGCCCCAGGATCCCAGCTGGTCCAAGGCCGGCAGCCTGACCACGCCGATCCACAACCTGGGCGGGCACGTGGGGGCGATGGTCGCCGACATGCTGTTGGGCTTCTGCGGCTACGTGGCGTTCGTGCTGCCGGTGATCCTGGGAGCCATCGCCTGGATCGCCCTGTTTGGCATGGACAAGGGCGAGCAGGGCGAGGCCGACCTGGGGCCGGCGCTGCGCCTGGTGGGGATGGTGGGCTTTTTGATTTCGGCGTCGGGTCTGCTGCATATGCGCGGCCTGGCGGCCAACGATTTTTCGGCGGGCGCGGGCGGCATCCTGGGCCGGTTGGTCGGTAACTCGCTGACCACGCTGTTCGGCGCGCTCGGCTCCAGCCTGTTCCTGCTGGCTCTGTTTCTGGTGTCGATCACCCTGGCGACGGGGCTGTCGTGGTTCGCGGTGATGGAGCGTATCGGGGCGGGGGTCGTGGCCCTGCCGGCGTTGTTGCGGCGGGGCAGCAAGCAGGCCGAGGACTGGCAGAAGACCCGCGCGATCCGCGAACAGCGCGAGGAGGTCCGCAAGGCCGACACCGTGGCCCGGGCCAAGCGCGAGCCGGTCAAGATCGAGGCCCCCGTTGCCGTGGTGGTCGAGAAGAGCGAACGGGCCAAGCGCGAGACCCAGATCCCGCTGTTCCACGGCACCGGCGCCACGGCCGACGGACTGCCGCCGCTGGCCCTGCTGGACGATCCCAAGCCGCAGGCCAAGGGCTATTCCGAGGAAACCCTGGAGACCCTGTCGCGGCAGATCGAGTTCAAGCTCAAGGATTTCCGCATCGACGTGCAGGTGGTCGGGGCCTATCCCGGCCCGGTCATCACCCGCTTCGAGCTGGAGCCGGCGCCGGGCGTGAAGGTCAGCCAGATCAGTTCGCTGGACAAGGACCTGGCGCGTGGCCTGTCGGTCAAATCCGTGCGCGTGGTGGACGTGATCCCGGGCAAGACCGTGATCGGCCTGGAAATCCCCAATACCAGCCGCGAGATGATCTATCTCTCCGAGCTGCTGCGCTCACGCGAGTACGACAAGTCCGCCAGCCACCTGACCCTGGCGCTGGGCAAGGGCATCGCCGGGCAGCCGACCGTGGCCGACCTGGCGCGCATGCCGCACCTGCTGGTAGCCGGTACGACCGGTTCGGGCAAGTCGGTGGCGGTCAACGCCATGGTGCTGAGCCTGCTGTATAAGGCCAGCCCGAAAGACCTGCGGATGCTGATGATCGACCCGAAGATGCTGGAGCTCAGCGTCTACGAGGGCATCCCGCACCTGCTGGCGCCGGTGGTCACCGACATGAAGGAGGCTGCCAACGGCCTGCGCTGGTGCGTGGCCGAGATGGAGCGTCGCTACAAGCTGATGAGCGCGGTCGGCGTGCGCAACCTGGCCGGCTTCAACAAGAAGGTCAAGGACGCTCTGGAAGCCGGGCAGCCGCTGATGGACCCGCTGTTCAAGCCCAACCCGGACCTGGACGAGATGCCACGGCAGCTGGAGCCGCTGCCCTTCATCGTGATCTTCATCGACGAATTCGCCGACATGATGATGATCGTCGGCAAGAAGGTCGAAGAACTCATCGCGCGCCTGGCGCAGAAGGCGCGCGCCGCCGGCATCCACCTGATCCTGGCCACCCAGCGCCCGTCGGTGGACGTGATCACCGGCCTGATCAAGGCCAACATCCCCACGCGCATCGCCTTCCAGGTCAGCTCCAAGATCGACTCGCGCACCATCCTCGACCAGTCCGGCGCCGAAACCCTGCTCGGCCATGGCGACATGCTGTACCTGCCCCCCGGCACGGCGATGCCGGACCGCGTGCACGGCGCCTTCGTCTCCGACGAGGAAGTGCATCGCGTGGTCGAGCACCTCAAGGCCAGCGGCCCGGTGGATTACATCGAGGGCGTGCTGGAGGAGGTCCAGACCATGGGCGACGGCGTGGTGGTCGGCGCGACCGGCCTGCCCGAGACCAGTGGCGGCGGCGGAGATGAAAGCGATCCGCTCTACGACGAGGCGGTCAAGGTGGTCACCGAAACCCGGCGTGCGTCGATCTCCGGCGTGCAGCGGCGGCTGAAGATCGGCTACAACCGCGCCGCGCGGTTGGTGGAAGCCATGGAGGCGGCCGGGGTGGTCAGTCCGCCCGAACACAATGGTGATCGCAGCGTGCTGGCGCCGCCGCCGCCACGGTGAACCTCGCCGACTTTGCATCCGTCCGGCCGGGAACCAAACCGGGGGCGCGGACTCCAATGCCGCTCCCCCGATCCGGAATCCCGCTCATGCGCCGACTGCTGATCCTGTGTTGCGTCTGGCTGTGCTGGCCAGCGCTGGCCCAGACCGGCGACGGCGAAGCGGGCAGGGCGCCCGCCGATGAAGCCAGCACCAATTTCAGCTTCGTCCGCTCCCTGGCCGACTACGTCGTCGCGCCCGATTACACCAGTACGCAGACCGACGAATACGAGATCCTGGTGCGGACCAAGGCTGGCGTGGATGCCTGGAGCCAAGTGCGCCTGAGCTACAGCGAGAAAATGGAGCGCCTGAAGGTCCTGGCCGCCTACACGGTGACCCCGGACGGCGTACGCCATGACGTGGCACCGGACCGCATCTACACGCAGGAAAGCTATTCCAGCGCCTCGGCGGCGATGTATGCCGACCGCAAGGTCAAGGTCATCGTCTTCCCGAACCTGGCGCCGGGCACGCGGCTGGTCTATCGCTACAGCACCCATCAGGTGCAACCGTACTTCCCGGGTTACTTCAGTCTGTGGGAGAGCTTCCCGCGGATGCAGCAGTTCGACCAGGCCAAGGTCACGCTGACCGCGCCGGCGGACATGCCGATGTTCCTGCACGCCACCGGGATGCAGGGCGGCGCGCGGACGGTGAAGGACGGCCAGGCCCATTGGACCTGGACCTATCGCAATCCCACGCCGATGGAGCCGCAGCCGTGGAGCGTGCCGGCCTGGGAATACAGCCCGGGGATCACGGCCAGCACCTTCCAGACCTGGGGGCAGCTGGGGCGGGCCTACCAGGTGGCCGCGGGCAAGGCCGCGCAGGTCACGCCCGCCATCCAGCGCCAAGCCGATGCGATCACGGCGGGGATCGACGACCGCCAGGGCCAGGCGCGGGCCCTCTACGAATGGGTCGCCACCCATATCCGCTACGTCGCGGTGTACCTGGGCAACGGCGGGCTGGAGCCCAACCCGGCCGACGCGATCCTGGCCAACCGTTACGGCGACTGCAAGGACCACACCGTGATCCTGGAGGCGCTGCTGGCGGCCAAGGGCATCGCCAGTTCGCCGGTGCTCATCGGTGCCGGCGGCGGTCCGGTCCTGCCGCCTGGCGTGGTGCTTGGGCGCTTCAACCATGCCATCACCTGGGTGCCCGAGTTCGGCCTATACCTGGACTCGACCGATCCTTATGCGCCTTTCGGGCAATTGCCTGCGTCCGACCTGGACGCGCCGGTGGTGCATACCGCCGATGGCCTGGTGGCGCGCACCCCGCCGAACGACCCTTCGCGCAGTGCCTACCGCGCCATCAGCACCTTCGATTACGACGACAAGGGGAATGTCAGCGGGCATACGCAGATCGATAGCGGTCCGACGGGGGAGATCGGCCTGCGTGGCACGTTCTCGCAACTGACCGTGCAGAACCGCCAGCGCATCGAAGACTCGATCATGGCCGGCTCGGGGCTGGACGGCCAGGGCCACCTGCAGTTGCGTGGCCGCGCCGACGACCTGGAGCATCCCTTTGGCTACGCGTTCGACTTCAGCGCGCGTGACGAGGTCGATTTCTCCACCGTCGGTGGCATGACCCTGCCCGACATGCCCGGTGCCGACTCCATGCGGGGCCTGTATGCCAAGGCCGTGGCCCCGACCAATCTCACGCCCTTCCAGTGCAACCAGACCCTGCGTGAGGAAACCTACGTGCTGCGCTTCCCGGACTCGGTGCCGATCATCGCCATCCCGCGCAGCGCCCATTACGCCAACGCGGCCGGACGCTACGAGGTGACCTGGACGCGGGACGGGCAGCAGATCACCGCCACCCACCGCCTGCAGCTCAACGCGATGCGCGGGCCGGATCAGCGTTGCCAGCCGCAGGACTACGCCGCGTTCCGTGCGCTCTACCAGGACGTGCGCCGCGGCTTCCGCGGGCAGGTGCTCTATGGCGACCTGTCCACGGTGCAGACGGCCTCCGGCGCGTCGCGCTGAACATCCGGACGCGTCCTGCCCGGGGATGGAATGCCGATTCAGGCACGCCGCGTCACACTTGGCACCGGAAATAACACGACAGGGGTTTCCCATGATTCGCACACTGCGACTGGCCGTTCTGGGAACGGTCCTGCTGGCCGGCACCGCCCTGGCCGGCGCGCGTGACCAGCTGACTACCTTCACCAGTGGCCTGAAGGGCCTGGATGGGCAGTTCACGCAGAAGGTCTACAACGGCAACGGCGGGCTCAAGGAACAGTCGAGCGGGCGCGTGGCGCTGTCGGCACCGGACCTGTTCCGCTGGGAATACGCCAAACCCTACGAGCAGCTCATCGTGGCCGACGGCAAGAAGGTCTGGATTTACGAGCCTGACTTGCAGCAGGCCACTGTGCGTGCGCAGGGCAACGAAGCCCAGACCAGCCCGCTGGCCGCGCTGATGAAGCCGGCCGAGCTGGACAGCAAGTTCGATGTCAGCCAGGGCCCGGACGAAGCCGGCCTGGAATGGATGACGCTCACCCCTAAGCGCAGCGACGACAGCAGTGGCTTCGAGGTGGCGCGCCTTGGCTTTGCCGATGGGCAGCTCAAGCGCATGGAGTTCACCGATGCGGTGGGACAGCGCACCGAGGTCGCCTTCAGTGGTTGGAAGCGCAATCCTTCCTTCCCGAGCGGGACCTTCCGTTACGCGCCGGGCAAGGACGTGGACGTGGTGGGCGACGTCAACTGACGCCGTCCAACGGCGGCGTGCTGGCGCGGGCGTCGTGAGCCTGCCGCGCCAGCAATCCGTCGGAATCGGCAGGCCGGGGCTGCCAGTTTCGACAGGGCATTTGCGGCGCCGCGATACAATGCCGGCGTGGCCAGAGCCAAGACCTTTCCCGATGACGCGCCCGACCTGCTGAGCGTGGACCGTAGCGCCATGCAGCCGCTGGCCGAGCGCATGCGGCCGCAGACGCTGGACGAGATGGTCGGTCAGCGCCGGCTGCTGGCGCCGGGCACTGCGTTGCGGCGTGCGGTCGAATCCGGCCGGGTGCATTCGATGATCCTGTGGGGGCCGCCGGGGTGCGGCAAGACCACCTTGTCCCTGCTGTTGGCCCAGTACGCCGATGCCGAGTTCAAGGCGATCTCCGCCGTGTTGTCTGGTTTGCCGGAGGTGCGCCAGGTGCTGGCCGAGGCCGCACATCGCTTTGCCCAGGGACGGCGCACGGTCCTGTTCGTCGATGAGGTGCATCGGTTCAACAAGGGCCAGCAGGACGCGTTCCTGCCGCATATCGAGCGCGGCACGATCCTGTTCGTCGGCGCGACGACCGAGAATCCCTCCTTCGAACTGAATTCCGCGCTGCTCTCGCGTTGCCGCGTGCACGTGATGGAGGCGGTCTCGCCGGCCGACATCGCCCAGGCGCTGCGCCATGCGCTGGGCGATGCCGAACGCGGCCTGGGCGGACAGGATCTGCGGATCTCCGACGAGGCCCTGCTGCAGATCGCCGGGGCGGCCGATGGCGACGTGCGCCGCGCGCTGACCCTGCTGGAAATCGCCGCGGAACTGGCGGTGGACGAGGGTGGCGAAATCACCGAGGCCACCCTGGTCCAGGTCCTGGCCGACCGCACGCGCCGCTTCGACAAGGGTGGGGAGCAGTTCTACGACCAGATCTCGGCACTGCACAAATCCGTGCGCAGCTCGAATCCGGACTCGGCCCTGTACTGGCTCACGCGCATGCTCGATGGCGGCTGCGACCGCGCCTACCTGGCCCGGCGGCTGACGCGCATGGCGATCGAGGACATCGGCCTGGCCGACCCGCGCGCGCAGCAGATGGCACTGGAAGCCTGGGACATCTACGAGCGCCTGGGCAGTCCGGAAGGCGAGCTGGCGCTGGCCCAGCTGGTGCTGTACCTGGCGGCCACGGCCAAGTCCAATGCCGGCTATTCCGCCTTCAACCTGGCCAAGGCCGAGGTACGCCAGACCGGGACCCAGGAGGTGCCGATGCACCTGCGCAACGCGCCGACCAAGCTGATGAAGGGCCTGGGCTACGGCGACGGTTACCAGTACGACCACGACGCCGAAGGCGGCATCGCCCTGGACCAGACCGGCTTTCCCGATGCGATGGGCGAGCGGGTCTATTACGAGCCGGTCGAGCGGGGCATGGAGATCAAGCTCAAGCAGAAACTCGATGCGCTGCGCGCGGCGCGGGCGCAGGCGCGGGCTGACAAGGGCCGCTGAGCGTCGGTATATTGCGCGGCCACAGGAGATGGCATTCCTCCTTGAACCGCCGGCGTGACCCGTCGTGCTGATGATGCCTGCCAACCCCCACGCCGGGGCGGCAGGCGCGTGCCCCGGCATTCCGATCCCAAGGAGACCGTCATGCCGCAACACGCTTCGCTTCTTCCGTCCTTCTCGTCGGTGTGTGTCGGGAGAAACGCATGAACCCCGCGATCTGGTGGCAACAGCTGGCGCTGGTGATGTGCGGCGGCGCGATTGGGGCCGCTACGCGATTCTGGGTGGGTGGGCAGCTTGTGCGGCACTTCGGCGCCGGGTTTCCATACGGCACGATGGCGGTGAATTTCCTCGGATCGCTGGTAGGCGGCTTCCTGCTGGTCTGGCTGGAGGATCGCGGACCGGCCGCGCTCTACCTGCGCGCCTTCCTCATCGTGGGAATCATGGGCGGCCTGACCACGTTCTCCTCGCTGATGATGGAGAGCCTGATGCTGCTGCGCGAGGGCCGCGGTCTTGCGGTGCTGGCCAACCTGGGCGTCAGCATTGCCGGCGGATTGCTGCTGGTCGGCCTGGGCGCGTGGTTGGCCATGCAGCTTCGTCCGGCCCCCTGATCCAGGGTCGCGTGGCGCCGGTGTCGCTGGACACCGGCGCTGGGCAGCTCAGCGCTTGAAGCGATAGTGGGCGACCATCCACTCATTGCCGCCCGAGTAACCGAACAGCTCCGCACAGGCCATCCAGAACATGCGCCAGCGCTGGTACCAGCGCCCGGCATCGGCCACGCCGTAGGTCTGGCGCATCAGGCCCATGACCTGGTCGCGATTGGCATCCTGCTTTTCCAGCCAGGCGTTGGCGGTCTTCTCGTAATGCGTGCCCGACAGCAGCCAGCGCTCCTCGATGGTCAGCTGGTCCTGGAACTTGAGCAGCGTATCGGCGGCTGGCATCAGCCCGCCGGTAAAGAAGTGTCGTCCCATCCAGTTGTCACTGCCCTCGGTCTCGAACAGATACAGCAGTTCGCGGTGGCAGAAGATGTGCACGAACAGCTTGCCGCCGGGCTTGAGCCAGCCGGCGACCTTGGACAGCAGCGCCTGGTAGTTGCGCATGTGCTCGAACATCTCGATCGAGATCACCCGGTCGAACATCTCGGCGGGCAATTGCAGGGCGTTGACGTCGGCGGTGATGACCTCGACGTTGAAGACGGCGCGCTCCCGGCAGCGGGCCTCGATGAAGGCTTTCTGCGAGGCCGAGTTGGAGACCGCCGTGATCATCAGCTGCGGATAGCGTTCGGCCATCCACAGGGTCATCGAACCCCAGCCGCAGCCCAGCTCCAGCACGCGGCTGGCATTGGCCAACTGGGCGTGCTCGCAGTACAGACGCAGCATCTTTTCCTCGGCCTGGGTCAGGTCGCGGGTCGAGTCGTCCCAGAAACAGGCGCTGTACTTGAGGTGCTTGCCCAGGCACAGGCGGAAGAACTCCGGCGGCAACTCGTAGTGTTGGCGGTTGGCGGCCTCGGTCTCGACCGCGATGGCGTCCTCGCGCAGGCCATCCAGCCAGGCCTGCTGACGCGCGAAAACGGCCTCCGGGCCGCCCTTGCGCTCGTCCTTGAGGCGTTGGGCGCACAGGCGGCGGATGCCCATGCGCAGCAGCGGGTCGGGCAGGCGGCCGGACTCGGCCAGGCGCGTGGCCAGGCTCTCGCGGGTGGGGGCTTGTTCGGTGAACGGGGTGGGTGCGGACATCGTCTGATTCTCTCCAGCTCGATCAACGTTTGGGTGGGCGCGGGAAGAAGGCGCTGGTCGTGCGCTGGTAACGCGCATAGTCCTCGCCGCGGCTGCGCAGTGATTGCGCTTCTGTGTATGGGATCCCGGTGACACGGTACAGAAAGGCCAGCATCAACGCCGGGCCGCACAGGCTGCCCAGGACCCAGCCCCAGGGCAGGCCGACGGCCAGGCACACATAGGCGAACCAGTGCAGCCATTCGAAGAAATAATTCGGATGACGCGAATAACGCCACAGCCCGTCCCGGCAGGTCTCACCTTTGTGAGCGGGGTCGCGCTTCCAGGCCGCCAGTTGGCGGTCGGCCAGGCTCTCACCCGCGACCGACATGGCCCAGATCAGGACACCCAGCGTGGTCCACAGGCTCCAGTCGCCGCGTGGGTTGTGGGCGACGATCCAGAACGGGATCGACAGCAGCACGATCATCAGCGCCTGGGCCAGGAAGAACAGCAGGAACTTGCCCTGGGCATCGTCCCAATGCTTGCGCAGGTACGCGTAGCGCCCATCCTCGTGTGCATCGCCGAACACGCGGGTGCCCAGGTGCCAGGCCAGGCGCAGGCCCCAGGCGCCGCCGAGCACGGCCACCAGCAGCCGGGGCAGCAAGGCTCCGTCGAGCAGCACGGCGTAGGTCATCGCACTGGCGGCCATGCCGAACGACCACACCACATCGACCACGCCCGCGTTGCGGGTGCGCAACTGCCAGGCCCATGCCAGCAGCATCAGCGCGACGGCGCCCAGGAAAATCCAGAGCAGGGGCCAGGCGTTCATGAGGGGCCCACCGGGTGGACGCGGGGGACGCGTGGCGTGTGCAGGGCTGCCATGGCCAGCACCCCGGTTGCCGCGGCCCAAAGCGCGCCGAGTGTCACCAGGCCGGCAAAGGTCGGGGCAGAGAATCGCACCGCATCGAATCCGCTCTGCGCGCCAAGGTAGGACACCGGTCCGCCGATACCCATGACCAGCACTGCCAGCGGCGGGCGACGCATCAGCCAGGCCAGCGAATGGCGAAGCGTGAGCGCCAGGCCCGCCCACAGCGCCAGGATCCAGGCCGGCGCCAGATGCGACCAGGGCAATGGCGCGGCGTAGTGCACCAGGCCACTGGCCGCCATCACCGAATCGACCAGGGCGCCCAGCAACACCGCCAGTCCCACCAACCCGGCCTCACGGCGCAGCGAACCGCCAAGGGCGACATGCACCAGGGCGAAGCCGGCCAGCGCCACCAGAGACGGCCACCACAGGCCGCGACCCGCACCCCAGACCGCGAAGAGCCACTGGGCCTGCAGCGCGAGATAGTTGACCAGATGGCGCGAGGTCGGCATCACACGTGCGCCAAGGCGTAGGGATACTGCGCCGCGCGCGCACCGGGCTTGGTGAGCCACAGGTGCACATCGCCGATGGAGCGCTCCAGGAAGCCCGCCTCGCAGTACACCAGGTAGAACTCCCACATCCGGATGAAGCGTGCGTCGTAACCCAGCGCCCGCACCTGGTCGAGCTTGCCCAGGAAGCGCTGGCGCCACGCACGCAGGGTCAGCGCGTAGCTGGGCCCGATGTCCTCCAGGTTGAACAGGCGCAGGTCGCTGGCGCGGGCGATGGCGCCGGTCATGGCCGCCACCGAGGGGATAAAGCTCCCCGGGAAGATATGCCGCTTGATGAAGTCCACCGAGTCGCGCGCCTGCGCGTAGCGGTGGTCTTCGATGGTGATGGCCTGGATCAGGGCCTGGCCGTCGGGGGCGAGCAGGTCGGAGACCTTGGCGAAATAGGTGTCCAGGTACTGATGGCCGATGGCTTCGATCATCTCGATCGAGACGACCCGGTCGAAGCAGCCCTCCAGATCGCGGTAATCCTGCATCAGCAGGGTGATGCGCTCGCCCAGGCCGGCGGCGGCGATGCGCTGGGCCGCTAGGTCGTGCTGCTCGCGCGAGATCGTGGTGGTGGTGACATGGCAGCCGTACTTGCCCGCCGCATGCAGGGCGAAGCCGCCCCAGCCGGTGCCGATCTCCACGACGCGATGCTCCGGGCCGAGCTGCAGCTTCTGGCAGATGCGGTCCAGCTTGCGGGTGGCGGCGGTTTCCAGCGACTCGTCGGCGTGTTCGTAGATGGCCGATGAGTACATCAGGTTCTCGTCCAGGAACAGCGAGAACAGCGGGTTGCCCAGGTCGTAGTGCGCGGCGATGTTGCGTCGGCTGCCGGTGCGGGTATTGCGTGACAGTGCGTGCAAGGCCTTCATCGCCACTGCGCCTACCCGCGCGGTGCCGCTGTCGAGCGCATCGAGCAGGTCGCGATTGCGCACCAGCATGCGCATCAGGGCGACCAGATCGTCGCAGTCCCACAGGCCTTCCATGTACGCCTCGCCGGCGCCGACGCTGCCGTTGAGTGCGGCCATGCGCCAGAACGCCGGGGCGTGGACGCGCATATGTGCCTGCAGCGGAGTGGCTCCTGTGGCATCGGGCTGGCCGAGCACGTGGACTTGGCCGGCGTCCTCCACCACCAGGCGGCAGCCGCGCAGGCCCGAGAGCGTGTCCAGCAGGCGGCGGCGCAGGATCCGTTCGGCCATCGAACCGCGCGCGGCCGGGGGCGTGGCGACGGGCGTGGTGGCGGCATCGATGCGGCTCATGGCGTGGGCCTCTTGTCGGGATGGTCGTGAACGGGGTTGCCGCGCAGCCACAGGCGCAGCGCATGCCAGTGGATCGCCAGGACGACCTGTACGGTCATCAACGGATAGCGCAGCAGGACGGCGGCCATCTCTGCGGAGCGCATCCGGCGACGCTGCAGGCTCAGCGTGGCATCGAACCGCTTCGGCGCGAGGTTTCCGGCGTGGTCCGGCCGGCAGAGGACATCCATGTGCACCCGCAGCGTCCCGGCCGGCAGCTCGAAACGCCATGCGTAGTCATGGTCCATGCCCATGAACGGGGACACATGGAAGGTCTTGTCGAAGCGCCAGGACAAGCGCGCCCCGTCCCGTTCGGCGGTCGAGGCGGGCAGCACATAGGTGTGGCGCTGCTTCCACGGCGTATTGGTGATCTGTGCGACCAGCGTCTCCAGGGTGCGGCCATCGGCGGCGAAGCAGTAGTAGAACGTCACCGGATTGAACACATGGCCGAACATGCGCAGATGGGTGAGCATCCGCACTGGACCGTCGGGGCGATGTCCGGTCTCAGTTTCCACGCAGTCGCGGACCGCCTGGTCCAGCGGCACGGACGGATCGCCCAGATAGTCCGAGCGGCGGAATTCGACCACGTTGCGTCGGCCCACCGACCACAGCCAACGCCGTGCGAACACACGGTCCAACTCGCCCAGGTCCAGATAGGCCATGAACAGCGGCCAGTTGAAGGCATGCGGCCTGGGCGCGTGGCGGCGATGCCGCACCTGGCCGACATACAGGGCGCTGGCCAGGCTTGCGTCGGACACGGTGCCCGCCGCAGCGACTCCACGGGAGAGCTCGTCTGTGTCGCGGCCGGAGCGCAAAGGGGCCCGCAGCTGGTTCATGGCCATGCCGCGCCCAACGCCCGGGCGACCTGGATACCGCTGCGCAGGCCGTCTTCATGGAAGCCAAACCCCCAGCCCGCACCGGCGTGCCACACATGACCGCGTCCCTGGATCTCCGGCAGCGCCGCCTGCGCGGTGACCGTGGCAGGGGTCTGGTGTGGATGGCGGTAGTGCATGCGCCGCAACACCTTGGTCGGGTCGATGTCGGCGGCCTGGTTGAGGCTGACGATAAAGTCCTGTGGCGCATCGAGCGACTGCAGGGCGTTCATCCAGTAGCTCACCGTGCACGGGGCGTCTGGTTGCGCGGGGACGCGCGCATTCCACGCCGCCCAGGCGCGTCGGTCGCAGGGCAGGACACGGCGGTCGGTGTGCAGCAGGGTCTCGTTGGACTGGTAGGTAATCCCGCCCAGCACCGCGCGCTCCTGGTCGTCGGCATCGGTCAGCAGGGTGAGTGCATCGTCGGCATGGCAGGCCAGGACGACCTCGTCGAATGCATGCTCCTCGGTGCCGGCATACAGCTGCACGCGGCCATCGATGCGGCGCACCTGCTGGACCGGACAGCCCAACTGCAGGTCCACCTTCCAGAGCCGGCGCAACGCATGCACGTACTGGCTGGAGCCGCCGCTGACCACGCGCCACGCCGGGCGGCCGGTGAGCTGCAGCATGTGGTGGTTGTCCATGAAGCGCACCAGGTGCTGCATGGGAAAATCGAGGATCGTCGAGGAGGGCGAGGACCACAGCGCCGAGGCCATCGGCACGATATGCGCGTCGCGGAACATCATCGAGTAGCCGCGCAGGGCCAGATAGTCCCCCAGGGTCGGACCGGGCGCAGGCTCGGCCAGGACGGCGGGGGCCTGCCGGTAGAAGCGCCGCAGGTCGGCCAGCATCCTCCAGAACGCGGGGCTGACCAGATTGCGCTTTTGGCAGAACAGCCCCGCCAGGTCGCCGGCGTTGTACTCCAGACCGGTGCGCGCATCACTGACCGAAAAGCTCATCGTGGTCGGCTGCGAAGCGACGTCCAGCTCTTCGAACAGCCGGCTGAGCAGCGGATAGTTGTCCGGATTGAACACGATGAAGCCGCTGTCCACCGCGTACTGGCGATCGCCCAGGACGATGTCGTGGGTATGGGTGTGCCCGCCGAGGTCATCGCCCGCTTCGAACAGCGTGACCGCGTGCTGGCGAGACAGGGCCCAGGCGGCTCCCATGCCGGCGATGCCGCCGCCGACCACGGCGATCCGGCTCATTGCCGGCTCCGCGAGGTCCTGACCAGCCCGGCGGGGACCGGCTTGAGATCTCGGACCAGGCCCAGCCAGCTCAGGAGCTTCAGCCCGTACCAAGTCAGGTCGACCTCCCACCAGCGGAAGCCCTGCCGGGCGGAGCCGGGGAAATAATGGTGGTTGTTGTGCCAGCCTTCGCCGAAGGTGAGCAGCGCCAGCATCCAGTTGTTGCGGCTGTCGTCGCGCGTGTCGAAGCGCCGCGACCCGAACCGATGCGACAGCGAATTGATGGTGACCGTGGCGTGGAACAGCACGATGGTGGAGACGAAGAAACCCCATACCAAGAGCTGCCAGCCGTTGGTCTCCAGGCCGGGCGCGGCGTCTTCCAGCCAGGCGCCCAGGGCAAATAGACCCAGGGCCAGCAGGACCGGCATCAGGATGTCAAAGCGGTCCAGGAAGCGCAGTTCCGGGAAGCGGCGAAGGTCGGGGATGGCGTCCCAGTTGGTGCGAAACCCGCGCGGGGTGAGGAACCACCCCATGTGGCTCCACCAGAACCCATGCTGGCCGGGCGAATGCGGATCGGCGGGCGTATCGGTGACCCGATGATGGTGTCGATGATGGGCGGCCCACCACAGCGGTCCGCGTTGCACGCTGCTGGCGCCGATCGCGGCGAACACGAACTGCACCGGCCGCGAGGTCTTGAATGCCTTGTGCGAGAAATACCGATGGTAGAAACCGGTGATGGCGAACATGCGTACCGCGTACAGCGCGACCGCCACTGCGACCGCAAACCAGGACGCCTCCACCCAGATGACCGCCAGGCAGGCCACATGCATCAGGGCGAAGGGCAGGGCGCGCAGCCAGTCGATACGGTCGGCGCCGGCCTCGTTCAACGTCGTTGGCCCGGCCGTGTCGAACCAGCGCACCACGCTGGCCCACCATCCTGTCGGCCGCGCGGGCAAGCGAGCCTGCGCGTTTAGGGAAGGGGCATTGAGCGGCGAATCCGGCACACAGGCTCCTTGGATGCCCTGGGGAATGCAACATGTACGACGGCCGCGCGCGTTCGGATGCAGTCCGGCCGTCAGGGACTGAGAGCAAGCGCCGTGATACCACCCTTGGCCACGACCGCACCGGTGGCCACGCCGCCGGGCGCGCCGCCCGGCGGTTCCATGGTCACCGCCAGCAGGGCGTCGGTACTGAGCAGATCCCGCAGGCGGGCAGGCAGGGTGTGCTGCTGCGGATGGTCCGGATCGAGCAGGCCCATGGAGATGGCCTTGCCGCCCTTCGGGATGATCCACAATTCGGGCACGCGGCCCGGCTCACGAGCCGGGTGCATGGGCATGATCGTCATGCGTCCGCTGCGGGTATCCATCGTGGCCACATAGCCGGTCTGTCCGTCGTCGCTGGCCAGCGAGGCGACCATCTGCGGGATCGGCTGAGCGGGCGGTGTCGGCGCCTGCTGCGCGACCGGAGGCGTTGCGGTCGGGGGTGCCTGGCGCAGGAGCGAGACCAGGGCCAGCACCGCCACCATCGCCGTGGCCAGCCCGCCAATGCCAACGCCGCGCCACAGCCCAAGATTGTTCCAGAAGCCGGTGCGCGGCGATGATGCGGTGGCATGTCCGCCTCTGTCAGGCGCCGGTTGCAGCAGCCCCAGCGCGCTGCCGATACGGATCCAGAGATAGTCGGGCACCTCGATCGGCGCCACCTGGTCGACCAGCGGGGCAAGATGTTGCTCCCATCGCTGCACGTCGGCGGCGAAGGCGGGATCCTGTTCAACCCGCGCGCGGGCGGCGGCATGCGCCTGCGGCTCCAGCACACCGAGCACGAACTCGCCGGCCAGGACCGATTCGCCAGGCGGATCCTGCTCGATGGTGTCAGGGGTCATGTTCATCGTTCCAGGCACGCCTTGAGCTTGGCCAGGCTGCGGCGGATCCAGCTCTTGACCGTCCCCAAGGGCGTGCCGCTGCGGGTGGCGAGTTCTTCGTAGGTGCTGCCTTCGAAGAAGGCGGTGCGCACCAGGAGTCGACGGCGCGGCTCCAGCTCTTCCAGGCAGACGTCCAGGCCGTGGGCGTCCTGCGCGGCCTCGGTCACCTGATCGGCCCGCGGCGCGCCGTCCACCAGTTCCGGGCCAAGGTCGATCGGGATGGCGCCGCGCTCCATGCGCGAGGCGCGCAGATGGTCGATCGCACGGTTGCGGGCCATCATCGCCATCCAGGTCAGGCCGCTGGCCTTGGCCGGATCGAACTGGCCGGCCTTGCGCCAGACATTGCTGTAGACCTCCTGCAGCACGTCCTCGGCTTCGCTGCGCTGGGACAGCAAGCGCATGCAGACCGCGAACAGCCGTGGCGAGGTCATGCGATAGAGACGTTCAAAGGCGACCCCGTCGCCGCGTGCCGTGGCCAGCAACAACTGGTCGGCTTCGTCGGCAGCCCGGCTGCGCTCGGTGGAGTCCGCCATGCGGTGTTGGCCTTGTGAGGTCGTGGTGGCTTGTGGGTTCCGCGATCCTACAGAAATCACCGTCAACCCCGCCTCGACATCTTCATGTGTGCTTGTTGCGCCATCGCAGGAACAGGGCCAGGCCGGAGAGGAACAGCACCCATTCGGCCGCGGCCAGCCCGATGGTCGTGGACTCCAACGGCCCATAACGGCTGATCGCGTAAGCCCGCCAGGCCACGATGGGTGCGTAGAACACCATCCCCAGGACCAGTCCGTTGCGTGGCTGCCGGCTGACGGCGAAGTAAGCAAAGAGGACGCCGATCCCGAATTCCATGCCGCCATAGACCGCCAGGAACTCGGTCTGGCCAGACGGCGTGAGCGCGGTGAAACCCACCGCATGGGCAGTGGCATCAGGCGCGACCGTGCACCAGATGGCCAGGCCGATGTAGAGCAGGGCGTTGAGCCACAGGTAAACGTTGACCATGTCGATCCTCCCAATGAAAGCTGACGCGAAGGCCGCATCAGCGGCTGATACGCCTGCGATGCGTGAGGCGCGGTGTCACGGGCGATTGGCGCAAGCCTACGCGGCACAGGTGCTCACCAGTGGCATGGAGGATGCTTCCTGCATCTGGGCCTGGGTCGCGGTGCCAACCGTGTTGGCCGGAAATTCGATCCGGACCTTGGGATAGCGGCCCTTGGCATCGCGGATATTGCCGACGCCTTCGAAACGCAGCAGGCGGCGGCTGTCATTGTCGTAAGTGACGGTGATGCTGGGTGCGATGCCGCCGTACCACGCGTCCAGGGTCAATCTGAATTGGCGGGTCCGGTCCTTGGCGGCGCCCGCCGCGATGCGCAGGTCCAGGTTGGCCTGCCGCGCGGGCACCAGAAATGCGATCCGGGTGTCCTGGTCCTTGGCCAGCGCCGTCCAGTGGTCGCGCACGTAGCGGTCGAAGCCCGCATCGATGACCTGGGCCGAGGCGCGCGGCAGCACCGCGGAGCGCTCCTTGCCGTCGGTGGCGCTGAAGACCTTTCGTGCGCTGCCGTGGCCACGCACGCCTTCGCGATATCGGGACCGTGCGTCGACCAGCTCGAAATCCGGTGCCGCGCTGCCGTCGGACACCCGCTTGCGCGCGAAGGGCTGGCCGTTTGGGCAGCGATAGAGCACGGTGCGTTGGCCGCCTTCGCCAATCCAATGCGATTCGGTGTACAGCATCCTGCCCGAGGCCGCGTACGCCTTGCCTTCGTAATGCGTGACGCCGGGCACGGCCGGGTCGGCCGCGGCCACCAGCGTCAAGGCGAGCGCTGTCAGCTTGAACATGTCCCACCTGTGCGATCTGCGATGCCCTGCTTACGCAGCCGGCGTCGGCTTGGATGCAGCCGGGCGGTTGTCTGACCCGCCGGCAGGCCTGGCCCCGATGGCGCGTTGGCGTCCTCGCCCTGAAGCTGGCAGCACCCAGGCGTGCAAAGGAGTGCCGCGATGAAGATGCTGCTGATCGTCGGGCTTTGCCTGATGGCCGGACATGGCGCTGCGCAAACGGTCTACAAATGTCGCCACGCGAACGGCGAAGTGGTCTACCAGTCCGCGGTCTGCCCGGGATTCACCGAGAAACAATGGACGGCCACTCCAGCGCCTGCAGCAGGAAGCGGCGCCTCCCTGGCGCGTGCAGCGGCCGAACGCAGCATCGAGCGCGACCGCCAGTCCCTGAAGGACAGCAACCGCGCCGCCCCCGTGCGCCCAGGCCGTCACGCCAAGATGCGCGCCACGCGCAGGGCGCCCACTGCATGTGAACGCGCACGCCTCGCACGCGCAGCCGCGCACGAGCGGCGTGGCGTGCGCTGGTCCTTCGACGATGCCTCGAGGTCCGATGCGCGGGTGTTCAAGGCTTGCCGATGAAACCTGGCCATGATTTGACTGGCTTGATCATCGCGACGCGACGCACCCGATGGCCAGAGCCTCAGACGCCGGCCCGTTGGACAGCGTCGCTGCGGCGGGCCGGTCATTGCGTCCAGGCCAGCGCAACCAGGTTGGCGTGTTCCCGGAAGAACACGCCGGGGATCGACGCTACTGAAGCACTGCTTCCATCAATTCGGCTTCAGCCGGCGGGCTGCCCGCTGTCCTGCGCACCGCCGCCTCGATGATCGGCGTAATGATCAGGATGGAACTGCGTCGCAGCAACTCCGTGTGGAGGGTTGGCAGGCGCACGGTCTCGATGCCAGGGCAGAGTTCAGCCCAGCGCGTTGCAGTGCGCGGACTGAGCTCTTCGCTGAGCACCAACAGTGCTGGGCCCTCGAACGGGAGTGGATGCCAGCGCTCCAGGGCGCTCAGTCGGAAGCGCCAGATCAACGAGCGCTGGCAGCGCACGACCCAACTGGGCCGCAAGCGTTCGAGCGCGGCCATGACCAGCCGACGACCGAGGCGGGTGGCGCCCATCAGATGCAAGGCAAAGGTGCTCCAGTCGCGATACCGCTGGCGCCATTTGGCCGCGTCGGGCACCACCGGCGTGTCGAAAATGCCGAGCCACGCGACACGGCGCCCGGAGGATCTCAGCACGTGAGCGGCCTGGACGGCAGCGGCACCTCCGAAGCTGTAGCCCGCCAGAAAGAGATCGCCCGTGGGAGCGACGCGTTCAATCTCCGCGACGCCAAGCGCAGCGGTGGCAACCAGATCGGTCAGCACGGCGGTGGGCGCATCGAGGCCAGGCGGCTCGATGGTGTGAAAGCGGACCCGGTCTCCGAACGAGCGCCTGAATTCAGCCAGCATCGGCTCATCGCCGAAAATCCCGGTAAACAGGAAGATCGTCACCACGCCTTCGGCCGTGGTACGGGGTGCACCACCCGTGTTTTCGGTGGAGCTTCCCAACGAGCTTGCCAGTTCGATCGCCGTCAACTGCGGGTCGAATTGATCGTATGAAAGCCTGCGGCCGAGTGCCTTCTCCAGCCCCAGCAGCAGGTGCAAGGTGCACAGCGAATCGCCGCCGGCATCCTCCCAGCTTTGCGTCTCATCGCAGGGAAACCCGAGCACTTCGCTCCAGACTTCCTGGACCGTCGTCAACAGCTTTGGCTGTTCTATCGAGCGCACTGGGGTATTCATGCGATGCTGACCGAGACGTCAGGCGTGTTGAGGCGGGCCAGCAACGACAGGCCGTCGAGCTTGCCGTTCGGCAATCGCGGCATGGCATCGACCACAAGGATCCTGGAAGGGATCATGAAGCTGGGCAGCACACGCCGTAGTTCGGCACGCAACAGCGCGGGCAGCTTCGCCCCGTCGCACCGCGGGTCGGCAACGACGAAGGCCAGCAGTCGCGGCCCTTCGCTGCGGGGTTCGACGACGACTTCGGCTTCGCGGACTTCGGGCAATGCACGCAGGGCCACTTCGATCTCGCCTGGCTCCAGACGCTGGCCATTGACCTTGATCATCCGATCCTTGCGGCCCAGGACGGTAAAGACACCATCCCCGTGGTAACGGGCCACATCGCCCGTCTTATAGATGCGTGAGCCAGCGTCGTCCTGGTCCGGCAACAGGCGCCCTGGGACCAACTGGTCATCGTTCCATTCGCCGAGCGCATTGTATCTGCTGCGAATCCACAGTTCGCCCGGTTCGCCGTCGCTGCAGCTGATGCCATCGTCGCCGACGATGGCGGCCATGGTGTCCGGTTGAAGGATGCCGGCCGCCACGCGCACCGGGTCGTACGCATCGTCATCATCTGCAAACCACTGCAGACCGCTCGATTCAGTCGCGCCATACGTGGACCGGATGAAGCATCCTTCCGGCAGCGACTGGCGCAGCGCCACGACGTCGGCCTTGAGCAGCGGCTCGCCGTAAGCGTGCACCACGCGCAGGCCTGCGAAGCTGCTGCGTGCTTCGGGAAGGCGCGCCAGGCCGCGCAGCATCGAGGGTGCTGCGCGCAGTTGGGTGACCGGCCTGGACGCCAAGGTCTCGAGCAGGCCGCCGAGCCCAGCGCTTTTGATATCCACGACCTGGGTGGCCGCAGCGGCCAGCGGCGCGCTCAGGAACCCCGCGAAACCGGCCAGGGATGCGGGCGACGACAGCGACAGCATCCGGTCGTGATGGGTCAAGTGCACCGAATCATGGTGAATGCGGACCCAGTTCATCATCGCGCGTTGGCTGTGCACGATCAGCTTGGGGCGACCCGAGCTGCCCGAAGTGCAGACGATGACGGCAGGAGCGTCCAGATCGACCGGGAGGGTCTGGAACTCGGGCTGCGAGCCGCAGGCAACGCGTGGATCGACCGCCAGCACCAAGGCTCCCGCATACGCGGAACGGTGATGATGCGGCTCGGCCAGCACCAGCTTGATGCGGGCCCGTTCGACGATGTCCATATTGCGCGCATCGGGCGAAGCCGCATCGAGTGGCACCATGACCCGACCCGCCATCAGGCAGGCGAACACGGCGACCATGTAGGCAGCGCCGGCCGGCAGCAGAAGGCCGACATGGGAGTCCTCTGGCACGGCGTGGGTGATCTGGCCAGCCAGCCCCGCGGCGCGTTGCCAAAGGTCCTCCAGGGTCGTCACGCCGCCAGCTTCTTCGACTGCGATGGCTTCGGGCCACTGGACAACCATCTCTCGCAGGCTGTCGACCAGGGGGCGCCCAGTCGCCGGATCGCCAAAAGGCTGGTAATCGTGGTCGACCGGACCACGGTGGTCCGGCGGGATGTGGGGCGTCGCAATCCAGTGCATCGGGGCGTTGGTCATTTTTTTATATTGTGTCGCAGTCGAAAATTTTTATGTGAAGCCAGCTTGATGCGCCGCGAGCCTGACTGGCCGTATGTGCGCCCCCGGGTATGGGGAACGCATTTAGCGTCGGAATCCTGACAAGTTGGACAGAATCGAAATGGTCCAGCCATTGGACCGGCCAGGAATCAGCCGCGCTAACGCAGCCGAGCGTCGCCGGCGGTCCGCGCCAGGCGCGCACCGACTGACCGGGACGAGGGATGCGCGGCAAAGCCCAGCGGCGCTGGCCGCGCGAGACGGTGAGGGCCGGCGCCGGACAGTGGTTCTAGACGTATCGATCGACGGGGCGATACCTGCAAGCCAACGTAGGGCTGCCCAGCAGCGCAGATCACGACGGTCTTCAGGAGGGCTCGATCTTTCACCACGACCGCGTTCTTACCGCCCATTCCCAGGCACGCACCGGTGCTTCGACTGATGCATATGCATCCATATGACCCATGACGTTGCGCGATGCGACAGGGCACGCAATGGGCGATCCGCTCCCAGGATCGGGGGCCATGCGCGCCCTCGGATTCACGCATGCCTGACCCTGGTTGGTGGAGGCTAGGGCATCACGCAAATCCCCCACCCAGCTAGAGGACTAGCCAGGCATGAACAATCCCTTGCACGACCTCAAGATCACCCGTCGCGAAATGATCGCCGCCAGCGGGGTTTCGGCCGCCGGCGTTGCGGCAGGCAGCATGGTCGCTGCCCCCGTGCAGGCGATGGTCGCCAGGGCCCCCAGAGCCGAGACCGTCTCAACCGCCAAGGTCACGCTGGAGGTCAACGGCAAGCCGACCACGTTGGAACTGGACACACGCACCACGCTGCTCGACGCACTGCGTGAGCACCTCAAGCTCACCGGAACGAAGAAGGGCTGCGATCACGGCCAATGTGGGGCCTGCACGGCCATCGTCGATGGCCGCCGCATCAATACCTGCCTGACCTTCGCGGTCATGCACGATGGCGCGAAGATCACCACGATTGAAGGGCTGGGCCAGCCCGATGCGCTGCATCCCATGCAGGCGGCGTTCGTCAAGCACGACGGCTATCAGTGCGGCTACTGCACCCCGGGCCAGATCTGCTCGGCGGTGACTGTGCTGGAAGAGATCAAGCAGGGCATTCCCAGCCACGTCACCGAAGACCTGAACGCCCCTGGCAAGTTCACGCCGGAGGAAGTGCGCGAGCGCATGAGCGGCAACATCTGCCGCTGCGGTGCGTACTCCAACATCCTGGATGCGATCAGCGAAGTGGCGGGGGAGAACGCATGAAAGCCTTCACATACGCGCGCGCGAGCTCCGCAGCCGAGGCCGCGCAGGCGCTGACGGACCATCCGGATGCGAAATTCATCGCCGGCGGGACCAACCTGATCGACCTGATGAAGCTGCAGATCGAGACGCCGACCCATCTGGTGGATGTCAACGCCTTGGAACTCGATGCGATCGAGCCGATCGAAGACGGCGGCCTGCGGATTGGCGCACTGGTTCGCAACACCGACCTGGCCGCCGATGCACGGGTGCGCAAGGACTATCCGCTGTTGACCCGCGCCCTGGTGGCCGGCGCGTCCGGTCAGCTGCGCAACAAGGCCACGACAGCCGGCAATCTGCTGCAGCGCACGAGGTGCCCGTATTTCTACGACACCAACCAGGCCTGCAACAAACGCCTGCCGGGCAGTGGCTGTGCCGCCGCGGAAGGCTTCAACCGGCAGCTGGCCATTGTCGGTGCCAGCCCCGCATGTATCGCCACCCATCCCAGCGACATGGCCGTGGCCATGCGCGCACTGGACGCCAAGGTGGAGACGGTCAAGCCGGACGGACAGACCCGCGTGATTGCCCTGGACCAGTTGTATCGCGCACCGGGGACCACGCCGCACCTGGAGACCACGCTGGAGCGCGGTGAACTGATCACCGCGGTGACCCTGCCCAAGCCGGCGGGCGGCAAGCAGGTCTACCACAAGGTCCGCGACCGCGCGTCCTATGCTTTTGCCCTGATCTCCGTGGCCGCGATCGTGCAGCCCGACGGCACCGGCGCGGTCGCACTTGGCGGCGTGGCCTATAAGCCGTGGCGCGACCCCGCCGCCGACGCCCAGATGCCCAACGGGGCCAAGGCCGTGGTGGACACCCTCCTGGCCGGCGCCAAAACCACCGAACACAACGCCTTCAAGCTGCCGCTGGTGGAGCGGACGCTGGGCGCCATCCTGGCCGAAGCGAGGGCATGAGATGAAATTCGACACGCCAGCCACGACCAACCCCATCGATAAGGGCCGGATCGTCGGCAAACCCCACGACCGCATCGATGGTCCGCTCAAGACCACCGGCACCGCGCCCTACGCGTACGAGCGCCACGACGTGGCCCCCGATGCCGCCTACGGCTACGTGGTCTGTGCCGCGATCCCCAAGGGACGCATCCGTGCGATGGATCTGGCCGCCGCCAAGGCTGCGCCGGGCGTACTGGGCATCGTCACCGCGCAGAACGCGGGCAAGCTGGGCAAGGGCCAGTTCAATACCGCCACCTTGCTCGGAGGGCCCGAGATCGAGCATTACCACCAGGCGGTCGCCATCGTGGTGGCCGAATCCTTCGAGCAGGCCCGGGCAGCGGCCGCCCTGGTGAAGGTGGATTACGTGCGCCAGCAGGGAAAGTACGACCTGGCGGCCGCGCGCGACACCGCGAAGATGCCTGAAGGCGACAGCAACAAGGACACCGCGGTCGGCGACTTCGCCGGGGCCTTCGCCGCGGCGCCCGTGCAGTTGGACGCGACCTATCACACCCCGGACCATTCCCACGCGATGATGGAGCCGCATGCCTCCATCGCCCGGTGGGACGGCGACAAGGTGACCCTGTGGACCTCGAACCAGATGATCGCCTGGGGGCGTGGGGATGTGGCCAAGACGTTGGGCTTGCCGAAGGAGAACGTCCGCCTGATATCGCCTTACTTGGGCGGCGGTTTCGGCGGCAAGCTGTTCGTGCGCACCGACGCCATCCTGGCCGCGCTCGGGGCCAAGCACGTGGGGCGTCCGGTCAAGGTGACCCTGGCCAGACCGCAGGTGTTCAACAACACGACCCACCGGCCGGCCACGCTGCAGCGCCTGCGCATTGGCGCTACCCGTGACGGCAAGATCACCGCCATCGGCCATGAGAGCTGGTCCGGCAATCTGCCGGGCGGCGATCCAGAAACCGCCGTCGCCCAGACCCAGTTGCTCTATGCCGAGCCCAATCGGATGACCGCCATGCGTCTGGCGATGCTGGACCTGCCGGAGGGCAATGCCATGCGCGCGCCCGGCGAGGCCCCCGGGCTGATGGCCCTGGAGATCGCCATGGATGAAATGGCCGAAAAGCTGGCCATGGATCCGGTCAAGTTTCGTGTGCTTAACGACACCCAGGTCGATCCGGCCAAGCCCGAGCGCCCGTTTTCCCAGCGACGCCTGGTGGAATGCCTGGAGCAGGGGGCCGAGCGCTTCGGCTGGGACAAACGCACCAAGCCTGCGATGCGCCGCGAAGGACGCTGGCTGATCGGTATGGGCATGGCAGCGGCCTTCCGCAACAACCTCAACATGAAATCCGGCGCGCGGGTCACGCTGGACAACGCCGGTCTGGTGACGGTGGAAACCGATATGACCGACATCGGGACCGGAACCTACACCATCATCGCCCAGACCGCGGCGGAAATGATGGGCGTGCCCATGTCGCAGGTGAAGGTCGTGCTGGGCGATTCGGCGTTCCCCGTGTCGGCCGGCTCGGGCGGGCAGTGGGGTGCCAACAGCTCCACGGCCGGCGTCTATGCGGCCTGCATGAAATTGCGCGAAGCGGTCGCGGCCAAGCTCGGTCTCGATCCTGCGCAGGCGGATTTCAGCGACGGCATGGTGCAGGTGGGCGCACAGCGCAAGCGGCTTGCCGACGCCGCCAGTGCCGGCCCGCTGACCGTCGAGGACACCATGGAATACGGCGACCTGGCCGAGCGCTACCAGCAATCGACCTTCGGCGGACACTTCGTCGAGGTCGCGGTGGACAGCTATACCGGCGAGATCCGCATCCGGCGCATGCTGGCGGTGTGCGCGGCCGGTCGCATCCTCAATCCCAAGTCGGCGCGCAGCCAGGTCATCGGGGCCATGACCATGGGTGCCGGTGCGGCCCTCATGGAGGAACTGGTGATCGACAAGCGGCTTGGGTATTTCGTCAACCATGACCTGGCCGGCTACGAGGTGCCCGTGCATGCGGACATCCCGCACCAGGAAGTCGTCTTTCTCGAAGAGACGGATCCGACCAGTTCGCCGATGAAGGCCAAGGGCGTCGGGGAATTGGGCATTTGCGGCGTCGCCGCTGCCGTGGCCAATGCGGTCTACAACGCCACCGGCGTGCGGATCCGTGATTACCCAGTGACGCTGGACAAGCTGTTGGACAAGCTGCCTCGGCCGGCGTTGACGGCTTGACGCAGCGGACGCGGGTCTTTCAGGGACCCGCGTTTTCCCGCCGACACGGCGCAGACGCCTGGCTGAATTGTAAGGGGGCGGTGGACACCGCCGACCTAGCACCAGGGTCCATTTTTCCTGGATTGGCAGGCGCCGCGGCGCGTGGAAACGCGATCCATCCCTGGTCAGGATGATGAAGGTTTTGTTTATGCTTTTCTGCCCATCATCTGACACTGTATTTGCAACATGCGCGGCCGATATCGTGCATGCCGGTTCGGATACATGGATGCAGGATGTGGCGTCAGCCACGCGGGGATGGAGTGCGACCGGGGTGGCCGTGCCTTGACAGGGGGAAATCGTGATGAAGCTTTGCCTGCGCCTGGTGGCGCTGTTGTGTCTGGTATGCCTGGCCATTCCCGTGCTGGCCGCGGAAAGCACCATCGATGATGGGCATGTCGCGCTGGTCAAACAGGCGCGCGGGTCGGTGACGATCACGCGCGGTGGCAAGACGCTCGAGGCGGCCGGAGGCGCGCAACTTGAGGTCTCCGATCGGGTGGTCACCGGCGCAGGTGCCACCGCATCGATCGTGTTCCGTGATGGCACGTTGCTGACGCTGGGGCAGGACGCGGACATCGTGGTGCGCGATTACGTCTTCGCGCCGAAGGAGGACAAGTTCTCCTTCTCGCTCTACATGACCCGCGGCTCGGCGATCTACGAGTCCGGCAAGATCGGCAAGCTTGATCCTGAGTCGGTGAAGATCGAGACGCCCAAGGCCACTGTGGGCGTGCGTGGTACCCGGTTCCTCATCGAAGCCAACTGAGCTAACCATGTCTGTCATGCGATTCCGTGGCGCCGGGCGACTGGCCCTGTCGTGCGTGGCGGCAATGACGCTGGGCGCCTGCGCCTCGGCGCCCACGCGGGTGACGCTGCTGCCCGACCAGGAGGGGCACGTCGGCGCGGTCGTGGTGTCCAACGGCCAGGGCAGCCAGCGCATCGACCAGGCATACGCCGCTGTGGAAATCGCGCCGTCCGCCGCCGCGCCCAAGCCGCCGCACGCCCAGGATCAGGCGCGCTTCGACGCGGCCCATCGGGCCCTGCTGGATGCCCAGCCCACCCCGCCGCGCAGCTTCGTACTGAATTTCCTATTCGACAGCATGGAATTGACGCCCGAATCCAAGCGCCTGCTGCCGCAGGTGCTGGAAGCCGTGCGCGACCGTCTGCCGACCGAGGTGACCGTCTTCGGCTACGCCGATGCGGCGGGCACGGCGGCGTACAACCTGTCGCTGTCGGCCCAACGCGCCCGTGTCGTGGCCAAATTGCTTAAGCAGATCGACCCGGAGCTGCCGGTGGATGTGCAGTATTTCGGTGACAAGGCACCGCTGGTCCCGACGCGGCCGGGGGTGCCCGAGCCCCGCAATCGCCGTGCGGAAATCGTGATCCTGTGAGTCCGCACGCGCCATGAGCACCTTCATCCCTACCGCCCCCGTGCCACGGCGCACCATCGTCGCCTGCCTGTTGGCCGCGCTTGGCGTCGCCGCCCTGATCGGGCTGGCTGGACGCAGTGGCCTGGGTCCGGCTGGCGCGCTGGATCGTTGGTTGCTGGACACCTTGCTGGTGCGCAGCGCCTCGCAGGCACCGGCGCCGGACGTGGTCGTGGTCGATATCGACGAGGTCAGCCTGGCCTCGGTCGGGCAGTGGCCGTGGCCGCGCTATCGGGTCGCCTCCCTGGTGGAAGGCGTCGCCGCCGCCAAGCCGGCCGCCCTCGCGCTGGATGTGTTGTTCCCGGAGCCGGACCGGACCTCGCTGGTCGATATCCGGCAGGCATTCAAGCGGGATTTCGACCTGGACATCGGGATCCCGGGCGTCCCCGAAGGCCTGCAGGACAATGACGGCTACCTGGGGCAGGCGATGGCCCGATCCGACGCGATCGGCGCGCGCTACTTCTATTTCGACCACCAGACCGCGCCCCGGGCGCTGCGGCCTGGGTTCGGGTTCGATGGCCGGCTGGACCTGATGACGCTCGAGCAGGCCCCCGGGGTGATGGAGAACACGCCGGCCGTGGCCGCGCAGACCCGGGTGAGCGGCTTCGTGAACAGCCGCCTGGATGCGGACGGGGTGCTGCGTAGGTTGCCGCTGCTGATCGAACACCAGGGGGTGGTCTATCCGAGTCTGGCGCTGGCCGCGACGATGCGGGCGCTGGGTGTCCAGTCCGGGACGGTGGAAGCCGGCCGCGATGGGCTATCGCTGAAGATCGGCGAGCATCGCATTCCCATCGATCGGAGCGGCTACGCGCTGTTGCGTTTCAATGGCCCCTCGCGCGTGTACAGCAGCGTGCCGGCGGTCGAGGTGCTCAGCGGCCAGGTCCGACCGAAGGATCTGGCCGGCAAGATCGTCTTCATAGGATCCTCCGCGGTCGGCTTGAACGATGTCCATGCCACGGCCGTCGACGCGGAATTCTCCGGTCTCAAGATCCAGTCGGTCATGGCCCAGAACATCCTGGACGATGCCTTGGTGCGCGTGCCTGTGTGGGGTGGCGGCCTCGCACTTGCGTTGGGCCTGCTGGTGGCGGCGGTGTTCGGTCTGCTGTGCGTCTCCGGCTATCGCCTGACGGTGGTGAGCCTGGCCACGGTGATGGCCGCGTCCGCGCTGCTGGGAAGCATGGCCATGGCCTTCCAGCACACGGGCCTGTTCCTGCCGATGGGCGGGCCGCTGCTGACGCTGTGTGTCGTGCTGGTGGGCGGTTTCGCGTTGCGCTTTGTCTTCAGCCAGCGACAGGCGCTGCGCTGGCGCAGGCAGCTGGCCAATGCCCGGCAGGTGGCCATCGAGTCGATGGCCGCGGTGGCCGAAACGCGGGACCCGGAAACCGGCGCGCATATCAAGCGCACCCAGCACTACGTGCGCGCCATCGCCGAGGAGTTGCGCAGGACCAAGCAGCATCCCGCGCTACTGACCGAGGAATACATCGAGCTGCTGTTCCTGTCCGCGCCGCTGCATGACATCGGCAAGGTCGGTGTGCCCGACCACATCCTGCTCAAGCCCGGTCCGCATACGCCCGAGGAGCGGGAGATCATGCGCGGACATGCGCATTTCGGCCGCAAGATCATCTACAGCACTGCGCGCAGCATCGAAGGCGACAACTTCCTGCGCATCGCCGGCGAGATCGCCGCCACCCACCACGAGAAGTGGGATGGCACCGGTTATCCGGACGGCCTGCAGGGCGAGCAGATTCCCCTGTCGGGCCGGATCATGGCGGTGGCCGACATCTACGATGCGCTGATCAGCCGGCGCTGCTACAAGGACCCGTATCCGCACGAGCGGGCCAAGGCGATGATGCAGGAACTGCGTGGGACGACCTTCGACCCTGCGGTCCTGGATGCGTTCTTCGCCATCGAAGCGCAGGTTGTCGCCATCGCCGAGCGGTATCGGGACGACGACGCGCCGCTCCCGGTCGCCACGAAGGCCGTGGAGGCCACGGGCGCACGGCTGGTGCCAGGCTGAGGTCGGGTGGCAGCGCGGAGCACGGAAGCAGCCGCTTCGCCTCACCCGCTCCGCGGCGCAGGACCCGTGGTCAAGGTGCCACGCGCAGGCGACCGAACCTAAACTCCACATTGCGTCCGACGTTGCTGAGCTGGGCGATCTCGCCATCGCCCAGGTCGTACAGGGCCGGCCAGCTGTGGAGGAAGCCGACGGGACCCGGCGCCGACGGCAGGGGCCGCCACTTGGCGCCAGCGTCCTGGCTGGCCTCGATCCGGTTGGCGCAGGACGTCGCCAGGAGCGTGCCTTCGAGCGCCAGCACCGAAGGCGCGCAGCGCAGGCCGCCCATCGGCATGCCCAGGCCCTCGTCCCAATGGACGCCATCGTCGGAATATTTCATCGACACCGGGCATTGCGGATCGCGGCCGCAGATCTCGAACGCCATCAGCCATCGGCCATCGACCAATCGGGTCATCACCGGCATGCCCGGGCGCAGGTGGCCGCCGCCGGGTTCGGCGGCGACCACCCGGCGATCGTCCCAGCTGCGTCCACCGTCTTCCGAGATGCGCTGCGCGACCACCTGGGCGTAGGCGGGGCTGGCGTCGGCCAGGGTTTCGTCGGCATAGAGCACCGTCAGCCGCCCGTCGGGCAACAGGTAAAGCTTGGGCTCCCATACGCCGCGATCGGTGCGTCCCCGCGGCTCCTCGTTGCGGGCGATCACGCTCAGGGGCTGCCAGTGAAGGCCTTGATCGTCACTGGCGTAAAGCACCAGCCGATAGGAGCGATGCTCGATGAGTGAGCGCATCGCCAGCAGGATGCGGCCGTCCGGCAATTGCAGCAGTTCGCCGTTGTCCAGTCGGCGTCCGGCCTCGACCACTTGCCCGCGGAGCGTCCAGGTGCGGGCACGGTCCTCGCTGATGCGCAGCTCCAACGGCGTACCCTCCTGCGCGACGCCGAAGCGGGTATTCACCGCCAGCCAGCGGCCGTCCTGCAGCCGCGTCATCCGGCCCCAGCCAGCGCCGTCGCGGGCCAGCACCGCGCGTCGGCCCCAATCAACCCGGACGGCTTCCGCGGCCGCGGCGGACCACGGCAGGGCCATGTGCGCCAGCACCATTCCAGCGAGCGCCACGCCTGCGCGCCATCGCGCCGCGAGCGGGCTCACCAGAAGGTCACGTACAGCGCCGTCAGGATCGCCACCACCGCAAGCGCGGCCACGTTGAACGAGGGCGTGGTGTGGTAGCTGACATCACGGGTCTGGATGCGGTCGCGGTCGCCGCTGGCCTTGGTGACCAGCGACACCACGATCGCCAGGACCAGTGACAACAGGAAAACCAGCCCGATGCGGTTCATGAACGGCACGTCCGGCAGCGCCACCTTGAGCACCAGGGACAGGACAAACGAGGCGATGGCGGCGGTCAGGGCGCCGGCTTCGTTGGCCCGTTTCCAGAACATGCCCAGGAAGAAGATCACCACGATGCCCGGGGTGAAGAAGCCGGTGAACTCCTGGATGTACTGGAAGCCCTGGTCGAAGCCGCCCAGCAGCGGCCGGGCGGTCAGCACGCCGATGACGATCGCGGTGATCGCGGTGATGCGTCCGACCATCACCAGGCGCTTCTGCGACGCCTCGGGGGCGCGCTTGGCATAGAAGTCCAGGGTGAAGATGGTCGCCACCGAATTGATCTTGGACGCCAGCGAGGCCACGATCGCGGCGATCAGCGCGGCGAAGACCAGCCCCAGCACGCCGCTGGGCAGCAGCCGCATCATCGTCGGATAGGCCTCATCGGGGCGCTCCAGCCCCGGGGCCAGCATCACCGCCGCGATGCCCGGCAGCACCACGATCACCGGGATCAGCAGCTTGAGGAAGGCGGCGAATACGATGCCCTTCTGCGCTTCGGGCACGTCCTTGGCGGCCAGGGCGCGCTGGATGATGTATTGGTTGAAGCCCCAGTAGCTCAGGTTGGCGATCCACAGCCCACCGATCAGCACCGACAGGCCCGGCAGGTCCTTGTAGAAGGGGTTGTCGGGCTTGAGGATCATCTGGAAGCGGCCCGGTTCCTGCGCCAGCAGGGTGGTGAAGCCGGCCACCACGCTGCCATCCCCGATCTTGCTCAGCGTAATGACCGTGACCATCATGCCGCCGATGACCAGCAGCGAGACCTGCACGATGTCGGTCAGGGCCACGGCCTTGAGTCCGCCATAGAGCTGATAGAACAGGGCGAAGGCGCCCAGCAACACCAGCGCCAGCATCTGGTCCATCCCGGTGACCTGGGCGATGGCGATCGAGCCCAGCCACAGGATCGAGGTGAGGTTGACGAACACGTACAGCGCTAGCCAGAAGATCGCCATGACCGTGCGGATGCGCGTGCCGTAACGCTCCTCCAGGAACTGCGGCATGGTGGTGATGCGGTTGCGCAGGAAGATCGGCAGGAACCACTTGCCGACGATCAGCAGGGTCAGGGCCGCCATCCACTCGTAGGAGGCGATGGCCAGGCCGATGGCATAGCCCGAGCCGGACATGCCGATGATTTGCTCGGCCGAGATGTTGGCCGCGATCAGCGAAGCGCCGATGGCCCACCAGGGCAGGCTGCGGCTGGCCAGGAAGTAGTCCTGAGCGGACTTCTCACGGCCACCCTTCTCGCGCGAGACCACTTGGGCCAGCACGAAGATGCCGGTCAGGTAGACCAGCACGATGGTGATGTCGAGGGGGGAAAGACGCATCGGGGAAACTCTCCGCAGGTCGGATCGGGATCAGGAGCGCAATGCGGCGTTGGGATCGCCGGCAAAGCGCGCTTCGGGCAGGCCGCGCACGCCGGCCGGCGCGGCGAAGACATCGCCGGCGGCTGGATCACGGTCACTCCCCACCAGGCCGTCGTGGGCACTGGTGATGTACAGCGTGGACAGGTCCGCACCACCCAGCGCCGGCCGTGTGGGCTGGGCGGTAGGGAGATGGATATCGCGATCGTGTTGGCCGTCGGGCAGATAGCGCGTCACCCGGGCCGCGCCCCATTGCGCGCTCCAGAGGCCGCCTTGGGCGTCCACCGCCGCGCCGTCCGGCTCGCCGGGGTGATCGGACAGGTCGACGAACGTGGCGGGCACACCCAGCGTGTCGCCATATGCGACGTGCTGGATGCGCCGGTCCAGCGAATCGCAGAAGTACATCGTGTCGCCAGCCGGGCTGAAGGCGATGCTGTTGGAGATCGCCACGCCGGGCAGCGGCAGCGCCTCCAAAGTCAGATCCGCATTGAGCCGGAAGAAGCCGCCGACCTTGTGCTTGGGACCCTGCGCCGGCTCGTGCAGCGTGCCGAACACGAAGCGACCCTGCCGGTCGCCGCCCCCATCGTTGGCGCGCGTATCGGGCGCACGTGGGATGTCGCATAGCGGGCGTAGTTCCCCAGTGTCCAGGTGAAAGAAGGCAAGCCTGGAGGCCAGCGCCAGCAGCAGCCAGCCATCGGCCTGGCACAGCGCGAACGAGGCCAGCCGCTCGGGCATCGGCCATTGCTGCGTGTGACCGGTGGCCGGGACGTGGCGCCACAGCACCGCGTTGTGGATGTCCGTCCACAGCAGGGCGCCGGTGCGCTCGCACCACACCACGCCTTCGCCCAGGCGGTTGCCGGCAGCCACGACCGTGCGTGCGTCGTCGCTCACACCCAGCCCCCATCCACGATGAACTGCTGGCCGGTGCACATGCGGCTGTCGTCGGCCGCCAGGAACAGCGCCATCCGCGCCAGGTCCTCGACCTGCAGGTAGCCGGGCAGGCACTGCGACTGGGCGATCTGCGCCTTGCCGGCATCGTCCAGCCACAGGCGACGCTGCTTGTCGGTGATCACCCAGCCGGGCACCAGCGCGTTGATGCGGATGCGGTCGGCGCCCAGCTCGCGGGCCAGGCCGTTGACCAGGCCGTGCACGGCCGACTTGGCCATGGCGTACATCGGGTAGCCGGCATTCTTGATCATCCAACCGGTGGAACCCAGGCAGATGACCGAGCCACCACCGGCTGCGCGCATGTCGCCGACCACCGACTGGGTGGCGAAGTACTGGTGGCGCAGGTTGACCGCGATGTTGCGTTCGAACTCAGCCGCGGTGGTCTGACCGAAACGATGGCGCACGTCATTGGCCGCGTTGTTGACCAGCACGGTGATCGGCCCGAGCTGCGCACGGGCCTCGGCGATCGCCGTCTCTAGCGCCTCCAGATCCGTGGCATCGCAGTGCCGGTAGAGCGGGACGTGTTCCGCATCGGCCAGGGTGGCCTGCAAGGCCTGCGCGCCGGCGTCGTCGATGTCCAGGAACGCTACGCGCGCGCCCTGCCGCGCGAAGTGCGCGACGAAACCAGCGCCGATGCCGGTGGCGCCGCCGGTGACCAGCACCGTCCTCCCGGCCAGGCTGGGGTAGCGCGCCATCGACGCGGTCTCGGTGTGTTCGATGTCCTCCCTCATCGCACTCACCACTCGGCCACGCTGCCATCGGCATGCCGCCAGATGGGGTTACGCCATCGGTGGCCCTCGGCGACGCGTTCGTCCACATAGGCCTGGTTGATCTCGATGCCCAGGCCCGGGCCGCCGGGGATGGCGACATAACCGTCCTGGTAGGCGAACGGCGAACGGTCCACCAGGTAATCCAGCAGATCGTTGGAGGCGTTGTAATGGATCCCCAGGCTTTGTTCCTGGATGAAGGCGTTGTAGCAGACCGCGTCGATCTGCAGGTTGGCCGCCAGCGCGATGGGCCCGAGCGGGCAATGCAGGGCGAGCGCCACGTCGAAGGCTTCGGCCATCGCGGCGATCTTGCACGTCTCGGTGATGCCGCCGGCATGCGAGGGATCGGGCTGGATGATGTCCACGCCGCCGGTGGTGAGGACGCGCTTGAAGTCGTAGCGCGAATACAGGCGCTCGCCCAGCGCGATCGGGGCAGGGGAGAGCGCGGCCAATTCTGGGATCGCCTCCAGGTGATCGGAGAGCACCGGCTCTTCGATGAACATCAGGTCGAAGGGCGCCAGCTCGCGCATGAGCACCTTGGCCATCGGCTTGTGCACGCGGCCATGGAAGTCCACGGCCAGGCCGATGTCCTTGCCGACCGCATCGCGCACGGCCTGCACGTTTTCCAGCACGCGGGTGACCTTGTCGTGGGAATCGACGAACTGCACCTCCTCGGTGGCGTTCATCTTGACCGCGCTGAAACCGCGCTCCACCGCCGCGGTGGCCGCGCGCGCGGTGTCGGCTGGGCGATCGCCCCCGATCCACGAGTACACACGCATGCGCTGGCGCACCGGGCCGCCCAGCAGCGCGTGCACCGGCTGGCCCAGGGCTTTGCCGTGGATGTCCCACAGGGCCTGGTCGATGCCCGCCAGGGCACTCATCAGGATCGGGCCGCCGCGATAGAAACCGCCGCGGTACAGCACCTGCCAGTGGTCCTCGATGTGGCGCGGGTCCTTGCCGATCAGGTAATCGGAAAGTTCATCGACGGCCGCGGCGACGGTCTGCGCGCGGCCCTCGACGACCGGTTCGCCCCAGCCGCTGATGCCGGCATCGGTATCGATGCGGACGAACAGCCAGCGCGGCGGAACCAGAAAGGTGGTGATGGCAGTGATTTTCATGGGGTGGGGGCCCTGTGGGTCGTTTTGTTCCAGGCGTCGATGAACGTGCGGGCACGCGCGCCGACCTCGGCGGCTGGCGTGCCCGGCTTGTACAGCGCCGAGCCGATGCCGAAACCACGGGCTCCGGCGGCGAGGTAATCGGCCATGTTGTCCGGGGTGATGCCGCCGACCGGCAGCAGGGCGGTGCCCTTGGGCAGCACGCTCAGCCAAGCCTTGAGCACGGCAGGAGGGAGCTGTTCGGCGGGGAAGAGCTTGAGCGCGTCGGCGCCCGCGGCCAGCGTGGCGAAGGCCTCGGTCATGGTTGCCACGCCGGGGGCGCAGACCATGCCGGCGGCCTTGGCTTCGGCCACGACCGCCGTGTCGCCATGCGGCATGACGATGAGCCGGCCGCCAACGCGGGCGATGTCATGGACCTGGGCTGGGGTGGTCACTGTGCCGGCACCGACCAGACAGCGATCACCGAAGGCCTCGGCCAGCAGGCCGATGCTCTCCAATGGGTCGGGCGAATTGAGCGGGACTTCCAGGGTGCGGAAGCCGGCATCGACCAGTGCGGTGCCGACGCCGATCGCGTCCTGCGGCGTCAGCCCCCGCAGGATCGCAACCAGTGGAAGAGGTTGCAGCCATGCGGTGCTCATGCGGACTCCGTCAGGTTTAAGTGGCTTTGCTGCGCGAACGGCGCCGGATGTTGGCGCGTGAATCGACGATCATCCCGGCCATGGCTTCGCGCGCCGATTCCGGGCGCTTGAGCCGGATCGCGTCGTAGACGGCGAAGTGGCGCGGCAGCGAATACTTGAAGTCGGCCGCCTTGCGCGCCGACAGCAAAAAGTAGGTGCCCAGCGCGGTCTCGATCACCGAGAACAACGAGCCCATCAGCTCGTTGTTGGAGGCATCCAGCACGGCCTCGTGGAACTGCAGGTCCGCCTTGGTCCAGGCGTCCTGGTCCACGGCCGCGTCCATCGCCTCGTAGGCCTGCTTGATGCGGGCCAGCTGCTCGGCGGTGCGCCGCTTGGCGGCCGCCGCAGCGGCCGCCGGCTCGATGATCGCGCGCATCTCGACCAGCTTCTCCACGAAGTCCTCGGTGGGCATCGAGGCGCAGCGCCATCCCAGGATGTCGGCGTCCAGCTGGTTCCAGTAGCGCGGGTCGCGCACCCGGGTGCCGGTCTTCTGCTTGGTCTCGATCAGGCCCTTGGAGCCGAGCACCTTGAGCGCCTCGCGTAACGCCGAGCGGCTGACCGCCATGCGCTGGGCCAGCGCCTCCTCGCGCGGCAGCAGCTCGCCAGGCTTGATCTCGCCGCTGATGATGAGCCGGCCGATCTCCTGGATCACCTGGTCGTGCAGGTTGCGCACCGCGATCTGTCTCACTGGAAATCCTCTGTCCAGACGCACGAGATGGCGCCGCTGACAGTATTATCCGACAAAATCTAGAACGCACGCGCGCGATCTCTGCCTGGGACGGTGTTCCGGTCATGGCGTCAGTCCCAGGATGTCCAGATGGTCATAATCCAGCGGGCGCTCCGGGTTGCTCAGCACCAGCGTGTTGGCGCCGCGCTGCAGCGGGACCGTCCAGCTCGCGAGCTGCCAGCCCTTGCCGTCCGGTGCTGGCGAAGCGTCTGGCGTCGCCAGCGCTCCATTGACCTGCAGCACGGGGATGGCCGGAAAGCCGACGGCCTCATAGCGCACCTGTACGCGCTGCCTGCCCGCGGTCCCGACCTGCACCTTGAAGCGCAGGGCCGCATCGGCATTGCTGGATAGGCGCATCTTGCGCCCGGCCGAGGCGTCGTCGGTCTGGATCTGCGCGGCGTCGTGGCGCTCGGCGTCCTCGGCCTCGTAGCGGTGCAGCGCAAGCGTTGCACGGGCATAGAGGATCTCGTTGGCGTCCTCACGGTCCGGGGCTGTCGGCGTGGAGGATGAGGTCACATGCAGCAGGCGCCCGTCCGGCAAGGGCACCAGGGCCTGTGTCCAACCCGCATGGATGTTGCCGGTCTGCTTCTGCACCGGCGCGACCACTTCCCACCACGGCCCGCGGCCACCGGTGTCGTTGCGGTAGAACGTGCGCCCACCGGCATCGCCACCACCGCCGGCGCGCTGCGCCGCGACGATCAGGGTGCCCTGGTCGGTGGGGCCCGGCATCCACAGCACGGTCGGGCAGGCCGATGGCCATGCGCCCGAGACCGTCTGGATCGCCACGCCGTGGTCCTCGGGCGCCCCCCAGTCCAGGCCGTCGGTGCTGAACTTCATGTGCACCTGGCCGTTGTGGGGTGCCTGGGTGTTGTCGATGTTCTCGAACACCATGACGTAGCCGTGGCCCGGCACGTGCTCGACCACCGCCATGCCCGGGCGCTCGACGCCACCGGGGAAGGCCACGTCGAACACTTCCTCGCCCCAGGTCCGCCCGCCGTCGCTGGAGACCTTGTGGGCGAGCAGCTGGTTGTACCCTTGCGCCTTGTGGCGCTCGGTCGAGTAGTAGGCCACCAAGCGTCCATCGTCGAGCCGCACGATATCCGGCTCCCACACGCCCTGGTTGAGGCGGTCCGAGGGCTGGCCGTCGCCGTCGACGATACTGCTGCGGTAGTGCCAGCTGGCTCCGCCATCGGTGCTGGCATAGAGCTGCAGGTCCTGCGCGATCAGGTGCTCCCCGGCGTCGCGGCGGATGGCGTTGGCGGCCAGCAGCAGGGTGCCGGGCTTGAGGTCTCCGCTGGCGCCGGCCAGCTCGCTCAGGTGGGGTTGCCAGCGCAGGGTCCACTCGGCGGATTGCCCATGGGCCTGGTCGGTGACGTGGCCGACCTGCCGCCAGTGATCACCGGCGTCGCGGCTCTCGTACAGGGGCAGGCTTTCCGGACCAGCAGGTTCGAACACCAGCAACAGGCGACCGTTGTCGGTCGCCCGCGCCTGATGGGACAGGCGCACGGCCGAGGCATAGCCGACGCCGTCGGCCAGGTGCCGTGCCGCCACCGCGGTATCGGCGTCCGCCGCACTGGCGAGGCCGATCGGCAGCATCGGCGTCAACGCGGCCAGCAGGAGCAGGGCAGGCCTCACAGCTTGAACCTGATGCCCACGCCGTAGGTCTTGTCCTGGAAGCGGATGTCGCGCGGCCGCGTGGTGCCGTCCCCCCAGAACTGATGGAAGTCGTTGCCGAGCAGGTTGGTTGCCGACAACACCATGGTCACGTGCGGGTTGAAGTCGTAGCTGAAGGAGAAGTCCAGCGAGTTGGCCGGTTCCACGTAGTCCTCGTTGCCCGATACCGTGTCCTGGGTGAAGCCGTCGATGTATCGGCTGCGGTAGCCGTAGGCCAGGCGCGCGGAGATGCCGAAGTTCTCGTAGAAGAGCACCGCGTTGTAGTTGTTCTTCGAGACGTTCTGCAGCGGACGGGTGATGATCGGGCCACCCACCGAGGCCGGCGCCTTGGTCTCGCCTTCGATGTAGGTGTAGTTGAACTGCGCGCCCAGGCCGCTCCACGCGCCGGGCAGGAAGTCGAAGGTCTGCTGCCAGGCCGCTTCCACGCCCTGCAGGTAGCCGCTGCCGGCACTGAGCGGGATGGTCAGCTGGTACGGATCGCCGCCGATGGTAGTCGCGGTGGTGTAGGTCTGGATGTAGCCATCGATGTCGCGGCGGAACAGGCCAACGCTGGCATAGCCGACCTGCGAGAAATACCACTCCAGCGAGGCGTCGTAGTTCTTCGATTCGATCGGGGTCAGCTCGGGGTTGCCGCTGGCGGCCTGGCCCTCGCGATTGATGGTGCCCGGGTTGAGCGACAACGACGGGTTGAGCGAACCGAAGTCCGGATAGCTCAGCGTCTTGGCGGCGGCGAAGCGCAGCTGCCACGCCGGGCCGAAGTGGAAATTGGCGCTGACGTTGGGCAGCACGTTGAGATCGCTGGTGTTCTCGCTCAGGGGGCTGTAGGTCGCCGTGGCCGCGTCGTAGCTGAAGGCGTCCAGGTTGCGCCGGACCTTCTCGGCGCGCACGCCGACCAGGCCGTCGACGTGGACCGTCTCGCCCAGGTCAATGTCGTACCGGGCCTGAAGATAGCCGGCCAGCTTCTTTTCGCCGATATCGAAGTAGCGGCCCGGGTTCTCCGCGGCAATGCCATCGGGCAGGCCGTAAAGCTCGCGCAATGCGTCGGCGTTCTTGATCAGGTAGTCGTAGCAGGGGACCAGCCAGTCCTGCTTCATCGCCGCGTTGCTGCCCATCGTGCACATGAAGTCGCTTCCCAGGCGGGTGACCTGGTTGTCCAGGTTGGGATCTGCGGTCGAGCCCTGGCCGCCTGGCGGCGGGGTGGAGATCTGCGTGCTGCCACGCGCCAGCGCCTCTCGGTCGGCGTAACGCAAGCCGAACTGGATGGAGGCGATCGGGCCGTCGAGGAAATCGAAGTGCCCGTCGCCGTGCCAGGCGTTTTCCTCGCCGTAGGTGTAGCTCCAGGTCTGGAACAGGCCGGCCAGGTAGAAGTTCTGCGGGTTCAGCGCCGGATCGCCATCCAGATACCAGTTGACGTGGTTGCCACCAGTGCCGGCCCAGACGGTGCTGATCGGGCCCTGAAGATAGGTGTCGATGATGAAGTTGCGGTCTCGGTAATATCCGGACGTGCGCGAAATTTCGGTGGACAGGTGCAGTTGTTGGCCATCCCACTTGAAGCCAAGCGCGTTCTGGATGTCCTGGCCGCGCTGCTTGTGCGCCTGCATGCTGGTGGCCGCATAGCTGTCACCGTCCCAGGTGCCGCTGGCCGCGTCGCAGATGGTCTGGCCCTGGTAGTCACCCGCCAACTGGTTGGCATAGCAGTTGTCGGTCACCGACAGCGAGGTCGGCGGGATCACCCCGACCGGGAAGCTGAAGTAATACGCCTGCCCGTAGCGATCGCGCACGTAGTCGTACAGGCCTTCCAGGTAGACCTCGGTGTTGTCGCTGGGCTTCCACTGCAAGGCGTAGTTGAAAGCCCCGCGGCGGCGGTTGCCGTCGTTGTAGGCGGTGCCGAAGCCATTGGGCGCGGCGATCAGGTTGCCGTCGTCGGTGCGGATCGGGTTGGTCCCATCGGTGAGGACCTTGGGGTAGTCCGACCAGACCGCGTCATAGGCGTACTCCTTGGCCATGTAGCCGAAGTTCACCAGCGCGCCGATCTTGCCGATATCGGTATCCCAGGTGTTGCTCAGCAGCAGGCTGGCGTTGGGATCGTGCTTGCCACCGTAGTTGCTGTGGGTCAGGTCGTAGGTCGCGGCGACCTGCGGCCCTTCGAAGTCGAACGGCCGCCGCAGCTGGATGTCGACCAGGCCGGCGATGCCGCCCAGGGGCAGGGAGGCCTCGCTGGTCTTGTACACGCTGAGCGTCTTGACCGCGGTGGCGGGCAGGTTCTGGAACGCATAGCCGCGTCCGGAGCCGCTGAAGATCTCGCGGCCGTTGACCGTGCTGATGATGTTGGGCAGGCCGCGGATCACCACGCCGGTGGTCTCACCCTGACTGCCCTGGGCGATCTGCACGCCGGTCACGCGCTGCAACGCATCGGCGACCGAGTTGTCCGGCAGCTTGCCGATGTCCTCGGCCACGATCGAGTCGACGATCATGTCCGCGCCTTGCTTGAGGTTCTGCGCGGTCTGCAGGCTCTGCCGCAGCGCGGTCACCTTGACCGCATCCAGGTCGGTTGGTGACGGGGTGGTGCCGTCCTGCGCGTTCGGTTCGGCAGGCGCAGCCGTCTGCGGCGCATCCTGCGATTGGGCGGTGGTGGACTGCTGTGCGTGGGCCAGCGCCGGGAGCAGCAGGGCCGACAGGATGGATACCGACAACAGCGTGCGTGCAGGCCGTTGGGACATGAGGTCTTCTCCGGATGAAGTCTGTGGAACGCCGACGGCCTTGGGTCAGTGCAGGCACAAGTGCGGCGGTGGCGATGCGGGGGACGTGGTGCGATCAAGCGTGCGAAGCGTCTGGCGCGGGCAGGTCGCGCCGTGGATCCGTCCTTGCCAGTGCAGCAGCTCCAGGCATGCCTCCGGCTTCCGCACCGGCAGTGAGCCGGCACGTCGCGGGGAATCGGTGGGATGGACGTCCGAGGCAGCGCCGCGTCAGCGGCCCGCGGCGGCGTCCTTGTCGGTGGTGAAGCGGTAGACGATGCGGTTGACGTAGGTCTTGCCCGGATCCAGGCGCGCCGCGGCCGGGCCGAAGCTCGCTTGGTTGGGGGTATCGGGGAACAGCTGCGGCTCAAGCACGAAGGCATCGCCCTGGCGATACAGGTGGCCGGACTTGCCCACCGTGGTGCCATCCAGGAAGTTGCCGGAATAGAACTGCAGGCCCGGCTGGTCGGAGACCAGGGACATCACACGACCGCTCTTGGGATCATGGACCCGGGCAACCTCGCGTGGCTTGGCCGCGCGCGTCTTGCTGATGACCCAGTTGTGGTCATAGCCGCGGCCCAGCGCCAGCTGTGGTTCCTTGCCGGCGTCACGCACGTCGCGGCCAATCGGCTTGGGGCTGCGGAAGTCGAACACCGTGCCGGCCACCGGCGTGATTTCACCGGTTGGGATCAGCGTGGCATCGACCGGGGTGTAGGCATCGCCATGGATGGTCAGCTCCTGGTCCATCGCCGAGCCCGAGCCTTCGCCGGCCAGGTTCCAGTAGGTGTGGTTGCTGAGGTTGACGACGGTGGGCTTGTCGGTGGTAGCGCGGTACTCGATGGCCAGCGTGCCGTTGCCTTCCAGCGTGTAGGTCGCGGTGACCGTGAGCTTGCCGGGAAAGCCCTGGTCGCCGTCCGGGCTGACGTGGCGCAGGGTGGCGCGATCGGGCTTGGCCTCCACGACATCCCACACCACCTTGTCCAGGCCTTGCTTGCCGCCGTGCAGGCTGTTGGGACCGTCGTTGAGTGGCACCTGATAGGCATGCCCATCCAGCGTGAAGCGGCCCTTCGCCAGCCGGTTGGCAAAGCGACCCACGATCACGCCGAAGTACTGCGGATTATCCAGGGTCGCCTTGAGCGTGGCGTCGCCCAGCACCACGTCGCCGGGCTTGCCGTTGCGGTCGGGCACGTCCAGCGCATGCAGGGCCGCACCGAGCGTGCTGATCGTGGCCTGCATACCGTGGCCATCGTGCAGCGTGATCGTCTCGACCTTGGTGCCTTCCGGCGTGGTGCCGAGCACCGCGCGTTCCTGCGCATCCGCCGCGGCGGACGTGGCCAGCAAGCCGGCCGCGCACAGCATCGCCCCTCTCACGACATTCCCCATCGAACCATCCCTCCAGAAGTTGTGAGTCTACTAAACCATATTATCGGACAATTAAAACGCTGCACTGCAACAGCGCCATTGGCGGCTGCGCCCATTCATGCGGCCATGCATCGATCCAGTTCGACGAATCCCATCGCCACGGCGTCCTGCGAAGGCACGATGCTGGCGCTCTCGCCGAGTACCTCCAGCGCTGCGCGGTAGAGCGCACACACCGGTCCGGAGCCCACCAGCGGAATCGGACCGGCGTCGAAGCCACCGAACACCGACCGCGCATCGGCGATCTCTGCCCCGATCAGCAGTCCGCGCAGGTAGCTGCTGGCATCCTCGAGGGCCAAGCCCTGGCGGATGGCGCGGGCGCGCACGCCGAACAGCAGTGCGCCCAGTCCCAGGCCGCCGGACGCGCCTTCGCGCACCCCATCGGCGAAGGCCGCCCCAACCTGGCCGGGACCCCGCAGGATCGACGACAGCGCACCGCCGTTGGAGAGACGGTCATGCAACTCCCCGGACAGGGTGGTCATGAACTCCGCGATCCGTCCGTCCCGCACGCTGACCCACTTGGTGTGCGTCCCCGGCAGGGCCACCACTGGCGCCTGCCCAAGTCGACCGGCGGCCAACAGGCCAAAGAATTCGGTCTCCTCGCCGCGCATGATGTCCGGCGCGCCGTCGCGGGCACGGACGCAGGCCAGGCCGGGGACGATCTTCATGTCCAGCGTGCCGATGCGCACGTCGACCAGCCGCGCGGCCACTTGGGCCACGTCGGCCGGACACGGGACATAGCCCGCGTCGGTCCAGCCGATGTTGGAGCCGATCATGCCGGCGGCGTAGACATGCTCGACCTGCGGCCAGCGGGTGCGGACCTGATGGGCGAGCGCGGCCATTCCGTCGCGGTCCAGGGTCGCCACGCCGGCCGCGACTTCCAGCGCATCCTCGATGCCGGCATCGGGCGCGATCCGGTAGGCGCGGAAGTTGGTGCTGCCCCAGTTGATGCCGACAATGCTGTCGGTGCGGGTCTCGGTCATATGGTGGAATTCCGGTAGAAGGCGAGGATCACGGGCCCACCACCGGGCGGCCGTGGGTCCAGTCCAGAGGCAGGATGTAGAGCGCACGGTAGCGCGACCCGCCGGGTCCGGCCGGCCGCCAGCCGTGGAAGGCGATCCAGTCGCGCCCATGGGCGTGGAAGACGCTCTGGTGGCCCGGTCCGACCAGCGCCGGCGGCCCCGGTCGACTGGACAGGATGGGATTCTCCGGCGCGTCGTGGCATGGGCCGAGCGGTCCGTCACAGCGCGCATAGCCGGTGGCATAAGCACCGGAGCCATAGTCGTTGCCGGCGTAGAACAGATACAACTGGCCGGCGTGCAGGACGAACTGCGGCGCCTCGATGACATGGCCTTCCCATGGCGCATCGTTGGCGATGCCGGCCAATGCCTGCGGCTGTCCGGCCAGCGACAGTCCGTCGCCCGCCAAGCGCTGGACCAGGAAGCGGGTGGTCACCCCGCAGCAGTTGCCGTCTGTCTTGTAGATCAGCCACAGCCGCGCGTGTCCTGCGGCATCGGTGTCGCGATACGGGCTGGCATCGATGACGCCGTAGGTTCCGCCGCAGGTCAGCGGCTCAGGCTGCGGCACGAACGGCCCCTGCGGCGTGTCCGAGGTCGCAGCGCCCAGGCACAAGGTGAGGCCATCAGGGCGCTGCCGGGTGGCATGCCGAGCGGTGAAGTACAGGACATAGCGCGTGCCGATCCTCATGACTTCCGGTGCCCAGATATCCGGACGTCCGGCCCGCGCCCATGGGGGCGGGGAGGGCATCGCATCGACCGGTGCGGTCCAGTGCAGGCCATCTGCCGAGGTGGAGTGCGCGACGTGGATCGGCGCACCTCCAGGCCCGGCGCGGTTGGTCGCGTAGGCCGCCAGCGAACCGTCCTCCAGCGGAAGGATGAAAGGATCGGCAAAGCCGGTGTCGAGCACGGGCGTGACGGTCAGTGTCTGCATGCGCTGCGGCGGCGTGGCGCAGCCGCCCAGAAGCAGCGCGGCCAAGGTGATCGATGCCAGGCGGCGGCGCTTTTCGGCAAGAGTTGAAAAAATCATATTGTCGGATAATATGCGCGAACGCCGGCCTGTCAAAGGTCGGATCAGTTTGTCGGCATCAGCGCAACGCCTTGGGAGGGGACATGCGCGTCACGACCACCCTATCGGCGCCGTCCCGGCGTCGCATGTCCGCCAATGCTTCCGTGGCACGGCCTGCACCACGTGCGTGGTGCCCGCGCGGAATCCTACGTTGATGCCCGCCGGACTGCGGCACGGCACGCGTCCGCCCGCGTTGACGCCCCGCCGCGTCCGCGAATGGACATGCATCCCAGCGATCAGACACCCCATCCGCCTGCCTGCCGCCCATCCGGCGTACAGGCCGGCTCACCGCACCTGAAACCCAGACCGGAGCACCTCATGCCCTCACGCCCCCTTGCCGTCCTGCTCTTGAGCGCCGCTCTTGGCGCCGCCTGTGTCCTGCCGGCCGCCGCCCGTCCCGCGCCCGAGGGCGCCGCCGCGGTCGTCGACGCGCCTGGGCGCTGGAGCACCGAGCGCGCCAATGCCTGGTACCAGGCCCAGCCCTGGCTGGTGGGCAGCAACTACATCCCGGCCGATGCGATCAACCAGCTGGAGATGTTCCAGGCGGCGACCTTCGACCCGGCCCGCATCGACAAGGAGCTGGGCTGGGCACATGACCAGTTCGGCATGAACACCATGCGCGTCTACCTGCATGACCTGCTGTGGACGCAGGATCCCAAGGGCCTGATCAAGCGCCTGGACCAGTTCCTGACCATCGCCGACAAGCATGGCATCCGCCCGGTCTTCGTGCTGTTCGACAGCTGCTGGGATCCGGACCCGGTGCTGGGCCCGCAGCACCGGCCGATTCCCGGCGTGCACAACTCCGGCTGGGTGCAGAGCCCGGGGCGCCATGCGCTGGTCGACCCGGCCAACGACCCGCATTTCCGCAGCTATGTCCAGGGCGTGGTCGGTGCGTTCGCCAAGGACAAGCGCGTGCTGGCCTGGGACATCTGGAACGAGCCTGACAATCCCGGCGGCGGCAACTACATGGACAAGCAGTTGCCGGGCGAGCAGGAACGCATCGCCGAACTGCTGCCCAAGGCGTTCGCCTGGGCGCGCAGCCAGTCGCCCATCCAGCCGCTGACCAGCGGCGTGTGGATCGGCAAGGACTGGTCGCCCGGTGCACCGGACCTCAACGCGATCCAGCAGGCGCAGCTGTCCAACTCGGACGTGATCACCTTCCACAACTACGAGCAGCCGGAGAACTTCGAGGCGCGCATCGCGCAGCTGCGCCCGTACGGCCGCCCATTGATCTGCACCGAATGGATGGCGCGCGGTAGTGGCTCGGCCGTGGACACCATCCTGCCGATCGGCCATCGCGAACACGTCGGGATGATCAACTGGGGCCTGGTCGACGGCGCCATCCAGACCCGCTTCCCGTGGGACAGCTGGGAGCGGCCGTACACGATGAAGGAGCCGGTGCTCTGGTTCCACGACCTCATCCACGCCGACGGCACCCCGTATCGCGCCCGCGAAGCCCAGCTCTATCGCCAACTCGAGGCCGAGCAGGCCGCGACGGCACAAGCCGCGGCGCGCTAACTCGACGCAGCAGGCACCACCGAACACAGAAGGCCCCCACGCCCTCTCACGCGGCCACCAGGCCCCCTCCGGAGTTCCGGCATGAACGTACGTATTTCCCGCCCCGTCGCCACCGTGCTGGCCAGCGCTGTTGCGCTGGCCCTGATGAGTCCCGCCACCGCGCAGGAAACAAGCACGAGCGACCCGGCATCCGCCCCAGCGACTTCCACGGCCACCCCGCGCGAAGACACCTTACAGCCTGCCCAGGCCCAGGACGTCACGCCCGAGCAGGTGGACGCGCAGGAACTGGCTGCGGTGAAGGTGGTCGGCCTGCGCGCCAGCCTGCAGACCGCCCAATCGATCAAGCGCGATGCCACCCAGATCGTCGATTCGGTGGTCGCCGAAGACCTGGGCAAGCTGCCCGACGTCACCGCCTCGGCGTCCCTGGCGCGCGTGACCGGCGTGCAGGTGACCCGCGCGGCGGGCGAGGCCGCCGACGTCCAGGTGCGCGGCCTGCCCAACCTCACCACCACCTACAACGGGCGGGAGATCTTCACCGCCGAGAACCGCAGCGTGGCCCTGCAGGACTTCCCGGCCGGCGGCGTGGCGGGGCTGGATGTCTACAAGTCCAGCACCGCCGACCTGGTCGAACCCGGTATCGCGGGCCTGATCGACGTGCGCTCGCGCCGGCCATTCGACTTCGAGGGGCGCGAACTGTCCGGCTCGCTCAACTACGCCTATTTCGACCAGTCCGACAAGGGCGATGCCAACGGCAATTTTCTTTTCAGTGACCGCTGGGACACCGAAGTGGGCGAGATGGGCTTTTTGGTCAACGCGGCCTGGAATCGCCTGCGCTTCCTGGATTCGACCCGCGAGAACTCGCTGGTGATGGGCGTGGCCCAGCCCAGCCAGACCGACCAACCCGGCTTCCGTTTCCCCGACGGCATCGGCACCTTCTACGGGCAGGGCATGCGGACGCGCCCGTCGATCAACAGCGCCTTCCAGTGGAAGCCCAACGAAAGCTGGGAGCTCAATGCGGATTTCCTCTACCAGGGGTTCCGCAGCCACGACAACGACAGCTACATGTTCGTGCCGCTGTATACAGCCGAAACGCAGTTCTCCAACGTGGTCACCGTGCCGGGTGAATCGGGTCCACAGGCGCAGAGCCTGACCGCCACGGGAGGCCTGCGCCCGGAGGGATACCAGGCGTCGACCAACGCCAGCACCAACACCTACCAGATCGGGCTGGGCGCGGTGTACCACGAAGGCGGCGTGCGCTGGTCCACGGACCTGGCCGCGACCAATTCGAAGTACAAGCTCAAGCAGGCCAACATCGATTACGCCTTTGCGTATGCGCCGACCGTGGACGTCAACTACGCCGTGCCTGGCAGCGACGGCGGAGGCAGTTACGGCTTCCGAGATTTCGACCTGAGCAACCCTGAGAATTTCATCTTCCGCGGGCTTTACGACCGCAACTACGAAGCTTCGGGCAAGGATCTCCAGGCCCGGACCGATTTCGAGTTCGTCCCGCAGACCGGCATCATCAGCGCCTACCAGGCCGGCCTGCGCTTCACCAACCGCGACGCCGAGCGCAAGAGCGGCGATCGCTATGGCTATGTGGAGGGGGCGGGGCTCACCTATCTGGACCTGCCGGTCGACCTGTCGATGACCGGAGGTGGTTTCGAGGGCGACGACCACGCGCCGCCGACCCGCTGGATTTCGCCCACCCGGGACAGCATCCGCGACAACATCAATGCCCTGCGCGAACTCACCGACGCGTTGCTGCCGGCGGACAACCACGATTTCGACGCCATCGGCCTGCCGGCCTTCAATCCGCTCAATACCTTCAACGCCAACGAAAAGGCCACCACCGCATATGCCCAGGTCAAGTACGTCCTGGACACGACGATCCCGATCGACGGTGCGCTGGGCCTGCGGGCGGTCCACACCAAGACCCAGGTGGACGGCACCTCACGCGATGACCAGACCTCGACCTATTCCCCGATCAGCAGCAGCAACAGCTATACCGACTACCTGCCCAATGCCAGCATCCGCTTTCGCCTGACCGACAGCTTCCAGATCAGGGCGGCGGCGACCAAGACACGTACGCGCCCGAACTTCGACCAGCTCAATCCATCCACGATCGTCAACTCGCCGCAGGGCGCGTGCAACATCGATCCTGGCAGCGTGAACTGCTTCCGCACCGCTTCGAGCGGCAACCCCGGGCTGTCCCCGCTGGAGTCGGAGAACTACGACCTGTCCTTCGAGTATTACTTCTCACCGACCGGCTCGGCCACGCTGGCGTTGTTCCGCCGCGATGTGAAGGGGTTCATCTCCAATGTCACCACCGATGTGGCCGATGCCGAATACGGCACCCTGCGCCTGACCCATCCGGAGAACGGCGGCGAAGGCAAGCTGCAGGGCACCGAGTTCGCCTTCACCAGCTTCCTGGATTTCGACGCCTTGCCCGAATGGGCGCGTGCCTTTGGCGTCCAGGCCAACTACACCTATATCGACAACGGCGCCGAACAGGGCCCGACCGTGGCCGCTTCGATCCCCGGCAAGCCTCGCGTGCCCGGGGTATCGAAGAACTCTTACAACCTGGTCCTGATGTACGAAAAGCCCGAGTTCTCCGCGCGCCTGGCCTACAACTGGCGCTCCAAGTGGGTCCAGGAGTACTCCCAGGTCTACGACGTCGCCCTGGATGCCAACGGCCCGTTCATGCCGCTGGTGCAGGACGATCGCGGCGTCCTGGACATGTCGCTCAACTGGACCCCTGTCGAGTCGGTGACCTTTGCCTTCGATGTGTCCAACATTCTGGGCGATCCGATCACCAACTCGCGCACCTACAACGTGCAGGGCGACACCTATGCGCGCCAGGTCAAGTACCTGGAAACGGTGTATTCACTCGGGATGCGGGTGCGGTTCTGAAGAAAGCCTCCGCAAGGTGGGGCGCCTGGAATGGGCGCCCCGCAGGCGTTTCGCGGCTGGTGCGTGGCTTGTCGGCCGGTCAGCGGGACATCCCGGGCCACCGAATTGACCCCATGCCGGGTCGTGGCGCTCAGGCCAGTACAGGCGCCACGTTCCAGCGCTCGATCACCGGGGTCATCGCATGGCGCGCATCCAGCGCCAGCAGGCTGAGCGTCGCAGGCTCCAGCACCAGGTGGGCGCCGGCCGCGACCGGCAGGCCGAGCCAGCGTGTGGCCAAGACCCGGCCGAAGTGTCCGTGCGAAAACAGCGCGATATCGCCAGACAGCCCGCGCAGGCGCCGCACCAGACGGTCGGCCCGCTCGGTGACCGCCGCCGGGCTTTCGCCATTCGGGCAGCCATCGCGCCAGATGTCCCAGTCCGGTCGCTCGGCCCGGATCTCGATCGAGGTCCGGCCCTCGTCGTCGCCGTAGTCCCACTCGGCCAGGTCGGGCTCCACCTCGGCCTGCGCTTCCAGGCCGGCCAGCGCGCAGGTGCTGCGCGCACGCATGCGGGGGCTGGTCAGGACGGTGGAAAACGCGGTGGCGCCCAACAGCGGGACCAGGGCGCGTGCCATCTGCTCGCCCCGCGCGGTCAGGGGGATCTCGCTGCGGCCGGTGTGCCGACCTGTCCGCGACCATTCTGTTTCGCCATGCCGCATGAGGTGCAGGCGGGGAGGGTGGGCGATCGGCGGCGTGGCGGCGTCATGGTCGGGAACGGACATCGGAAAGCTCGACGGAATAGGGCGGGGGAGCATCGCATGACCTCCATGAATAGGTGTCCGGCGCGAGTGCCCGTGGAGCAAAAGATGCCTTGGGATACCATGACCGGCTGCTCGACTCCTGATTCCGACGCCCCCCGTGACTGACTCCATGCGCCTTGACATCACCCGCCCCGACGACTGGCATCTGCACCTGCGCGACGGCGAGACGCTCGCCTCCGTCATCGGGCACACCGCCGCGCGCTTCGCCCGCGCCATCGTGATGCCCAATCTCAAGCCGCCCGTGGCGACCGTGGCCCAGGCCGAGGCCTATCGGGAGCGCATCCTGTCCAGCTTGCCGGCCGGGTCGGACTTCCAGCCGCTGATGACCCTGTACCTCACCGAGGACACCGCACCGGAGGAGATCGTCCGGGCCAAGGCCAGCGATGCGGTGTTCGCGGTCAAGTACTACCCGGCCGGAGCTACAACCAATTCGCAGTCCGGCGTGCGTGACCTGGCGCGCGTCAATGCCGTGCTCGAGGCAATGGAAGAACACGAGCTGCCGTTGCTGCTGCATGGCGAGGTCACCGATGCAGACATCGACATCTTCGATCGCGAACGGGTGTTCATCGAGCGCCATCTGCTGCCGCTGCGGGCGCGCTTCCCGGGGCTGCGCATGGTCCTCGAACACATCACCACCAAGGACGCGGTGGAGTTCGTGACCGCTGCGCCGTCCAATGTGGCCGCCACCCTGACTGCGCACCACCTGCTGCTCAACCGCAACGCGCTGTTCGAAGGCGGCATCCGCCCGCACAATTACTGCGCGCCCATCCTCAAGCGCGAGACCCATCGCCAGGCGCTGCTGCAGGCCGCGACCAGCGGCGATACGCATTTCTTCCTCGGTACCGACAGTGCGCCGCACGCGCGCGAAGGCAAGGAAACCGCCTGCGGCTGCGCCGGCCTGTACACCGCGCATGCGGCCATCGAGCTGTACGCCGAAGCTTTCGAGCAAGCCGGCAAGCTGGAGAACCTGGAGGCGTTCGCCAGCTTCAATGGCCCGGACTTCTACCGCCTGCCGCGCAACACCGGCCGCATCGTGCTGGAGCGCAAGTCCTGGACCGTGCCAGGAAGTTATCCATTGGCTGGTTCGGCTGTGGTGCCGATGCGCGCGGGCGGGACGGTGGGCTGGTCGCTGGTCGACACGGACGTTTGACGCGTCGGGCTGTGTCCATGGCGGGGAGGGCGGTTCTAGCCTACTCCGAGCCCCGCTCCGATGCCTTTGGACATATGGCGTCCAGGTCACAGTGACGGCCGTGCGATAGCGGAAGACCGTCATGTCGTCAGAGAACATGGCGTGCGCCAAGCCGCGCGCTCTTGCATCCTGCCCACACGGGTGCGCTCCTTCTTCAGGCTCCTGAAACAAGGTCCGACTCGGCATCTTTCCAGCAGCGGCAACGCCGATCCATGCCGGGTACCGGGAAGGCTGGGGCACAAGGTCTTTTGCCACTGCGCACTGCCGCAGCGTGTGCCTTGGCACGGCTGCGCGACCTCGCGAGCTTCCTGTGAAGCGACGCGCCTACAAGCGTGGCCGACGTGGGGAGCCGGGCGCGCTCGACCATTCGCCGAACGGCAAGCCGCTAGAACGCGGCGTTGAAACGGGGTCGCTCATCCGCCGGCTTCGACGCGCAAGTCATGGGGCAACACCTGCTGCGTCCATCGAAATGGACCGATTTCAGCGTGCTTGGCTAACAGACGGAAGCCGAGGCGACTGCCGCCTTGTACGGCGGCCGACGATGAGCGGCCTTGACATTTGTTTTCCGGCAAACATACTTGTTTGATGGCAAACAAAGTGAACAGTGCACAGCACGATTCGGTCGCCGCATGGGCCAAGCGCTGCTATCTCACAGGGCGCTCCGTGATGGATGCCGCGCTTCGTCCGTACGGCATTGGCTCTACGCAGTGGTATGTGCTGCATCAGTTGGCGCACGAAGGGCCGACCATGCAGCGCGAGCTGATGCGTCTTCTTCAGATCGAGCGTGCGACGTTGAGCATCGTGGTGGGGGCTCTGGTACGCAAAGGACTGGTCGAGCAGGTTGCGGACAGCATTGACCAACGACAGAAGTTGCTGCGGATGACCAAGGCCGGCACCAAGCTGTGGAAAGCGCTCCCGGATCTCAACTTCATCCGCGCCGTGGCCTTCGACGGCCTAGACCCGGCCGAGGTCGCAACGGCCATCAAGGTGCTCAAGACCGCGACCGAACGCCTTCTAGAACATGGGACCAACACATGACGCTCCTGATCACTGGCGCCAGCGGACTGGTGGGCGCGCGTCTGCTGCCGCGCCTCGTCCTCAACGGAGAAACCTGCCGGGCACTCGTTCGGGCCGGAAAGGAAGTGCCTGCCGGCGCGACGGCCGTCGAAGGCGACTTGCTCGATCCGGCTTCGCTTGCGCGAGCGGTGGAGGGCGTTTCGGCGATCATCCATCTCGCCGCGGTATTTCGCACGCAAGACACCGACCTGATCTGGAAAATCAATCTGGAAGGAACGCGCAACCTGATTTCCGCGGCGAAAGCGCATGCGCCCGAGGCGCGATTCATCATGGCCAGTACCACCCATGTCTATGACCAGGACAATGCCCATCCCGGTCGTGAGGATGACGCCACCGCTCCCACGCTGGCGTATCCGGCCAGCAAGCTCGCTGCGGAAAAGGAACTGCGCCAAAGCGGTCTTGGTTGGTCGATTCTGCGGTTTGGCTTCGTCTATGGCGACAAGGATGGGCATCTTGAATCGCTGCCCAGGCATGCCGCCCACGCCAGGTTTCACCCGGCCAAGACGATGAGCCTGATTCATCATCGCGATATCGCCGTTGCCATGCAGCTTGCGCTGTCCGGCGTCATGGATGGCCACATCGTCAACCTCACCGATGAGGCACCGACTTCGCTTTACGAGTTGGCCTCGCTGGTCGGCGAGCCGATGGCATCCTCGTCCGAGCCATTGACCAATCCCTGGCATCTGCACGTGGACGGATCGCTGGCGCGCCGACTCGGCTTCCAACCCCGCGTGAGAACCATCCACCAGGCCGTGGCAGAGCAGCTGCTGTGACGCGGGAGGGAGCGGCCTGCAAGATTGGCCGTTCGCGCCTCGCCAAGCGGGGCAAGGTGGGCAGCCTGGGATTCAGAGCCGAGGCCAAGGCGGGATCGCGATGAAGAGACGGCTTCGGGCTGATGCCGTCGAATCCTGCCTCGAAATCCAGTCAGGTCAAAGCGCTGTTTTCAAGCTGTCGAAGGCGTCCCGGAGGAATTTGGCGGCAGGCTTCCGTGGCCCGGTCTGCTCTCTCCACGCCTGAAGCGCGATTTTCATGGCACCGATGGAGACCATCGCCACCATCCGCAGCGCAGGACGGCGTTCGGGCTGGCGCCAGACCTCGCACAGCGCATTGAAAAGCGCCTGCTCCTGCACCGCATAGTGGGCCTGCTTGCGCGCGATCAGCGACGCGCTCGACAGCATGAGGTTGTCCACGGCCATCATCTGTTCGCTCGTGTAGTGCGCGATGTGCTTCACCATCACGTCGCGCACCGCGGCGAGCGGCGGCACGTCAGGCGATGTCGTGAGCAGGCTGGCGATCAGGTTGGCCCCATCGGCTTCCAGCCAGAAGAAGATGATGTCGTCCTTGGATTTGAAGTAGGAGAAGAAGGCGCGGCGAGAGATGCCTGCTTCGGCCGCGATCGCGTCCAGTGTCGTGGCTTCGTAGCCGTTCGTGAGGAAAAGCCGCTGACCAACCTCGGCAATGCGCTGACGTGTTGCGCGGCGCTTGCGCTCACGCGGGCCTTCCGCGGCCGTCGCGCCTGCTGACTGGAGGATTTCTGACATGTGCGTAGCCTATTGCATGCGCGGACCAAGTGCAATAATGTCTGCACTCGGTGCATATTTATTGGCATCAGGTGCAACATCACTCTTTCAGGCAGGCAAGGCTCATGACCCACTGGACAGCATCGAACATTCCTCCGCAGCAAGGTCGCTCGGCCATCGTCACAGGCACCGGCGGTCTTGGATACGAGACCGCCCTGGCGCTGGCACGGGCTGGCGGCGAGGTCATCATTGCGGGGCGCAACCGCCAGAAAGGCGAGCAGGCGATCTCAAGCATCCTCGCCGCAATCCCGTCCGCGTCCGTTCGGTTCGAGCAGGTCGATCTTGCCAGCCTCAAGTCCATCGTCGCGTTCAGCGAGCGGCTACGGAGCCAGAGAGATCACCTCGATCTGCTGATCAACAACGCCGGCGTCATGGCGCCCCCGCAGCGTCGGGAGACCAGCGATGGCTTCGAGTTGCAGTTCGGCACCAACTATCTCGGCCACTTTGCCCTCACTGCCGGCCTCCTCCCCCTGCTGCGAAAGGGCAGGGAGCCGCGTGTTGTCACCTTGTCGAGCATCGCCGCGCGTTCGGGCACGATCAATTTCGACGATCTCAACGCGCGGAAAAGCTACCGCGCGCTTCCGGTCTATAGTCAGTCCAAGCTCGCCTGTCTGATGTTTGCCTTCGAACTGCAGCGACGCAGTGTGGCCGGTGGATGGGGCTTGGCCAGTCTCGGCGCACATCCCGGCGTGAGTCGCACCGACCTGATCGTCAATGGCGCCGGCGCGCGGAGCATGAGCGGGTGGGTTCGGCGCTATCTGCCTTTCCTCTTTTCTCCCGTATGGCAGGGCGCCTTGCCGACGCTCTACGCCGCAACGTCACCGGAGGCTGAGCCCGGCGCCTACTACGGGCCGAATCAGCTGAGCGAGACGCGTGGCTATCCCGTTGTGGCCAAGGCCCCCAAGGCGTCGCTGGATAGGCAGGTTACGGCACGGCTATGGGACGAGTCCGAACGGTTGACGGGTGTGGTCTTTCCCACCGGCGAGGAATTGTAGCCGTCAGTCACGGCGCATCCGATACGCTCCCTGTATGGATGAAGCGGCAAGTCTGATAGTGCTGGAGGCCAGCACCGGCCGCCGTCGTGCGCACCGGGCCTACACGCAGGCGCAACAATGGCGGCAGGGACCGCTGGCTTCGCGGCCCGGGCCTTATGTGATGCGTCTGCTGGGTGTGACCGCGACCAATTGAGCCAGCGCGAGAAGGTTGGCCTGCCCGACTACCGAGGTTTGCGACCAATGACGGTGGGGCGTCGAACTCTTCACGCCTCACCGTTTCAAAGCGCGCATGATCCGGGCCTTGGCAGCGCTCACGCTGCAGGGAAGTATCAAACATGCTTCCACCTTGGAGGACGTTCCTCTCGGCGTTTTCGAATTGGCGCTCGGAGGCACGCAAGTCGCGGGAAGCGACGCCGAGCCAGGTCCCGATTTCACTTGCCTCGATACGAGATGCGCTCTTTGGCGACGAGCAGATGGAGGCCTTGGGCGAACAGCTCGGCCAAAGTCATGTCCTGCATCGCGAGCAGGGCAGGGAACTCCTACTCGCGCGCCTGAAGTCCAACGAGCGCGCCCTGTTTCTGTCTGCCGCGAGCCTGACCAAGGCGGCGACCGATGGACGGCGAATCCAGCCCGCCGGTGAATGGCTACTCGACAACTTCTATCTGGTCGAAGAGCAGGTGCGGGTGGCCGGCCTCCATCTTCCTGTCGGATATAGCCGCAAGCTGCCCAGGTTGAAGGCGGGGTCCGAGATTGGCGTGCCACGCGTCTACGAGCTTGCCAGGTTGGTCGTGGCGCATGGCCACGGGCGCGTAGACGCGATCACGCTGAGCCGCTTCATCGCCGCCTATCAACGTCGATCGCCGTTGATGCTGGGGGAATTGTGGGCCATTCCCATCATGCTGCGGTTGGCCTTGATCGAGGACATCCGCCGCGCCTCCGATATCGTCATGCGCGACGGCGAGCAGCAGCGTCTCGCGCAAACATGGACTTCCCTTCTCAATGAGACCGCCGCGCGCACGCCGGAACACGTGGTGCTCGTCGTGGCGGACCTGGCCCGTTCGGATCCGCCCAAGACGGGAGCTTTCGTTTCCGAATTGACGCGCGGCATCCAGGGGCGCGGTCCCTTGCTCAATGTGGTGAGCACATGGGTCGAACAATGGCTTGCCACTGACGGCCAGCGACTGGACCAGCTGATTCACGCGGAGAGCCAGCGACAGGCGGCCGATCAGGTCTCGATCAGCAACAGCATTGGCAGCTTTCGCTTCCTCAACAACATGGATTGGCGTGAGTTCGTCGAGACCATGAGTGTTGTCGACCAGCGATTGCGCGAGGATCCGGCAAATGTCTATGCGCGCATGGATTTTCAGACGCGCGATGCCTACCGACGCGTCGTCGAACGCCTGGCGCAGCGCGCCGGGATGGCCGAGCTCGAGGTGGCCCAGGTCGCCATCGGGCTTGCACGCGACGCAAAGGGCGCTCCGGAGATCGCCGGGCACGTCGGCTACTACCTGTTGGATGCAGGGCTGGCAGGGCTTCGGACAGCCATCGGCAGCAAGCCCGACATCGGCGCCAGACAACTTTCCTCCTCCAGAGCGCCGTTAGCGCTTTATTTGCTTCCTATCGCGTTGATCGCAGGGGTCTGGAGCATTGTCCTGATGCGCTGGGCGCCTGGGTCGGAGAACGGAGCCCTGTGGTGGACATGCGTGTGCCTGGCCGTGTTGTGCGCGAGCGAGCTGGGGGTTGCCATCGTCAACTGGATCGCGGCGCTGGTGTTCGTGCCGGTCCCCCTTGCGCGCATGGACCTGCGTAGCGGGATTCCGGCGGACTGCCGGACCTTGGTGGTCATGCCCAGCATGCTCGCCAGCCTGGCGGCGATCGATGAACTGATCTCGGCGCTGGAAGTCCATCACCTCGCCAATCGGGACGATCAGCTGCGGTTTGCGCTTCTCACCGATTTTCTTGACGCAGGCCAGAAGCTGCAACCTGACGATCAGGCGCTGCTGGAACACGCCGCTGAACAGATCGGCATGCTCAATGCGCGCTACGCGCCGGAACGCGGGGGGCTCTTCTTCCTGTTGCACAGGGACCGCAGCTGGAATGCCGCTGAAGGCTGCTGGATGGGGCACGAGCGCAAGCGCGGAAAGCTGGAGGCGCTCAACCGGCTGCTGAGCGCTGAGGACCTCGAGGCGCAATCGCTGATCGAGTTCGCGCGTGCCTGCGGCGATCTGATCGGTCTGGCCCATGTGCGATACGTGATCACGCTCGATAGCGATACCCAGCTCCCACGCGATGCTGCACGGATCCTGGTGGGCGCCATGTCGCATCCGTTGAATGCGCCGCGACTCGACACGTCCGGCCAGGTCGTCGAGGCCGGTTACGGAATCCTGCAACCCGGGCTTGGCACCGGAATGCGTGGCAGCGCCGAGTCCCGCTTCGCGCGCATGTTCGGCGTGGAACCCGGAATCGATCCCTATACGCGCATGGTGTCCGATGTCTACCAGGACCTGTTCGGGGAGGGCTCGTTCATCGGCAAGGGAATCTACGAGGTCGCCACGTTCGAGCGGGTCGTCGCGGGAAGGTTTCCGGAGAACCAGGTGCTCAGCCACGACCTGTTGGAGGGCTGCTATGCGCGGGCCGGGCTGATCAGCGATGTCCGGCTTTACGAGGCCCACGCACAGCGCTATGCGACGGATATCCAGCGCCGCATCCGTTGGGTGCGGGGCGATTGGCAACTGCTGCCGTGGCTTCTTCCCTGGGTGCCGACCGCGACGCGCCGCTACGCACGCAATCCGCTGTCCTGGCTGTCGCGAGGCAAGTTGCTGGACAACCTGCGTCGCAGCCTGGTGTCGCCTGCGGCCATCGTGCTGCTGCTGATCGGCTGGGGATGGTCTTCCGCGCCGGTTCGATGGACCTGCTGGTGGCTGCTGCTCTGGGTGCTACCGAGTGTGCTTTCGGCGCTATACGCGTTGCTGCGATTGCCGGCTGGCACGTCCATGCGTTTCCATGCCGTCCAGGTATTCGGATCATTGCGCAGGCAGCTGCTACGGGCCGGGGTGCTCATCGCTTGCCTCCCTTACGAGTCGGGCGTGCAGCTGTTGGCGATCGCGCGGACGCTGTTCCGCCTGCTGGTCTCGCGGCGTCACTTGCTGCAGTGGAATCCCTCCAGCGAAGTGGAACGCCAGCGGAGCGGGTCGCAGCCAGAGTTGCGGCAGATGGCGGTTGTGGGCCTGTGTGCCGCAATGGTCGGCGTGGCCATCGCCGTTTGGACGCCTGGCGCCCTGTGGGTCGCCCTGCCGTTGGCGGCTGCATGGCTGGCGGCACCTTGGCTGATGCGCTGGCTGGGCCTACCGCCAAGCCCGCCCAGTGCCAAGCTTTCTTGCGAGCAGCGGGCCTTCCTTGGGCGGCTTTCGTGCCGGACCTGGGATTTCTTTGAAGTGCATTGCAACGCCCAGCATCACTGGCTGCCGCCGGACAACGTGCAGGAACATCCGGTTGCCGTCGTGGCCAACCGGACTTCGCCCACCAATATCGGCTTGGCATTGCTTGCCAACCTGGCCGCCTACGATCTGGGATATCTGAGTCTCTCGGGCGTGCTCGATCGCACATCCAACAGCTTGGCAACCCTTGAGAAGTTACCGCGCTACCGCGGCCACTTCTTCAACTGGTACGACACGCAGTCCCTGATTCCATTGCCACCCCGGTACGTCTCCAGCGTGGACAGCGGCAATCTGGCGGGCCATCTACTCACGCTGCGGCAAGGCCTGCTCGCGATGGTGGATGCACCGGTGGTGTCCAAGGCCGTCTTCAGTGGACTCGCAGACACCCTGTCCCTGTTGCGCGACTCGCACGCTTCGCATTGCGAGGCCGTCGAACGCGGTATCGCCTTGTTCGGCCATACCCTGAACTCGGTGAGCGCGTTGCCGGAGCCGAGCCTGCGCCAGATGGGCGAGGCGTTCGCCACCATGCTCTCGCAAAGCGAACACATCGTGGCCGCACAGCGGTCAGCGCCGATGGAACATGAGGGCCAATGGTCGGTGCGACTTGTCGAGCGGTGTCGCGCCGCGCGTGATGATCTCTTCCATTGCGCGCCCTGGCTGGCTGGAACGCCCCCGCTGGCGGAAGACGTCGTTTCACGCGGGATTCCCAGCCTTCGGGAACTGCATCGCGCCAGCGGCATTGTCAGCGTCAGGTCCTGGGCAGGCGAGCACATCCATCAGCTGGAGCGGTTGGCACATGTGGCCGGACAGCTGTCTCTGATGGACTACGGCTTGGTTTACAGCCGTTCCAGGCACCTGATGTCGATCGGCTACAACGTCGACGAGCGACGACTGGACGAGGGCCACTATGACCTGCTGGCGTCCGAAGCCAGGCTGGGGAATTTCGTGGCGATCGCACAGGGGCAGCTGCCGCAGGACAGCTGGTTCGCACTCGCCCGCACCCTGACCCACACCGATACCGAGCCCACGCTGCTGTCATGGAGCGGCTCGATGTTCGAGTATCTGATGCCCCAACTGGTCATGCCCAGCTACCCGCAGACCCTGCTCGCACGCACGTCCACCGGCGCGGTACGTGCTCAAATCGCATATGGCGACTTGCGCGGGGTTCCCTGGGGGATCTCCGAGTCCGGCTACAACACCGTCGATACGCGCAGGAACTACCAGTATCGCGCCTTTGGCGTCCCCGGCCTGGGCCTGAAGCGGGGACTCGGCCGGGATCTGGTGATTGCCCCCTATGCCAGCGCGATGGCCCTGATGGTCGCACCCGATGCGGCATGCAAGAACCTGCAGCGCCTGGATGCACTGGGTTTCGGTGGCCGCTTTGGTCTGTACGAGGCCATTGATTACACACCGTCACGTGTGCCGCGAGGTGAATCCTGCGCCGTGGTCCGTTCGTTCATGTCGCACCACCAGGGCATGAGCTTGCTTGCATTGGACTACGTCTTGCGCGATGCGCCCATGCAAAAGCGTTTCGTGGCCGATCCCGAGTTCCAGGCGACGCTCCTGCTGTTGCAGGAGCGTGCGCCCAAACTCAGCGGGGTCTACGCCAAGGGCTTGGCTCGGGTCACCGAAAGCGCGAAGCCGGAAGATCTCGGAATACCGTTGCGTATCTTCCGGGATCCCGGGCAAGCGCGGCCGGTCGTGCAACTCTTATCCAACGGCCGCTATCACGGCATGCTGACAAGCGCCGGGGGCGGCTACAGTAAATCTCGTGACATGGCCGTGACCCGATGGCGCGAGGACGGCGTGCGGGACCACTGGGGCACGTTCTGTTATCTGCGTGACATCGACAGCGGCGCGTTTTGGTCGGCGACCCATCAGCCCACCTGCGTCGAGGTGGAGCGATATGAGGCGATCTTCTCCGATGCCAAGGCCGAGTTCAAAGGCAGTCATCTCGGCTATGACACGCACCTGGAGATCGCAATCTCGGCTGAGGACGACGTCGAGCTGAGAAGGCTGACGCTGCGCAACCGCTCGCGGGTCACCCGGGTCATCGAGATCACCACGTACGCTGAGGTCGTATTGGCGCCTGGATTGGCCGATGAAATGCATCCGGCCTTCAGCAACCTCTTCATTCAGACCGAGGTGCTGGCCGAAAAGCAGTCGCTCCTGTGTACCCGGCGTCCGCGTGCCCAAGATGAAGCGCAACCGTGGATGTTTCACCTGGTCGCCGTGCACGATGCCGACGTGGCCTCCATTTCCTATGAGACAGATCGATCGGCCTTTGTGGGCCGGGGACGCACGACACGCCGGCCCGCGGCGCTGGTGGGTCCGCATGAACTGTCCGGCACGGTCGGCTCGGTGCTGGACCCGATCCTGGCAATCAGATGCAGGATCGCGCTTGCGCCAGGCCAGCGAGCGCAGGTGGACATGGTGTATGGCATCGGCGAGCAGCGAGAGATCTGCCAGGGTTTGATTGACAAGTATCGCGATCGCCGACTCGCCGATCGGGTCTTCGATCTGGCGTTGACGCAGAGCCAGGTGGTCCGGCGGCAGATCGATGCGTCGCTTGAAGACGCCCTGCTTTACGAGCGCCTGGCCGCGGCCGTGCTGTTCGTTGATCCGCAGATGCGCGCGGACGCAGACGTGCTGCTGCAGAACCGTCGAGGTCAGTCCGCGCTTTGGAGTCATGCGATTTCAGGAGATTTGCCGATCGTGCTGCTGAGGGTGGCGGACAGCGACAGCACGCACCTCGCGCGGCAGATGGTGCAGACGCATGCGTACTGGCGGCTCAAGGGGCTACGGGTGGACCTGGTGATCTGGAACGAAAGTCAGGCCGGATATCGCCAGGCGCTGCAAGACAACCTTGTCGCGTTGATTTCTTCTGATCCCGAGGCGAACGTGCTCGACCGTCCGGGGGGCATTTTTGTCCGCTCGATCGAGCACATCGCCCAGGAAGACCGCGTGCTGCTACAGACGGTCGCGCGGGTGATCCTCAATGACGCGCACGGCACGCTTGCGGCCCAGCTTGAGCAACTGACGGCGGCCCTGCAGCTTCCACCCGTCCTACAGCCCAGTTCGGCGAACTCCACTCCACGGCTTGAACATCGAGATGCGTCCCATGCCGACCGCCCATCCTTGGACGCGGCCCCAGGCGAAGTGGTCCAGTTCGATAATGGATTGGGCGCGTTTGTCCAGGATGGCAGCGAGTACCGCATCGTGTTGGAGGAGGGCGTTTGCACGCCTGCGCCTTGGTGCAATGTGATGGCCAATGCCCAGTTCGGGACCGTGGTCAGCGAGAGCAACCCGGGCTACACCTGGGCCGAAAACGCGCACGAGTTTCGCCTGACGCCTTGGCACAATGATCCGGTCAGTGATGCAAGTGGCGAGGCCTTCTACCTTCGCGACGAGGAGAACGGACAGGTCTGGTCGCCCACGCCCCTGCCGTGCAGAGGTCGCGGGCGCTACGAGGTGCGGCACGGCTTCGGCTATAGCGTCTATCGGCATGTGGAGCAGGGCATCTCGAGCGAACTATGGGTCTTCGTCGACCTCGAGCGCGCGGTCAAGTACAGCCTGCTACGACTCGAGAACCTGTCCGGGCAGCCGCGTCGCCTGAGCGCAACCGGATACGTCGAGTGGGTGCTGGCGGACATCCGTGCGCGCTCGCAGCTTCATGTGGCGACCGAGCTGGACCTGGCTGGCGGAGTGCTCATCGCCTGGAATGCATTCAACACCGCGTTCGATGGACGTGTGGCGTTCTTCGATGTCGATGCGCCATCCCGCAGTGTGACCGGCGACCGCAGTGAATTCTTGGGGCGCAACGGCTCCCTGGCCGATCCGGCGGCGCTGCGGCGTCAACGGCTTTCGGGGCAGGTCGGCGCGGGGCTGGACTCGTGCGCGGCCCTGCAGATTCCGGTCGATCTGGCCGCCGGTCAGGTCTTCGAGACGGTCTTTCGCCTCGGTGCAGCGAGCGGGCGCGATGCAGCGCTTTCCCTGGCCTCGCAAGTCCGCGGAGTGCCTGCCGCGCAGGCGGCATTGGAAGCGGTGAGGCAGCACTGGCACCAGGTGCTTGGCGTGGTGCAGGTTTCCACGCCGGACCCGGCCGTGAACCTCCTGGCTAATGGTTGGCTTCTGTACCAGACCATCGCATGCCGCTACCTGGCGCGCAGCGGCTATTACCAGTCCGGAGGTGCGTTCGGCTTCCGCGACCAGTTGCAGGACAGCATGGCCATGGTCCACGCGCGGCCGGCGTTGGCACGCGCGCATCTGCTTCGGTGTGCGGCCCAGCAGTTCGTGCAGGGCGACGTGCAGCATTGGTGGCATCCGCCGCAAGGCCACGGCGTGCGCACCCATTGCTCCGATGATTTCCTCTGGCTGCCGCAGGCGCTATGCCGATACCTGGACAGCACTGCCGATGTGGCGGTGCTCGAAGAACAAGTCGGCTTCATTGAAGGCCGTGCGCTCAATGCCGACGAAGAGTCCTACTACGACTCGCCGCGACCCCTCGGTCCGCCTCAGACGCTGTACCAGCACTGCAAACTGGCGCTGCAGCATGGCTTGCTGCGTATGGGGACACACGGGCTCCCGTTGATCGGGAGCGGAGACTGGAACGATGGCTTGAACCGTGTTGGCAAGGAGGGGAAGGGCGAGAGTGTCTGGCTGGCCTTCTTCCTCTACGACACCCTGAAGCGCTTCGCGCCGGTCGCCGCTCGTCAGGGCGATCAAGCCTTCTCTGATCGCTGCCTGCACGAAGCCTCAGGATTGCGCGAGTCTGTGGAGACGCACGGCTGGGACGGGCAGTGGTACAGAAGGGCCTGGTATGACGACGGCACGCCGTTGGGATCCACAGCCTCGGTCGAATGCCAGATTGACTCGCTCTCGCAGAGTTGGGCTGTGTTGTCCGGCGCAGGCCGTCGATCGCGCACCCAGCAAGGGATGGACGCCGTACAAGCGCAGCTTGTGGATCTGGATGCGGGCCTCATCAAGCTGCTGACGCCCGCCTTCGATCGGACGACCGATGATCCTGGCTATATCCGCGGGTACGTGCCGGGTGTGCGGGAGAACGGAGGTCAGTACACGCACGCAGCGGTGTGGGTCTCCATGGCGTTTGCGGCGTTGGGTGACAGTCGCCGGGCCTGGGAGATGGTCGACCTGATCAACCCGATCCATCACGCCCATGACGCCGTCTCTCTCCAGCGCTACAAGGTCGAGCCCTACGTCATGGCCGCCGATGTGTACGCGGCGGTTCCTCATCAAGGACGTGGTGGATGGAGCTGGTATACCGGTGCGGCGGGCTGGATGTATCGATTGCTGACCGAGTCCTTGCTCGGCCTTGGCCGGGAGGGCGACCGCATGCGGATGACCCCGTGCATGCCCCTGCACTGGGATCGCTACGAGATGACCTACCAGATGGGCGCCAGCAACTACCGGATCGTCGTGCGACGGCACGCCGGGGGCACGGCTTCAATGTCGGTGGACGGCGTTGTGATGAGCGATCCGAGTTTTGCCCTGGTGGACGATGGCGCCCGCCACGAGGTGTTGGTGGAAATTCCGGAAGCGGGCTGATGCACAGTAGCCGCCCGCAGCTGGAGACGAGGCTTGATCAACTCAGCCAGATGCTTCCCATCTGGTTGGAGAAACTTCGGCATCCGGCCGGATTCTGGCCTCAGTTTGATGCCTTGGCACAACAGATCATTGATGACACACCGGCCGAACTGCTCTGGTGCGTGAGGCTGCGACTCACCGACATGCTTGCCGAGCATGGTCTGGAACACCCACTGGATACCCGAGCCTCGCCAGGCCGACCAGGCCGTCAAGGAACCGCGGGGTCTTGGTGTACGAGTACCAGCGGCCAAGGACCCCGCCGCCCCTCCGAATTCCCAGGGGTCACTTGGAAATCAGTGTAAGGTCGAGGCCATGGATCGAGCGTTGCAATTCATCTCCGAGTATTCGTCATGTCCCCGGCCTTGAAGCCCGACGTGTACGCGTCAGCAAGAAGGCCATGCTAAGGCACGTGCATATGCATCGCTTTGTTCTGCGTCTAGGGCGGCAACAATCGATAGGGCCAGCCCGGCTGGGCACAATCTGGCGGGATGTGTGCGGCTCACGCCTGGGGAACGTCTGCAGGTTGGGAGATGCCGATACCAAGAGCGGTGTCTCCTATCTGTTGATGATGCCCTCCGACACCCTGCTGCCTGAGATCGAACAGCGCATGCGTCTGGCACTGATTGCTGAAGGACTCTCTGTCCGCATGAGCCGCACGAGCTGACGCATTTGTCGAGACGGAGTTCGAGACCTTGCCGGCTTTTCACTTGTCTGCACTGTTCGTCCGAATCCATGGATTGTCCGACTGGATGAACATGACCCAGCGTACTGCGCATCGTGCGAAGCATGATGTGCCGCCAGCATTCGCCGCACCTGGCGCGTGCCTGCGACCGGAGCAGGTAATGCCCGAACCCCGGCCCAGAGCCGCCCCAAGTCAAGGCAACAGCCACAAGCGCAGCACGCCGGCAACCGCGCTGAGCACCAGGACACTGGCTAACCAGATGCCTGCCAGCCAGGCGAGGCGCTTCCATAGGGGGGAGTGGATCCGTTGCATCAGTGGTATCCCTCCGTGCCGACCTTTCCCCTGAAGATCCAGTAGGACCAACTGGTGTACGCAATGATCACGGGGATGATGGTCGCCGCGCCGAACAGCATGAACCTCTGGCTCCCGAGCGGAGCGGCGGCCTCCCAGATGCTGATCGATCCTGGCACGACATACGGGAAAACGCTGATCAACAGCCCGATGAAGCCCAGCAGGAACAATGCCAGCGCCATGAGGAAGGGCACACGTTCGCGGCCGCGTCGCAGGCTGCGAAACAATACGAACGCGGCGATCAGCGTGAGCAGCGGCACCTGCGCGGTGAGCAGGACGTTGGGCATGGCCATCCAGCGACGCGCATATTCAAGATCCAGGAACGGTGTGGCGACACTGACCGCGGCAATGGCGAGCAGCACTACGACGAGCAGCCAGGAAGCCAGTCGCCTGGCATGAGATTGGGCGCTGCCTTCGGTCTTGCCCACCAGCCAGGTCGAGCCCAGCAGTGCGTAACCGGCCAACAAGGCGAAGCCGGTCATCAGGGAGAACGGACTGAGCCAGTCGAGCCAGCCACCGGCATACGCGAGGTTTTCGACGTCAATGCCTTGCAGGATGGCGCCCAGCATGACGCCCTGGGCAAAGGTGGCCGTGATCGAGCCCAGGCAGAACGCCCAGTCCCAGAACGCGCGGTGTCGCGGATCACGCCAGCGAAACTCGAAGGCCACCCCACGGAACACCAGGCCCAGCAGCATGGCGATCACCAATGGATAGGTGGCTGGCAGGATGATCGCGTAGGCCACCGGAAAGGCGGCCATCAGCCCGCCGCCGCCCATGATCAGCCAGGTCTCGTTGCCATCCCAGACAGGGGCGATGGAGTTCATCGCCTGGTCGCGCTCCTCGCCGACGGCAAAACTGGGGAACAGAATGCCGATGCCCAGGTCGAAACCGTCCATCACGACGTAGGCGAATACCGCAAGGGCAATGATGCCCGCCCAGACCACCGTCAGATCGATGCCCTCCATCTCAGTGCTCTCCCGGAAGCCGTTGGACCCCGGCGGCCGGGGTGATGCCGGCTGCGTGCTGGGGGACCCGATCCGGCTCGCTCTCATGCGGCCGCGGTGGTTTGGACATCAGGCGCAGCAGGTAGTAAGTCCCGGCGCCGAAGGCAAAGAAATACACGATCACAAAAGCCAGCAGCGATGCCGCCAGGGCCGGTGCATGCAGCGGCGAGGCCGAGTCGGCCGTCCGCAGCAGGCCGTAGACGGTGAAGGGCTGACGGCCCACCTCGGTGGTCACCCAGCCGGCGATGACAGCCACGAATCCGGCAGGCCCCATGGCCACCGCCGCACGATGCAGCCAGGGCCAGGCATACAGGCGCTTGCGCGCACGCGCCAGCAGACTGAACAGCCCAAGCCCCAGCATGGCCATTCCCAGCCCGACCATGATCCGGAACGACCAGAACACCACCGGCGTTGGCGGCCACAGTTCGCGTGGATAGTCGGTCAGCCCGGGCAGGGGCGCATTCGGGTCGTGCTTGAGGATCAACGAGCCAAGCTTGGGAATGGCCACTTCTGCGTGGACCTTGGCTGCATCGTTGTCTGGCAGCCCGAACAGGATCAATGGCGCGCCTTGCGGGCTGGGGTGGTAGTCACCCTCCATGGCCAGGACCTTCATCGGCTGGTGCTCCAGCGTGTTCAAGCCATGCGCATCGCCCACCAGGATCTGGATTGGCGCGGCAATGGCCACCATCCACATCGCCATCGAGAACATCTTGCGTGCGCCGGCATTGCCGCGGTCCTTCAGCAGATGCCAGGCGCCCACGCCGCCCACGACCAGGGAGGTGGTCAAGAACGCGGCAATGACGGTGTGGACAAGGCGATAAGGGAAGCTCGGGTTGAAGATGATCGGCAGCCATGATCCGGCCGGCACGAACTGCCCGGCAGCGTTGATGGCATAGCCGGTCGGCGTCTGCATCCAGCTGTTGGCGCTGATGATCCAGGTCGCCGAGATCAGGGTGCCTAGCGCCACCATGCAGGTGGCGAAGAAATGCAGCTTCGGGCCCACCTTGGAGATGCCGAACAGCATCACTCCCAGAAATCCCGCCTCCAGGAAGAACGCCGTCATCACCTCGTAGGCCATCAGCGGCCCGATGATCGGACCGGCCTTGGCAGAGAACACCGACCAGTTGGTGCCGAACTGGTAGGACATCACGATGCCAGAGACCACGCCCATCCCGAACACCACCGCGAAGATCTTCAGCCAGTAGCGGTAGAGGTTGGCGTAGACCCCGCTGCCGGTGCGCAGCCACAGCGCTTCGAGCACCATCAGAAAGCTGGCCAGACCGATGGAAAACGCCGGGAAGATGAAATGGAACGAAATGGTGAACGCGAACTGCGCGCGTGCGAGTAACAGGGCGTCCATCAAGTCTTCCCCGTCCCGTCGCGTTCCGGCGCAGCCTTGCGCAGGACACTGACCTTGTTCTTGAGCTCAAGGATCCGCGAGACGCCACGACCCAGGGTCAAGAGCTGGCGCAAGCTTTGGTCATCCAGCTTGCGCACGTCGTCCAGCCAGAACGTCAGCAGCTCGATGAACTCGTGCATTTCCCGCATCTTGGCCTGTGCGTGCCGCTCCGCGGTGGAGGCAGGCTTCTCCAGCAGCACGTCCCGCAACAGCGTCAGGGTCGGGTCGATCTCGCGACGGCGGCGTTCTTCGGCCAGCGTGCGTACGATCTGCCAGATGTCGTCGGGCGCCTCGAGGTAGTCGCGTCGGTCGCCGGGGAGATGACGCTTGCGCACCAGATTCCACGCATCCAGCTCCTTCAGCCCCATGCTCACATTCGAGCGCGACATCCCCAGGGTCTCGGTGATCTCATCGGCCGTCAGCGGCCGATCCGAGAGGAACAGCAGCGCATAGATCTGGCCGACCGTGCGGTTGATGCCCCAACGGCTCCCCATTTCACCGAAGTGAAGGATGAAGCGCTGGATCGAGGGAGGGAGGTCGTGCATCACGGAATCCTGTTATTTCAGAAATAACTGAAATTATTGTACATTAGTTGCGGGGCCGCCGTTGCCGGCGTGGCCTAGGAGCAGTCCGGGGCACCAGATTCCGCCGCATTGTGATTGCCGCAATCGCAAACGACAGCGCACATGGCCGCGGGCCGTGCATGCTTGAGCGAGCCGGGCACGCGTTCGCGCGAGCGGGAACCTCGAAATCAGCTCAGGACTGAAGTGCCGGGTATGCGCGACTCGCTCTGCCGCTAAGGCTTACCTTCACCCCCGGTCAATCTGCTCACTGACCACGCCGCCTCCTACGGGATACGACCAAGCAGGCGAGGGTGTCCGCTTGAGAGCGCGCTTTGGGGTCAGCGGATGGCGTGCACTGCGGATCGTGGCGAGACCGCGCTCGGCGCTCCCGTTGTCAGGGGCCTTGAGGCGATGAGGAAGAGCAATCTCGAAGCTTTGCGATGGAGATTGACCTCACGACTGGAAACGCAATTGATTGACGAAATGCGTTGAATGGGAGGTTGTGCCGGCCGGATCCTCCAGATGGGGCGTATGCCCGCAATCGTGCATCGAGACGACAGTCGTTGGGCCGTTTGCTAAGGCCGACACATGATGTGCCTGATCGATCGTTCCATAAGGATCTTTCGACCCGTGAAGCAGCAGGATCGGGCAGGCGATCTGCGTCAGAAGTTGGTCAAGGTTCCAATCGTCGAACCAGGGAGAAAGCCAGGTTTCGATCCAAGTGTCGAGCACCCAACGTGCCCGGCAGCCGTGGTGGCGCTCGAGTCGTCCAAACTGCGCAGGGTCCTGGAAACGCAGGCGCGCAGCCTCGACGCCACGGCGCGTGCAGTTCTCGACGAAAGCATGGCCTGACTCGGACACGACGCCGACGCAGCGCTCACCCAACTGGGCGGCAGCAGCCAGCGCCATTGACCCGCCGGTGCTGTGGCCGAAGCCGATGAATCGGTCGACCTGCAGCGCTTCCAACAGTGGCAACACGGTGCCTTCCGCCTCATCGGTGATGAAGCCACGGTTCGGGCGGCGCCTGGATGGAGTCGACTGCCCGTAGCCGATGCGGTCGTAGGCGATCACAGCGCGCCCTGTCGCCGCACACAGCTGGGAGGGAAAGTCCCGCCACATCGTCGTGCAGCCCAGCGATTCATGGAACAGCAGGAAGGGCGCCTGCGCGGCGCCGGATTCAACTGCCTGCCAGCGCCGGACGAAGACCGAATGTGAGCCGAGGGCAACGTGTTGGTCGCAAAAGGAAATGGGGTCCATCGGTTGGACAAGGTAACGCATGGCTGCCTTGGTGATATGGCGCCGTGGACGCCCGGCGGGGTCTGTCACGGTCGATATGGTGGATCATCCAATCTGATGTTGTGGATAATTAATCATTACTTGTTCTGATCGGACCCCTCTTTGTAGAGTCGATCCGTCAACTCTCTGCTGCCAGGTGTGGCGGAGTGATGAGAACGCCAACAGACGCACGCCACGTGCGTCGACACCGGGAGGGTGTGATGTCCGATGGGACCGCGAAAGCGGGCATATCGTCGTGCGCGGATAGCGCCGCCGATCTGTTCGTCAGCAGCCTGGCGCGAGCCGGCGTGCGCTATTTCTTTGCCAATGGCGGCACCGATTTTCCGCCGATCGCGGAGGCTTTCGCCAGGGCGGCCGGCGCCGGCACGCCGATGCCCCGGCCGATGGTCATTCCGCACGAGAACGTCGCGGTGGCCATGGCCCACGGCAGCTATATGATCGACGGCCAGCCGCAGGCGGTGATGGTCCACGTCAACGTCGGCACGGCCAACACCATCAACGCCGTGCTGGATGCCAGCCGCGACCTGACGCCTGTGCTGCTGTTCGCCGGGCGATCGCCATATTCCGAGCGCAGCCGCCACGGCACGCGGACGCGGTACATCCACTGGGCGCAGGAAATGTTCGACCAGGCCGGCATGATCCGCGAAGCGGTCAAGTGGGACTACGAACTGCACCTGCCTGAGCAGGCGGGCGATATCGTGCAGCGGGCATTGCAAGTCGCGATGACTTCGCCGCGCGGGCCGACCTACGTCACGCTGCCGCGCGACGTGCTGGCCGAGTCGGTGGGCGAGCACCTGTCGACACCGCAGCCGCTGAAAGCGCCGTCGCCGCCGCTTCCGGATCCCCAGGACATCGCGACGCTGGCCGGCTGGATCCGTCAGGCCGAGCGACCGGTGCTCGTCACCGCCAGCGCCGGTCGCACCACCGCGGGTTTCGAGGCGCTCGCCACTTTTGCCGAGCGCTTCGGCATTCCAGTCGCGGTGTTCCACCCGCGTTTCCAGAACATCTCCACCGACCACCCGCTGTTTGCCGGCTATGACCCGGCGCCGCTGGTGGCCACAGCCGACCTGATCATCGCGCTGGACTGCGACGTGCCATGGGTGCCGGCGGTGCAGGCGCCGCCGGCCGATTGCCGTGTCGCCCATCTAGGCGAAGACCCGGCGTACGTGCGGTACCCAATGCGCAGCTTCCGCACCGATCTTGCGTTATCCGGCATGACCGAGGTGCTGCTGCGCTCGCTTACCCATGCCATCGACGCCATGGGCGGTATCGCAGAGGAAATCGTGCAGTCGCGCACCGAACGGTGCAGCAAGAAGACCGCCGAACTGCGCAGCCAGTGGCGACTGGCTGCCGCACAACCGTCCGGGGCGATCACTCCAGAATGGATCAGCGCCTGCCTTCGCGAGGCGGCTGGCGATGAAGCGATCATCGTCAACGAATATCCGCTGCGCCAGCAGCAGTTCCCACAGACCCAGCCGAACACTTACTTTGGGCTAAGCCCGGCCGGTGGCCTGGGCTGGGGCCTGGGCGCGGCACTTGGCGCAAAACTGGCTGCGCCGGACAAGCTGGTGGTGGCCACGCTTGGCGATGGTGCCTACATCTTCGCCAATCCGACAGCCTGTCATTGGGTGAGCGAGGCGCACGCCCTTCCGGTGTTGACGGTGATCTTCAACAACGCCCTCTACGGCGCGGTGCGCAATTCAACCAAGGCGATGTACCGCGATGGGCATGCCTCGCAGGAAGCACATCGCATGCTGGCCGACTTGTCGCCATCACCGCGCTTTGAACATGCGGTGGAAGCCAGCGGCGGGTTGGGCATTCGCGTCGAACGCGCCGACGAACTCCCAGCCGCGCTTGCGCGCGCGGTGGAGGCAGTCCGCGGGGGGCGCCAGGCGCTGGTCAACGTCCTCTGTGAGTACTGAGCAGGCCCTGGGCATGACGACGCCTGCAGCCCCTCATGCGACGCGCGGGTGGGGCACTGGTGGCCTGAGTGGCGCCGCGGCCTCGCTTCGCCGCCGCTATCCAGCCATTGATGACCTGGAGCGCGGGGCACGTCGGCGTGCCCCGCGATTTGCCTACGATTTCGTCGCTGGCGGACTCGGCGACGACGTCTGCCTGCTGCGTAACCGTGCGGCGCTGGACGCGGTCCAGATCACCCCGCGCTATGGCTTGGACGTGGCGGGCGTGGATACCGGTGTGGACCTGTTCGGTCGTCATTACGCCATGCCGATCGGTATCGCGCCGATGGGCTTGGCCGGGCTGCTGCGCAGCGGCGCAGATGAATCCCTGGCCGCCGCGGCGCAAGCGGCGAACATTCCCTATACCTATTCGTCGGTCGGCAATTCCACGATCGAGCGCATCGGCCAACTCGCGCCGGATGTGTTCTGGTACCAGCTCTATGGTGTTCCGGCCAATCAGCACCGCGTGTCCCTGGACCTGATCCGCCGCGCCGACCATGCCGGCGCACGCGTGCTGGTGGTGACGCTGGACGTGCCGGTGCGGGCCAAGCGTGCGGGTGATGTACGCAACGGGTTGGTCGTGCCATTCAAACCGCGCGTGCGGACCGTGCTGGATGTCGTGCGCGCGCCCCGCTGGGCGCTGGACATGCTGCGACACGGCCAGCCGCGCTTCGGCAATTTCGAGCCCTACGTTGGTCCCAAGCCGAGTACGCAGGATCTGGCGACCTATGTCTTCCAGCAGATGGCCGGGCCGATGACCTGGGACGCACTGGCTCGCCTACGCGAGGCCTGGCCACGCGCAATGGTGGTCAAAGGCGTCCTCCATCCCGATGACGCGGAGCGCGCAGTTCAGCTGGGCATGGATGGCGTGCTGGTTTCAAACCATGGCGGACGTCAGTTCGATGCCTCGCCAGCTGCGGTGGATGCGCTGCCGGCCATCGTCCAGCGCATCGGTGACCGCGCGACGGTGCTGGTCGATGGTGGCATGCGCCACGGCGTGGACGTGTTGCGGGCGCTGCACCGCGGCGCCCATGCGGCGCTGTCCGGCCGTGCGTTCCTGTGGGGCCATGGTGCAGCCGGTGCGGCGGGCGCTGCCCACGTCGCGGCATTGTTCAACGAAGAATATCGGATCGCGCTGGCTCAGTCCGGTGCGCGCGGCACGCAGGAAGCTCGCGCAGGAGGCGCCGCAACACCGCACTGAATCAGCCCGCGGTCAAGCGACCGCGGTCCACCGCATATTGATTCGCGTCATGACGCTTTCCTGGGAGGGGAGGAAATGAAACCGAAGCAAACGATAGACGCAGGACTTGTCCGATACGTACTGGCGGAGGGTCGCGCACATGCATGAGGCCCGATGGTTCGTTCTCGCCGGCGTGGCGGCCTACATGGTGGCGCTCAGCCTGGTCAGCTTCTGGTCGCTGCGCTATTCGCGTAACGCCGGTTCGTACACCTCCGGTACCGGGCATGGTCAGCGCACCATACCAGCGGCGTTGATCGGCCTGCTGTTGATGTCCGAGTTCATCGGCACCACAGCCAGCGTCGGCACCGCGCAGTACGCCTACCAGTACGGCATCTCCGCCGGCTGGAACATCGCGGTGCTTGGTATCGGCTTCCTGATTTTTTCCTTCCTGTTGGCGCGCAAGTACAAAGAGCTGGGCGAGAACACGATCTCGGGCGTGCTCGACAGAACCTATGGTCCGCGGGTGAAGGTTGCCACGTCGATCATCATGATTTTCGCGCTGCAGATCGTGGCGGTGTCGACCTATGCCAGCGGCGGCGCGGTCCTGGCACCGCTGTTGGGCGTCGATCGAAAGCTGGGGACCATCGTGATGGGCGCGCTGGCGGCGATCTATGTCGGCGTAGGTGGCATGCGCTCGGTGATCTATACCAACGTCATCCATGGCGTGGTGATCTTTACCGGCATCTTCTTCGCCCTGTGGTTTGGCGTGGACCAGGTCGGTGGCTGGCAGGCGCTACAGGCCAAGGTGCCGCCGGAGTTCTGGTCGTTGACCAAGGTCGGTTGGCCGCAGATCATCGCGTGGCTTGTGGCCGGCGCTGGCGCGACCTTCGCCACCCAATATGTGATCCAGGCCATCGCCACGGTCAATGATGGCGGCAAGGCACGGGTGGCGTCGGTCTTCGCCTCGCTGTACCTGATCCCGTTCGGCTTTGCAGCGGCACTGTGCGGCATGTGCGCGCTGGTGTTGTATCCGGATGTCGCGCCGCTGCAGGCATTTCCGTCACTGGTGTCCGGCATGGATCGCCTGCTTGCGACCTTCGTGGTGGCCGGCCTGACAGCGGCCGTGTTTGGCACGATCTCCGCGCTCAACATCGGCACGGCTACGCTGCTGCTCAAGGACTTCTACCTGCCGATCACCAAACGCGACGCCGAGCATCCACGCTCGCTGCTGTTCGTGCGTGCGGCCACGGTGCTGGTCGGCGTCCTCCCTCTGCTGCTGGCGCTGTTCGCGGCCGACGTAGTCAAGGTGACCTTCTTGGCCAAGGCGCTGAGGGCCTCGCTGGCGGTGCTGGTGTTCATGGCGTTCTACTCACCGCGTTTCGGCACCCGTACCGGCGCCATCATCAGCATCGCGCTGTCACTGATCGGCACGATCGGCTGGTTCTTGGCCGGTAACCCCTTCGGGATCGATAACGCTTATGTCGCTCTGGCCATCCCGTTGGTCGTGATGACGTTGAGCCACCTGTTCGGCGGCAAGCCGGTCGCAGGCCCGTTAAGCGCAAAGGCAAGATGAACCCGCTTGACACGCTCGAGCACGATGCGTCGGTGACGCCCGGTCAATGGACTGGGCGCTCGCTGCCTCGCGTGGAAGACGCCGCCCTCCTGACCGGGCGTGGCCGCTATTTCGATGATGTCGGCGTGCCGCCGCGCACGCAGCACGCGGCCATCCTTCGTTCGCCCCACGGCCACGCGCGCTTGGTCAGCATCAATGTGGATAACGCCCGTGCGCTGGACGGCGTGTCGGCCGTGCTGACCGGCGAGGACATTCAGGCGCTCACCACCAGCCTCGTGGTCGGGGTCAAGGCGCCGATTGAATGCTGGCCCATCGCGACCGACCGCGTGCGCTATGTCGGCGAGCCGGTGGCGATCGTGGTTGCACGAGATCGCTATCTGGCTGAAGACGCCATGGATCTGATCGAGGTCGAGTACGAAGCGCTGGACGCGGTGGTCGATCCACAGCGGGCCGTCGCCACCGACGCGCCGGTGCTGCACGAAGGGCTGGGCAGCAACATCGCCAGCGAGCGGTCGTTCCGCTATGGCGATCCGGAAGCAGCCTTTGCGCAGGCGCCGCACCGCGTGTCGGTGGACGTGCGCTATCCGCGCAACAGCTGCACGCCGATCGAGTGCTATGGCGTACTGGCCGAGTACGACCCTGGCATCGACGGCTACGACGTGCTGGCCAACTTCCAGGGCCCTTTCAGCATCCACGCAGTGATCTCGCGGGCGCTGAAGGTACCTGGCAACCGCCTGCGCCTGCGCACGCCACCCGAGTCCGGTGGCAGCTACGGCATCAAGCAGGGCATCTTCCCCTACATCGTGCTGATCGCCGCCGCCGCGCGTGTGGCGCGGTGCCCGGTGAAGTGGGTCGAGGACCGGCTGGAGCACCTGTCCGCCTCGGTCTGCGCGACCAACCGCGACACCACCTTGGAGGCCGCGGTCGATGCCGAAGGCCGCGTACGTGCCCTTGCTTGGGACCAGCTGGAGGATTGCGGCGCGCACCTGCGCGCGCCCGAACCGGCCACGCTGTACCGCATGCACGGCAACATGACCGGCGCATACGCGATCGAGCACGTGTCGATCCGCAACCGCGTGGTCCTGACCAACAAGATGCCGACGGGCCTGAACCGTGGCTTTGGCGGTCCGCAGGTGTACTTCGCGCTGGAACGGCTGATGCAGCGTATCGCCGTCGAACTCGACCTCGATCCGCTCGAGGTGATCCGTCGCAACCTGGTGCCGGCCGAGGCGTTTCCGTATCGCACTGCGACCGGCGCGCTGCTGGATTCCGGCGACTACCTCACCGCGGTGGATCGCGCGGTGGAAGCGGGGGGCTTGGCCGAGCTGATCGCGCGCCGTGACGCCGCGCGCGCCGAGGGGCGGCACTATGGCATCGGCTTCACCGCCGCGGTCGAGCCCAGCGTGTCCAACATGGGCTACATCACCGCGGTGCTCACGCCCGAGCAGCGCGCCAAGGCCGGTCCGAAGAATGGCGCGCAGGCCACCGCGACGATTCAGATCGACGCGGTCGGTTCGGTCAGCGTGCACGTGGCCTCGGTGCCGCAGGGCCAGGGCCATCGCACCGTGATCTCGCAGGTGGTCGCCGATGTCTTCGGCTTGACCCCGCGCGAGATCCGCGTGGTCACCGAGATGGACACCGCGCGCGATGCCTGGTCGATCGCCTCGGGCAACTATTCCAGCCGTTTCGCCGCCGCCGTGGCTGGCGCCGCGCATATCGCCGCCACGCGCTTGCGCGAGAAGCTGGCAAAGATCGCCGCCGCGCAGCTCAAGTGCGAGTGGGACGAGATCGAGTTTGCCGACGGCACGCTGCGGCGGAAGGACAGCGAAGCCAAGCCGCTGCCCTTCGCGCGCGTGGCATCAAGCAGCCACTGGGCACCTGGCACGCTGCCGGACGACGTCGATCATGCGATCCGCGAGACCGCATTCTGGACGCCGCCGCAGCTCACCGCGCCGGATGCGCAGGACGGCGTCAACAGCTCGCTGTGCCACGGCTTCATCTTCGACTTCTGCGGCATCGAGATCGACCGCGACACCGCTGAAGTTCGCATCGACAAGTACGTGACCATGCACGACTGCGGCCGGATCCTGCATCCGGGCATGGTCGAGGGGCAGGTCAACGGCGGCTACGCGCATGCGCTGGGCGCGGCGCTGTACGAAGAACACAGCTACGGTGCCGACGGCAGCTTCCTTTCCGGCACCTTCGCCGACTACCTGGTGCCGACCACCATGGAAGTGGTCTCGCCGCTGATCCTGCATCACGAGACGCCGTCGCCGTTTACGCCGCTGGGCGCCAAAGGCGTGGGCGAGGGCAACTGCATGTCCACGCCGGTGTGCCTGGCCAATGCCGTCGCCGATGCGCTGTCCATCAGTGACGTCGAGTTGCCGTTGCTGCCCTCGCGCCTAGCGTTGCACCTGCACGGTGAGGAAGCACCGCCCAAGCGGCCGTTGGCCAAGAAAGCCGCGCCGCCGGCCAAGCCCGGCGAGCGCAAGCTCACCGGCGAAGGCATCGCCAAGGTGTCCGCCCCGCGCCAGCAGGTGTGGGAGATGCTGCTGGACCCGGATACGCTGGCCTCGGTGATTCCCGGCGCGCACGGCATCGAGAAGCCGTCACCGACCGAGTTCACTGCCGACGTCACCCTCGGCATCGGTCCGGTCAAGGGGCGCTACAAGGCCAAGGTTGGCCTGTACGACTTGAACGAGCCCGAGTCGCTCACGCTCAAGGGCACCACCACCGGCGCGCTGGGCTTCGGCAACGGCAGCGGTGCAGTGACCCTGAAGGAACCGACGCCCGGCCAGACCGAAATCCATTACCAGTACGAGGTTGTCATCGGTGGCAAGGTCGCGTCCATCGGCGGGCGCCTGCTGGACGGCGCGGCCAAGGTGGTGATCGGCCAGTTGTTCGACGGGCTTGCGTCCAAGGCCGGCGGCGGCCGCGGTGGCCTTGTCGGCTGGTTCAAGCGCGTGCTGCGCAAGTTCGGGGTCAACTTGTGAAGCCCGCGCCGTTCGACTATCTCCGCGCCGAATCGCGCGAGGACGTGCTGGCGCAGCTGCACGAGCACGGCGACCAGGCGCGCATCATCGCCGGTGGCCAGTCGCTGGTGCCGATGCTGAGCATGCGCCTGGCCAAGCCGGCGCTGCTGGTGGACGTGATGCACGTCGAATCGCTCTCGAAGATCGAAGCGACTGACGCCGGTATCCGTGTCGGCGCCGGCGTGCGCCAGGCCAGGCTGCTGGACTGGGCCACGCGCGATCCGCGCTTGCCCCTGCTGGCCAAGGCGTTGCCGTGGGTCGGCCACGCGCAGACCCGCAACCGCGGCACCGTGGTCGGTTCGGTTGCTCATGCCGATCCCAGTGCCGAGCAGCCGCTGTGCCTGCTGACCCTGGGCGGCACGCTGCAGCTACGCCATCGTAAGAAAGCGCGTTCGATCCCGGCCTCGGAGTTCTTCGTCGGCATGATGGCCACCGCGCGTGGCGACACTGAGCTGATCGAGTCGGTAACGTTCCCCGCCGCACAGCCGGGCACCGGCTATGCGTTCCGTGAGGTCGGCCGTCGCCACGGCGATTTCGCCATCGTCGCCTGCGCCGCAGTTGCCACCCATACCGGCGTGCGCCTGGGCGTCGGCGGCGTCGCCGACATTCCCAACGTTCGTGAGCTGCCGCTGCCCGGCGCATCGGATTTCGACGACGCCCTCAACCAGTACGCCTGGGACCTAGAAGCCCGCGACGACCTGCACGCCACCGCGCGCTATCGCCGCGAGCTGGTGCGCCGCCTGGGCCGCGAGACCATCGAGGAGGCACTGCGATGCCGAAACTGATTGCCAGCATGCGCCACGCGGTCAGCCTCACCCTCAACGGCCGCAAGGTCGAAGGGCAGGCCGAACCGCGGATGCTGTTGTCCGACTTCCTGCGCCACCAGCTGGGCGCCACCGGCACCCACGTGGGCTGCGAGCACGGTGTCTGCGGTGCCTGCACCGTGCTGATCGATGGTCTGCCGGCCCGCTCATGCCTGGCGCTGGCTGTGCAGAGCGACGGCGCTGACGTGAAGACCATCGAGGGCCTCTCGCCCGACGGAGGCCACACGCTGGGTGTGCTGCAGGAGGCCTTCCGCGAACACCACGGTCTGCAGTGTGGCTTCTGCACGCCGGGCATCCTGATGTCGCTGGATGGCTTCCTACGCGCGCAGCCCGACGCGAGCGAGCGTGAACTCAAAGAAATGTTGTCCGGGCACCTGTGCCGGTGCACGGGTTACGCCACCATTATCAAGGCCGCCTTGCATGCGCAGCAGCGGTTGAAGGAGGAACGCGCATATGCTTGATCTCGGCACCAGTTTCCTGGCCAGCGTCGAACGCAATCCCAAGGCCCTCGCCATCGTCGACGGCGATACCCGCCTGAGCTACGAGGCGTGGTACCACGCCATCTCGTCCGTCGTGGCCGCGCTGGACGCGGCGGGCGTCAAGCACGGCGATCACGTGGTCAGCGTGCTGCGCAACCGCTGGGAAGCGGCGACGCTGCACTGGGCCTGCCAGTTCGCCGGTGTCATCCTCACCCCGCTCAACTGGCGCGCAACGGCCGAGGACGTGGGTTTCTGTGTGCACGACGCCGAGGCGCGCGTCATCGTCTATGAAGACGCGCCTTCAAAGTCGATTGCCGCCGCCGGCCTGGACGAATCGGTGCTGCATGTGACCCTGGACATCGATCGGCCGGGCGCGCAGCGCTTCGCCGATTGGCTGGAGCTGGATGCGCCGCCGGCCCCGCCGCGTGCCAGTGCCGACGATTGGTCGCTGATGCTCTACACCTCGGGCACCACGTCCAAGCCCAAGGGCGTGCCGCGCCGGCACCGCGCCGAGCGCGCCGCGGCCATCGCCCACGTCGCTCAGAACCTCTATGGCAACGGCGAGCGCACGCTGGGCGTGATGCCGCTGTATCACACGATGGGCGTGCGCTCGTTGCTGGCCAGCTCGATCACCAATGGCGTCTTTGTGTGCCTGCCCAAGTTCGACGCGGCCGGTGCGCTGAAGCTGATCGCCAAGGAAAAGATCGACAACCTGTACCTGGTGCCGACGCTGTACCACGATCTTGTGCACCACCCGAGTTTTGCCGACACCGACGTAGCCTCGGTCCGCAAGCTGGGTTATGCAGGTGCCTCGATGACCGATGGCTTGTTGCGGAAGCTGGACCAGGCCTTCAGGCCCGACCTGTTCGTCAATCACTATGGTTCCTCGGAGGTCTATACCTTCACCATCGAGGACGACGCGGCCGGCAAGCCGGGCAGCGCCGGACGCTCAGGCATCAACCAGATGATCCGGGTGGTCAAGCTGGAGGCGACCTCGGGCGACGAGCGCGCCGCGGTCAACGAGGAAGGCCAGATCGTCGCGCTGCTGGCCGGCGACGAGGCCTTCGAGGGCTACTGGCGCCGCCCGGATGCCGATGCAAAATCGCTGCGCGACGGCTGGTATTTCACCGGCGACACCGGCTATGTCGACGAGGAGGGCGATTTGTTCGTCACCGGCCGCGTCGACGACATGATCATCTCTGGTGGCGAAAACGTCTCGCCGGTGGAGATCGAGAGCCATCTCTCGCTGCATCCCAAGGTCGACGAGGTGGCCGTGGTTGGCCTGCCCGACGAGCGCTGGGGCAGTGTGGTCACCGCCTTCATCAAGGCCAGCGCTCCGGTCACCCAGGAAGAGCTCGACGCCTGGTGCCGCGACTCAAAACTGGCCAACTTCAAGCGTCCGCGCCGCTTCGTGTTCGTACAGGACATCCCCAAATCGCCGGTCGGCAAGCTGCTGCGCCGCAAGCTCACCGCGGGCGAATACGCTCCGGCCCCTTGAGCCGTTACCTTTCACGTTCCCACAAGGCAGAACCCCATGTCCAAGACCACCGAAACCCACGACGGCTTCCGCATCGAAGTCGACGCCGACGCTCAGCGCGGCGACATCGTGCTGGAACGCGCGCCGTTCAACACGATCAGCATGGAGCAGCGCGACGCGCTGCGCTTGGCATTCGAGCAGCTCGATGCCGATGACCGCGTGCGCGTGATCGTGCTGCGCGCCGAAGGCGAGCACTTCTCCTCCGGCGGCTACATCATGGGTTTCCTTGAAGCTTCGCCCGAACACGTCTCGCATCTGGCCTGGAACATTGCCGCCCCCGCGCGCGCCAAGAAGCCGGTGATCGCGGCCAACCGTGGCTACACCTTCGGCGTGGGCTTTGAGATCTCGCTGGCCTGCGATTTCCGCATCGTCTCCGAGACGGTCGAATACGCGCTGCCCGAGCAGAAGCTCGGCCAGATCCCGGGGTCGGGCGGTTCGGCGCGCTTGCAGAAGATCGTCGGTATCACCCGCACCAAGGACATCGTCATGCGCTCCAAGCGCATCAAGGCGCAACAGGCCTATGACTGGGGCATCGCCACTGAACTGGTCGCCGATAGCGAGTTGGAGGCTGCCACCGACGCGCTGGTCAAGGAGCTGGTCGGCTTCTCGCCACTGGCCCAGCGCACCGCCAAAAAGCTACTCAACGATACCGAAGATTCTTCGCTGTCCATCGCCATCGAGCTGGAAGGTCACTGCTATAGCCGCCTGCGCAGCTCGGACGATTTCCGCGAAGGCGTCGAGGCGTTCCACGCCAAGCGCAAGCCGAATTTCCAGGGTAGCTGATCGCTTCGCCCGCCAGGCGCGACCGCGCATGCGCGCCGCGCCGTCGTCCCACGCGCGTGCGGCGCGCGTGGATTTTTTTCCAGGCCTGCGCCGCGTGGCGCGGGCCGCGGAGGGGAGTGCGATGACGCAGGTGTTCGATGAGGTGATCGTCGGCGGTGGTTCGGCGGGCTGCGTGCTTGCCAACCGGCTTTCTGCCGATCCCTCCCGACGCGTGCTACTGGTCGAGGCCGGCGTCGACACGCCGCCGGGCAACGTGCCTGCGGCGCTGCTCGACAGCTATCCGATGGCGCTGTTTCACGGAGCGCGTTATATCTGGCCGGGCCTGTCGGCCTCGACCACGCGCACCTCGGAAGGCCGCACCTTGTCGCGCGCCTATGAACAGGCCCGGGTGATGGGCGGCGGCTCGTCCATCAACGTGCAGGCGGCCAACCGCGGTCTGCCGCGCGATTACGACACCTGGGCCGCGCTGGGCGCCAAGGGATGGGACTGGAGTGGCGTGCTGCCTTACTTCCGCCGGCTCGAACGCGATCTCGACTGCAACGGCCCGTTGCATGGCGCTGAAGGCCCCATCCCGATCCGGCGGATCAAGCCTCAGGATTTCCCGCCCTATGCCGTGGCGGTGACCCAGGCGCTGTCGGCCAGCGGACTGTCGATGCGCCTGGACCAGAACGGCGACTTCGACGACGGCCTGTTCCCGCCAGCGTTCTCCAACGAACACGACCGGCGCGTCTCCAGCGCGATGGGGTACCTCGACGCGGGTGTACGCGCGCGCCACAACCTGGAGATCCGCGCCAACGCACGCGTGGTCGGCCTGAGGTTTGAAGGCCGTCGCGTGGTCGGCGTCGAGCTGGAGCGCGCCGGCGCGCGCGAGGTGGTGCGGGCAGGGCGGGTCAGCCTTACCGCCGGCGCGCTACAGTCGCCCGCGCTGCTGATGCGTGCCGGCATCGGGGAAGGCAGGACGCTGGCGGCTCTGGGAATCGACGTCGTTGCCGATCGCCCAGGCGTCGGCCGCAATCTGCATGATCATCCCGCGCTGACGCTGTGCCAGTACCTGCCGCGTGCGCTGCGGCTGCCGGCCAGCTACCGCCGCGCCAGCTTCGTCGCCATGCGCTACAGCTCCGGCATTGAGGGCGGAACCGCATCTGACATGTATCTGACTGCATCGGCCCGCGCCGGTTGGCATGCGCTGGGCCAGCGCCTGAGCTTGTTGTTCCTGTGGTGCAACCAGCCGCAGTCGCAGGGCAGCGTGCAGCTGGTGTCGGCTTCGCCCGATGACTATCCCAGGGTCGATCTGAACCTGCTGTCCGCGCCGGCCGATCTGCAACGGATGATGCACGGCGTGCGCCAGCTGGTACGCCTGGCGGTGTGCGAGGCGCTCAATCCCAGCCTCGACGACCTGTTCCCGGCCGGCTTCACGCCCGCCATCAAGAAGCTCAGTGCGGTCACGCGTCGCAATGCGCTGCTGACGCAGGTGCTGGGGGCGATTTTGGATGTGCCGGCGGGGCTGCGTGGGCCGGTGTTGCGGCGCTTCATGAACGGTGGGCGGTCGATGGCGGCGGTGCTGGCCGATGATGCGCAGTTGGAGGCGTTCGTGCGCGCCAACGTGTTCGGCGTGTGGCACGCCAGTGGGACCTGCCGGATGGGGCAGGCGGGCGACCCGGAGGCGGTGGTGGATCATGCTGGCCGGGTGATCGGAATGGAGAACCTCTATGTGGCCGATGCATCGGTGATGCCGCGACTGCCATCGGCCAATACCAATATTCCGACGATCATGATTGCGGAGAAGATCGCGGAAGGGATGCTGCGGGCTTGATGCTTGTCACGTCTAGCTCGGCATGGCATTTGGGTGTTGGATGGTCGTTTGCTTCGCCTTCTTCTGAGCGTTACGTGCGATGCAGGCGCAGGTCAAAGGCAAGATCAAGGGCTTTCGGGCCGCGAAGCGGCACGAAAGCCTTTGCTCTTAGCCAACAACCCAAACAAAGGTGAAAAGCGTAGGTCACACGGCCGAAGCCGCGCGACAGCCTTCGCACTGAGAACGTCGGCAGCAAAAGCCAGGGAACTGCGGGCTCATCGAGGTGACGAACGCCCATCGCCAACACCCGCAAGCAGCGCCAATCACCACGTCACGGCAACCAACACGTGACCGCTAGTTCTCCTCGCTCACCGCGACATCCACTCCCTGCCGCCACCGCTTCACCGTCCCCGTCTCAATCTCGAACAGATCCAATACCCGGCCGACGGTGTGGTCGACCATCTCATCGATCGACGACGGCCGCGCGTAGAACGCTGGCACCGGCGGGGCGATGATCGCGCCCATCTCCGACAGCTGGGTCATGCTGCGCAGGTGGCCGGTGTGCAGCGGCGTCTCGCGCACCATCAGGACCAGGCGGCGGCGCTCCTTGAGCACCACGTCGGCGGCGCGGGTCAGCAGGCTGGAGGTCACGCCGGTGGCGATCTCGGACATCGAACGCATCGAGCACGGGGCGATGATCATGCCGCGCGTGCGGAACGAGCCCGACGAGATGCCCGCGGCGATGTCGTGATGCGCGTGGACCTGCGTGGCCAGCGCCTTGACGTCGGCAATCTTCAGGTCGGTCTCGTGGGCGATGGTGATCTCGGCGGACTTGGACATCACCAGGTGCGAGGGAATCTGCAGGGCCTTGAGCATTTCCAGCAGGCGCACGCCGTAGATCACGCCACTGGCGCCGGAGATGCCGACAATCATCGGCGGATTCTGGTGCGGGTCTGCACGCATCGGGTTTTCTCCTGAGTCGGCCATTACAGGCCGGTGCCGGCCACGCCCGGCGCCTGGTAGATGTGCTTGAGTTCGGTGAAGTCGGCCAGCGCGTCGTAGCCATGCAGGCGGCCCAGGCCGCTCTGTCGATAGCCGCCGGTTTCCACCTCGGCCAGCAGCTTGTTGTGCTCGTTGATCCACACCGTACCGTTGCGCAGCGCACGCGCCACGCGCAGGGCACGCGCGCCGTCGTGGGTCCACACGCTGGCCGACAAGCCGAACACCGTATGGTTGGCCCGCGCAATCGCCTCGGCTTCGTCCTCGAAGGATTCCAGCACCAGGAAGGGTCCGAAGATCTCCTCCTGAACGAAATCCGCGCTGCTGTCGCGGTGATACACCAGCGAGGGCTTGAAGAACGCACCGGCGGCCAGCGCGCCGTCGGGCACGCCGCCGCGCAGCAGCACTTCGTCGGCGTGCTCGCAGGCCTTGGCGACCTGTGCGGCGACGGTGTCGCGCGAGCGGCGATCGATCAACGGGCCCACCTGCGTGGCCGGATCGATGCCCGGGCCGAGGCGTAGGGCGTCGAGCGCGCCGGCCAGGGCCTGCTTCATTTCCGCCAGCTTGCTTGCATGCACCAGCACGCGACGCGCGGCGGTGCACTGCTGGCCGGAGATGATGGTGGCGGCCGCGGCGAGCTTGGGCGCGACCGCGTTCAAGTCCGCGTCGGGGAACACCAGGCAGGCCGAGTTGCCGCCCAGTTCCAGCGAGAGTTTCTTCATGCTGTCGGCTGCGTTGCGCATGATGGTCTTGCCCACCGCGGTCGAGCCGGTGAAGCAGATCACGTCGACGTTGTGCGAGGTCGCCAGCAGCGAGGCGCCGGCGCTGCCGGCCTCGCTGAAGACGTTGACCACCCCGGCCGGCAGCTGCGGATGCTGCAGCAGCGGGGCGAGGATCGCGGCATTGAACAGCGTGGTCTGCGCGGCCGGCTTGACCACCACCGTGCAGCCGGCGGCCAGCGCCGGGCCAAGCGCGCGAACCAGCAGCACCGCCGGCGCATTCCACGGCACGATGATGCCGGCCACGCCGGCCGGCTCGCGCAGCACCGTGGAGAGCACGCCGGGCTCGGGCTCCAGCACATGGCCGGGGATGTGACGGGCCAGGCCGCCGTAGTACTCCACTTCGGAGATCGCCCCGGCCACTTCGCCGCGCGATTGGGCGATGACCTTACCGTTCTCATGGGTCAGCAATTCGGCGAGTTCACCGGCACGCGCCTGCAGCGCAGCGGCCCAGTCCAGCAGCACGCGCTGGCGCAGACGCGGCGAGGCGGCCCAGGCGCTGTGGTCGAACGCGCGCCGCGCCGCGTTGATCGCGGCCTGCGCTTCGGCGGTGCCGCCATCGGCGTACTGGCCGAGGACCGCGCCGTTGGCCGGGTCTTCGCTGGGGAGGGAGACGGTGCCGACGGCGGTGCCGTCGATCCAGTGCTTGGCGGGAAAACGGGTCACGGAGGCGGTCCTGTGTGCGTGGCGCACGACGATCCGGACGCGTCGGTGGCAGGACGCCTGGTGCGTAACGGCAACGGCCCGCGGCCGCGTCGATGCACGCTGCATCCCACCGCGCCTCCCGACCGCCGCGCCCCGAGGAATCGAAGTTCGGCGGCGGCACGCCCGCGGATGGCGCGCCACTCCCAGAGGCGACGCTAGCGCGGCACTATCATCAAGTCTAATAATCAGTCCTTATCTTTTTTATCAGATGATCTGATGAGAATCGGCTCCAGCGATGCGCGAGTGTCGTGCAGCGCATCGCGCAGGCGCTCGACCAGCAGCGTGGCTGCCGGACCCAACGGGTGACGCGCCTGGTGGATGACCACCAAGTGGCGGGTGATGCGGGAGCGACCGATCGAGTAACCGACCAGGGAGCCGTCCAGCAGCTGCCGGTGCACGGCGATGCTGGGCAGTACGGTGAACCAGTCGCTGCGTGCGACCAGGTCGGCGATCGAGTCGGTCGAGTCGATCTCCAGTTGCGGTTCCAGTTCGACCGTGAGACCGGCCATATGGCGCTCCAGTTCGGCGCGCAGGCCGTGGCGCTTGGACGGCAGCACCAGCTTCAGCGCGGTCACGTCGCCGAGCGAGCGGATCGGCGGCGGCACGTTGCCGCGCGCGCCGACCAGGACCATCTCTTCTTCCAGCAACGGGATCATCTCCAGGCCCAGGCGCCGCGCCGGCCGGTTGATCACCGCCAGGTCCAGGCGCCCCGTGTTGACCCACTCGATGAAAGTCTGCGAATAACCATCGGCGATGGAGATGCGCACCTCGGGATAGTCGGCCGAGTAGGCCATCAGCACCGCGGGGATCACGCTGCGCGTGACCGAGGACAGCACGCCGATGGACACCTCGCCCGAGACCGTGCCGGACAGGTTGGCCATATGCGTCATCGCAGCGGCCAGGTCGCGCTGGATCGGCGTCACCAGCCGATGCAGGGTGCGGCCGGCCGCGGTCGGCACCATGCGTTTGGGCGTGCGCTCGAACAGTTTCTGTTCCAGCTCCCGCTCCAGCTTGGCGATCTGCATCGACAGCGCAGGCTGGACCACGTTCATGCGCTGGGCCGCGCGCGTGACGCTGCCTTCTTCGTACAGCGCCAGGAAGTAGTTGATCTGCCGCAGGTCCATCGCCCCCTCCCGGGATGAAGTCAGAAAATTTGATGGATCATATCTAAATTCATTATTTGGAATTATCGATTGCCTGGGCGAGGCTGCGGCCATTGCCCCTTCCGGGGTGCGCCCGTCGGGCAGGCCAACGCCGCAAGGCGCGATGCCCATGCGGCCTTGGCCGCGCACGGCTACAACTTGAGCAACGTTCATCCATTTCCGAGGAGGGGAAACATGAGCGGAACCATGACCTCGCCAGGCGGGGCGGCGGAGGCGGCTGCGCCCATTCCACCGCGCAAGGTGCTGCTCGCAGCATTTGCTTCCACCTTCGGGTGGGCGCTCGACCTGTTCGACCTGTTTCTGCTGCTGTATGTCGCCCCGATCGTGGGCCGGCTGTTCTTCCCCTCGCATACGCCCACGCTGTCGCTGGCGGCGGTCTACGCCTCTTTCGCGGTGGCGCTGCTGGTGCGTCCGCTGGGCTCGGCCGTGTTCGGTGCCTATGCCGACCGCAAGGGCCGCAAGATCGCGCTGATGGTGGCAATGGTCGGCGTCGGCCTGGCCACCGCCGCCTTCGGCGTGCTACCGACCATCGAGCAAGTCGGATACCTGGCGCCGGTGCTGTTCCTGGCCCTGCGCGTGGTGCAAGGCCTGTTTGTCGGCGGCATCGTGGCTTCCACCCACACCATCGGCACCGAATCGATCCCACCGCAGTACCGCGGCCTGGTGTCCGGCCTGGTCGGCGGAGCCGGCGCGGGAATCGGCGCGCTGATGGCCTCGGTCGCGTACTTCGTGCTGTCGGGCATCTTTCCCGATGCGCAGTTCGATCAATGGGGCTGGCGCTTCATGTTCTTCACCGGCCTGATCAGCACGGCCTTCGGCCTGATCATGTTCAAGTTTCTGGAGGAATCTCCGGTCTGGAAGCAGCTGCAGGAGGCCAAGGTCAGCGGCAAGGTCGCGGCGGCACCCAAGCTCTCGCCGGTGCGCCGCGTGTTCGGCCGTGAATACCGCAAGATCATGCTGGTCAACCTGCTGATCACCTTCGGTGGCGGCGCCACCTACTACCTGACCTCCGGCTATCTGCCGACGCTGCTCAACCTGGTCGCCAAGGTGCCGCACGGGCAGAGCTCGCACATCCTGATGTGGGGCTCGGTGGCAGTGATCGTCAGCTCGCTGTGCTTCGGTTGGCTCAGCGACAAGGTCGGCCGTAAACCGAGCTTCCTGGTCGCCGGCCTGGCCGCGATGGTCTGCCTGCCGCTGCTGTTCCATGGCGTCAGCGGTGTAGCCGGATCGGTCGACAGGGTGCTGCTGTACGCGGTGGCGATCTCGCTGATCGGCGGCGCGGCGATCGCGCCGATCATGATCTTCCTCAACGAGCGCTTCTCCACCGATCTGCGTGCCAGCGGCACCGGCTTGAGCTGGAACATCGGTTTCGCGCTGGGCGGCACCATGCCGACCTTCGTCTCCCTCGCCAGCGCCACGCCTGAGCAGATCCCGACTGTGCTGGCGGTGTTCACCGGCGTGATCGGGCTGATCTACCTGATCGGCGCGGTGGTCATTCCCGAAACGCGCGGCAAGACGCTCTGACGCCGCAGGATCGCGCGGCGCATGGCGTCCGGGCGATCCCCCTGCAATTTCCCGCCGGCACAGGGGCGTGCCGGTGTTCACACACCACGTGCGCAGTCCCTGGCGCGCGGCAGAACGATGGAGTCAACCATGGCTGATTCGAATTCCCAAACCGTGCGTACGAGTGGTGCGCTGTCGCTGCGCGAATGGCTGGACCGCCTATCCGAGCGTGGTGCACTGGCCGTGGCGCGAGACGGGCTCAAGCTGCGCCACCAGATCGCCGCGGTCGCGCACAAGCTGGATGGCCGCCAGGCCACGTATTTCCCCAATCCCGATGGCGCACATGCGATCCCGGTCATCTCCGGCATCGTCTCCGACCGTGGATGGATGGCCGAGGCCCTGGGCGTGGCGCAGGAGGATCTGTTGGCCCGCTTCCAGCACGCCGCATCCAATCCGATCCCCTTCAAGGAAGTCACCGACGCGCCGGCGCAAGAGGTCGTGCACACCGACGTCGACCTGCTCAAGCAGCTGCCGATCCCGACCCACAACGAACACGACAGCGGCGCCTACATCACCGCCGGCCTGCTGATTTCGCGCAGCCCGGAAACCGGCATCCAGAACGTCGCCATCCACCGCTGCCAGATCAGCGGCAAGAACCGCATCGGCGTGCTGCTGCTTCCGCGCCATACCGACCACTACTACCGCATGGCCGAAAAGGACGGCAAGCCGCTGCAGATGGCAATCGCCATCGGCGTGGACCCGGCCACGTTGCTGTCCTCGCAGGCAATCGTGCCGGTTGATCACGACGAATTGGAGATCGCCGGTGCGCTGCATGGCCAGCCGCTGGAGGTGGTCAAGTGCACCACCAACGAAGTGCGCGTGCCGGCGCATGCCGAGATCATCATCGAAGGCCGCCTGCTGGCCGACGAACGCGAGGAAGAAGGCCCGTTCGGCGAGTTCCCCCAGTATTACGGCGAGCGCGCGCGCCGCCATGTGATCGAGGTCGATGCGATCACCCATCGCCGCGACGCGATGTTCCACACCATCGTCGGCGGTGGCCTGGAGCATTTGCTCCTGGGTGCGATCCCGCGCGAGGCCACCATCCTCAACGAACTGCAGCGCAGCTTTCCCGGCGTGCAGGACGTACATCTGGCGCTGGGCGGCGTCGGCCGTTACCACCTGTACGTCAAGCTGGCCAAGCGCCAGAACGGCGAGGGCAAGAACGTCATCCTCGGCGCGTTCGCCGCGCACTACGACATCAAGCATGTCGTGGTGGTGGATACCGATGTGGATATCCACAACCCGCAGGAAGTCGAGTGGGCGGTGTCCACGCGCTTCCAGGCCGACCGCGACCTGGTCGTGATCGGCAACTCGCAGGGTTCCAAGCTCGATCCGTCTACCGACGATGGCGTGGGCGCAAAGATGGGCCTGGACGCCACGATTCCGGTCGATGCCCCGGAGATGAAATACAAGCGCATCCGCATCCCCGGCGAAGACACGCTGGACCTGGATGCGGTGATTACCAACAACCACGACTGGCGCGGAGCATCCAACCGCGTCGCATGAAGACCTTCGGGAGGGGGAGCGCCGTGCACAAGCGCAAGATCACGCTATTCATCACCATTGCCATGGCGGCGGGCGCGCCCACCGCGCAGGCGCAGGTCGCCAGCAAGGATGCGGGGTATCCGCTGGCCGCGCAGGGCTGGGGCGGCAAGACCGGTGCCGACACCTGGTTGTCGCGCTACGTCGAGGACTGGTCCGTGCTGCGCGATCCAGCCAAGCGCACCGGGATGTTCGACGGGCTCAAGTACATCCCGTTCAACGACAGCGGTAGCGCCTATCTCAGCCTGAGCATGGAGCAGCGCTTCCGTGGCAACTACTACAGCGCCATCGGCCTGCGCGACGGCGCGGCCTCGCAGTCGCCTTGGCTGTATCGCGCCTTCCTCGGCGCGGACCTGCACGTGGGCGAGCATTTCCGTGCATTTACAGAATTGGCGCACGGCAGCTACGACGGCCGCAACGTCACCAGCAAGCCGGTCTCACAACAAGACGACGCCACGCTGCAGCAGGCCTTCGTCGACCTGACCGGCAAGTGGGGCGATGCCGATGTCGGTATGCGCGTGGGACGCCAGGACTTCCAGGATGGTCCGCAGTGGCTGGTAACCACGCGCGAGAATGCCAACACCCGCATCACGTTCGACGGCGTGCGTGCCTGGGCGATCGGCGCGGACAAGCGCCTGGACGTGTTCGACTACCGCTACGTGGACCAACAGAGCGGCTACTTCGACGATGGCACGCTGTCGAGCAAACGTTTCAGCGGCGTGCTGGCCGGCTTTCGGCTGGCGGGCACTGGCCTGTACCTGGACCCGTTCTGGTTCCACGCCAGCGATGACAACAAGGCCTGGGGCGGCAAGGCCGCCAAGGAGACGCGCGACTACTTCGGCGTGCACTTCTACGGCACGCACGGCGCGCTGACCTTCGACACCGCGGCGATCTACCAGACCGGCGACTTCGGCGACCGCGACCTGCGCGCCTATTCGGCGTACTCGACCTTCAACTGGAAGCTGTCCACGCAGGGCTGGTCACCGCAACTCGGCTTCCACGCCGACCTCAGCTCCGGCGGCGGCGCCTACGGCACCGGCACGCTGCACAACAGTTCGATCCTGTTCGGCAGTGGCCCGTATCACAGTTGGGGAACCTGGTTCGGCGCATCGAACTACATGGCGTTTGCGCCGATCTTCCAGTTCGCGCCGACCAAAACCACTAGCGTGCAGCTGCAGTACCAGCGGGTTTGGCGCGAGGACACCCGCGATGCCGTCTACACCAGCACCGGCGCGCCGTACGCCGGTACTCAGCTGATCGGTGGCAAACACACCGGTGACCTGTTGCGCCTCAACACGACCTGGAAGGTCAACCGCTACGTATCTTTCACCGCGCGTGCCGAGCGGTTCCTCGCTTCGTCATCGATGGAGGATGCCGGGTTCGGCGATGCCACGTTCTTCGGCGGCTGGATGACCTTCAGATTCTGAAGTCCAAGCAGCGATAAAACGCTTGACCTGCCTGCAATCACTTATCAAAGGCGCCCGGTAATGCGGGCGTCTTTTTTTTATCACATCTAACTCGGCCGTTACTTCTCCAGCGGGAGACCAATTGAGTTTGAAGGCAAGGCCGGCATGGCCTAGATGTTTTCATAACGCTCGCGGAGTCACTGAGGAGCCGCAGGTGCTGTACGTGGCAAGCGGGGCAGGGCTGGACACCAATGGCGATCCAAGCGAGAGCGGTCGCCACTGCGTGATCGAGCAGAACAGGGCTCATGACATGAGTGAGCCTGAGTGCCAGAGTGTCACGCGCGTCGGCCCGACCATCACCCATGCTGTGAGCCCCGCCAGGAGGCTCGGCAGCAGGCCTTGGCAGGCGTTCCAATGGTTCCAATAGCCAGCCTAAGTATCTCTATCGTCGCCATGACTTATGGCTCCGAGACATCTACGAAGGGCCGGCCGATACAAGGACGCTGATTAGGGCGCGTTATCGCAGGTAGAAAGGCCTGCCCTTAAGCTGTTCGTACTTCATCGTGATTGCCTGCTATGGCTGCCTTTACGGCTGTCAAACTGCGGGGATGTCGAAGCCGCAGATTCAAGCAACTACTGGCGGCAAGCGAATGGCGATGCCTTCCTGCTCCATAGTCTGCGCCAGCATGTGTCGGGAAAGCGCATCCCAACCGGCATCATGTGCGTGCCGCGCCATGCGGCCACGCTCGGCTTCTGTCACTTCGGAGAGTGCCGTTCCGCTTAACTGTGTAGCGTCCATCAGCCATGGAAGAAACGCATGGCGAAGGATGCATTTGCGCCTTATATGTGCCGCAATCCGGAAACCGCCCTGGTCGATGTCGCCCCAGTGATAGACCAAGATGCGCGGTGGAATGGATTCTAGAATCGTGGCGTAAGCGCGGCACCAACTGGGGGATGGCATCCCGCCTGTGTAGAGGATCAGGCCAGCGTCGGCATCCGGGTGCTGGCTGGCCTGATGGAACGTGGTCAGATTCTCGATGCTCAGAACCCACGCCGGCATACCTGCATAGGCAATAACGTGCCTGCCTGAAACGCCGATGTAGGGTTTTGCGACGGGACAGCCCTGCGTTGATTCGAGCGTAAGACTGCCGGTGCCGGCCATCAGGAAGGGCCGAGGTTCCTTGACCAGCCCCAGTGCGCCGAACACTTCTTCCTGCTGCCGCGTAGGTGAGCTGAGCTGCTCTGCCGTGAGCAGGTCGATATGGCGCACCAGTGCCTCGATTCGCTTGCTGTCACGGAACAGACGACGGCTGAAGGCGCGGACGATCTGGTCCTCGCCCTGTTCGAGTTGTAGCGCATCGAGCACCAGCAATGCAGCCGCGACATCAGGGGTGCTTTCCGCCCCCAGTCCACGCGGCGTCTTCAGGTGTTTCCAGGCATCCAGCAATTCGATCACGCGAGGATGCGTCGCCAGCCAGGGGGTCAAGGTCTCGCGTGATTTCTGCAGCGTTTCGGATCGGCTGGCGATGCCAAGAAATGCCGCCAGCTTGTCCGCATCCAGCAAGCGAATGTTTTCCAACGGACGGTCGTCGCCACCTTGCCTCGCCCAGCGCAATTGCACGGCCCCCGCGTGTTCGGCAGCGGAAAAACGGACATGCACGTGCTGCCGCTGTGCATAGCCTAGTCGCCAATAGGGCGAGTCCTCGTTGGTGAACGTGGTCTGGATGGCGCGGTTGGAGCCCCGGAGGCGCGCGCGTTCGCCTCGCGCGAGCAGACCTGATAGCACCTCGTCAGCCAGGGTCATGTTCGGTTTCCGCCATGTCCTTCATGGCCATGTCCAGAAGTTCCGGATGCAGCAGGTAATTGTCGCTTTGCAGAAGTTCGCGGGCCTCGTCGAGCACGACGTTCCTTGTCAACTGCACGGTGCGCGACCCATAACGGGCCATGTCGTAGTAGATGTTGAGAAACGAGGACATCTTGGCCTGATCCGCCTCGGGCCCGGCCATGACCAGTTGCAAGCCGAGGGCATTGAGATAGTCGGCTGTGGCGCGAACGTTTTGCGCATCCATTTTTTCGAAAGCTTCGTCCAGCAGCATGATGCCGCCGCTGGTCTTCGCGCTGCGCGACTTGCCGTACGCCGCTGCCAGTGCAGCACCGAAGATCACATACAAAGGAGTGCGATGCTCACCGCCGGAGCCAGGTCCAAGACGTTTGCTCAGCAGCCCGATGGACGTGCTTCCAGTAAGTATTTCCACGTCGTAGCTGAAGAAGCGGCGGTGATCGTTGAGCGGGCTGGTTTCATTCAGAAGTTCGGAGCTGGCATCGCCTTCGACCAGTGCCTTGAAGTCGTCGGGCACTTTGCCTGCACCGCCGAAGATGTCTTCCTCCGCATTACCGTGCTCGCGTACGCGCTTGAGGAAGTCGTACAGCGCACGATGCTGTTCGACCGGCGTGTGCTTGAAATGATAGCGCTCGCCGTTGCTGAACTCCGGCGCGTGCTTCAACACGTCGTTAAGACCATCGATCTGTTCCTTGATAGCGTCAAAGCCTTCCAGCAGGGTTTGTGCCACGTCCGTGCGAAACACCTTGACCGCCGCTTCATAGGCCTCTTTTGATCGTGCTTCCTGCTCAGCCAGTTCCATGTCTTCCAGGCGCTGCCGATCATTGAGGATGAAGCCGTACGCGCGTTCCCACTGGCTGCTGGCGATATCGGTGTTCTGCAACTGGAAGTCACGGATATAAAAACTGAATTTTTCCCATGCTTCACGATCATGGTTCTCCGCGGCCGTTTCGGCGTTGCGGATGGCACTTTGCAAAGCAGCCAGCAGTTCGTTCCAGCGGTCGCCGTGGCGCTCGTCATAGCGTTCGCGGTGACGCTGCACCTCGTTGGCGTTGTACAGCGGCTGCTGACGCGTTTTGGTTTCATCCAGCACGGCAAGGTCTTGCTGCTCGGTCAACCCCTTAATGCGGTCCTGAGAGTTACGCAATTCGCTTTCCAGCGTTGATTTGAGTTCGATCAACCGCTTTTCGCCAGCATCCGCATCGGATAGCCGCTTGCCTGCCAATTCAAAGTTTTCATTCAGGCTGGCCAGTTGACCGGACTGGGTGGCAAGCAGTGCATTGCGCAGATCCTGCAATTCGCGGTTACCTTCGGCCGCGGCAGTGAACAGGGCGTCCAGTCTTGGCGACGTGGTGCCAGCATCCGCAAACAGGGACAGGCGCTGTTCGACCGGCGTGACGTGTGCGACCTGTGCGGTGGCGCTGTCCAGCGCAGCCTTGGCGTCGTCAAGAGCCAATTGCGCCCCGTGACGATGCGCGTCAGTGTCACTGCGGCCAATCAGCCACTCATTGCGGGCAGGAGGGCGCAAGCGCTCGACGCCGCCGCCGGAGCTGACCATGCCCTCAACGGAAAGCGCCTTGACGCCAGTCTGTAGTTGCTCGGCGCTAGTGGCCAGCGACAACTGACCCAGCTCCCCTTGCAGGTAGCGCACGGCCGCCTTGTCTTCACCCTCGATCAATTGTGCAGCGAACTTGCCGCCACCCCGGGCTACCCAGGCGCGGCCACGCGAGGGCAGGGCCAGCTTCACTCGGAAGATGGTTCGCGCCTCCTTATGCTCCTTGTAGATGCGGATGGCATCCAGTTCCCGCGCTTCCGGTACCAGCAGTGCATCGACATGGATGCCCAGATAGGCCTCCAGCGCCGGCTGCCACTGTGGATCAGCGATCCTCACCCGATCGCAGACCGGCTGGGCATCAATGCCGGCGTCAGCCAATAAGCGTTGCAGCGCGATCACCGGCGGGCGCAACGTGGTCAGACCACGCCGGTTGCGCTCCCATGCACTACGTGCATCGCGCCATGCGTCACGGGCTTTTTCAACTTCGCGATCGGCATGGGACAAGGCCTTGTTGACTAGGCCGCGCACGTGGGCCATGGCCAGCATCGCGGACTGAATGGCGACCGGTTCCGGCACGGCAAGTGCTTCGGCGTGCTGCTGCAGGTCGAGCAACTGATGGACAACGTCTTCGAAGTCGCCCTGATGGTCGGCCATCACCGACAGTTTTCCAGCGCTAACGGCCGCTTCCAGCGCCAGCTTCAACAGGTTGCCCAGTTCCCTGTGCTTTTCGGCGTGCTGCTTTTCTTTGTCCTTCAAGCGCTCGGTTTCACCAGCCTGCTTCAGGTACTCCGGATCAATGCTGCGTAGTTCGAAGGCACGATCGCGCGCCTCTTGAGCCTGCCTCTTCTCGGTGGTTGCACGTTTCAGGTCCAGCCCGGCTTTTTCCAGCTGGCGCGCCACTTCTGCGGCCTTCTCCTGCTGTTCGCTCAGCGCTTCACCGATGCGCTCCGTTTCGTATGCCGCACGCAATGCATCCAGGTTGGTGTGGATGGTGCGTTCGCGCTTCACCTGTACGTATTTGTCGACCACCACACCGGCCCGCTCAATGCGATCGATCAGGCGACGGATCATCTCGCGCACTTCGCGGAACTGTTCCAGCCGCGTTCGGAACGCCTTCACGTTGGTCAGGCGCTGCTCGATCAAATGCTGGCGCAAGGTCTCGTTGAGATCGTCCACGTCCTTGTTGAGCTTGAGCGAGCGTGCGAAAGCCGAGCGAATGGCGCGCGTGTTGGGACGCTCGCCGGGCGAAGCCAGATGGCCAACGAAAAGCTGGCGCAGAAAGTCTTCACGGTTCTGGGTGAAAACCGGCGTGGTGCCGACCAGCGTGCAGGCGTCCTTGGCAACATGCTGGAACTTACGCCAAGGCAGGATGGTTTCCCGGTCGGCCTCGGGATCCATATGGTCCCGGGTGGCCAGCGCCACACCCGGCAGGATGTAGAGACTGTTGAAGGTGTGATCCGGGTCGCCGACGCTGGCCGAGAGCGATACCCCCGCCGTGACCGGCACGCCCGTTTCCGGATCGCGGAATACCAAGTTGATGTATGTGTTGGCCGAGGGGCGGCAGCGTTCGGCATCGCTTTGCCCGTACACACCCAGGCAATACTCGCGCAAGCTGCGGGCGCGCTTCTTGCTCTCACCGGAGGCGTTGAAGTGGGTCCTGTTGCTGTCGGCAGCCAGCAGCACGATCTGGAAGGCATCCAGCAACGCGGTCTTGCCGGTGCCGTTCGGTCCGAGAAAGGCGGTATTGCCGCCCAGCTGCAGATCCTCTCGCTCGTACAGGAAGTACTGCACCAACCCCAGCGACTCAAGCTGTTTCATCGGATGCGTCCTCTTCCGGTGCATTGGCATGTGCGGCCAGTTGCAGCAGGGCGGCTTCGCCCAACACGTCGACGATGCCGGGGCGGATCACCACCTGCTGACGCTGCTCGTCATGCGTGTCCTCCAGGCGGGCGATGCCGTAACGCTTCATCGCCTGCAATTGCTCGTTGAGCGCAGAACTGGCTGGCAGTTCGCGGTTGAGGAGATCCTTGTAGGCGCGCTCCAGCTCGATCATGTCGACGAAGGCCTCACCACCGACGATCTCGGCAACATGCATCTTGTCGTCGTACAGGCGGCGCAACACCAGCGCCAGTCGTGTTTCAGAGAGGCGCATCTTGTCGGCAACATACTGGCTGGGTGTGGCCACCACGTAACCCATATGCGGGTTGTGGGTGATAGTCATGCCGAGCTGGGCGAGCAGGGCGTCGTAGTCCTTGCGGTGCCGGACGATCAACTCGTACGCGGTGCGGCTGCGCGAATCGCCGGCATAAAGCACGTGCTCCATGACCAGCCGGTAGCCGGCTTTCTGGTAGTCGCTTTCAGCATGGATCTGGCTTTGGGTGGCCAACCGCTCCCAATGGCTCATCGGACAAGCTCACGCTGGATGTGGAACCGGGGATGTTCGAGATAGGGGTTGGACGTCGTGCCATTGGGCATGAACTCGATGCGTACGCTCCTGAGCATTTGTAGTTGCGGATCAGATCGCCGCTGCGATGGCGGACACGCATCATGCGCGGCGATCAGCAGCAGGCGCTGATAGCAGCACAGGTCGTTGATTGACTCGATGCCCAGTTCGTCGGAGGTCACCGAGATGCGATCACGCAGGTGACGGCCGACGTAGTTGGCCAGCTTCACTCTGTCGACCAGGCGGTTGTCAGCCATGCGCTTGCGCAACTGCTCCATGGCCAGTTCCCGCAATGTGGGTGGGCGCTTCTCCACGGCGGTGGCCACCGCTGGCCTGGTTGCGGTACGGGGCTTCGCCAGCAGCTCCGGCCCCGCGTGCCGGAATCCGGAGGCTGCGGGCAATGCCACGTGGCCTTCATCGAGCTGGTTGGTGGCCTGCATGGCGCGCGCAAGCAGCTTGTCCAGTTGCTTGGGCGCGCGCATCTTGTATTCGATGAAGGCAATGGCTCGCTGGTTGGCATCGCGGATCTCCTCATCCAACCGCTGCAACTGTTCGTCCACGTCCTTCAGACGCATCAGCAGGCGGGTGTCGCGCTCGTACAGATACTCCGCGCGGTTACGGTCACCGCCGGCTTTCTTCTCCTGGTACCAGGCGAGCAAGGCCTCGTGCTGTTTCGCGTCATGCTGGAGCTGCAAGGTCATGGCCACGATCTGCGAACGATGCTGCAGTGGATGATCCTTGGTGCGCAGCTCGCTGTAATCGGCAATGAAGATCTTTTCGACGTATTCCTCGAAGAAGCCGCGCACGAACTCGCCTGGCGATGCGAGCTTCATCAACGCATCCATCAGATCCTGTACCCGGCAGCCGGTATTGGCAATGTAGGCCATGCACTGCTTGGCCTGCTTGGCAGCTTCGGCATATTGGTCTTGGTCACCGCTGAACGCGGCGCGCAGATTCAGGAAAATCGAGCGCACCTTGCTGCCGAGAAATTCGGGCTCGTGTTGCGCGAATTCGCACAACACGGTGTGGAACTGGGCGATGACCGGACGCACAGTAACCATCTCTGCCACACCCCGGCGGCGCAGGCTCAGCCAACCCGAATCGACGAGAAAGCGGGCAATGTCATGCGCGCGGATGGTGATGGGCGTTTCGAGTTCTTCGTCCCATGGGTCGTCGGCGGCCAACAGGGTTTCGATCTGGCGTATGACCACCGGCTTCGGCGCTTCCTCGCCCGGCGAACGGCCACCATCGCCCCACATCTCGCCGATCAGGCGGCACAGCATGATCCAGTAGCGACGCCCGTTGCTGGCAGCCAACGGACGGAAGAGCTCCAATGGCAGGCGATCGAACAGTGGGGGGACATCATCTAGTCCTGCCTGAGTGAACGAATTCATCGCGATCCTTGGCAATCTCCCTTCGCCTCATTCTATACGGCCCAGTCTTGAGAACTGAGATTTGCCTCGGTCAAGAGCGGGTGTGGCGGAGCGGGTGGTAAGAAGGGGCAGGGAGGGATAGGGCTGTGGTATCTGGATCAGCGACTAGGCTGTGTTATGAAGGGTAGGGAAGGGAAAGATTCAGACCGCGGATTACGCGACCCTTTGCCAATGACCGTAGGGCAGCCTACCACTGTGACCAATCCGGTATTCAAGTTAGACCTCCGAATGCCGATGAGAAGCACTTAGCCCTTGGCTTGCGTCGCCTGATGGACTTGGCGCACTACGTGAATCTTGCCGCGTTCATGGTGTAGAAAATTCCTTGGTGTGAGATGATTCAGTCTGTATAGCCCCGCGGAAAGATTACTGGTTCGTCTGGAAAAAGACCTTTCGGCATCGGATACATACAAGGAAAGTAAATGGCAACGACTAGGAATATCCTCAGCAGCTTCCGCTATGAAGTAGCCAAGGCCGCGCGAACTTGTGACGTCAGTTCAAAACACAAAATCGTGGCGGACGAAAAGCACTTTGCTTACGAACCAGTTCCGGGACAGCGCAAAAACATTTGCATGGCATGTGCGCCTGCCATCATTAAAAAAGCACAAGATTATCTTGCCAAGATTGCCAGCGAGCTCTCTTGAGGCGCGAGCGGCCAGGCCCCGCTTCAGTTCCGCCAACGCAATTAGCGCCGACTTTAGCTCTGACGGCTTGAGAGTCAGTCGACACGACAACCTAAGCCACATGCTTATTGAATTCGTAAGGCAGGGACGATGATTAGATCAATCAGCATAGAGAACGTCAGGGGGATTAAGAATCAAACGTTTTCCCTTGACATCATCCCCAACAAGCCGTCACTGCTCGTCGCCCCTAACGGGTTTGGCAAAAGCTCACTTGCCGCAGCTTTTTCGGCGCTCAGAACCAAGCGAATGGAGCTGCCGAAGGAGTAGCATCACCTTGGAGATGAATCGTTAGCTCCCAAGCTAGCCGTGACCGTCAAGCAAGGTGATCAGACCTTTACCGTGACCACAGATGGCAATAGCAATGCCATTGCCGGCACTTTTGATGTCCACGTGGTTACAAGCAGGCTTCGTGCAAAAGCAACTAAGCACAATATGGGCAAGTTTACGACCGCAACGGCATCGCTTGAGATCAGCGAGCTCGTATTGGTCCAGACCGTCCCTCTGAAAGTACAACACGTCTATGATGTGACAGCGATGCGGGGCCGCTTTGGGGTGTCCGGCAAGGCCTTTCGGAATCTCGACAAAGCGCTCGGGAATCCAACATTGGCAGACGGACTGATTGATCTCTTTGGCCTGATGGACAAGGTAGAGGGCGTACGGATTCAAAATGACATCCGTGCGATGACCGAAAGAAGAGGTGTGGCGCTAAGCGTTGCACGGTACAAGATTGCGGAAACTGGGGATACCAGAGCGCGTACGTTGCAGATTGGGGTGCCTTGAGTGCAGGCATTGAGGAGGGTTAGCGCGGCCGCTGGGGACTGAAGGATGCGGTCAACACATAGCCGCAATTTCAGTGCCAGCCACTCCTTGAGCAGCGCCCATACGAAACTTCGCATAATGTATATTATGTTCAAGCGCTGGCTGAGGCGACGTGCCCAAATGATGTCGGCATTCCTAATTCGTGTCATTTGGTCCTAGTTCGCGCCCCTCGTTGAATTTAAAGCCTTTTCTAGCTCTCTATTGACACGAACTAGGCCCTGACCATATCCGCGAATGCCCCGAATCGCTGTCCCGTCAAGCCCATCGGCTACGACATGTGTCTTCGCACAGGGCTGCGCCCTTGCGTGCGGGCTCGGCTATGACAAAGAATTGCGCTATGAACCGCAATCAAGCTCTCGCAGACGGAATCGAGTTCGATTTGACGCACTTCCACCGTCACCGTATGGCTCGCCGCGCTGGGCTGCAGATGCAGCTGCTGCGGGATGCACGAAATGCCCAGACCATTGATGAAGACCGCGTCGCGATGCTCAGGAAAGCTCTTAGCGAAACTGGTCGGAACAGATTTAATACGGTGCTAACTGTTGAGGAGGTAATCCAACCTCTACGCTGCGGCGTTGAGATCTCCGCAATTGCACTGGCAGATGCTTACATGGCTGACCCTGTAAACCAACGCCCATGTCAGCCATCTCGAGCCGTGTGACCACACACAAAATGGGGAGGTCACGATAATTTGCCACGCTTGAGCGCGCGTGCGGCCGTCTTCTTTGCGCCTCCGGTAGTTTATTTCCGCGCTTTCGCCGTACCCGCTGCGGTGTTGCGTGCGGCGCTCATCGAATTTAATGAAGAGGAATAGCCAAGAGCTATTCGGAGCGTGAGCGCAGGCGGCGCCGGATGATCGCCCTCTGCTTGGGAGTGAACGCGTCAACATGCTGCTGAAGGAGCTCCAGGATCCGAGCGTGTGCAGCTGCAGTGCGGCGCTCGAGCTCTAACTTCGCTGCGCGCTCAATCGCGCACCAGTCCGGCTGGGCGCCTTGGCCAGGCTTAATGTTCACGTGGAGGTCCCCTGCTTTAGACTGCCTTTCTTACGTGCACTTCCTGCTGTCCCACGTGTACTTCGGGGGCGTACCGGCTTAGGGTCCTCGGCGCGATCTTGGTCGGCACGCTGACGCCATGCAGCTTCCAATGCCGCGGGCAGGTCCCGCAAATTGCCCAGTTGGGCTTCCAGTGCGTCTGCCCTGGTCTGTTGAACCGTCAATTCCTGACGCATGCTGGCAGCACTGGCCTGGGTGCGCTCAAGGAGTTCGTGATGGTGGCGCTCTGCCCGCGCCGCCTCCTTCTGGAGTGCCGCCAGCTGCTGCTGCATCTCTCTGGACTCCTGGCGGGCTCGGTCAACCTCGGTATGTGCACGGTCTTCCGTGGCGCGCACATACTGGATCAACGTGTCACGTTCAGCTCGCGCGGCGTCCTGTACCTGCCGCAGCTGCACTTGAAGGGAGTCGCGAGCGCCTTCCGCCTCCGAGGCCCGCGCTGCTGCTGCGTTGCGCTGCTGGCCGAGTTCATCCAGTTGGTGCTGGAGGTGCGCAACGAGCCGTTCGAGTTCGGCGCCACGCGCAGTCGCGAGGCGCTCAGCTTGGAGAGCCGCTTGAAGGTCGCCTTCCTTCTGGGTCAGCGCTTCACGCATGCCGCGTCGATCATGTTCCAGGTCATGCTGCGCATCGAGCAGGGTGGCGCGATCAGTGGCGACGGCGTCCTCAGCAAGGGTGCGCGCTTGGTCCAAGGCTAGCGTCCACCACTGCCCTGCCAGGGCAGCGACGGCCTCAGGCACGTTGGCGGTGGCAATGCGGGCCTCGCGATTGCTGGCGATGCGATCCCCGAGGCCTTGCCACCAGGTTTCGAGCCACCGCACCACCGTATTTGGAGAGCCGGTGCCCAGATGGGCTCGGATACGCTCCACCGTGGGGCGTTCCCCGGCGGCAACAAGGGCGTCGGCCGCGCCGTGCACGTCCGCTTCGGTGATGCCTCTAGCCATGGAATTGCCTCCTGTGTCGGCGCCCTGCCCTGCAATTGAAGTACTCGCGATAAGTGATGATTATCGTCAGTACATGCCTTATTTCATAACGCGTATTACATAGTATGAAGAAAAATAGCACATTGTCCTCCCTGCCGGCGACGGCCACCCATCTGGTACTGCCGGAGCAGCTGGCCCAGCAGGCTGCCGAGGCGGTGCGCGAACTACTCGCCGAAGCGGCCGCCGCCAACACCACTCGCAGCTACGCCACCGCTCTGCGTTACTGGGCCGGCTGGCACCAGGCCCGTTACGGCGTCGAACTGACCTTGCCGACGGGCGAGGCCATGGTCATCCAGTTCCTGGTCGACCACATTCAGCGCAAGAACACGACCGGCCTAGTCAGTGAGCTGCCGCCGGCGATTGATCAGGCGTTGGTGGCCGCCGGCCTCAAGGCCAAAGTCGGGCCGTTGAAGCTGTCGACCGTGGTCCAGCGCGTGGCGGTGCTGTCTACGGCGCACAAGCTCAAGCGCCTGGCCAACCCGTGCGAGTTGCCCAGTGTCAGGACGCTGCTGAGCCGCGCCCGCCGAGCCTCAGTCAAGCGCGGTGAGCGGCCGACCAAGAAGACCGCCATCACACGCCCTGAGCTCGAGGCCATGCTGGCGACCTGTGACGACAGTTTGGAAGGGCTGCGTGATCGTGCCCTACTCTGCTTTGGCTTTGCCAGTGGCGGGCGGCGGCGCAGCGAGATCGCCGCCGCAGATATGCGGGACCTGCGTAAGGTCGGCGAGGACGGCTACATCTACCGGCTGGAGTATTCCAAGACACAGCAGGCTGGGGTGAAGGCGGATTCGACGCCGGACAAACCGATCCTGGGGCGCAGTGCTAGGGTGCTCTCCGCCTGGCTCGAAGCTGGGGGGATAACCGAGGGGGCGATTTTCCGGCGAATCTGGAAGGATCGGGTGGGCCCTGCCCTGCTCCCCGGCTCGGTGGCTGCGATCGTGAAGCGCCGGGCGGCCATGGCGGGGCTGGAGGGGGACTTTGGTGCTCATAGCTTACGCTCGGGCTTCGTCACGGAGGCGGGCAAGCAAGGCGTGCCATTGCCAGCGGTGATGGCGATGACCGAACATCGCTCGGTGGCGAGCGTGATTGGGTACTTTCAAGCAGGTGCGGTAGAAGACAATCCAGCGGCTCGCCTGCTGAAGTAGTCAAGCACCAATGGCGTCATCGAAGGAAACACCGTGAAGCTGTTCGTCTCGGGCGTCGACTTCCCGGCTGAGCTGCCGCTTTCTGCGGCAAACGGGGCTCAGTAAGACAACCAGAAGGAAGAAATCCAGGGGGATGTATGATCAATCGCGGTTCCGAATGGCATCGATGGGAGCCGCATATCCATGCGCCCGGCACCCTGTTCAACAACCAGTTCAAAGGCCCGAACGCCTGGGGCGACTATCTCACCAGCCTCGAGCAGGCGACCCCCGTTATCCGCGCGATCGCGCTGACCGACTATTACTGCACCGACACCTATCAGCACGTTGTGCGCGAGATGAAGGAAAACGGCCGCCTGCCGGAGGTCGCGCTCGTCCTCCCCAATGTCGAGCTACGGCTCGATGTAGCGACTGTGAAAGAACGCTGGACCAACATCCACCTTCTCGTCTGCCCCGACGACCCGAACCATGTGGCGGAGGTAGAGCGTTTTCTCAGCCGGCTGAGATTTGAAGCCTTCGGCGATAACTTTGCCTGCTCGCGAGAAGACCTCATCAAGCTTGGACGAAAATCCAAGCCTGAGCTGAGCGATGAGCGGTCCGCGTTCCGCCACGGCGCTTCGCAGTTCAAGGTCAACTTCGGAAAATTGCGCGAGGAGTTCGGCAAAAGCGATTGGGCCAAGGAGAACATCCTGGTCGCAGTCGCCGGCGCCGAAACCGATGGCACGTCCGGCATTCGCGATGCCAATGACGCGACGTTGCGACAGGAAATCGAGAAGTTCGCGCACGTCATTTTTGCCAGCAGTCCAGCGCAGCGCGATTTCTGGCTGGGGCGGAAAAGCGGCGTCGGAGAGGACGTGCTTCGCGAGCGTTACGACGGCTGCAAGCCCTGCCTACACGGCAGCGACGCTCATGAGCAAGCGACCGTCGCCAAACCCGATGGCGACCGCTATTCATGGATCAAGGGCGCGTTGGAATTCGATGCGCTGCGCCAAGCCTATATCGATCCCGCCGGCCGGGCCTATGTCGGCTCCCATCCCCCGTTTCGGGCCACCCCCGCACGTGTCATTGCGGAGCTAGAATTGACGGGAGCGGACTGGGCGCAGACGCCGAAGCTCGCCCTCAATCCTGGTCTGGTCGCCATCATTGGCGCGCGGGGCTCGGGCAAGACCGCGCTCGCGGATGCGATCGCGGCAGGCTGCGACGCCACGAAAGGCCGCTTGAGCAATGCATCGTTCATCGTGCGGGCGCGTGAGCATCTCGACGGCGTCGGTGTCCGGCTGACCTGGGAGACCGGGGCCCCATCTGTGCGCCCTTTGCTCGACGATGCCTTCGATCCGTCGCTCTATCCGCGGGCGCGCTATCTCTCACAGAAATTCGTCGAAGAGCTGTGCTCGGCCGATGGGCTCAATGACGAATTGCTGAGCGAGATCGAGCGGGTCATCTTTGAAGCCCACAGCACGCTGGAACGCGACGGCGCGACAGATTTCGGGGAATTGCTGGAACTTCGGACGACGGTGTTTCGCGACAACCGCAGCCGCGACGAGGACGCCATCGCCACCCTCTCCGATCAGATCGGGCTCGAACGCGAGAAGCAAAGCCAGATCACCGGCCTCAAGTCGCAAATCACTCACAAGGAAGCGCTGATCGCCGGCTACATCAAAAGCCGAGACAAATTGGTGACGACAGGCGGCGCGGAGCGAATCGCGCGGCTGAACGCGCTGACCGAAGCAGCCGATCACGCCCGGACCCAAATACGGTTGTGTTCGCAGGAAAGCCAAGCCCTGCGGTCTTTACAGAACGACGTGTCTGATTTCCGGACCAATCGCGCGCCGATGGCGCTGCGGACGACCAAACAGAACTTTGTCGGCGCGCACCTGGATGACAAGGCGTGGGAGGTATTCCGGCAAACCTACGCAGGCAATGTCGATGGGACGTTGACCGACCGACTGGCCAAGGCCGAGCAGGAAACGGCCGGGTGGCGGGGTAAGGAGCTGCCACGTAAAGTGAGCGACCAGGAGCCCTATGTGGCGGACGACGCTGACCTTAAGCGATTGTCGCTGGGCGAACTTGAGGCCGAGATCGGCCGCATTCAGCGCCTCATCAACATCGATACCGACACGGCCAATCGCCTCCGAGCGATCACCACCAAGATCGGGGACGAAAACGCTGCGCTCAAGCGCCTGAAGGAAGCGCTGGCGGATTGCGAAGGCGCGGCGGCGCGGACCGCTCAACTCCAAACAGATCGAGAGCAGGCTTATTTACGGGTCTTCGAGTCCATCGTCGCGGAAGAGCAAGTGCTGCATGCGCTGTATCGCCCGCTCATGGATCGGCTGGCGCAGGCGTCCGGTACGCTGCACAAGTTATCGTTCTCGGTGTCTCGACATGCGAACGTGCATCGCTGGGCGACTGAGGGCGAAGGCTTGTTCGACAAGCGGCGCACCGGCCCTTTCAAAGGCGTGGGCACGTTGGAGACCTGGGCAGACGCGCTGCTGAAGCCCGCGTGGGAATCGGGTGATCCGATCGCCGTCGCCGAGGCGATGGCTGAATTTCGTCAGGCCCACCAAGCCGAGCTTCTCAATCTATCCGAGGTGCCGCGATCACAGCAAGCTGATTATCGCTCCTGGCTGAGACGGTTCGCCAAGTGGCTCTATGGCACCAGCCATATCGAGATCAGCTACAGCATCGACTATGAATCCGTCGACATCCGCAAGCTCTCTCCGGGCACGCGCGGCATCGTCCTGCTATTGCTCTATCTCGCCTTGGACGATAGCGATGACCGCCCGCTGATCATCGACCAGCCGGAAGAGAACCTGGATCCGAAGTCAATCTTCGACGAGCTGGTCGAGCTGTTCATCGCCGCGAAGAATGTGCGCCAGGTCATTATGGTGACGCATAACGCAAACCTAGTGGTGAACACCGACGCCGATCAGATCATCGTTGCGTTTCCCGGGACTCATACGCCCGGCAAGCTGCCGCCCATCCGCTACCTGTCGGGTGGGCTCGAAAGCGCGGAGATGCGCAAGCATGTCTGCGACATCCTCGAAGGCGGCGACCGCGCCTTCAAGGAGCGCGCACGGCGACTTCGCGTCCATCTCGATCGATGAGGACGGACGACAACATGGACAGCGAATTAGATCCCGATCGCATTGGCCGCATCGGTGAACGGCAGTTCAAAGTGCTCTGCGAGCGCGCAGGCCTCTACTGCAACAAGAGCGTCGTCGACGTAATGGGGTGGGATTTCATTGTGGAGTTCCCGATGGTGCCGGCCGGCCAGGCGCTACCTCTCGATCAACGCCCCACCAACGCCGCTCGCGTTCAGTTGAAGTCGACACTCGGCCGCGCCGGCAATCGTATCCGCCTCAGCCTGTCTGCCATCGATCGCTTGGCCAAGGACCCTCGGCCGGCGCTCATCGTCGTGTTTCGGCTGCGAGCCGATGGCGAACTCCAATCCGGTTATCTTGTCCACCTTATCGGCAATGAGCTCGCGCGCGTTCTCAGGCGATTGAGACGGGCGGAGGCCCGCAAGGCCCACGACATCAACCACACCGATATCAGTTACGATTATGAGAAATTGGGGGTGCGCTTCGAGCCGAATCCCGCCGACTTATTAGCAGCCTTGAGTGCAGCCTGCGGACAAAATCCTGGCGCCTACACAATCGACAAGCAACGGCAACTCGCCGAGCTTGGCTATGAGAACGGCCAGTTCGAGGCCGAGGCACTTATCCAGATCGAGGGTCCGGAGCATTTCAGCAGTCTATTGCTCGGCCTCGCGCCCTTGAAGCCGCTCCGAATCCGCGTGTTCGACAACCGGTTCGGCATACGCCTTCCTTATCAAGGAACCTTGTTCGACGACATAGAAGAGCTAAGGCTTACGCCTCCCACTCTGGGTTTCTGCGAGATTTCGATCCGCGGACCCGGCTTCGGACAAGCGACGCGGTTCGACGGCGAAATGTTCATCGGGCCGCCGATGGCCGAGCCGCATGGAGCAGAGCTCCTCATCCGCACTTCAGACTTCCTCATTCGGCTGACACCACCGGCGCTCAAGTTCGAGAGCGTCGGCTCGATCGATGACATGGAGCATTCCCTGGAGGAGTGGGCGGAGCTGCTTCGCGCGTTCACGCTCATGGCGATAGGGCGAGCGACCCTGACGATTGCCGGAAATGACCGCATCCCATCGATTACCTTCCCGGTCGATCAACCCATCACTGGACCGTACCTCGAAGAGATTCCGCTGATCTCCGGATTCTTGGACGGGTGGCTTCAGCTTCTCACAAATGCAGGCCTTCGCTCCACGGCTAGGTTCAAGTTCGATGCGTTCTGGGAGGCAAACGGAGCCCGTATGGCGGTGGACATCCTGCTCAATCCGAAATCGCAGACTCGCTTCGAGTTCCAGACCCTCGAGATTGAAGAACGGTCGTGGCCGCCCGAAGGCCTGTATTTCAACAACTCGGTATTTGCCGACACCAGTATAACCTTCAGCGCGAAGGTTTTTTTTGAGAAGTCCGATGATCCGGAATGGCAGTATCGGTCGACCCACTTCGAAGCTCTCGATGTACGACCGAAGGTCGACGACCTTGAAGAATACGGAATGGACCAGGCGACCGCCTGCGATTTGAAGCTCCTCATCGACCCGAGGAACATGACATTGGGGTCTCCGAGGGACACCACCGAACCGCCCGCTAAATCCCAACACCGAGAGTGAAAGACGGCGACGGCCGGCTAAGGAACGAGCACCAAATGAGCATGCAATGGTTATTGGAAAAAGCGCCCGGATCTCAGGCGCTAAGCGACCTGGGCTAGCCCTCGTGGAGAGATGTGTATGAGAGATCCCGAACTACTAGAAATCTATCTGAAACTGGCCGGCGACACCCGCAATGCCGCGGATGATGCTGTCCTGCTAGCTCGCTTGGCTGAGCTTGCCCGCGAGATGCCTACCGAACCGGGATCGGACCACCTGAATTGTGGCCCAATGGCCGATGCCCTGCATGCGATCGCTCACTCCCCGGTCCTATTCCCAATCGCTATTTCTGCATGGCTTTCGAGCGAGGAAGACGTCCCGCTTGGCAAGGCGCTGCTGCATCAGGTAAGCGTAGCCCATCTTAGCCAAATCTATCCCCAGCCGTATGACCTGGCAGGGGTCGATGAGCAGCAGGCGGTGATAGCCGCCCGGCGTCTGTGCGCACTCGCGGCTGCACCAGCAGTTTCGCTGGGTTGGGCGCTGAGTTTGGCGCACCAGTTCTCGCAGAGCGCCCTCGTCGCAGGGGCTCTGCCCGACTTACTCGACTATCACGTCTTCGAACTGCCCAGCAGCACGCATAAGCTTTTGGCGTCAAATGAGTCGGTATTCCAGGAGCTTGACGCCTCTATCACAACCTTGGATCGCTTGGATCAGCAAGATGCAGATTTGAACGCGCTTCCTCATCTTCAAGAGTTCGAGATGACAGCGGACATGCGGTTGATCTTCTCCACGTTGAAGCGAAGCGAGCACCGTGAAATACATCGAAAAGCCGATGATCGATCCATACTTGGTCTGATCGCTCGCCGCATCAATCTCAAATACGGCGGACACCCCGTCGTGGAAGTCAGAGGAAAGGCAGGCAGCACCGAAACGACAATGGAGATGTTCTCGCATGAGCTCTCAATTGAGCTCCCGCTCTCGGAGGGCACCGACCCGGTGCTGGGCAACATGAAGCGCAATCGCCTGTGGAAAGGGGGAGGCGCATGAGCTTGCAACTGGTCCTGCAGAACTATCTAGCTAGTCTCAAAGAACGCGATGAGCTCGATGCGCTACTGCCGGAACTGCTCATCGCGATGGGACATTCCGTGCTGAGCCGTCCGCAAGTGGGCGTGGTACAGGCGGGCGTAGACATCCTTTCCAGCTATACCGATGCCGACGGGAACGAAGAGCTCTACCTGTTCATCATCAAGTTTGGCGATATTGGGAGGGAGGACCTGTTCACCGGGAAGCAGGCAATCCTGCCTTCAGCACGTGAGGCCTACACCGACTTTGCCAGGCATCGGCTTACCGAAGCTCAAAAGGCGCTGCCCAAGCGGGTGGTGATTGTGTCCAGCGGCGTTGTAAAGCAGGAAGCCACATCCGGCTTTGCTGGAATGGCAGATGAAGTGAACGCACAACCAGGTTTTACCTTCGACTTCTGGGGCATAGACCAGCTGACACCACTGATTGAAAAGTATGTCTTTGACGAGTCTTTGCTCTTGGCCAATGGCAAATCAGACCTGCGTGCAGCCCTGGCCGGTTTGGAGGATTCGCAATCTTCAATTCACCGATTTTTCCGCTTTATCGAGACGTCCGTGGCTACTCCTGAGAGCGAAGCCAATGACAGTGCCCCCACGCGCCGACGCAAGTTCTTGCGGCGGTGCGCAGCGGCCGCCATGGGACACGGCGTGCTCGTGGTGTGGGGCAAGTCAGAGAACAACTTGAAGCCGGCCGTGGTGGGTGGTGAGTATCTTGCGCTACGCTTGTGGGCCAAGGCTGTGGATCTGGGCCTCACCGAGGATGAAGAGTTCCAGGAACGTCTGGCGGCAACGCTCGGAGTCCATCTGCAGGCCCTGTTTGACTACTTCGAGAAAGTGCTTGCTGTCCTTAAGAATCAACGGGCCTTGGTCCAGCACCGGCCCAACCCTGTTTTCTATGCTCAGCTGGTTTTCGAAGAGCTGGGACGCTTGGCGACCCTGCTACTTCTCATTCAGCATGACCCGGCCAGTCAAGAGATGCGTAAGGTCGTCCTGGATGAGCTGATCGAGGTGATCAATGCGAACTCTATTTCCCTTCGACCTTTGCTAGATGGTCAAGGTATCGACTTGTCGCTAGTCTTCTCGGCCCTAATGGGAGAAGGCGCCATAGACGCAGCGCGCAGTTTGTTGAGGGGCGTGTTAATCCAACTGCGAAACGCCTTGGTGCGCAATGAGCGCCTGCCGGTGGATACCGACTTGATGGAGGATGCCATTGCCGTGCATTTTACCGGCGATGCCGAAGGACGCGACTTCTTCCAAAACTCTACCTTGATCCCCATGCTGGCCAGCGTGGCGGCGGTCCTTAACGATGACGAAGACCTGAACTTCCTGAGGGGACTCGGCCCCCAACTTGAAGGGGTAACGTTGGAGCGCTGGTATCCCACCAACGAAATCGAACGCTTCACCGGCGCCAACCGCAGTCTTAACGAGATAAGTGTCTCGCGCGTAGTGGATGGCTTCCAACAGGATGCAGCCGCCGAAGTGCAAGCTTCTCTTCGTATCCCCGCCAACGCCGGCGAGCCTGCCGGCCTCAAGTGGTCTGGGAATCCGTGGGAGGTCCTGACCGCGCTCTCAGCTCGGCTGCACAGGCACCCTCTGCCGACTTGGTATCTGGCGAGTTCGCTTGAACGTGTTGCGACATCGCAAGAGCCCGAGTCCGTCCCACCAGCCGAAGGCAGTTCAACCGCACCACAAGCCGGACCAGGAACCGGTTGAAAGCAACAAAGCTCCTGTTTAGTTTCTTGCAGCTTCGGCCAAGTCAGTCAGGACCACTTCGGGGCGTGGCCGGGGGGTTCAGTGGCGGCTCTGGGTCGAAAGCCGCCCCTCCTTACCCTCGATAAATCAATCTAATCTCCCTCCGACACTGGTCCGCCACAAGCCAGTGGCAGCTATGCAGGGAAAGATAATCAAGGGACTACACACGCGCCTTCTGCTTGCGCTCAAGGGAGATTTCAGGCTCGCCAATGACTTGGCGCGGTATCCACACCAGCACCGCCGGAAAAGCAGCGAGCACGAAGAACGCCCACCCCCCCATGTGTTCGGATAGCAGCGGAAAAATCAGCGGCATGGCCAGAATAGAGATCGCATAGCCGACTACGTAGCCGCTTTGCACCGACGCGGCACTGCGCCTCCGCAAGCACGCGCTCACGTACTCGCTGACCAGGACCGCGCCGATCGCAGCCCCAATCCCCTGCAGCACTCCGGTGATCAAGAGGTGCCAGCACGCGGAACACAGTCCCACCAGCAGGGTCGAAGCCGCCACCCACACTACCGTGATCTGCAGGACGTGCACTCGCCCCGAAACGGTCAGCCAGCAACTCGGCCATCTAGCCGCCCAAGCCGGCACCGATCAGCGAGACCGAGCCCAGCACCCCGGCCTGCGCCTTGGTGATGCCCAGGATCGTGATCAGCACCGGCATCACCAGCGCGTAGATCGTGATGTCCATCGAGTCCAGCCCCAGGCCGCCGAAGCAGGCCCAGAAGGTCCGTCGCTCGTTCTTCTGGAGTTGTGAGTACCAGCCCAGTCGCATGCTTCCTCCGTTCGCGATCCGGCGGCTTGGACTCAGCCTTGCGGCCAATACAAGCGCATGGGGTTGTCCACGAGCAGCCTGTGCTGGAGGTCGGCCGTGGTTGCGATTCTCGGGATGAAATCGACCAGCTTGCCGTCATCAGGGGCATGGGTGGTCATGTTGGGATGCGGCCAGTCGGTGCCCCACAACACGCGGTCGGGGAACCGGTCGACCAGATACTTTGCATACGGAACGACGTCGTCGTAGCCATCCGGGCCCACCTTGGACAGGCGCTCCGGGCAGCTGACCTTGGTCCATACGTGCTCGTGTTCGGCCATCAATCGCACGAACCGCTGGAACTCCGGGCCATCCACCGGCTTGGTCACGTCCGGTCGCCCCATGTGGTCGACCACCACGGTGGTCGGCAGCGAGGTGAAGAAGTCCCAGCGCTCTTCCAGATCCGCCGCCTCGAAATAGATCACCACCTGCCAGCCCAGCGGCGCGATGCGCTCGATGATCGCGTGGTAGTACGCGTCCGGCTTTGGATCGACCAGCCGGCGCACGAAGTTGAAGCGCACGCCGCGCACCCCTGCGGCATGCAGCTCCTGCAGCTCCGTATCGGTCACGGTATCGCGCACCGTGGCGATGCCGCGCGCGCGACCCTGGCTGGCCCGCAGCGCGTCGACCAGCGCGCGGTTGTCGGCGCCATGGCAGGTCGCCTGGACGATCACGTTGCGCTCGACACCGAGGAAATCGCGCAGCGCGAACAACTGCTCCTTGCCGGCATCGCAGGGCGTGTACTTACGCTCCGGCGCATACGGGAAGACATCGCCCGGCCCGAACACGTGGCAATGCGCGTCCACCGCGCCCGGCGGCGGCACGAACGCTGGCTTGCTCGGATTCGGATGGAAATCGATCCAGCTCGCGTCCTTCTCAAACGTTGCCATTACAGATCCCTCGCCTTCAGCTGCGCATCCAGCCGTGGATAGACCCGGCGTGCATTGCCGGAGAACACCTTCTGCCTGTCAGCCTCTGAGATGGCCAGCGCGTCGATGTAGCGCTTGGTGTCATCGAAGTACTGGCCGGTCTGCGGGTCGATGCCGCGCACCGCGCCGACCATCTCCGAGCCGAACAGGATGTTGTCGATGTCGATCACCTCGAACAGAAGGTCGATGCCCGGCTGGTGGTAGACGCAGGTGTCGAAGAACACGTTCTGCATCACGTGCTCGGCCAGCGACGGCTTGCCCAGCATGTCGGCCAGCCCGCGGAAGCGGCCCCAGTGATACGGCACCGCGCCGCCGCCGTGCGGGATGATGAAACGCAGCTGCGGGAAGTCCTTGAACAGGTCGCCCTGCAGGAACTGCATGAAGGCGGTGGTGTCGGCGTTGAGGTAGTGCGCGCCGGTGGCGTGGAAGTTGTGGTTGCAGCTGCCCGAGACATGCACCATCGCCGGCACGTCCAGCTCAACCATCTTCTCGAAGAACGGATACCAGGCCTTGTCGGTCAGCGGCACGCCGGTCCAGTGGCCGCCGGACGGATCCGGATTGAGGTTGCAGCCCACGAAGCCCAGCTCGTTGACGCAGCGCTCCAGCTCGGCGATGGAATGGTCGATCGGCACGCCCCGGGACTGCGGCAGCTGGCACACGCCGATGAAGGTCTCCGGATACAGGCCGACCACCCGCGCGATCAGGTCGTTGCAGTGGCGCGTCCATTCCTGGCTCACCGCCTCGTCACCGACGTGGTGGGCCATGGTGCTGGCGCGCGGGGAGAAGATGGTCATGTCCGCGCCGCGCTCGCGCAGCAGGCGCAGCTGGTTGGATTCCACGCTCTCGCGCAGCTCGTCATCGGAGATGACCGGGTAATGCGCCGCGGGCAGCGACGGATCCTTGAAATGCGCGACCTGCGCCTTGCGGAAGGCGTCGTGGCCGGCGGGGGCGGTCGTGTAGTGACCGTGGCAGTCGATGATCATGCAGCGTCTCTCGTGGGGAGGGAGAAGAGGTTCACCAGCCCATCAGCTTGGCGAACTGCACGTCGACCCGGACGCCGACGATGAGCGCATCGGGAATGTCGGTCGTGCGGGTCGGTGCGTAGATGGGATCCGGGTTGATGACGTATTGGAGGTTGGGCAACAGTCGCAGGCCCGGCCGCAACTGCCAGCCATAGTTGATCTCGCCAACGACTTCATCGTTGTGCGGCGTTCCGGTCCCGCCGTGGCGGATGCGGCGGTCGCGCAGGTAGGCCATCTCCAGGTCATCGAAGTGCGTGTTGGACACGAACATCGAGAAGGTGTCCTTGTCGCGCCCGGCGAAAGTCCCGGTCTTGACGAAGCCGGTGGAGGCGAACCACTTGATGGCGGCCGCGTTGCCGGTGTTGACGAAGTACCGACCAAACACGGCCAGGTTGCGCTGCCCCTCGCCGCGCAGCACGGTCTGGTCGCCCATGACATACCAGCCCATGCGTGCGCCATCCTGGGTGGCGGTGGCCTTGCCTGTCAGCGCGGCTGAATTGCTATTGGCGTCGTAATAGGGGCTCTTGCCGCCGTCATCGTTGCGGTAGAACCCCAAGCGGAAGCGGCGCGGCAGGCGGGCATCGGCGAAGCTGGTCTCGTAACCGACCTCACCCGGCACCACCGTGCCGGTCCCCTCGTTCCAGGAGAAGTCGATGCCGTTCTTGCCCGCCACATTGAGCTTGTTGTTGTAGTCGAATGCGCCGGTCTGCACGTACCAGTGATTCTTGAAATCAAATCGCACCAGCCCCGCCCAGGAGGAGTTGGGATAGGCGGTGATGCCGATGTCGGCGATGGGACCGTACGTGGTCAGGCACATCGCGTTGCTCATGAACACGCAGTTGAGCGGCGAGTTGTTGAAGTAGCTGTTGACCGGTGCGCGCCCGGCCATGATTGTCAGGCCGTTGTCGAATTTGTGGGTCAGGGTCAAGCGGGTCAGCCGGCCGCCGTCCACCGGCCGCCAAGTCTGCTGGGCGCTGATCGAGCTGCCGACTTTCTCCCGTACCAGGTTGCGCCCGGCGAACCAGGCGGCCTGTGTATCCAGCGTGGTGCCGGTCCAGCCCCAGAGCTTGCCCAGGTCGAACTTGCCCTGAGCCATGAACCAGTAGGAGCCCTCGGTCCCGTGCTCCACGCCGCCTACCGGGTTGCTGGCGACGTTGCCAACGAAATCCAGGCTCAGGTCGACGCCGTTAGGCAGCTTGTGTTCGGTCGACGGGACCGATGCCGGAGCAGCCGCCTGCACGGCCAGTGCGGGCGAGGTGGTGAACGCGGCCAGGACGGCCAACGTCAGCTTGCTTGAACGATGCATGGCGATACGCTCCTGTGCCCGGCGCACGGCGCCTGGGCAATTGAGAAGATGGCGTGGGCCGCGCGTGCCGGCTGGCGCGACGCGGCATCGGGCTCGGATCAGGCCTTGGTGCTGGCCAACTGGTGTCGGCGCTGCTGGGCGCGGCTGCCGATGGTCTGGGCGAGCAAAGCCTGGTCGAGCTTGCCTTCCCATTTGGCGATGACCACCGTGGCCAGCGCATTGCCCACCAGGTTTACGAAGGTCAGACCTTCGGCGAGGATGCGGTGGATGCCCAGGATGAGCGCGATGCTGGCGACCGGGATGGTGCCGGTCGTCGACAGCGTCGCGGCCAGCACGACAAACGCCGCACCGGCAACCCCAGCCGCCCCCTTGGAGGTCAGCAGCAGTACCGCGATCAGGCCCAGCTCATGCCAAAAGGTCAGGTGCGTATTGGTTGCCTGCGCCAGGAACACCGCCACAGTGGTCAGGTACAGACACGTGCCGTCCAGGTTGAACGAGTACCCCGCCGGGATGACGAAGCCCACCACGCTTTCCTCGCAGCCGACCTTTTCCAGTTTCTGGATCAGGCGGGGCAGCACGGTCTCGGTGGAGGTGGTGGCAGCCACCACCACGATCTCATCGCGGATGTAGTAGAGCAGACGCCACAGGCTGACCCCGCACCACCAGGCCACCGTGCCCAGCACGACGATGGTGAATACCGCACACACCACGAAGAACTCCAGGATCAACTCACCCAAGGAGGCCAGCGAGCCGGCGCCGAACTTGCCGACGGTGAAGGCGATCGCACCAAATGCACCGATGGGTGCGAAATACATGATGTAGCCGATGATCTTGAAGAGCGCCTGCGAGGCACCTTCGATCACCACCATCACCGACTTGCCCTTCTCGCCGATGGCGGCCAGGGCCACGCCGAACAGGACCGAAACGAACAGCACCTGCAGCACATGCGGCTCGGTAAGTGCGCTGACCAGCGTGGTCGGGATGATGTTCATCAGGTAGCCGGTGACCGACTGGTCATGCGCGGTATGCACGTAGCTCTGGATCGAACCGGTGTCGATGGTGGACGCATCGATGTTCATGCCCACGCCCGGCTGCCACAGGTCCACGCCAACCAAACCGATCACCAGGGCCAGGATGGTGATGGCCTCGAAGTAGATCAGCGACTTGAGCGCCACGCGCCCGACGCTCTTCATGTCGTTCATGCCGGCGATGCCGTGGACGACGGTGACGAAGATGATTGGCCCGATCATCATGCGGATCAACTTGATGAACGCATCGCCCAGTGGCTTCATCGCCGCACCAGCGTCGGGCGCGAGCCAGCCAACCAGGATGCCGATTGCCGTGCCGGCCAGCACCTGGAACCACAGTTGTCCCAGCACGCCGAAGCGGCTGCGTGTCGAAGTACCCATGTTGCAATTCCCTCCCGGAAATCGAGTGTGCGCCACGCCGAATGGCGGGGCGGTCTGTGTCTCAGCCGAACAGCGTCCCGTCGAACAGCTTGCGGGCCGTGCGGACGGTGGCGGCGCTGACCACGGCGCCGCTCTGATCGAGCGCGATCACGCAGGTCGCCGCGCCGCTGGGATGTTCAATATCGAGCGTCTTGCGGTGCCCCTTCGACACCTGGGCCAGCGCCGCTGCGGGCGAACCTTCGAGCAGGCAGGCCGTGGCCACGGTGACCGCCGCCAGCACGCCGATGGAGGCGTGGCAGCGATGCGGGATGAAAGAGCGGGTACTGATCGCACCACCGTCGCGTGGTGCGGACACCAGCGTCATTTTCGGTACCGACTGTTCGCTGACATCGCCCAGGCGCATCAACGGGCCGGCCTGCAGGCGTATCTGTTCCAGGCGCGCTTTCAGCGAGGGGTCCGCATCGAGCGTGTCGCGGTCCTCGGTACCATCCAGGCCGAAGTCTGACGCACGCAGGATCACGCACGGCATGCCGTTGTCGATCAGGGTCACCTGGAGACCATCTATCTGATCAACCGCATTGCCAGTCGGCAGCAGGGCCCCGCAGGTGGAGCCAGCGATATCGGCGAACGCCAGCGGCACCGGCGCGGACGTGCCCGGCACGCCATCGATGCGCGCCTTTCCGTCGTAGGACACGGCGCCGTCCGGGGTGCACACCGTGGCGGTGGCCAGCTTGCCGGTGTTGACCATGAAGATGCGCACCGGTGTTTCCTCACCGGCCACCTGCACCAGCCCGCGCTCGATCGCGAACGGTCCCACGCCGGCCAGCATGTTGCCGCAGTTCTGGGCGTCGCTGACCAGCGCCTGGTCGACGAAGACCTGCAGGAACAGGTAATCCACGTCCGCGTCATCACGCGCCGAAGGCGACACGACGGCGACCTTGGAGGTCAGCGGGTCAGCACCGCCCATGCCGTCGATCTGGCGCGCGTCCGGCGAGCCGAACGCACGCAACAAGAAGGCATCGCGTGCGGTCGCGTCGGCCGGCAGGTCCGAGGCGAGGAAGAAGCCGCCCTTGGACGTGCCTCCGCGCATCCACATCGCACGCACGCCCTCAGACATACTGCAGGCCCTTGGCCGCCAGGCGCTCGCGCATGGCGTAGATGTCCAGGCCGAGCTCGCCCTTGGCCAGGCGCTCGCGCTTTTCCGCTTCCCCGGCCTCGCGGGCCTGCGCTTTGGCCAGCACGCGTGCCGCGTCAAGGCGCGGCACGACGCACACCCCGTCGTCATCGGCGATGACCACATCGCCCGGGTTCACCAATGCCGCGCCGCAGACCACCGGCACGTTCACCGAACCCAGGGTTTCCTTGACCGTGCCCTGCGCATGGATCGCCCGGCTCCACACCGGGAAGTTCATCTGGGTCAGGTCGCGCACGTCGCGCACGCCGGCGTCGATCACCAGCCCGCGGCAGCCGCGCGCCTGGGCCGAGGTGGCCAGCAGGTCGCCGAAGTAGCCATCGGTGCATTCGCTGGTCGGGGCCACGATAAGGAGGTCGCCGGCCTGCAGCTGCTCGATGGCCACGTGCATCATCCAGTTGTCGCCCGGCGGCACCGAGACGGTCACGGCCGACCCGGCAATTCGTGCACCGGCGTAGATCGGGCGCAAGCGCGGATGCAGCAGGCCGCCTCTGCCCTGGGCCTCATGTACCGTGGCCACGCCGGCTTGTGCAAGCTGGTTAATGACCATGGCATTGGCGCGTTCTAATTGGGTAATGACCTTGGCCATCCATCATCCTCCGCTATGGGTGGCGCAGTCTGTTCAACATGGGCACAGACGCCAAGATGGATTTGCGACACGCCAATTCGGTTTGGTTATAGTTAGAAAATATAGAACTTAGACTTTAGTCGATGACCGCACTGTCCGAACTGAACCTGCGGCACCTGCAGGCGCTGACCGCAATTGCCCGCCAAGGAAGCATTGCGGCTGCTACGCACGAGGTCAGCCTCTCGCAACCGGCCCTGACGCAGGCCGTGGCGCGCCTGGAGCGCACACTGGATCACACCCTGTTCGAGCGCCATCCCGGCGGAATGAACGCCACGCCAGCAATGGCGCTGCTGCTGCCGCGCATCGATCGCGCCACAGGCTATCTGGCCCGCGGCGTGCAGGCCGCGCGGCGCACGCAGCGGCTGCCGACCCTACCGGCTCTCGCGCGACGCCTGACCCTGTCCCAGCTGCGTGCGTTGATCGCGGTCGAAGAGGCCGGCAGCCATTCGCTGGCCGCCACGCGCAGCGGTGTGTCGCAGCCGGCGATCCATCGCGCCATCCAGGAGCTGGCTACATTGATCGACGTGCCCCTGCTGTCGCGTCACGGTAAGACCGTGCAACCCACGCTGGCAGCCACGCGCCTGCTGCGTTTCGCGCGCTTAGCGATGTCCGAGCTGTCTGCCGGGATGGACGAGCTGGCCGCGCTCAAATCCGAGGGCGCCGGCCACCTTCGGATCGGCACACTGCCGCTGGCGCGCGCGATTCTGCTGCCTCAGGTCCTGTCGCGCTTCTCAACGCGCTTTCCGCACGCGGTCGTACAAGTCGTCGAAAGCCCCTACGCCGAACTGCTCGCCCATCTGCGCGAAGGAAGCCTAGATCTACTTGTCGGCGCGATGCGGCATCCAGCGCCGGTGCGCGATGTTATAGAGGAGCCGCTGTTCGACGATGATCCGGTGATCGTCGCGCGCAGCGGTCATCCGCTGGCCGGCCAAGCGCTGCAGTTCCAGCGGCTGCTGGAATATCCCTGGGTCATTGCTGCATCTGGCGCACCTGTGCGGTCGCGCTGGGAGCAGATGTTCCGCGACCAGCATCTGGAGCCGCCACTGCTGCGGATCGAATGCGGCTCGGTCCTAGTCGTGCGCGGCCTGATGCTGGAGGACGACTGGCTGACGCTAATGTCGCGGGACCAGTTCCTGTTCGAGCGTCGCTCCGGGTTGCTGTGCGAACTGGGCACTGCCGGGCAAGCAGTTCGGCGTGAGATCGGGCTGACCACCCGCAACGATTGGCGTCCTACTGAGCTACAGCGACAGCTCGTCAAGCTCTTCCGAGAAGTCAGTCGCGAGCGCGGCAGTGCCGCGCCCGCTTGGCCGTTCCGCTATGGCTGATTGCTGGGATTAACGAGACTGCCTTGGTTCTGCAGGGATGCAGAGTTATAACTCTGCCCACATTCATCGCGTCCTCGTTTGCCTAGGGCATGCCCCGATATGCCAATAGCCGACTTCCCCACCCCTGATAACGCCTCCTAAACCCCCGCGCCATTGATGTCAGTGACCCACCCGGCTAAATCTCCCTAATCGCTCGTGCACGCCTATGAGACAAGGCCAAGAAGGAGAGGAAACGATCGGTAGACAATTCGGAATAGCGCTACGGGACGAGTTACAAGAACGGGCGGTTCAGGCCAAAACATAATACAGTGGCGCGCTACGAGATCCGTGCGGATCAGCTGGTAGACGAGGTCGATACGGGCCTGAACCCGGTCATGGTCCATCGCTAGAAAGCTCCCCGCAACGCGATCTCGAGCAAGTCGAGCTCCGTCGCGGGGGCCTTATCAAATTGGGCCACATCACCACTTCGCAGATCTATTTCGTCTCCACTACTCCGCTAACTACGATCAGGGTTCAGCTGGCGCCTTCTTGGTCGCTCCTGCGCCTGGACCGGCTCCGAGATCTGCACCGGTGGTTGGATCTCCTTCAGGATCGGAGGCCGTCCGCTTGCTGAAGGCTTCAAGCGCAGCCTGCTGGGAGGGCTTCAATGCAACCGAAGCGGAACCGTCGCCACCGTCCACGGCAGACTGGGCGTCACGATCTTCGACGACCTCCCACTGGGCCCCCTGGTTCCAGGGACCGCGCTCGTTGCCAGCCCCTTGAGACATGTCGAAATAGAGGTCGGTAAATGCGGGATCGCCTGGCGCCTTCCCCGGCGGAAAATTGTCCTTAATCGCGTACAACGCTTTCTCGAACGACTTCTGGTGAGCGATTTCGCGGGTCATCAGGAACGTCAAGGCATCTTTGATTCCTGGATCATCAGTGACTGAGATCAGACGCTCATACACCATCTTCGCGCGCGCCTCTGCGGCGATATTTGAACGCAGATCCGCGGTTGGTTCGCCGATTGTGTCGACGTACGCTGCCGACCACGGCACGCCGCTGGAGTTCACCAGAGCCGGTCCATTGCCATAGAGGATCGCTTCGGTCTGACTCGTACTGCCACCGGTCAGGAATCGCATATCGGCTGTCTCAACCATTCCCTCTGAAAGTTCGGCCTTCGCGCCCTTGTTGAGCATGGTCACGATCGATCCGATGATTTCGAGATGACTCAGCTCTTCGGTCGAGATGTCGAACAGCATGTCCTTGCGTCCCGGATCGTCTTCAGCAAGGGCCTGTGTGAAATAGCGCATGGCAGCCGCCAGTTCACCTTGAGGCCCGCCGAATTGCTCGAGCAGCAAGGTGGCCAGTTGTGGGTTCGGCTCCGACACGCGCACCGTGTATTGCAATCGCTTGTTATGCATGAACATTGCGCTTCTCCTGCCTTGGGCATGAGCCTCCATCCTAGGCATTCGCGGTTAGGCGGCGATCAGTGCATGCCCGCATCACCTTCATCAATCTTTTCGGCCTGGCCCTGGTCATGCGGAAGATGCGGACACGCGCTCGCGGACACTTGTCGGGGTTGTGATCAGCGGCGTCGCAGATGTCCGCTAGAGCCTCAGCCAGAAGCGCAGGAAGGCGGCGACCAACCCCAGCGTGAGCCCACTGGCCAGCCAGATTCCTGCCATCCAGGCCAGGCGTCGCCATCGCCCGGCGTGCGCACGCATGATCAGTGATACCCCTGAGCGCTGACCTTGCCCCGAAAAACCCAGTAAGACCAGCCGGTGTAGGCGATGATGAGCGGAACGATGATCACGGTCCCCATCAGCATGAACGTCTGGCTCTCCGGCGGTGCTGCAGCCTGCCAGATGCTGACCGAGCCGGGGACCACGTATGGGTAGACGCTGATCAAGAGGCCGGTAAATCCCAGCAGAAAAAGCGTCAATGCCATTAAGAACGGTACACGCGGTTGGCGCTTCCTCAAACCCCGCATGAGTAGCAACACGGCGATCACGGTCATTAGCGGCACCTGGGCGGTCAGCAGCACGTTTGGCATTTCCAGCCAGCGTCTGGCGTATTCAAGATTGAGAAAGGGCGTGACCACGCTGATCACGGCCAAGGCCAGCAGGACGACCCACGCCAGTCGTTTCGCCAGTCGACTGGCGTGGGCGAGCCCAGACCCTTCCGTCTTGCCGACCAACCAAGTGGACCCGAGCAAAGCGTAGCCGGCCACTAGGGCGACACCGGTCAACAGGGAGAACGGACTCAGCCAGTCCAGCAAGCCGCCCGCGTAGGCCCCACCTTCGACGTGAATGCCCTGGAGGATGGCGCCGAGCATGACGCCTTGGGCGAGCGTCGCGGCCGCCGAGCCGATACAGAACGCCCAGTCCCAGAAGGCACGATGAGCAGGGTCGCGCCAGCGGAACTCAAACGCCACCCCTCGAAACACCAAGCCAAGAAGCATGGCGATGACCAACGGGTACGTCGCCGGCAGGATGATCGCGTAGGCCATAGGGAAGGCAGCCATCAGCCCGCCACCCCCCATGACCAGCCAGGTCTCGTTACCGTCCCAGACCGGAGCGATGGAATTCATGGCCTGATCGCGCTCCTCTCCTACCGCAAAGGTTGGGAACAGGATACCGATGCCGAGGTCGAAGCCGTCCATGATCACATAGGCGAACACGGCGAAGGCAATGATCGCGGCCCATACGTTTGTCAGGTCCAGGTGGGCCATCTCAGCGCTCCTTTGGAGGTCCGTCGACCGCGGCGGCTGGAGTGATGCCGGCCGCCCGATGCGGAACGTGCGGCGGTTCGCTTTCGTGCGGCTGTGGGGGCCTGCCCATCATGCGCAGGATGTAGTACGTCCCGGCGCCAAAGGAGAAAAAGTAAACGATTATGAATCCAGCCAACGAGGCCGCAGGAGCTGACGCGTGCAGCGGAGACGCTGACTCCGCAGTCCTCAGCAGGCCGTAGACCGTGAAAGGTTGCCTTCCTACCTCAGTCGTCACCCAGCCGGCGATGACGGCCACGAAGCCAGCAGGGCCCATTGCGACCGCGGCACGATGCAGCCAGCGGCACTCGTATATATTTTTCCGAAATCTAGCCAACAGGCCGAAGGCTCCCAGCGCGAGCATTGCAAGGCCAAGCGCCACCATGATGCGAAATGACCAGAAGACCACAGGAGCTGGCGGCCACAAATCGTGCGGGAAGTCGGTGAGACCGGGCAGTGGCGCATTCGGGTCGTGTTTCAAGATCAATGAACCCGCCTTCGGAATCGCTACTTCATAGCGAACTTTCGCCAGATCGTTGTCCGGCAAGCCGAACAGGATCAGCGGAGCACCGTCGGGGCTCGGATGATAGTCGCCCTCCATCGCAAGGACCTTAGCGGGCTGATGCTCCAGCGTATTGAGCCCGTGGGCGTCGCCGACGAGGATCTGAACGGGCGCCGCGACGGCGAGCATCCACATGGCCATGGAAAACATCTTGCGAGCGCCAGGGTTGGTGCGGTCCTTGAGCAGATGCCATGCGCCCACGGCACCGACGACTAGGGACGTCGTCAAAAACGCGGCGATCACCGTATGGATCAGGCGGAAGGGAAAACTGGGATTAAAGATGATGGACAGCCACGAACCCGCCGGGACGAACTGTCCGGACTCGCTGATCGCGTAGCCGGCTGGCGTCTGCATCCAGCTGTTCACGCTGATGATCCACGTTGCCGAAATGAGCGTCCCGAGCGCCACCATGCAGGTGGCGAGGAAATGAAGCCGGGGGCCGACCTTGGAGATGCCGAAGAGCATGACCCCGAGAAAACCAGCTTCAAGAAAGAACGCGGTCATGACTTCATAGGCCATGAGCGGGCCAATGATGGGTCCGGCTTTCGCGGAGAACACCGACCAGTTGGTGCCGAATTGGTAGGACATGACGATGCCCGATACCACCCCCATGCCGAAGACCACGGCAAAGATCTTGACCCAGTAGCGATACAGGTTGGCGTAAAGCCCGCTACCCGTGCGCAGCCACATGCCCTCAAGCACCATGAGATAGCTTGCCAGGCCAATCGAAAATGCAGGGAAGATGAAATGAAACGAGACGGTAAACGCAAACTGCGCCCGAGCCAGCAACAACGCGTCCATCATGTTGAGTCCTCTTCAATAAACTTCACCCGGCTCGCCGTGGGGGAACGCGTGCGGATCAGTCCAGGGGCGGTGGTGCGCCCTGCCCGGCCCGATGCGGGATCACAGGCTGGTGTTGCCCTTGCTGGTGACAGAAGGCAAATGCAGGCCGAACTCAGGAAACCGACGCCTAGCCAGCAAGCCAGTGGGGAATGGAACGCCCCTTCGGATCTTTAGAAGCCGCCCCCATATCAACGCAAACATTTCGCGCATTTCCTCTTCACTCAAGATCCGATCATGTTCGGCTGCAAGGGGTGCATACAGCTCAAGCGCCTCCTGCGAGGTCGCACGCGGACGAGAGATGAACAGGTAGTACACCGCCTCGATCAGCGGCCAGCACTCCACGAACGTGTCACCGACGCGCGCGCACGGCAACGTGTGGAACTTATCCTCCCAATGTGCACGTTCGGCATCAAGGTCCAGCCACTGAGGGACTTGCCCTGTCGTAACTGTTGACTGACGCATCTGGCTCCTCTCCGGTTGTCCGAAAGCGACGGGCACCGCGCCATTGCTGGTTGAAGATCACCATGAATGGCCGCCACGGCCCCAGCGTGACCACGCGCCACGGCACCCTTGTGAGCAGCACGCTCGCGCGCGCTTCTGCGGCAGGCCTGATGATATCCATGCCGCCTAGGGGCAAGGCCGCCGACGCTCCGTTGTGTCCCTAAACCAAGGCAGCCCTTGGACGAGACAGGCGCCTTGGTGGCTTAGGTGCTGTCATCGCGGTTGTCCGCTCTCTTTCCATGGAGAATGCGATGCGGCCGGCTTCAGGCACTGTAGCGAATCATGCTAGTTCCTAGAGGACGGCCTGCGCGCCAGCGATCGTGATCAAAGCGCCCGAGGTGTAGCTCGAGCTGTCCGCGGCCAGCATGACGTAGGCCGATGCAAGTTCTGCGGGCTGGCCCGGGCGACCGAACGGAGTCTGCGAGCCGAAGCTCTCCACCTTATCCTTGGCCATGCCCGCGGGGATAAACGGCGTCCAGATCGGCCCCGGAAGCACCGCATTCACCCTGATGCCCTTATCCGCCAGAAGGCTGGCCAAGCCGACGGTCATATTGGCCACGGCGCCCTTGGTGGTCGAGTAAGGCAGGATGTTCGGCGTGGGATCCTTTGAGTTCACCGATGCGGTGTTGATGATCGAGCTGCCCGGGCCCAGGTGGGCGACCGCACGCTGCACCATGTGGAAGGTGGCATGGACGTTGGTGTCGAAAGTCTTGGTCCACTCCTCCAGCGTGATCTCTTCAAACGAATCGAAGTAGCGCTGATAGGCGGCATTGTTGACCAGAACATCCAGGCCTCCGAGGCCATCGACGGCCTCCTTGATCAAGCGCTTCACCTCACGGGGCTGGCTGATGTCGCAAGGGATGGAAATCGGCTTGCGGCCCGCCTGTTCGATCAGAGCCACGACCTGCGCTGCATCGTCGGCTTCCTCCGGAAGATAGGCAATGGCAACGTCGGCGCCTTCGCGCGCATATGCAAGGGCTACGGCAGCGCCGATACCGCTGTCGCCGCCGGTTACCAGAGCTCGCTTTCCCTTCAATTGACCATGCCCCACATAGCTTGATTCGCCGATATCGGGCCTGGGCTCCATTTGGCCGGTCTTGCCGGGGAAGTCCTGCTGCTGCGCTTTGAATGGAGGGGTCGGGTAATTGGGGATGGGCATCGTGGGCTCCGTATTTGTATGGACATAACCGCGGCAGGGACCAACGACTGCTCGATCAACTCCAGCCCTAAGCCGCGCCCTTCGTGTTCGCGTTGGCTATGCATTGCAAGCCATGTCGGCGACAGGTCAAGTGAAATCTGGACCGGACATGGCATCACCCGAACTTGATATGCGCTGGGCATCGGGTGCTGTCGCGATCGGTGACGCGCACGTGCCTCGAGGCCTGGCGTGCGGGTCGTGAGGCGCCGCGGGCAGGACGCACGCGACGCCGGTTGCGTCTTGACATGCTTGCCCGAAGGAATTGGCTGAGTCCTGCACACCAGCATCCATGCCGCCTCAATCAACCGGCCGCGTCTTAGACCTTTGCTCTGCGCGCCCTGATTGGCGGAGCGAGCTCAGCTGCGCATGGTGCGTTGGACCGACAGGCTGGAGTAACCTCGCTTCGAGAGCCATCCGTCGACGACCACTTCGAAGCGTGCGCGCAGATCGGGAGCCAGCTGGCAGCGGAGCGTGTCATACAGCTCCAGCACGAAATCCCACCATGCTGCGTCGCTCTCGGCCTTCCCGAGCCGATGTTCAATCTCGACTTCGAATGCCGAAAGCGCGGCGTCGATGGTCATGGTCTGATGGGAGGCGCCGGCGCCGTGCATGGCGCGCCTAGCAGACGATGTCCCGGTCACGGCGCCTCGCTCGCTTGGTCACTGCTCGCCATGACCTTGTCTGGCGTGATCGGCGTGCTGCGGATGCGGTTTCCCGTGGCGTGGAAGATGGCGTTGCAGACTGCGGCCGACACACCAACCATGCCGATCTCGCCAACACCCTTAGCGCCCAACGCGCTGACAACCTCATCGTGTTCGTCTGCGAAGAGCACGTCGATCTGGTGGATATCGGCGTTTGCGGAGATGTGGTACTGGGCGAAGTCATGGTTCATGAACCTGCCGAAGCGGTGATCGGCTTCGGTGTGCTCATGCAGGGCCGCGCCGATGCCCCACACCACCCCGCCGATGATCTGGCTGCGCGCGGTCAGAGGGTTGAGGATGCGGCCGGCTGCGATCGCGCTGACGACCCGGGTCACCCGCACGGTTCCCAGTTCCTCGTCGACACGCACTTCGGCGAACACCGCGCCGTGGGTGGCCCGCGTGAACTTGCGCTGCTTGGCCATGTTGGGAAGCAGCAGGTAGCGGGCTTCCACCTGCGGGCTGTCGGTGCGTTGGAGCAGTTCGACCAGGCTGATGCCGCGGCTGCGGTCGGCCGCCAGGCGCAGCATGCCCTCTTCGAAGACCACCTGATCGGCTTTCAGCGACTTGAACGGGCTTTCGGGCAGCGACTGTGCTTTTGACAGCAAGGCCTTGCGGAGTTTGAGGCAGGCGCCGTGTACCGCCGAACCCACGGTGGCCACATGTGAGGAGCCGCCCTCGATGGGGGCCACCGGCAAAGTGGAGTCACCCAGCTCGAAGCAGACACGCTCCATCGGCAATCCCAGTGCTTCGGCTGCGATCTGGGTCATGACCGTATAGGTGCCAGTGCCGATGTCGCTGGCGGCGCTGCTCACGACCAGGCGGCCGTCGGCGTGCAACACGGCTTGCGCCCGCGCGAACATCTGCATGGCGTCCCACTGGCCGGTGGCCATGCCCCACCCGACCCACTCGCGTCCCTCCTTGCGTGACCTTGGGGCAAGCGGGCGTTGCGACCACCCGAAGCGCTCCGCGCCCAGCCGATAGCACTCGCGCAGCGCCTTGGAAGAAAAAGGCTTGTCGTCGGCCGGATTGACCTCGGCATAGTTGCGCAGCCGCAGCGCCAGCGGATCGATGCCGACCGTATAGGACAGCTCGTCCATGGCCACTTCCAGCGCGTGCACGCCGTGTGCGGCTCCGGGCGCGCGCATGTCCAGCGGCGTGTAATGGTCCAGCGGTACGAGGTGATACCCCAGATGCACGTTGTCGCAGGCATACAGTTGCCCGCTCCAGTTCACCACCACCTCGACATAATCCTCGATGCGGGAAGTCTCGGCCCACGCCTCGTGCAGCACTGCCTGCAGCCGCCCTTCCGCGTCAGCGGCCAGTCGCACGTGCTGCCAGGTTTCGGGGCGATGGCCGAAGGTGAACATCTGTTGCCGGGTCATCACCACGCGCACGGAGCGCTCCAGGGCGATCGCGCCCATGACCGCTAGCGGCAGCTGGTACTGCGGACGCAGCCCGGAGCCGAAGGCACCCCCGACATAGGGATTGCGCACCGTGACCATGCGCTTTGGCAACCCCAGCACGTGCGAGACATACCAACGGCTGTTCTGCGAACCTTGCGTCTTGTCGTAGACCGTCAGGTGGCCATCCTGGGCGCGGACCACGGTGGTGGCGAACAGCTCCATGGGATTGTGATGCTCGGTTCCGCTGTAATAGTGCGCATCGGTCCGGAACCGGGCATTCCGCCAAGCCGCGTCCGGCTCGCCCTTGTCCTTGGGCGGTGCCGAAAAGCCGGCCTTGAGTGGCTTGGGCTTCCTCGCCCTTTCCAGGTTGTCCATCAGATTGGTCTGGTGGGGCGATACCTCATAGTCCACCTGCACCAGCGTGGCGGCATGGCGCGCGGCCTCGAAGGTCTCGGCGATGACCAAGGCCACCGGCTGTCCGCTGTAGATCACTTCGCCGTCGTAGAGCGGCCGGAACGGCTTGCCCGCCGGAGCGATCATGTCCTTGTAGAACAGTCCCGTGCCTCGCATCTTCGGCCTGTTCTCGTGGGTCATGACCATTAGCACGCCCGGCACGGCCTCGGCAGCGGACGTCCTCAATGCGGTGATCCGCCCGCGCGCGATCGTGCTGTTGACCACCACCCCGAAGGCCAGGTCCGCGGCCGGCCACTCGGCGGCGTAGCGCGCCTGGCCGGTGACCTTGTCGACGCCGTCCACGCGATGCGCCGGCGTTCCGGTCGGTCGGGCACCGGTGCCCTCCGGTGCACGCGGTGGGACCAGGGGCGCGAGTGCGTCTTTCATGCCGGTTCCTCCACGGTCGAGCGATTTCGTACAGTGCCGGCATGCGCCAGTTCCAGGGCGCGGACCACTGCACGGCGTGCCATTGTGAGCTTGAAGTCGTTCTGGCCCTGGCCCCGGGCGCCGTCCAACACCGCTTCGGCCAGGCCTTCGAAGGCCGTGGCGGACGGTGCGCCGCCGATCAACGCCTGCTCCGCTTCGCGGACGCGCCAGGGCTTGTGGGCCACGCCTCCCAGCGCCACCCGCACGTCACGGATTTCACCAGCGGGCCCCAGGTCCAATGCGGCGGCCACCGAGACCAGCGCGAATGCGTAGGACAGGCGCTCGCGGATTTTCAGGTAGCTGCTGTGTCCGGCCAAGGCGTCGGCCTGCGGCAGGTCGATCCGGGTGATCACCTCATCCGGCGCCAGGTGCGTATCGAATTGCGGGGTTTCGCCCGGCAGACGATGGAAATCCTCGAAGGCGATGCTGCGCTCTCCTTCCGGCCCCACCACCTGCACCACCGCGTCCAGGGCGCGCAGGGCCACGCACATGTCCGAAGGGTGGGTCGCAATGCAGGCGTCGCTGACCCCAAGGATGGCGTGATACTTGGTCAGTCCGCCGATCGCCGAGCAGCCGGTTCCTGGCTCACGCTTGTTGCAGGGGGTGGCGCGATCGTAGAAATAGGTGCAGCGTGTGCGCTGGAGCAGGTTGCCCCCATTGGAGGCCATGTTGCGGATCTGCGGCGAGGCACCCGCCAGAATCGCCGCGGCGAGCAGCGGATAACGACGTTCCACCTCAGGGTGGTAGGCGGTCGCGGCATTGCGGGCCAGGGCACCGAGGGACAGACCTCCGTCTTTCCGGAGTGAGATGCCGGACATCGGCAGCCCATTGAGGTCGGCCAGCATGCGGGGGCGCATGATGCCGAGCTTCATCAGGTCCAGCAGATTGGTTCCACCGGCAATGGGCCTGGCCTGGTCCGCCTGCGCATCGCCGCCACCGCGCAACAGCAGGGTGACCGCTTGCGCGATGGTGTCGGGGCGCTGATAGGTAAAGGGGTTCATGCCGGCACGGTCCCGGGTTCCCACGCGTTTGGATCGGCATCGCCGCGGTCTTCCATCGGCAGTTGGGCGACCGACATGAGGGCGTCGGTGATCTGGGGATAGGCGCCGCAGCGGCAGAGGTTTCCGCTCATCAACTCGCGTACTTCCGCACGGGTGCGCGCCTTGCCTTCGCCGATCAGGCCCACCCCCGAACACAACTGGCCAGGCGTGCAGTACCCGCACTGGAAGGCGTCGTGCTCGATGAAGGCCTGTTGCAGCGGATGCAGGGCATCGGGCTGGCCCAGGCCCTCCACCGTGGTCACCTCCTTCCCCGCGTGCATCACCGCCAGCGTCAGGCAGCTATTGATGCGCACACCGTCGACCAACACGGTACAGGCCCCGCATTGACCGTGGTCGCAGCCCTTCTTGGTGCCGGTCAGTTGCAGGCGGTCCCGCAGCAGGTCCAGCAATGACACCCAGGGCGCGACCTCCAACGTGTGCGCCTGATCATTGACCCGCAGCCGAAGCGCGACGCGGTCCGTTTCAGGTTCGGCGTTCTTCATTATTCCAAGGCTTCCTCGCGGGATGGCCTGAAACATCACGCACGCTGGGTTCACGTCGGGTGATAGCGCATCGAACCTGTCCACACGTTGTGGAAACCTGCTTGTACCGAACCCGGGCCCCGTAAGGCGCCCGACCTTCATATGGCGTCAACGGACGCGCGGATCGATGAACACGCCATTCACGGCGGCGCCCCTAGCGTGCGCGTCATGCCCCCCTCTCAACAGTACGCCGCGAGCAGGAGTGCCGGCCCGCAAGGCGTGCCGGTCGCCGCGTCGCTCACCGACAAGGCGAATGCCTGGCTCGGGCGTCATCCCGCGCTCCCCTATCCCGGACGAGGCCAGACACTCGCCCGCTGGCAGGTGCTGGCAGCCATTGCAGCGGACGACCTGTGCGTGGCCAAGTTGCTCGAAGCCCACTACGACGCTCAGGCCATCCTGCATGAACTTCATGCCCCGGCGACGCAGCCCGGCCAGCTGTGGGCGGTGTGGGCGGCCGAGCCACCGGGCCTGGCGCTGCGCTTCGATCCGGTCACCGCCACGCTCAGTGGGACCAAGGCCTGGTGCTCGGGCGCGCGCCTGGTGAGCCACGCCTTGATCACGGCCACGCATGCACAGGAAGACGCACAGGGCCTGTACGCCGTGGCATTGGACAGCGCCGGCATCGAGATCGACGACAGTGGCTGGGTCGGCCTGGGAATGCAGGACATCGCCACCGGCACCCTCACCTTGAGCACCGTGCCCGCCAGACAATTGGCCGATGCCGGCGCTTATGTGGAACGGCCAGGCTTCTGGCATGGCGGCGCGGGCATCGCGGCATGCTGGTATGGCGCGGCGACCGCGATCGCCGAAAGGCTGCGGCGCGACGCGAGGGCGATGCGCGACCCGCATGCCGCGGCGCATCTGGGCGCCATCGATGTGCAGCTGGCGGGTGCGGGTGCCCTGCTGCGTCAGCTCGCCTCTCGCATCGACGCCGCGCCGGACGATCCGCATCAGCGCGCGGTACAGCAGGTTCGCCAGCTGCTCGACGATGTCTGCCGGGACATCATCGATCGCGTAGGTCGTGCCCTGGGCCCGGGCCCGCTCTGCGGGGATCGCGCACATGCCCGGCGGGTGGCGGACCTGGAGGTCTTCACGCGCCAGAGCCATGCCGAACGCGAGCTCGAGGGCGTCGGTCGGCATTGCGCCGGGCTGGAGGGCGATGCATGGACGCTCTGAGGGGACAGGAGATCCACGGCGAGGGAACCCCGGAATCGGCTTGGCTGGGCGCGCCAGCCATCGCTGCGATGCCGACCGTGACCGTGGAAGCGCTCCTGGGCGCCAGCCAACGTCTGGTGGTCGTGGCACCGCACCCGGACGACGAGATCCTGGGGTGCGGCGGCCTGCTCGCGGCGGCGTGCGAGATGGGGCATGAAGTCCTGCTGATCTCGCTGACCGATGGGGAAGGCGCCTATCCCACCGATCCGGCATGGCCGCCAGCGCGCCTGGCACCGGCGCGTCGTCAGGAGCTTGTTTCAGCTGCCGGTCGGCTGGGCGCCACCCCGCGGAACGTGGTCCATGCCGGTTTCGACGATGGCAGGCTGCGCGATCACGAGCGACAGGTGCAGGACTGGCTGCACGCGCGGCTGCGCCCGGGCGATCTGGTCTGCGTCACCTGGCATCGCGATGGGCATCCCGACCACGAAGCCGCCGCCGAGGCGGCCCTGGCCGCCGCTGGCGCGCGCGGTCTGCCGGTCCTGCAATATCCGATCTGGGCCTGGCACTGGGGCGATCCCGATGTATTCCAGGGCCGGGCGACACGGCTGGAGCTGGCGCCTTCCTGGCAGGCGCGTAAGCGCGCGGCGATCGATTGTTTCGCCACCCAGCTGGGAACCAGCACACCGCCGCCGGCCGCGCCCATCCTGCCGCCCCACGTGACTGCGCGCTTCCAGCGCACCTTCGAGGTTTTCCTCCCATGAGCCAGCCCTCGCAGGTTGCCGAGCGCTTCGATGCCATTCACGCCCAGCTGGATCCTTTTGGCTACAGGACCCGCTGGTACGAGCGCCGCAAGCGCGACCTGGTGTTGGCGTGCCTGCCGCAGCCGAGCTTTTCAAGAGGATGGGAAATCGGCTGTTCAATGGGCGAACTGTCGGCCGCGCTGGCTGCGCGTTGCGACGCCCTGCTCGCCACCGATGCCTCGTCCAATGCGCTGTTTCAGGCCCGCGCCCGCCACGGCGCGCTGGCGAACGTCCGCTTCGAACAGGCGATCCATCCAGGTGACTGGCCCACTGGCGCGTTCGACCTCATCGTCCTGAGCGAGATTGGCTATTACCTGGCGCCGTCCCTCCTGGTGGAGACGATCGAGCGGATCGGAGCGTCACTAACCCCGGACGGCGTCCTGGTCGCGTGTCACTGGAAGCCGGCGTTCGAAGGCGCCTACCAGGACGGCGCGCAGGTACACCAGGAGATTGGCCGCACGCTCGCATTGCCCGCCGGATTTCGCTACGAGGACAGCGACTTCCTGTTGGAAGGCTGGAGCCAGGTTTCCACCTCGGTGGCGCAGCGCGAGGGCCTGCGATGATTGGGGTGATCGTGCCGGCGCGCGATGAGGCCCAGAGCATCGCAAGATGCGTGGCTTCGATCATGACTGCGGCTTCGCACTTGGACCTCGATGGCGAGCAGGTCGTCGTCATCGTGGTGGCCGACCATTGCCAGGACCAGACCGCCGACATCGCACGGCGCTGTGGCGCGCAGGTCCTGCAGGCGCCATCGCCTGGCGGCGTAGGCGTTGCCCGGGCGACGGGCGCGCAGCATGCGCTGCAAGCGGGCGCGCGATGGCTTGCAACGACCGATGCCGACACGTGCGTCCCCCCGGACTGGCTCGCCAGGCAGCTGGCGACCGGGGCCGAGGTGGTCTGCGGGACGGTGGAAGTCGAGGACTGGAGTGGTTACCCGCCCGAAATGGCGCAGGCCTTCATGCAGCACGAACAAGGCGTTCGAGCCCATCGACACGTGCACGGCGCCAACATGGGCATCTGCGCCCGCCGCTATGTCCTGAGTGGCGGATTCGGCACCCTGGCGTGTGGCGAGGACGTGGCCCTGGTGGAGGCTGCCGTGCGGAGCGGCGCGAGGGTCGCCTGGCCGGTCGATCTGGTGGTGACGACCAGTAGTCGAAAGCAGGCGCGCGCGCCAGGCGGCTTTTCGAGCTTTCTGATCGCACTGGAATCGCGTTTGAGCGACGTGCTGGTGGCACCGGTGGCTGGTGAGCCAGACCACGACCGCGTGGCGTCGGTGCCTTGAAGCCCAGCCGCCCTGGATCGCGGGACGTGGAATGGCGCGACGGAAGCCAGGCAGATGCCAGTATCTGCCGCTCCGTTGTTCCTGACATGCGTCACGCGGGGTCGGACTCAGGGCCTGGACTGAAGCCTGCTAGGAAGGGTTTGCGCGTTCTAACGTGTCTTCCAGCGACCTGGCGGCTTTGAGATGGTTCTGGACGCTGGTCCGGGTATTCATGAGATGGGCTTTGACCCCTTCGGCCTCGGCCTGCGGCAGCAGCGTGTTCTGAAGCAGGTCCAACGCCTTGACGTGCTCCTTGACCATCGCTTCCATGTACGCCCGCGAGTAGTCCGCGTCGTGCGCTGCAAGCGCGGACTCAAGCGCCTGGCCCTCGGCAAGTCCGGCCTGGCTCCGCTCGCTTGCCACCGGTGTTCCCAGCCGTTCGATCTCCTTCTGATTGGCCGAATGGTCCTGAATCATCATCGATGCATAGTTGCCCACGCCGGCCGCGAGCTTGCGTGACCGTGCCTGTTGCGCAATGGCGATCTCGTTGTGATTGATCGCGCTGACCACGGACAGGATCTGGGCATCGGACCTGGAGACCGCCTGCGCAGCGTGGGGACCAACGGTCGAGTGTGACCGGCCGTCCTTGGATGGTGAGGTGCATCCGGTCGCGAGCATGAGCACGACCGTACAGCTGAGCAGCGTTCGCATGGGGTATTTCCGCGCGTGGGGGCAGACATTCGATCCTAGGCCGGCGGCGTTAAACATGGATGCGTTCCTCCTCGCGTGCGCCTTCAGCAAAATTAACGTTCCGGCGCGCTGGAAGGCCATCACGTCGTTGCGTGCGTAAGGTCATGTCAACACCGCGCGGCCCGCGCTGCACGTCATGGATACCCGCCCACGCACTAGGGTAAGGATGGGCTCCGCGATCGCATGCAGGCGATTGCGGACATCTCTCATCTCTCCCGTTTCTCGCCGCGTGAGGCACACATGACCACAACCGTTGCCGATTTCCTCGTCGAAAGGCTGCATGCCTGGGGAATCCGACGCATCTTCGGCTACCCCGGCGATGGCATCAATGGCGTCTTCGGCGCCCTCGCCCGCGCTGGCAATATCGAGTTTGTCCAGGCCCGTCACGAAGAGATGGCCGCGTTCATGGCCTCGGCGCACGCCAAGTTCACCGGTGAGCTTGGTGTGTGCATCGCCACTTCCGGCCCGGGGGCGGCGCATCTGCTCACCGGGCTCTACGACGCGCGGCTGGATCATCAACCGGTGCTGGCCATCGTCGGACAGCAGGCACGCTCGGCGCTCGGTGGCCATTATCAGCAGGAACTCGATCTGGTCTCGATGTTCAAGGATGTCGCCGGCTCGTTCGTGGAGCAGGCCAGCGTGCCCGCGCAGGTGCGACACCTGGTCGACCGGGGCATCCGGACCGCGTTGGGCGAGCGTCGCGTCGCCGCGCTCATCCTTCCGAACGACCTGCAGGACGAGGCCTATGCGCCGCCAGCGCGCAAGCATGGAACCCTGCACTCGGGCGTGGGATTCCTTCCGTCCCGCCTGATCCCCTACCAGGATGATCTGCAGCACGCCGCCGATGTGCTCAATGCAGGCAAGAAAGTCGCGCTACTCGTCGGCGCCGGCGCGCTCGATGCCATGGACGAGGTCATCGCCGTGGCGGGTCGGCTCGGCGCAGGTGCCGCCAAGGCGCTGCTGGGCAAGGCCGCGCTGCCGGATGACCTGCCCTGGGTAACGGGATCCATCGGACTGTTGGGCACCGAGCCCAGCGACCGGCTCATGGCCGAGTGCGACACCCTGCTGATGATCGGATCCGGGTTTCCTTATGCGGAATTCCTCCCCAAGGAGGGCGCAGCGCGCGGAGTCCAGATCGATATCAAGCCCGACATGCTGGGCCTTCGCTATCCGATGGAGGTCAACCTGCTTGGCGACGCCGGCGAAACGTTGCGCGCCTTGCTCCCGCTATTGCGACCTGCGCAGGACGAGCAGTGGCGTAAGCAGATTGCCGGCTGGACGTCGGCATGGTGGAAGACGCTGGACGCGCGGGCAAAGATGTCGGCAGTCGATGGCACCAATCCCCAGCGCAGTGTGTCCGAGCTGTCGTCGCGGATTCCTGCCGACGCCATCGTCACCTCAGACTCCGGCTCCTGCGCCAACTGGTATGCCCGCGACCTCAAGGTCCAGCGCGGCATGATGTGCTCGCTCTCCGGCGGGTTGGCGTCCATGGGTGCAGCGGTGCCCTACGCCATCGCCGCAAAGTTCGCGCATCCGGATCGTCCGGTGATCGCTCTGGTCGGCGATGGCGCCATGCAGATGAACAACATGGCCGAGCTGATCACGGTCGCCAAGTACTGGCGGCAATGGTCCGACGCCCGCTGGATCTGCATGGTCCTGAACAACTCGGATCTCAACCAGGTGACCTGGGAGCAACGGGTCATGGAAGGCGATCCGAAGTTCGAGGCTTCGCAGACGATTCCGTCTGTTCCGTACCACCGGTTTGCCGAGATGATCGGCCTTCGCGGCGTCTACGTCGATGACGACGAGGCGCTCGGGAATGCGTGGGACATCGCACTGCAGTCGGACCGGCCGACCGTGATCGAGGTCAAGGCGGATCCGGATGTGCCGCCGCTGCCCCCGCACCTGACGCTCGCGCAGGTCAAGGCCTTCGCACAAAGCGTTCTCAGGGATCCGGACAGGACCAACATCCTGCGCAATACCGCGCGGCAGGTATTTGCGGGAATACGTCCGCCTACCCGAGGGGGCCAATAGCCGCATCGAGCGTGGAAATCGCAGGCCAGGTCCCAGGCCATTTCTTCAGCAGGAAAAAATCCCCACAGCCCAGGAGTCAGTCCAATGAATCCCAGCTCCCAAGAGCAACGCGACATCCTCGAAGCGATCAAGGCGGGCAAGCATGTCACCGGTGACCAGGCCAACTGGGCCGTGTTCAACGGTCTCGCGACCCAAGGGGAAGACGGCAATACCGACCTGACCTCGCGCGGCGCGGAAGCGCTAGGCGGTGGCAAGGCGTGAACGGCGCGATTCCCCCTTCCCGGCCTGAACGACGAGGACACATGATGATCCGCACTGCGACATCCATCGCCCTTCTAGCGTTGGTCTTTGCTCTGCCGCCTGCGGCCTACTCGGCACCGTCCGGTGCGGATGCGCATGACGCGTCCCGTCCGGCGGACGAAGCAAGCCTGGCAGACGTGCACGCCTTCAATCTGCAGCAGATCAAGCTGTCCGAGCTGGTTCTGCGTCGCCCTGCATCCCGGGACGTCCAGGCCATTGCCGACAGGCTCAAGCGCGAGCACCTTCAGAACGAGCAGCGGTTGGCTGCGCTCGGCATCAAGACAAAATCCTCAGATGCGGACCGCCAATTCACGTCGTCACTCGATGACGAATACCAGAAACTCGAACAAATGCCCCCGGGTGATTTCGAGGCCGCATATCTGGGTAAGCTGACCGACCGCTATGCGCGTTTCCAGGAAGAGCTCACCCATCGCGCTCCCATCGCGCATTCTGGTGCGGTGCGCACTTATCTGTCCCAGACTGCACGGGAGCTTCATGACCAGTACTCAGCGCTGCGATCACTTCAAAAAGCAGCCATAGGCCAGTAGGGCAACCGAACTAAGGGAGCTGGCGTGTCCCAAGGGTCAGCCGCGGGGGTGAGGTTGATCGAGGACGATCGATGGCCCGGTGACCGGAATCGCGTGCGAGCCGCTTGCCCAGCGTTCCGACCCACTCGGCTCGCCCCTCTCCTGCGCCTCCGACGGTCCGTCTCGTCGCAAAACGGGGATCGCGGCGTCTTCAGCTGAGCGCCGAGGGCTGTTCATAGGGCAGCAACTTGGCGCCCGCCGACTGCACCGCGGCATCGGCCACCTGCAGCAGCGGCGGCTCGGCATCCACGATCACCAGCACGCGTCCGCTTTCGATCTCCTCCTCGAAAGTACGGCGCACAGGGTCGGGAACCGAAGCCCCGACCAGCGCGGCCGACCACGAGCCGACCGCGGCGCCTGCCAAGGCCATCGCGCCTGCGCCCGCCAGTGTGAGACCCAGGGGCGGAACGGCCACGCCGATCAGGCCGGCAACCAGTCCTGCAGCCCCGCCCCCGACAGCGCCGCGGATCGCCCCGTGCTTGAGGTCGGTGTCGGCATCGATCATCGAGTCGGGGAACTGTTCCACTTCGAGCTCGCCGTTGGCAATCAGCGCAACATCGTCACGCGGAACGCCCGCCCCCAGGGCGGCCTGAATGCAGGCCTTGGCGTCCTGTACGTCGCGCGTGGAGTAGACATGCCGGCTTTTCATCGAGGCCTCCAGGAGGACAGACGAGTTGTGAGCCTGGGAGGTCCTTCGTTATCCGTAGGTGATCGCGAGCGCGCGCTTGCAGTGATCGGCAGCTCCCAGCCGGCCCGCGTTCGGCAACGGCCCTCGCCAATCAGCGCCGGACGGAATTTCCCGGGGTTTCAGGCGTCGGCATCTGCTCCATCGGTCGCGGCAGCGGCGGCGCGCGCACGCTCCAGGAACGCCCAGCCAAAGCCGGGAAGTTCCAGGGTGTGCTCCTCGCGACGCGCGGCGGCCCTGGCGGTCTCGGCGATGCGCCACCCATGCGATAGCGGCAGCTGGGCAGCAGCCGGGGAAAGATTGAAGACGCACAGGAGGGCGTGGTGCCCATGCCCGCGGACGAAAGCCAGTACGGGTTCGCTCGTCTCCCACAGTTCCACGCCGCGTTCGCCCAACGCGGGCTGCGTACGGCGCCAGGCAATGACTTCGCGGTAGGCGTTGAGCAGCGAATCCTTGTCGTCCCACTGTCGGTCCACCGCCAGGGGGAGATGCTCGGCTGGCACCGGCAGCCAGGGTGTGCCGAGGGTGAAGCCGCCGTTCGGCGCGTCGGCCTGCCAGGGCATCGGCGTGCGGCAGCCATCGCGACTCTGGACCACCCCCCAATTGGCGATTCCGAACGGATCGCGCAGCTGCTCCAGGGTCAACTGTGCTTGCGGCAGGCCCAGTTCGTCGCCCTGATAAAGGCAGCAGCTTCCTGGAAGCGCGATCAAAAGGGAAAGCAGCAGCTGATCCAGACGCTGCTCCAGCTCGGGCGTGTGCTGGCCGTGCCGCGACCAGCGACCCTTGAGCCTTGGAAAATCGTGGGTGCCTAGTGTCCAGCAACAGTGACCGTCCACGAACCGGGTCCGCACCGTCTCGATCAGTCCACGCAGATGCGAAGCGGTGAACGGCGCATCGCTCACCAGCGCCGAATTGTATGCGGTATGCAATCTGCCGTTGCCAGCGACGTAATCGGATGCGGTGACGAGTGCATCCTCTGCGCTGGAGATTTCGCCAAGGGTCATCGTACCAGGGTAAGTGTCCATCAGTTCCCTGATGTGACCCAGCATCTGCAAGGTCGCATCACGACTGACGGTGCCGGCGTTGATGTGTTCGAAGTATGGATCGTGTACAGAGGCACCTGCCGGGCGCGCCCGTTCGGGCGGTCTGGCTGGATTGTCGGCAAGGCTCCGGTCGTGGCAGTAGAAATTCACGACGTCCAGGCGGAAACCATCCACGCCGCGTTCCAGCCAGAACCGGCCAGCCTCGAGCAGGGCGGCGCGCACATCCGGGTTGTACCAGTTCAGGTCCGGCTGCTGCTCGAGGAAATTGTGCAGGTAATACTGGCGGCGGGCCGGGTCGAAACTCCATGCACTCCCGCCGAACGTGGCCCGCCAGTTGTTGGGCGGGCCCCCATCGGGCGCCGGATCGGCCCACACGTACCAGTCGGCCTTGGGGTTGTCGCGGTCGGCACGGCTTTCGAGGAACCATGGATGCTGGTCGGAGGTATGGTTCCACACCTGATCCATCAGCACCCGCAGTCCAAGGGCGTGGGCCTTGGTCACCACTGCATCGAAATCCTCGAGCGTTCCGAACATCGGTTCGACCGCACAATAGTCGGAGACGTCATAACCGAAGTCGCGCATGGGCGAGCGCACGAACGGGCAGATCCAGATCGCGTCGGCACCCAGGTCACGCACATACGGCAAGCGCTGCGTGAGGCCACGCAGGTCGCCAACGCCGTCGCCATCGCTATCGGCGAAGCTGCGGATGTAGATCTGGTAAATGATCGCGTTATGCCACCAGTCGCTTTGAGGGAGTAAGGCCACAATCTGCTCCTTTGGATGGGAGTTCAGGCGTCGAGTTGGGCGAAGAACGCGCCCCAGGCCGGCAGCGTCAGGTGCTTACCATCCCAGGTCGACCCTTCCACCAGCCCGCTGACTTGGGAGGCGACCGACAGCCCGGGCAGGGTCGAGCGCGCTAGCCTGTCTGACAGGTTGAACACGCACAGCAGGCGCTGGCCGGAGGCCCGCCGCACGAGCCCCACCAGCGGGGCGCGGAGGCTGATCAGCTCGGTCGCGCCGTGGAGCAGGGCCGGCTGGCCCCGCCGCCAATGCAGCAACTGGCG